>NZ_QAVX01000004.1:0-54179 GCF_003121485.1 Dyella sp. C11 | reverse complement strand
CGCCATTGATGTTGCTGTACCCCCTGTAGGAGCGCACCTTGTGCGCGACCGCGGCGTCTCGTCGTTACCGCTCCGTAGGTTTGTCGCGCACAGAGTGCGCTCCTACAGGGATAGGGCATGTTCTCGCAGGATGGCCCCTCACCCCAGCCCTCTCCCCCGAGGGGAGAGGGAGCAGCGCGTTTCAGTGCAGTGTCTGGCTTACCAGATCTTCACTCGCTGATTTTCCGGGCGCCACATCGGCTGTCCCTGCTTCACACCGAAGGCCTCGTAGAAATCGGGCACGTTGGACAGCGGCCCGTTCACGCGCCACTTGGCCGGCGCGTGAACGTCGGCCAGCAGGCCGGAGCGCAGCTGTTCTTCGCGTTCCTGCGAGAGCCAGCCCAGGGCGTAGCCGAGGAAGAAGCGCTGCAGCGGCGTGTAGCCGGCGATCTTTTCGCCCTTCTTGTATTGCTCGGTTTTCTTGAAGGCATCCAGGCCGATCATGATGCCGCCGAAGTCGGCGATATTCTCACCCAGGCTGGCCTGGCCGTTGATGTGCAGGCCGGGCAGCGGTTCGTAGGCGTTGAACTGTTTCACCATCACGTCGGCGCGCTGCTTGAAGCGTGCGGCGTCTTCCTTGGTCCACCAGTCCACCAGGTTGCCCTTGGCGTCGAACTGGCGGCCTTCGTCGTCGAAGCCGTGGGTGATTTCGTGCCCGATGGTGGATGCGGCGACGTAGCCGTACACCACGGCGTCATCGATCTGGTTGTCGGTGAAGCCCGGGATCATGAACTGCGCGGCAGGCAGCACGATTTCGTTGTTGGAAGGGTTGTAGTACGCGTTGTACGTCTGCGGCGTCATCTCCCACTCGTTGCGGTCCACCGGCTTGCCGAACTTGGAGATCATGTCCTCGGCTTCCCAGCGTGTCGCATTCATCATGTTCTGCGCGTACGACTCGCGACCGATGGTGAGCGTGGAGTAATCCTTCCACTTGTCCGGATAGCCCACCTTCTTGGTGACGGCGGCCAGTTTCTCCTGCGCCTTGGCCTTGGTGGCCGGGCTCATCCAGTCGAGCTTCTCGATGCGTTCGCCATACGCGGTGCGGATGGCTTCGACCATGGTGTTGTAGCGCTGCTTGGCCGCTTCGGAGAAATAGTCCTTCACGTAGATGCGGCCCAGGATCATGCCGATGGCATGGTTCTCCGAGCGCATCACGCGCTTCCAGCGCGGCTTCTGTTCCTTCTGGCCGTTGAGCGTACGGCCGAAGAAGTCGAAGTGTTCGTTGTCGAAATCCTGGCTGAGGTAGGCAGCGTAGGTGTCGACCAGATGCGCACGGAGATAGTCGCGAATCACCGGCGTTGGCGTCTTGGCCAACAGCGCCTGCAGGCCGCTGAAGAATTCCGGCTGGCCGACGATCACGGTGGACGCAGGCAGTTTCCAGCCCGCCAGACGCGTATTCCATGCGATGGACGGCGTGTACTTCGTGGTGAGGTCCGCCGGCGCCATCTTGTTGTAGTTCTTCAGCGGATCGCGCAGGTCGGCGAGCGGGCGTGACACCTTGGCCAGCGCGGTTTCGAAGGCCATCACCTGCTGGGCGCTGTGGGCGGCTTCCGCAGCCGGCTTGCCGAGCATGCGGAACGTGCGGTGCAGGTGTTCCACGTACGCGGCGCGTACCTTGGCGACGCCCTGTTCCTTGTTGAAGTAGTAATCGCGCTCCGGAAGGCCCAGGCCGCCTTGCCACAGGTGCACGGCCATCACGTCACTCTGCTTTTCGTCCTGCGACACCTGGAAATCGAAGAAGGGACCGACGCCCAGCAGCTGCAGCGCAAAGGCTTCGTCGAGCGCAGAGTTCACGTCGTGCACGGCGTCGATGCGTGCCAGTTCGTCCTTCAGCGGTGTCACGCCGAGCTTGTCGGCTTTCGTCTGGTCCATGCCGGTGGTCCAGAAATCACCCACTTTCTGCTCGTCACTGCCGGGCTTGGCGGCCTTGTCGGCGGCGGCATCCTCGCTGATCTTGCGCAGCTTGGTGTACAGCTCGTCCTGCACCACCTGGCCGATGCCCCACTGCGACTCCTCGGGCGGAATCGGGTTGGCCTTGAGCCATGCACCGTTGGCGAACTGGAAGAAGTCATCGCCGGGGTTCACCGAGGTATCGATGTGGTCGGCCACCACGTCAGGCTTGGTGGCCGCAGGCGCTGCAGCGTAAGCGCCGCAGGCGCACGTGGCGGCAAGGGCCAGCACAAGCAGGCGGCGACGCAGGTGGGGCAGGTTCGCTTTCATGCGGAGAGTTCTCCTGGCGATGGGGTAAGTGCGAAAAGGAGTGGAGCGGTGCGCGTCACCGGCCATCGGGTGACGGCCGCCAACAGGCAGTTCGGATGGAAGCCTTTCAGACGCCGAGCGCGAGTCGCGCGCCCAGGTCGGTCAGCGGCGACACCAGCAACAGGCGCGCAAGAATCAGCACGATCATCACGGCCCACGGTGCGAAGTCCAGCCCGCCTGCCGTCAGCTTGCCGCGCAAGGGGCGCAGCAGCGGGTCCACCAGGCCGCCGGCCAGCCGGTAGACCGGGTGATAGGTATCCACCTGGAACAGGCTCATCAAGGACCAGATGAAGATCAGCACCACGTAGAACATGGCAATGAAGTCCAGCGTGTCGGCGATGGACAGCACCAGCAGCCCCAGCACGTGCGGAAACAGGCCGAGCAGCGCAAACAGCACCACGCGCTTGAGCAGCATCAACAGCCACACCAGCAACAGCGCGGCGATGTTGATGCGCCGCCAGTTGGGCAGTGCGCGCCGGATCGGCGCCAGTACCGGGTTGGTGGTGCGGTAGATGAACTGGCTCAGCGGATTGTGGAAGTCCGCGCGGCTGGCCTCGGCCAGCAGGCGCAGCACGAACAGCGCGGCGGCGGCACCGAAAGCGAGGTCGACAAGGAACGAAAGGGCGTTGACGAGGTAACTCACGGGCGGTCATCCAGGGCGGCGGCGAGTTCACCGCTACGTCGCGTGGCGGCTGCCACGGCGTGGGCAATGATCTGGGCAAAATGGTCGGCGGACAGGCTTTCCAGCGCGGCCTGCGTGGTGCCGTTGGGCGAGGTGACGCGCTGGCGCAGCACGCCGGGATCCTCGCCGCTTTCCACCAGCATGCGGCCGGCACCCAGGCAGGTCTGCGCGGCGAGCGCGCGGGCGGTTTCGCGCGGCATGCCCTGGGCGAAGGCGGCGTCTTCCAGCGCTTCCACCATGGCGAAGAAATAGGCCGGCCCGGAACCGGAGATGCCGGTCACCGTGTCGATCAGCGCTTCATCGTCCACCCAGCGGGTGATGCCCACGGCGTCCATGATGTGCTGGGCCTGTGCACGCTGTTCGGGCCCAACGCGGCGATTGGCGAACAAGCCGGAGGCACCCGCACCGATCAGTGCCGGCGTATTGGGCATGCAGCGGACGATGGGCAGGGCATGGCCGAACCAGCGCTCCAGCTGGTCGATGCGCACGCCGGCCGCAATGGAGATCAGCATCGGCCGCTGGCGGGCCAGCGTGTCCTGCAGTTCGGCGTGGATGGCCGGCATGATCTGCGGCTTCACCGCCAGCACCAGCACGTCGGCTTCGGCGGCGGCGAGGCGGTTCTCGGCATAGCAGGCCACCCCGAAATCGCGGCCCAGCTCCTGCCGTGCCTCGGCCCGCGGCTCGGCCACGGTGATGGTCGAGGCGGCAAAGCCGGTCTTGAGCAGGCCGCCGATCAGGCTGCGCGCCATGTTGCCGCCGCCGATGAACGCGATACGCGTCATGCGGGATCCTCGTTGAACTGGGGCGTACCTTACCGGAGGCGGGGCGCGGCCGTCCCCTGGCGGAAGCGCGGGCCGGCCGGCCTCGGGGGCGTGAAGTTTCAACCTGGTCCGCACTTTGCGGCTTACGGCCAAACGAAAGACTGGTGGCGTGGGGCGCGGCACGGGTAGTATCGGCGCGCTACTTGGGGAACGGGGAAAGGGCCTGTCGACGAGTTCGGCGCACCGCGCCGGCTTGCCGTGTCCCGGACGCATCCACCGCCCCGGGCATGTGCCACCAGTTGATCGGGTTCAAGGGGAAACCAGATGGATATCGCCGAACTGCTTGCCTTCTCGGTGAAGAACAAGGCGTCGGACTTGCACTTGTCCGCGGGCCTGCCGCCGATGATCCGCGTGGACGGCGACGTTCGCCGCATCAACATTCCCGCGCTTGAGCACAAGCAGGTGCACTCGCTGATCTACGACATCATGTCGGACAAGCAGCGCCGCGACTATGAAGAATTCCTCGAGGTCGACTTCTCGTTCGAGATTCCCGGCCTTGCGCGTTTCCGTGTCAACGCGTTCAACCAGAACCGTGGCTCGGGTGCGGTGTTCCGTACCATTCCTTCCGAAGTGCTCACGCTGGAAGACCTGGCCGCGCCGGGCATCTTCCGCGAACTGATCGAGCAGCCGCAGGGCCTGATCCTGGTGACCGGCCCGACCGGCTCGGGCAAGTCCACCACGCTGGCGGCGATGGTCGACCACATCAACAAGAACGAATACGGCCACATCCTCACCATCGAGGACCCGATCGAATTCGTGCACACCTCGCAGAAGTGCCTGATCAACCAGCGCGAAGTGCATCGCGACACGCACGGCTTCAACGAAGCACTGCGCTCCGCACTCCGCGAAGATCCCGACTACGTGCTGGTGGGTGAGTTGCGAGACCTGGAAACCATCCGCCTGGCGCTGACCGCCGCGGAAACCGGCCACCTGGTGTTCGGCACGCTGCATACCAGCTCGGCCGCCAAGACCATCGACCGTATCATCGACGTGTTCCCCGCCGGCGAAAAGCCGATGGTGCGCTCGATGCTTTCCGAGTCGCTGCGCGCGGTGATTTCGCAGTCGCTGCTGAAGAAGGTGGGCGGCGGGCGTATCGCGGCGCACGAGATCATGGTGGGCATTCCGGCCATCCGAAACCTGATCCGCGAGGACAAGGTGGCGCAGATGTATTCGTCCATCCAGACCGGTCAGCAGTACGGCATGCAGACGCTGGACCAGAACCTGCAGGACCTGGTGAAGCGCGGCCTGGTGACACGTCAGCAGGCGATCGGCTACGCGCGCAACAAGGACATTTTCAAGGGGTAAATGGTAAAGGGTAAGCAGTAAATAGTAAGAGCGGCGCAGGGCGCGCAAGCGGCGATGCCTGCCATCTCTTCACCATTGACCATTGACAGCCCGCCTCTGGCGGGCGGCTTTACCATTTACCGCCCGGAGGGCCTATGAGCGACTTCGATTTCACCTCCTTCCTCAAGTTGATGGTGCACAAGAAGGCCTCCGACTTGTTCATCACGGCCGGCGTGCCGCCGTCGATGAAAGTCCAGGGCCGCGTGGTGCCCATCACGCAGAGCCCGCTGTCCGCGCAGCAGTCGCGCGACATGGTGCTGAACGTCATGACGCCCTCGCAGCGCGAGGAGTTCGAAAAGACCCACGAATGCCAGTTCGCCATCTCGGCGCAGGGCGTGGGTCGTTTCCGCGTGTCGTGCTTCTACCAGCGCAACTGCGTGGGCATGGTGCTGCGTCGCATCGAGTCGAAGATCCCGACCATCGAAGAGCTGAGCCTGCCGCCCGTCATCAAGCAGCTGGCGATGACCAAGCGCGGCATCATCATCTTCGTGGGCGGTACGGGCACCGGTAAGTCGACCTCGCTGGCGTCGATGATCGGCTACCGCAACGCCAATTCGACCGGCCACATCATCACCATCGAAGACCCGATCGAATACGTGCACAAGCACGAAGGCTGCATCATTACGCAGCGCGAGCTGGGCATCGACACCGACAGCTGGGACAACGCGCTGAAGAACACGCTGCGTCAGGCGCCCGACGTGATCATGATCGGCGAAGTGCGTACGCGCGAGACGATGGAGCACGCCATCAACTTCTCGGAAACGGGCCACCTGTGCCTGTGTACGCTGCATGCGAACAACGCCAACCAGGCGATGGACCGCATCCTGCACTTCTTCCCGGAAGACCGTCGCCAGCAGCTCTTCATGGACTTGTCGCTGAACCTGAAGGGCATCGTGGCGCAGCAGCTGATTCCCACGCCCGACGGCAAGGCACGTCGCGTGGCGGTGGAAGTGCTGCTGGGTACGCCGCTGGTGCAGGACTACATCCGCCAGGGCGAGATCCACAAGCTCAAGGAAGTGATGAAGGAATCCACCAACCTCGGCATGAAGACGTTCGACCAGAGCCTGGTCGAGCTGTATCACGCTGGCGAGATCTCCTACGAAGACGCGCTGCGTCACGCGGACAGCTCCAACGAAGTGCGCCTGCGCATCAAGCTCGCCCAGGGCGGCGATGCGCACACGCTGTCGCAGGGCCTGGATGGCGTGGAAATCGAGGAGACCAAGGATTCCCAGCAATTCGGCGGCGGCCTGCTGCGTCGCTGATCCCAGCCTCATCGTTCAAAAAAGAAGGAGCCCGAGGGCTCCTTCTTCGTTTCCGCGTCCGGCGTGACGTACGCGGGTTACTTGGCCGTATCGCTGACGGTCAGGCCGCTGGCGTCGACGCTCTTTACGCCCTTCACCGCCTTGGCCACCTGCTCAACCTTGGCCTTCTCGGCCGAGGAGGTCGCGGTGCCGGTCAGCGTGACCACGCCGTCCATCGTCGCCACCGAAATGTCGGTGCTCTTGATGTTCTTCGTGGTCGCCAGCTCGGACTTCACCTTGGTGGTGATCCAGGCATCAGCGGTCTTGTCCGGCACCGTCTGGTTGCTGCTCGACTTCATGGCGTCCTGGGCGGCAACCTGCGCGAACGGCGCGGCCGAGAAGGCGACCATCAGGCCGGCGGCGATCAGCGTCTTGCGAATCAGGTTGTTCGTGCGCATGGGGAATCTCCTGTGATGGGAAAGCGCTGTCCATGAGACAGACGGTTGCCGCTCGTCGCTGCATCCGTGACTCCATGCAAACAGCCTGGGCATGAATCGAACGTGGCTGGGAGATAAATCCGTTCAGCACTCGATTACGCATGCCAAGAAAATGTGGTGATTGCGTTCGCACGGTGTTGCGACGCCTGAATCGAGACAAGTGTGAAGCGCATCACGTCGCGCGTGAGAACGCGTCACCAGACTTTCCCGGGGCTGACATGCACAAAAACGGCACGAAGAAATGGTCTGTGACGCACGTCTCCGAATCGAAAAGTCGTGTTGTTAAATAGACGGCTATACGGCAGATTTGCGAAGCGAAGCACATCCGTGCTGGCTTGATTTCGGGGGGAATCATGGCCGAGTTGGAAGTTCGGGTCGTTTCCGAACGCAGGGAAGGACTCCTGGTGGAGTTGGGTCGCGTGGTGACGGAGTACGGCCACGTACTCGTGCGTCAGCGGCTGGTGCAGGAAGCGCACGGCGCGTGCCTGACGCTGGTGTTGCGCGGCCCTGACGATCGCCAGCTGGCACTGGAAGAGGCGCTTGGCACGCATCCGCGCGTACTCAGTTTCGAATCCACGCGGCCGCAGTTCGCGGTGGAAGAAGTCGCCACCGCGACGGCTTCCGTCGCCAGTGTCCTGCCTTCTGTTCCTGCCAGGCCCGCGCAAGTGGCGCAGCCGCCTGCCGAGCCGGTTCCCGTGGCGGCCGGCGCGGACGTGGCGCGCGTGGAACGCATGCTGCCCAGCCTGGCCAAGGATTACCCACGCATTTTTCCGTGGCTGATCAATCTTGAATACGCCGTGGCCGACGAGGCGCGCGATGCATCGCTGTACCTGGCCGGGCGACGCACGGGCGCCTGGGTGTACAAGCGCGACTTCTCGCTCGGCGCCAAGCTGGGTCTTTCGGAGGCCCTTCGTCGCATCGCCATGCCGGCGATGCGCACACTGGTGACGGTGGAACATCACGATCATCAACTGCATGTGCGCGGCTGCCCGCTTTGCCAGCCGGGTGGTGCGTCGGGTGGTCGCTTCTTCTGTGGGTTCATCGAAGGGCTGCTCGTCGAATCGGTTGAGTCCAAGGCGATATTCGTGCGCGAAACCAGCTGTCACAGCAGTGGCGCACCCATGTGCGTGTTCGACATATCCCACTGATCGCCGCCGACGGAAACGCAACGGTGATTGCTGGGCGTCCGTAACCAACCAAAGGGGAAGCTTCATGCTGGACATGCATCAGCATTACAACTGGGTGCTGGTCGGGTTGTCTTACGCCGTATCCGTACTGGGATCGTTCGCGGCACTGCAGTTCGCTCTCGGCATTCCACTCGCGCAGAGCCCGCGGCAGCGCTGGGGTGCGGTGCTTGCCGCCGGCACGGCGATGGGCGGCGGCGCGATATGGGCGATGCACTTCATCGCCATGCTCGCGTGCAACATGGGTACGCAGGTGACGTATGACGTGCTGCTCACGGTGGCCTCGGCGCTGCTGGCCATCGTTGCGTGCTCGCTCGGGCTGGCCATTGTCGGCAGCGGCAAGGTTCGCTTCATCAACCTGCTTTTTGCGGGTGTGCTGATGGGCCTGGGCGTGGCCGGCATGCATTACCTCGGCATGGCGGCGATGCTCACGTCGGCCCAGGTGACTTATGACGGCAGCATCGTGGCGTTGTCGGTGGGCATTGCCATCGTGGCGTCCATGGCAGCGCTGTGGCTGGCGTTCAATCTGCGCGGCAAGCTGCAAATGCTGGGCAGCGCGCTGGTGATGGGCGTGGCTGTCTGCGGCATGCACTACACCGGCATGTCCGCGATGGAACTGATGCAGGGCGATACGCTGCCGGCCGGTTTCGAGCAGGGCATGCAGGGCGAGCACCTGGGCCTGGCCATTTTCGTGGTGGTGGTGATGTTGCTGGCCGTGTCGCTGGGCTTGAGCATCGTCAGGCAGCAGCGTCGGGCTGCGGTATCGATCTGAGGAAACGGCAACGCCGTAACGAAAACGGGGCGCCAAGGCGCCCCGTTTTCATTTCCACCTTGGGTGGAATTACTTCAGTTCGGTCTGGCTGGTGATGATCAAGCCATCGCTGGTCATGCGAGCGTCGCCGTTGAGCGACTTGATGCGCGCGGCCTGCGCTTCCATCGATTCGAACTGGGCCTTCGAGCGCTCAGCCGTGGCCTTGGCGGTGGCCTGCGCTTCGGGGTCGTCCTGCTGCGAAGCGGCCGTGAGGTCGGCAATGTGATCCGCCTTCTCCGCCATCGCCTTCACCCAGGCCAGGTACATCTCGCCGCTGAGGCTGAGGCGACCCAGGCGGCCGGCGTCACCGCTGGCGGCATTGAGCAGTTCGCCGAGCTTCACGTCTTCGCCCTGACCCACGGCCAGCGCCACGGCCTTCGGACCCATCGCCGCCCACACCGGGCGACCCAGCGGGGCCGTGAGTTCCGGCGGCAGCGGCACGGGCTTGCCGTCCGGCGTCAGCTTCAGCTGTTGCAGGCCCGAGGCGGCCATCTGCGCCATGGCCACCAGGCCGGCCGGGTTCGACGTGCCGATCAGGATGCGGCCGCTGAACTTCGGCATGGCGTCGCTGCCACCCGGCTCGAAGCTGTCCAGTGCCACGCGCAGGCCGAGCAGGTCGCCGATCGGCGGCACGGCCGCCTGTTGCGTCATCAGGCCAATCTTGGCGAAGCCTTCGTTGAGCTCGGCCAGCGACGGGCAGGTGAACGGCTTGGCAGCCACGGCGTCGGCCTGGGCGCCCCAGAAGGTACGCAGCTGGGCGATCGGCACGGCGATGCTGACATCGAACGGCGCGGTGCCTGCAGCGCCAAGGCCGGGCAGTTCCACCTTCAAGCCGCTGAACGCCTTGGTGACATCGTCAGCCAGCGTCACGTCCCAGCGGATGTCCTGGTGCTTTTCGTCGAGCTTGGTGTAACCGAAGCTCACCGACGGCACGCGGGAGGCGATGCGCGCGGCATCGGCTTCACACGCCGGGGAAACCTTCAGCTGATTGGCCACCGGTTCGCCGGTCTTGGCGGATTCGGCTTCCGCGCGCGCCTTGATCAAGGCGTTGAACAGCGGGTCCTTGCCGCTGGCGGCCAGCGGCAGCGCACGCACCAGGTCGACCTGGCCGATGGCCCACGGCTGGTAGTCCTTGGCCTTGGCCAGCTTGTCGAGGCGGCCATCGTCCTGCAGGTTCTTTTCCGGGCGATCCAGGCCGAAGGCGAGGCGCAAGGTGGCTTCCGGTGCATCCAGCGGCAGGATGGCGGCCACGGCCTGCTTGCCCACTTCGGCCATCACGATCTGCACGCCGCTGTCGGCGGCGACATGCTTGCGATACGTCACGCCACCCACCGTGGCGGTGTCGAACTTCTTGCCGTAGGCCGATTCCAGTCGGCCGACAAACGCGTCGAAGGCCTTCGGATCGGTCAGCTCGAATCGCGCCACTGGCGACAGGCCCAGACCATAGACGACCGAGCGACCCTTGATGTTGAGGCCGGCATTCTGCGCGAACGACTCGATGGTCTTGCCATCCAGCTCGGCGATGACAGCCTTGAGCAGGCGCGACAGATCGGGGTCCTTCTCGGCCATCTCGTCGGCCGTGGAGCGCAGCTGCGTCAGTTCCGACGGCAGTTGCGTATCGGCCTGGGCGAGCAGCGCCTTGCGGGTGTCGTCGTCGAGCACATCGAGGTTGGCCAGCACGTACGGCGTATCCGCCGGCACGAAGGCGAGGGGCGCGTCCTTGTCCTTGTGATGGCATGCAGCCAGCAGGACGCCGGCAAGGCCCAGCGCGGCAATGCGCTTCGTCGATCGCATGTCTAATCCCTTGAGTGAGGTGGTGTTGCGCCGCGCATTATGCCCGGATTCGTGACATATCGCGGTGAGCCACGGCCTGGCAGGCCGCGGCGTCATCTGGGTTATCGGCCGTCAGTGGGGCGTCAGCGCCCCAGTACCTCGGCCAGCACCGCCATGCGCACGAACACGCCGTTGCCAACCTGTTCGAGGATGCGCGACTGCGGACCGTCGGCCACTTCCGGCGCAATCTCGATGCCGCGGTTGAGCGGACCCGGGTGCATCACCAGGGCCGCCTTGGCGGCGCGGGCGAGGCGCTGGTTGTCCAGGCCATAGCGCTCGAAGTACGCCGCTTCGTCGGGCAGGTCGGTAGCGGCCATGCGTTCCTTCTGGAGGCGCAGCATGATCACCACGTCGGCGCCTTCCACGGCAGCATCGAAATCGTCGGTGATCACGCAGCCCGGAAATTCTGATTCGTCCGGCATCAGGGCGCGCGGCGAGCACAGGCGGATTTCCTTCACACCCATGGCCTTGAGCGCATGGACGTCCGAACGCGCGACACGTGAATGCTTTACGTCGCCGCAGATGACCACGGTGAGCTGGGCGAAGTTGGGGCGATGCTGGCGGATGGTGAGCACGTCCAGCAGGCCTTGCGTGGGGTGCGCGCGGTTGCCGTCGCCGGCGTTGATCACCGAGACGCCGCTCATCGCATGGCGCACCAGTTCTTCCGGCGTGCCCGACACCTTGTGGCGCACCACGATGGCGTCCAGGTGCATGGCCTCCAGCGTGTGCAGCGTGTCGAACAGCGCTTCACCCTTGCTGGTGGACGAGAAGCCGATGTCGAAGTTGATGACGTCCGCGCCGAGCCGACGCGCGGCCAGTTCAAACGACGTCCGCGTGCGCGTGGACGGTTCGAAGAACAGGTTGAGAATGGTGCGGCCGTTCAGAAGATCCAGCTTGCGCGTGCCGTGAGCACAACCGTCGCGCATGTATTCCGCGCGATCGAGCAGGCGCTCGATGGTCTCGCGAGGCAGGTGTTCCAGGGTGGTGAGGTGGCGCAGGCGAGAGCTCATGGCGGGCGGAAGTCCAGTCGGGAATCAGGGTCCGGTGGTGTCGGAAGCGAGCCAGCGTTCAAGGATCACGGCGGCGGCTTCGGCGTCGATGGTGGCAGCGTCGCGCTTTTTCTTCAGTCCGGCGGCGCGCGCGCTGGCAAAGCGCTGCGCGGCTTCCTGCGAACTGTAGCGCTCATCGGTCAGGGCTACGGGAAGGTTGTAGCGCTGGCCCACCTTGTTGGCGAACCGGCGCGCGCCCTTGCTGGCGGGTTGTTCCTCGCCTTCGAGCGTCAGCGGAAGGCCGACCACGAGCGATTCGGGCATCCACTCCTTGCGCAGGGCATCGAGCCTGGACCAGTCCGGTTCGCCATCGCGCACGGCGATGGCGGCGATGCCGCGCGCGCTGCCGGTAAAGCGATTGCCGACGGCAACACCGATCAGGCGACTGCCGACGTCGAAACCAAACACACAGCTCATGCGTGTCCTGCGTAACCAGGCAACTGCAGCGGATCGACACCCACCAGGCCGGCCGCGGCGCTCCAGCGCTCTTCCAGCGGCGTGTGGAACACCACGCGCTCGCTGGCGTCGGCGGTGAGCCAGGTGTTGTCCTTCAATTCCTGTTCCAGCTGACCCGCGCTCCAGCCGGCGTAGCCCAGTGCCATCACGGCCAGGCGCGGGCCTTCGCCATGGGCCATGGCGATCAGGATGTCGCGCGAGGTGGTCACCGACCATTCGTCGTTGACGCGGTAACTCGATTCCCAGTGGCCCGGCTCGCGGTGGAGCACGAAGCCGCGCTCCTGCTGCACGGGGCCACCGATGAGCACCGGCGCGTCGGCGAGTTCGAGATCGCTGCATTCCAGCTTCATCTGCGCGAGCACGTCGCCGAGGCGGTACTCCGAAAGCTGGTTCACGAGCAGTCCGACGGCGCCGTCTTCATCGTGTTGGCAGATGAAGGCCACGCCGCGCGAAAACGGCGGCTCGGCAAGGCTGGGCATGGCGATCAGGAATTGACCGGCGAGGGACTGCGGCGGGGAAAGGGGAGCAGACATGGGGGGATTGTAAGCCCTGTCGGCGTGGCTTGCCCGTTATGGCGTGACGCGGGTTAAGAGACGTGACGAAATGGCGAAGGCCGCAAGCGCAGCCGTTTCGTGGCCTCAGCGGCTATGCAACGTATCGTTCGGCATGAACTGCCACGTGCGCGTGATGTTCAACTCGTCGATATGCTCCTTGTCCGCCGGCACGGCAGGGAAGGGGGCGGCGAGTCGCACGATGCGCTGCGCGGCGGCGTCCAGCAGCGGCTGGCCCGAGCTTTGCACCACTTCGATGTCTTTCACCGAGCCATCGCGGTTGAGCGTCACCGTCATCAGCACGTCGCCATGCAGGCCGCGACGACGCGCTTCGTTCGGGTAGTTGAGGTTGCCGACGCGCTCGACACGGTCCACCCAGCCGCGCATGTAGGCGGCGTAGGCGTATTCCTTGGTGTTGGACGAGATGAATTTCTTTTTCGGGCGCTTGGCGTACTGCTCGCTGCGGTCGCGCACCTCGGCGGCCAGCTGGGCCATTTCCTGCTTGCGCTTCACTTCGTCCGGCGATTCGGGCAGGTCCTGGTCGGTCTGCTCGAGTTTGGCGCTGTCCGTGCTGACGCTGTAATGGCTGTTGCCCGTGGTGGTGAGCAGTTTGTCGGGCGTGGCCTCGTGAGGATGCGGGGCGCTGGCTTCCACCGGTTGCGGCGCCACACCGTTCGACGGACGGGGCAGGGCGCCGGACACCGGCTGGGACGGTCGCGCGGCCTTGTCGCTCTCGCCGCCACCGCTGTTGTTGGCTTGCGCGAGGAAGTCCGCCTTGTCCGGCGTTTCGCGATTGGCCACGTCCACCAGTGTCACGTCCAGCGTGGGCAGACTGGGCTTGGCCTTCACATAGGTGAAGGTGATCCCCAGGATCAGCACGCCGTGCAGCAACAGCGAGAAAAGCATGGTGGCGCCGAACATGTCGGCGCCAGTGCGGACAGCAGGTTGGCTCACGCGGCGCGGGTCTCGGTTCGTTTCCGCTCAACGACATCGAAGAGCTGACCGGCAATATTAAGCCCGAATTGCGCGTCCAGTTCGCGCACACACGTCGGTGATGTGACGTTGATCTCGGTGAGGTAGTCGCCGATCACGTCCAGGCCCACGAACAGCAGGCCACGGCGACGCAGTTCTGGCGCCACTTCCGAGACGATCCAGCGGTCGCGATCGGAAAGCGGCACGCCCACGCCACGGCCGCCGGCGGCCAGGTTGCCGCGGAAGTCGCTGCCCTGCGGAATGCGGGCGAGGGCGTAAGGCACGGCTTCGCCATCCACCACCAGGATGCGCTTGTCGCCCGAGGTGATTTCCGGGATGAACTTCTGCGCCATGGTGAACTGCTTGTGCTCGCCCTTGGGGCCAGCCGCGATCAGCGTTTCCAGCATGGAGTTGAGGCTGTTGTCGCCGTGCTTCACCCGGAAGATGCCGCGCCCGCCCATGCCATCCAGCGGCTTGAGCACGATCTCGCCGTGTTCGGCGGCGAAGGCGCGCAGTTCGGCGGCATCGCGCGTCACCAGGGTCGGCGCCATGCATTGCGGAAAATGCATGGCGAACAGCTTTTCGTTGCAGTCGCGCAATGCCTGGGGACGGTTCACCACCGTCACGCCGCCACGCTCCGCCAGCTCCGCCACCATGGTGTCGTAGATGAACTGCGGGTCGACCGGGGGGTCCTTGCGCATCAGGACCACATCCATCTCGCGCAGGTCGCGCCACTGCGGTTCACCGAGCACGTACCAGCCCGAGGGGTCGTCACGCACGGACAGCGGCGCCAGTCGCGCCCAGGGCTCGCCGCTGCGGGCGGAGAGGTCGCCCTGTTCCATGTAGAACAGGCTGTGGCCGCGGCGCTGGGCTTCCAGCAGCATGGCAAAGGTGGTGTCCTTGGCGATCTTGATCGAGCCGATCGGGTCCATCAGTACGGCGACCTTGAGGGCCATCGTCATTCTCCGGTAGCAGTGCGTGTTCACCATGCGCGGCCGGCATCGACCGGACGGCAGCTTGGATGAGCGTGGAAGTGTATGTCGTCCCGCAGGCCGGAGATTGCGTTGAACGATCCAACGATCAAGTGGTCTCCTCACAGCCTTCGCTGAAGGGGATTGTCGCCCGAGGGAAACGTTGCCGATCGGCCCCACGATCGGTTCCCGTTGGCGACGGACCGTTCAATTCAATGACGTAGGACGCTTAACTTAAGATTTCTCCTTGACGTTACGTCAGGCAGGCGGTAAACAGCACGAACGAGTGCCTGCCGGCTGAAGGTTTGCTGTACGTCGTCGCCGATGTGCAGATTTGTATTCACAGGGCACCGCCAGCCCACCGGTATGGCGGTTGCACGATTTACCTGAGCCAGGGGCGGGTCGCAGGGGGGTGTTGTGAACTTGAACATAAGTGGAAATGGCCTGGCCGGCCTCAAGGTCATGGTTATCGACGACTCGAAAACCATTCGCCGAACCGCCGAAACCTTGCTGAAGAAAGAAGGTTGCGACGTGCTCACGGCTGTGGACGGTTTCGAGGCTCTCGCCAAGATCTCCGACCAGAAGCCCGCCATCATCTTCGTCGACATCATGATGCCGCGCCTTGACGGCTATCAGACGTGCGCGCTGATCAAGAACACTCCGCAATTCCGCGCCACGCCGGTCATCATGCTCAGCTCGAAAGACGGCCTGTTCGACAAGGCGCGTGGCCGCATCGTGGGCGCCGAACAATATCTGACCAAGCCGTTCACGCGTGATGAGCTGCTGGGTGCAATCCATCGACATGTCGTTACGGTTTAAGTCGGACGACTACAGGGTCTGAGGGGGGCCTGTGGCCAATATTCTCATCATCGACGATTCGCCGACGGACGTGCGCGTGTTCACCACGCTGCTCGAACGCGCGGGTTACCAGGTCGATTCCATCGGCAACGCCGAAGACGGCATCGAGCGCGTGCGCGCTGCGAAGCCCGATCTTGTGATCATGGACGTCATCATGCCGGGCATGAATGGCTTCCAGGCCACGCGCACGCTCACGCGCGATCCGATCACGTCCAACATTCCGATCGTCATGATCACCACCAAGTCGATGGAGACCGACCGCGTGTGGGGCCTGCGCCAGGGTGCGCGCGCCTTCATCACCAAGCCGGTCAACGAAAAAGACTTGCTGGCCTGCATCAACGACCTTTTGCCTAACGCGGCGTGAGGTAGACGATGAGCCAGACCGCCTCGCTCTCGCCTTTCGAAATCCTCGCCCGGTACGAGCGCCTGTCTTTGGCGCATGCCTCCGGTACGCCGGAAAGCCTTGAGGCTCCTGGCCTCTGGCGCGGCATTGGCTTTCGCGCCGGCAGCCGCCTGTTCGTCAGTGGCATCGACGAAATCAGCGAACTGCTGGCCGTGCCGTCGCTGACGTCGGTGCCGGGCACGCAAGCCTGGTTGCTGGGCGTGGCGAACGTACGCGGCAACCTGGTGCCGGTCATCGACCTGGCACGCTTCCTGTTTGGCGAACGCACGCAGTCCACCGAACGCACGCGACTGCTCGTCGTGCGCCAGGGCGGTGGCAGCGTGGCGTTGATGGTGGATGAAGTCTTCGGGCAGCGCACGGTCGACGCCGAACAGCGTCGCCAGGCCGAGCAGGAAGACGATCCGCGTTTGGCACGTTTCGTGGATGATCGTGTAGGCGAACCGCGACTGGCTGTCTTCAGCATGGGCAAGCTGGTACGCGCGCCGGACTTCCGTCAAGCCGCGGCCTGACGCGCAATACGCAACAGTTGAACCATAAGTAGGACCGGCGCCGCCTGGGGCCGGAATCAGGGCGATGATCCGACGCCTTCGCCGGCATGGGCGGCGAAGCGTAGAAGGGCGAGGTGAACGAAATGAGCACTACAGGGGGCGTGGGCAAAGAGCGGGGCTATACAGGCCTGATCATTGCGCTGGTCATTGCGTTCGGTTTTACGGGTGTCGACTTCGCCATGCTGACGTTGCGTGGTCGCGAGGACACACAGGCGACGGGTCTTACCACCCAGATCCAGGTGTTGTCGCAGCAGACGGCAAAGCTTGCACTCGAAGCCGCGGACGGTAACGTCGATTCCTTCAAGGAATTGGAAACCAACCGCAACACCATCGATGCGGCCATCCAGCGCCTCAACAAGGGCGATGAGAAGGGCGGCATGAAGCCCTATGCCGACAACAACGCCACACCGGCCGGCCGCGCAGTCAGCGCACTCAGCAACGCCTGGGGCCAGCTCGACGCGGACATCGGCAAGATCCTGTCGAACAAGGCGCTGGTGGTGGACTCGGCGCAGCGCGCCGCCACCCTGGGCCGCGAACTGCCCGTGCTGAACTCCAGCATGGAGCAGGTGGTGAACATCCTGCAGCAGCACGGCGGCAGCGCGGAGCAGACCTACACCTCCGCTCGCCAGATGGTGCTGGCTGACCGAATGATCCGCCGAGTGCAGGAAGTGCTGCAGGGTGGCGACGCCTCGCAGCCTGCCGCCGACGGCCTCGCCCGCGACGGCCAGCTCTATGGCTCGGTGCTCAAGGGCCTGCTCGAAGGCAACACCGAAGTGGGCGTGCGCTCGATGGGCGACGCCAACGCACGCAAGATCCTTACCGACATGCAGGGTCAGTGGGACAACCTGCAGGATCCCGTCGGCAAGCTGGTCAGTGCTGCAGGCAACCTCAGCGACGTGAAGCGCGCCGGCAACCAGGCCTCGCTCGACTCGCAGAACGTGCTGCTGCGCGCGAACGAACTGGCCGACCAGATCGGCAAGCTGCCCACGCGCCGCCTGTTCCCGAACCTGTGGTGGGGCGTGCTGGGTGCGATTGGTGCAGCGGCCTTCCTTGCCGTTCTTATCGTGCAGTTGATCGCCGACCAACGCCGCCGCTTCCAGGAGTCGACCGAACTCAACCAGCGTAACCAGGAGGCCATCATGCGCCTGCTGGACGAAATGGGTTCGCTCGCCGAAGGTGACCTGACCGTCAAGACCACCGTGACCGAAGACATCACGGGCGCCATCGCCGACTCGGTGAACTACGCCATCGACGAATTGCGCACCCTGGTGACGACGATTAACGAAACGTCCGAGCAGGTGTCGTCCTCGGCGCAGGAAACGCAGACCACCGCGCGTCACCTGGCCGAGTCCGCACAGAACCAGGCGCAGCGCATCAGCACGGCGACCACCGCGATCAACCAGATCGCAAGCCTGATGGATACGGTGTCCAAGGACTCCGCCGAGTCGGCCGACGTGGCCGAACGCTCCGTGAAAATCGCATCGCGCGGCGCCGAAGTGGTGCGCGAGACGATCTCGGGCATGGACTCCATTCGCGACCAGATCCAGGAAACCTCCAAGCGCATCAAGCGCCTGGGTGAGTCTTCGCAGGAAATCGGCTCCATCGTGGAACTGATCAACGACATTGCCGAGCAAACCAACATCCTCGCCTTGAACGCCGCCATCCAGGCAGCGTCCGCCGGTGAAGCGGGTCGCGGTTTCGCAGTGGTGGCAGACGAAGTGCAGCGCCTCGCAGAACGTTCCGCGAGCGCCACGAAGCGAATCGAAACGCTGGTTCAGACCATTCAGTCCGATACCAACGAAGCGGTGAACTCGATGGAACAGACCACCGCCGAAGTGGTGGCGGGTGCCCGACTCGCGGAGGACGCGGGTAGCGCACTGGGCGACATCGAGCGCGTGTCGCACGACTTGTCCGCGCTGATTCAGAACATCTCCACCCAGGCGCGCCAGCAGTCGACCGCGGCAACGGATATCTCGGTGTCGATGAATGCGATCCAGGAAATCACCTCGCAGACCTCGCAGGGCGCGAGCCAGACGGCCGACTCGATTGGTTATCTGGCCCAGCTGGCGAGCGACCTGCGTCGTTCGGTGGCCCACTTCAAGCTGCCGGGTTAAGTGAGTAGTTGGCTGATAACGATTTTCACGGGGGGCAACCTCGCCGGTTGCGTGACAAAGCGTTACGTGGCCGCTGAGAGGGGCGCATGAGACTTCAAGACCATATCGATTTCACCACCCTGCAATGGGTCAAGCCCGAGCTCGACGAGACGCTCGCCCTTGCCCGTGAGCAGTTGGAGGCCTACGTCGACAACCCGGGCAACCGGGATGCGATGCGCTCCTGCGCGGACAGCCTGCACCAGGTGCACGGCACGCTCCGCATGGTTGAGCTGTACGGCGCGGCCATGGTCACCGAGGAGATGGAAACGCTCTCCATCTCGCTGATGGAAGACCACGTTGCCAATCGCGAGGAAGCCTACGCCGCGCTGATGCGTGGCCTGATGCAGCTGCCCGACTATCTCGAACGCCTTTCCGGCGGTCATCGCGATGTGCCGGTGGTGCTGCTGCCGCTGCTGAACGATCTGCGTTCCAGCCGTGGCCAGCAGGCGCTGCACGAATCGGCGCTGTTCACGCCCAATCTCGAAGTCGCGCTGCCGCCCCAGGCGCCGGTGCCGATGCCGGAAGTCAATGGCGAGCGCCAGCGCAACGAAGTCACCACGCTGCGCCTGCGCTTCCAGCAGCAGCTGCTGTCGTGGTTCCGCGGGCAGGGCAATGACCAGCAGCTGGGCGGCATGATCCAGACGCTGGACGCCATCACCGCGCGCTGTCACACCATCCCGGGCCGTCGCCTGTGGTGGATCGCTGCCGGCGTGCTGGAAGGCGTGCAGCAGGGTGCGCTGAAGCAGCAGACGGGCGAAGTGCGCCAGCTGATCGGCAAGGTCGATCGCAGCATCCGTCAGCTCGTCGAGCACGGCGAAGCCACCTTGCGCGGCGGCGACGCCGACGAACTCGCACGCAAGTTGCTGTACGTGGTGGGCCAGGTCCGTCAGGGCAGCCCGCGCATGGAACAGTTGCGCCAGACCTATTCGCTCGATGCGCTGTTGCCCGAAGCCAGCGAGATCGAACACGCCCGCGGTTCCATGGCCGGCCACAACCGCGCGCTGCTGGATTCCGTCGCCAAGGCGTTGAAGGACGACCTGCTGCGCGTGAAGGAATCGCTGGACCTGTTCCTGCGCCAGAGCGATGCCGACCCGGCGCAACTCGCCAGCCAGACCGAAATCCTCGAACGCGTCGGCGACACGCTGGGCATGCTTGCCCTGGGCGTGCCTCGTCGCGTGGTGAACGAACAGCGTCGCGTGCTCGACGAAATCGCCAGCCGCGTGCGCGCGCCGGATGAAGAGCTGCTGCTCGATGTTGCCGGTGCGCTGCTTTACGTGGAAGCGTCGCTCGACGACCACATCGAAAGCCTCGGCGCCGATGGCGAAGTCGTCACCGAATCGCCGACGTCCATGCTGCCGCGCAGCGAGGCTCGCCATATCCTCGCCACGCTGATGCACGAGGCGA
Organism: Dyella sp. C11; assembly: GCF_003121485.1. Lineage (GTDB taxonomy): Bacteria > Pseudomonadota > Gammaproteobacteria > Xanthomonadales > Rhodanobacteraceae > Dyella. Next base: position 34,103 of record NZ_QAVX01000004.1, on the reverse strand, counting down.
CCGCCAACACCGCCAAGGTGAAGGACGCCATCGTCGCCTACGTGGAATCCGGCTGGCAGTCGCAGCAGCTGGGCACCGTCAGTGCGCTGATGGACGAAGTCGCCGGCGCCATGCGCATGCTGTCCGCACCGCGCCCGGCCGAACTGGCCGAAGGCATCGGTCGCTTCGTGGGCAATGAACTGCTGATTGATCGCCGCGTGCCCAGCACCGGCCAGATGGATCACCTCGCCGACGCCCTCGCCGCGCTCGAGTACTACCTCGAGGCCGCGCGCGAGCATCGCGGTGGCCTTGAACACATCCTCGATGTGGCCGAGCACAGCCTCAGCAGCCTCGGCTACTGGCCGCCGCCGGCAGCACGTGAAGCCGTCGAAGACGACATGGTCGAGGCGCCCGAGCACATTGCTCGCGCCACCGATGCCGCGCTCGCCGCTGCGCTGGCCAATCAGCCGGAGCTCTCCGAAAGCGTCAGCCTGGCGCATGGCGACGACCTGTCGGGCCTGATCGTTGGCCACAGCGAAACGCCGGAACCGGTACCGCAGGAAATCACCGGTCTGCGTCTGGCCGACACGGTTCACGTCACGCCGCAGGAGCAGCTCAACGCGGGCGAAGACGACTGGATCGAAATCGAGGAAGAGATCGTCGAAGAAGTGCCGGTCGCCGGCGCGGGCGCATTCGATGCGGGCTTCCAGTCCAGCACCGCAGGCATCGACGACGACATCCGCGACATCTTCCTGGAGGAAATGCAGGAAGAGATCGACAACCTGCACGCCACTCGCAAGACGTGGCTGGCCGATCCGCTGCAGTTCGACGCGCTCACGTCGATCCGCCGTTCCTTCCACACGCTCAAGGGTTCGGGCCGCCTGGTCGGCGCCTCGCTGCTCGGCGAGTTCGCGTGGAAGGTCGAGAACATGCTCAACCGCGTGCTGGATCAGTCGATCCCGCCGGCGGAGAACGTGCAAGAAGTGGTGGTGGCCGCCATCGACGCGCTGCCGCAGCTGCGCGCAGCCCTGATGGGCGAGGGCGCAGTCACGGCGCCGGTGATGGCGATCATGGAGATCGCCGAGCGCCTGTCGTCGGGTCAGCCCGAAGCCTCGTTGGCCGATGTGCCGACCACCGGCGCGACCGAAACGGTGCGCCGCACGGTACGTCGTCGCGTGCCGCGCGTGGACGTGGCCGCGGAAGCCATTCCCGCCGCCAGCCTTGCCGACATCGAAACCACGCATGCCGACGAGCCGGTTTCGGCGTTGCCGGCGCACGACATCATCGAAGCACCGGTGATGCCGCCGATTGATCCGGTGTTGCTGGAAATCCTGCGCAGCGAAGTGGCGCAGTACCTGGCCACCATTCGCACGGCGATCAACCGTACCGACGGCGAACTGCGCGTCGAGGACAGCCTGCTGCGCGCGGTGCACACGTTGCACGGCGCCATCGCGATGGTCGACATCCCGGTGCTGACGCAGCTGTTGTCGCCGCTGGAAAGCCTGCTCAAGCGCCTGCGCGCCGCTGGCAAGCCGCTGTCGCCGGAAGGCGTGCTGCTGCTGAGCCAGAGCGCGGATGCGGTCGATCACGTGATGGGTCAGTTCGACGTCGCGTCGCCGCAGCTGCCGGACCTGGACAGCCTGATCCATCGCCTGGCCGAGCTGCGCGACAGCCAGCCCGAGCCGCAAGTGGCCCACGTGCTGTTCGAAACGCCGGCCGACGTGGCAGAAGAAGTCCCGACGCACGTTGCCGAGCCAACGCACGAAGAAACGCATGGCGCGTCGCTGGACGAAGCGCTCTCCGACGCCACGGAATCGGCCGAGCACGTCGAGCACATCGAGCTCGCCGCACCGCCGGTGTCGCCCGAAGCCGACATCTACGCCGACGAGTTGCTTGCCGCGCTGGGCGAGTTCGACCTGGACGCGCATCTGCCGGCCGCCGATCAGCTCTCGCATCACACGCCGGCATCCGCGCCCGTTATCAGCAAGGACGACGAGGACGATTTCGCCAAGGTCTACGCCGACCTGCTCGACGAGGCGGAAACGCTGGAAGTGGGCCCGGTTGCCGACGAGCTGGATACGCCTGCCGATCACGCCGTGCATGCCATCGAGATCGAAGAGACGGAGATTCCGCCCGTCGAGATCGAGGCCGCGCACGTCGACGCCACGCACGAATCCGTACCCGTCGCTGACGCGGCGGACGCCGAGGTCATCGAGCCGGTGGAACCGGCATCGGTCGAAGAGATCGTGCTTGAAGCGCCGGTGTTCAGCGAACCCGCGGCAGAAGAGACCATCGCCGAGGAAGTGCAGGCACCCGTCGCGGAAGAACCCGTCGTCGAAGAGCCGGCCGTCGAAGAACCGGTCGTCGCCGCACCTGCTGTCGAAGAGCCGGTGGTGGAAGAACCGGTTGCCGCCGCCACGCACGCGCCTGTCGACGAAGTGGTGGACGAAAACGCCTTGCTGCCCAACCAGATCGACCCCGATCTGCTGGAAATCTTCGTCGAGGAAGCGCGCGAGATTCTCGACCACTCGGACAGCGTGCTCGCCCAATGGCGTGCCGAACCGACTGCCATCGAACATCTCGGCGACATCCTGCGTGACCTGCACACCCTCAAGGGTGGCGCGCGCATCGCCGGCATGGTGCCGGTGGGCGATCTCACGCACGCCATCGAAACGGCGCTGGAAAAGCCGCTGCACGCGGATTCCGCGCATATCGGCGAGCTGATTGCTGCGCTGGAAGTAGGCTTCGACAAGTTGCACGGTCTGGTGCAGCTGGTGTCGCAAGGCCGTCCGGTGCCGTACCCGCAGGCGATCATCGATCGCTTCCTGGGCATGTCCACCGAAGCTGTCGCGACGGAACCCAGCGAAGCCGCTGCCGTCGAAGCGAAGGACATCGCCGAGCCGGTCAACGTCGTGCCGTTCCCGGCACGCCTTGCGCCGTTGCCGGAGCTTTTACCGGAAGAACGCGACGAAGCGCCGAGCACACCGCAGGAACAGATCCGCGTTCGCGCCGAACTGCTCGACACGCTGGTGAATCACGCGGGCGAGGTCGCGATCTACCGTTCGCGTCTCGAACAGCAGGTTGCCGGCTACCGCTTCAACCTGGTCGAACTCGACCAGACCGTGCAGCGTCTGCGCGGCCAGCTGCGCATGATGGAAATCGAAACGGAAGCGCAGATCATCGCGCGCTTCCAGCGCGAGCATCGCGAAGCGGGCATCTCGGTGTTCGACCCGCTCGAACTCGACCGCTTCTCGCAGCTGCAGCAGTACTCGCGTGCGCTGGCCGAGTCGGTATCCGACCTTGTGTCCATTCAGGGCATGCTGGACGAACTGACCCGACAGGCCGAAACGCTGCTGATCCAGCAGTCGCGCGTGAGCTCGGAACTGCAGGAAGGCTTGCTGCGCACGCGCATGCTGCCGTTCGACACCATGGTGCCGAACCTGCGCCGCACGCTGCGCCAGGCCGCACAGGAAGAAGGCAAGGGCGCCCAGCTGTACGTGGAAGGCGCCCACGGCGAAATGGATCGCAACCTGCTCGACCGCATCAAGGCGCCGTTCGAGCACATGCTGCGCAACGCCGTGGCACACGGTATCGAGTCGCCGAAGGATCGCCGCAAGGCAGGCAAGCCGGAAGAAGGCGCGGTGCGCATTCGCGTGGCACGTGAAGCGACCGAAGTCGTGGTGCGCGTGACGGACGACGGCCGTGGTCTCGACCGCGACGCCATCCGCAAGCGCGGTATCGAGCGCAACCTGATCCGCGCCGATGCACGTCTCAGCGACGACCAGGTGCTCGCCCTCATCACGCAGCCGGGCTTCTCCACCGCCAGCACCGTGACCCAGCTCGCTGGCCGCGGCGTGGGCATGGACGTGGTGGCGAACGAAATCAAGCAGCTTGGCGGTGCGCTGTCCATCGAGTCGAAGGAAGGCCAGGGCACCACCTTCGTGCTGCGCCTGCCGTTCACCCTCGCGGTGACGCAAGCCATCCTGGTTCGTATTGGCGAAGCCAACTTCGCCATCCCGATGACCTCGGTGCAGGGCGTGGCGCGCATCAGCCCGTCGGAACTTGCCGAGCGCATGGCCGATGCGGAACCGACGTTCCCGTACGGCGGCGAAAGCTTCGACATCCACGACCTGTCGGATCTGCTTGGCACGGCGTCGTCGCATGCCGCTGACGAAGAACAGATCCCGTTGCTGCTGACGCGTTCGGGCGACCTGCGCGCTGCGATTCGCATCGATGCCGTGATCGGCTCGCGCGAAATCGTGGTGAAGTCGGTCGGTCCGCAGATCAGTTCGGTGCCGGGCATTCTCGGCGCGACGATCATGGGCGACGGTTCGGTGCTGATCATTCTTGATCTCGCTCCGCTGGTGCGTCATGGCGTGGCCCGCCGACTGGCTCGCCTGGAAGAAGGCCTCACCGCTGTCGCCACGCCAGTGGTCGAAGAAGAGCGCGTGCGTCCGCTGGTGATGGTGGTCGACGACTCCATCACCATGCGCAAGGTCACCGGTCGCGTGCTGGAACGCCACGAGTACGAAGTCACCACCGCCAAGGACGGTGTCGACGCACTCGAAAAGCTGCACGAGCGCGTGCCTGACCTGATGCTGCTCGACATCGAAATGCCGCGCATGGACGGTTACGAGCTGGCCACGCACATGAAGGCGGACCCGCGCTTGCGCGACGTGCCGATCATCATGATCACCTCGCGTACCGGCGATAAGCATCGCCAGCGCGCGTTCGACATCGGCGTGGACCGTTACCTCGGCAAGCCTTACCAGGAGGCCGAATTGCTGGCACAGATCGGTGAGGTGCTCGAGCAGCGCACCACGGAGTCGCTCAATGGCTGAAACGGCGACTGCGGTAGCGCTGTTGTTCGATGACGTGGCACTCGGCGGTCAGCTGCGTGAAGCGTTGCAGGAACGCGGGGCGAGGATCGTGCACGAAGGTGCGCTGTCCACCCTCAGCAAGCAGATGGTCAACACCACCGGCGCCGAAGTGCTGGTGGTGAATCTGGACGAAGATGCGGCCGACGATATCGATCGTCTCTATGACGTGATCGAAGGCGACCGCCCGCGCGTGGTCTTCAACGACGCCGCTGCCAGCCGTTCGCTCGATGGCTGGGATCGTGCGCGCTGGGCGCGCCATCTCGCGGTGAAGGTGATGGCGCAGGGCGACCTTGATCCGCCACGTCCGCTGGATGCACCGGCCGTGCCTGAGGTGGCCGAGCCGGTCGCCGTGGTCGAAAGCGTGGAGATCCCGCCCGTTCCGGCGTTCGACGAACCGGTGTTCGCGGCCCCCGTGGAAGAGGTCGAGCCGGTCGTGGCGACGCCGGAAACGGTGGAAGCGAACGAAGTCGAATCCGAATCGCTCGCCGCTGAACTCGAGGCGCTGCTCGCCGCCGATGAGCCCGCTGCGACTGACGAAGAACACAGCCTGCTGGCGACGTTGCACGCCGAGCAGGAGCCGCTGCACATCGACGATTTCGCGGCCTTTGCCGATCTCCCGGCCGATGAGGCCGAAAGCGAGTTCGGTTCGGGCCTCAAGTTCACGGCCGACGATGACCTGCCGCCGCTGCACGATGGCAATTTCGCCGCGTTCGATGGCCACACGCATGTGGCCGATGAGGATGTCGGTTCGACGCTGAAATTTGGCGCGGACGACGCGTTGCCGCCGCTGCACGATGGTTCGTTCGGCTTGGACACGCTTGCCACGCAGGGCCCGGCGCCGTTCGAGGCGCCTGCGCCGGAAGCGGCGTCGCGCCAGATGCCATCGTTCCAGCTGGATCACCTCTCGCTGGCGCCGTTGGACGATTCGTTCATGCCGGCGGCTCCCGCAGAAAGCGAGGCGAAGTCGCCGTCGCTGCTGGGCACCGCATCGAGTTGGTCGCTGGTTGATGAAGGCGAGGCTGCTGCACCGGCGCCAGCCGCGCCGCCGCCGCTCCCTGCTCAGCCTTCGGAATTCGGCATCGAGAAACTCAGTGCGGCCGATTTCCTTGCGCCGGAAGGTGGCGCAGAGGCGTCCTCCATCATCGAGCCCGGCATGAAGCTGGAGCTGGTGTCGATGGAAGAAGCGCTTGCTCCTCGCGACTTCGAGAGCAGCGGCACTGAAATGATGCTGGATGATCTCGATAGCGCGATCGGTCGCCTGCTGGTGCTTGGCGCTGCAGCCGACAGTCTTGAGGCGGTCTGCTCGTTCCTTTCCATGCTGCCGCCGAACCTTCGCGCGGCGGTGCTGCATGTCCAGCATCTGGGCGGCAAATCGGTGGATGCGTTGTCCGACACCTTGACCCGCTACAGCGAACTGCCGGTACGTGTTGCCACGCCGGGCGCCCGCGCCCGCGTCGGCGAAGTGCTGGTGGTGCCCGATGGACAGCAGGCGCGCGTGAATCGCGACGGTCGCGTGGAACTGCAGCCGCTGGAAAACAACGACATGCGCAGCTCGCCGATCGATGCGAGTTTCACGCTGGCGGCCAATGTGTTCGGCCGCAATGCGCAGGCCATCGTGTTCGCCGGGCAGGCCAACGATGCGCTGGGTGGCTGCCAGGCCATCCACGATCGCGGTGGCCAGGTGTGGATCGAGTCGTCGGACGGCCAGTTCGCCGATATGGTGCACGGCATCGAAGCCGAGCGTTTGCATAGTTATTCGGGCACGCCGGCGGAACTGGCGGCGCGCCTGGTAGAAGAGATGTCGATGGAGGGCCGGCGATGAGCGATCTGCCACTACCGCGTGAAATCCGTTGCGTACTGGTGCCGGTTGGCAACTTGCGCCTGTTGTTGCCCAACGCCACCGTGGCCGAAGTGATCACCATGCCCGCGCCCGAGCCGGTGGAGAACTCGCCATCCTGGTTGCTGGGTCGTATCGCATGGCGTGGCTGGCGCGTGCCGCTGGTGTCGTTCAACACGCTCGCCGGTGCGGGCGAGGGCGACAGCGAGCAGTCCTTCCGCGTTGCCGTGCTGAAGGCGCTGGGCGGTCATGCCGACCTGCCGTTCATCGCGGTGGTCACGCAGGGTTTCCCGCGCCTGACCACGCTCAACGCCGAGCTGATCATTCCCACCCACGACGGCGCACCGTTGCCGCCGGGCGTGAAGGCCCAGGTGCTGGTGCGCGACGACATCGCGGTCATCCCGGACCTGGAAGGCATCGAAGCGGAGCTGCTGGATTTGCTCGAACTGGCAAGCTGAGTTTTCGCTGCCGCTTTGCTCAAAAGCACGCCCCTCGTGGGCGTGTTTTTGTTTCTCCAGCCGGCAGAACCAACTCTATGCAAGACCGTCACTCCGGCCAGCGCCCGAATGACGAGCACAGAGGGCGGTCCTTGGCTGCTCAGATATCCCCGTGCAGCGCCTGCAACGCCGCCAACGCCGCGAGCCCGGCCGTTTCCGTGCGCAGTATGCGCGGACCCAGTCGCAGGCCACTGAAGCCGGCTTCGCCGAGCGCAGCCGTATCGCGCTGGCCCAGTCCACCCTCAGGCCCCACCACCAGCACGCCGCCGGCGGGAGTAAAGGAAAGTTCGTTGGCCTGGCGTGTGCCCTCGGGCAGGAGTGCCAGGCGCAAGGCGCCATCCTGCGGCAACTGGCGAAGCCACTGTTCCAGCGGTACGGCGGGAAGCACTTCCGGCAGGCGCGCGCGACCGCTTTGCTCGCATGCGCTGGCTGACACGGCCTGCCAGTGGGCCAGCCGCTTTTCGGCGCGGCTGGCATCGAGCTTCACTTCCGAACGCTCGGTGATCAGCGGAACGATGCGCGCCACGCCCAGCTCGGTCGCCTTCTGCACGATCAGGTCCATCTTCTCGCCGCGGGCCACGCCCTGGGCGAGCGTGAGCGCCAGCGGCGACTCATTGCCCACGGGTTCGGCGGCTTCCACGCGCACCGAGACATCGCGCTTGCCCACGGCCACGATCACCGAGGGGTAATCCACGCCATCGCCGTTGAACAGCGTGATGGGGGCTCCGGCGGTCATCCGCAGCACGCGCGCCACGTGCTCGCCGGCCTGGGCGGGCAGGCCAAGTTCCTGGCCCACGGCCAGCGGCAGTTCGACATGTATGCGGATCGTGCGCATGAAGCGTTCTTGGAATGCGGAAAACAAAAGCATAGCGGACCGGCCGGAGGCCGTCCCATGCGGCTTGCGGCCGGTTAGCTGAACGCCCGGGAGATGCTGTCGGAGCAGCATTTGCGGACGGGCAGGCCGCGGAGCAGCATGTCAGGTATCCCTCACTCCCCGGAGGTGGATCATGCTCACCAAATCATTGCTTGTTCTTGGCCTGGCGTTGGGTCTCGCGCCGCTTGCATGGGCCCAGCAGACGTCCGCCGTGTCGGGCGCCACGGTTCAGTCGGCCCAGCAGGACACCGCGACCCAGGCCAACCCCGATGCGTCACGCACGCCGCTCAAGCCTGGCAACCGCAATTGCCTGCAAACCACCGGCAGCCTGATTCCGGCGAAACCCGGTACCTGCCTGCCAGTCGCAGGTCGCAGCTACAGCAGCCAGGACATCCGCAACACCGGCTCGCCGACGCTGGGGCCCGCGCTGCAACAGCTGGACCCGAGCATCACGGTAAGCGGCGGTCACTAGGCGACTGCGCGTTCCATGCCGGCGATAGCGGTGTCGACCAGATGGTCGATCTCGTCGGTGGTGACCACGTAGGGCGGCATGAAATAGATCACGTCGCCCAGCGGTCGCAGCAGGGCGCCGTGTTCCAGGCCGTGCAAATACACGCGCAGCCCACGCCGGTCCGTTGACGGGAACGGCGTGCGGGTTGCCTTGTCCGCCACCAGTTCCACTGCGGCGATCATGCCGGTCTGGCGTACATCGGCCACGTTTGGATGATCACGCAGCGGCGCCAGGCGCTTGGCCAGGTGTGCGGACAAGATTTGATTGCGCTCCAGCACCGGTTCGTCGCGGAAGATGCGCAGCGTTTCCAGCGCCACGCGACACGCCAGCGGATTGCCCGTATAGCTGTGCGAATGCAGAAATGCCTTGCCTGCGCTGTACTCCGCGTAGAAGGCCTCATACACCTGCATGGTCGTAAGCACCGCCGACAGTGGCAGAAAACCACCTGTAAGACCTTTGGACAAACACATGAAATCGGGTGACACATCTGCCTGTTCGCAAGCGAACAGCGTGCCCGTGCGCCCAAAGCCCACGGCGATTTCGTCGGCGATGAAATGCACGTTGTACGCGTCGCACAGGCGACGCAAGCCGGCGAGATAGTCCGGGTGATACATGCGCATGCCGCCCGCGCACTGCACCAGCGGCTCGACAATCACTGCACATACTTCGTGTGCGTGTTGTTCCAGCAACTGGCGCAGTTCTTCCAGGCGCCGGGCGGCAACCTCGGTCGCACTTTCACCGGGCTGCGCCTCGTAGGTATCGGCAGATGGCGCCAGGATCGGCGTAAGCAGCAACGGCGCATACGTCTTGCGGTAGAGCGCCACGTCGCTCACCGAAAGCGCACCCAGCGTTTCACCGTGATAGCTGCCGGTGAGCGCGATGAAACGCGTCTTCTCGCCATGCCCCTGATTAAGCCAATAGTGGAAGCTCATCTTCAGCGCCACTTCAATGGCCGCCGAGCCGTTGTCGGCAAGGAATACGCGATCCAGGCCCGGTGGCGTCACGCGGACCAGTTCCTCGGCCAGGGCCACGGCGGGCTCATGCGTGAAGCCCGCGAAAATCACGTGCTCCAGCGTGTTGGCCTGTTCCGCGAGAGCCGCTACCAGGCGTGGATTGGCGTGGCCGAAGATATTGGTCCACCACGAACTGATGCCATCGAGGTAACGGCGGCCTTGTGTGTCGATGAGCCACGCGCCTTCGCCGCGCGCAATGGGCACCATGGGTACCGTCTGGTGGTCGTGCATCTGCGTGCAGGGGTGCCACAGCAGGCTCAGGTCGCGACGCACCAGCGCGTCGGCAGCGGGGAGAGTGTTCATCCGGCTATGATCGGTGGTTCCAGCATGCTCGCTCAAGTCTGGGAGTCGATTTGAAGGTCTGGCGTACCCCGCTTATTGCCCTGGTGGCGCTGCTTTTCGTCGCTTTTGCGCTGCTTTGGTTCCTGCCCGCGCGCTGGGCCATGCCCTGGCTGGAATCGCGCCTGGGCGGCGTTCAATTGCAGGACGTCAGTGGCCTGGTATGGGACGGCAAGGCCGCCCACGTGTTGTCCGCCAAAGGCGAAGACCTGGGAGCGCTGCAATGGCAACTCTCCCGTTTCGCCTTGCTGGGCGACAATCGGTTGCATGTGGAACTGCATGGCCCGCGCGTTGATTTCGCCGGCCGCATGACCGGCGGCAAAGCGACCGACGCGACCTGGACGGACGTCCAAATGCGCATCGATCTCGGTGTATTGGGTTCGGGCCCCGTGGTGCTTGGAGGATGGCCGCGCGGCACGCTGCGTGTCACGGCTGGGCGCATCGAGCTGCAAGGCGGTTGGCCATGGACACTCGACGCACGCGTGCAATGGGATGACGCCGTCCTGCTGTTGCCACAACAGGGCAATCTGCTACTGGGCGGCCAGCGCGCCGATCTGCGCGCCACCAATGGCGTCATCGAAGGGCACGTGCAGGACGATGGCAAAGGGCCACTGCGTGTGGACGGACGCTTGCAGCTGAGTCCGCTCGCGCGTCGCTTCATGGCCGTCGTCGCACCACGCCATCGTGATCCCATGCTCGAACGCTGGTTGGCAGGCTTCGGTAGCGTGGATACCGATGGCGTCACGCACATCAACTACAGTGGCGGTCTTGCCGCCGCAATCCATGGGGAAAAACGATGAGCGAACTGGACCTGTCCAAGGCGCTGGATGCGGCGCGCGATGCCGCACAGGCTGCTGCCGTGGTGATTCGCCACTACTGGCGCAAGGGCGTGGCGGTGGAGCTGAAAAGCGACGACACACCAGTGACCGTGGCCGATCGCGAAGCCGAACTCGCCATTCGCGAGATCCTGCACAAGGCGCTGCCGCAGGCCGCCATCTACGGCGAGGAATTCGGTCGCGACGCGGGCACCCATGACCTGATGTGGATGGTGGACCCACTCGATGGCACCAAGAGTTTCGTGCGACGCACGCCGTTCTTCTCCACGCAGATCGCACTGATGCATCGCGGCGAGCTGGTGCTTGGCGTATCCCATGCGCCGGTCTACGGTGAGTCCATGTGGGCGAGTGCGGGTGGTGGCACATGGTTCGATGGTGAACGCGTGAACGTGGCTGCCACCCGTGACATGGCGCAGGCATCCATCTCCACCGGCAACATCAAGACACTCACGAAGGACGCGCGCTGGCAGGCCCTGGGCGCGATGATCCGCGACAGCAACCGCATTCGTGGCTACGGCGATTTCTGCCACTACCACCTGCTGGCGCGTGGCAGCCTGGACCTGGTGATCGAGTCGGACGTGAACATTCTCGACGTGGCCGCGTTGGCGGTGATCGTGCGCGAGGCGGGTGGCACGTTCACGGATATCCATGGCGGTGCGCTCACGCTCGACACCACCAGCGTGCTGGCGGGTACGCCGGCCATTCACGCGCGGGCGCTCGAACGCCTTTCAGCGGCTGTCTGAGGAACCTTCATGGAAGCGTTGATCCCGGTTTACAGCATTCTCCTGGGCAGCTCGCCGATGTTTGTCGCGGCGATTGTCGGCATCGTGATGGCGGCACTGTTCTGGCCGCGGGCGCGCCAGTCGGCAGTGCTGATGATCGTGGCCTGCGTCCTGGAAATTCTGCTGATGTTCGCCGCGGCGGCCATGACCGGCCGGTATGTGCCCCAGACGATGCACAGCGAGGGCATTTCCAGCATCCAGCACCTCATGGTGATCTGGGGCGTGCTGAGCAGCCTGCTGCATGCGATCGTGTTCGGCTTGCTGGTCTGGGCGGCCTTTGCCGGCCGCGGCCATGCCGTTCCGGCGCGTCGCTGACGCCCGCGCTACAATCGAACGATGCCAAAGCCTCCCATCATCCATGCCACCCGGGACGTGCACGACAGCAGCTTTCTCCGCGTCGAGCAGCTCGACCTCGAATTTTCCAACGGCGAGCGCCGCACCTACGAGCGGTTGAAGGGCAGTGGGCTCGGTGCCGTCATCATCGTGCCGATGATCGACGACGAAACCGTGCTGCTGGTGCGCGAATACGGCGCAGGCGTGGGGCGCTATGAACTGGGCCTGCCCAAGGGGCGCCTGGATCGCGACGAAACGGTGGAGCAGGGCGCCGATCGCGAGCTCAAGGAAGAGATCGGCTACGGCGCGCACAAGCTCAAGATCCTGCACAACCTCTCGCTGTCTCCTTCGTACATGACGCACATGGCGCATGTCGTGCTGGCCCAGGATCTGTATCCCGAGCGGCTGCAGGGCGACGAACCGGAAGAACTGGAAGTGATTCCGTGGAAACTCGCCGACCTGCACACGCTGGTCGCCCGCGACGATGTGACCGAAGGACGATCCATCGCCGCTCTTTTCATGGCCCGCGAATACCTTGCCGGCCGTTTCTCCCCGACATGACCGACGCACCTTTCTCCACGCTGCTGCAACAGATTGCAGCGATTGCCCGCGATGCCGGCGAAGCCATCCTGGTGGTCTACGGCGAAGATTTCGAAGTGGAACGCAAGCAGGATCATTCACCGGTGACTGCAGCGGATCTCGCTGCGCAGCGCGTGATTACTGCGGGCCTCGCGAAGCTCGATGATGTTCTGCCGGTGATTTCCGAAGAAGCGCGCGCCGCGCCGTGGTCGCAGCGCCGCGATTGGGACCGTTACTGGCTGGTCGATCCGCTGGATGGCACGCGCGAGTTCATCAAGCGCAACGGCGAGTTCACCGTGAACATCGCGCTGATCGACAACCACCAGCCGGTGCTTGGCGTGGTGCTGGCGCCGGTCACCGGTGAGCTTTACGCCGCGGCCCGGGGTGAGGGCGCGTGGATGCAGCGCCAAGCCGGCGACGCCTGGCAGCGCATTACCACCCGCAAGCTGACGCAGCCGGCAACGGTAGCCGGCAGCCGTTCGCACGGTGCGTCCGGCGCGGCGCTGCTGGGTCAGCTGATTGGCGATGATTACGCGTCGATGCCGCTCGGTTCGTCGCTCAAATTCTGCCTAGTGGCGCGTGGTGATGCGGATGTCTATCTGCGTCGTGGCGCCACCAGCGAGTGGGATACGGCAGCGGCGCAGAGCGTGCTGGAAGAAGCCGGCGGCGCGGTGCTCGATCTCGCCGGTGAGCCGCTGCGCTACAACCGTGGCGAATCGCTGATCAATCCCGAATTCATTGCCATCGGCGATGCCTCCATCGACTGGAAGGCACGGCTGCAGGCAGCCGACCTGGAAGCTTCATGAGCGAACCCCGGCAGCACAGCATGGATGACCTGCTCGCCATCATGGCGCGCCTGCGCGATCCGCAGAACGGTTGCCCGTGGGACGTGAAGCAGGATTTCTCCACCATCGCGCCGTACACCATCGAAGAGGCGTACGAGGTGGCCGACGCCATCGATCGCAAGGACTGGCCGGATCTGCGCGACGAGCTGGGCGACTTGCTGCTGCAGGTGGTCTTCCACGCGCAGATGGCCAAAGAAGCGAACCTGTTCGAGTTCGGCGATGTGGCGCATGCCATCAGCGACAAGATGCTGCGTCGCCATCCCCACGTGTTCGGGGACGAGAGCTATGACGACATCGAAGCGCAGAAGCAGGGCTGGGAAGACATCAAGGCTGCCGAGCGCGCCGCCAAGGGCGCCGCGCACGCCGACAGCGCGCTGGCGGGCGTATCGCGTGGCCTGCCCGAGTGGAAGCGTGCGCTGAAGCTGCAGGCTCGCGCCGCGAAAGTGGGCTTCGATTGGCCGGACGAACAGCCGGTGCTGGACAAGCTGCTGGAAGAAGTGGACGAAGTGCGCGCCGAGTTTGCCAATGGCCGCGATATCCAGCGTTTGCAGGACGAAATTGGCGACGTGTTGTTCGTGGTGGTGAACCTGGCGCGCCATGCGGGCGTGGATTTCTCGCAGGCGTTGCGCCATGCCAACGCCAAGTTCGAGCGTCGTTTCCGCGCCATGGAGCACATGGCGCGCAGCGAAGGGAAGCCGTTGCCCGAGCATGATCTCGCGTCCCAGGAAGCGCTCTGGCAGCGGGCCAAAAGCACCGACTGAATCGCGGCAAGGCGTGCAAAAAAAGGAGGCACGGGCTCTGGGGTTCCCGTGCCTCAGGTCAAGGCGCTGCCTAACGGCAGTGCCGTTTTTCTTCTTATCCGGTCAGGACTGGGGAGCGGGCTTCGCCTGGTTGCGGCGCTGTTCCCAATCGCTGCGCATCTTGTCGAACTCGGCGCGCTTCTTCGCCTCGTTGCTCAGGTTTTCATCCAGGCTCTTGCGCAGCGTGGCAATGGCCTGGTCCGTATTGGCCGGTGCGGACTGCACGCGCGCCAGCTGGTGGTACACGTAGGTGCGTACGCGCGGGTCCTGTGACTTGGCCAGCACGTCGTTGTACAGCGCCGGCAATTCCTTGGTGCGCCCGCTTTCGCGATAGAGGCGTTCAAGCGCCGCAAGGTCACCAATCACCGGTGACTCCGGCGCACCCATGCCCGGACCACCCAAGCCCGGGCCGCCGAAACCGGGGCGTCCCATGCCGGGCCCGAAACCAGGACCATCCATGAAGTCGGGTGCGCCACCACGGGCGGCAGGAGCGGGCTTGGCGGCTGCACCCTTGGTCGGTGCCGGCGGTGCGGCGTCCTGCGCGATCACGAGCGTGGCCGCGCCGGCAACCATCATGGCGAGGGCGGAGGCGAGCAGTGTCTTGCGTTGCATGGCAGAGAGGTCTCCACGGGGTTCGTGAGAACTCAAACGCCGTTTGCGGGCCTGCGTTGACGAGTGGACGGATTTATCCACTCCACGCCTCTAAACCTTTTGGCGGGAAGCGCCATCCAAAGGTGGTCCCACAACAAGGAGCTTTCCATGCGCCGTCTCATGCTCGCTGCCCTGCTGCTTGCCCCGCTGGCGTCACACGCCGCGGACGAATGCAAATACCAGGCACCGCGAAATCTCACGCTCGACCTTGCCGGCGTGCGCGAAGTGCAGGTGGAACTGCACAGTCACGACCTTCATCTATCCGGAACCACCGGCACCGGTGGCACGGTGACGGGCAAGGCCTGTGCCTCCGATCCCAAGCTGCTGGACGACCTGACGGTGACCCAGCATCGCGAAGGCGATCGCCTGATCGTGGAAGCTGGCAATCAGGGCCACGCCCACATCTCGTTCGGTTTCAGCTACACCGGCCTGAAGCTGGACATGCAGGTACCCGCGCAAATCCCGGTGGTGCTCAATGTCGGCTCGGGTGACGCGTGGGTCAGCAACCTGCAGAAGCTGAGCACGCAGGTGGGTTCAGGCGACGTGCACGTCAGCAAGATCTCGGGCCCGTTCTCGTTGAGCGTGGGGTCGGGCGACATCGACGTGAATGACGTCGGCCGCCTGGATGCCGGCTCGGTCGGTTCCGGCGATCTGAAGATCAACGGCGTGCGTGGTGATGCGCGCGTGGGCAGTGTTGGTTCGGGCGACATCGGCATCCGCAACGTGGGCGGCAGCGTTCGCGTGGATACCTTGGGCTCGGGCGACCTGGGCGTGCACGACGTGCAGGGCGATTTCACGCTCGGCGCCAAGGGCAGCGGCGATGTGAGCCACTCGGGCATCAAGGGCAAGGTGAGCGTGCCGCACGATCGCGACGACTGACGTCGCGATTCAGCGATCACCCCAGCCAGCGCCACACCATGTAAACCAGCGGCGCGCATACCAGCAGGAACGGTATGGACACCGTATGCAGCAGCCGGGCACCGCCCGGCTGTTTTGCAAGGCGCAGCGCGATCAGGTTGGCCAGCGAGCCGATGGCTACGCCGAAACCACCGACGTTCACCGCCACGGCAAGCCCCATCGCATCGGGTGCGTGGCGCAACAGCAGCACGGTGGCCGGCACGTTGCTGATCAGCTGTGATGCCACGATGCCGCTGGCATACAGCGTCAGTGGATTTTCCAGGTTGAGGCTTTCCAGCCCGCGCTGCACGACGGCGAGTTCGGCGAAATGACCCAGGCCCAGGAAAATCGCGGCGAACGTGGCCAGCAGCAGCCAGTCGACGCGACGCAAGGTGCTTTGTTCAAGCAGCGCAAACGGCACGAACAGCAGCAGCGCACCGATCACCGCATGGTTGTGCTCCATCATCACCACCATGCTGACCAGTGCACCGACGGAAAGCATGGCCTGCACAACCGAGACGGGGTGGCCGTCGATATCCTTCGCATGAAGAATCACGCGGCCACGCGGCATCCACACGACGGTCAACAGCAGCACGAGTACGAACATCGTGCCGAAGGTCGGCAGCATCTTTTGCAAGAACTCCAGGAACGGCAGATGCGTGTACTGCCACAGCAGCAGGTTCTGCGGATTGCCGATGGGGCTGAGCGTGGAGCCGGCGTTTACGGCCAGGGCTTCCAGCACCACCATGCGCATCACCGGCAGGTTGGAAATGCTGCCAATGGCCACCGTGAGCGGCACGAGCAGAAACAGGCTCACGTCGTTGGTCAGTACCATCGACAGCAGCGCCGTGGCGCAGACCAGCAATACGCCCAGGCCCCGCAGCGAATGCACGCGTTCCACCAGCGCCGCCGCCGCGTGTTGCACAAGACCGCTGTCGCGAATGCCCTGGATGCAGATCATCAGGCCCAGCAGGCCGGCGAGCGTGGGCACCTGCAGCCAGCGCTGATGGGTTGCCAGAGGCTGCGGGTCGACAATGGCCAGCACCACGGCCAGCAGGCCGAAGCCGAGCAGAAGACGTTCGTGCGCGAGGCGTTTTATCCAGAGTGGCACTCAGCTTTCCCTTAGCAGGCGCATGGGCGACGTGCGGCTGACGCGCGCCGTGCCGGCGAGTCCCAGCACCATCACCACGAGCGCGGCAATGAACGCGGCGAGCAGCAACGATCCGATCGGCGGCACGAAGTGCTCGATATGGAAGATGGCATGCCCAAGCCATATACCCGTACCCGCTGCACCCAGGGCCGCGGTAAGACCCGCCACCAGTCCAAGCAGCCCGAATTCGCAGGCCGCCGCCATGCGCAGCTGCGTGCGACGCGCACCGAGCGTGCGCAGCAACGCGGCTTCATGGCGACGCTCCTGCGCACTGGAGGCCAGTGCCGCAGCAAGCACCAGTGCGCCGGCCAGCAGGCTGAAACCCAGTACCCAGCGCACGGCACCGCTCACCTGGTTCACGATCTCGCGCACGCGATCGAGCATGGCGTCCACGTCGATCAGGCTGAGATTGCTGTAGTCGCGGGACAGCTGTGCCAGATCCTCCGAATGACCGCGCGGCAGGTAGAAGCTGGCGATCCACGTGTGCGGCAACGAGGCTGCGTGCGCCGGGTCGAACAACAGGAAGAAGTTCACCCGGAACGAAGTCCAGTCCACTTTGCGGATGCTGCCCACGCGCGCATTGATGGTGCCTTCGCCGATGTCGAAGCTCATCATGTCGCCAACTTTCAGGCCGTACATGTCGCGCCACATCACATCGATGGACACTTCCGCCTCGGGCGGATGTTCGCCGTGCCATTCGCCGGCGATCACCTGGTTGCGAGGTGGCAGTTCACTGGCCCACGAGAGGCGCAGTTGGCGATCCGCCCAGTCCTTCGCGCGCTCGTCCTTGAACTGCATCTGGTCGATGGGCTTGCCGTTGATGGCGGTGAGCTTGCCCACGGCGAGCGGCAGCATGTTGAGCTTGTTGCCGCCGATGCGCGTGAGCGCCTGTTCAAAGCCTTCGCGCTGGTCGTCCTGCAGGTTGAGCACGAACCAGTTCGGCGTGTCGGACGGCAGTTCGCTGCGCCAGCCTTCCAGCATGGCAGGCGCGACGATGGCCAGCAGCAAGAGTGCCACCAGGCCAAGGCTGAGCGCCGTTGCCTGCACAAGGCTCATGCCGCGGCGTCGTGCCAGCGCGGCCAGGCCAAGGCGCAGCGCAGGGTGCGCACCGGGGGCAACGCGCCGCGCGATCCACAACAGCAACGCCGAGAGCAGGGCGGCGACAATGGCGACGCCCACCAGGCTTACCGCAAGAATGCCGGCCAGCTTCGCCGAGCCGCTCTGGCTCCAGATGAGCAACAGCGCGACCAGCGCGGGAACAAGGTAAAGCGCGTCGAAGCGGCGGACGCGACGCGCTGCGCTTTCGCGAAAGACGGCGACGGGCGGCACTTCCGCAAGCCGTGCCAGCGGCGGCAGGGAAAAGCCGGCGAGCACCGCCAGGCCCATCACCGCAGCGGCAGTGGCCGGGCCCAGCGGCAAGGTGGTGGGTATGGCGGAAAACAGCTGGCTGGCGAAGCTCCAGGTGACCTGCGCCAAGCCCAGCGCGATCAATCCACCCACGATGACGGAGGGCACGGCGAGCAGGCCGAGAGTTCCGACCAGCAAGCCAAGCACTTGCCGGCGTGGTGTGCCGAGTGCGCGCAGCAATGCCACTTCGTTCGTCTTGCGGCGTGCGTAGCGCTGCGCGGCGAGCGCAATGGCAACGCCAGCCAGCAAGGCGGAAAGCAGGGCGGTCAGCCGCAGAAAGGCGCTGGCGCGGTCGAAGGCACTGCGCATCCGTTCCTGCGTCTGTTCCGGCGTAATCAGCTCCGCACCTTGCGGCAGCGTTTGCGCTTCCACCCAGTTGCGCCAATCCGAGACCGGAGCAGGTTGGCCCGCGACCAGCAGGCGATGCCTGGCGCGGCTGCCCACGCCCAGCAGGCCGGCCTGTTCGGCATCAGCGATGTTCATGAGTGCGCGAGGTGCCATGGCCACCAGTTCGCCACCATCGGGCAGGCGTACCAGTTCGGCGGCAATCCGCAGGTCGCGTCCACCCAGTTGCAGGCTGTCGCCCACCTTGAGGTTCAATGCGACCAGCGCGCGGTGATCGAGATACACCGTGCCGACGCCCGGCCCGTGACCCACTGCGCTGCCACCGCTTCCCTGCGACAGCTCCATCGTGCCGCGCAGTGGGTAGGCGTTGTCGGTGGCAAGCACGTCCAGCAGTTGGCTCTGTTCGTGCGCGAACGCCACGCTGGGAAAGCTCGCGCCTTGCGTCACCTGCAGGCCGTCGGCGCGCGCCTGGTCGGCATAGTTGGCCGGCAGCGATTGCGGTGCACTGATGCCCAGGTCGCCGCCGATGAGTTCCGCCGCGCTGGCGAGTACGCCGCGTTCCATGCGCGCGGCCAGCGTGGCGACCACACCCAGCGCGACCACGGCCAGCACCAGCGACGCGCCCAGCGTGCGCAGTTCGGGCAGGTGCCATTCTCGGCGCAGGCTGCGGAAGGAAAGCGTCAGCAGCCGCATGCGCGATACCTCGTTACATCGGTCTTCGCAATGCTCATGGCGCCACCGCTGCGCTTGCACGCGGCGCGATGACGACACGGCCGTTGTCCAGCGTCACCTGGCGCGCGCAACGTGCGGCGAGCTTCGGGTCGTGGGTCACCAGCACCAGTGTGGTGTGGTGTTCCTGATTCAACGAAAACAACAAGTCGCTGACGTGCTGGCCCGTGCGTTGATCGAGGTTGCCGGTGGGTTCGTCCGCGAAAAGCAGGCGTGGCGCGTGCACGAAAGCGCGCGCAATCGCCACGCGCTGTTGCTCGCCGCCGGAAAGCTGCGCGGGATAGTGCCTGCGTCGCGCCGACAGCTCGACGGCGTCCAACGCTTCCCGGGCGCGTGCGCGGGCGTCGTCGCGCCCTTCGAGCTCCAGCGGCAGCATCACGTTTTCTTCGGCGGTCAAGGCGGGCAGCAGATGGAACGATTGGAATACAAAGCCGACAAGCCGGCGGCGCAGGTCGGCACGTGCTTCCTCATCCAGGCGTTCCAGCGCATGACCATCCAGCGCAATGTGCCCACTGCTTGGCGTGTCCAGGCCGGCCAGCAAGCCGAGCAGGGTGGTCTTGCCCGAGCCCGATGCACCGACGATGGCGAAGCTCTCGCCTTCGCGTACTTGCAGCGACACCGCAGTGAGGATGTCCAGGCGGCCCTCGGGCCCTTGCACCGACTTGCTAACATCGACCGCGTCCAGCAAGACGCCTTTTGCGCCCTGCGGATTCCCGGATATTGCGGAGGCATTGCCACTCATGCGTCGTTTCCTTTGCTGCCTGGTCGTGCTGTGGGGTGCCGTCGCCGGCACCGCGCAGGCGGCTCCGCCGAAAACCGTCCTCGTGCTGGGCGACTCGCTGTCTGCCGCGCACAACATTCCGGTCGAGGCCGGATGGGTGCATCTGCTCGGCGACCGTCTGGCCAAGATGGAGCCGGGTTGGACGGTGGTCAATGCCAGCATCAGCGGCGAAACGTCGTTGAGTGGTCGAAATCGCCTTCCCGCGTTGTTGGAGAAGGAGAAGCCGGCGGTGTTGATCATTGAATTGGGCGCCAACGATGGCCTTCGCGGCTTGCCGCTGGCGCCGCTGAAGGACAACCTGGCGGCCATGATCGACGCTGCCCAGAAAGCCCATGCACGCGTGCTGCTGCTGGGCATCGAACTGCCGGTGAACTACGGCCCGCAGTATCGCGATGGGCTTCGTGCCATTTATGCCGACCTCGCCAAGTCCAAGGGCACGGCCCTGGTGCCGTTCCTGCTCGATGGCGTGGCGCTCAAGCCGGAGCTGATGCAGGAGGACGGCCTTCACCCGGTGGCCGCCGGTGAGCCCATGGTGCTGGACACCGTGTGGAAGGGACTGGCGCCCCTGTTGCGTTAGCGTGAGGATAATTACAACCGCGCGTGAATCGGGCGGGTGTTCTTTCACGCAACCCTCACGACGCGGGTCGTTAGCTGTTCACCTTTGTGAAGTCAGCTTCAGGAGGTACGGATGAGCTCGCGCGACGAACAAGCAGGACTGATCCTTCTGGTCGAAGACAACCGCCAGATCGCAGAAATGGTCGGCGAATTTCTGGAGCGTCGGGGGTATTCGGTCGATTACGCGGCCGATGGCGTCAGCGGACTGCACTTGGCTGTTTCCAACAGCTATGACGTGGTGGTCCTCGACCTGATGTTGCCTGGCATGGATGGCCTGGACGTATGCCGCAAGCTGCGTCGCGATGCCAAGAAGTCCACGCCGGTGCTGATGCTCACCGCCCGCGACACGCTGGAAGACAAGCTTGTGGGCCTGGAAGCCGGCGCCGACGATTACCTGGTGAAGCCTTTCGAAGTTCGCGAGCTGGAAGCACGCCTGCGCGCGCTGATCCGTCGCGACCGTCGTCAGGTGTCCACGGAAATCCTTACCGTGGGCGACATGACGCTGGACACGGCCACGCTTCGACTGGTGCGCGGCGGCCAGGAGCTCACCGTCTCGCCGATCGGCCTGAAGTTGCTGGCCATCCTGATGCGCGAATCGCCTCGCGTGGTCAGTCGCCGCGACATCGAGCGCGAAATCTGGGGCGACACGCTGCCCGATTCGGACACGCTGCGTTCGCATCTCTATAACCTGCGCCGGGTCATCGACAAACCGTTCGATCGCCCGCTGCTTCACACCATCCACTCCGCTGGATATCGCCTTGCCGATCTCGAGTCGGAGGTTGCGACGGCCTCGCAGCCGGCTTGATCGGCTTGGCATGAGTGATTATGGCCAGCAGGGGTAACGCGCAGCCCGCGCGGGCGTTCCGCCGCGGGCTGTACCATCGGCGCATGGCGATCATTTTTGGCTTGCAACTGCTGGCCATCGTGATCGTTTGCCTGATGGGCTTCTATGACGTCGCACCGCTGGGTGCGGTGCTGCCGCTCATTGTGATCATCAGCGTGCTGTCCTGGCTGGCGGCGCGGCGGCAATGGGCGCCGGTGAGCCGATTGGCGCAGGCAGTGAGCGCCTGGGACGAACAGTCGGGATTGGACGGCTGGCGCCCCGATCAACTGCCACGTCGCACCGACGCCGACGTGGCGACCCTGGCCAGCAGCCTCTACGGTTTCGCCAACCGCATCGCCGGTTACAACCAGCGCGAGCGCAACTTCACGCGCGATGCCAGCCATGAGCTGCGCAGCCCGCTCACCGTCATCAAGATGTCTGCCGACATGCTGGCGGACGATGCCGCATTGGGCGAGTTCGGCCAACGCTCCGTGCAGCGCATCAAGCGATCCACGCGCGAAATGGAAGCGCTGGTCGAAGCCTTGCTGATTCTTGCGCGCGAATCGGACAACGGACTTACCGAAGAGGATTTCGTCGTCAACGACGTGATCCGTCACGAACTGCCCGATGTGATGGAAATGCTCGAAGGACGCCCGATCGCCGTCGAGCTGGAAGAACCTGCGCGCTTCGTGCTGCATGGCTCGCCGCGCGTATTCGCGGTGCTGTGCTGGCAGTTGATACGCAATGCGTGCCAGCAGGCAGAAGGGGGCACGATCGTGGTGACGGTGATGCCTGGCGTGGTGACGGTAACCCATCGTGGCGAACCGACCGTGGGCAGCGCCAATCGCCACGGGTTCGAGTTGGCCATCGCGCAACGCATCAGCGAGCGCTTCCACTGGCCGCTGGAGTTGCAGACGCGCGAGGGCCGTTGGCACATCGCGCGTATACGCTTTCCGGAATCCACGCCGCTGGCGGCGTAGGCGCGAGACGAGTTGGAAAGCTGATCGCACGCTACCTTTCTGATTCGTCATTCCGGCGCAGGCCGGAATCCAGAGCACCAGTCTTCACCTTTGACGCGAAGAGCGTGGACTGGCGTTGCTGGATTCCGGCCTACGCCGGAATGACGGTAAAACCCGATCGTTTGGCTGACCTGGGCGATGCGTCGCTTACGACTTAAGCGACGGACTCACCGCAAACTCGCATCCCGTCTTCGCCTTCACCTCATCCACGCTCACGCCTTCCTGCAGTTCGATCAGGGTCAGGCCCTTGCCCTTCTCGACCGAGAACACGCACAGGTCGGTGATGATCAGGTCCACGCATTCCTTGCCGGTGAGCGGCAGGTCGCACTGGCTCTTGATCTTGGGCGAGCCATCCTTCGCGGTGTGCTCCATCAGCACCACCACGCGCTTCACGCCACTGACCAGATCCATCGCGCCGCCCGGGCCCTTCACCATCTTGCCAGGCACCATCCAGTTGGCGATGTCGCCCGTGCAGGACACTTCCAGGCCACCGAGGATCGAGAGATCCACGTGACCGCCGCGGATCATCGCGAACGATTCGGCGCTGGAGAAGAAGCTCGAGCCGGGCAGTGCGGTGATGGTCTGCTTGCCGGCGTTGATCAGGTCCGGATCGACGTTCGCGTCATCCGGGAACGGGCCAATGCCGAGCAGGCCGTTTTCCGACTGCAGCGTGACATCCATGCCCGGCGGAATGTAATTGGCGACCAGCGTCGGGATGCCGATGCCGAGGTTCACATAGAAGCCATCCTGCAGTTCCTTGGCGGCGCGCTGCGCCATCGCGGTGCGGATGGGGCTTTCCTTGCCGGTGTTGGCGCCGGCCACCGTGCGGAACTCGATGCGCTTTTCGTACGACGGCCCCTTGATGATGCGGTCGACGTAAATGCCCGGCACGTGGACGTTGTTCGGGTCGAGCGAACCCACTTCCACCAGCTCTTCCACTTCGGCCACGCAGACCTTGCCGCAGGTGGCGATCATCGGGTTGAAATTGCGCGCGGTTTCGCGGAACACGAGGTTGCCCAGGCGATCGCCCTTCCATGCCTTCACGATGGAAACGTCGGCATGGATGGCTTCTTCGAGCACATATTCCTTGCCGTCGAAGACCTTGGTTTCCTTGCCTTCGGCCAGCTTGGTGCCGAAGGCGGTACGCGTGTAGAAGCCCGGGATGCCTGCGCCACCGGCGCGCAACTTCTCGGCCAGCGTGCCCTGCGGCACCAGGTGAAGTTCCAGCTCACCAGCCAGCACCTGGCGTTCGAATTCCTTGTTCTCGCCCACGTACGAGGCATACACGCGCTTGACCTGGCGCGTCTTGAGCAACGGACCCATGCCGAAATCGTCCACGCCGGCGTTGTTGCCGACGATGGTGAGTCCCTTCGTGCCAGCGGCGAGCAGCGCGCCGATGAGGTTCTCGGGAATGCCGCAGAGGCCGAAGCCGCCGGCGGCGATCGTCATCTCGTCGAACAGCAGGCCGTCGAGGGCTTGCGCCGCGCTTGCATAAACCTTGTCCATTGCGATGCCTTCTTGCAGGGGAGAGCCAGCTGCCAAGGATACGACGGAATGGTGACCGCTCATGCTGTACGAAGGTCGCAAGGTCCGGAAACGGTGTTCTGACGCCATTCCTGTCCCGGTCGCCGGCCAGTGGCTGGCGTGTCGCGACAGGCTTGACGGTTATCGATTACGCATGTAAACATTAATTTCAATTACAGGCGTAAACGGTGATGCCATGGCAGTGAGCGAAGCGGAAGCGATCATCATGGATGTGCTGTGGCGTTCCTCGCCACGCAGTGCCGAGGACATCCTCGCGGAAGTCGGCCCGCAACAGGGCTGGCAGGAGGGCACCGTGAAATCGCTGCTCAACCGCCTGCTCAAGAAGAAGGCGGTGAAGGCCGAGCGCGATGGCCGGCGCTATCTCTACGCACCGCGTCTTACCCGCGAGCAATACGTCTCGCAGGAGAGCAAGGGACTGCTCGATCGCCTGTTCGGTGGGCGCGTGGCGCCCCTGGTGGCGCACTTCTCCGAGCAGCGGAAGCTGTCGAAGAAGGACATCGCCGAACTCAAGAAGCTGTTGCAGGAGCTCGACGATGAGCAATCCTGACTGGCTGTCCTTCGCCTGGCTGGCGTCGCTGGCATTTACGCTGGGCGTGGGCGTGGTGGCGTTGCTCCGACATGCATGCCGCCGCGTGTTCGGCGCGCAACTCGCCGTATTGCTGTGGGTGGTGCCACCGTTGGCGGTGATCGCTGCTTGCCTGCCGCACATCGCGGCAACACCGCTGGCGACGCTTCCGCCGGTGGTGCTCCGGATCACCACCACGCCGGGGCCGTTGATGGATGTCACGTCCGCGCCCACGCATGGCGGCGGTCTTTCGTGGTTCCTGGTCATGGCCTGGGCTGTCGGCGCAGCAGGTGTTTCGTTGGTGGCTGCCATGATGCAGTGGCGCTATCGGCGGGGACTGCGCGATGCGAAGCCGGTTCCCGCGGCAGCGTTGCCGTGGCCCGTGCTGCAGGCCACGCGCGTGGACATGGGGCCTGCGCTGGTGGGTGCCTGGCGTCCGCGCATCGTGCTTCCTGCGGATTTCGAGAGCCGTTATGAATCGGTCGAGCGCGCGCTGATTCTCGCGCACGAGGCAACCCACGCGTATCGCCGCGATGGCTGGTGGTGCCTTGTCGGCCAGGTCGTCGCGTCGTTGTTCTGGTTTCACCCCATGGCATGGTGGGGATTGCGGGCGCTGCGACAGGATCTGGAACTGGCGTGCGATGCCGCCGTGCTCCACGCGAACGATGTGCCGCGGGCCATCTACGCCCGCGCCATGCTCAAGACACAGACCACGGGCGCGTTGTTGCCCGTGGGTTGCAGTTGGTCGTCTCGACATCCCATCACGGAGAGAATTGTCATGTTGAAGCGGATTCAACCGGGCCGCGCCCGGCGTTTGACCGGTCGCATCAGCCTGGGTTTGTTGGCCACGGCGCTATCTGCGGTGGTATACGCGGCCACGGGGCAGGACACGGGTCTCTATCGTCCAGACAAGGACGTGGTGACGAACGCGTTGCGGGACGCGCGCTCGGCACAGGATGCGTTGGGTGCATCCACCAGTCGTCCCGCGGGCAACCCGGCGAGCAACGCGGCGCTCGGTTTGCCAGCGCCGGACAGTGGTGCATTCGGTGCTGCCATCAAGCGACTCGAGGTTGAGGAAGGCGGCCATATTCTGTTGACGCTTGCCGACAAGCACGGCGCGGTGGCAGGACACCTGGATCTTGAGATGCATCCGGTTGCGCAAATCGGCAATGTGGGTTGGTCGTGCTACAGCCCGGATATCCCCGATGTGAAGCAACTGGCTGCGTCGTGCAGCTACCTGCCGAATGCTCCCGGGAAAACCACGGCGGATCTGATGTCGGTCGATCGCTTCACCTTCGACATGGTGCTTTCCATTAATGGCGAACAGGTCGACAAGGCCGCGAAGATCTGTCTGCGAAAGAATGAGCCTTACCGCTTCAGCCATGTGCAAGACGCAGCGCATCCGCCTGTGCAGGGTGAGATCAGCCTGCAGCCCGTTGCTGGCGGCCAGGTGGAAATCCAGAGCGATCTGCAGGGCGGCATCATCCGGGAACCGATCCATCCCAAACTGCATTCGTTCCCGGGGCAGGCTGCCACGATCCAGGTGGGCGAAAAGATCGGTGGCGACCATCCTGCGGATCACACGGTGAAGCTGGATGTGATCGCGACGCCCGGCTGCGCCTGAATACGCCGCCATACGGCAGCGTCTCGTCAGGAGCGCTGGCTATACTCCCCGCCAACGTTGTGGGGAGTACCGTCCGTGAAGTTGAGTCGTCTTGCCGCTGTCGTTGCGGCACTGGGGATGGCGTCCGTGAGCCACGCTGCGTCGCCGGTACTGGTGATCCACGGTGGGGCGGGCGTGATCAAGCGCGAAATGAGTCCGGCCAAGGAAAAGGCCGTGCGCGCAGCGCTCACGCAGGCGCTGCAAAGCGGCTACGCGCAGCTGAAATCGGGCAAGACGGCGGTGGATGCGGTGTCCGCCGCCATCACGGTGCTGGAAGACGACCCCAACTTCAACGCGGGCAAGGGCTCGGTGTTCACGCACGACGGCAAGAACGAAATGGATGCCGCCATCATGGACGGCGCCAATCTTGAAGCCGGTTCCATTGCAGGCGTGCACCGGGTGAAGAACCCCATCCTGCTGGCGCGCGCAGTGATGGAGAAATCGCAGCACGTCATGCTGGTGGGCGATGGCGCCGAGGAATTCGCCAAGCAAGTGGGCGTGACGCTGGTCGATCCCTCGTACTTCCGCACCGAAGAGCGCTGGCAACAGTTGCAGAAGGCGCTGAAGGAAGACGCCAACGATGAAA
Organism: Dyella sp. C11; assembly: GCF_003121485.1. GTDB lineage: Bacteria > Pseudomonadota > Gammaproteobacteria > Xanthomonadales > Rhodanobacteraceae > Dyella. Next base: position 7,222 of record NZ_QAVX01000004.1, on the reverse strand, counting down.
AGCACACGGACGCCGAGACGGCCAAACACTTCGGCACCGTGGGTGCGGTGGCGCTCGATGCGCAAGGACACCTGGCCGCTGGCACGTCCACCGGTGGCATGAACGACAAGCGCTGGGGCCGCGTTGGCGATTCGCCGCTGATCGGCGCCGGCACGTATGCCAATTCCGGCTGCGCCGTGTCCGGCACGGGGTGGGGCGAGTTCTACATCCGCACCGTCGCCGCGCATGAGATCTGCATGCGCGTGACACAGATGCGCGTGCCGCTGCGCCGCGCGGCGGCCGAGGTGATCAACCAGGAAATTCCGTCGATGGGCGGCAATGGCGGTGCCATTGCACTGGATGCCAACGGCACCGTCAGCATGCCTTTCAATACGGATGGCATGTATCGCGGATGGATCGGCGCCGACGGCGTGCCGCATGTGGCGATTTATGGCGACGAGAGCGACGGTACGGCCGAGCCGCTGCCGGCGGATGCGGCTTCCGCACCCCCGCCGTAATGGCGAGAAAACTGGCGCCAGGCTGAGGTCGTGGCCCGTGCTTCGTGTTTCGTTCTTCGTTCTTCGTGCGTCGATGCAGTTCGTCAGAGCCATTCGCCCTCACCGTCATTCCGGCGAAGGCCGGAATCCAGTGCCTTTCCAGACGCACGCAAAGTCGCTGCATGACCAGCCCTGCGGCTGTTGAAGGGCGCCACCGACCTTCGCCGGAATGACAGTGAGGGGTAGGACGCCCTTCAGGAATTCTCGGCGCGTTACTCTTCGTTTTCCGGCCGCTCGCGCACCGGATGCTTGCTCAATTTGCGCTGCAACGTGCGGCGATGCATGCCCAGGCGGCGTGCCGTTTCGGAAATGTTGCCATCGCATTCGGTGAGCACGCGCTGGATGTGTTCCCACTCCAGGCGACGCAGCGCCAGCGGTGCTTCCGGCGCGTCGATCACGTCGTCTTCGCTGACATGGGTGTCGCCATCCAGCAGGGCGCGCACCACGGCGTCGGCGTCCACCGGCTTGGCGAGGTAATCGTGCGCACCGCGCTTGATGGCTTCCACGGCGGTGGCAATGGATGCGTAACCAGTCAGCAGCAATACGCGGATCTCGGGGACCAGTGCCTGCAGTTCGGGGATCAGGCGAAGGCCGTTTTCGTCGCCCAGTTTCAGGTCCAGCACGCAATAGCGCGGCTGATGGCGGCGGGTGAGTGCGCGCGCCTCGTCGGCGTTGCTGGCGGTGATGACTTCAAAGCCGCGCGAGCTGAGTGCACGTGCCAGCACGCGGGCAAAGGTAGCGTCGTCGTCGACGATAAGTAGCTGTTGTTCGCTCATCGGTGTTTCTCCTCGGCGCAGTGCCGACGCGTCCATTTTCCTCGCTGCGACAATGCATGCCCATGTGGCCATGTGCCACAGGGGTTCGACGCCGCAGGATTATGGCGCGGCGATTACCGCAAGCGGCAGGCGCAGGCGCATCTGGGCGCCGTGCCCGGTGTTGAAGGCGATGATTTCGCCATCAAGTCGCTCGGCGGTGGCCTCGGCCAGCGCCAGTCCGATGCCCAGGCCGGTCTGCTTGCCGGATCGTCCCAGTTCGGACAACTCCCCCGTGGGATCGGCAAAGCCAGGGCCGTGGTCGGTCACGATCAGTTCCAGCCAGCCGCCATCGCGCCGCACGGTGAGCGCCACGGCCTGTGATTGATTCAAGGCGGAGGCATCGGCGGCGTTGTTCAACAGGTTGAGCAGGGCGTGGCGCAGGCCCGGTGGCGTGCGGAGCACGGTGCGCGCCGCTTCCTGATCCAGCGCCAGCGCAAGGTCCGCTTCCGGTCGCAGCAGCTGGAAGCGCTCAAGACAGCCATGGATGAAGCTGTCGACGGTGAGCAGTTCGGGTTCCTGCGAAAGCTGCGCCTTGCCGAAGGCCACCATCTCGCGAAGGATGGTGCGGCAGCGATCCACCTGTCCTTCGAGCAACTCCAGGTCTTCCGCCAGCGCGGTATCGCTGACGTGTTCGCGGCGAAGCTCCGGCAGCAAGGTGCGCATGGTGGAGAGCGGCGTGTTCAATTCGTGGGCGGCGCCTGCCGCCTGCGTGGCAATGGCGAGAATGCCTTCGTCACGCAAGGCGCGTTCGCGCACGCGCGCCACTTCCAGTTGCTGCAGACGCACGGCGCGGGCAAGGCGATTGATGAAGAAGCCGAGCAGCACGGCCATGATCAGGAAGTTCACGCCCATGCCGAGCACGTGCAGCGAAAACCCGTTGGTGGAATACATGGATAGCGGCAGCGGCACGTACCAGAACAGCAGCACCACGTAGGCGGCGCCCACCAGTGCGGACACCGCCAGAACGGCATTGACCGTCAGTGCGGCGGCGCTCAGCGCGATGGGAATCAACAGCAGCGTAATGAACGGATTGCTGGCACCGCCGGTGAAGTGCAGCAGGTAGCCGAGCACCAGCGTGTCCACGCCCACGTGCAGAATCGTTTCCCATTGGCGAATGGGCCACGGTTGGTTGAGTCGCCACGCCGCGAACACGGCGAACACGGCGAGCAGTCCGATGCCGACCATGAGCGGCAGCAGCGGGATGTCCATGCGCATCCACAGCGCGCACACCAGCACGGCCGTGCTCTGACCCGCGATGGCGCAGATGCGTAGCCACGCAAGACTGCGAAAGAGGGTGCGGGGCCCGATGCGTTGCTGCGTGGAAGGACGTTTCATGGCCGGATGGTAGCCGGTTTACGTCGGCGCACCGGTCGCATGGAAGGCCGGTGCGTCACTATGGACCGGGGACCCGGCCCAAAAAAACTCGCCCCGACGAGCGGGGCGAGTGGTGTGGATCAGACTTCTTCGCTGTGCACGGCAGGAAGCGGCGTATGCGCTTCGGAGTGGCTGCGCGAGAGGCGGTTCATCAGCGGCAGCATGACCACGGCGATCACCGTGCAGGCTACGCCCACAAAGCCGAGCTTGTTGAACAGGCTCACGTAGATGTTCAGCGATTCGACCGGGCTGCTGATGTTTTCCGGCATGGCGGCGAGGTTGGCCACCACGCTGCCTAGGTACTGCGAGATGCCGACGGCGACGTAGTACGCGCCCATCATGAAGCCGCCCATGCGGGCCGGCACATAGCGGGCGATCATCGCCAGGCCCAGGCCGCTCACCAGCAGTTCGCCCAGCGAATAGAAGCCGTAGCCCCAGATCATGGTCCAGGACGACACCTGGCCGTCCACGGCGCCCATCGCACCGAAGCCGTACATGAAGAAGCCAAGCGCCACGGCAGCAAAGCCGAGAGCGAACTTGAAGGCCACCGACGGGTCCTTGCCCACGCGGCCGAGGCCGTTGTAGATCGCCACCAGCACCGGGCTGAGGATCACGATCCAGATCGCATTGAGGTTCTGGTACTGCTCGGGAATCCAGTTGAACAGGTGGATGCCGAACACATCGAAGGAGAGGTTCACGTTCTTCTGTGCGAACAGGTTCAGCGAGGTCGCCATCTGCGCGTAGAAGATGAAGAAGAAGATGGTCTGCACCGTCAGCACCAGTGCGGCGATGAGGCCGGCGCGCTCACTCTTTTCAGCGTTGCGGATCAGGTGACCGAAGATGTACAGGATCACCAGGCCGGCGAGATACACGCAGATCTTCGCGGCCAGCAGGCTCTGCAGGATGAAGGCGGCGACCACCACCATCACCAGCGATGCACCCACCAGGGACAGCACGCGGCCGAACTTGACCGGCTGCTCATCGGCAGGCGAGCCGATATGGGCCAGCGTGCGGCTCATGAAGGAGTAGTTGAGCAAGCCCAGGACCAGGCCGACGGCGCAGGCGCCGAATGCGGTGTGCCAGCCCATGGCATCGCCATAGTGCTCGCCCACGTAGTTGCGAATCCACGGCGTGGCGGTCATGGAGACCATCGAACCCACGTTCACCGCCATGTAGTAGATGGTGAATGCGCTGTCGATGCGCACGTCGTCGCCCTCGTAGATCTTGCGCACGAGGTTGCCCGCGTTGGGCTTGAAGAAACCATTGCCGACGATGATCACGCCCAGCGCGCAATACAGCAGCGTGGGGTTGTCCGAAGGAATCCACAGCATCGCGTAGCCCAGCGTCAGCACGATCGCGCCGGTGACCATGGTGCGACGGGTGCCGATCAGCTTGTCGCCGACCCAGCCGCCGATGGCGGGGGTTGCATAGATCAGCGCGGCGGCCGCGCCCCATACAAGGTTGGCCTTGGTGTCGATGAAGCCAAGCTTCTTCATCATGTAGGTGACCATGAGCACCTGCATGCCGTAGAAGCCAAAGCGCTCCCACATCTCGATCAGGAACACGGTGCTGAACGAGCGGGTCTGCGAGACCGGTGGATTCTGGGTTGCCATTCAATTGTCCGTACTGCGGTTCAAACAACGGCCGCCCTGCGGCGGCCGGCTCGCGCAACCCGGAATCGGGTCACAAAGTGGGCAAGGGTAACCCAACATTCATTCAGGCGACGTTGCGCTGCCGCATACAGGAACCTGCGACCCGGCGGGGCGGTCAGGGATGTGGCAAAATCGCGCGCTTATGCCCGCAGCGCGCGGGTGCGGCGCGACCGCGATCTCACAGAGGGTGACACCATGGCGGCTACCGGTTTTCGCGGCCCCCGGCAAATCTGGAATGCCTTCAAGTGGTCCATGAAGGGGCTGCAGGCTGGCTGGCGCCACGAGGCCTCGTTCCGGCTGGAAGTGTGCATCGCCGTGGTGCTGGTGCCGCTGGGCTTGTGGCTGGGCAACGGTCCGCTGGAGAAGATCGCGCTGATCGTTCCGCCGGTGCTGGTGCTGTCGGCCGAGTTGCTCAATTCGGCGGTGGAAGCGGTGGTGGACAAGGTCAGCCCGGAATTCCACGAACTGGCAGGCCGCGCCAAGGACATGGGTTCGGCTGCCGTGTTCCTGCTGCTGGCGCTGACGGCGTTGAGCTGGGGCCTCATCCTGTGGCCGCACTGGGCCTGAGGCCCACCATTGCTCAGTGCCCTGACTTGTTGTCCTTGACCTGCTCGGCGTCGCCGACCGACACCGTACCGGTCCACAGCGCATCGCGCGTCTCGAAGTACTTGTTCGGCCTCCAGCGCCAGGCGGCGTAATAGTCGCGCGTGCTGCAGCCGATGACGGGCGCGCCTTCAATAGTGGGCGCGGCGCATGCCCCGGCAGGGCCGCCGGCGCTGATGGTGTCCACTTCGGAGCCCAGATAGAAATCCATCGTGTCCAGGCGCGCCATGCGCAACGCATGCGTCATGCGCGCCTTGGCAACAGTGTCCCCGTAGGTGGCGTAAAGCGTGTCGTAGATGGTCTTCGCGCGCTGGCGCTGGGCATCGTCCAACTGGTCCCAGATAGCGTCGCGGGTGGCAACGAATTGCGGGTACTGGCGTTCGGCGGCAATGGCGACCCACGCATAGGCGGTCACGGGATCTTTGTCGACGCCCTCGCCGTTGAGGTACATCAGCCCGATGCTGAGCTGCGAAAGCTTGTCCGCATAGCGTGCGCCTTCCAGGAACCACTTCATGGCCTTGGCGTAGTTGTGGTCGGCGTAATAGCGCATGCCGGCAAACTCGCCCATCTGGTCGGGGTGGCCCCAGGTCGTGGTGCGGCTCATGGCTGCCAGCACATGCTGGGACAGTGGGTCGTCCATCGTGGCGTCGGCAGCCTGCACGGTGCTACAGCAGGCGAAGATCAGGGCCAGCAGGCCCCCGCGAATCATGTGCTGCATGGCGCTCGTCTCCTACGATGGCCGGGTGCAACGTCGCTATGACCGGAACCGCTCCTCCGGTGCCAGTGATGGTAATCCGCTTCTGTCATGCTGCGGTGAAGGCGCTCTTGATTGCGCCGTTACCCGCCCGGTGCTGCAATGGCACCTCCACCGGACTGGAGCTCCCCCATGAAACTTCTTCGTGCCCTTGCCTTGTTGCTGGTCGTCACCGGCCTGTCGGGCTGCGGATACAACGCCATCCAGAAACAGGACGAGGTGGTGAAACAGCAATGGTCCGAGGTGCTCAACCAGTACCAGCGCCGCGCCGACCTCGTGCCGAACCTGGTCAACACGGTGAAGGGTTATGCCCAGCATGAAGAGCGCGTGCTTACCGAAGTCACCAATGCGCGCGCGAAGGTCGGCAGTGCGCAGATCACCGCCGACGATTTGAACAACCCGGAAAAGCTCAAGCAGTTCCAGGCGGCGCAGGGTGAACTGTCCAGCGCGCTGTCGCGCCTGATGGTGGTCAGCGAGAACTACCCCAACCTCAAGGCTGACGGTTTGTTCCAGAACCTGCAGGCGCAGCTGGAAGGCACCGAGAACCGCATCACCGTGGCGCGCAATCGCTACATCCAGTCGGTGCAGGAATACAACACGCTGATCCGCACGTTCCCGAACAACCTGACCGCGAAGATGTTCGGTTACCAGGTGAAGCCGAACTTCTCGGTCGAGAACGAGAAGGCCATTTCCACGGCGCCGACGGTGGATTTCGGCAGCCCGGCGCCTGCTGCCTCGGCGCACTGACGTGATGCGGCGCGTAGCGCGCCTGCTGCTGGTGCTGGCGGTGGCCCTGCTGCCGCTGGTGCTGCTGCATGCCGATGAAGCCGTTCCTACGCTCACACGGCACGTCACTGACCTCACCGGTACGCTGACGCCGCAGCAGGTCGACCAGCTCGATGCACAGCTGGTGTCGCTTGAAAAAACCAAGGGCGCGCAGCTGGTCGTGCTGATGGTGCCCACCACCGAGCCGCAGGACATCGCCGAGTATTCGCTGGCGGTAGCCGAAGCCAACAAGATCGGGCGCAAAGGCACCGACGATGGCTTGCTGTTGCTGGTGGCGAAGAACGATCGCCGCGTGCGCATCGAAGTGGGCTACGGCCTGGAAGGTGCCGTGCCGGATGCCGCCACGGCGCGCATCATCCGCGAATACATCGCACCGAAATTCCGCACCAACGATTATTTCGGCGGCATCAGCGATGCCATGGGCGCGCTCACGCAACTCGTCAATGGCGAACCATTGCCGCCGCCGGTGGAGAGCGGCAATCGCGAACGTCGGCATGGCGTTGATTTCGGACACGTGTTGCTGATCGGTGTATTCGTCGCGTTCTTCCTGCGCAGCATCTTCGGCCGTACTACGGTGTGGTTGCGTACGCCGTTGGGTGCGGCACTTACCGGTGGATTGGTGTGGCTGCTGGCAGCGTCGCTGGGCGCGGGCATCTTCGGCGCGCTGATCGGTGGCGTGCTGATGCTGCTGCCCGGCGGAGG
>NZ_QAVX01000046.1 GCF_003121485.1 Dyella sp. C11 | reverse complement strand
GGGTTGGAGGGGCTCATGGGACGGCAATTCTATTGCCGAAATAATAATTGTCAAGGCAAATATATTCTTCTTACATTTTGCCAGGTCAATTTTTGGCCTCTCAACGAGTTGCCCCCTCCCGAATCTCGTCCTCCACCCACGTTCGCAGGGCGGGATGCCGCAATTCGAACAATTCGAACACCCCCAGGGCGCGCAGGGCGGGCAACAAGGCCACCAGGCGGGGCTCCATGGCGCGGCGCGCCGCCTCCGGGGTGTCCGGGTCGAGCATCTGGTGGGCACAGGCCACGAACGCCTCGATCGGCGAGGCTTCCGTGGTGGTCAGGCGCAGGACGTTCATCGACATGGCTCAGCTCCCTTTGACGCCATGGGGTGGCGTCACTTGCTTGGTAGAGGACGTGTGTCGGCGTGCGGGCGTGACCGCGCCAGATCAAGCAGGCGGCATGGCACGCGCTGGGGAATCGCGACCGACGGCACGTTCGTCACCGCGAGCGGCGGCAGCGGTGGGAATCGGGCGAGCATGATTGAGCAGGCGGCCGGATTACTGTTAGCGTTATTTGGTCAAAGTTTGTCGAGAACCGGCCATGGGACATCTCTCCGATAAGGACGAAACCCAGTTCCACGCACTGATTGAACGCCTCGACGGCCCCACCGTCATCGCCTACTGGACTGAAGGCGAAGCGTCGAGCGAATACAACGAAACCACCCGCGAATACGGCTGGCACTCGCACGCCCGCGGCCAGCTGTACTGCGTGGAAAGCGGCCTGGTGCACGTGCGCACGGCCAAGGGTTCATGGCTGCTGCCGCCGCATCGCGCCGGCTGGATGCCGCCCGGCGTGGAGCACATGGTGACCTTGAGCGGCCCCATGAGCGGCTGGGGCGTGTTCGTGGCGCCACCCGAATGCGGTTGCCTGCCCACGGAACCTTGCGTCATCGGCAGCACCGAACTGATGCGCGCCCTGGTACGCCGCGCCAGCACATGGATCTGGGAAACCGACCTGGATGAAAACCAGCAACGCATCTGCGCCGTGTTGCTGGAAGAAATCTGCCGCGCCCAACGCGAACCCCTGCACCTGCCCATGCCCACCGACCGCCGCGCGCTACGCATCGCCGTGGCTTTGCTGGAAAACCCCAACGACAACCGCGGCCTGGATGACTGGGCAGCGTGGGCGGGCCTTTCGCCTCGCAGCCTGAGTCGACTGTTTCGCAGCGAGACCGCGTTGAGCTTTGCGCAATGGCGGCAACTGGCCCGGCTGTCGCACGGTCTGGAGCGCCTGGCAGATGGCGAGGCGGTTTCTTCCGTGGCGGATGCGCTGGGATACGCGAGTGTGAGTGCGTTCGTGGCGATGTTTCGCAGGAGTTTCGGGCAGCCGCCGGCCAGGTATTTTGCGGCGCAGGGGGCGCAGTAAAGACGCGCTTTCCCTCCTTCGAACGTCATTGCCTGGCGTACTTGGCTTGACGCGCCGAAAGCCCTTCAAGCACTGCTCGTCATCACTGCGGCTCGTGCAGGGAAGGAAACGGCGCGTGGGTCAGCCGAAGGGAACGCTGTCCTTTTAGCGGCCCCTTTTTGTAGGAGCGCACTTGTGCGCGACCGTCGCCGGGATGCCGGGGTGGCGCGGCGTTGTCGCGCACAAGTGCGCTCCTACAGAAGATCGAAAGCAGGCGTGGCTGACTCACGAAAAAACCTTCAATCGCTAAACAGACCCCGCGATGCGATGTGCAGCACAGCTGCACGAGCCGTCGTGCCCGGCTCTTGATCCTGGGCCCCCTGTGCGGCGGTGAGGGGTGGACGATCAGGCCCCGCAGGGGTGCCTGACATGGATGTCAGGCATTTTTCGCCCGGGCAGGAGCCCGGTCGAAAAGCCCGGCCGCCTCTCACGGACTGGCTGGGCTGTAAGCCCAGGCAGCGCCAAGTG
>NZ_QAVX01000045.1 GCF_003121485.1 Dyella sp. C11 | reverse complement strand
ATCCAAGCCGGCACAACGATATCAACGGGCAGATGCGAAACATTGCGCGGAACATGACGCCTGACGAAATGGCTCAAGCGGCGTCGTTTTACGCTGCAGGAAATTGAGCAAAAATTTCCGCCTGCACACAGACCAAAGCTAACTTGTGCGCCACATCTTGCCTCTTCGCATCAGATCACAAGGCACACGTTGACTCGACCATCTTAAGGCTTGAATAAGCACGTGTGCCTGTGTCCTCCTGCTGCTTACAAGCTAGCCTGTATGAAATAGGGCTATAAGCAAAGAGATGGTCACAATGGAAAGCAGCGTTGAAATCAGGATGCTGCTTGCAACCACCTGGGCGTCTTTTCCATACATGTTCGCAAGCATGTAGGGGCCGGTGCCTGTTGGCAGTGCGGCTATAACCACGGCAACTCCCGTTGCCTGCATAGAGATCTGGAACACCTCGTGAGCCAGTAGCCATGTCGCCGCGGGCTGAGCGGCAAGCTTGAGCGCCACGAGTGAGGTGACCCGAGACCAAGGGGCAGCTTCGCGTCGCTCGCCTATGAAAGCGCCCAGTGAGACCAGTGCGCACGGACTTGCTGCGTCAGCCAGGTATTTGAGGAAGTGGTCCGCGCCGACGGGAATGGTTGGCATCAGGGCTGCGTAGAGCACACCAAGGACTGGCGCCAGCACCATCGGATTTTTGGCAACAGAAAAGAGTACTTTGCGAAGGATGCGCCAGCCTCCTTCCTGGCTTTGATCAATCTCCATGAGAGCGACTGAGGCGCCAAAGAGCACGCAGACTGTCACTATGGCTGTGATGGTCACCGAAGTAAGGCTTGCGGGGCCAAAGGCGGCGAGGCACAAAGGGAACCCGATGAAGCCTACGTTTGCGTAGCTTGCATTGAGTCCATCGAGATTGGAATGCGAAAGGCTTTGTCCTCGCAGGCGTCCGCGTATCAAAGCGATCACAAAGACAACGCCACATCCTATGGTGAATGCTGCGATAAAACCTGGCTGTCGCAAGTCATGCCAGCTGGCCGTTGCCATGATGCGGAAGAGTAGGGCGGGCATGGCGACGTACACGACAAAGCGATTGAGTTCTGCCGCTGCCGTTTCGCCGAGCCATCGGCGTCGACGTGCGAACCAGCCCGCACCGATAAGTGCGAAGACGGGAAGAACGATATTGAGCAGGACGTTCATAAGTAAGTAGCTGCCGCGCTTGAGATCCGCGCAGCTGGTAACTGCACGGATCTGATATGTACAAAATCAGCCGTTCCAGTCCTTGAGGAAATCGAGCAACAGCATGTTGACGATTTCTGGCTGCTCCTCTTGCACGAGATGGCCGGCGCCAGGTACGGCATATGTGCGTAAGTTGCTCGCCATTTCGGCCCACACCCTTGGCATATCGAACATTTTGCCAACGCCGTCGAACTCGGCGCCCCATAGCGATAGCGTTGGTATGTCGATCTTTACGTCTGCATCGACGAGATCCTGTGCCACGTCTGTGGCATTGGCCCTGTAATCGGCCAGTGCGCCGCGCACCGCTCCGGGTTGACGATAGGCGTCGATATAAGCCGCCATGTCTTCTTCGGTAAAGGCAGCCTTGTTGTGGCTCCATGCCGAAAAGAAGTAACGCAGCCAGGGTTCCTCGCGACCTTCAATCAGAGCCTCAGGAAGCTCGGGGACTAGATGAAACATGAAGAACCAGTAGACTTTGGCCATCTTCGCATTGAACTCGCGCGCAACGATTCGTGTGGGCACGTTGTCCATCACGACCAGGCGGTCAACCAGCTCAGGATGGTCTTTTACGAAGCGCGTAGCGACGCGCGCGCCTCTGTCGTGGCCGACGAGTGCGATCTTGGATAGATCGAGCGCATTCATCAGCTCCCGAAGATCCAGCGCCATATTGCGTTTGTCGTATCCATCGGCTGGCTTGTCAGTCTTGCCATAGCCGCGCAAATCCGGGGCGATCACGCGGTAGCGCTTGGCTAGCACGGGAATCTGATGACGCCAACCATAGTTGGTTTCAGGGAAGCCATGGAGGAGCACCACCGGAACGCCGTTCCCGGCATCTATAAAATGCTGATTGATACCATTGGCTTTAATGGTTCGATGTTGAATGTTCGTCATGATTTACTCCGCAGGACACCGTGCCCGCATCTTCGACGCGTGCCATATCGGCTCCAGAAATAAAGTAGTTTAGTTCGGGTGGGCAGGTTCCAGCATAGACAGCGCTGGCCCGATCAGGCCCTCTATCAATGACTTTTCCGGTCGAATGCGGGCAAGTACGCGCAAACCCATAAGGACTGCCAGTAATGCACGTGCAAGATCCTTGGCATCTTTGGCGTCATCGATCTCTTTGGTCGCCTGACCAGCGCGGATACAACGAAGGAAAAAGGACTCGATCAGGCGCGTCTCTTCCGCCACCATCTGCTGCAGCTCGGCATCAGCTGATGTCGCTTCAATGGCGGTATTTACGAGCATGCAGCCACGGTGTTGTTCGTCGGCTAGCGATGTCGCTGCCATTTCTTTGAAGAACACCGCAATCGCTTTACGGGGCGAAAATTTGGCTTCTACGCGGTTCAGTCGTTCGTGCAGGGTGCGGTCCAAGTACCGATTAAGCACCTGTAGATACAAACCCCGTTTGTCGCTGAACGTGTGATAGAGGCTGGTTATTGACAGCCCTGTTTCCCGGGTCAGGTCGCGCGTGGACGTGGCACCGTAACCTTTGGCCCAGAATAGTTCTGCGGCGGCATCAAGTACTTCGCCTTCATCGAATTGTTTGTGCCTGCCCATAGGAAGAGCCTGTCTTTGCTGTCCGACGATACTGTATCGATCGATGCGTAAATATAATGTATCGGTCGATACAATAAGTCCCTTCTGGGCTGTTCGACTTTGGAACAGCGTGATCTGCTTGGGAAACAGTGGTGACGACCTGACTGTTAATCGGGGGGGGGGGCGAGTCATCGTCAGGCCACCCTCATGAACAAGCCTAGCCCTGACAATGTCTACCGGCCGCAGCCTGGGCTCTATCTAATACCC
>NZ_QAVX01000044.1 GCF_003121485.1 Dyella sp. C11 | reverse complement strand
TTACGGGGCATGGCCATGGGCAACACTCCTCACGCTTGCGCGTCTATAGTGTGTTGCGTTGACCGGCTGAAGTCGCAGTCGAAAGCGGACACACCGCCCCCTTGGGTAAGCGACATCCTCTTCAGTGAGTGAAGGAAATGACTTTTCGATGTGCCATGACAAAGGCATTTGCTACGTCGTTAAGTTGAACGCCTTCAGCAACGATCCATGCATACAAATCAGACGGCAACGAAATAGCCGTACTGCATATAAATTCCTTGCTCAGCACGTCCGGGCTTACCTTCGGAGGCAGTAAACGATCGGCTGCAAGCAAATGACATTGAACGTCTGCATCTTCGTTCGTCAGCTTGAAATAGTGGAAAGAGCTTGAAGAGCCGATGTACGTCATGCCTGGAAATGATGCCGACTTAAATTCGGGCACCTCGTCAATTGCAAGTCCCGCGCGATGTATGAGAGATAGCGCCGTCTTTGGATCTTCGTTGTCGAGCTTTCGAATGTGCACATGTAACAAGATGTCGTACTTCTTTCGATTTGCATCAACGAACGCGGCGCTCGCTCGGTCGTAGCCAAGCTGAACCAGGACTTCTTTGTCCTCATGAGTGTATGGACGGAACCCCCAAAAAAACTCCCTTGGAATACTCCACTCCAACTGCTGCCATCGAAATTGCACGGAATTACCGATCGTGTTTACTTCGGGATTAGTATTTGAGGATGGCTGTTGAGCGAAAGCATTCGAAAAGCTGATTGCGCAAATACACAAAAACAACAAGACGTTGCACTTCATGCGCATCCCCTTGCCGAATGCTCGGGCTGGTATCTTGGGCTGGCTCCAATGAGCTGCACGTAGCGATCCACCAAGTCGTCCCCAGTCGATATGCATTCCTTTCCCCTAGACGGAATCGTGACCTGTGAGATGTCTGCTTTGGGTCGGAAGCGGACCTTAGGCAACGGACCACTCGTCACGATGCCCGGTCTCGGCGCCCTAAAACAGCAACGTAAGCCGCAAAAAAGCCGGAGGACATGCCAGCTAGGAAGGACGCATCCGTCTGATCGAGCTCCCCAGTGGCCCTGGCGCGGATAAGCATCGATACAAAGCCAACGAGCACGAACAGGCTCAAGGCAATGAAGGATCGATGCGCCGCCCATCGGCGCTCCCTGTAAGGCGGAGCAGAGCTAGCTCCATCTCCGAAACAGTTGCGCCATTTATCACCCCAATCGCGCACCGCAAGTGCGAATCCAACCAAGTTGCGTGGAAGCTGAGAGAGCACGAAGAAGCCCGCACTTACGAGAAAAGCGACGTTGGATATCCGCGGGTTTAGTTCACACAGGAAGGTCACCGTGTTCACGATGGTTAAGCCTGTAACGATGGCAAGAATTGGCACAACGTTCATCTGCACTATCCCTATGCACTAAGCTCATCTACAGATGTCAGCTTCGGGTCGAAAGCGGATGGTCCGCAAATCCTAATCGGTAGTTCGTGGCGTGAGTGACCGCGCCACTGCCTGCCAAAAGACTTGTCCCTCAGCATTGCCCTGGCTAGCAGCCTGCTGCGCCTTTCTCTCCGCGTAGAGATGTGCGGCTCTGCCATGGCGCTCGCCAAGCTCGTGTGCCGCCCTCGAAACTTCGATGTAGTCGAGCTTCTCATCGCTCATCCGTGGCTCCTTACCAAAAGGTCCACTCCGGGTCGAAAGCGGACCTAAACCATCTCATGCATAACTTGCAACGCATAGCCGTTTGCCTGGATTGCAGCATGGAATTCGGGCGAAGACTCCACGGCAGCAAAAAACGCGTCAGCGCTCGAATGCTCGAAAGACCAAAGCTCTGCCTTAGCGCCCTCAAGAGCCTCCGTGGGGACGCAGGTAAATTCGCAATGCAACTGCTCGAAGCGATCGTGTTCGCCATCTTCGTCTAGTCGTGCAAACTGTACGACCGGATCGAAGTAGAACAGGCGCGGGCCTGAGAAGGTAAAGATACCCACCTGGAATAGGAGCCCGACGCCATCTGCATGGAACACCTCTCGACCGTAACCTTTGAATGCCTCCCATACCGACGCGACATTGATGGCAGATTCGCTCACGCCTTGACGAGCGAGCCATTCGCGAAAACGTAAGACTTCGGAAGTATCAGACAAAGGATCACCCTCCTGGTGAATAGGTTTGGCGCCAGCACCGACGTACGTGACCCGTCCAAAACTGTCCGCTTCGGGTTGCGACTTCAGCCGGTCAACGCAACACATTGCTGGAATCGTTCGGCCGGCGTATCGAAGTCCAACGTTTGGCGCGGCCGCTCATTGAGCTGTCGTGCAACAGCATCAAGCTTAGCTTGCGAGATGCCTGACAGGTCAGTGCCTTTAGGAAAATATTGGCGGAGCAACCCGTTGGTATTTTCGTTCGAGCCGCGCTGCCACGGGTGTTGTGGATCGCAGAAGTACACCTGGATATCGGTGGCCAAAGTGAAGCGTCGATGCTCGCCCATCTCCTTGCCGCGATCCCAGGTCAACGACCGATACAGTTCACGTGGCAGTTTGTGCGCGTGCTTGATGAGTGCATCAATCACGGTCTTGGTGTCTTTGCTGGGTATCTTCACCAGCATGACGTAACGCGTATGGCGTTCCACCAAGGTGGCAATCTGGCTATGACGATTGCCCATCAACAAATCGCCTTCCCAGTGACCGGGCACGGCCCGATCCTCGACGTCAGCCGGACGTTCCCGAATCGACACCATCTCGGTGAGCTGGCCGTGGTTGGCAGTTTTCTGCGTGTGGTGACGTGACCGCCGCATGGTGCGCGGACGTCGCAGGTGCGCCACCAGGTCCTTTTTCAAGGCGCCCCGGGCCTGGATGAAGAGACTGCGATAGATGGTCTCGTGCGACACCCGACGCTCCTCATGGCCCTTGGATCGCCTCTTTAGCCAGCCTGCAATTTGCACCGGCGACCAGCGTTGCTGCAACTTGATGGCGACACGTTTGGCCAACAGGGGGTGTATGCACAGCTTGCAGGGCTTGGGCCGACAGGCGCAATGCCATGCGCGTCCTTCGGCGCTGTTGGCTCGGTACCGCTCGCGGCCGCCGTTACGCTGAACCTCGCGGCTGATCGTGGAGGGTGCGCGATGAAGCTGTTCGGCAACGGATCGTAACGAGTAGCCCAAGGCGACCGACCGCGAGATCTCCTCACGCTCAGC
>NZ_QAVX01000043.1 GCF_003121485.1 Dyella sp. C11 | reverse complement strand
TTTCCCCAAAGGCACTGACCTGTCAGGCATCTCGCAAGCTAAGCTTGATGCTGTTGCACGACAGCTCAATGAGCGGCCGCGCCAAACGTTGGACTTCGATACGCCGGCCGAACGATTCCAGCAATGTGTTGCGTTGACCGGCTGAAGTCGCAGTCGAAAGCGGACGATCCATCTAGCGTGCCATGAAGCACCCGACAGCGTCGCCCCGGACATTAAAAGTGACCGGAGGTTTGCCCGAGTACGCGAGTACAAAGTCCCCTTGGGCGGGATCGAAATAGAGCTCGCACCCCTCCCGATCATCGGCGACGAGGACGCAGGGCCGCATCTCACACCCGGCCGTGCCGGTCACTTGCCCATACGAATCCTGGATTCTTATGTCGCGCCAAGTGGGTGGAACGAGTGCGGCTCGCATCTGAGCCAACTGGACGTCCACCCATTCTTGCGGCAACGGCTGGCCAACAGCTTCGGGGTGAATGTCGTAGACGTAGTTTTCAATCTGGCTTTCGACAGCGGCGCGCAGCGCAACCAAGTCCATTTTCCCCCTCCTTTCTTAGGTCCGCATCGGGTCGAAATCGGACCTTAGCGTCAATTCTGTTGCCCGCTAGTGTTGCTGTATTTGAACCCACCAAAGGCCGTAGGCGAATATGTAAAGGATTAGAAGTAGAGCCTGTAGCCCCAAGGGTGTTCTGTGTACCTCAGGACGCCGCCCCGCGCAAAGACATCGACCTTCCTTGAATAGATGCTCGCCAGGAGCACTTGCAGGGCAAGAAGAATCAGCGTCAGTCCAACCTTGAATCCCGCTGACGTCGCGCCAAGCAAAGTCCACGATAGACCCATTGTCCCTAACCCAGCCAACAGAGATACATAGAGAACTATCTTCGTTAGACGCGACATTTTTTTTTTTGCCTCTATTGGGCGTCCGCTTTGCGTCCCCGTCGCGCTGTCTCATTCGCCAAGCAAAGAAGAAAATGATTGCCATGCCCACTAGACATTCGCTCATAAGTATCGCGAAGACGAAATAGTCGCTGTCCATGGGCTTCGGCTCACCGGTTATCGCCGTATAGATATCGAGTTGCCCAAAGACGAGCCCGAGCACGACGCTCAAGAATATGGCGAGAAGACCCAGTTTTCCCTTGAGGCTCCCCGTCGCCCTTGGTAAAGCAGCGCCGTAGCCGGCGACCGCAAGAACCAGTAGAGCGCCTAGGCCAAGCACCCACAGACGCGCAGACAACATGCTTTCCCCTTCTGATGGCCATCCCCAGCCAGGTACTGCTCGTTCATTTTATGTCCGCCGCGTGGCGGCAGCGAACACGTGAATACCGCACTACCATCGCCAATGCACGCACCAACGCAGCAGATCGCAACCTCGATCACGACATGCCGCAGGAGGACATCCCATGCCCCAGGACGAGACGATCCACGGTTCGTGCCGCTGCGGCGCGGTTGAGTGGCGCTTCAGCGGCATGCCTGAGTCGGCGACGGTGTGCAATTGCTCGGCGTGTCACCGCTATGGCGCGCTGTGGGCGTATGACTATGAAGGGGAGGGCATCTGCGTTTCGGGCCCGACCCAAACCTACACGCAGGGAAAGTGGGTCGTGTTTCATTTTTGCCCCGTCTGCGGTTGCGTGGCGTACTGGCGGGGCTTGAAGGACAGCGAGGGTGGGCGGCGCCCCATGGGTGTCAACTTGCGGTTGGCCGACCTGGAAAGCGTTGCGCAGATAGCCGTTGTCCGTCACGACGGACTCGACACCACGGACGACCTGCCGAAAGACGGTCGATGTGTCGTTGACTATTGGTACTGAATCGCGCTCTCCAAGATGAGCAGCGTTGATGGATTCGCCAGTTGTCTTGCGCTGCTTTCTGTTGCGCTGGGTGTGGCGCACCGCAGACAACACAGTGCGCCACAGGGGCGATCAACAGGCTCGCGAAAACCTCACATCGACAGGTGGCCGGCGGGTGCTCCCAACCGATAGCGCCATGCGCAGCTTGCGCTAGCCGTGCTAGTCGGCCTCGTGCTCACGGTGATCCGCCCGTCTCTGCACGCATGTGGTGGTGTTGCATGCAGAGTCACACGTGGCCGTCCGTCGACAACGTGGTTGTCACCTAAGCGGGTCGTGAGTGCGGGAGGCGCGGTGTCGCGCGGGCGCTGTGTCAGGTTCGCCCTATGCGAACTGTCGGGGATGGAAGTGAGGCAGTCGTCGTGCGGGAAAGACGCGCGTACGCGTGCCGTATGATCCAGCGTAGCCATGGTCAACTCTCTGTTAGTTGGTGATGGTCAGCGGGTCGTATGGGCTGCAACCCATGCGACCCGCGCTACTCACAGCATTGCTGCTGCCGCTGCTCGCAAACCCCGTCCGAAGACCCCGCGAGCAACGCGACGACCGTAACAAAGGTCGCTCATCCGAGATGTAGGGATTCATCGCCAAGCGACGCGATCCGTTGGTGCGTTCCGAAGTGGCGCATCGGTTCGCGCGCCTGTGGGAACGACACGCGCTCAAGGGCTGACCCCGCGCCAGCCTGTGCATTGCCTGCGTCGATCTTTTTCGCCCGGGTAATATTGATTTAGCGAATTATACCCGGGTATATTGCGACCCTTCCCGCAGGCTTGCCGCCTCGACAAGGAGTCCAAGACATGACGCCACCCGATCCCAACCCCTGCTATCTGGAGCCCACCCAGGCATCCGGCCGTGCCTTCGTGATGCGGCAGATGGCGGGGAGCGTTTTGATGCTCAACCTGTTGCGCTTTCGCGAGGTGGCCGACTACGCCGCCACGCCCGAACTGGCGCCCGCGTCGCCCATCTCCGGCGAAGCTGCTTTCCAGCGATACATCGAACACACGTTGCCCTATCTGCACGAGTCCGGCGGACGCATCGAATTCCTGGGGAAGGGCGGTGAATTCCTGATTGGTCCGCCCGGCGAGCATTGGGACATGGCCATGCTTATTCGCCAGCACAGCGTTCATGCCTTCCTGGCTTTTGCATCGCACGCGCCGTACCTGGCCGGGTTGGGGCATCGCACGGCAGCCGTGATCGATTCACGCCTGCTGCCCTTGTCTGACGTGACATCGCAGTTGGCCGGGGCTGCTCGATGAATGCCAGACACGAGACGAGCGTGAAGGACCCCATGCGCGCACAGCCACGCAGCGTTCGCCTGTTGAATCGCCACTGGGCATGGCTCGATGCGCAATCCACCAGCGCCAGCGCAGCCGTGCGCCTGTTGGTAGAGGAAGCACGCCGTGACAGGGACGGACGGTATCGCTCTGCCCAGGCCAAGGACGCCTGCTACTTCTACATGCGCGACATGGCCGGCGACCGCCCGCATTTCGAAGAAGCGGTGCGTGCGCTCTTCGCCAACGACGGAATGAAACTGCGTTGCCACATCGCGTCGTGGCCTGAGCAGGTGCGCGCTCACATCGCCCATTTGCTTGGCCCCGCGTGGTTCGGCGACGACAACACAGGAATGCCGTAATGGATCGCGCCACTCGCAAGGCACTCACGCAGCGCTACAAATTGACCCTGCCTCCGATGGGCATTTTCGCGATCCGCAACACCATCACCGGCAGGATGCTGATCGACCAGAGTGCCAACCTGACCGGCGCCATGAACCGGCACCTCACCGAGCTGAAACTCGGCACCCATCGCAACCAGGCATTGATGGACGACTGGCGCGCGCTGGGAGAAGCCAGCTTCACTTTCGACACGCTGCAACGCATTGACGAGCGCCCCGAACCCGACTTTGACTACAAGGCGGAAATGGCTCGCTTGCTGGAAGCGTGGCGCATACGGATTCCACCGGGATCGGCGCTGTCGTACGTGTGAGCGTGGTGTTGGGAAAGCTGCAAAGGAAACCGGGCAGGGTGTGCTTTTCTTTCTTGTTTCAGGAAAGAACAAGAGGAGAAGAAGTGCGCTCTGCTCCAGGCTTCTGTGCACATCCATGACGCACCCTGGTTGCAGCATCGTCTGCCTCGGATCGGAAGCTGAAGCCAAGGCGCCATGTCAACGTTCGAGCTACCACCGCACCAGCACGGCAGCGAAAGCCAGCACCAAACCGAGCAAGCCAACGAGGCGGCTACTCAGGCCGTTATCTCTTGCGGGCATGCTACGAAAGGCGCGATAGATATCAGGAATGGTTGCGCTGCGCTTGATGTTTGGAAGCAGACCAAAGGCTTCGTACCAGCCAAAGCAGAGCGCAGCACAGGCAAGCAGGTAAGACCGAGGCGGATCAAATAGCAGCAGAGCCAGAGGGCCAAGCACCAGCGCCATCGCTACACCCCGCACCTTATTCCGCGCGAAGCCGACTGTCCCTTTCATCCCCGCGCTCCTATTGGTTTCGACTCCAGCCACGGGTACCCGAGCTGGTCCGCTATGGGTTGCGACTTCAGCCGGTCAACGCAACACATTGCTGGAATCGTTCGGCCGGCGTATCGAAGTCCAACGTTTGGCGCGGCCGCTCATTGAGCTGTCGTGCAACAGCATCAAGCTTAGCTTGCGAGATGCCTGACAGGTCAGTGCCTTTGGGGAAA
>NZ_QAVX01000042.1 GCF_003121485.1 Dyella sp. C11 | reverse complement strand
CATATGTGTATAAGAGACAGACCCCCAGGACAGCATCGGAGTCTTGATCGGGCTGGTTCGTGCCGAACTGGGCCGCAAGATGGAAGCGCAGCTGCAGGCCTCGGGCATCGGACTGCGTTTTACCCAGTTCCTGATCCTGAAGCGGCTGGCCCTGATGGGTCCCATGTCGGCCAGTGAACTGGCGCGGTCGGTGGAGCTGGACGGCGGCGCCATGACCCGTCAGCTGGACCAGCTCGAAGGCAAAGGCCTGCTGCGTCGTTGCCCCCACGAACAGGACCGACGCGCACTGCGCATCGAGCTGACCCCGGCCGGCGATGCCATGTGGCAGCAGATGACGCCCTGCAACGAGTACG
The DNA here is from genome assembly GCF_003121485.1 of Dyella sp. C11. Taxonomy (GTDB): domain Bacteria; phylum Pseudomonadota; class Gammaproteobacteria; order Xanthomonadales; family Rhodanobacteraceae; genus Dyella. The sequence goes on along the minus strand of NZ_QAVX01000042.1, from coordinate 4,672 downwards.
TGCTCGACGCGGCGCAGAAGGCGCTGGACCCCACCGAGCGCGAGCAGCTGCGCGACTACCTGGAGCGCGTGCTGCAAGCGCTCCGCGACATGTAACAACCCGTTTCACTTTTCTGGAAACCAAGACCATGCGTCTGCAAATCCTTGCGGCAGCAACCGGCCTCTCCCTCGCGCTGGCGGGCTGCGTCAGCAGTGGCGGCCTGCATCCGGATGGCTCGTTGACCGATGCCTCCACCATCAAGGCCGATCGCAGCCTGTCCGGTGCCACGCTTTCCCCTGCGGCGTGGCCGTCCGACGACTGGTGGACGGGCCTGGGTGATCCCCAGCTCACCGCGTTGATCGCCGAAGCGCTGAAGGACAACCCGACGCTCAGCGTCGCCGATGCCCGTGCCCGACAGGCGGCGGCCGAATCCGGCGCGGCCGATGCGGATCGCGGTCCCAGCGTGACCGCTGGCGCCAACGTCGTCGGTCAGCGCCTGCCGCTCACCGCCGCGCCGCCGGACCTGGGCGGCGGCAAGTTCACCTGGTTCAAGGACGCCCGCGCCAGCTTCAGCTGGGGCCTGGATCTTTGGGGTGGCAAGCGCGCCGCGTGGGAAGCCGCTGTCGGCATGCAGCACGCTGCGGAGATCGAACAGCAGGCTGCGCGCATCGAGCTGTCGACCAACGTGGCCCGAGCCTACGTGCAGCTGTCGTATGCCTACGCGCAGCAGGATGTGGCCAAGGCCGAACACGAGCGCGCCACCACCGCGCGCCAGCTGACGCAGCAGCGTGTGGCCGCCGGTCTCGACAACCAGATGCAGCTCAAGCAGAGCGACACCGAGGTGGCGAACGCCGACCAGGAAGTCGCTGCTGCGAACCGCTCCATCGATGCCGCACGTTCTTCGTTGTCGGTGTTGCTGGGCAAGGGTCCGGATCGCGGCCTCGACATCACGCGTCCGCAATCGCTGCAGCCGGCGGCACTGAATGTGCCGGCGGACCTGTCGACGGAAATCCTCGGTCACCGCGCCGACATCGTCGCTGCGCGCTGGCGCGTGGAATCGGCGGGCAAGGAAATCAAGGTCGCCAAGACGCAGTTCATGCCCAACGTGAGCATCAGCGCGATGGCGGGTGTCGCCGCCTTCGGCAGCATCAATCCGCTGCAGCTGCCGGCGCGTTTCTACACGTTTGGTCCGTCGCTGAGCCTGCCGATCTTCGACGGCGGCCGCCTGCGTTCGAACCTGTCGTCGAAGGACGCGCAGTACGACGAAGCCATTGCCCAGTACAACCAGACGCTGGTGCGCGCGGTGAACGAAGTGGCCGACAACTACGACGCCGTGCAATCGGCGAAGGAACAGGTCGCCGCCCAGCAGCGCGCGGTGGATGCCGCCATGCAGGCGTGGCAGCTCTCGCAGCAGCGCTACAAGGCCGGCGTGGGCAACTACCTGGAATCGCTGATCGTGCGCCAGCAGCTGCTCGCCGCGCAGGAGCGCCTGGCCGCGCTGCAGTCGCAGCAGGTGGACCTGTCCGTGCAACTCATTCAAGCCCTGGGCGGTGGTTTCCGTCCGCAGGGCGCCGCAGCGGATGTCGCCGCGGCTGAATCCTCTTCTGAACATTCGCTCTAAATAAAGGCTGCCCCCATGTCTAGCCAGAATCCGCTCGCGGCCGAGACCGCAGCTGCCCAACCTCCCAAGAGCCGTCGCGGCTTTTTGCTGAAGACCCTCGCCGCCGTGGTGGTGATTGCCGCCATCGGCTGGGGCGTGTGGTACTTCGTCGACGGTCGTTGGTTTGAAGAAACCGACGACGCGTACATCAACGGCAATGTCGTGCAGATCACCCCGCAGGTGCCGGGCTCGGTCATCACCATCGGCGCCGACGACGGCGACCTGGTGCATGCCGGCGACGTGCTGGTGAAGCTCGACCCGGCCGATGCCGATGTCGCGCTCCAGCAGGCTCGTGCCAACCTCGCCAGCACCGTGCGCAAGGTGCGTGGCCTCTACAGCAACGTGAGCGGTGCGCAGGCTGAAGTGGCCGTGCGCAAGACCGCCGTGGACAAGGCCCTGGCCGACTACAACCGTCGTCGCGACCTGGCCAAGTCCGGCGCCATCTCGGCCGAAGAGCTGTCGCACGCCCAGGACGCGCTGACCACCGCGCAGAGCGCACTCACCACTTCGCAGCAGCAGCTGCAGAGCAACAAGGTGCTGGTGGACGACACCGTGGTCGCTTCGCACCCGGACGTCCAGACGGCTGCCGCCCGCCTGCGTGCTGCCTACCTCGACGACGTGCGTTCCTCGATCATCGCGCCGGTGGATGGCTACGTTGCCAAGCGTTCGGTGCAGCTGGGCCAGCGCGTTGCGCCGGGCACGCCGCTGATGGCGGTAGTGCCGCTGCATGAAGTGTGGATCGATGCCAACTTCAAGGAAACGCAGCTCACCAGCATGCGCATCGGCCAGCCGGTGGAAATCCGCGCCGACGTGTACGGCGGTGCCGTCACCTACAAGGGCAAGATCGAAAGCCTGGGCGTGGGCACGGGTAGCGCGTTCTCGCTGCTGCCGGCGCAGAACGCCACCGGCAACTGGATCAAGATCGTGCAGCGCGTGCCGGTGCGCGTGTTCTTCACCGATCCCAAGCAGCTTGAAGAGCACCCGCTGCGCATCGGCCTGTCGACCAAGGTGAGCGTGAACCTGCACGACCAGAGCGGCCCCCTGCTCGCCAAGCAGGCGCCGACGCAGCCGGCCTTCAGCACCGAGGTCTACAAGGAACAGCTGGCCAAGGCCGACGGCATGATCGCGGACATCATCCACGCGAACATGGCTGGCGAGAGCAAGCAGCAGTAAGCGATAGATGCACGGAGGCGCTGAGCGCTTCCGTGCAGGTCAATGTCGTCATTCCGGCGCAGGCTGGAATCCAGTGACTTCAGTGCTGACACGTGTGGACGACTTCACGTCGTGTCGCTACTGGATTCCGGCCTAAGCCGGAATGACGAGCTAAAAGCAAAGGCTGCGTCCTATGGCGCGCCAACCCTTCATTCCGCAGGTTACCCGTGCGATGAACCAAGAATTCCGTCCACCCAACCTGGCGCTGACGACCGTCGGCCTCTCGTTGGCGACCTTCATGCAGGTGCTGGATACCACCATCGCGAACGTGTCGCTGCCGACCATTGCCGGCAACCTCGGCGTGAGCGTGAACCAGAGCACGTGGGTCATCACCTCGTTCGCGGTGAGCATGGCCATCTCGCTGCCGCTCACCGGCTTCCTCACCCGCCGCTTCGGCGAAGTGAAGATGTTCATCTGGTCGACGCTGCTGTTCTCCATCGCGTCGTTCCTGTGCGGTATCGCGCAGAGCATGCCGATGCTGATCCTGTTCCGCGCGATCCAGGGCGCCGTCGCCGGCCCGATGTATCCGGTCACGCAGAGTCTGCTGATCTCCATCTATCCACCGGCCAAACGCGGCATGGCGCTGGCACTGCTGGCGATGGTGACGGTGGTGGCGCCCATTGCGGGCCCGATTCTCGGTGGCTGGATTACCGACAATTATTCGTGGCCGTGGATCTTCTTCATCAACGTGCCCATTGGTATCTTCGCCAGCATGGTGGTCGGCAACCAGATGGCCGGTCGCAAGGATGTCACCATGCGTCCGAAGATGGACTACGTGGGCCTGATCACGCTGATCGTCGGCGTGGGCGCACTGCAGATCGTGCTGGACAAGGGCAACGACGAAGACTGGTTCAACTCCTCCTTCATCGTCATCACTTCCATCGTGTCGGTGATCTCGCTGGCGGTGTTCCTGATCTGGGAACTCACCGACAAGGAACCCATCGTCAACCTGCGCCTGCTGCGCCATCACAATTTCCGCGTGGGCACGATTGCGCTGGTACTGGCTTATGCCGCGTTCTTCGCCATCGGCCTGCTGGTGCCGCAGTGGCTGCAGCGGAACATGGGTTACACGTCCACGTGGGCGGGTTTTGCCGCGGCGCCGCTGGGCATCCTGCCGGTGATGCTCACCTTTATCGTGGGCAAGTACGCCTCGCGCACCGACATGCGCCTGCTCGCTTCGTGCGCGTTCCTGGTGATGGGCGCGACGTGTTTCATGCGCTCCAACTTCTTCCTGCAGGTGGATTTCTGGCACATCGCCGGCGTGCAGCTGTTCCAGGGCCTGGGCGTGGCGTTGTTCTTCATGCCGGTGACCACGATCCTGCTGTCGGACCTGCAGCCCCACGAGATTGCCGCAGGCGGCGGCCTGGCCACGTTCCTGCGTACGCTGGGCGCGAGCTTCTCCGCATCGCTCACCACGTTCCTGTGGGACCACCGCGCGATTGTTCACCACGCGCAGCTCACCGAGCACATCACGCCGTACGACACGTCGGCACAGGCCACGCTGCAATCGGCGGGTATCAGCGGCCAGGCGAGCAACGGATTCCTGGAGCAGCTGATCAACAATCAGGCGTACCAGATTTCGTTCAACGAGGTTTTCCACCTGCTGGGCTGGGTGTTCTTCGGTCTCGTGCTGGTGGTGTGGATGGCGCGGCCGCCGTTTGGTGCGAAGGCGGGGCCTGGGGCGGACCACTAACGGGCCGGGTGAAAAGGGCTGCGGCGATGCAGCCCTTTTTCTTGTCTCCCTCTCCCCTTAGGGGGGAGGGCTGTCGGTTATACTCTTCTCCGAGCCCCCGCGACTCCGGCGCCGCGCGGTGGCCGGGT
>NZ_QAVX01000041.1 GCF_003121485.1 Dyella sp. C11 | reverse complement strand
CAAAGACAAACGCCTTCCCGGATGGGAAGGCGTTTGAGGGATAAAGCCCCTGGCGGTGACCTACTCTTGCATGAGGATTCACACTACCATCGGCGCAGCTGCGTTTCACTTCCGAGTTCGGGATGGGATCGGGTGGGACCACAGCGCTATAGCCGCCAGGGAAAGGGTGGGGTCAGCGCAGTGATGCGCCAGACCCACAGAGGGTGTAAACGAGTGACAAGCGTCTGGGTGAAATTCGAACCTGGATGTTTCGTCGAGACATTATGTCTGCGAAGCGTCTTGGGGTTATATGGTCAAGCCTCACGGCTCATTAGTACGCGTAAGCTCAATGCATTGCTGCACTTCCACACCGCGCCTATCAACCACCTAGTCTTGATGGTGCCTTAAGGAGACTCGAAGTCTCGGGAGATCTCATCTTGAGGCGCGCTTCCCGCTTAGATGCTTTCAGCGGTTATCGCTTCCGTTCGTAGCTACCGGGCAATGCCATGGGCATGACAACCCGAACACCAGCGGAACGTCCACTCCGGTCCTCTCGTACTAGGAGCAGCCCCTCTCAAATCTCCAACGCCCACGACAGATAGGGACCGAACTGTCTCACGACGTTCTGAACCCAGCTCGCGTACCACTTTAAATGGCGAACAGCCATACCCTTGGGACCGGCTACAGCCCCAGGATGTGATGAGCCGACATCGAGGTGCCAAACACCGCCGTCGATATGAACTCTTGGGCGGTATCAGCCTGTTATCCCCGGAGTACCTTTTATCCGTTGAGCGATGGCCCTTCCATACAGAACCACCGGATCACTAAGACCTACTTTCGTACCTGCTTGATCCGTCGATCTCGCAGTCAAGCACGCTTATGCCTTTGCACACAGTGCGCGATGTCCGACCGCGCTGAGCGTACCTTCGTGCTCCTCCGTTACTCTTTGGGAGGAGACCGCCCCAGTCAAACTACCCACCACACACGGTCCCTGATCCGGATTACGGACCTAGGTTAGAACGTCAAGCACTTCAGGGTGGTATTTCAAGGATGGCTCCACCGAAACTAGCGTCTCGGTTTCATAGCCTCCCACCTATCCTACACAGAAGAACTCAACGTTCAGTGTGAAGCTGTAGTAAAGGTTCACGGGGTCTTTCCGTCTTGCCGCGGGAACGCTGCATCTTCACAGCGATTTCAATTTCACTGAGTCTCGGGTGGAGACAGCGCCGCTGTCGTTACGCCATTCGTGCAGGTCGGAACTTACCCGACAAGGAATTTCGCTACCTTAGGACCGTTATAGTTACGGCCGCCGTTTACTGGGGCTTCGATCAAGAGCTTCGCCTTGCGGCTGACCCCATCAATTAACCTTCCAGCACCGGGCAGGCGTCACACCCTATACGTCCACTTTCGTGTTTGCAGAGTGCTGTGTTTTTGATAAACAGTCGCAGCGGCCAGGTTACTGCGACCCTCTAGCGCTCAGTCACGCACGTGACCACGCCGGAGGGCGCACCTTCTCCCGAAGTTACGGTGCCATTTTGCCTAGTTCCTTCACCCGAGTTCTCTCAAGCGCCTTGGGATTCTCACCCTGCCTACCAGTGTCGGTTTACGGTACGGTTTCTCTGTAGCTGAAGCTTAGTGGCTTTTCCTGGAAGCGTAGTATCAGTCACTTCGCCCAATAGGGCTCGTCTCGGTGCTCGGCATAAAGAGGGCCGGATTTGCCTAACCCTCATGCCTACCGCCTTTCCCCGGGACAACCAACGCCCGGTAGACCTAACTTTCTCCGTCCCCACATCGCACTACAGACAAGTGCTGGAATATTAACCAGCTTCCCATCGACTACGCATTTCTGCCTCGCCTTAGGGGCCGACTCACCCTGCGCCGATGAACGTTGCGCGAGGAAACCTTGGGCTTTCGGCGTGGGGGCTTTTCACCCCCATTATCGTTACTCATGTCAGCATTCGCACTTCCGATACCTCCAGCAAGCTTCTCAACTCACCTTCACAGGCTTACGGAACGCTCCTCTACCGCGCACACAAAGTGTGCACCCCGAGCTTCGGTGTATAGCTTAGCCCCGTTAAATCTTCCGCGCAGACCGACTCGACCAGTGAGCTATTACGCTTTCTTTAAAGGGTGGCTGCTTCTAAGCCAACCTCCTGGCTGTCTATGCCTTTCCACATCGTTTTCCACTTAGCTATAACTTTGGGACCTTAGCTGCGGGTCTGGGTTGTTTCCCTTTTCACGACGGACGTTAGCACCCGCCGTGTGTCTCCCGTACATTCTGTCCTGGTATTCGGAGTTTGCCATGGTTTACTAAGCCGCGATGGCCCGCTAGCCATAACAGTGCTCTACCCCCAGGAAGATTCATACGAGGCGCTACCTAAATAGCTTTCGAGGAGAACCAGCTATCTCCGAGTTTGTTTAGCCTTTCACTCCTATCCTCAGCTCATCCCCATCTATTGCAACAGATGTGGGTTCGGTCCTCCAGTGCGTGTTACCGCACCTTCAACCTGGCCAAGGATAGATCACTCGGTTTCGGGTCTACTGCCAGAGACTATGCGCCCTATTCAGACTCGGTTTCCCTTCGCCTCCCCTATACGGTTAAGCTTGCCACTGACAGTAAGTCGCTGACCCATTATACAAAAGGTACGCAGTCACCCTTGCGGGCTTCCACTGCTTGTACGTATACGGTTTCAGGGTCTATTTCACTCCCCTCTCCGGGGTTCTTTTCGCCTTTCCCTCACGGTACTTGTTCGCTATCGGTCAGTCAGGAGTATTTAGCCTTGGAGGATGGTCCCCCCATGTTCAGACAGGGTTTCTCGTGCCCCGCCTTACTCAATTTCATCTCTAATGCCCTTTCGCCTACGGGGCTATCACCCGCTATGGCCGGCCTTTCCAAACCGTTCGGCTAAAACACTAAAGACTTTTGGGCTAGTCCGCGTTCGCTCGTCGCTACTGACGGAATCTCGGTTGATTTCTTTTCCTCCGGGTACTTAGATATTTCAGTTCCCCGGGTTCGCTTTCATGAGCTATGTATTCACTCATGAATACTGCTTACGCAGTGGGTTTCCCCATTCGGACATTGCCGGATCAAAGCTTGTTGCCAGCTCCCCGACACTTTTCGCAGGCTGCCACGTCCTTCATCGCCTCTGACTGCCAAGGCATCCACCGTATACGCTTGGTCGCTTGACCATATAACCCCAAGTCGCCTCGGGGCCGATAATCATCATTTACGAGATGATAATCATCGATGTCCAAACAACGCGTCGCTTAATTGCCTCAACGACACATCTCGATTCGGTTTCGAACCAAGACGCTTGTCACTCGTTTACATTTTTTCAAAGAACACCATGTCGGCCACAATGCCGGATGGTTTCAAAATTCTTTATGTGTGCGCTGCCTTCGTTTCACGTCGTGTCACCAAATGGTGGAGCCAGTCAGGATCGAACTGACGACCCCCTGCTTGCAAAGCAGGTGCTCTCCCAGCTGAGCTATGGCCCCAAGTGATTTGGTGGTGGGTCTGGGAGGACTCGAACCACCGGCCTCACCCTTATCAGGGGTGCGCTCTAACCACCTGAGCTACAGACCCGGGAACATCGCCTTCTAAACGAAAAACGTCGCTATCAATGCCAGGCATCGAAGCGGCGTTTCGTTGAAGAGTCCAGCCAGGGATGGCTGGTTTTGCTCTTCGCAAAAGGGATTTTGCGTGAAAATTGAAGTGCAGGTGTCTTGTGTGGACGTCTTGCGGGGAGAAAGATGTCGTTCTCGAAAGGAGGTGATCCAGCCGCACCTTCCGATACGGCTACCTTGTTACGACTTCACCCCAGTCATGAACCACTCCGTGGTCGTCGTCCCCCTTGCGGTTAGACTAACGGCTTCTGGAGCAACTCACTCCCATGGTGTGACGGGCGGTGTGTACAAGGCCCGGGAACGTATTCACCGCAGCATAGCTGATCTGCGATTACTAGCGATTCCGACTTCATGGAGTCGAGTTGCAGACTCCAATCCGGACTGGGATCGGCTTTCTGGGATTGGCTCCACCTCGCGGTATTGCAACCCTCTGTACCGACCATTGTAGTACGTGTGTAGCCCTGGCCGTAAGGGCCATGATGACTTGACGTCATCCCCACCTTCCTCCGGTTTGTCACCGGCAGTCTCCTTAGAGTTCCCACCATTACGTGCTGGCAACTAAGGACAAGGGTTGCGCTCGTTGCGGGACTTAACCCAACATCTCACGACACGAGCTGACGACAGCCATGCAGCACCTGTGTTCTGATTCCCGAAGGCACTCCCGCATCTCTGCAGGATTCCAGACATGTCAAGGCCAGGTAAGGTTCTTCGCGTTGCATCGAATTAAACCACATACTCCACCGCTTGTGCGGGCCCCCGTCAATTCCTTTGAGTTTCAGTCTTGCGACCGTACTCCCCAGGCGGCGAACTTAACGCGTTAGCTTCGACACTGATCTCCGAGTTGAGACCAACATCCAGTTCGCATCGTTTAGGGCGTGGACTACCAGGGTATCTAATCCTGTTTGCTCCCCACGCTTTCGTGCCTCAGCGTCAGTGTTGATCCAGATGGCCGCCTTCGCCACTGATGTTCCTCCCGATCTCTACGCATTTCACCGCTACACCGGGAATTCCACCATCCTCTATCACACTCTAGCTATCCAGTATCCATTGCCATTCCCAGGTTGAGCCCGGGGATTTCACAACAGACTTAAATAACCGCCTACGCACGCTTTACGCCCAGTAATTCCGATTAACGCTTGCACCCTTCGTATTACCGCGGCTGCTGGCACGAAGTTAGCCGGTGCTTATTCCTCAGGTACCGTCAGCCCCACCGGTTATTAGCCAGTAGTATTTCGCTCCTGATAAAAGTGCTTTACAACCCGAAGGCCTTCTTCACACACGCGGCATTGCTGGATCAGGCTTGCGCCCATTGTCCAATATTCCCCACTGCTGCCTCCCGTAGGAGTCTGGACCGTGTCTCAGTTCCAGTGTGGCTGATCATCCTCTCAGACCAGCTAGCGATCGTCGCCTTGGTAGGCCATTACCCTACCAACTAGCTAATCGCACATCGGTTCGTCCAACCGCGCGAGGCCTTTCGGTCCCCCGCTTTCTCCCTTAGGACGTATGCGGTATTAGCGTAAGTTTCCCTACGTTATCCCCCACGTTTGGGTAGATCCCGATGCATTACTCACCCGTCCGCCACTCGCCACCCATAGAGCAAGCTCTACTGTGCTGCCGTTCGACTTGCATGTGTTAGGCATGCCGCCAGCGTTCAATCTGAGCCAGGATCAAACTCTTCACTTAAGTTTTCGACCTCATCCCTGCCGAAGCAGGAAATCGATCTATCTTTCCGAAGCGTATGTCCTAACCTTAAACGTCAAGCGTTTTAAATTTGACTTTCTTGGTTAGACGCTTGCATATGTTTGACATTCAGTCATCCACCGCAAGGCGTCCACACAAGTCACCTGCGCACACTGTCAAAGATCTCAATCACTTGCTGAAGTTTCTCGTTTCAGCGTTGGAACATTTCGTTCCGAGTGAGCCGCTCATCTTACATCATCTTTCCAGTCCGTCAACACCTTCAGCGAAATCTTTTTGCTG
>NZ_QAVX01000003.1:108308-295692 GCF_003121485.1 Dyella sp. C11 | reverse complement strand
GCGCGGGCGGCTCGACCGGCTGGGGCGGGCCCGGCGGGGTCGGCGGCTTCACCGGATCGGGCGTCGGGGCAGGCACTTCACCCCGCGGACCTGACATGCGCTGAACCTTCGAGTTGGCGTGTTTACCGATAAGCATGATGGGCTCCTGCATAAGCAACTCCATCGTGAAAGCCCTGCGTTGAACTGCGTGCCTGCAATGCGTGACACAAATGTGCACGCACTTTGTATTCCAACGGTTCATGGACATCTGCACATCGCCGTGATGTCCGCAACCGCAGCTGACTTGTGCGACTGAATTTTGACCGGGCAGTCACTTCGCGGGGCGTAGCTCTTTCACAGGCCACCAAAGGAGGACATACGCATGAAGACGCGTGCCATTACTTCCCTCGCCTTCGCCATGAGCTTGTGCGCAGGAACCGCATGGGCGCAGAGCGCACCCCAGACGCGCACCGTATGCGAGGACGTACCGGTGAAGCAGATCAACTCCAGCGACACGCATCGCGTGGCCGGCACGGCGATCGGTGCCGTCGCAGGCGGCGTGGTCGGCAATCAGATCGGCGGCGGCAAGGGCAAGACGCTCGCCACCGTCGGCGGCGCTGTTGCCGGTGGCGTGGTGGGCAACCAGGTGCAGAAGGCGCATCAGGACAACAACGCCACGTACACAACGGAACGTCGTTGCCACCAGGAACAGTACTGATGCATGCATCGCCGGCCCCTGGTGGCGCCGCGATGGATCGACAAAAACCCGCACTCATCGAGGAGACCCTTGCATGAATACGTCTGTCTATTGCATGGCCCGCACGCCTGAGCAGGCGGAAGTGATCCTGCTTGAGCTGAAGCAGGCCGGCTTTACCAACAACGATATTTCCGCCCTGCTCCCGGACAAGCGCGGCAACAAGGATTTCGGTCACGAGCACAACACCAAGGCACCGGAAGGCGCTACCGCCGGCGGCATCGCAGGCATGGGTGTGGGTGCGGCACTGGGCTGGCTTGCAGGCATCGGCGCACTGGCCATTCCCGGAGCCGGTCCGTTGATTGCCGCCGGCCCGATCATGGCGGCGCTGAGTGCTGCTGCCGTGGGCACCGCGACCGGTGGCGTGGTCGGCGGACTGGTTGGCCTGGGCATGCCGGAGTTCGAAGCCAAGCGCTTCGACGCGAAAATCCGCGAAGGCAACATCCTGATTTCCGTGCACACGGAGAGCGGCAAGCAGAAAGACGTGGCCAAGGACGTGTTCAAACGCAACAATGCCGACGACATCTCGACCGCCGGCGAGGCACGGGTGCACTAGCACCCGTGACGCACCCGGCAGAAAGCTGACTGGGGCCGTCGAGGCAAACGAGGTTTTCACACGTGACTCACGACCGGGAAGCTCTGATCCCGGTCATTCGCCACGTACAGCACGCACAGTTGGGGGCCAAGCTCATGCACGCGAAGAAACGCCGATCCGGCTTCATCATCCTCGTCGAGGACAACCGCCAGAACGCTCAGGCCACGGGTGAATACCTGGAGAGCCAGGGCTATACCGTGGACTATGCCTACGACGGCATTACCGGTTTGCACCTGGCGTCGTCGAACGACTATGACGCCATAGTGCTCGACGGCATGCTGCCCGGCATGGACGGCCTGGAGGTTTGTCGCCGCCTGCGTGGTGAACACAAAATCGCCGCGCCCATCCTGATGCTCACCGGCCGCAACACGCTCGATGACAAGGTGGCCGGCCTGGATACCGGCGCCGACGATTACCTGTGCAAGCCTTTCGATTTGCGCGAACTCGAAGCACGCCTGCGCACGCTGATCCGTCGTGAACGTCGCCAGGTGTCGCGCGAAGTGCTCACCGTGGGTGACCTGACCTACGACACCGGCACCTTGAACGTGACACGCGGCGAACAGGAACTCACCCTGTCGCCCATCGGCTTGCGACTGCTGGCCATCCTGATGCGCGAATCGCCGCGCGTGGTGAGCCGTTCGCGCCTGGAGCGCGAAGTTTGGGGCGAATCGCTGCCCGATTCCGACACGTTGCGTTCGCACCTCTACATTTTGCGCCGGGCCATCGACAAGCCGTTCGCCAACCCGTTGATGCATACCCTGCCGACCGCGGGTTACCGCCTGGCAGACATCAAGCCCGCGTCGAAGAGCATGACGCCGCAGGCTGCGAGCCCTTCTCTCGCCATGGCCTGATACCGCACACGCCTGTGATTGACTCAACGGCCGCTGATATCCAGCGGCCGTTTTTTTCGGCTTGATGGCACCGAACGCCGTTTCCACGCCAGCTCCACCTCGCACACCGCAAAGTGAGCAGCAACGGACGCAAGCCTGCCCCGCCCCACGCGAATGTCTCTCGCGCCGCGCCTTGCCGCCTTATCGATGGCATGGCTAAGCCGCCGTGCGCGGTCCCGCCTTTCATCGCCAGGCAAGAACGAAGGGATGCACGACTCCCACGATGACGCACGCGCGTCATCCGGCCCTCGCGAGGTAAACGTGCGTATCGCCCAGATCTCCCCACTCTACGAATCCGTACCGCCTCGGCTCTATGGCGGCACGGAGCGCATCGTTGCCTACCTGACGGATGCACTGGTCAAGCGCGGACACGATGTCACTTTGTTTGCCAGCGCCGATGCACAGACACGCGCCAAACTCAGCGCCACGCGCGCACAGTCCATCCGGCTCGATCCCTCGCCACTGAAGTCCGATCTCGCCGCGCACCTGACATTGCTCTACGAAGTGCAGAGGCAGATGGATCGATTCGATGTGCTGCACTTTCATATCGACCTGATCCACCTGCCCGCCTTCGAAGCGGTGGCGTCCCACACGGTGACTACGCTGCACGGCCGCCTCGACCTGACGGACCTCCCCGACGCCTATGCACGCTGGCCGCAATATCCCCTGGTTTCCATTTCGCGACAGCAGCGCGCACCGCTGCCGCATGCGTCATGGATTGCCACGGTGCCCCACGGCATTCCAGCCGACCTGTATCGCGCCCACCTGAGCGCCGGCGACGGCTATCTCGCCTTCCTGGGACGCATCTCCCCGGAAAAGCGGCCGGACCGCGCCATCGCCATTGCGCTGCGTGCCGGTATTCCACTGCGTATCGCCGCCAAGGTCGATGCCGTGGACCAGGCATATTTCCACGAACACATTGCTCCGCTACTCGACCATCCACTTGTTCAGTTCGTCGGCGAAATCAGCGACAGCGACAAGGAAGCCTTTCTGGGGAACGCGCGCGCCCTGTTGTTTCCCATCGACTGGCCCGAACCCTTCGGCCTGGTGATGATCGAGGCCATGGCATGCGGCACGCCAGTGATCGCATGGAACTGCGGATCGGTGCCCAGCGTCGTCGACGATGGCTTGACCGGCTTCATAGTAAACAGCGAGGACGAAGCCGTGGCGGCCGTGGCTCGCCTTTCACGCCTCAACCGCCGCAGCATCCGAAGCGTCTTCGAACGGCGCTTCACTGCCGACGTCATGGCGGCCGCGTACGAGTCAGTGTATCGCCAAGTGATGATGCCGCCGGCCGACCTTCGCGCTGTGGGCACATGAGACCATCGGATGAATGACGCGTATGCACCGAACGAGATAACCGAAGACCTTCATGTCGGCGAAACGCGGGCCATGTTCGCGCTCAAGGCGGCGCACAGTTTTGCCGTCAGCGATGCACGCGGCGACATGCTGGGCGGCGCCGAAGGCATGTTCCGCAATGACACGCGCGTGTTGTCGCACTGGATACTGGAGCTGGGCGGCATCAAGCCGTCGCTGCTCAGCGGCACGGTAAGCCACGACAACGTCTTGTTTACCGCCGACCTCACCAATGAACCCCTGCCGCCGATTGGCGGCAAGGCGGCGCCCGCCGGCGTCATCCACGTGCAACGTACTCGACTGCTGTGGGACAACCGGCTGTTCGAACAGATCCACCTGCACAACTTCGACGACAGCGACCTGACCGTCCTGGTCTGCCTGCGCTTTCATGCCGATTTCCGCGACATCTTCGAAGTGCGCGGCATGAAGCGCGAACGACGCGGCGACGTGCTGCCACCGGACATCGGCAAGGACCAGGTTCGCCTGGCCTATCGGGGACTGGACGATGTCATGCGGCGCACTGTCATCAATTTCTCGGCAACGCCCACCCAACTCGGGCCGCAGCGCGCGGACTTCGAGATCGCCTTGCCACGCATGGACGGCGTCTCGCTCTACATCGAAGTGGGTGACGAACCGATGCAACCGACACGCGAGCGCTACCGCAGCGCCGCCGCAGCGGCGCGAGCCACCGTGCGCCGTCGACGCCATCGTGGCGCTTGTCTCAAGAGCAACGCGCGCCTGTTCAACAACTGGCTGGATCGCTCGCGTGCGGATATTGCGTTGCTGGTCGCCGACCTTCCCACCGGCCCTTATCCCTACGCGGGCATTCCGTGGTTCTCCACGCCATTCGGGCGGGACGGTCTCATTACGGCCCTGCAAACGCTGTGGGTAGATCCGAGCCTTGCGCGTGGCGTGCTGGCATACCTCGCCAGTCGCCAGGCGACGGAAACCTCGGCGTTCCGCGATTCCGCACTTGGCAAGATCATGCACGAGACACGCGCTGGTGAAATGGCATCGCTGGGCGAAGTGCCGTTCGGGCTGTATTACGGCGGCGTGGACTCCACGCCATTGTTCGTGATGCTTGCCGGGGCCTACGCCGAACGCACGGCGGACCTTGCCTTTATCGACAATCTGTGGCCCTCGCTGAAAGCCGCACTGGGCTGGATCGAAACCACCTGCGATGCTCACAGCCACGGCTTTCTCGCGTATGCCCGCGGCGCCGAAGGTGGCCTGGTGAACCAGGGATGGAAGGACAGCAACGACTCCGTGTTCCACGCCGATGGCCGCATTCCCGAAGGCCCGATTGCGCTGATCGAAGTCCAGGGCTACGTCTACGCCGCACTGCGCAGCATGGCCTGGCTGGCCGATCGGCGCGGCGAAGGCGAATGCGCTGGCCGTTGGCGCACGCGTGCCACCAGCATGCGGCACGCCGTGGAAGAACTGTTCTGGGACGAGGAGATGGCTTTCTATGGCATTGCCCGCGATGGTGCCGACGCACTTTGTCGCGTCCGCACGTCCAACGTGGGGCACCTGCTCTATACCGGCCTGCCGCGCAAAAAGCGCGCGCGGCAGGTGATACGACAGCTGCGCTCGGCAGCGTTCGACGGCGGCTGGGGCGTGCGCACGCTGGCCTACGAGCAGGCGCGATTCAACCCCATGTCCTATCACGACGGCTCGGTATGGCCGCACGACGTCGCCATGAGTGCTGCCGGCATGGCGCATTACGGCGAACGCGACGACGTGGTGCGACTGGTCGGCGAAACCTTCGAGGCGGCGACGCATTTCGGCATGCGCCTGCCCGAACTGTTCTGCGGCTTTCCAAGGCGCGCCGGCGAACCACCCGTGGCGTATCCCGTGGCTTGCATGCCGCAGGCTTGGGCAGCCGGCTCCATGTTCATGCTGATGCAGTCCTGCCTGGGCATGGATATCGATGGGCGCCACGGCGTGGTGCGTGTACGACGCCCGCGCCTTCCTCAGGGGATCGATCGACTCATAGTCAATGGCCTGGAAGTTGGCACGGCGCGCGTTAACGTCGGCTTCGAACGCATCGGCGGGCGCGTGGTGACCTTCCGCGAAGGCGGTGCACCGGACGTGCGCATCCGGGTGGACCAGTGAACCGTCAAAAGAGCGGATAGCTCCCCTGCACGCCATGCGTCGATAGCATGGCGCCGATGCGGGCCATCAACCAGTCCTGGTCCAAGGGGTCGCTACGCTGCATCAATTCGTCAGCCAGCGCGGCGAAGCGCGGCCAGAAGTCCGTCGCCTCCGGATGCGAACTGAGCAGCGTCGACACCTCGATATCCAGCACATCAAGGCTGCGTTCCAGGCGAAGGCGGGTTCGGTTCATGGTTGAAGCGTAGGCCGCGATTCATCACGGCCGTGTGGGATTTTCGCGATCCGGACGTGGCCTTTTCAGGCGGCCGCCCGCCATGCCAACGCACGCTCCGGAAAGAAGCCGCCCAGCGGCAAACCCACCGCCTCGCACGCGTCCATCACATAGGCCAGCGAAGCGGCGGCGAGGTTCCGCCGACGTTCCGCCGGCACGTTGAAGGTTTCATATTCGATGGCCTCCAGCATGCGCAGGGACCATTCGTACAGGCCATCACCCTGGCTGGCGAACCACTGCTGCAGCCACGCGCGCAGCGAGTGCAAGGGAAAACCTTCGCGCGATGCAATCTCCGACAACGTCGCCGTCACCTCGGGACAAACACCGCGCAGCCATTCGCTGTAGCCGGCGGCCTCGTCCGGCACCGACAAAGGCGCCGGTGAGCGCTCGTTGGCATGACGGACAAGAATGTCGCGTTCGATGCGGCGGGCTTGCGCCAGACGCTCGGTTTCCAGCAAAAGCCCGCGATCCAGATCGAACACGTCAAAGAAGCGGCGATGCAACGTACGCATGCGAACCAGCGGCTGGCGCGAATAGCCGACCTTGATCAGGTCCTGGTCCCGCCATGGCAGCAGGTAGACGAACGTGCGGCCCTTGGCGAGGGTGCGGGGCATGACGAATTCATCCATGGCGCGATGGTCGCACAGGCAGCAACGCACCCGGTGCTCACAAAAGGCAATCAGCCCATTCACGAACGCCGTGGAAGCTCATCCGCATGACCAGACGCATGACGCCACCGGAGCGTGACGCGGCCTCGGAAGGCCTTGTCTACGTGCATGACGGAGAACCCGGCCTGCATCGCCGGCGCCGCGGCAAGGGATTCATCTATGTGGATGCCCGCGGCCGACGCGTCACACGGCCCAGCGTGATCGAACGCATTCACGCCCTGGCCATACCGCCGGCCTATGCCGACGTATGGATCTGCGCCAATCCCAGGGGCCATCTTCAGGCCACGGGTCGCGATGCGCGTGGACGCAAGCAGTACCGCTACCACTCGCGCTGGCGTCAAGTGCGTGACGAAAGCAAGTTTTCGCACGTGAGCGAATTCGGCGCACTGCTGCCGCGCATCCGTCGCCGCGTGAGAACCGACCTTGCCCTGCCCGGCTGGCCACGGGAAAAAGTGGTGGCATTGATCGTTCGCCTGCTGGACGAAACGCTGATACGCGTCGGCAACGAGGCGTACACCAAGGACAACGGCAGTTACGGATTGACCACCCTGCGCTCGCGGCATGTACGTATCGATGCCGGCGAACTTCACCTGTGCTTCCGGGCCAAGAGTGGCCAGTGGAGCGAGGTGGCGTTGAACAACGACCGGCTTGCACGTCTGCTGCGACGTCTGCAGCAACTGCCGGGACAACGCGTGTTCCAGTACGTGGACGACGACGGCAAACGCCACGCCATCGATTCGGGTATGGTCAACGACTATCTGCGCGAAGCCAGTGGCAGCGATTTCACCGCGAAGGATTTTCGCACCTGGGCAGGCACCGTGATGGCCGTTGGCCTGCTTGCCGAAACGCATGTGCCGAGCACGGCCACCGACAAGGCGAAGCAGGAAGCCATCAACGACGTGGTGCGCGAAGTGGCTGCGCAATTGCGCAATACGCCCAAGGTATGCCGCACGTCGTACATCCACCCGAAAGCCTTCACTGGCTGGGAGGATGGAAGCCTGCATCGGCGCATACCCGCATCCCTGGCCCATCATCCACGCAAGCTGGAACGAGCGACGTTGCGCTTTCTTTCCCAGCGTTCGCGTGCGACATGACCGCTCGTCAGTCCAACGCGACATCCGCCGGACGATGCATGCGCCGATAATCGGCCGGTGTCACGCCAAGACGGCGCACGAACGCCCGGCGCAGGCTGTTGACGTCGGCATAGCCGCACAGGGCGGCCACACGCTTCGGCGCCTCCTTGCCGGCCTCGAGCAGTCGACGCGCCACTTCCACACGCACTTGCTCCACATATTCAGCGGGCGGCACACCGACTTCCTGGTGGAACACGCGAGCGAAGTGCCTGGCACTCAACCCGGCACGCTCGGCGAGTGCAGCCACGGAGTGATCCTCCTCAGGGTGTGCACCAATCCAGCGCTGCAAGGCCTGGATGGTGGCGTGCCCGGCCAGCGCAGCCTCGCCCTGCCGGCTGAATTGCAGCTGCCCGCCAGGCCGCTTGAAGAACATCACCAGTTCGCTGGCTACCTGCATCGCCACATCGCGGCCAAGATCCTCCTCGACCAGCGCCAATGCCAGATCCATGCCCGCCGTAACCCCCGCCGCCGTGCACACCGGCCCGTCGCGCACATAGAGCGCATCCGCCTCCACATCGATGCCGGGATGGCGCTCCTTCAATACATCCACCACGCCCCAATGCGTGGTGACGCGCCGGCCTTCGATCAGCCCGGTGTCGGCGAGTACAAGCGCGCCATTACACACGGAACCGTAGCGTCGACTGCGCTTCGCCACTCGCTGCAGCCACTGGATGGCACTGACATGGCTCGGCGCACGAGCCATGCCCGGTGCGCCGGCAACCAGCACAGTGTCGAATCGGGGCGGGTCGTCGCGAATGGTGAGATCCGGCATCACCCGCACGCCGGACGAGCTTTCGATGGCCCGCGCTGATGCACCCACCACCATGGGGCGATAGACATCGCGCCCCAGCCGGCGATTGGCCTCGGCGAACACGTCGAGCGGGCCGGATACGTCGAGCAGCTGCACGCCCGGCAGGGCAAGAATGGCCATGATTCGGGACACGGAACCTCCGGCGTCCGTTGATGGCACAAAATGGCATGATTTGTAACATTGAGTCAAATCATGCCCTTGCCATTTCAGGCTCCAATGACTGCGAAGCCGGCGCACCGCGTGCCGACCCAGACTGGAGCAACCCCCATGAGCACCATTGCAGGCATTGCCATTCCCGACAGCCAGCTGGCCCGGGAAGTGACCGACCTGGTACGCGACACCGAAACGGAGCTGCTGTACCACCATTCACGCCGTGTGTTCCTGTTCGGCGCGCTGACCGGCCAGCAAAAAAAGCTCGACTACGATCCCGAACTGCTCTACGTGAGCGCCATGTTCCACGACATGGGACTGATGCCGGGCCACAGCAGCCCCGACAAGCGCTTCGAAGTGGACGGCGCCAATGCAGCAGCCGATTTCCTGCGCCGCCACGGCATTGCCAGCGACGCCATCGAAACGGTATGGACCTCCATTGCGTTGCACACCACGCCTGGCATCCCGGAATTCATGCGCCCGGAAATCGCCCTGCTCACTGCTGGCGTGGAAATGGACGTGCTGGGACTGGGTTTTCCGAATGTCACCAACGAAGACCGTGCCAGCGTCGTCAAGGCACACCCACGCAGTGCGCAGTTCAAGCAAGACATCATCGAGGCGTTCTATCAGGGCATTCGCCACAAGCCCGACACCACGTTCGGCAACGTAAAAGCTGATGTGATCGCACTGAAGGAACCGCACTTCCATCGCGGCAACTTCTGCAGCGTCATTCTCAACTCCGCATGGCCGGCCTGATGGCTTCAGGCGATGGTGAGGCACTGGCCTCGCCATCGCCGGTCATCCGCAGGCCATGGCGCTCAGGCTTCCTTGTTGAGCCTCAGGTCGTTGAACTTCCGGCGTTCGATCAGCGTGGTGACCTTGCCATGCTCATCGCGCTGGAAGATCAGCAGGTTGCGCTCGTCATCCGTCCCCATGAAGACATCCTTGGCAACGGGTTGAAGCGTATGCACTTCGCCGCCGGCACGCATGGCAACAGCAAGCGCACCGTGATCCACCGACACGACCCACGCCCGCCCCGGCGCAAAGCGGTAGGTACCGACATAGTCGCCCGGGACAAGACCAGGCACATCCAGGCTGGGTGGTGGCGTGGGAAGAGTCACGTCTTCGGAACCCACCAGCTTCCATTCGCCATCGCGCCTGGCAAAGGTCAGCAGCGCGCGATAGCGCACCACGAACGATTGCCCGAAGTAGGTTTCGCGCTCGTATTCCTCCACGCTGAGCAAGGCGCTGTCGCCATGCAGCCACGCATGCGGATCGCGCATCTCGATGCTGCCGGTGATGCCTGCAGGAAATGCGCGGAGCGATGCGATCGTATCGGCCTTCCCAGCCACGCGACCGAACTCATCGATGATGACGGCATCGTCGGCTACCCAGCGCTGCCACGCGGCCTTGTCGCCGGTGGGAAGTGCATCCATCAGGGCCTGATTGATGTGTACCAGATCGTCGCGCAGCGCCGCAGGCGCCTCGTCAGCCCGCGCGACAGTTCCCAAGCTGATGATGCCAAGCATGCATACGATGATTGCGAATGGCCATCTGCTCATGTCAGCACCTCCGGCGACAGACCTGCAGCATGCGCCCATGCAGGTATGCCGGCCCGTGCTTGAAGTCACTGGGCAGATGCCCCAGCACGCAGGCGCACGACGCCAGCCCGCTAATCGCGATCGCCCCGCTGGATCGCGCGCAGGAACCCAATCACGTGTTCCGCGCGCCCCTGCGCAACCAGTTCACGCGCCGTCAGGCCGCCCAGTTCGGCAATTGGCACCTCGCGATACCACGCCAGCGAGTCGTAGAAGGAGGATTCGATCTTGCGCGCACTTTCCAGCACGGCCAGCGTCGCAGCCAGGGATGGTGCCCGACGCGGCAATGCCTTGTCCGGCTGCTCGCATCGCGCCGGGACGGCGTCATCTAAAGGTGGCGGAAGGACACACATGGGCAGGCGGTCGCGATAAGAGCTCGACCCACCATAGGGGTAACGCCTGGCGGAAAGCTTGCCTCTTACCGCCGTCCATTGAACGTTCCGCGCATACAGCCGCGAGCTTGCATCCATTCGGCTTGCCGGAGCTTCCGCGACGGATGAAGGCCCATCGTCACCTGTCCCTTGCACGCTGCTTCGTGGTCACACGGGAAACGGATCGTCCATTCCTCGGGACATCGCCTTCGAGCAATACCGGAGTACACTTCACAAATGAGAACTAATCGCATTTGTGAAGTGTTGCGTCACTTGGCTGCGATCGCACTGGCGGCCGGGCTGATTTTTTCTTCCGCCCACGCGCAACAGGCGTCCGCCGATCCGGCAACAAGCGTTCCGCAAACCTGGCAAATGCTCGATTATCTGGCCGCCGATTACGCAGGCGCCGTGCATCAAGGCCAGGTGGTCAGCGCGTCGGAGTACGACGAGATGCGCGAGTTTGCGCGCCATGCACGCGAGCGCGTGCAAGCACTGCCGCCCTCCGCCGCCACGCCGACACTGCATGCGCAGGCCGACCAGCTCGTGGCGCTTATCGACGCCAAGGCACCGGAAGCGGATGTGGCGCGCCAGGCCCACGCACTCACCGACACACTGCTGCAGGCCTACCCCATTCCCACCGCGCCCACGAAGGCACCCGACCTTGCGCGTGGCGCTGCCGTCTATCAGTCGCAATGCGCGATCTGCCATGGCGCCACCGGTCATGGCGACGGCCCCGCAGGCAAGCAGCTTTCGCCACCGCCCATCGATTTCACGAATGTGGAGCGCGCCGATCAGCGCAGCGCGCTGTCCCTGTACGAAGTGATCACGCAAGGCGTTGCCGGCACACCCATGGCCAGCTTCGCCGACCGCCTGTCCAGCGACGAACGCTGGTCGCTTGCCTATTACGTCGGCACCCTGGCGTATCCCGCGGCCACTGCGCAGGGTGCGCAAGCGTGGCACGACGACGCGCGCGCACGCGGCGCCATCGCATCCCCCAACGAGCTGGCACGCGCTCGCGTCAGCGAACTCGCCGATGCCGTGGGAGGCACCGCGCAGGCGCGCCTGATCGTGGGCTACCTGCGCGCCCACCCGCAAGCCATCCATGAGGCACTCGCGGGCATTCCGCTGGCACGCACGCGCATCGCCGACAGCGTAAGGGTATTTCGCGATGGCAAAGCGGAAGAAGCGCGACAGCTCGCCCTGTCCGCTTATCTCGATGGCGTCGAACCCGAGGAAGCACGACTGGATGCCCGCAATGCACCACTGCGGGGCCAGATCGAAACCGCCATGGGCGCGTATCGCACGTCGCTGTCGAACGGCGCCTCGAGTGATGCCGTCGCGGCACAAGCCCATGAGGTCGACGGCTTGCTCGCCCAGGCGCAAAGCCTGCTGTCGGAAAGCGCGGCAAGCCCCATGACCACGTTCATCGGCGCACTCACCATCCTGGTGCGCGAGGGCCTGGAAGCGCTGCTTGTCGTGGTCGCCCTGCTCGCTTTTCTGCGCAAGGCGGACCGGCATGACGCCACGCGTTACGTGCATGCTGGCTGGGTACTGGCGCTGCTGGCGGGCGCGGCCACCTGGGCCGTCGCGAGCTACGCCATCTCCATCAGCGGTGCCAGCCGCGAACTCACCGAAGGTCTTTCGTCACTGTTTGCCGCCGCCGTGCTGCTCGGCGTGGGCCTGTGGATGCACCAGAAGAGCATCGGCGGGCGCTGGCAGTCGTACCTGAAGGCGAAGATGACCACGGCGCTCAACCGCCGCTCGGCGTGGTTCGTGTTTGGCCTCACTTTCATCTCGGTATATCGCGAGGTGTTCGAAACCATCCTGTTCTACACCGCCCTGTGGAACGAAGGCCAGGGACAGTGGCTGCTTGCCGGACTGGGCGTGGGCGCCATCATCATTGGCTTCATTGCGTGGCTGCTGTTGCGCACCAGCCAGCGCCTTCCGCTGGGCTTGTTCTTCTCCATCAGCTCCGTGGTGATCGCCGCGCTTGCCATCGTGCTCACCGGCAAGGGCGTGGCCGCGCTGCAGGAAGCGGGATGGACCAGCGTAACGGTCGCGCCAGTTCCTTCCATCGACCTGCTCGGCATCTACCCCACCTGGCAATCGTTGCTGGCGCAGCTGGCCGTGGCACTGATGCTGGCATTCGGGTTCGCATTCAACCGTTGGCGCGCCCGCACGGCCTGACGGCGCGCGGCCGAAACGGTGAAGCATCAACGTGGGCGATAACCCATCGCTCACGTCGCAGCATGGCGGCTCATTGAGCGCCATGCCGCGAAACTCAGTGGAAGTCGCGCGAACGACTGTCGAGCGATCCCAGCAAATCACTCAAATCGTGCAGGCGGTGCGCAATCAGATGGCTCACGCCATCCACATGCTCCCAGCGACCATCGACCGCCAATAGTCGCGATTCGAGAAAGATGCGTCGCTGCCTCTCGGCCACATGCGCCCACACCACCACGTTGATGGGGCCGAATTCGTCTTCGATGGTGACGAACGTGACACCACTGGCGGTTTGCGGCCGTTGACGCTGCGTCACCAGGCCAGCGGCGCGCACGTTGCTGGCGTGCGGACGGTGCTGGAGGCTGCGCGAATCCGTGCATTGCGCCGCACGCAGGCGCTTGCGGATCTGCTGGATCGGGTGCGGGCCCAAGGTAAGTCCCGTGCGCGCGTAGTCAGCCAGCGTGTTTTCGCCCTGCGACGGCGGAGGCAACGACACATCGTCTTCTTTCGGACTGGTGTTGCCGAACAACGGCAGTTGAGCCTCGATGCCCGCCATCGCCCAGCGTGCGCGATGACGATGGCCGGCAATGCCACGCAGGGCATCGGCCTCGGCCAAGGCTTCCTGTTGATGCTTGTTGAGATCGGCGCGAGCGCACAGGTCAGCCACGTCATCGAAGGGACGATGCGCACGAACACGCACCAGTCGCTCCATCACATCCTGCCGGCATCCGCGCACCTGCCGAAAGCCCAGGCGCAGCGCAAAACCGCCACGCGACGTCGCGTCGTCTTCGAGGGTGTTGTCCCAGTCGCTGCAGCGCACATCCACCGGCCGCACCTTGATGCCGTGGCGCTGCGTATCCTGCACGAGCTGGCTGGCGTCGTAGAAGCCCATGGGCTGGGCATTGAGCAGCGCACACATGAAGGCGGCTCGGTAATGGCACTTGAGCCAGCAACTGGCGTAGACCAGCAACGCGAAACTTGCCGCGTGGCTTTCCGGAAATCCATAGGAACCAAAACCCTTGATCTGCTCGAACAGGCGCGCGGCGAATTCCTGCGTGAAACCGTTTTTCAGCATGCCAGCCATCAGCTTCTGGCGATGCATTTCCATGTCGCCGTTGCGCCGCCACGCCGCCATCGAACGGCGCAGCTGATCTGCCTCGCCCGGCGTGTATTCGGCAGCCACGATGGCCAGCTTCATCACCTGCTCTTGAAACAGCGGCACGCCAAGCGTTCGCTCGAAGACATCTTTCAAGGCGTCCGATGGATAGGTAATCGGCTCCTCTCCTCGCTTGCGTCGAAGATAGGGATGCACCATGTCGCCTTGAATAGGTCCTGGGCGTACGATGGCCACCTGGATCACCAGATCATAGAATTTTTCCGGCTGGTGACGCGGCAGCATCGCCATCTGCGCACGCGATTCGATCTGGAACACGCCAATGGTATCGGCGGCACGAATCAGCTTGTACGTGTCGGGATCTTCCTTCGGCATCGACGCAAGCGTTTCCACGCGCCCGTGATGCGCCTCCAAAAGCTTCAGGCATTTGCGAATGCAGGTGAGCATGCCCAGGGCGAGGCAATCGACCTTGAGCAGCTTCATGGTGTCCAGATCGTCCTTGTCCCACTGGATGATGGTGCGATCCGGCATGGACGCGTTTTCCACGGGCACCAGGTGCGACAGGGGCTGGTCGGAAATGACGAAGCCACCCACGTGCTGGGAAAGATGGCGCGGGAAATCCATCAGCTCATGCGTCAGCGCAATCACGCGCCGCAGCAGTGGACTATCCGGATCGAAACCGCGTTCGCGCAGGCGACCATCCAGCGGATCGCCACCGTCCTGCCATGCAAAGGTGCGCGACAACAGGTCGATCTGATCCGATGGCAAGCCGAGTGCACGCGCCACGTCGCGCACGGCGCTGCGCCCGCGATAGCAAATCACCGTAGCCGCCAGTGCAGCGCGTTCACGGCCATATTTTTCGTAGATGTGCTGGATGACCTCTTCGCGGCGCTCGTGCTCGAAATCGATATCGATGTCGGGCGGCTCGTTGCGCTCGGCAGAAATGAAGCGCTCCACCAGCAGCGTGGTGACATCAGGATCGACGGCCGTCACGCCAAGTGCGTAGCAGACCGCCGAATTGGCGGCCGATCCACGCCCCTGGCAAAGAATGTCCTTGCTTCGCGCGAATGAAACGATTTCCTGGACGGTAAGGAAGTACGACTCGTACTCAAGCTTTTCGACCAGCTCAAGCTCGTACTCGACCTGCTTTCTCACCTTGGCCGGCTCGCCTTGCGGCCAGCGCCACTTCAGGCCATCTTCCGTCAACTGACGTAGCCAGGTTGTGGGCGTGTGCCCTTCCGGCACGAGCTCGGACGGGTAGCGATATGTCAGGTCCGTCATCACGAAATGACATCGATCCGCGATGCGCACGCTTTCGGCCAGCAAGTCTTCGGGATAGATGGCCGACAACGCATCGCGTGTCCGAAGGTGACGCTCGCCATTGGGAAACAGCAGGTCGCCCGCCTCGGCCACGGTGCGGTGATGACGAATGGCCGTCATCACGTCCTGCAATGCCCGGCGCCGACGCACGTGCATGTGCACATCACCCGTGGCGACCATCGGCAATGCCAAGGATTCTGCCAGCAACGTCAGCTTGGAAAGTCGCCGTGAGTCATCCGGCCCACGATGTAATTCAACAGCGAGCCACAGGCGGTCACCAAACAGCGATTGCAGCCATTGGCCGTGTTGTGATGGCGCATCACTGGTCGGCAACCACAAGGCCAGCGTGCCGGGCAATGCGTCAGCAAAGTCCGCGCGCGTTACGCGATACTCACCCTTCTCCGCTTCGCGGCGTCCACGCGTGATCAGGGCGCACATCGACACGTAGCCTTCCAGGTTTTCACACAGAAGCACCAATTTCGGGCCGTCTTCCACCTGAAACTCGGCACCCACGATCAGCTTCAGGCCGGTATCACGGGATGCCTCATAGGCGCGAACAATGCCCGCCAATGAACACTCATCCGTGATCGCCAGCGCACGATAGCCGCATTCCTTCGCCCGCTCGAACAGCTCGCGCGCACTCGATGCGCCCCGCTGGAAGGAGAAGTTGGAGAGGCAGTGGAGTTCGGCGTAGTCGTTCACGCTTGTCATCACCGCTGCCCTGCCTATCCGTCATTCCCGCGAAGGCGGGAATCCAGTGACTTTCGCACCTCAAATAAGCAAAGGCACTGGATTCCCGCCTTCGCGGGAATGACGTTGAGGGGCTTTGCAAAGTGGCCGGCAAAGAAACTCACGCAAACCACCCATGCAGCATCCAGCCGCCCTGCTCGCCCGGCGCACAGAACACCCATGCGCACTGCCCTTGCGAGGTTCGCACCACGTAGTAATCGCGGCGTATATCGCCACCGTCCCACCAGCCGGTTTCGATGCGCTCGGGGCCGGCGATCACTTCCGGCGCCGGACCGCGCAAGGGACATGGCGACTCAAGCAACCAAGTGGGACGCGGCAAGGTTTCGGGGGATGTCGCGGCTTTCACGTGCGTCACATCGGATTGTGCTTTTTCAGGGCGTGGATCGACGGTGCGATGCAGTTGCCGGATGGCTTCCTCACCCAGCCGTGCGCGCAGGCGTTCGCGCAGTTGTTCCAGCGGAACGGCGTGCACCGGACGTGCGTCGAACAAATCTCGCCCCGCCGGCACGAACGGCGGAAGCTCGCGCGCCACCAGGCGCATGGCCATCACTGGCTGATGCAATGCCAGACGCTCAAGCCGCCCGCGTGCGCAATCGAACAGCAGCGCGGCATCGCGCGCGGCAGCCAGCATGCCGACCGTGACATGGGTGGGTGGACCGCTGCGATGTTCCAGCTCCAGCTCGAAACGCTGCACACCACCGTCGCGGCCAGCGAGATAAGCGGCAAGGTCGCCTGTGAGCCGGCGCAACGGAAACACCAGCGCCTCCACGTGTTCGATTTCGTGCGTCCATTCCATGCGCTGTTCGAACGCATCCGGTGGGCGGTAGCTGTCCATGGGCGTCGGCTCGTCGCCGGTAAGGCGATCGAGCTGCGCCACCAGGTTCTCGCCAAAACGTCGCTGCAAGCCGGCACGAGGCAACTTGAATACCTGCCCGAGCGTGCGAATGCCCATGGATGGCAACCCTTGCGTGGCGTCATCCGGCAAACGGGCACGCGCGATGGGTACGGGCGCCAGCGCATCGCGAAGCGCCTCCGGCGACATCACGGCGATGCCGTCCTGCATGCCGGCCAGCACATAAGCCGCATGCGGCGTGGGTGCGAGCGCCACACGGTGACGAAAACCGAGTTCCTGCAGATCGTTCCGCAGCAGCGATTCGAAACGCGACCACGGGCCAAACAGGTTGAGGCTGCGGCTGACCTCAAGCACCACGGCGTGCGCGTACAAACCCACTTCCCCACTGTAACGGTATGCCCAGGCAGCGAGCAGGCGATGCCAGCGGCCTTCGTCTTCCGCATCGTGTTCGATCATCGTGAACTGTTGCAGCAATGCCTGCGCAGCCACGAGCTTTTGCCCGCGATAGATGCCGGCCGCACGCGCCGGTGCATTGGCCGCGTGCACGATGCGCGCCTGCGCGGGACCACTTACCAGTACGAGCGGCTCATCCGATGGCGGGCGTCGCCGAAGGACACCGTCCAGCGCCAGTTGCGGCAGCAATACGCAGGCCCACGACATGGTGCAGGCTCTCCTGTCACGACCAGCCGGAGGCGAGCGGCACCGCGCTCACCGGCGGATTGCCACCACGGCACTTGCGTACGCGCACCTGCCATGCAGGCGTGCTTTCCAGCTCCAGCCGCAGGGCGGCCGGCGATGCCTGCACGGCGTGGCGACGATCGCGAAACACGAAGGACAGCGCCTTGCCGGTATCGGCCGCCACCTGCAGGCGACGCAGGGAGCGATCGTCCGCGTGCGCGGGCCACGCCAGCACGGCAGCGCAACTGGCAGAACGCAGGCATTGCTCGGCAGCCCACAGCACGTCGCGCTCATCCGCCTGCACGATATCCACGCGTGACATCACCACGCCGCGCGCCTCCCAGCCCGCCACGTAAGGCACATACGGTGGAGAAATCACCACGACGGGGCGATCTTCGCGCGTCAGCCGCGCCAGCGTGGGCAGCACGAGTTGCAGTTCGCCCACGCCATCGGCGGGCAACAGGATTTCGGTCATCGCATGCTCGGGCCAACCACCCGCCGGCAACACGGCATCGAGCGCGGCCCAACCGGTCGGCTGGCTGCCTGAAGGCACAGGTGCAGCCCGTCCATGCCAGACCTGGCGGCTGTGCAAGAGCGAATCGAGCGCGAGAACCTGGCCCATGGAGCGCTCACCTCAACGCAGGGTTCGCAGGCAACGCGTCACCACGCCCCACACGCTCAACGTCTCGCCTTCGCGAAACACGATGGGCTTGAAGTGCGCGTTCTCGGGCAGCAGTGCGATATGGCCGTCCCCCTTGCCGAGCCGCTTGATGGTCAGCTCGTTGTTCACCACCGCCACCACGATGTCGCCCTGCCGTGGCGCGAGCGCGCGATCCACCAGCACTTCGTCGCCATCGAAAATGCCGGCACCGATCATCGACCAGCCGGACACGCGAATGATGAAGGTGCTCGGCTCGTGGCCGGGCAACACGAGATGCTGATTGAGGTCGACCACTTCGTCGACATCGTCTTCCGCCATCGAGGGTACGCCTGCGGGTACGCGACTGAGGAAAGCCGTCAGGGCGACCGTCGAAGGGTCCAGCGACACCGGGCGAGGCGCGTCCAGCGAGGCCGGGCTGCGATAGGCATCCAGGTACGCAAGCACGGCCGGCACCTGACTGTCAGGGACGCGAATACGCTGACTGGGCTCGCCGGCGGGTCGACCGGCTCCCGGACGGCGTCCACCGTGGTCGGAAGGAGGCATGGGATGACTTGATTACTGGGACGGCAATCAAGATACCACGCCGGCATTCTCATGGATCGAGATTCAGCATCCGCACCCGAAAGATTTCAAACAACTGATTCAAAAGATAATTCAAGCGCCCACACCGTAAACACGCCCCTTCCACTGGGAGCGCACGCCACGCCAGTAGCGGACCGCCGAACTCCAGGTCATGCCCAGGTAAAGGCCCGCCCCCAACGGCAGCAGCAGCGCCCACCACAAGGGCATCCGGTAGTACAGGAGCATGGGCAGGTAGCCCAGCATCATGGCGACCAGCGCCAGCCACGCCAGCGGCCAGACCCCCGGGGCGCCAAGCAGGACCATCGGCACCCCGTAAGCCAGCACAAACAGCGCCGTCACCACCAGCAGCACTACCGTCGAGTAGCCCAGCTGGGTGAAGGCCGAGCGCGCTACCATGCGATGAATGGAGTCGAAGCTGCCGTACGGCCGCAGGCTCACCACATCGCGGCTCAGCCCTATCCATGTGCGTCCGCCAGCACGCTTCACCTGTCGGGCCAGCGTGCAATCGTCGATCAGTGCATCGCGAAGGCTGGCGAAGGCGCCGATGCGCTCCAGCATGCCCGTATCGACCAGGATGCAGCCACCCGCACCCGCCGCCACCAGCGTGGACGGCGAGTTGGATATGGCAAAGGGATAAAGCAGCTTGAAGTAGTAGACGAACGCCGGCAGCAGCAGGCGATCCCAGAAACTGGTGCGGCGAAGATCCGCCATGATCGACACGAACTGGCGCTGCTCGCACTGCTTGTGTTGCAGCAAGGTGGCCAACATGCCTGGACGCAGCTCGATATCCGCATCCAGCAGCAACGTCAGCGATGTGCGCACGTGCTGCCTGCCCTGCTCCAGCGCCCACAGCTTGCCCGCCCAGCCTTCGGGAAGCGGTTCACCCGATATCACGCGAACGCTGGAAAAAGACGATGCGATGCGTGCCGTACCGTCGGTGGATTGGTCGTCGATGACGATGATCTGCAAGCCTTCGCCTTGGGCCTGCAGACCGCGCAACGTTGCGCCAATCACGTCAGCTTCGTTGCGTGCAGGGATGAGCACGGTGATGTCATCGAGGCGCGTACTGGCGGAGACGTCTGCCTCAAGATGTTCGCGCGTGCTCCAGGGGCGCCAAGGTGCGATTAGCAGACCTAGCCACATCACGAGAGGGATGGCGGCGCAGAGAAGTAGCCACATGATTAGCGCCTATAGACGCCCGAAGACTTAGTCACGCCCACACCTCCCTCACCGTCATTCCCGCGAAGGCGGGAATCCAGCGACTTTGCTTGTTGCCTTAAAGCGGAAAGGCACTGGATTCCCGCCTTCGCGGGAATGACGATGAGGTGGTTCGAATGGTGCTATCAGTGCCCAGCATCAACACCCGACGAACGACGCTGAATCGCACTCACCGGAATAAGGATGGCCGTCGCATCCGCCCGATTGCCGTAAAGCACCGGCAAATCCGGCGCCATCGATCCATCCGTGCGCGGCCCGAACGTCGCCACGCGCGCCGCCTTCAGCGGATGCGCAAACGTGTCGTCCACCGCCGTACCCTCAAAACCGCAATGCGCCATGCAGTTGTCGCACTTGGGATTGATGCCGACGCCGTACTTGTCCCAGTCGGTGTCTTCCATCAGCTCCTTGTACGAGCTGGCATAGCCTTCATCCACCAGCAGGTAGCACGGCTTCTGCCAGCCGAAGATGTTGTACGTGGGGTTGGACCATGGCGTGCACTGATAGCTCTGGTTGCCCGCGATGAAGTCCAGGAACATCGACGACTGGTTGAACACCCACTTGCTCTTGCGTTCCTTGCCGATGCGGAACACATCGCGGAACAGGTTCTTGCTCTCCGTGCGCCCGAGGAACACATCCTGCCGCGGTGCATGCTGGTAGCTGTAGCCCGGCGACACCGTAATGCCTTCGATGCCCAGCGACATGGCGAAGTCGAAGAACTTGGCAATCTCCTCCGGCTCTTCATTGTTGAACAGCGTGCAGTTGATGGTGACGCGAAAACCGCGCGACAACGCCAGCTTGATCGCCGCCACGGCCTTGTCGAACACGCCCTCCATGCATACCGACTGGTCGTGCCGTTCCTTCAAGCCATCCAGGTGCACGGACCACGTGAAATACGGCGACGGCTCGTACTCGTCGATATGCTTGGTCAGCAGCAGCGCATTGGTGCACAGGTAGATGAACTTCTCGCGCGCGATCAAACCCCGCACCAGCTGCGGCATCTCCTTGTGGATCAGCGGCTCGCCACCGGGAATGGACACCACCGGCGCACCACATTCGTCCACCGCACGCAGCGCGTCTTCCACGCTCATGCGCTTCTGCAGGATTTCCTTCGGATGATCGATCTTGCCGCAACCTGCACAGGCGAGATTGCACTGAAACAAGGGCTCCAACATCATCGCCAGCGGGTAACGCTTCTGCCCGCTCAGCTTCTTGCCGATGATGTAACGCGCGATCTTGGTTTGCTGAATCAGAGGAATGCCCAACGGAATCTCCTCATCGCTATCGATGGATCGTTACGCGCTGCGCCACATGTCGCAAGCGCCTGGATGTCAGCGGTACACAGAAGCAAATCGAGTATAGCCAGCGGCGCTTCGCTCAGGACGCCAGGCTGGCTGGCGGCGCCAATACGTGCGCATGTTCCCGTCGCAAGCGATCCCATTCAATCTTGAACCACGGCGTGAATCGTTCCGGATGCTCGGCAATTTCCCTATCGAGCGCATCGGGCACGATATAGCGCAGTGCGGCGATCTCATGAATGTTGGCGACAGGTGCCGCATCCGTTCGACCCGCGTAGACCCAGCACAGTTCATGCTCGGCGCCTTCATCGTCGAATTGCGCCTGATACTGGAACTTGAACTGGAACTGGAATTCACACTGCATGCCCAGCTCTTCGCCAAGCCGGCGATGGATGGCGATGTCCATGCTCTCGCCGCGGCGAGGGTGGCTGCAACAGGTATTGGACCAATAGCCCGGCCACAGGCGCTTGCCTTCGGCGCGCTGCTGAAGAAGCACTTCTCCTTTCGTGTTGAACACGAACAGCGAGAACGCGCGATGCAGAATCCCTTGCCCGTGGTGCGCGGCGGCCTTGTCGAGAAATCCGGTTTCCCGATCGTGCTCGTCCACCAGCACCAGCGGCTCGTCCTGGAAGGAAACCACGTTCCTTGACCAGAGTCCTTCGTTGTAATCCAGCTCGCGGCTAGCCAAGGCTCAAACCTCTCTCTTCCGGCGGACGGCTGTAACGCCCGGTCATCACATCTTCGTCACAAATGGCGCGACGCACGCTCGACCGTCAAACGAATGCGCTCTCAGGCTAGCAAGGATGCGTGCGTGCGAGTAGTCCCTCGCAGCGCATCCTGCGACAACGCGAAAACTCAATGCGCATCGGCAGCGCTGCGCGCGACGGCGGGAAACGGCTCGCGCGTGCGCGTCCACGTCGTATTGCCACCCAGCAAGGTAATACCGATATAACCGTGCAAGACAAGGCGATCCGCCGATGGCAGATGGACCTGGCAGTGGTAATCCTTGCCGTTGTCGGAGTTGTAGACATGACCATCGACCCAGGCATGTTCACTGGCGTCGTAACGCAACCCCCAGAGCAGATGCAGCCCCGTCAATGGGCGGGAACGCAGGGATGGATCGGGGTTGTGACGGTCGGTCACCGTCTTGCCGTTGAGCTCCGGGCCGTCTTCCGGCCCATACGTATCGTGCAATTGCCACACGATGGTGCCGCCATAGGTATCGCCCTGGCGTTCGATGCGAATGATGGCGTCACGACTTTGCACCAGCCAGTCGCCCACGATGCCGTCAGCCGCCGAGTCCGCCGACGTCTGCGCCAGCGTCGCGCAAGCCAGGCCGAGCCCGGCGACCAGCCAGAGCCAGCGGCGCAGCCAAAAAGCACGGGTATTCACGAAGTGCATGCAGTAACTTTGGGAGGAATGGTGGATCGCGTCCGAACCGACCTCATGCCGCCCTATCCTCCCGAGTTATCGCTGCTGTCATGGCTGGGCCTTGCACTGGCGTCATGTGCCACGGCGTACGCCTGCCTGAGCCTTTGGGCCTGGTTTCGATGCGAACGCCTGAACAAGCATCGGCGAGCCCGCGTGAACGATCAGGCAAGCCACGCGGTAAGCGTGCTCAAGCCTTTGCATGGCGCCGAACCGCATCTTTACGAAAATCTTCGCGGCTTCTGCCAGCAACAGCACGATCACTACGAAATCCTGTTCGGCGTGCGCGATCCGGATGATGCGGCCATCGCCGTCGTGCAGCGACTGCAGCGTGAATTTCCGGCGCTGCCCATGGCGCTGGTCATTGATCCCACGGTGCATGGCGCCAACTTCAAGGTCAGCAACCTCATCAATCTGCTGGCCCAGGCTCGCCACGATTGGCTGGTGCTGGCCGACAGCGACATCAGCGTGCCGCCGGATTACCTGGCGCGCGTCACGGCACCGCTGGGCGACCCGGGCACCGGCATCGTTACCTGCCTTTATCACGGCGTAGCCGGCAAAAGCATGACGACCCGGCTGGGGCGCCTGTTCATCGATGACTGGTTTGCACCGTCTGTGCGGCTTGCCCATGCCTTCGGCTCCACGCGATTCGCGTTCGGTTCCACGATTGCCCTGCGCCGCGACGCGCTCGAAGCCATCGGCGGCTTTGAAGCACTGGAAGACACCCTGGCCGACGATTTCTGGCTGGGTGAGCGCACGCGCCAGCTTGGCTTGAACACGGTATTGAGCGATGTCGTGGTGGGCACCGACGTTACAGAAACCCATCTGGCGACACTGTGGCCGCATGAACTGCGCTGGCTTCGCACCATCCGCGCCATTTCCCCGGCAGGCTTCGCCTTCAGCTTCATCTGCTTTAGCTGGCCGCTGCTGGCGCTGTCCCTGGCGCTTTCACCCACACTGTCTTGCATGATCGTGACAGGGGTTGGCGGATTGGCGCGTCTCATTCGTTATGGGGCGTCCTGGCGCGGCACCGCAAGGTCTTCCCGATGGCAGGACCTGTGGCTCACCCCTTTTCGCGACGCGCTGATGCTGCTGGAATGGGCGGGCGCGCTGTTCCATTGGCGAGTCCAGTGGCGCGGCCAGGTGCTGCATGCTCGCGATCACGCGCCATCGCGGTATTCTTGGAAATGAAGCTGAAAGTGCGATCACCCACTCATTGCGGACCCCCGCTGCAGGAGCCTGGCAATCCATGAAGACGCTTTTTCTGCAAGCCCCTTCGTTCGACGGTTTCGATGGCGGTGCGGGTTCCCGTTACCAGGCCAAGCGCGAGATCAAGAGTTTCTGGTATCCCACGTGGCTCGCGCAGCCGGCTGCCATGGTGCCCGACTCGCGCGTGCTGGACGCGCCCGTGGAAGAACTGTCGGTCGAAGACACGCTCAACATCGCCAGCGTGTACGACCTGGTGATCATCCATACCAGCACGCCGTCGTTCCCTACCGACGCCAAGTTCGCCGAGCTGCTCAAGGAGCGGCGCCCCAACATCCTCATTGGCATGGTGGGCGCGAAAGTCGCCGTGGAACCCGATGCATCGCTGCTCGCGTCGCCCGCCATCGACTTCGTGGCGCGCGAAGAATTCGACTACACGTGCAAGGAAGTGGCCGAAGGCCGGGCCTTCAAGGACATTGCCGGCATCAGCTACAAGCTGGCCGACGGCACCGTGCAGCACAACCCGTCACGCGCCACCATTGAGCGCATGGACGATCTTCCGTTCGTCGCGCCCATCTACAAGCGCGACCTGAAGATCGACCGCTATTTCATCGGCTACCTGCTGCATCCGTACGTGTCCATCTACACCGGCCGCGGCTGCCGCTCCAAGTGCACCTTCTGCCTGTGGCCGCAGACAGTGGGCGGTCATCGCTATCGCGTGCGTTCGGCGGCCAACGTGCTTGCCGAGGCGAGGTGGATCAAGGAAAACATGCCGGAAGTGCGCGAACTGATGTTCGACGACGACACTTTCACCGACAGTTCCAACATGGATCGCGTGCACGAGATCGCTCGCGGCTTGCACGCCATGGGTTGGACATGGAGCTGCAACGCGAAGGCGAACGTGCCGTACGAGTCGCTGAAGATCATGAAGGACAACGGCCTGCGCCTGCTGCTGGTGGGTTACGAGTCCGGCGACGACCAGATCCTGCACAACATCAAGAAAGGCTTGCGCACCGATATTGCGCGCACCTTCACCGAGAACTGCCGCAAGCTCGGCATCACCGTGCACGGGACCTTCATTCTCGGCTTGCCGGGCGAGACCAAGGAAACCATCGCACGCACCATCGAGTACGCCAAGGCCATCAACCCGCACACCATCCAGGTATCGCTGGCGGCACCGTACCCAGGCACCGCGCTCTACAAGCAGGCCATCGAGAATGGCTGGCTTGAGCACAACACGGCAGCCCACACGGTGAACAACCAGGGCGTGCAGCTGGCCATGATCAGCTACCCGCATTTGTCCAAGGAGGACATTTTCCACGGCGTGGAAACGTTCTATCGCAGTTTCTATTTCCGCCCGTCGAAGATCTGGGAGATCGTGAAAGAGATGGCGGGCAGCTGGGAAATGACCAAACGGCGCTTGCGCGAGGGCGTGGAATTCTTCCGCTTCCTGCGCGCGCACGAGGCATGACCGCATCGCCGTTGTGGGAACCATGACTGCTGCACGCTCGCCCACTCGGCCTCGATTGATCGTGACGGCCGACGATTTCGGCCTGCATCCAGCCGTGAACCTCGCCGTAGAGCGCGGATTTCGCGAAGGCGTGCTGCGCGCAGCCAGCTTGATGGTCACGGCGCCCGCAGTCGCCGACGCCGTGGCGCGCGCCAAGCGCATGCCGGGCCTCGCCGTGGGTCTGCATCTTGTGCTGGCCGACGGCCAGTCCGCCCTGGCGCCCTCCCGGGTGCCATCCCTGGTCGACGCGCGCGGGCGCTTCGGCGACGATATGGTGCGCAACGGGTTCCGTTTCTTCTTTCTGCCGCACGTGCGGGAGCAGCTGGCAGCGGAAATACGCGCGCAATTCGAGGCCTTCGCCGCGACGGGCCTGCCACTGGACCACGTCAACGCGCACAAGCATTTCCATCTTCACCCCACGGTACTTTCCTTGATGCTTTCCATTGGACGCGACTACGGCCTGCGCGCCGTGCGTTGGCCAGCCGAACCCGGCGCCGCCCCCTGGCTGAAACCCTGGCTTGCCCTGATGCGCCACCGGCTGCGCCGTGCGGGCGTGCGCTCCAACGACCATGTGTTTGGCATCCAGCACAGCGGCGCCATGGATGAACAAGCCTTGCTCGAGGTACTGGAACGACTGCCGGAAGGATTGAGCGAGCTGTACCTGCACCCTGCCACCCACGGCGACATCACGCCCGCGATGGTCGATTACCGGCATGCAGACGAACTGGCGGCGCTGCTTTCTCCGCGCGTGCGCCGAGCCGTGGCGGAGCACTGCCACCTTTGCCATGGCTTCAGCGATCCGGCGGCAGCATGAAGTATTTCGTTTACCTGGCCGGGCTGCTTGGCCTGGTCGCCGCCATTGTTCTGGTGACGCACCAGAACTGGTCGGCCATCGAGCACGCCTTCAACAACGCGGGCTGGGCCTTGCTGTGGCTGCTGCCTTTCCACGCCCTGCCCTTGTTGCTCGATGTTTTCGGCTGGCGCGCCCTGCTGGCACCCAGCGATCCCCAGCGCCGCGCCGGTGTGCCGTTTCTGTTCTGGGTAGCCACGGTGCGCGAGGCGTGCAATCGCCTGCTGCCGGTGGCCAATATCGGCGGAGAGATAGTCGGCATCCGGCTGGTGAAATGGCGAGGACTGGAAGGCGCACCGGTGGCCGCCAGCGTGATCATGGAAGTGCTGCTGACCCTGGTCAGCCAATACATTTTCGTGGCGTTGGGACTGTTGTTGCTGATCGGCATGGCGGGCCATATCGGCACGCTCAACTCCATCATCGGCGCGATTGCGGCCACCCTCCCATTGCCCATTGGCCTGCTCTGGCTGCTGCGGCATGGCCAGCTGTTTTCCCGGCTGGAAACCTTCGCGGAGAAGCTGCTGGGCGGCCCGTCGCGTTTCACGGAACTGCTGGACGGCGCGCGCCTCGACGACGAGGTGCGCAAGCTTTACGGCAAGCCTGCGCGCCTCAGCGTGGCGTGCGCCTGGCAGGTCGCCGGTTTTCTGGCTGGCAGCTTCGAAAGCTGGCTTGCCCTGAAATTGCTGGGCTATCCCATTTCGGTATGGGATGCGATTGCCATCGAGGCCACCACGCAAGCGGTGCGGCATATCATCTTCTTCGTACCGGCCGGACTGGGCGTGCAGGAAGGCGGCCTGGTGTTGTTCGGCAACATCATCGGCCTACCTGCCGACGCCGCCATCGCGCTCTCGCTCGTGAAACGCGCCCGCGAAGTAGGCTTTGGCGTGCCTGCATTGCTGTCCTGGCAATGGGCCGAGGCGCACCGGCTGCATCGCCGCTGGCTGTCGCGACGCAAGCCAACGCTTCCCGATACCCCCAACAGCAAGCTGTCCTGATGAGGTGAGCGCGATGTCCCATGACGCCGTAGCCGCTGCCGACCACACCATGCGCCATTGGGCTGGCCATGAGCCGGGGCGCATCAAGATCGGCTCCGACGCCCATAAACGGCTGTTCTGCCGGATGCTGCTGGACACGCACAACCCTTACAAACCCGCCGTCATCGACTGGCCCGCGTTGAGCGAGGATGCGTTGCATCGCATCACCTCGTTGCCGATCTGGGATATTGCCGTACAGACCGAAGGCAAGGCCAAGCTGCGCGTGGCCACGTACACCGCCACCGTCAGCGATCCGCTGCTGCACGACGCCCTGACCATGGATGGCGACGAGGAGGCACGCCACAAGGTCGTGCTCAGCAAGATGGTCGAGGCCTACGGTATTCCCCTGGCACCAGAGCCCGACTACGAAGTACCGAAAGATCCCGAATGGGGCTGGCTGGTGACCGGTTACAGCGAGTGCATCGACAGCTTCTTTGCTTTCGGCTTGTTTGAATCGGCCAAACGCACGGGCTATTTCCCCGCGGAACTGGTGGAAACGTTCGAGCCCGTGATGCAGGAAGAAGCGCGGCACATCCTGTTCTTCGCCAACTGGGTGGCGTGGTACCGCAAGCAATTGCCCTGGTGGAAGCGCCCCGCGTTCGAGCTCAAGGTGGCGCGCGTGTGGCTGTTCCTGATCTGGGAACGCATCGGCATTGCCAAGGGGCTGGACGACAACGGTGAAATGCAGGACGCCAACTTCACCATCACCGGTCACGAACAGATCGGTCTGGACCTGAAGCTCGGGGAGCTGATCGACATGTGCCTCGCCCAGGATGCCTTCCGCATGGGCGGTTACGACGAACGCCTGCTGCGCCCGACCTTTGTACCCCGCATGGCACGCCTCGCGCGAAAATTCGTGCGCTGAACCGCGCTCAGTGGTGCAGGCTGAACCAGGCCACGGCATCTTCCAGCGCAAGGCGTACCGGACCGGCGGCATACCCCAGTTCGCGCTCGGCCTTGGCGCTGCTGAAAAACATGCGCTTGCGCGACATGCGTATCTCTTCCACCGTGGCAATGGGCGGCCTTCCCGTCAGTCGCGCCCACGCCTCGGCGACATACGCCACCGGCATCACGGCGCCATGCGGCAAACGCCAGCGCGGCGGCTCGCGCCCGACGATGTCGGCGATCTCGAACAGCAGATCGCGCAGGGACATATTGGTGCCACCCAGGATGTAGCGCTCACCCACCACACCCTTGCGAAACGCCAACCAGTGGCCATCCGCCACGTCGTCCACGTGCACCACGTTCAGGCCGGTATCGACATACGCCGGCATGCGGCCGGACATCGCATCACGCACCACGCGGCCCGTCGGCGTGGGCTTGATGTCGCGCGGACCAATGGGCGTCGACGGATTCACGATCACCACCGGCAGGCCTTGCGCCGCGTATTCGTCCACCACGCGCTCGGCAAGGAACTTGGAGCGCTTGTAGTGACCGACCATGTCCGCCAGTGACACTGGCGTCCTCTCGTCACCCAGCGCGCCGTCCTTGGGAATGCCCAGGGTCGCCACGCTGCTGGTGTACACCACGCGCGGCACCGCCGCCCGTTGCGCTGCCTCCAGCAGCACACGCGTGCCTTCGACATTGGTCTGATACAGCTGCTTCGGCCGGGGCGCCCACAGTCGATAGTCGGCAGCGACATGGAACAGCGCATCACAACCGTCACATAGCCTGGCCAGTGACGATGCGTCCGTGAGATCGCCCTCGACGACGTCAACATCGAGCCCTTGCAGGTTGCGGCGATCCGAACCTGGACGCGCCAACACGCGCACGCGGTGGTCTTCGCGCAGCAGCCGGCGCACCACGGCCGACCCGACAAAACCCGTGGCGCCGGTGACCAGCGACCTCACAGGCACGACACCAACATCGCCAGCGTGAATCCTGGACACATAAGGCGGCCGATCCCTGAACCCGGGGTGGATTGAGAGTTCATTATGTACGAAGACATGCGCGCCATGTCGCACCCCGCATACACCCGAACACCGCGCGGACCGAGCTGGTGACACGGTCTTTGCACCACGCTTTCCCCAGCCTTTCCGCCGGCTCCCGCGTCTCGACGAATCGAAGACATTCGCTTTGGTCAGATGGCTGCGTCTCACAGGAACAGGGTGATACCATGCCTGCGTCGCTGGTTTCTCTGTATGTGAATACTAAGAAGGCCGAGGCATGCCCATGTTCGAAGCGAAACAAGCCGCTGCGATCGCCCCGAGCAACGCCAGCGCTTACCAGGACGCCATTCTTCCGAAGGTGTCACGAACGTTCGCCCTGACGATTCCGCAGCTGCCGCCGGCACTGCGCGACGTCATCGCCAATGCGTACCTGCTGTGTCGCATCGCCGACACCATCGAAGACGAACCCGCCTTCAGCCCGGAAGAAAAAGGCCGCTACGAGAACGCCTTCGTCGATGCCGTCACGGGACGCACCGATGCGCGCGCCTTCGCCGCGGACATCGCGCCGCGCCTTTCCAACGCCACTTCGGAAAGCGAGCGGGAACTGATGTTCCGCCTGCCGTTGGTGCTGGAAGTGACCGACACGTTCAACCCGACCCAGCACGACGCCATCGTGGAATGCCTGCGCGTGATGTCGCATGGCATGCACGATTTCCAGCGCGTGGTGGGCCTGCAGGGATTGGACACGCTGCACGACATGGATCGCTACTGCTATCACGTGGCGGGCGTGGTCGGGGAAATGATCACCAAGCTGCTGATCGATTTCGAACCGGAACTGGCGTCGCAGGAGCGCACATTGATGCGCCTGGCCACCTCGTTTGGCCAAGGCCTGCAGATGACCAACATCCTGAAGGATCAATGGGAGGACCGCAGCCACGGCGTGTGCTGGTTGCCTCACGACGTATTCGAGCGCTACGGCGTCGAACTTCGCGACCTTACCGCCGGCCAGCAGGATGCGCACTACGCCGATGCGATGATCGAGCTTATCGGTATCGCACACTCGCACCTGTGCCGCGCGGTGGAATACACGCTCATCGTGCCGGCGCGCCACGCGGGCTTTCGGCGATTCTGCCTGTGGAGCATTGGCCTTGCGGTGCTGACATTGCGCAACCTGCAGGACCGCCTGGATTTCTCCTCCGGCACGCAGGTCAAGGTGTCGCGCGCCGCCGTGGCGCAAACCATTGGACTCACGCGCCTTACCGACAAGTACGATCCGGCAGTGCGTTTCCTGTTCGGCGCCGCGGCACGCAAACTGCCGCTCACGCCACTAGGCCCCGAGTGGGACGTGCCACAGGCAAGCAACGCGGCATGGCCGTGGCGGCGCGCATCGGATTTCAAAAACGCCCGATCGCTATGACGGACACGCCCACTATCGCCGTCCCACCCACCTCAGCCACGCGCCCACCGCAGCACGACCCTGACCGCCTCGAGCAGGCCATCGACCGCGCACGACGTGCGCTGCTGGCGCGCCAGCACGCTGATGGCCACTGGTGTTTCGAGTTCGAAACCGATTGCACGATTTCGTCCGAATACATCCTGATGATGCACTTCCTCGACGAGATCGACGACGGGCTCCAGGAAAAACTGGCTCGCTACATTCGCGCCAAGCAGCGCCTTGATACGCACGGCGGATGGCCGCTGTACCACGATGGCGCACTCGACGTGTCCTGCTCGGTGAAGGCGTATTACGCGCTGAAGGCCGCCGGCGACTCGCCTGACGCACCGCACATGCGCTGCGCACGCGAAGCGATTCTTGCCAGGGGCGGCGCATCGAAGAGCAACGTGTTCACGCGCATCCTGCTGGCCATGTTCGCGCAGGTTCCCTGGCGCGCCGCGCCGTACGTGCCCGTGGAGATCATGCTGTTTCCACGCTGGATGCCCTTTCATCTCGACAAGGTGTCGTACTGGGCGCGCAGCACGATGGTGCCCCTGTTCATCCTGTGCTCGATGAAGGCGCGCGCCAAAAACCCGCGCGACGTCGGCATCACCGAACTGTTCGTGACGCCACCGTATGAAGAGCGCCACTACTTCACCACCAGCACCTTCGTCAGCAAGCTGTTTCTGGTGCTGGACAAGGTGGGGCGAGCGATCGATCCGCTGATTCCCTCATCTTTGCGCAGCAAGGCCATTCGCGAAGCCGAACAATGGTTCCTGCCGCGACTCAATGGCGAGGATGGCCTGGGCGCCATTTTTCCACCGATGGTCAATGCGCTCGAAGCCATGGACTTGCTCGGCTACGCGAAGGATCACCCTGCCCGCGCTACCTGCCTCAAGTCGCTGCAGAAACTGATCGTGCATCGCGACGATGGCACAGCCTTCTGCCAACCCTGCGTGTCGCCCGTGTGGGATACCGGCTGGGCGGCGATGGCGTTATTGCGTGCATCGCCCGATGACACCACGCAAGCCGCCGTCACCCGCGCCATGGAATGGCTGGCACCACTGCAGGAACTCGAACTGAAGGGCGACTGGGCGACACAGGCGCCCGATCTTGCCCCTGGCGGCTGGGCGTTCCAGTACGCCAACGCCTATTACCCGGACCTGGACGACACGGCCGTCGTGGCGGCCCTGCTGCATGTCGCCGTACGCGACACGCCCGACGCGGATGCCTATCGCGCACGCATCGAGCGCGCGGCGGACTGGTTGATCGGCATGCAATCGGACAACGGCGGCTTCGCTGCCTTCGATCGCAACAACACGCACTACCACATCAACGAAATTCCCTTCGCCGACCACGGCGCCATGCTCGACCCGCCCACCGAAGATGTTTCCGGCCGCGTCCTTGCATTGCTGGGCATACTGGAACGTCCGCAGGATCGCCCCGCCATCGATCGGTGCGTGGCCTACCTGCGTGATGCACGACTGCCGGACGGCTCGTACTGGGGGCGCTGGGGCACCAACTACATCTACGGCACGTGGTCCGTACTTGCCGGACTCGCCCTGGTCGGCGAGGACATGCAGCAACCCTGGATTCGCGCATCCGTGGACTGGCTGTTGTCGAAACAACACGACGACGGCGGCTGGGGCGAAACCAACGACACGTATTTCGACGCGTCGCTGCGCGGCACGAACGCAGGTGTCAGCACCGCCCACAGTACGGCATGGGCGGTTCTAGGCCTGCTTGCCGCCGGCGACGTGGCGTCAGAGGCCACACGGCGTGGCATCGCGTGGCTGCTCGATCACCAGCAACCCCAAGGCGAACCCGAAGCCGATCTCTGGTATCACCCAAGTTTCAACGCACCAGGCTTTCCACGCGTCTTCTTCCTGAAGTATCACGGCTACACGGCCTATTTTCCGCTATGGGCACTTACCCGCTATCGACAGCTGCTTGCGCGCTCGCGACCGGCGTCGTGACGCCTGGCCCCGTGGGCATCGTGACGGCGCTCGCATCCGAGGCGCGCGCGCTGACACGCCGGTCACTCCGGACTCGCGAGATGTCGCCACTGGAAGCGGGCAGCCAACTGTGGCTCAGCGGCATGGGACAGGACGCCGCACGACAGGGCGCGTTGTCACTGATTGCATCGGGCGCCGTGGCACTCGCGTCGTTCGGTGTCGCCGGTGGATTGGCACCGGGACTGCGTAGCGGCACGTTGTTCTGTCCGTCGTGCGTGCTTGACGAACGTGGCCACGATTACGCGCCCGACGGAGCGTGGCGGGCATCGCTCATGCATCGCATCCAGGCGGCAAAGCTCCCGTTCGTGACCGAAGGAAGCCTGCTCAGCCTGCCCCACCCGTTGCTCGATGTCGGCGCAAAAGCCGCCATGCGCGAGCGCCACCAGTCGCTCGCGGTGGATATGGAGAGCGCCGCCATCGCATCGGTTGCGATGGAACATGGCGTGCCCTTCATCGTGCTGCGCGCGATTGTCGACGAACGTGACGACGAAGTGCCCGCAGCACTGCAGGCCGGCGTGGATGCCTGGGGGCGACCACTCGCCGGCGCCATGCTGCTCGCCCTGCTTCGCCGCCCGTCGTTGCTGGCGCAACTTCCTGGCCTCGCCGTTCGCATGGGCAAGGCCACGCGGGCACTGCATGCGGCGGCAAGGGCAGCCGGTACCGAACTGGGACGCGACGTGGCCGTGCCCTGCTAATCTCTATCCATTGTTCTCGGATGTCAGGCCTGGCCTCGACGGACGGCCAGCGGCATCAAAGCCCGGAGGCCCGACAGCGTGTTCAGAGCGATCCACAAAGGTCTGGTCTGGCTGGTCGACCGCAGCGGTCGACATCACTTTATTGTCCTGATCATGGCGGCACTGCTCGCCGCACTGTGCCTGTGGGGCGCATCGCGACACCTGAGCATCGACACCGATGCCGACCATCTCTTCTCCGACAAGCTGGCATGGCGGCAACAGAGCCTGGCGTTCGCAAAGCAATTCCCGCAATTCAGCGACACGCTCACGGCCGTCGTGCGGGCGCCTACACCGGAAGAAGCACGCATCGCCGCGCAGGCGCTTAACGCCAAACTCGTTGCCGACAAGCAACACTTTCTTTCATCGTCCACACCCGGCATCAGCCCATTCTTCAATCGCGAAGGCCTGCTCCTGCTGCCGCAGGACGAACTGGAAAGCACGGTGGACAGCATGTTGCAGGCACAGCCGTTGCTGGGCCCGCTGGCGAAAGATCCTTCCGCGCGCGGCCTGTTCAACGGCATCGACCTGATGGTGGAAGGCGTGCGCCGCGGCATGGCCAAGGACCTGTCTTCGTACGACACCGCACTTGGCAATGTGGCCGGCACCATGGAAGGTGCGCTCGCCGGCAAGCATGCGCCGCTCTCGTGGCAGGCCTTGCTGACGCCGGATCTCGTCAACAGCAACGGTGGCCAGGAATTCATCCTCATTCACCCCGTGCTTGACCACACCGCACTGGAACCCGGGCAGGCAGCCACCCAGGCCATGTTGAAGCTGGCCAACGAACTGCCGGAAGTGCAATCCGGGCGCGTACATGTGAACTACACGGGCTCCGTACCGCTGGCCGATGAAGAGTTCGCGGCACTCACGGATCGCGCCGGCCCCATCGCCATCGGCAGCAGCCTGTTGCTGGTGTTCTGGCTGGTGCTTGCCTTGGGCACGTGGCGGTTGATCGTGCCGGTAATCATCACGCTGGTGGTTGGCCTGATTTACACCTTGGGATTCGCCGCGTTTGCGGTGG
Organism: Dyella sp. C11; assembly: GCF_003121485.1. Lineage (GTDB taxonomy): Bacteria > Pseudomonadota > Gammaproteobacteria > Xanthomonadales > Rhodanobacteraceae > Dyella. Next base: position 261,188 of record NZ_QAVX01000003.1, on the reverse strand, counting down.
GTCGACTCAACCTTGTATCCGTGGCATTCGCGGTGCTGTTCGTTGGCCTTGCCGTGGATTTCGGCATCCAGTTCGGCGTACGCCTGCATGCACGTCAATACAGCGATCGTACTTTCGACGACTCGTTGCATGAAACCGCCAACCGCGTGGTGAGCCAGGTCGGCCTGGCGGCACTTGCCACGGCCTGCGGCTTCCTTGCCTTTGCGCCCACGGATTTCACCGGCGTGGCCGAGCTGGGCATCATTGCCGGCATGGGCATGTTGCTCGCACTGATCTGCACGCTCACCGTATTGCCGGCACTGCTTCGACTTCTTTCGAAAGGATCGCCCCACGCGGAAGTGGCCTTGCCCGGGGGCGTCGCGGCCGATGGCTGGCTGCAGCGCCACCGCAAGATGGTGCTCGGTATTTTCGGCGTACTGGGCGTCATCGGCATCTGGAGCGCCATCACCATTCCCTTTGACGCCAATCCACTGCATACCAAACGCTCCGACAGCGAGGCGATGCGCACGCTTACCTCGTTGATGGATGACCCGAACACCAACCCGTTCACCATGGACGTGCTGGTGAAAGACCTTCCTGCCGCCAAGGCCCTCAGCGAGCGACTGGGTAAATTGCCGGAAGTGGCGCAGGTAGTGTCCGGCGTCGACTTTGTTCCCACAGGCCAGGACGACAAGCTGGAGCAACTCCAGCAAGCATCCGACCTGATGTACGGCGTGCTGAATCCTGGCGAAAAGAGCCCGGCGCCCAGCTACGACGAGATGCGCAGCGCCGCCAAGGACACCAGCGAGGGTATCGCCAGCGTCGCCAATCAATTGCCGGCAAGCTCACCCCTGCTGCGTATTGGCAAGGCGCTGGCTGCGTTGTCGAAAGGCACGGACCAACAGATGGCGACGGCGAACCAGGCGCTGACACAGTTCCTGCCTTACACACTGAACCAGCTGGCCGATTCACTCTCCGCCACGCCGATCACCATGCAGAGCCTGCCGGAAGATCTGCGGCGCGACTGGTTTGCGCCTGATGGGCGCGTACGCGTGCAGGTGACGCCCACCACCAAGGCGCAAAGCACCATGGGCTTGCGCGATTTCGTGAGCGCCGTGCAACGCGTGGCACCGGACGCCGCAGGCTCGGCGGTGGATACCATCAAGGCTGCGGACACCATCCTCATCGCGTTCCGCGAAGCTGCCATTTACGCCACACTGGCCATCGGCATCGTGCTGCTGCTCGTGCTGCATCGACTGCGTGATGCAGGCCTGGTGCTCGCCACCTTGTTGATGTCGGCCTTGCTTACCGCGCTGCTGGCGCGACTGTTTGGCATATCCATCAATTTCGCCAACATCATTGCGCTGCCTTTGCTGCTGGGTGTGGGCGTGTCGTTCAACATCTACTTCGTGATGAACTGGCGACACGGCATGAACCTGTTCCTGGGTTCACCCACGGCGCGTGCCATCCTGTTCTCCGCACTCACCACCGGCACGGCGTTCGGCAGTCTCGCCATTGCCCGCCACCCGGGCACGGCCAGCATGGGCGCGGTATTGCTGCTCAGCCTGCTCGCCGTACTGCTTTCCACCTTCGCTTTCCTGCCCGCCATGCTTTACTCCATCGGACAGTGCAAGCAGCCCATCAGCCACACCTGACCCGCCTGTTTCAGGAGCCCATTGCATGCTGCCTTTTCGTCGTGCCGCGTTCGCCGCCCTGGCCCTTTTCGCCAGCATCAACGTTCAAGCCCACGCCATTCTCACCAGCAGCTCGCCCAAGGCGAACGGCGCCGTGCCGGCCGGGCATGTCGTGTTTACGCTCACGTACAACAGCAAGATCGATCAGGGGCGTTCACGACTGGTATTGATCGGACCGGACAAGAGCGAAACGCCGCTCGCCATTGCCGCGAACAACGACAAGCCGAACGAACTCGACAGCAGCGCCGAGGTGAAACCGGGTGCCTATGTCGTTCGATGGCAGGCGCTGGCGCTCGATGGCCACATCACGCGCGGCGACCTGCCATTCTCGGTGACGGCAACGCCCTGAGCGTCGTCAATCTCTTTCCTTTCATCCATCGCCACCGCTGACCAACGGGGGTTCCGTGGCCCTGCTTGTCGATATCTTCGGTTACCTGAGCGTCATCCTGCACGGCTTCGTCATCGTCGCGCAGTCGATGATGCTTGGCGGCTTGCTGTTCCTCGTGCTCCTGCTTCATCCCCTGTCGACCCAACTGCAGCACGGCGTTGACCTGGAACAACGTGTCGCACGACTCACGCGCTGGAGTGCCTGGGGCCTCGTGCTGGCCGAGCTGGTCACGACGGCGCTGCAGGTCTCGGTGCTCATGTCGACGGTGGATCTGCCGCTGGGCAATGTCATGCAGGCCTCGTTTGCCGAGGCGGGCAGCGTCAAGATGCTTTGCGCACTCGTCATCGCCATCACGCTTGGCCCGCGCACGATGGCCCAGCCTCTTGCACGTTCTGCGCTGCTGCTGGTGGGGCTGGTTGAACTCACGGCTGCCACGCTCACTACGCATGCCTATGCGCGACTGGACGACAACGCGCTGCTGATGGTGGTGGAAGGCCTGCATCAGTTTGGCGCGGCCATCTGGATTGGTGCGATCCCCTGTTTTGTCCTGGTGCTACGTCACCTGGAGGATGCCGACAGCCTGCGCCTCGTTGGCGCGCGCTTTTCCCGCATGTCGATGGCGGGTGTTGCCTGCATCCTGCTTTCAGGCATCACCATGTGGGCTTTCTACGTAGGAAGCATGCAGGGCTTCTACGGCACGGCCTACGGCGTGATGGTGGGCGCCAAGGTCGCCATGTTCATCGGCCTGCTGGGGCTGGGGCTTGGCAACTTCCTGGTCACCGAACGACTGCGCAAGGGGCGCGACGCCTCCGTCATCCGCATGCGCCGCTTTGCCGAGGTGGAGATCGGCATCGGCTTCACCATCTTCTTCGCCGCCGCCTCGCTGACGTCCGTACCGCCCGCCGTCGACCTGACGACCGATCGTGTGACGCTGCACGAGATTGCCGAACGCAACGCGCCTTCATGGCCCCGCCTGAGCTCACCCGACCACGACACGCTGGCCATTTCGCAGCTGCAGGCTCAACTCGACCGCGACGCGGCGCGCGAACACCAGGTGTCGTCATCCGCCACGACGCCCGGTTCCGGCGTGCTGCCGCCGCGCAACGCGGAAGACATTGCATGGTCGGAATACAACCACCACTGGGCCGGCATCTTCGTGCTGCTGATCGGTCTGCTTGCCCTGCTCAGCCGCTTCGGCGTGCGGTGGGCGCGACACTGGCCATTGCTCTTCCTCGGCATGGCCGGATTTCTGCTGATCCGTTCCGATCCCGAGGTATGGCCACTCGGCCAGGAGGGCTGGTGGGTGGCGTGGCGTGACGTCGAAGTGGCGCAGCATCGTTTCTTCGTGCTGCTGATCATCCTGTTCGGAACCTTCGAGTGGTCCGTACGCACGGGACGCCTCAAGAGCGAACGCGCCGCGCTGGTGTTCCCGTTACTGGTGGCGACGGGCGGCGCCATGCTGCTCACGCACAGCCATCAGATTTCCAACGTCAAGGACCAGATGCTGATCGAGCTGACCCACACGCCACTCGCCCTTGCCGGCGTCGCCGCCGGCTGGGCACGCTGGCTGGAACTGCGATTGCCGGGACGCGGCGGACGCATCGCCGGCTACGTATGGCCGGCGTGCTTCATGCTGATTGGCGTGATCCTGCTGTGGTACCGCGAAGCGTAAGCGTTGGCGAACGACAATCAGCGGATGCGATGCACCACCATGTCAGCCAAGTCATGCAGGTGGCCAGCGCGCGGGCCAAGCGGCGCCAAAGCGGCGCGTGCGCGCTTGCCGAGTTCTTCAGCCAGCGCGCGCGATGCGTCCAGGCCAAGCAGGGCAACATAGGTCGGCTTGTTGTCCTGCGCGTCCTTGCCAGGCGTCTTGCCCAGCGTGGCGGCATCCGAGGTGACATCGAGAATGTCGTCAACGACCTGGAATGCGAGACCGACGGCACGCTGGTAGTCGTCCAGCGCCGCGTGCAGTGACGCCGGCACCGGCGCAGGACCGCAATGGGCGCCCATGAAGATGGACGCACGCAACAGTGCGCCGGTCTTCAGGCGGTGCATCTGTTCGAGTTGATCGCGCGTCAGCACATGGCCCACGCTGGCCAGGTCAATCGCCTGACCGCCCACCATGCCCAATGAACTGCTTGCGCTGGCGAGCTCTTTCAGCAATGCCACCTTTTGCGAAGGTGAAGCTGGCAGTTCGCTGATCGCGGCGAAGGCCTGAGCCTGCAATCCATCGCCAACCAGTATCGCCATCGCCTCGCCGTAGCGCACATGCACGGTCGGCTGGCCGCGACGCAGCAGATCGTTGTCCATCGCGGGCAAATCATCGTGCACCAGCGAATAGGCGTGGATCATCTCGACCGCGCTGGCCGCACCATCGAGCACAGCCTCTTCCGCATCCACCAGCTCGCCTGCCGCGTGGCACAGCAACGCACGCAAGCGCTTGCCGCCACCCAGCGTGGCGTAGCGCATGCCGTCATGCAGGACGGTCGGCTCCATGTCTTTCGGCGGCAGGTAACGATCCAGCGCCTGCTCGGTGCGCTGAAGTATCCGCGGCATCCATGTTTCCAAGGGCTCGGTCATGGCGGGTCCGTCGGGGGAATCGGCCCTCACCTGAAACGCTTCACTCACGGAATCCTCTCCCTATCGTCAATGGACAGCGACGGCATGCGTATAGCCCCTGGTCTGCTGCGCCATGAACTGCCGCGCCGTGACGCGGGCGAGTTCGTCGGCGGCAAGAATGTCATCAAGCCCGGCGGTCGGCGCCAGCGGCGGCAGTCGGTCAAGCGCGTGACCGATCACTCGTGCGATGTCGGTGAAGCGAATGTGTTCGTGCAGAAAAGCGTCGACGGCGACTTCGTTTGCCGCATTCAGCGTTACGCTGGCAGCGCAGCCATTACGCAGCACATCCAGCCCGAGGCGCAGGCACGGGAATCGCTCCAGGTCGGGCTCGTGAAAACTCAGCTGGGACATCCGCGTGAGATCCAGCGGTGCAACGCCCGAATCGACTCGATCAGGATGCGCCATGGCATGGGCGATGGGCGTGCGCATGTCGGGGTTGCCGAGCTGCGCAAGCACGGATTGATCGGCGTAAGCCACCATCGAATGAATCACGCTTTGCGGGTGGATCAGCACCTCGATGCGCTCGGGCGGCATGTCGAACAACCACCGCGCCTCGATGACCTCAAGCCCCTTGTTCATCATGGTGGCCGAGTCCACCGAGATCTTTCGCCCCATCACCCAGTTGGGATGCTTGCATGCCTGGTCGGGCGTGACGTCGTCGAGAGTATCAAGCTCCCGATGAAGGAACGGACCACCGGAGGCGGTGAGAATCAACCGCTCCACGCCCGCACCGGTGCATGAGCTGGTGCCCAGGCATTGGAAAATGGCGTTGTGTTCGCTGTCCAGCGGCAACAGCGTCGCGCCGTGTTCCGCCACGGCACGCATGAACAAGGCGCCCGACATGACGAGCGCCTCCTTGTTGGCAAGCAGGATTTTCTTGCCCGCGCGCGCCGCAGCAAGCGACGACGACAACCCGGCAGCACCCACGATGGCCGCCACCACGGTGTCGCAACGCGATGCGCTCGCCACGGCATCCAGTGCCTGCGGCCCATAAGCCACTTCGGTAGAGAGGCGTGCGGCGCGCAGGCGCTGCTCCAGCTCGGCGGCACCTTCGGCGTGACCCACCACGGCAATGTCCGGAAGAAACGCCACGCACTGTTCGAACAGTCGGTCGATACTCTGATGTGCCGTCAATGCAAAGACGCGGAACCGATCAGGATGGCGCGCCACGACATCCAGTGTGCTGGTTCCAATGGAACCGGTGGAACCAAGGATGGCAAGGCGCTGCATGCTCATGACACGGCCTCCAACACCACGGGCAAGGGAAACACCGCGCGCTCGCGGCGTCCTTCCATGGTCACCAGCTCCACAGGAGCCAGCTGCCTCAAGGCGCGAATCACATCGTCGACGCAGGATTCCGGCGCGGAAGCACCTGCCGTCAGGCCGATGGTACGCGCATCGGCCACCCACGATGGCAGGAGCTCGTTGCCGTCGGCCAACAGATAGCTCGGCACCCCGCATTCCTCGCCAATTTCCTGCAGGCGGCGCGAATTGGAACTGGCCGGCGAACCAACCACCAACAACACGTCCACCTGCGCCACCAGCTCGCGCACGGCGTTCTGCCGGTTCTGCGTGGCGTAGCAGATATCGCCCACGCTGGGGCCTGCCAGGTTTGAAAACCGACGACGCAGCACATCGATGATGCGGCGCGTGTCATCCACGCTCAGCGTCGTCTGCGACACGTAGGCGAGCGGTGCATCGGCAGGCATGTCGAGCGACTCGGCATCATCCACGCCCTGAAGAAGCAGGACGGGACCCGGAATCTGGTCCAGCGTGCCCACCACTTCGGGATGTCCGGCGTGACCGATCAACAACACCGTGCGGCCCTCGGCGGCGTAGCGCTGTCCCTGATGGTGAACCTTGGACACCAGGGGGCACGTGGCGTCGAGTACCTGCAGCCGGCGCCGCTCCGCCACCGCCTCAACCGTGCGCCCCACACCATGCGCGCTGAAAATCGCGTGCGCGCCTTCGGGCACCTGCGACAAGTCGTCGACGAAGATCGCGCCCTTGTAGCGCAGCTCATCCACCACGTGGCGGTTGTGCACGATTTCGTGATGCACGTACACCGGCGCGCCAAAGCGTTGCAGCGCACGCTCGACAATCTCGATGGCGCGAACGACGCCGGCACAGAAACCACGTGGCTGGGCCAGGATCACTTTCATGAAGAACGAACCTCCCATGCCACGGCGTAATTGGATCGCGGTGCCAGCACGCGCTCCGTGAAGCGCTGAATGGACGCACGGATCCCCTCGGCGTCCAGTCCGTAGTGATTGAGCAGACCGGCGGGATCGCCGTGCTCCACGAATTCGTCCGGAAGCCCGAGGCGAAGTACCGGCACGCTTATGCCGGCATCGGCAAGGCATTCGAGACAGGCCGAGCCCACGCCGCCTTGAAGGCAGCCCTCTTCCACCGTGACGAGCGCGTCATGCGTCTGCGCCAGGTGACGAACAAGTGCTTCGTCCAGCGGCTTCACGAAACGCATGTTCGCCACCGCCGCATCCAGCGCTTCCGCCGCAGCCAGGCTGGGCGCAACCATGGACCCGAACGCAAGAATGGCCACGCGCTGGCCCGCAGGCGTGCCGGCATGTCGTCGCACTTCACCCTTGCCGATGGGAAGCACTGTCATCCCGGCTTCCGTCGCCACGCCCGGCCCTGTGCCTCGCGGATAGCGAACGGCGCATGGGCCCTCATGATTCACGGCGGTATGCAGCATCTGCCTGCATTCGTTTTCGTCCGATGCCGCCATCACCACCATGTTCGGCACACAGCGCAGGTAGGCAAGGTCGAACGCACCCATGTGCGTGGCGCCATCGGCACCCACGATGCCAGCGCGGTCGATGGCGAACGCCACCGGCAGGTTTTGCAGCGCGACGTCATGAATAAGCTGGTCGTAACCGCGCTGCAGGAAGGTGGAATAGATCGCCACTACCGGCCGCAACCCTTCGGTGGCAAGGCCCGCGGCAAAGGTCACCGCATGCTGCTCGGCAATGGCGACGTCGAAATAGCGATCCGGAAAACGTTTCTCGAATTCCACCAACCCCGATCCCTCGCGCATGGCCGGCGTAATGCCGACGATGCGTGGATCTTGCGCGGCTTCGTCGCACAACCATTCGGAGAAGACCTGCGTATAGCTTTTGCGTGACGCCTTGGCAGCGGATACCAGGCCGACTTTCGGATCGAACTTGCCCGGACCGTGATACTGGATCGGGTCAGCTTCCGCCAGCTTGTAACCGTGCCCCTTTTGCGTGATCACGTGGAGGAATTGTGGCCCGCGCAACTGCTTGAGGTTCTGCAATGCAGGAATGAGCACGTCCAGATCGTGCCCGTCGATGGGGCCGGTGTAGTTGAAGCCGAATTCCTCGAACAGCGGCGACGGCACCACCATGCCTTTCATCTGCGATTCCAGCCGCGACGCCAGGTGATTGATCGGCGGAATCGGCCGCAGCGCGTAATGCACGCCTTGCCTTGCCTGTTGATAGAAGCGGCCGGAAATGAGCCGCCCGAAGCAATAGCGCAACGCGCCAACGGGCGGCGAGATCGACATGTCATTGTCGTTGAGCACCACCAGCAGCGGCATGTCCTCCGCTACGCCGGCATTGTTCATGGCCTCGAACGCCATGCCCGCACTCAGCGCGCCGTCACCGATCACGGCAATGCTGTGCCGCGGCTCACATTGAATGCGTGCGGCGTGCGCCATGCCCAGCGCGGCCGAGATGGAAGTGCTGGAGTGCGCCGTACCGAACGTGTCGTATTCCGATTCCGTACGACGAGGGAACCCTGAAATGCCACCAGCCTGGCGTATGCCGTCCATCATGTCGCGCCGGCCGGTAAGGATCTTGTGCGGATAGGACTGGTGCCCCACGTCCCACACCAGCCGATCACCCGGTGTATCGAACACGTAATGCAGCGCAATGGTCAGTTCCACACTGCCCAGGTTCGATGAGAGATGCCCGCCCGTGCGCGACACGCTCTCCAGAATGAAGGCGCGCAATTCACCCGCCAAACGATGAAGCGCCGGCATGTCGAGCTGACGCAGCTGCGCCGGTGAATCGATGGTTCGTAGCAATTCGTACACGACGGACTCTCCTCGGGGCTGCCGGAGTCTCTATCTGGACGTTTGACTAAGCACTTGTGCCTACCCTGGCTACTTCCAGCCTTAGCACCGCGTTACAACGCACTTTTTCGACGAGCATGGTTTGCGCCGCTACCCGATCATCATGCCTCCGGGCCGCCTGCGTTCACCTTTCGACGAACGCACGCTCGATCACGTAATCACCCGGCTCGCGCGTGCGCGGCGAAATCCTGAAGCCGCGACCATCCAGCAAGGCGCTCGTGTCATCCAGCATCGCCGGACTACCGCACAACATCACCCGGTCGGTTTCGGGGTTCAGTGGCGGCAAGCCCGCGAAGTCACTCATGCGTTCGTCCACGATGGCATCCGTAAGACGCCCGCGGTGGCGAAAGGGTTCCCGCGTCACGCTGGGGTAATAGACCAGCTTCTCGCGCACCAGATCGCCCAAATAGTCGTGGCTCGGCAGTTCACGCTCCAGGTATTCGGCAAACACCAGGTCGCTGACACGCCGGACGCCGTGAGCCAGCACCACCTTGTCGAAACGCTCGTACGTTTCCGGGTCGCGCACGATGCTCAGGAACGGCGCAAGCCCCGTGCCGGTGCCCAGCAGATAAAGATGCTTGCCGGGGCGCAAAGCGTTCAACACCAGCGTACCGGTGGGTTTGCGGCTGACGATGAGGGGGTCGCCAGGCTTAAGGTGCTGCAGGCGGGACGTGAGTGGGCCGTCGGCCACCTTGATGCTCACGAATTCCAGGTGCTCTTCGTGGTTAGCACTGGCAATGGAATAGGCCCGCATCAGCGGCTTGCCTTCCACTTCCAGGCCAAGCATCACGAAGTGGCCGCTGTCGAATCGAAAACCCGGATCCCGCGTGGTTCGAAAACTGAAAAGGCTGTCGTTCCAGTGATGAACGTCGATCACGTACTCCGTCGCCAATGCCACCATCGCAGCCACCGTTGCCAAGTGAAGAGATGTTGCACGCGGCCAGGCATGTACAGCGTGGGGAGCCTGGCGCAGGTCGTATGACTCGACCGTTATGTCCTAGGTACAAGTTTCGGCAGGTTGAAGTCAATCCTGCACGATGGCGATTTTCGTCTCTTGCACAATCTGCGCAAAAGTTGTTGTGCAAGAGCGTCTTGCATCACGCAGAACTCACGTGACGCCTGCTAGCGGACAACGGGTTTTTCCTGCGTCACCCGGGCGACACGGCGATGCGCTTTCATCGCTCGCACGCCAGCGCGAACGCCGTGGCACATCGTCGCGCTTGTCTTGCAAAAAAACCCACGACACCACGAAGGTGATGTGGCAGGCTCCACGCCCCTTGCCCGGTACCGCAGGGCTCGATCATAGCTACGCTCAATGGCCATGATGCCAACAATCAATTAGAACTATGGTTAGCCAGACCGTATTCTTGAGTCCTCACCAACCACAACAACGGAAAAAACAACGATGTCGTTGATCAATACCGAAATCAAGCCGTTCAAGGCCAACGCTTTCAAGGATGGCCAGTTCATCGAAGTGACCGACGCCTCGTTGAAGGGCAAGTGGTCCGTGGTGGTGTTCTACCCCGCCGACTTCACCTTCGTCTGCCCGACCGAGCTGGAAGACCTGGCCGACCATCAGGCCGAGTTCTCGAAGCTGGGCGTTGAGATCTACGGCGTGTCCACCGATACGCATTTCGCGCACAAGGCATGGCACGACACGTCGGATGCGATCGGCAAGGTGAAGTACACCCTGATCGGCGACCCGACCGGCGCCATCACGCGCAACTTCGACGTGATGATCGAAGAAGAGGGCCTGGCCCTGCGCGGTACCTTCCTGATCAACCCGGAAGGCCAGATCAAGCTGTGCGAAATCCACGACAACGGCATCGGCCGTTCGGCTTCCGAGCTGCTGCGCAAGGTCAAGGCCGCGCAGTACGTTGCCGCTCATCCGGGTGAAGTGTGCCCGGCCAAGTGGCAGGAAGGCGACAAGACGCTGAAGCCGTCGCTCAGCCTTGTCGGCAAGATCTAAGCAACTCGCTCTACCGTCTTGCGGCCCGCTGCATCGGGCCGCCTGGGACCCGGCGATTCACGCCGGGTCCGATTTCCCCACGAATTCCAAGGCACGCAACGCCCGGCGCAAGCCGCAGGTGCTGACGGCGCTCATCCCGAACAACCGACGGAGTCACCCATGCTGGATGCCGATCTGAAGTCCCAATTGCAGGCTTACCTCGAAAAGGTCGTTCACCCGATCGAGCTGGTGGCCTCCCTCGATGGCGGCGAGAGCTCGCAGGAGCTGAAGGCCCTGCTGGAAGACATCGCGCCGCTGTCGGACAAGATTTCGCTGCGACTGGACGGCACCAACGCACGCAAGCCGTCGTTCGCCATCAACCGCCTTGGCACCGATGTCAGCGTGACGTTCGCCGGCATTCCCATGGGCCACGAGTTCACCTCGCTGGTGCTGGCGTTGCTGCAGGTGGGCGGCCATCCGTCCAAGGCCACGCAGGAAGTGATCGAGCAGGTGCGCAATCTCGACGGCGAATACCGCTTCGAGACCTTCATGTCGCTCACCTGCCACAGCTGCCCGGACACCGTGCAGGCGCTCAACCTGATGAGCGTGCTCAACCCCAACATCAAGCATGTCGCCATCGACGGCTCGCTATTCCAGGATGAAGTGAACGAACGCCAGGTGATGGCGGTGCCCACCGTCTACCTCAATGGCGAGTTCTTCGACACCGGCCGCATGTCGATCGAGCAGATCGCGGCGCGCCTGGATACCAACGCCCATGAGCGCGAAGCGGAACGCCTGAAGACCAAGGCACCGTTCGACGTGCTGGTGGTCGGCGGCGGCCCGGCGGGTGCAGCGGCGGCCATCTATGCAGCCCGCAAGGGCATCCGCACCGGCGTGGCGGCCGAGCGCTTCGGTGGTCAGGTGCTGGACACCATGGCCATCGAGAACTTCATCTCCGTGCCTTACACCGAAGGCCCGAAACTGGCCGCGGCGCTGGAGCAGCACGTGCACGAGTACGACGTGGACGTGATGAACCTGCAGCGCGCCGAAAAGCTGATGCCGGCCACGACCGAAGGCGGTCTGCACGAAATCGTGCTTGCCAACGGCGCATCGCTGAAGGCGAAGACGGTGATCCTTACCACCGGCGCCCGCTGGCGCAACATGAACGTGCCGGGCGAGCAGGAATACCGCAACAAGGGCGTCACCTACTGCCCGCACTGCGATGGCCCGCTGTTCAAGGGCAAGCGCGTGGCGGTGATCGGCGGCGGCAACTCGGGCGTGGAAGCAGCCATCGACCTGGCCGGCATCGTGGGTCACGTCACGCTGCTGGAATTCGACAGCAAGCTGCGTGCGGACGAAGTACTCCAGCGCAAGCTGCGCAGCCTGCCGAACGTCAACATCATCGTCAGCGCGCAGACCACCGAAGTGGCCGGCGATGGCCAGAAGGTGACCGGCCTCAACTACACCGACCGCGTCGGCGGCCAGACTCACAGCGTGGCGCTGGAAGGCGTGTTCGTGCAGATCGGCCTACTGCCCAACACCGACTGGCTGAAGGGCACGGTGCAATTGTCGCCACGCCACGAGATCGAAGTGGATGCGCGCGGCGAGACCTCCATCCCCGGCGTGTTTGCCGCGGGTGATGTCACCACCGTGCCGTACAAGCAGATCGTCATCGCGATGGGCGAAGGCTCCAAGGCTTCGCTGAGCGCCTTCGATTACCTGATCCGCCTGCCGGTGGATGAGGTGGCAGAGGAAGCTGTCGTCGCCTGACGCACGTTGTTCCAGCGCGCCGCCCTGTGTTGCCGACCCCTCGCGGCGCACAGGGCGGGGCATTTTTGTGGGCTGGATAGATTGCCGAACATCTACAAGGTGCCTAAAGCGGCGCCTATTTTCCTCGTCATCCCTGCGAAAGCAGGGATCCAGTGACTTTCCACTCAGTGAAAAGGCGCTGGATTCCCGCCTTCGCGGGAATGACGGTGAGGAAAGTTCAAGTCGTGATGGACTTCGGGCGAATTCGCGTATGCCCCGCAACCCTGCCGCGATGCGGCTTACGACTACGCTTAGCGCCTTCGATTACCTGGCCCGCCCGTCGGGAAACGGAAGTCTTCATCGCCTGATACACCGTCTGTTCTAGCGCCCGCCCTGTGCGCCCCCTCTCGGCGCACAGGGCGGGGCTTTTTTGTGGACGGGAAATGGACAGCCACATATCTTCCGCGCATTTTAAAAGGCGTCGTTTTTTTTCGTCACTCCCGCGAAGGCGGGAGGCGCCTTTCAACAGCCACATGCTGGTCATCCAGTGACTTCACCCGCAACGAAAAGGCACTGGATTCCCGCCTTCGCGGGAATGACCGTGAGGAAAGTTCAAGTCTTGATGAACTTCGAACGAACTCGGAGACGCCCCGCAGCCCTGTCACAGCGCGGCTTATAACCCTGCGTTGTTCCGACATGAGAAATGCTCATCTGTCGAAGTATTTCAATCGTTCAAATCTCGGGTTTTCATAGCCCCTACCCATCGACACCCACGCTGGCATGCGTTGGTGTCGCGGTGGCGCCGAGCGTCCCCACGCCCGGATAGGGGCCACTTTCCGAACACCGACGTCGACACGGGAGCTCCCCCTCCCGCTCAGCGCATGGATGCGCGCGACGGCGGCACCCGATTCCCGAACCTTCGAGAGCCGACTTTGACCAAGCACGTTCCTGTTTCGCCGCGTCCGTTGGCGGCCGCCCTGATCACCTTGCTGGCACTGGGCAGCACGCCCGTCCTTGCGCAATCCACCACCGGCAGCATCTTCGGCCAGGTGCCCGCCAATAGTGGCGAGGCCGTGCAGATCAAGAGCAGCACGGGCATTTCCCGCACGGTGACCGTCGACAGCCGTGGCCGCTACAGCGCCACCGAGCTGCCGCTGGGCACCTATACCGTGACGCTGTTGCGCGATGGCAGCGTGGTGGACACGCGCAACGACATCTCGCTGCGCGTGGGCTCCGGCACCGAAGTGTCGTTCGAAGCGGCGGCTGCCAAGGACCTGGGCGCCGTGAGCGTATCGGCCAGTACCGCACCACCGATCGATGTCACCGCGACCGATTCGCGCACCGTCATCACCGCCGACGAACTGCAGCGCCTGCCGCTGGGGCGTTCGGCGGAAGCCATCGCGCTGCTCGCACCCGGCGTCACGTCCAACAGCGGCGGCTACACCGGCCCCACGGGGCAGTCGCTGGTGAGTTTCGGCGGCTCGGCGGCAAGCGAGAATGCGTATTACATCAACGGATTCAACACCACCGATCCGCAGCGCGGCATGGGCGGCCTTACCCTGCCCTACGGCGCCATCGAGCAGCAGGAAATCTACACGGGCGGCTACAGCGCGCAGTACGGCCGCTCCGATGGCGGCGTGATCAACATGGTCGGCAAGCGCGGCACCAACGAGTGGCAATTCGGTGGGCAAGTGGTGTGGGAACCGGCATTCGCGCGCTCGGATGCCACCAACACGTACTACACCAATGGCCTGCCCGCCTCGCCCGTGGCCGGCGGCCTGTACGACCCCAACAGCAGGAATCGCCAGTGGACCACCACGTATGACGCCTACCTTGGCGGCCCGCTGATCAAGGACAAGCTGTTCCTGTTCCTGGCCGCGGAAGCCTCCACGCAGGAAGGTGACACGGTGAACAACGTCACCAGCGCCAAGCCGTATGTCGACTACAAGTACAGCTCGCCCAAGTGGTACGCGAAGCTGGACTGGAACATCACCGACAGCAATATCCTTGAAGTCACCGGCGCATCGAGCAAGCAGCAGACGTCGGGCAGCATCTACGACTACGACTACACCACGCTGTCGCGCGGCAACTACATCAACCTCGCCGACAACACCAAGACCGGCGGCGATCTCTACACGGCCAAGTTCACCAGCTACATCACCGACAGCCTCACGTTCTCCGCCATGTACGGCAAGATGAAGCTGCTCAACTACGACGTGCCGGGCAACTACGACAGCAGCCTCACCTACCTGACGGATGTGGCGTACCAGAACCCGCAGCTCAATGGCGGCAACCCCATCGGCAACAGCCAGGTGACGCAGTCGCTGTACAACGCCAATCGCCACAACACCACCAACAACCTGCGCATCGACCTGAGCTACCAGCTCGGCTCGCACACGATTTCCGCGGGCATCGACAACCAGAATTCCCGCGCCATCGACCAGGGCAGCCAGACTTCCGGCCCGGGTTACTACTGGGGCTACGCGTACACCACCACGCCGAACGTGGCTTTGATTCCGAATCTCGGCGTGGGCGCACCGGCCAACTATCCGAACGGCGGCTCGGGCTATTACGCCATCCAGTACGTCAACAGTTCCATCGCCAGCGTGAGGTCGGCGCAGCGTGCGCAGTACATCGAAGACAAGTGGCAGGTGACCGATCGCTGGCTGCTTTCGCTGGGCCTGCGCAATGACCAGTTCACCAACTACAACGCCAACGGCGATGCCTACATCAGCCAGCGCAGCGCGCAATGGGCGCCGCGACTGGGCTTCAGCTGGGACGTGAACGGCGATTCGAGCTTCAAGGTGTACGGCAACGCCGGACGCTACTACCTGGGCCTGCCACTCAACCCGGCATTGAACGCTGCCGGCGCGTACGTGGCCACGCAGCAGTACTTCACCTATAGCGGCATCGCAGCCGACGGCACGCCGATCGGGCTGGTGCCGTTCTCCAACCCGGTGTCGTCCAACAACACCTACGGCGTACTGCCCGACCCGAAGACGGTAGCGGCGCAGAACATCAAGCCGGAATACCAGGATGAATTCATCCTGGGCTTCAGCAAGACACTGGGTACCAACTGGGTCTACGGCGCCAAGCTGACGCAGCGCATCCTGCGTAACGGCATCGACGATTATTGCGACGTGCCCACCATCGAGAACAAGGCCGCGCAGCTGGGCTACACCGTCAGTGCCACCAACAGCTGCTACCTGATCAACCCGGGCCGTGCGAACACCTTCACGGTGATCGACGACACCGGCGCGTATCGCAGCGTGTCACTCTCCAACGACGAGATGGGCTTCCCGCCGCTCAAGCGCAAGTACTACGCGCTGGAGACTTTCCTGGAGCATCCGTTCGATGGCCACTGGTACGGCAAGATCGACTACGTGTTCTCGCGCAGCTACGGCGACACGGAAGGCCAGTTGCGTTCGGACATCCAGCAGCCGGCGGCATCCACCAGCATCGACTGGGATTTCCCCTCGCTGATGGTCAACAGCAACGGCGCGCAGAGCAACGACCACACGCACCAGATCAAGCTGTTCGGCTACTACCAGTTCACGCCGGAATGGCTGGTGTCGGGCAACCTGTCGGTGGTTTCGGGCAATCCGCGCAACTGCCTGGGTTATTTCGGCCCCGACCAGACCGACCCGAACGGCTACGGCAGCTACTACCACTGGTGCGGCGGCCAGCCGTCGCCCCCGGGCACGCATCGCCTGCCATGGAACAAGCAGCTGGATCTTGGAGCCACGTATCGACCGGCGTTCGCGGAGCACAAGCTGGGCTTCTCGCTGAACGTGTTCAACGTGTTCAACTCGCAGGCCATCCTGAATGCGTATCCGTACTACCAGATATCGCCAGGCACGCCGGACCCGCTGTACGGCTCGTCCGTGGTTCGCCAACAGCCGCGTTATGTGCGACTGACCGCCACGTACGACTACTGACGCAACGTCATCGATAAAGGCATCCCCTCGTGCCTGCGTCGGGAGGGATGGCCAGCCAGGCCATCCCTCCACCTTGTTCCAACGATTCGACAAACAGGGCACCGCCACCATGCAGATCCGATCCCTCCGCGCTCCGCTGTTCGCCGCCGTGCTGTTCGCCACCGTGGGTGTGCATGCCGCGGAAACGAAGGCACCGCTCACCATCGACGAAGCCCTCAAGGCTTCTGCCGAACAGCATCGACCCGTGCTGATCGATTTCCAGGCCGTGTGGTGCTACTCGTGCTACTACATGGCCAGTCACGTACTGACCGGACCCGAATGGAATGCAGTGGAGCGCAAGGCCATCGTGGTGGAGGCCGATGCCGATTCGCCGGATGGCCAGACGTGGATGAAGAAGCTCAACGCTTCCTTCCTGCCCAGCTATGTCGTGCTGGACGAACACGGCAATGAGCTGGGACGCATCGCGGCCGAACAGCCGCGTGAAAAGTTCTATCCGAAGATCAACGCCATCCTGGCGACCGGCAACACACTCGACAGCCTCAAGCAGAAGGCGGCGAAGGGATCGAGTGACGACATCGCCAACGTGCTGGAGGCTTATCAGGCGCGCTCCGAAGCAGACGATGGCCTTGGCTGGTTCGCCAGCTTGCCCGCCAACCAGCAGCAGGCAGCACGCAAGAACAACCGCGCTGCCGTGGCGCTCGATCAGCTGGCACTGATCAAGTCCGTTGCCGCCAGGGACAATACCGCCATCATCACGAGCGCACAGAAAGTGCTGGCACAGGACATCGGCTGCCAACGCCCCTACGTGCTGGACAACCTTCTGGAGGCCAGCACCAAGCTGCCGCCAGCGGAACGCAAGACACTGCTCGCGGCGCAACGCACGCCACTGGACCACTACGTGTCCACCCAAGTGCTCGTTGCCAAGCCTGCTTGCGCAGACCAGCGCAGCGCCGTGCTCGCCAGCGCGGATCTCGATGATGCCCTCGGCGACGCGCAGGCCGCCAAGGCCATCCTTGATCGCGCCATCACGCAAACGCAGCAGCGCCTGGGCGGCAAGCTCACCAGCGACCGCAACCTTGCCGACAACCTGCGCATCTACCTGCAGCGCGCCGGACGCACCGCCGAACTGGACGACTACCAGCGCAAGCTGATCGCGGCCTATCCGGAGGACTACGTCTACGCCTATCGCTATGGCCGCAGCCTGGTGGAAACCGGCAAGCCAGCGGACGCCCTGCCTTACCTCGCCACCGCTGCCGACAAAGCTTATGGAGCCAACCGCCTTACCGTGGCCCTGTGGCGCGTGCGAGCGCTCAAGGCACTGCATCGCGATGACGACGCAAAGAAGCTGGCGGGCGATGTACTGGAAACCAACGGCCCGTGGTTTCCCAAGCAGGCCGATGCGTTGAAGGCTGAACTCAAGGCTTGATGACTCATCATTCCGGCGACGGCTGGCGAAGCTAAAAAAATAGGGACTCGTCTTTCCTCGTCTTTCAGTGTCTTCGCACGCCACGAAGGCACTGGACCCCAGCTTTCGCTGGGGTGACGAGAGTCGACCCTGTGGCACTCATACAGCTACCGCGTCGGACGTAAACGGCGCCGCTCTTTTTGCCGGCCACGGATCTGCCCACGCCGGCAAACCTTCAAGTCCATCCAGCCACCGCACGATGTTGGGATACGTCGCCAACGGCATGTCCGCCTGCCGCCATTCGCAGGCCATCGCCGCCAGCTGGAAATCGGCAATGGTCAGGCGGCTGCACGCCACGAAATCACGGCCTTCCAGCCAGCCATCGAGCACGGCTGCCAATACCTTCAACTCGGGAACGGCCGTCTCCAGCGCACGCGGATCGGGCGCACCAAGACCGAACGTAGCCTTCACCACATACTCAAAGTAGAACGGGCCCACCGCACGCGCCCAGTGATTGTCGTTCCACGACAGCCAGCGCAGCACCTGCACCTGTTCGTCCGGCCGATGCGACGGCCACATGTCGGAACCGGCCTTGTCGCACAGATAGGCCATGATCGCCGACGACTCCCACAACACGAAGTCGCCATCGACCAGCGTAGGTGCCTTGCAGTTCGGATTGAGTGCCGCGTATTCGGCCGTCTTCATGGCGCCTGCCTTGGCATCCATCCAGATGAATTGAGCGTCGATGCCCAGGTGCTTTACCAGTGCCAGCACGCGCCGCGGCGCTTGCGCCTTGATCCAGTAGATCTTCATGCGGTCCTCCGTTGGTGTGTGACCTCACCCTCGGCAACCCAGCTTACGCAGCGCCAAATTATGTTAAAGAACATATTCTCAGCGCTGCTATACCACCCGGCAGGAGGTCACCCGCCATGCCCTATAGCCCTGAACACAAGACCCATACGCGCGCCCGCATCGTGGAGTCGGCGCGACGCCTGTTCAATCGACACGGTTTCCAGCAAGTCACCATCGACCAGGTAATGGCGCATGCCGGACTCACGCGCGGCGCGTTCTATCACCATTTCGACAGCAAGGACGAGCTTTACGCCGCCGCTGTCGGCAGCTTTGCCAGCTGCAATCCGTTCGTGGTGAAAATGTCGGAAGCGGAAAAGCCCATCGACGACCCGCGCCAGCTCGCGCGCATGCTGGTGGACCTCTACCTGAGCGATGAAGTGCTGGATGACGTGGACATGCACTGCCCGCTCTATGCGCTGCCATCGGACGTGGCGCGCGCAGGACTTGAACCCCAGCAAGCCTATACCGATCTGATTCGCGGCATGAGCCACGTGTATCGCTCGGCATTGAAAGGGGTGCGCGATGCGGATCGTCGCGCTGAATCCATGGTGTCGCTGTGCGTGGGCGGCATGGTGCTGGCACGTACCACCAATGATCCAGGCTTGCGTCGCTCGTTGCGCGCATCGGCAAGACACCAGGCGCTCGCCTTGCTCAAGGCATAGCGGACAAAACACCGGCGCGACCATCGCAAGGATGGTCGCGAACGTTTGGCCAGACGATCAACGCGCTGCGCAAATCAGCCGCCGTGCGCCTTCATCCTTACGCCTGTAATTGCACGAGCAATCGCTCCAGCTCGGCGCGCAGCTGCTTGACCTGAGCCTGCGCCTCATCGCGCTCGCGCATGACGTCGCTGTGCACAGCCAGCGATACGACATGCATCGACAGCGTTTTCTTCCTTGCCCGATAGCGACGCGCACGCTCTGCCGCCGTCAATGCATTCGGCTTGCGCGGACGACCGCGCGAACGCTTGAACGTCAAGGGCAAAGCAAGCGTGCCCGGATCTTGTGGGTCAACCATGGCGCATCCTCCTCATTTGCCGCTTATTTTACGTGACGTCACGTAAAATGCAACAAAAATATCGCGAAAAAACAGCCGGAAAGGCCACTTTTTTCGGCTGAATTCGCAAGAAGAGCGTGTCGGCGCGAAGCCGGTCCGCGCGTTCACGGGACAAGGAGATTTTTGTCGCTACCGTGAAACACGTCGGCAGCGGCAGAACCCCGCCGAGCGGCATGGCGGTGAGCAAGCCCACCGAGCAGGAACAAGGAAACCGAAGATGGAGTCGCTCTATGAGCTGTCATCGCGGGCCATTCGCCGCCTGTACGACGCCCGCATCAACACGCCGCCCGTGCTCGATATGGACACCTACTTCCCCGATGGACATCGTTTCCGTGACGCGTGGGAAGTGATCCGGGGCGAGGCACTGGCCATTCTTGAAAGCGAACGCCCCATTCCCCGCTTCCACGAGATCATGCCGACGCAGGCCGAGATATCGGCCACCGACGGACGCGACTGGCGCATGTTCCTGCTCAAGGTTTACGGACAGGACATACGCACCAACCAGATGCCCTGCCCGTTCCTGTCGGAGTTGCTGTCAGCATGCCCCGACGTGATCTCCGCGACGATTTCCTTCCTTGCGCCGCACAAGCACATTCCGCGTCATAGCGGGCCTTTTCGCGGCATTCTTCGCTATCAGTTGAACCTGGAGGCGCCCGTGGCAAGCGACGGCCGACCTGCTGCCGTGCTCTGGCTGGCCGGCGATGAGCACCGCCTGGCGAGTGGCGAACAACTGCTATGGGACGACACGTTTCCACATGAGGTATGGAACCGCAGCGAGCAGACGCGCGTAGCGCTGCTGCTCGATGTGCGCCGCCCTGAGCTGCCGCTGGATCTGCGCCTGTTATCGAACGCCGTGACCAAAGGCGTCGGCATGGTCGTCCGATGGCGCGGGTTTTCCTGACGAGCCGTCACTGCCTGGCGCCATGTCTGCACGCAGCCGTGGCAGCGCCCGCGGATAGTGCGCAGCGATGTATGCGACAAGCCCCTCGCGCACCTTGCAGCGGAGGTCGAAGTTGCGGCCCGAGTCGGCCGAGCTCATCAGCGCGCGCAACTGCACGGCCCTTTCATTGGCGTCAGTCACCTGCAGCACGCACACGCGCCCGTCCCATTCGGCGGCGTCGCGGCACAGCCGCCGCAATTCTTCCCGCAAGGGTTCGATGGGCACGCTGTAATCCATCCAGAGAAACACCGTGCCCATCAGCTGTGCGCTGTTGCGGGTCCAGTTCTGGAACGGGTTTTCCATGAACCAGCCCAACGGCACCACCATGCGGCGCTCGTCCCAGATGCGCACCACGACGTAGGTGCCGGTGATCTCTTCGATGCGCCCCCATTCACCCTGGATGATCACCACGTCATCCAGCCGAATCGGCTGTGTCAACGCAATCTGCAAGCCGGCGATGAGATTGCCGAGCACGGGCTTGGCGGCAATGCCGAGCGCAATGCCAGCCACGCCAGCCGATGCCAGCAGGCTGGTGCCCAGCTGGCGCACGCCGGGAATGGTGAGCAGGATGGCCGACGCACCCAGCAGCAACACCAGCACATCGGCCGTTCGCCTGAGCACCCGCACCTGCGTGATCATGCGACGCGCGGCCAGGTTGTCGGCGACATCGAGCGGATAACGCCGGATCGCCGCCACTTCGAACGCGCCCAGGCAACGCAGGACCAGCCAGGTCACCGCCACCATCAGCGCAACAAGCAGCACGTGCTGCACCAGCACGAACGCCGGCAGGACGTCGGCATCCGGCAGCACACGCAGCGCGACCACCAGCATCAGCAACGGAACCAGCCAATCCATCGGCGCACTGGCGCGCCCCAGCAGACTGGCGACGAACGGGTGTCGCCGGGCAAGGCGCCGACGCGCCGCATACGCCAGCAACCGCAGCAGCAAGGCCAACAGCAGTGCCACCACCACCGTCATGCCCAGGCGGGCCAACGGATCGTGCTGCCATGCCTGGACGAGGCTATCCACCGCCACGGTCCTGAATCACGACGACCGCCCTGGCACGATCCGCCCTGGCACGATCAATGATGAGAACGCGGCTTGGCGGCAATGAAGGGCGCTACCGGGTCGCTCGCGGGAAAGGTTTCTTCCAGCGCCTCGTCATGCAGCGCCTGCGAATGCAGCTGCTCGGCCTCCTTGCGGGAAGCGCGCTTCTCCGCATGTCCGGAGGGACGGTCGCTCGGATGAACGGTATGACGCTTTTCTCGATTCGGCATGATGGTTTCCGCAGAAGTGGGCCTGAGACGGGATAGCCGTCCCGCATCTTCGCGATCGCGCCGTTAGTCACGTGCCTTGCGCATGTGACCGCGCGTGGATCAATGTGAACGCCGCGCATGGGCAGCTCACCGGGAGAAGATGATCCCTGCCCCAAAGAAAGCCCGCGGCCAGCCGACAGCCGCCGCGGGCGGTAACGATCAGGCGCGACGGCTGGTTTCGAACAGGAACCATACGCGGCGCTCGGCCTCGTCGATCCAGTTTTCCAGCAGGCTTGCCGTGGCGACGTCGCCGTATTCGTCGCACAGCTCGTGCGTGGCGCGCATGTAGCCGGCCAGGCGCTGGTTGTCTTCGCGCAGCTCGGCGAGCATGTCGTCCGGCGTCACGAACTCGGCGTCGTTGTCGCTCAGGCGCGCCAGGCGCTTGGCATGGCCCAGTGAACGCAGCGTGGTGCCGCCCAGCTTGCGCACGCGCTCGGCAATGGGGTCTACGGTGGCGTAGATCTCATCCGATTGCTCGTCCAGCAGCAGGTGGTAGTCGCGGAAGTACGGACCGGACATGTGCCAATGGAAGTTCTTGGTCTTCAGGTACAGGGCAATGATGTCGGCCAGCAGTGCATTGAGCTCGGCGGAGATGTCCCGGGTCGCCTTTTCACCCAGGGGCGACGGCGTGCTGAGGGCCGCCTTCTGGCGAGTCTTGACGGCACCCGTGTCGATTTTGGGCTTACTGGTGTCGCTCTTGGCCTTGCTTGTCTTGCTCATGAGGGCTTTCTCCGCGGTTGGCTGTTCGAGTATGGGCAGATAAATGTCATTGGGATGTCACTGCGGGAGCGGCATCGGCGTGGCGAATCAGCGCGGCCAGGGCAAGCACGGGCGGAACGGCGAAGCACCACATGCCACCGAAGGCGTACAGCACTGCGCCGGCCGCGCATCCGATGGCAAAGGCCAGCACGGCGACGGTCATCTTGCCGAGTCGCGCATCGAGCGCCGCTTTCTGGTCCCCGGGCACGCCGCGGATGCGGTCGGCCACGTCGAGCATGATCTGCGTGGTGGTGCCGGTCATCAGTGTGGAGGGCGGCGCGCTGGTCAGGTGCACGCGGTGCAAGGCGTTCTGGATCGCCATGGCGCCGACCAGGGTCATGCCCGTCATGGTGGCGGCGAGGCTGTCACCCTGAGGAAAGGGCCCGTAGCGAATGGCCAGCACCATGGCCACCAGGAACATCGCCAGCTTGATCGCCAGCAGCGAGCGCACCACGGGCTGTCCACGCGCCATCAACTGGTAGCGCAACAGGCGCGCACCGATCACGAACACGCAGAACACCGGCAATGCCAGCAGCTTGGCGATGATCCCCGAGCTGCCATTGACCAGTGCCGCGCCTATGGTCACGAAGTTGCCCGTGACATGCGCGGTGAACAGGCCATGCAGCGCAAGAAAGCCCGCCGTATCGACGTAACCGGCCATCACGCTGAGGATGGTGGGCAGCAAAGGCTTCTCAGCCATGGCGTGGTGTTCTCCCGTTGGCGAATGGATGAATGCGCGGCGTCACCACATGAATTTCCCTTCGACGCCGAGGTAGTCGCCATCGCGCCCGCCCGCCATGCGGATGGCCCGCCCGACGTCGTAGCGGACAGCTTCCACTGCGCCGGTGAAGTTGGCGTTGAAGCTGTAATCGGCACGCAACTGGCCGTAGGCGCCCGTCCAGTGACCACCCTGCCCGGCCGTGCCTGGCAACGGAATGTTCGGTTGCACGTAGATGGCATCCGCCGTGGTTTGCCGCCACTGGAAACCCAGTGCCGCCATCAGCGTAAGGCGCGACACCGGCTTGATGGTGACACTGGGCTTCACGTGGATCAGGTTGGTGTAACCCGTAAAGCCGGCCAGCGTGAAGTAATAGCCGTTGGGGAACAGCGGATTGAACGTGCCCAGCGTGCCGTCACCCGGATGGCGATCGCCCGATGCCGCATCGACCTGCAACCCCAGGCGCGGCGACCACGGCACGGACCAGGTATATCCTCCGCGCGCGCCCGAACCCCAGGCATTGATGTCCTTCGCGCCCACATGGCCACGCTGGGCCATGGCTTCCAGGTCCCAGTCCACGCCCGACTGGTTGCCGGCAAAACGCACGTCATAAACGTCGCGATGTTCTTCGCCGACCGCATCGAGATAGCGCGCGTTGTCGCGACTGTAGAGCGCGTAATACGCCGACAGTTCGTCCTTCCCCCACAGCAGGCGCTCGACGCGCAAGGTATCAAAGCGGAAATGGCGGTTGGACGTATCGTCGAACGGATGCTCGTCGCTGTACTGCACAGGCTGGCTGACAAAACCCATGACGCGCCACTTGGCTCCTTCCCAGTCCACCCAGATCGCATCGAACGATTGCCGCACATTCGGACCGTCACGCAACGACACAAAGCGCTGCAGGTCGAACGCGAAATCCTGGCGCCCCACGCGCGCCTTGAACGTGCCATCGGCAAAGGGGCGCACGTAGGCAAGGAACGCCAGCCGCAGGTCCCAGGGGTTGCGGTCCGCACCGCTGATCGCCTGCTTGTTGACGGTGCGCGCGTCCTCGAATTGCACGAAAGCCTGCCAGTAGGTCGCAAAGCGCAGGTCGGCGTGAATCTGGAACCGCTGCAACAGATAGGTGTTGTTCGCGCTGCCTATGCCAAAACTGGCGGCATCCGACATTTCCGTTCGCTCACGCAAATTCACGCCGAACGAGAGATAGGTCTTCGGATCGCTGTCGCTCAACGACAGATACTTCAACGCATCGCCGCATTGCGTGCGCAACGCGGGATCGGCCAACACCGACCAGTCTTCCTGCCAGCGGTTGCTGCGCAACGCCGGGCGCTCGGCGGCGTCCTGCACGGGCGTGGATTGCGTGGAATCCAGGTTGATCTCCTGCGCCACCACCGGCGATGCAAGCACCGACACCAGCAGCACGCCCGCCACCAGCGAACGCATGGGCACGATGACTGCGCCCATGCGCTTTCCTGAAGGACATCGCGTCCTTCGCGTTCGATTCATGAGGGTCAATGACCGGCAGCGGCGTGAATCTCCGCAACGTAACCGCCCGGGAATTCAACCACCGACGAGGTGCGCCCCTCGCTGACGTACGGATCGACCAGCACGTTCACGCCGTGGGCCTTGGCCTTGGCCAGCGTATCGGCGACGCTGGTCACTTCGTAGCCCGTCAACTCGTGACCGTAGGGGTACGGCAAATGGCCATCCGTCACGAACACGGTCATCTTGCCGAAGGTGGATTCAATGCGGATGCGACGGAACGTGTCGTTCGGACGTCCAATTTCCACGCCGGGCGCCTTCGCCTCGTCCGACACCACCTTGCCGTGCGAGAACGCCAAGAAACTCTTCACCAGCGCATCGGCGCGATCCGGCGAAACGTAAACCCGGTTCTCCGGAATGGTCTGGAGCGCCGCATAGTTCGGTGGCGTGGTGTGCCAGTAGAGCTGCATGTTTACGCCGCCCGGCCACTGGATGACGGCATCGCGGCCGATGGGATCGGGGAACGTCTGCACGATCACGTCCGCACCGGCAGCGCGCGCAGCCTTGATCGCCACATCCATGTCGGTCACCAGGTAGCCGGTGCGCTCAAGGCCAAACGGGTGCGGAATCGGCGTGCGGAAACCGAACAGGGACACCATGCCCACCGGCGTCTGCAGCAGCTGCGTACTGGTACTGCTGGGCGTTGGCGTCACGGTGGCAATGCCCTGCTTGGTGCTCTGGCCGCCGAACGTCGCGAGAAAGCTGTCGACGAAATGATCCACCTCGCCAGGTGCCACATAGACATGCGTGCTGTCGTACTGCGCACCCACAGCCACCATGGGCGTCGTCGACGCCTCCTTGGCGAAAACGGGTGACACCGCACCGATCGCACCCAAACCCAGGGCGACGGCAAGAATCCTGGAATACATGTGCATGGCGAAACTCCCTTGGGTTATCAAGAATGAGAGGAACTGATGGCGGATGTCGCGCGGTCACGCAGGTCATGCCACGCAACCAGCAGGAAACCGCCCGTCAGGCCGAGATGTTCGAAAAATGCGTTCGTCACGCCAAATCGTTCCTGCTGGGGCAGATTCCAGAAACGATTGGCGATGAAGGTTGCAGCCAACGTGAAGAAGGCCAGCAGCAGCGCACCCAGCCAACGCCCTCGTCCCGTAAGAATGGCAAGCGACGCACCGAGCTCCAGCACAATGGTCAGCACGGTGATCGGCATGGCCGGCGACAAACCGAAATGCGCGGTTTCCGCTACCGCAGCGTGGATATCCCACGCCTTCTGCAAGCCGCCCTGCAAGTAGGCGGCGCACAGGCCGAGCAAGGCGACCCAATGCACGACTGGTGTCGCGAAACGTGCAGCCCAGGGTCGCAGTGTCGGTGCCGTGGCGCGCATGGCCTACACCGCCCAGCACGCGCAGCCCAGCGCGCCCCAGAACGACTTCAGGTCGGACACGGGCAATCGACTCGACCAGGCGTTCGCATGATCGTGACCATGTACGCCACAACCATGGCTGCAACCGCAGGCAGCCGCCGTGATCGCCGGCTGCGCATTGCGTTGCTGTGCCCAGGCGCCATAGCCGCCATAGGTGCGCACGGGCGACCATTCCGGCATGGCAGGCGGCACGGTCACATCTTCGAACGTGGCAAACCCGCCGCTGCCGTACACCACCCGGCCGCCGACAATGGTGAGCAGGGACGTGGTATCGGCGATGTCGTCTTCCGGGCAGGCGAAGAAGTCACGGTCAGGCACAATCAGATCGGCGAGTTGCCCCACCTTGATCTGGCCCTTCTTGCCCTCCTCGTTGGAAAACCATGTGACGTGCTCGGTCCACATGCGCAGCGCCTCATGCCGGTCCAGGCAATGGCTGCGCGGATAGAGCCCCATGCCACCGACGGTCTTGCCGGTGATCAGCCACGACAGCGACACCCACGGGTTGTACGACGCCACGCGCGTGGCATCGGTGCCGGCTGACGTGCGCACGCCCTTTTCCAGGATGCGCTTCACCGGCGGAGTCGCCTGTGCCGCGGCAGGGCCATAACGCTCGACGAAGTATTCGCCCTGGTAGGCCATGCGGTGCTGCACGGCGATACCGCCGCCCAGCGCGGCGACACGGTCGATGGAGCGCTCGGAAATGGTTTCCGCGTGATCGAAGAACCAGTTCAAGCCCTGCAGCGGAATCTCGCGATTGACCTTCTCGAACACGTCCAGCGCACGACTGATCGTTTCATCGTAGGTGGCATGCATGCGCCACGGCCAGCGGTTCTGGGCAAGCACGCGTACCACTTCCTCCAGGTCGCCTTCCATCTGCGGCGGCATGTCGGGGCGCGCCTGGCGGAAGTCTTCGAAATCCGCCGCCGAGAACACCAGCATTTCGCCAGCGCCGTTATGACGGAAATAATCGTCGCCCTGCTTGTACGTGGAGGTCTTCGTCCAATTCAGGAAGTCTTCCTTTTCCTGCTTGGGCTTTTGCGTGAAAAGGTTATAGGCGAGGCGGATGGTGAGCTGGTTTTCCGCCGCCAGTTGCTCGATGACGGCGTAGTCGTCGGGATAGTTCTGGAAACCGCCACCCGCATCGATGGCGCCCGTCACACCGAGGCGATTCAATTCACGCATGAAATGACGCGTGGAATTGAGCTGGTACTCGAACGGCAGCTTGGGCCCCTTGGCCAGGGTGGCGTAAAGGATGGAGGCGTTCGGCTTGGCCAGCAGCAGGCCCGTCGGGTTGCCCGCACCGTCACGGATGATCTGACCACCGGGCGGCTCCGGCGTATCTTTGGTGTAGCCCACGGCACGCAATGCCGCGCCGTTGAGGATGGCGCGGTCATACAGGTGCAACAGGAACACGGGCGTGTCCGGCGCAACCGCGTTCAATTCCTCGATGGTCGGCAAGCGCTTTTCCGCAAACTGATGCTCGGTAAAACCGCCCACCACGCGCACCCATTGCGGCGCGGGCGTCACCGCAACCTGTTGCTTCAGCATCGCCATGGCATCGGCCAGCGAGCGCACGCCGTCCCAACGCAGTTCGAGGTTGTAGTTGAGACCACCGCGGATGATGTGCAGATGGTTGTCGATCAGGCCCGGCAGTACACGCTGACCCTTCAGGTCGATGATGCGCGTCCGCGTTCCGGCCAGCGGCATCACTTCCGTGTTGTCACCCACCGCCACGAAACGGCCATCGGCAACGGCGACGGCCTGCGCCTCCGGGCGTCCGCGGTCGAGCGTGGTGATGCGCCCGTTGTGAAGAATCAGCTCAGGCGATTGGGGCGCTTCGGTCATGAGCTCTTCTCCGTTGCCTTGTCCTTGTTGCCGGCGTTCTGGGCCGTCGGCAACTGGCCGCACATGTGTGGCCCGACCTGCTCGTGCAGCCATGCCGTGGCCTGGCCCTGGCGATGCCAGTAGGTTTTCACCAACGGCGGCATCTGCTCACCCACCAGGATGCCCAGCAACCCCACCAGCG
The DNA here is from genome assembly GCF_003121485.1 of Dyella sp. C11. GTDB lineage: Bacteria > Pseudomonadota > Gammaproteobacteria > Xanthomonadales > Rhodanobacteraceae > Dyella. Next base: position 232,761 of record NZ_QAVX01000003.1, on the reverse strand, counting down.
CCACCAACGGCGGCGCGGGCGAGCGGACCTGCAACAGGCCATAGATGACACCGACCAGCACGCCGGCGGCAAGCGAGATCACATAGATTTTCATGACCGTGCTCCTGGACTGCGTCCATCAGCCTTCGTGGGCGCTAAACATGGTCTTGGCATAGGTGACGCCCAGGCCGTACGAACCTCCGAAGCGCCTGGCGATGCCCGTGGTGCTTTCGTAGCTCTCGGTACGCGCCCAGTCGCGCTGGAGTTCCAGCAGATACTGCAGCGAAGTCATCGGACGGGCACCGGCCTGCACCATGCGATCCATGGCACGGTTGTGCGCTTCGGCGGAAACGTCGCCGCACGCATCGGCAATCACGTAGACCTCATAGCCCTGCTCCAGCGCCGACAAGGTGGGCCCTACGATGCACACGGACGTCCAAAGGCCGGCAAGCACCAGGCGATCCTTGCCGATCTCGTTCACGCGCCTGATGACCGCGGCGTCTTCCCACGTGTTCATCGACGTGCGGTCGAGCAGTGCCTGCCCGGGAAACGCGTCGGTGATCTCGTTGAACATGGGGCCGGAGAAGCTTTTTTCGGCCACGGTGGTGAGGATGGCCGGCACCTTGAAACTGGCTGCCGCGTTGGAGATGAGCGCCGCGTTGTTGCGCAGCGTGATGGCGTCGATGGAGTGCGTGGCAAACGACATCTGCGACTGGAAGTCGATCAGGATCAGCGCGTGATCTTTCGGAGTCAGCAGTTGCTTGCCCGGGGTTGGCGTCGCGGTGATGGACATGGGGAGAATCTCCAGTAGTGCGGGAAGCGACATGGGCCCAAGGGCCCATGTCGTCGTCGGATCGATCGGCGCGGTTACGAGCGGATGAAATCCAGCAGGTCCTTGTTGACCTGCTCCTGATGCGTGGCGGTGAGGCCGTGCGGCGCGCCCGGGTACACCTTGAGCGTGGCGTGCTTGACGATCTTGGCGGTGAGGCGGCCGGAGTCATCGATCGGCACGATCTGGTCGTCGTCGCCATGGATCACCAGCGTGGGCACCTCGATCTTCTTCAGGTCGTCGGTGTAGTCCACTTCGGAGAACTGCTTGATGCAGTCGTACTGACCCTTCAGGCCGCCCTGCATGCCCTGCATCCAGAACGAGTCGCGCATGCCCTGCGTGGCCTTGGAGTTCGGATGGTTGGCGCCGTAGAACGGGCCCGACAGGTCCTTGAAGAACTGCGAGCGATCGGCCAGCGTCTTGGCGCGGATGTCGTCGAACACCGAGAGCGGCAGGCCGCCCGGGTTCTTCTCGCTCTTCACCATCACCGGCGGCACGGCGCCGATCAGCACGGCCTTGGCCACGCGCGCATTGCCATGACGGCCGATGTAGTGCGCCACTTCACCACCGCCGGTGGAATGACCGACCAGCACGATGTTCTTCAGGTCCAGCTTTTCGATCAGCGCGGCGAGGTCGTCGGCATAGGTGTCCATGTCGTTGCCGTTCCACGGCTGGCCCGAACGGCCATGCCCGCGGCGGTCGTGCGCGATGGTGCGGTAACCGTGCGAGCTCAGGAAAAACATCTGTGCGTCCCATGCATCGGCCGTCAGCGGCCAGCCGTGGGAGAACACGACAGGCTGACCCTGCCCCCAATCCTTGTAGTAGAGCTCGGTGCCGTCTTTCGTGGTGATCGTGCTCATGTCGCTCGTTCCATGGGTGGGATGGGAAGGCGCAGTCGCGCCCAGTGCAGTGGAAGGCATAGAGAGACCGGCGACAGGCAGCGCCAGCGCAGCGGAAGCCATCGCCACGCCGCCCATGAAGGCGCGTCGCGAGGAGTCGATCTCCGAACCGTGGTCTTTCGTGGACATACGGGGCATTCCTCGTGGAATCACCAGGCCTTGCGTGTCGGCAGCCGTCTTTGCTGCGACGTGTGCCACTTGCCCGGTGATGGTGTTGAGAGAGCGATAGGCTGACGGGCATCGCCAGCCGCCCTGTCATTTTTCACAACCGCGTAGCGTTGCCGTATCCCTGTCGTGGCAAATCTTGACTACCCGATCAGGTAGTTGATGCAGCAACAGGGAACGCACTCGCGCGCACATCCGCGGCGACCTGTGTCGCGCGCGTTACATCGTCGAGCGGGATGGATCAGCTGTCGAAGAAACCCCGATTGCGTGCCAGCGTGACGGCGTGCGTGCGGTCGAGCGCACCAAGCTTGATCATGATGTTCTTCAGACGCGCCTTTACCGTGTCTTCGGAGACGCAAAGAATGTCGGCGATGCGCTTGTTGGTATGACCGGTGGCGACAAGACGAAGCACGCTGAGTTCGCGATCGCTGAGCATTTCCGACCAGGCGTGCGTGGCAATGTCGCCGGCAACTTCTGCCGCCATCACGCGACGGCCGCCCAGCACCGAGCGAATGCCGGCAAGAATTTCATCGCGCGTGGCGGTCTTCAGCAGGTACGCATTGGCGCCGAAGGTCAGCGCACGCTTTACCCGCGCATCGCCCGGGTAGGAGGTAAGCACGATGATCCGCGCGTTCGGAAATTCGCCGCCCAGCGTAGAGATGGCCTGCAACCCGTCGACGCCCGGCATCTGCAGGTCGATCAGGGCCACATCGGGGCGCAACTCGCGGTAGCGCACAATGGCCTCGGCGCCATCGGCGGCCTGCCCGACCACTTCCATGTCCGGCGCGCTCTCGATGGCGGCGACAATGCCGTCGCGCATGATCGGGTGGTCGTCCGCGATAAGGACCCGGATGCGTGTCGCATCAACTGTCACGATATGGTCCCTCGACACGTGGCTGGTCACGCTTCCATCGACGAACGGGGATTCGTCCGGGGCGACCATCGAACTATAGCGGGCGACGCACCCGGGCGATCAATGCCCAATCGGGTGATTCTGCGTTCACCTCACGGCACCTATGGCGGCACGTGTGACAGGGATATGCTGCACGCATCGCTCGCCGAATCCGTCGGTGTCGCGTCACCCATGGGATGTTCATGACGATGCTCGGATGGCCGGCTTTCGTCCGACGTGGCGCCCTGTTCCTTGCAGCAGCGCTGTTGATGGCGTGTGCGCTGGCGTTGCATGCCGACGAATCGCCGGGTTTCCGCCGCCGCCTGTGGACCACCGAATCGGGTACGCCCGCGGATATCTGGGCGATGACGCAGGGCAAGGATGGTTATCTGTGGCTCGGCACCGGCAGCGGCCTGTACCGGTTTGACGGCTTCCGCTTCGAACGTTTCCAGCCGGCGCCGGGCGAGGGCTTCCGCTCCAACGACATCACCGCCCTTTCCACCCTGCCCGACGGCACGATGTGGATCGGCTTCTACTATGGCGGCGCCAGCGTGCTGCGCGCGGGGCACCTCAAACACTTTACCGCCGGCACGGATTTTCCCGCCGGCATGGTGCTCGCATTTGCGCAAACCGGCGACGGGGCGACATGGGCGGCCACCGAAGGCGGCCTTGCGCGCTTCGACGGCCACGAGTGGCAGACCGTGGGCGCAAGCTGGGGTTATCCCACGCATCGCGCCGATTGGATCATCGTGGCGCGCGATGGCACGCTGTGGGTGACGACCGGCGAATCGCTGATGTATCTGCGACCGGGCGAACACCATTTCCAGCGCACCGATCAGGCCGTCGCCAAATACGGCATCGTGGCGCAGGCCCCCAACGGCACGCTGTGGCTGTCCGATCATTTGCACGGCACCCGCGCGCTGCCGGGCCTGACATCGACGCATCCCACCAGCACACCCAGCGAGGCACCTGGCGACTCCGATTTTGCCTGGGCGAACCGCCTGCTGTTCGATCGCTACGGGAACCTCTGGGGTACGTGTGTCGACCGCAACGGCATTTATCGCGAGGCGTCGCTCGCACCGCTGGCAACGGGCCGATCATTGCGTGCCCAGGATCTCACCGAGTCGATTGGCCGCGGCAACGGGCTGGTGTCCGAGCGCGTGGTGCCGCTGATCGAAGATGCGGAAGGAACGATCTGGGCCGGCACCAACATGGGGCTGATCAGCTTTCATCGGAATAGCTTCCAGGTGCCCGGGCTGGTGTCGCTGGGTTCCGCCGCCAACTACGCCATGGCGGCCGATGCCACCGGTGCGATGTGGGTCGCCAATCGCGGCGTGCTCTATCGCTTCGATGGGCACAACGACAAGGTGGCGCGCAGCGATCTCCACGATGTCGACGGCATGGCATTCGACCGCAAGGGCGACTTGTGGATGGTCGGCCGCAACCGGCTTTTCGTGCTGCGCGACAATACGCTGGGAACCATCGAGTGGCCTGTCTCACCCGACTTCACGCGCGTCAACGCGTTCGCCATCGATCGTGACGACCAACCCTGGCTGGCGCTGGCGGAGCACGGCCTTTACCAGTTGCGCGAGGGGCAATGGCGGCGCGTTTCACCCCTGGCAGCGCTGGCGGACGACACACCCACCGCGCTTGCCAGCGACGGGCACGGCGCCATGTGGATCGGCTACGCCGACAACCGCCTGTTGCGTCTGGACGAACGTGGTGCGCGCCTGTACACGGCGGCCAACGGCCTGCACGTGGGGACCGTTACCGCCATCGTCATGACCGGCGAAGGCATGCTGATCGGCGGCGAGCAGGGGCTGGCGCGCCTGCGCGACGACCGCATCGCGTCCATGTTCGTGGGCGATGACGATACCTTCAGCGGCATCACCGGCATCGTGCGCACGCCGCGCGGCGATCTGTGGCTCAACACTGGCAAGGGCGTGGTGCGCATCGAAGCCTCCGAAGCGTCGGCCAGTTTCGAGCAGGCTGACCATCGTCCCGCCTACCGCCTTTTCGACTTCCGCGACGGCCTGCCCGGCATCGCCAAGCAAGGCACCATGCTGCCGACGACTGCCGTCGACGGCATGGACCGCTTCTGGTTCCTGACCAACCAGGGCCCGGCATGGATCGACCCCGGCAAGCCATTCAACAACCCGCTGCCACCGCCGGTGGCGATCACGTCGATCATCGCCAACGGCCGCCGATATGCAGCAGATGGCCAGGTGCGGTTGCCCAAAGGCACCACCAACCTGCAGGTGCAATACAGCGCAGCCAGCCTCGCCATTCCCGACCGCGTGCGCTTTCGTTACCGCCTCCAGGGCGTGGACAAGACCTGGCAGGACGCAGGCAATCGACGCGATGCCTTCTATTCCAATCTTGACCCCGGAACCTATCGCTTCCAGGTGATCGCCGCGAACGACGATGGCGTGTGGAATATGCAGGGTGCCGACATGCACCTGACCATTGCGCCGTGGTTCTACCAGTCGCACTGGTTCTACGCGCTGTGCGTGGTCGTGCTGGTGACGCTGGTGGCCATGTTCTTCTTCTGGCGCACCCGCCTGGCCGCCGACCGCGTGCACCTGCAATTGATGGAGCGCATGAACGAGCGCGAGCGCATTGCCCGCGAAATACACGACACCTTGCTGCAAGGTGTGCAGGGACTGCTGCTTCGCCTTCAGGCGTTGATGGCCCGCCCCCCGCGCGACCAGGTGCACAGCGATGCACTGAATGCAGCCATCGAACAGGCGCGGCAGATGGTGATTGAAGGACGGGGCAAGATCATCGCGCTGCGCGGCGAGGCCATCCAGCACAACGAACCGGTGCAATCGATACTCGCCGTCGGCGAAGACCTGGCCTCACTCTACCCAGCTGTTACCTTCCGGCTCACGTCCGACGGCGAACCGCGCGCCCTGTTGCCCAGTGCGCGCGACGAGATTATCGACATCGTGCGCGAGGCCATACGCAACGCCTTCATCCATGCCGAGGCCAAGCACGTGAGCGTGCACGTGGATCACGAACCACGCTGGTTGCGCGTACACATTGCGGACGACGGCAGCGGCATGGACGAGTCCACCGTGCGCCTGGCGGCCGATGCCGGGCATTGGGGCATCGTGGGCATGCGCGAACGCGCCGAACGGCTGGGCGCGAAGCTGAGCCTGCGCCGCGTGCATCCCCATGGCACCGAATGGGTGCTCAGCGTTCCCTGCCGGGCAGCTTACCGGTCCCGCAGGGAACAGGCCCGGGCGGATCGCTCCGTCACGCCGTGAGCGAATCTCGCTGCACGGCGTGACGTACGCGGTCGATTACTTCGACTCTTTCTCCATCAGCGTATCCACCAGGTTGGCGGGTACTTCTTCGTAATGGTCGAACTCCATGGTGAAGGTGCCACGACCGCGCGTCGCCGAACGAAGGAAGTTGATGTAGCCGAACATTTCCGCCAGCGGCACAAAACCCTGCACGAAGGCCTGCGTGCCCTTCTGGCCCTGATCGCTCACCGTACCGCGACGGCGGTTGATGTCGCCAATGACATCGCCGAGATAATCGGCCTCGGTCACCACTTCCAGCTTCATCACCGGCTCCAGCAACTTTGGCTTGCTCAGTTTCTGGGCTTCGCGGAAACACTGGCGCGTGGCAATTTCAAACGCCAGCGCGGACGAGTCGACGTCGTGGTATTTGCCGTCGATCAGCCGTGCCTTGAAATCCACCACTTCGTAGCCGGCGATCTGGCCTTCGCGCGCTTCCACTTCCACCGCGTGTTCCACCGCCGGGATGTATTCGCGCGGCACGCGACCACCCACGATCTCGTCCGAGAACACCACGCCGCTGCCCTGCTCGCCCGGCTCGAAAATCATGGTGACTTCGGCGAACTGGCCCGATCCGCCCGACTGCTTCTTGTGCGTATAGGTGTGTTCCACCGTGCGGCCGAAGGCCTCGCGGAAGCTCACCTTCGGCTTGCCCATGTTGGCTTCGACGCCAAGCTCCGTGCGCATGCGGTCGATGGTCACTTCCAGGTGCAATTCACCCATGCCCTTGAGCACGGTCTGCCCGGTTTCCTTGTCCACTTCCAGGCGCAGCGAAGGGTCGGCGCGCACCATCTTGTAGAGCGCCGTGGAAAGCTTGTCGACGTCGTTGCGGCTCTTGGGTTCCACCGACACGCTGATCACCGGATCGGGGAAGCGCATACGCTCAAGCAGTGCCGGATGCGCGGGATCGGCAAGCGAATCGCCGGTTTCCGTTTCCTTGAGCGACACGAACGCGCAGATATCGCCCGCGCGTACCTCGTCGATTTCCTTGGTGGCATTCGCCTGCACTTCCACGATGCGGCCGATGCGCTCCTTTCGCCCACGCGTGACGTTGAGCAAGGTGTCGCCCTTGCTGATCACGCCCGAATAGATGCGGCAGAACGTGAGCGTGCCGAACTGGTCGTTGATCACCTTGAAGGCGAGCGCGCGGGCCGGCGCATCATCAACCACGCCCTGTTCGCCGGTCACATGACCATCTTCATCCACCAGCGCGATGCCGCCGTTCTCGCCCGGATACGGCAGATAGTCGATCACGCCATCCAGCAGCTGCTGCACGCCCTTGTTGCGGTACGACGAGCCGCAGAACACCGGCACCAGCTTGCCGGACACGCAACCCTTGCGGATGCAGGCCTTCAACGTTTCCTGGTCGAACTCGCCCGTTTCGATCAGGCGATCGAACGCGGCATCGTCCATCGCCAGCGCGTATTCCAGCGTTTCCTGGCGAAGCTTTTCAAGGTTTTCCACCCACGCGCGATCGGCCGCCGAGGTGAAGTTCACGCGGCCGGCAATCTCGTTGAGCGGCACGGTGTCCCAGGGGCTGTCCTTGTCGTCGCCCTTCCACAGGTAACCCACGCCCGCGACCAGGTCGGCCATGCCGATGAATTCGTCATGGCTGCCCAGCGGCACCTGGCACAACAGCACGTTGCCGCTCAGGCGCTCGCGGATGCCCTTCACGCAATGCTCGAAGTTCGCACCAATGCGGTCCATCTTGTTGACGTAACACAGGCGCGGCACGTTGTACTGGTCGGCCAGGCGCCAGTTGGTTTCGGTCTGCGGTTCCACGCCGGCCACGCCATCGAATACCACCACCGCGCCATCGAGCACGCGCAGGCTGCGATTCACTTCGATGGTGAAATCCACGTGGCCTGGCGTATCGATCAAGTTGATCTGGTAGCCCTTCCATTCGGTGGACACAGCCGCCGACTGGATGGTGATGCCGCGCTTGCGCTCCTGCTCCAGGTAATCGGTGGTGGTGGAACCCTTGCCGTCCTTGGTGTCGTGCACGTCGACAATCTGATGCTTCTTGCCGGTGTAGTACAGGATGCGCTCGGTGGTGGTGGTCTTGCCGGCATCGATGTGCGCAATGATGCCGAGGTTGCGATACAGCTGTAGCGACTTCTTGCGTGGCATAAGGGTTCCGCCTTGGCGTGATACATGTCGCCAGCCGCGCGGTCCATACCGCAGGCCGCCTGGCGATCCGCTCAATATAGGGTCGTTCAGCCAAGCATCAACGTTGCGTGAAATCCTTTGGTATCAGGCACTAAGCGAAAGTCTCCCCTGAAGCCGGCGCGCACCCTTCCCGCGCCGACTGTCGCCCCGCTGTCACTTTCGACACGTGACGCCCCGCCCTTCCACGCGCAAGCTCATGCCACCACGTCATGAGGAAAGAACCAAAGTTCATTGGACTTGTTTGGACGTCTATACCGCTGTTGACTCGCACGAAGAAAGGCCGCTAGCCTCCAATTGCTGCACTGCGTCACTGCATTTTTTAGACTGGGGAACACACAATGAATAAGAACTCCGTCGGCCTGAAGGCCGCGCCAAGTTTGCTCGCCGTTGCACTGCTTTCCATCCTCTCCCAGGCATCCGCGCAGGATGCCAACCCGCCACCCACGCAAGACAACGCCAAGAAGCTCAGCACGGTGATCGTTACCGGAACGCGTGCCGACAACCGCACCGAGAGCAGCTCGCTGACACCCATTGACGTGGTGTCGGCGCAGACGCTGAAGGAAACCGGCACCACGGATCTCAACACCGCGCTCTCGCGCATCATTCCCTCGCTGACGTTCCCGCGCCCTTCGGCCGCGGATACCGCCGATTCGCAGCGACCGGCGCAATTGCGCGGACTTTCACCGGACCAGGTGCTGGTACTGGTGGACGGCAAGCGCTGGCATCCGGGCGCCATCCTGCTCACCAACGGTGTGCTGGGTCGCGGTTCGCAGGCGGTGGACCTGAACACCATTCCCATCGGCGCCATCGATCACATCGAAGTGCTGCGTGATGGCGCCTCGGCCCAATACGGCTCCGACGCCATTGCCGGCGTGATCAATATCGTGCTGAAGAAAGGCGCGGCGGGTGGCGAGGTGGATGTCACCGGCGGCCAGTATTCGGCCGGTGACGGCCGCCAGTGGCAGGGCTCGGCGAACTTCGGCATTCCGCTGAGCGACAAAGGCTGGATTCGCTTCACCCTGCAGGATGGCAACCAGGATTACACCACCCGCGCGGAGCCCAATCGCACGCGGCCGTGGGAAGGCACCACGCAACGCTACGGCGACCCGGCGGTGCAGGACCACAACCTGATGCTGAACTCGCAGTTCGACATCACGCCGAATGTTCAGTTCTACGCGTGTGGCCATTACAGCGAACGCAACACCACATCGCCGGCCTTTTTCCGCAACCTGGCCAACAGCAACTCGGTGCCGTCGCTTTATCCGAACGGTTACCTGCCGCTGGAGCATGCCGACTCCACCGATCGCTCGCTGGTCATTGGCGTTCGCGGCAAGACGGATAGTGGCTGGCGCTGGGACGTCAGCGGCAACTACGGCGGCAACCGCGTGTCGTATGCCACGGAAAACAGCGTGAACCGCGCGTTCCTGCATGACTTCGGTTACAGCCCCACCGAATTCCACGACGGCATCCTGAATGCTTCGCAGCAATCATTCGACGTGGATATCGCCAAGGAATTCTCCACCAGCTGGTTGCCCAACCCGGTGACGCTGGCCTTCGGCGCGGAGTATCTGCGGCAGACGTACGAGATCGACGCAGGCGATCTCACCTCGTGGTACACGGGCACGTCCGGCGTGGCGGGTGGCGCGCAGGGTTTTGGCGGCTACCAGCCCACCGACGCCGGCTCGTACAGCCGCCATGACGTGGCGGAATACGTGAGCCTGGAATCGAACATCACGGACCGTTTCGGTGCCTCGGCATCGCTGCGCCACGAGGATTACAGCGACTTCGGCAACACCACGTCCGGTGCCCTCGCCGGGCGTTTCGATTTCACCGACCGCTTCGCCCTGCGCGGCAGCGCCTCCACCGGCTTCCGCGCGCCGTCGCTGGCGCAGCAGCATTACTCGTATACATCGTCGCTGTACTACGGGGCGGGCAACTCCCTGCAATTGCCGGCCGGCATCTACAACACGGGCCTGGTGCAGGTGAACAGCCAGGTCGCCACGCTGCTGGGCGCCCAGCCGCTGGAGCCCGAGAAGTCGCACAACTACACGCTGGGCATGGTTTGGAACCCGCTCGATGCGTTGAACGTGAGCCTGGACATCTACCAGATCAACATCGACAACCGCATCACGCTGTCGAGCAACCTGGCCACCACCACGCCGGCGGTGCAGGCGTATCTGGCGGCGAACGGCGTCACCAACACCAACTACAGCGGCATCGCCTATTTCACCAACGCGGTGGATACGCGCACGCGTGGGGTGGACCTGGTGACCAGCTACCTCAGCGACTTCGGCGATGCCGGTTCGCTGCAGAGCACGCTGAGCTACAACTACAACAAGAACAAGGTGACGGACATCAAGGCCAACCCGGCCATCCTCAACGAGCTGGGCGTGAACCTGAAACGCATCGACCGGCGCGACCAGTACGGCCTGCTGGCCGATACCACGCCACGCAGCAAGCTGATCCTCAACGAGCTGTACAAGCTCAGCCGCTGGAGCTTCGTGGGTACGCTGACGCGCTATGGCAGCTTCGTTTCCTACAACTCCACCACCGCCACGCTGGATCAGACATTTGGTTCCAAGTGGATCCTGGACCTGGCGGTGAACTACAACCTGGACCGCTGGACCTTCACCCTCGGCGGCGACAACGTGCTCAACACCTACCCCGATCGGGTAATCGCAGCCAACGACAACAATGGCACCATGCCGTACTCGGTGTTCTCGCCGTTCGGCTTCAATGGCGCCTATGTCTACGGCAAGGTGGCCTACCGCTGGTGAGCGCACCGCACCGGCCCGTCCTCGCGGGCCGGTGCGTTTCCCTTCACTGCGCACGAACGAGGCGTGTGCCATAGCTACGGATCGTCATCCCGATCCCGACGGAGTCGCCACCATGGCCGCCGAGCATCTCAGCCCCGAATTCATCGCGCAGCAGCGCAAGCGCCTGGAAGCCCTGCGCACGCAAGTGCTGGGCGGCGAGCTGAACGTCAACGAGCGCAAGCGCGCATTCACCGAGGAACACGGCGACGAGCCGGAGGAGTTCGAAGACTCCGCCCAGGATCTGGCCATTGAAGAAGTGCGCCAGGCCCAGCATGACGTGGACGAACTGCGCGTGGCCGATATCCAGCGTGCGCTGGAAAAGATCGACGAAGGCAGCTACGGCCTGTCCGACGAAAGCGGCGACCCCATCCCCAAGGCACGGCTGGAAGCCACTCCCGAAGCGGTGCTCACCGTGAAGGAAGAAGAGGCTCGCGAGCGCTCCCGCCGCACCCCTTGACCCGCGTGCGTCCGCCCCGATCTAGGGGCTTGGCATCCCATCCCTGATGTCGCCCAGGAGAGCACGCCGTGAGCAACCGTCCCGCGTTCGATCTGTCCCCTCCCCCGCCCCAGCAACTGGATGCGCTTTCCGCCACGCTGACGGCCGAGGAGCGCAACGTGCTGCTCAATCATGGCACCGAATCGCCGTTCTGCGGCGTGCTGCTGACGGAGAAACGTGCCGGCGTGTACTGCTGCCGCCTCTGCGGCCTGCCGCTGTTCCTGGGCGGCAGCAAGTTCGACAGCCGCACAGGCTGGCCCAGCTTCACGGCGCCTTTCGACGAGCGGCACCTGGCCTATGTGCGCGATGCCAGCTACGGCATGGTGCGCACCGAAATCCGCTGCGCCCGCTGCGGCAGCCATCAAGGCCACGTGTTCGACGATGGTCCGCCGCCGACGCATCAGCGCTACTGCATCAACTCCGTGTCGCTCGAATTCGTCGCCTCGACCGATCCGCTGCCGAACAAGCTGCAACGCGGATCGCCCGAGGGCGACGTGTGGAATTTCTTCGCCAGCTGATTCCATCTACCAGCCCGCCATCAGGACACTTTCATGACCCTGAAGTCGCGTTACAGCCATCCCGTCTGGCTGGCCTCCGGCCTGCGCACGCCGTTCTCCAAAGTGGACGGCGCACTGGCGTCATACGACGCCATCGCACTGTCGGTGCCCGTAGTGCAACGCATGCTGGCCAGCCTGCCCGACGGCACGCGGCCCGACTTCGCCGCGTGGGGCACGGTGGTGCCCAACCTCACCTGGAGCAACATTGCGCGTGAGGTGCTGATGGATGCCGGTGCACCCGCCACCATCCCGGCGTTCTCCACCGTCATGGCCTGCTCCACCAGCATGATCGGCGCCATCGAAGCCGCCGGCATGCTGGACGACGACAGCCTGCAGCTGGCTTTGGTGGGCGGCGTGGACAGCCTGAGCCGCGTGCAGCTGGGCCTGCCGCAGAGCCTTTCCGACTGGATCAGGCAGTTCCAGAAAGCACGTTCGGTGGGCGAAAAGGTATCGCATGCGCTGTCGATCAAGGCGGGTGACATCAAGCTGTACATCCCCGGCATCGTCAACCGCACGACCGGGCTGAGCATGGGTGAGCACACCGAGATCACCGCGAAGGACTGGCACGTGCGCCGGGAAGATGAAGACGCCTGGGCGCTGGACAGCCACCAGCGCACCGTGGCCGGCTGGAACAGCGGATTCTTCGACGATCTGGTGATACCCGTCGGTGACTTCCGTCGCGACAGCATTCCGCGCGCGGACACCACGCTGGAGAAGCTCGCCAAGCTGCCGCCGGCATTCGACCGCACCACGGGACAAGGCACGCTGACCGCAGGCAATTCGTCGCCGTTGACCGATGGCGCGGCGGGCCTGTGGGTAGCCAGCGAGAAAGGCCTCGGGCGCATTCCTTCGCATGTGCCGCGCGTGAAGCTCGTCGACTGGGAAATCGCCGCCGTCGACTTCCGCGTGGAAGGCCTGCTGATGGCGCCGGCGTTCGCCATTCCGAAGCTGCTGGCGCGCCACAACCTTCGCTACGACGATGTGGCGTTGTGGGAAATCCATGAAGCGTTCGCCGCGCAGGTGCTGTTCCATATCGCCGCACTGGAAAGTCGCGAATTCCTCGCACGCAAGGCAGGCGTGGATCGCGACTTCGGTCCGTTCCCGCGCGACCGCGTGAACCCGAACGGCGGCAGCCTGGCGATTGGCCATCCCTTCGGCGCGACGGGTGCGCGCATCCTGAGCCAGGCGGTGAAGGAACTGGCCACCAAGCCGGCAGGCACGCTGGGCATTGTCAGCATCTGTGCGGATGGCGGCCAAGGCACCGTGGCATTACTTGAGGCAGGCTGATCGGCTCGATGCCGCTTGCTAGGATGCTCCCCATTGTCCTGAGGGGGAGCATCCATGAACTTGAAGCGTTCGCTTTTTACCGTGGCTGTTGCTGCTGCAACGGCGAGTGCATCAGCGTGGTCCGCTGACGCCAGGCCTCCCTCGGACAAGGATTTCGTCGCCTACGACCAGCCCTTGATCGCCTTTACCCATGCCACCGTGATCGACGGCAGCGGCGCCAAGGCCATGCGCGACCAGACGCTGGTGATCGAAAAAGGCCGCATCACGGCGCTGGGCAAGAGCAGCAAGGTGAAAGTGCCGCAAGACGCCAAGGTGATCGACGCCAAGGGCAAGACGCTGATGCCCGGCTTCGTGATGGTGCACGAGCACATGTTCTATCCGGCCGGTGGCGTGGAATACAACGAGATGAGCTACAGCTTTCCTCGCCTGTATCTCGCCGGGGGCACCACCACCTTGCGCACGGCCGGCTCGATGATGCCGTACGCCGACATCAACGTGCGCGACGCCATCAACGCGGGCAAGGTGATCGGTCCGGACATGGACGTCACCGGCCCCTACCTCAACGGGCCCGGCCTGCCCATTCCCGCCGTGCACGTACTGAGCGGCCCAGATGATGCCGAGCGCACCGTGAATTACTGGGCCGATGAAGGCGTCACTTCGTACAAGGCGTACATGCAGATCACGCGCGACGAGTTGAAGCGTGTGATCGATACCGCGCACGAGCGCAAGGCCAAGGTCACGGCGCACTTGTGCTCAGTGACGTATCGCGAAGCGGTGGACATGGGCATCGACAACCTTGAGCACGGCTTTTTCGTGGCCAGCGATTTCGTCAAGGACAAGAAGCCTGACGAGTGCCCCAAGAGTCCCGGCGTGAGCGATTCGCTCGCCGCGCTCGATGCACGCTCGCTGGAAGTGAAAGCGCTGATGCGCGACATGATCGATCACCATGTCGCGCTGACTTCGACACTCACTGTGTTCGAAACCTTCGTGCCCAACCGGCCCAAGGCGCCACAAGGTGCGCTGGACCTGATGCTTCCCGAAGTACGGGCGCAATACGAAGCCACCTGGAACAAGGTGCAGGACAGCAAGGGCCGCATGTCGCCGGAGACCTATCTCAAGCTGGCCCGCATGGAAAAACAGTACGCGGACGCCGGCGGCCTGCTGCTCGCCGGCACCGACCCCACTGGCTACGGTGGCGTGGTGCCGGGGTATTCATCCAAGCGTGAAGTGGAATTGCTGGTGGAGGCGGGCTTCAGTGTTGAACAGGCGATGAAGGTCGCCACGTCCAACGGCGCGAAGTACCTCGGGCGCGATGCCGACGTCGGCACGCTCGCTGTAGGCAAGCGCGCCGATCTTGTGGTGATCGACGGCGACCCGGCGAAGCACATTGCCGATATCGAACACATGCCTTATGTGTTCAAGAACGGCGTGGGGTATGACACGCAGAAGATTTTCGAAGCGACAAGGGATACGGTGGGGCTGCGCTGAGGCCCTCAATGCTCGCGAAAGCGCCGACTCTCCCTCACCGTCATTCCCGCGAAGGCGGGAATCCAGTGCCTTTGCTCAACGCCTGGAAAAGCGCTGGATTCCCGCCTTCGCGGGAATGACGGTTGGGAGTTTCTGAAGCGCTTGCTTCGACAACCCCACCAACACTCAGAAATAAACCTGCGCACGCACCTCAAAAATCCGCGGATTCACCTGCAAATTGCCGCGATCACTGAAGGCCCACACGTAGTTCGTCTGGAATTTCAGGTGCTCGCCGATGTACCAGTTGGCGCCCGCCGTCCAGTCGTGTTCCTTGCCACCGGTAACGGCGCCGTCATTGAGATCCAGCTCGCTGTAGCGCACGGCCAATTCCACTGCACCCCACGCGTGCGTCGGTCGCACGGCTTGAAGATCACGGCCGTTGTATCGACGATCGGCCACGTTGCCGTCGCTGTAGAAGCGCGATTCACCCGTGAGCGTCCATGTGGCGAACAGGTAGTAGCCATCCACGTTCACGTTCGGCTTGCCGTTGTAGCGATCCACCTGCGCCTGCAGATATTCGCCCTGCAACGACCAGGGCCCCTGAATCCACAATCCTTCGAAGCCCTGGCGATCCACGCTGCGGCTATAGGGAAGGCTGCCTGTGTCGACCAGTCGCACGGGCGAAAGGCCATCTTCCGGACGCGCGCGCAAGCGCGCTGTAGGCACCACCGAGCCGTTGTCGGCCCAATCCAGCTTTTCGCGTGAGGCGGACACGCCCAGGTGAAGCACTTCGCCGGGCTTGTTCAGCGGCATCCACGCCGCGCGCCCCGCCCAGGTATGACCGGGATTGTTGCCGTCGAAATCCTTGCGCCAGAAGTAGTCGCCGATGTTCACGATGAAATGCGGGCGCACGAATGCCCAGTCCACGCCGGCACGCCGCCCTTCCCAGATCGCCTGTGTCGGCAACGCGGTCTCGACAAAGGTCGTGGCGGACGAACTGGTGACACCTTCGAAGCCCACGGGTGTCTTGGAATAGCCGAAACGGAAATTGCCGATGTCTTCGCCAATCACGCCGCCGCTGCGAAAGCGCACAAACGCGTCCGCCCACTGGTTGGCCTGAAAGTCGTACTGCACCGTGGCGTCGTAAACGCCGGGCTTGCGTATGTAGAAGCCCAGGTAGCGGCGCCGGTTGGTATTGGCGTCCTCGAACTTTCCGTTGTCGTTGGAAAACTGGTTGACGTCGTATTGGTACAGCACAGCCAAGCCGAAGTCCGTGCCGTCCGACGCGGTCACATGAGTGGGCCAGTTACTGTAGACGTCGTAATTGTCCGCAAGACAACACGCCGGCCACGCGCACACCAGTGCGCTGGCGACCAGCGCGCGTCGGACGGTGGTGACGGTGCTTGCAGACAAGGATGGGTTCATGGTCTCGCCTCCCAACGAGTCAGGGCATGCTGGTCCGGCGCCGACACCGGCGTGAAATGACTTTTGTGCATATGCACATGACGCCTTGGCCGCCGCGTTGTCCCAGACGATGACGGAAATCCAGCCCCAGTTCCTCGTACCCTCCTTGACCCGATCGATTGACGCCACGGGCGCATGGTCACGAAAACTCGACGCGTCTGGCCGTACATCTGTTCGCACATAGGGGTGGTTTCGGCAACAAGGCAACGCACATGGCCGTGTATCCGACGCTCATCATTCACAACGCAAGCATCCACACCGGCGTCGCGCACCGCCCGGAAGTGCAGGCTTTGGCAGTGAATGGCCGTCGAATCGCAGCGGTGGGCACCAACGGGCAGATTCGCTCGCTGGCCGGCCCGGCCACTCAGGTCATCGACGCGGGAAAGCGCCGCGTCATTCCCGGCCTGATTGACGCACACCAGCACCTTGTCGAAGCTGGCCTTCACTACAACGAACAATTGCGATGGGACAGCGTGCCCACGCTGGCCTTGGCGTTGCGCATGCTGGAAAGCCAGGTGCAGCGCACACCTTCACCGCAGTGGGTGCGCGTGGTCGGCGGCTTCAGCGAACTGCAGTTCGAAGAACGAAGGCTGCCGACACTGGAAGAACTGAATCGTATTGCGCCCGCCACGCCCGTCTACATCCAGCACATGCAGGATCGCGCGCTGCTCAACACGGCGGCCATCAGGGCATGTGGCTACGACGCGCAGACGCCCGACCCACCGGGCGGCCATATCGAATGGGATAGCGCCGGCTCGCCGACAGGCCTGCTGATGGCCACGCCAGCCACCGACGTGTTCCGTCAGGCGTTGGCGCACGCACCGCCGTTGCCGCACGAATACCGGCTTAACAGCACGCGGCATTACATGCGTGCGCTCAACCGCCTCGGCATCACCAGCGTGGTCGATGCCGGTGCTCCGCATTTGCATCGTCCGGACGATTACCGCGCCATCGAAGAACTGGCGCAGCACCACCTGCTGACGACGCGCGTCGCTTATCACCTGGCCGCACAAACGCCCGGCGCGGAAACCAGCGACTACCTGCATTGGTGCACCATCAATCACTACGGCGATGGCGATGAACTTTTCCGCTTCAACGGCGCAGGCGATGTGCTGATCCATGCGGCCATGGATCACGACAACTTCCAGCAGCCGGCACCGCATATCGCCCCGCAAACGGCCAAGGAGCGGGAAGACGTGGTGAGCCGCCTCGTGGCACGAGGCTGGCCCTGGCGGCTGCACGCCGTCCACGACGAAGTCATCGACATGGCGCTGAACGTGTTCGAGCACGTGAATGCCGACATGCCCATACGCGCCCTGCCCTGGTTTCTGGATGGCGCCGACACCATCAGCCAGCGCAACATCGAACGCATCGCACGACTCGGCGGCGGTATTTGCATCCAGCCTGCGATGGCGTACGAAGGCGAGTATTTCCTGGAGCGCCACGGTGCCGATATCGCATCGCACACGCCGCCCTTGCATCGAATATTCGAAACCGGCATGCACGTCGGCGTAGGTTCCGGCGGCGCCGAATCTCAAGGCATCGACCCGTGGGCGACGCTTTATTGGCTCACGACCGGCCGAGCGCTGGATGGCACGCCATTGTTTGCGCCCGAACACTGCCTTGATCGCCCCGGCGCACTCGCCCTGCACACCCGTCGCAACGCATGGATTTCAGCGGAAGAAGGACACAAGGGACAGCTCGACGTCGGCCAGCTGGCGGACTTCGCCGTGCTGTCGCAGGATTATTTCAGCGTGCCTGATGAAGACATCCGCCACATCACCGCCGAACTCACCGTGATGGACGGCCGCGTGGTGTACGCGCAGGGCGACTTCCGTGCCTGCGACCTGGTGCCACCCATGCCCTTGCCGGAGTGGTCGCCCGCCAATCATGGCAGCGGCGCCTGGCGGCCGGATCGTAATGCAGCCGATAGCGCGTGCATCCCGCAGAACGAACATCGCGCCTCACACTGAAGCGCCATGTTCATCGCGCAATGATCCGTTCAGAAGCGCAGCCGTACGAACAACGACGGACCCTGCATCTTCAGGTCGAGGTTGGCCTGATAGGAAGGGTGATTCTGGTCGAGCCGAATGCGCGTATAGCTGTACTCGCCGCCCACGCCGAGGTTTTCGATGGGAAACCACTCCATGCCGAGCGCCGCGTTGTAGATGTGGCCGGCCAGGTTGCCACTTCTTCACACCGTAGGCATCGGCATACATGCGCAAGTTGTGCGAAAACGCGTGACGCCACCCCATCTGCAGCACCGGTGCCCACGCCGTTTCATGCGTGCTGGCCTGGGCCTGCCCTGTATAGCCGTCGACATCCGCCTCGCCCGCGATGCGCGCCTTCACGCCGTAATACGCCGCGCCAATGCCGAGGCCAAACACATCGCTGCCCGAGCCGAACCAATAGCGATAAGCGGCGCTGCCGAAATTGAAATTCAGCTTGCCGTCCACGCGCGCCGAGGCTGGAAAGTCGGTGCCATCGAAATCGATGTCGCGGCTGATCGACTTGCTGCGCGTGCGATCAAGGCCGAAGAAGTCGAACGAGAAGCCCTGATGGTCGCCAATCAGGAAATCCAGCTTCGCACGCGGCACGGCCTTGTGTTGCTGAAAACCGAGATCGTCTTCGAGGCTGAAGTGGCCACTGTAGCCATTGAGCACGCCGCTGCGTCCCGTGGCGCCGAGCTGTGTCTGCGTGTCGGAGTAGAACGCGCCAAGCCAGATGCTGACGCGATCGAGTGCCGGTGAAGGATCGGCAAAAGCCGGTGCACTGCCGAATGCGGTCATGGCGGCAAGGGCAATATGGGTGGAAATCCGTGTTTTCTTTTGTTGTTGATACATCGATCGTCTCCCTGGGCGGTCTTCGTACCGTAGGAAGACAAATGTCGACGCGTGGTCCCGGTCATGTGACCGTAATGACAAGACGTCGTCGTTCGCTTATCGACGTCGTCGTTTCAAACGCGATGCTTCGACGACGCGCGCATGGTTTCAACATCACGCACGAACGCGCCGCACATGCCGCATGCACACATGCCTTCGCGGCAACAAAAAATCCTCAATTCAGGATGTTCGATATGATCGAACGAGTTCATCGATTTGACGGCACGGCAACCGTGTGAGCGAAGCGCAACATGCATCCATCGACCCACCACCCCCAAGGGATCACGCCATGAAACGCTTCACCCAAAAGACCATCCTCGTCACCGGCGGCAACAGCGGCATCGGCCTCGCTACCGCCCAGGCGTTCGCTGCCGAAGGTGCACGCGTCGTCATCACTGGCCGCGACGAAGCCTCGCTGGAACAGGCCCGCGCCACGCTTGGCGACAACGCCATGGCCATCCGCAACGACGCCAGCACGCTCGCCGGCGCCAAGGAGCTGGCCGGCGCATTGAATGCCCAAGGCATCCGCCTGGACGGTGTTTTCCTCAATGCAGGCATCGCGAAGTTCGCACCGCTGGAAGCCGTGGACGAGACGCTGTGGGACCTTACCTTCAACGTCAACGTGAAGGGCCCCTACTTCCAGATCCAGGCGCTGGCACCGCTGCTTAACAAGGGCGCGTCCATCGTGATCAATGGTTCGATCAACGCCCATCTCGGCATGCCGGCTTCGTCGGTATACGCCGCGAGCAAGGCAGCCGTGATCTCGCTGGCCAAGACGCTGTCGGCCGAACTGCTGCCGCAGGGCGCCCGCGTCAACGTGGTAAGCCCGGGCCCGGTGGAAACGCCGCTCTACGGCAAGCTGGGCATGGACCAGGCCACGCTGGAAGCCACCGCCGCGCAGATCCAGTCCCAGGTGCCGCTGGGCCGTTTCGGCACGCCAGCAGAGATCGCCTCCACCGTGCTGCACCTGGTGGCACCGGAATCGGCCTTCATCGTCGGCACCGAGATCATCACCGACGGTGGCATGAGTCAGCTGTAATCGCGGCACTTCGACGACGTGGCCGGCTCTGGCACCGGCCACGTTGCGTGCGTCTCACCCGGCACCAGAACGCGGCCCAGCGCTGTTTTCTGGGAAAATGGCCCCATATGGCTGATAGGGCCAGCAAGGCATCCGGGTGAGCAAAGTGATTGAACTGGTAGGTTTCGACGGCGACGACACGCTGTGGCACAGCGAGGGTTATTACCAGTCGGCGCATGGCGAATTTGAACGCATCGTGGGCGCTTATGTGGACCTCGCCGACGTGCACGTGCACGATCGCTTGCTGGCCACCGAGCGCCGCAACATCAAGCTGTTCGGCTATGGCGCCAAAGGCATGACGCTGTCCATGCTGGAGTCGGCCATCGACATCACGGGACAGCGCATCAGCGCAGCCGACATTCACCGCATCATCGAGCTGGGCAAGCAGGTGCTCGCCCATCCGGTGGATCTGTTGCCGGGCATTCGTGCGGCAGTGGAAGCCGTGGCGCAGCATCATCGCGTGGTGCTCATCACCAAGGGCGACCTGTTCCACCAGGAGCAGAAGGTCGCCAGCAGCGGACTTGCCGACCTGTTCCATCGCATCGAAATCGTGTCCGAGAAGGACGAACGCGCGTATCGCAACGTGCTTGAGGAATTCCAGCTGGCGCCCACGCGCTTTGCCATGGTGGGCAACTCGCTGCGCTCCGATATCGCGCCCGTGGTGGACATGGGCGGTTGGGGCGTCTACATGCCCTATCACGTGACATGGGCGCACGAGACCGACACCGACTTCGTTGATCACGCCTCGCGCGTGGTGCAGGTGGAAGGCCCTCACCGCATCGCTGATGCCATCCAGGAGTTGCAGGATCGTGCTGTCGCCTGACGTTCTCGAAACACCCATTGCCTCCGCCAACGACATCGAGGCGGACCGCGCACGACTGCGCGCATTCATCGAAGCGCATCCACGATTGTTCGTGCTGACCGGCGCTGGCTGTAGCACCGACTCGGGCATTCCCGATTACCGCGACACCAACGGCGGCTGGAAGCGGCCGCAGCCGGTGACCTACCAGGCCTTCATGGGTGAGAAGTCGACGCGCCAGCGTTACTGGGCACGCAGTCTGGTCGGCTGGCGTCGCTTTGGCCGCGCCCTGCCGAACGCCACCCACCACGCGCTCGCGCGACTCGAACAACAGGGTCGCGTGACGACCTTGCTCACCCAGAATGTCGACGGACTGCACCAGGCCGCTGGCCAACGCAGCGTCATCGATCTGCACGGTCGCCTGGACGAAGTGCGCTGCATGGGATGCGATGTGCGCCTGTCGCGCCACGTGTTCCAGGAAGCGCTGGTAGAGCTCAACCCCGCATGGGCCACGCTGGATGCGGGCGACGCCCCCGATGGCGACGCCGACCTGGAAGGGCGCGACTTCTCGGGCTTCAACGTGCCGGCCTGCCCCAAGTGCTCGGGCATCCTGAAGCCTGATGTGGTGTTCTTCGGCGAAAACGTGCCACGCGACCGTGTTGACGCTGCCGTCACGTCACTGAACGAGGCAGACGCCATGCTGGTGGTTGGTTCGTCGTTGATGGTGTTCTCGGGCTATCGCTTCGCAGCGGCCGCTGCGCGGGAAGGCAAACCCATTGCCGCGGTAAACATGGGCCGCACCCGGGCCGATCCCCTCCTCAGCCTGAAGATCGAACACCCCTGCGCCGAGGTACTGTCCTTCGTGTCATGACCCTGCGGCGCCGGGTCCCTCGCGCATTGTGACAATTTGATGCAGAGTAGACATCCCGGTCGTGTGGAATCACTGCATGAATGCCAGGCTGCAACATCGCGCTGCGACATCGCGTGGACCCTCCGTGGCTGCACGGAAACAGCCGGGGAAGCCGCCTGAGTTCGAGCGGGTAAGACGCGCACTGGACGGCTATCTCTCCAAGGCCCTCGATGCCCGCAAGCGACTGCTGGAAGCACCTTACGACCCGAAACTGCTGCATGCCTGGCGCACCAACCTGCGCCGTGTCACGGCCACGCTGAAGGACGTCGCCGCGCTGTCCGACGATGATCTCCACGATGTGTTGAGTTATCTGCGCGCCTGCCGTGAAGCCACCGGCCAGTGCCGCGACATCGATATTCTTGCCAACGAAACGCTGCCCACCTTTCTCGACAAGGATCAGG
Source organism: Dyella sp. C11 (assembly GCF_003121485.1). GTDB lineage: Bacteria > Pseudomonadota > Gammaproteobacteria > Xanthomonadales > Rhodanobacteraceae > Dyella. The sequence continues at coordinate 210,366 of NZ_QAVX01000003.1, read as the reverse complement.
GCAAGCTGGCCAACGCCGACGTTGCGCGCAAGACACTCGGCAACCTGCAGCAGCAGAACCACAAGAACGCCATTGTCCAGCTCAAGAAGCACAGCCTTGCCACGCCATTGCAAGCGTGGCGGCACTGGGTGCAAACGCTCGAACCACCCACGGATGGCCACTTGCGCAAGGTGGCCGCGGCGGCCATCGAAAAACGTTTCGACGACCTGAAGAAACGCGCCGACAAGCTCGATGGTGGCCAGAAGCGCCTGCACCGCCTGCGCAGCGCCACCAAGAAACTGCGTTACAGCATCGAGCTGTACGAACACTCGTTTCCCAAACAGGCCACCCAGGCGTGGCTGAAGCGACTGGCCGATCTGCAAGGCCACCTGGGCGATGCGCACGATCGCATGATGGGCAGCAAGCTGATTGGCGACGTGGTGTCAGGTGACGACGCCAAGCAGCAGCTCAAGGAGTTTCGTCGCTGGAGCAAGCGCAGTGCCTTCAAGGCTTCGGAAAAAGCCATGGATTCGCTGGACAAGCTGAAGAAGCTGAAGGCCTACTGGCGCCCCGAGGCGCACTGAAAGGTCAGCGTCGCGCGCGGAAAAACTCACGCAGCATGGTCGACGCTTCGTCGGCCAGCAGGCCACCTTCGACCGCGATGCGGTGGTTGTGACGATCCGAAATCAGGGTATCGAACACACTGCCGGCGGCGCCCGTCTTCGGATCGGTCGCTGCGTACACGACGCGACCAATGCGCGCATGCACCAGCGCCATCGAACACATCGCGCACGGCTCCAGCGTCACGTACAGCGTGGCGCCCGGCATGCGGTAGTTGGAAAGTTTTTCGCCCGCCGCGCGCAGCGCCATGATTTCCGCGTGCGCGCTTGGATCATTGAGCGTGATGTTGCGGTTCCAGCCGAGCCCGACGATCTCCTCGCCTTGCACCAGCACCGCGCCCACAGGCACCTCGTTTTCCGCATCGCGCGCGTGCGCCGCCAGCTGCAGCGCTCGACGCATGTAGCCCTCGTCCTCGACGGAAAAGGCAGGCGTCAGTGGCGAAAAATCATCGTTCTTCGGATGGCGTGCAACAGGCAGGGGCGTCCATTCTATCGGTTGGCGGCGCTGGTGATGTCGATGACGAAATCCAGGAACGCGCGCACCTTGGCCGAGGGATGATGCCGCGACGGATACAGCGCATAGAGCGGAAAGCGCTCGTCGGGCCAATCGGGGAACACCTCCAGCAGCTGACCGTTTGCAACGAAGGGCGCCGTCGCCACCTCCATCACCTGGGCCACGCCATAACCGGCCAGACAGGCGTGGTGCATGGTGCCGCCGTCGTTGACGACGAGGCGCCCCGAGGTTTTCACCGATAGCCGCTTGCGCTTGCGGTGGAACTCCCAGGGGAAGGTGCGCCCTGTCGCCGGGTCCCGGAATTCGATGCAGATGTGCTGATCACCTTCCAGTTCCTGCGGGTTGGCCGGCCGGCCATGGCGCCGCAGGTAGGCCGGCGAAGCCACGGTGAGGATGCGGGTGTCCAGCAGCTTGCGCGCGACCAGGCTCGAATCCGGTGGCTCGCCGAAGCGGACAGCCAGGTCGAAACCATCGGCCACCAGATCGCCCAGCTGGTCACGCGTGGCCAGCTCCACTTCCAGCTGCGGCCAGGCTGCCATGAATTCCCCGATACGCGGCGCCAGCACAAGGCGCGAGAACAGTGGGTCCATATGCACGCGAAGCCGGCCCCGCACGCTGATGGCACCCTGCGCCGCACCGGCGGCCGCTTCTTCCAGCCCCGCCAGCAGCGGCAGCACCTGCAGGTGAAAACGCCGCCCTTCGTCTGTCAGCCGAACCGAGCGCGTGGTGCGATCGAACAAGCGGATGCCCAGCCGGGCTTCCAGCCGGGAAATGGCCCGGCTTACACCGGGCGGGGACATGTCCAGCGCGTCGCCGGCAGCCGCGAAACTGCCGGCATCCACCACGGCGGTGAACACACTCATGCCGTTCAACATGCGCTCGTCGAAAGCCATCAATTAGTGCTCTTTTGTCACTTATCCATTGCCATTGATGTTATCGCGAAACCAGTTGATGGCGCCCAGAATTCGCATCCAATGCGGCCCGTGCCGCTTCATCGAGGATCGCGAACATGTATGCCGTCATGGGTATCACCGGTCAGGTTGGCGGACAGGTCGCCAACGCATTGCTGGACGCCGACCAGCGCGTGCGCGCCGTTGTGCGCGATGAGTCCAAGGCGTCCACCTGGGTCCAGCGTGGCTGCGAAGTCGCCCGGGCCACGGCCGACGACGCCGAGGCGCTGGCCCGCGCCTTTCACCACACGAAAGGCGTGTTCCTGATGATTCCGCCGGACTACGACCCTGCCCCCGGTTTTCCGGCCATCCGGGACATCATCGCCGCGGTGGGCAAGGCAGTGGCAAGCGCAACGCCCGGCAGGCTGGTGTTTCTGTCCACCGTCGGTGCGCACGTGGACGCGTTCTCACTGTTGAACAACGGCCGCCTGATGGAATCAGCGTTGCGCGACATGCCCTTGCCCACCACGTTCGTCCGCGCAGGCTGGTTCATGGAAAACGCCAGCTGGGACGTCGCGGCCGCGCGCCAAGGACTGATTCCTTCCTACCTGCAGCCCCTGGACCATCGCATCGCCATGGTGGCCACGGCCGACATCGCGCGCACGGTGGCCGACGCCCTGCAGTCGCACGCGCAAGGCAACCAGATAATCGAGTTGGAAGGACCGCGCCGGTACTCCGCGCTGGACATCGCCGCAGGCTTTGCCCAGGTACTCGGGCGCCCCGTGCGCACCGAACCCGTGCCGCGAGATACCTGGGAACACATCTTCCGCACGCAGGGCATGCAGAACCCTGAGCCTCGCATGCGTATGCTTGATGGCTTCAACGAAGGCTGGATCGATTTCGAACACGGCGAAGCCGGCTCGCGCAAGGCATCCACGCCATTGGAAACGGTGCTACGCCAACTGGTGGACCGCACACCCTGACTACCGAGGCTTCCATGACGTCGAACACACCGCAGAAACCGCAGACCGCGCTCATCGTGGGGGCGTCCCGTGGGCTTGGCCTCGCCCTGGTCGAGGAATACCTCAAGCGCGGCTGGCAGGTTATCGGCACCGTCCGCGGCGACAAGCACACGCCATTGCACGACCTCCAGGCATCGTCCGATGGACGACTGGAGATCGCGCACCTCGACATCGATGCGCCCGAGCAGATCGACGCGCTCCATGCGCACCTGAAAGGTCGGTCGCTGGACGTGCTGTTCGTCAATGCCGGTGTCGCCATCGAAGCGGATAAACCCATCGGCAAGGTGAGCACTGATGGCTTCACCCGCATGATGGTCACCAATGCCCTCAGCCCCATGCGCGTGATCGAGACTCTCGACACGCTGGTCGCGCCTGGTGGCGTCATTGCCGTCATGTCGTCCGGCCTCGGCAGCGTGGCCAACAATGTGGACGGTGGCTGGGAGCCGTATCGCGCAAGCAAGGCGGCGCTCAACACGTTGATGCGCAGCTATGCGAGCCGGCATACCGAATCCGGGCACACATTGCTCTTGATTGCCCCGGGCTGGGTGCGCACCGACATGGGCGGCCCGGATGCCGCGCTGGATATCAGCGAAAGCATTCCGCTGGTGGTCGACGTGGTGACCCGACAGGCCGGCCATGACGGCCTGCAATACCTCAACCGACTGGGCGAAACGCTGCCGTGGTGAGGGTGCTCAGGCCTTGATGTAAACCCAGGCCCGCTTGCCGGACTTCAGCTGCACGGCGACGCGCTGGTAGTCCGCGACTTCGTAACGATCGGCCGCGGCCAGCTCAGCCGCCGTGACCCGGAACACCTTGCCGGTTACTTGGTCGGCAACGTCGCCACTGGGCACGACGATGGGGTGGAAGCGCTCACCGCTCTGGCGCAGCACTTCCGGATCGGTAATCTCGATCAAGGCCTGGCGATAACCCGGCATGGCGTCGTCTTCGCCATCGAGCAGGCGACCGAAGGATTCGAGCTGCACCCGTTCGAGTTGCAGAGTGCCGTAGGAAAACAACAGCTCGTCGCGTGGCTCGGCCGGCATCATTATCTTTCCTGTCAATGAATTACGGCGACTTCTTGAGAAAGTCGCCGTAGCCTCAAAGTCGGGAGCTCACTCCCACTCAATGGTTGCCGGCGGCTTGCCACTGATGTCATAAACGACACGAGAAACGCCGCGCAACTCATTGATAATACGATTGGAAACCTTGCCAAGGAAGTCGTACGGCAGGTGCGCCCAATGCGCCGTCATGAAGTCGATGGTCTCCACGGCACGCAGTGCGATCACCCATTCGTAGGCACGGGCATCACCCACCACGCCCACCGACTTCACCGGCAGGAACACGGCGAAGGCCTGGCTGGTCTTGTCGTACAGGTCCCAGGCGCGCAGCTCTTCGATGAAGATGGCGTCGGCACGGGCCAAGAGCTCGGCGTATTCCCGCTTCACTTCGCCCAGGATGCGCACACCCAGGCCCGGACCCGGGAACGGATGGCGATAGACCATGGCGCGCGGCAGGCCGAGTTCCACGCCGATGCGGCGCACCTCGTCCTTGAACAGCTCACGCAGCGGTTCGACCAGCTTGAGCTTCATGTGCTCCGGCAGGCCGCCCACGTTGTGGTGGCTCTTGATCACGTGCGCCTTGCCGGTCTTGCTGCCGGCGGACTCGATCACGTCCGGATAGATGGTGCCCTGCGCCAGCCACTTCACCTGGCCGTGGCCGGCGTTGGTGACCTTGGCTGATTCCTCGTCGAAGATCTCGACGAACAGCCGACCGATGATCTTGCGCTTGGCTTCCGGATCAGCCTCGCCTTCCAGCGCCTTGAAGTAGCGCTCGGCGGCGTTCACACGAATCACCTTGACGCCCATGTGCTCGGCCATGGTGGCCATCACCTGGTCGCCTTCCTGGAAGCGCAGCAGGCCGGTATCGACGAACACGCAGGTCAGCTGGTCGCCGATGGCGCGATGGAGCAGTGCGGCCACCACGGACGAATCCACGCCGCCTGAAAGGCCCAGCAGCACGTGATCGCTGCCAACCTGTTCGCGCACGCGGGCGATCTGGTCTTCGATGATGTGCGCGGCCGTCCACAGCGTCTGGCAGCCGCAGATTTCCGTGACGAAACGCTTGAGCAGGCTGGTGCCCTGCTTGGTGTGCGTCACTTCCGGGTGGAACTGCACGCCGTACCAGCGCTTGTCCTCGTTCTCCATCACGGCAACCGGAATGCGGTCGGTGGTGCCAGTGATGGTGAAGCCCGGCGGCGCCTTCGACACGTGGTCGCCATGGCTCATCCAGACGTCAAGGCGATGCGCGCTGTCGTGGTCGCTCAGGCCAGCGAACAAGCGGCTGGTCGTGGCGATATCCACTTCCGCATGACCGAACTCGCGCGCGTCGGCGGCTTCGGTGGCGCCGCCCAGCTGGGCGGCCATGGTCTGCATGCCGTAGCAGATGCCGAGGATGGGCAGGCCCGCGTCGAACACTTGCTGCGGCGCGGCGGGCGCACCCGGCAGCGTGGTCGATTCCGGACCACCGGAAAGGATGATGCCCTTGGCCCCGAACGCGGCGATTTCGGCGGGGTCGTGGTCCCACGCCCAGATTTCGCAGTAAACGCCAATCTCGCGCACGCGGCGTGCAATCAGCTGCGTGTACTGCGCGCCGAAGTCGAGGATGAGGATTTTGTCGCTATGGATATCGGTCATGACGGCGAAAACCAGAGTTCGAAAAAGAGAAAGGTCGAAGCGCAGAAACGCTTCGACCTGCGAATAGCTTGATGACCGTCATCCCCGCGAAGGCGGGGATCCAGTGACTTTTTCGCAGCCCGGAAGGCGCTGGATTCCAGCTTTCGCTGGAATGACGATCTCGCATGGATCGGAAGTTGCGAGACGCTGCAGGCAACACTCGCAACTCCGTCTCCACCGATCTCAGGAATTGAGCCGATAGTTCGGCGCTTCCTTGGTGATCTGGATGTCGTGCGGATGCGCTTCGGTCACGCCGGCGCTGGTCACCTTCACGAACTGCGCCTTGTTGCGCACATCGTCGACCGTGGCGGCACCGAGGTAGCCCATCGAGGCACGCAGGCCGCCGATCAGCTGGTGGATGATGTTGCGCAGCGAACCACGGTACGGCACGCGACCTTCGATGCCCTCGGGCACCAGCTTGTCGGCGTCGGCTTCGTCCTGGAAGTAGCGGTCCTTGGAACCCAGCGCCATCGCGCCCAGCGAACCCATGCCGCGGTAGCTCTTGTACTGGCGGCCCTGGAACAGTTCGACGTCGCCCGGCGATTCTTCGGTGCCGGCGAACATGGAGCCCAGCATCACGGTGGATGCACCGGCAGCCAGCGCCTTGGGGATGTCGCCCGAGTAGCGGATGCCGCCATCGGCGATCAGCGGGATTTCGTCCTTCAGTGCCGTGGCGACCAGGTCGATGGCGGTGATCTGCGGCACACCCACGCCAGCGACGACGCGCGTGGTGCAGATAGAGCCCGGACCCACGCCAACTTTCACGGCATCGACGCCGGCATCGAGCAGCGCACGGGCCGCTTCACCGGTGACGATGTTGCCGGCGATCACCTGCACCTGCGGGTAGCGCTTCTTCACCCACGCAGCGCGCTCGATGACGCCCTGCGAATGACCGTGCGCGGTGTCGACCACCAGCACGTCCACGCCGGCGTCCACCAGCGCCTCAACGCGCTGCTCGGTGTCGCCACCCACGCCAACTGCTGCGCCGACCAGCAGGCGCTCGAGGCGATCCTTGGCGGCGTTCGGGTTGTCACGGGCTTTCTGGATGTCCTTGACGGTGATCAGGCCACGCAACTGGTAGTCGTCGTTGACCACCAGCACTTTCTCGATGCGGTGCTTGTGCAGCAGCTGCAGCACTTCGTCCTGGCTGGCACCTTCGCCAACCGTCACCAGCTTCTCCTGGCGGGTCATGATGTTGCGCACCGGGTCGTCATGCTTGCGCTCGAAGCGCAGGTCGCGACTGGTGACGATGCCGACCAGCTTTTCGCCGTCGACCACCGGCACGCCGGAAATATTGTGCGCGCGGGTCAGCTGCAACACTTCGCGGATGGAGGTGTTCGGGCCGACCGAAATGGGGCTGCGAATGACGCCGGCTTCGAACTTCTTCACCAGGCGCACTTCGGCGGCCTGCTGCTCAGCGGTCATGTTCTTGTGGATGATGCCGATACCGCCCTGCTGGGCCATGGTGATGGCGAGGCGGGCTTCGGTGACCGTGTCCATGGCAGCGGACACGATGGGGATGTTCAGGCGCAGGTTTCGGGTGAGCCGCGTGGAAGTGTCTACATCACGTGGCAGAACGGCCGAATGGGCCGGAACGAGGTAAACGTCGTCGTAGGTGAGGGCCTCGGCGAGGATACGCATGCGATTTGTCCCGCTGCAAAGAGAGGATTATACGCATAAGCCAAAGTGCTCGCCACTCTCTGCGTGAACGGAAGGCTGGCCGAAGCCCGTCTTTGTGGAGGCGCACCCTGCGTGCGACCGGCCCCGCCAGCTCAACCGCTTGCCGCTTTTTTCCGCATTGTTTCTAGGCTCGGGCACCACCTGAGACCGAGGCGCGACAAAGCGCCGCGGTCGCGCACCAAGTGCGCTCCTACAAGGGTCCATCAACCCTGATGACCGGCGTCCCGCGCCTCGGCCGCTTCCAGCGTGTTCTCCAGCAGCGTGGCTACCGTCATCGGGCCGACACCGCCCGGTACAGGCGTGATCCAGCTGGCGCGCTCGGCAGCGGGCGCAAAGTCCACGTCGCCCACCAGGCGGCCGTCTTCCAGGCGGTTGATGCCCACGTCGATCACCACCGCGCCCGGCTTCACCCATTCACCCTTGACCAGGCCCGGCTTGCCCACGGCGACGATGACGATATCCGCCTGGCGCACGAAGCTTTCCAGATCACGGGTGAACTTGTGGCAGCAGGTGGTGGTGCAACCGGCGATCAGCAACTCCAGGGCAAGCGGGCGGCCGACATGGTTGGACACACCCACCACCACGGCGTGCTGGCCGCGCACGGGGCGATCCGTGTGCCCCAGCAGCGTCATGACGCCACGGGGCGTGCAAGGACGCAGGCCAAACCGGCGAAGCGCCAGACGCCCGACATTGACGGCCTGGAAGCCATCCACGTCCTTGAGTGGATCGATGCGATCGACCAGCGCGTCCTCATCGATATGATCGGGCAGTGGCGACTGCACCAGGATGCCGTGCACTGCGGGGTCGGCATTGAGCTTGTCGATCAGCGCAAACAGCTCGTCCTGCGTCGTGCTCGACGGCAGGTCGAAATCGAAAGACTGAAAACCCACCTGGTGGCAAGCTTTGCGCTTGTTGCGCACATAGACCGAGGAGGCCGCGTTGTCACCGACCAGTACCACGGCAAGTCCCGGCACATCCCGGCCTTTGGCCCGGCGCTCGGCGACGCGCCGGCCAATGCGGTCCATCAGTTCCTGCGCAATGCGTTTGCCGTCGAGGATGCGTGCGCTCATGGTCTTGGGTGGCCTGCAAAGAAACGTATTATCCCGGCTCGGCCGCACGCACACAAACGGACCTCATGGCTGACACGCTACCGCTCGTCCATCCGCTGGAACTGGAAGCCCAGGGCATCCGCCTGCGCCCCTGGCGTCACACGGACGCCGATGCCCTGTTCGAGGCCACCCGCGAATCCATCGCTTCCGTCTCGCCCTGGCTGCCATGGCTGCACGAAGGCTATGACCGCGATGACGGCGCCCAATGGATCGCCAAGTGCGAGGCCGACCAGGAAAAAGGCGAAGCGTATGCCTTCGGCATTTTCGACAAGGATGGCCGCGCCCTGGGTGACATCGCCCTCAACCGCGTCGACCCACGGCGAGGCAGCGCCAACCTGGGTTATTGGGTGCGCACCTCGGCACAGGGCCAGGGTGTGGCCACGCGAGCCGCACGCGCCATCGCCGACTTCGGCTTTCGTGTGCTCGGACTAGTCCGCATCGAAGTCGTGATTGCCGTGGATAACACGGCCAGTCGACGCACCGCCGAGCGACTGGGCGCGAATTTCGACGGCGTGTCGCCGAACCGCATCATTCATCGCGGTGAAGCCGCGCCTGCCGCGGTGTATTCCCTCCTTCCTCCGGAACGCAACGACGCGTCACCGGGTCCGGTGCTGGAGGAAGGCGGCCTGCGCCTGCGCCCCTTTCGCCATGCCGACCTCGACGCCTTGCATGCATCCCTGCACGAGTCGATGGACACCATTGGTCGCTGGCAGCCCTGGTGCACACCCGCCTACAGCAGGGAAGACGGTCGCCGCTTCATCGCCCGGGCACGGCTTGGCTGGCACGGCGTCGGCGACGAATGCGCCCTGGCCATCACCGACCGCGACAGTGACGAGGTGTTGGGCAGTGTGGCGCTCAATCACTGGCAGCCCGATTTCGGCAAGGCCAACCTCGGCTATTGGGTTCGCCAGAGCAGGCAGGAAGGCGGCATCGCCACTCGGGCAGTGCGCTTGCTGACGCGGCACGCCCTGAAGTCCACGGAGCTGCGCCGCATCGAGATCGTGGCCGCCACCGAGAATCGCGCCAGTCGACGCGTGGCAGAAAAAGCAGGAGCCCAGTTCGAAGGTGTGTCGCGTCGACTACTTCTGCTGCGAGGTGAGCCGCTGGATGCAGCGGTCTATTCGTTGATCGCCACCGACATGGACTGATCAGCCTGCCGACGCGCAGAGTTGCACCAGATCCTCGTAGCCGTGGAATGAAGCGGCATCGCCACACCCCGGGCATTCGGCATCGCGAGGCAAACGTGTCTCGCGGAATCGCATGCCCAGCGCATCGAAGTGCAGTAGTCGTCCCACCAGCGATTCACCGATGCCGAGCAGAAGCTTCAGCGCCTCGGTCGCCTGCAGCAAACCCACGATGCCAGGCAGCACGCCGAGCACGCCGGCCTCGCTGCAGTTGGGCGCATCGGCCGCCGCGGGTGGCTCCGGGAAAAGGCAGCGATAGCATGGCGAATCCGCACGACGCGGATCGAACACGCTCACCTGCCCGGTAAAACGCTCTACCGCGCCGTACACCATCGGCATTCGCAGGCGCCGTGAAGCTGCCGCAACGAGGTATCGCGCAGGAAAATTGTCGGCGCCGTCGATCACCAGATCATGATCCGCAAGCAGGCGCTCGACGTTGTCGGCCTGCAAGCGCTCATTACGGATTTCCACCTGCACGCGCGGATTGAGCCCCGCCAGCGCGATGCGCGCGGATTCGGTCTTGTGCATGCCCACGCGCGCGTCGGCATGAATCACTTGTCGGTGCAGGGTCGAGCGCTCCACGCGATCGTCATCGAGCAACGTCAACTGCCCCACGCCCGCCGCAGCGAGATACAAAGCCGCCGGTGCACCAAGTCCGCCCGCACCCAGCAACGCGACGCGAGCCGCCGCCAGTTTCGCCTGCCCTGCCTCGCCCACCTGCGGCAACTGCAACTGGCGCGCGTAGCGTTCAGCGGCATCGCTGTCCAAAGCACCCGAGGCCACCGGCAGGCCCTCGGCCTTCCAGCGCTGGAAGCCACCAGCGACCGACGCGCCGTGCTCGTAACCCATGCGCTGCAATGCTTCGGCAGCAAGCAACGAGCGCTGTCCGCTGCCGCACAAAAGCAGGATCGGCTGCTGGCGATCTGCTGTGATCTGTTCGATGCGCAACTCAAGGAACCCGCGCGAGAGCCCCACGGCGCCCATGGGCGTGCCACTGGCTCGTTCGCCGTCTTCGCGCACGTCGATCAACACACTGCCCTGCGCCTGCCTGGCCAGCGCATCGACGGGAGAAAGCTCGGGGATACTGGCGCGCAGGGAGGCCAGCCAACGGTCGCGGTCAAGGCTCGTCATCGCGCTAGCTTACTCCAAGCGCCAGTGCACACTGCCCGAGGCGCACTCGACGCGCGCTGGCGACGATGGCTCATCTGAAACTCAAGGCCGAGGAAGGCGCCGCTGTTGCCGCGGCGCCATGGCAGAGGCGCACTACGCGCACCTCTGCAAAACAACGGGCAATCAGCGCCCGCGCTTCTTCATCTCGCGGATCATGCGCTGGCGTTTACGCTTCTGGCTGTCCGTGAGCACGTTCTTCTTGCCTGCAAACGGATTCTCACCGTCACGGAACGCAATGCGGATCGGCGTGCCTTCCAGGCGATAACGCTTGCGGAAGAAGTTTTCCAGGTAACGCCGATAGGCAGGCGCAATGTGCTTGGTGCGGCTGCCATGGATCACGATGGTCGGCGGATTGGTGCCGCCGGGATGCGCGAAACGCAGCTTGGGAGCGTGACCGCGAACCAGCGGCGGCTGGTAGCCTTCGTAGGCCATCTCCAGCGTCTTGGTGAGTTCGGACGAACCCAGCTCCTTGGTCGCGGCATGGTGCGCGCGCACCACCGACTTCATCAGCTCACGCAAGCCCGAGCCATGCAGGGCCGAGATGAACACGGTCTTGGCCCAGTCCACGAACTGCAGGCGGCGCTCCAGCGCCTTCTGGCACTGCTCGCGCTGGTAGCTGTCCATGCCGTCCCACTTGTTGACGGCAATGACCAGCGCCCTGCCCTCGTCCACGGCGTGGCCGATCAGGGTGAGATCCTGATCCGCGAGGTTTTCGCGTGCATCGACCATCACCACCACGACCTGCGCGGCGGCCATCGATTGCAGCGTCTTGATGACGCTGAATTTCTCCACCGCTTCTTCGACGCGGGCCTTGCGGCGCACACCGGCGGTATCGATCAGGGTGTACTTGCGGCCATCGCGCTCCAGCGACACGCGAATGGGATCGCGCGTCGTGCCGGCCACATTGGAAACGATCAGCCGGTCTTCGCCGAGCAGGCGATTGATCAGCGTGGACTTGCCCGCGTTCGGGCGGCCGACGATGGCGACGCGAATGCTGTCCGCCTCGCCCGGATCGATTTCCTCGTGCACTTCTTCCGGCAGCAAGGTGATCGCCGTGGCGACGAGGTCGTCGGTACCACGATTGTGCGAGGCAGCCAGCGGCAGCGTGTTGGCGATGCCGAACACGGCGAACTCCGCCATGGCGTTCTGCAGATCAAGGCCATCGGTCTTGTTGACCGCGGCAATGATCGGCTTGCCGCTGCGGCGCAGCTCGGAAAGGATGGTGCGGTCCTGCGGCAGCAGGCCATCGCGCGCATCGACCACGAAGACCAGCACGCTGGCCTCTTCGATGGCTAGGCGCACCTGTTGGGCAGTCAGGCCATCAAGGCCTTCTTCGTCACCGGACAAACCGCCGGTATCCACCACCACGAAGGGGCGTGTGCCGGTGCGGCACACGCCGTAGTGACGATCTCGCGTGACGCCCGGCATATCAGCCACCAGGGCGTCGCGACTGCGCGTCAGTGCGTTGAAGAGGGTCGATTTACCGACATTGGGACGACCGACCAGGGCAACGACGGGCAGCATGAGTTAACAACCTTCAAAAAGTGATCAGCGGCTGCCGATACGGTAAGCGCCGATACGGCCCTTGACGTCTTCGACGTACACGATGTCACCGACAACCAGCGGCTGCGCACGAATGGCCTTCTTGGACAGGCGCTCGCGCGCCGCCAGCGCACCGTCGCCGACCTGCAGGAAGTGCACGTAGCCTTCCAGGTCGCCGACCACGACGTAATTGCCAAGCACAGCCGGGCCGGTGAGCCAGCGGTACTTCAGCGCGTCGTTCTTCCACATGTCCGAACCGCCGTTCTTGTCGAACGCCCAGACCTGGGAGTCGTCGTTCACGCCATAAACGGCGCTGTCGGTGACTTCCAGCGAGGTGAACGTGGAGAACGGACGCCCCCACAGCGGACGGCCACTGGGGCCATCAATCGCGGCAAGGTTGCCGTGATAAGCCGCGCCGTACAGCGTGGTACCGGAAAGGATGATCGAGCCGTCCGCGTCGGCAAGGCGATCGATTTCGGTACGGCCTTCGCCGCTGGCGAGCGTCTGTTCCCAGAGCTTCTCGCCGTTGTCCAGGCGCAGCGCGACCAGCTTGCCGGCGTCGTTGCCGTAGAACACCACGCCATTGGCCGCCAGCAGCGGACCATTGCCGCGCAGGCTGAGCAGCGGCACGCTGTCCTGGTCGTACACCCAGCGACGCTCGCCCGTGGCGCTGTCGAAGCCGTACAGACGGCCATCCTGCGTGCGCGCAATGACAAGGTTGCCGGAGATGACCGGCGAGGAAATCACTTCGGAATTGACGACCGATTCCCAGCGCGGGCTGCCGTCCTTCGCATTGATGCCGTACACGTGGCCATCGAGCGTACCGACCACGAGCAGGTCGCCGGCCACCATCGGGCCACCGGCATACAGCGCATCGGCGCGCTTCTTGTCGCCCCAGCCAAACCAGCCCTGGGTGCGCGAGCTCTTGGACCACAGCGTCTTGCCGCTGGTGGCATCGATGGCGGCGATCTTGCCGTCGGTGCTGCACGCGTAGAGCACGCCGTCCGCAAAGGCAGGACGCAGGCGAACGCCACTGTCGCCGGCGCCGTCACCGACGCTGGTCGTCCACAGCTTGCTTACTTCGACGGTGTTCTTGAAATCCTTGGCCAGCGGAGTCGGCGGCTGGACGTTTTCTTTCTTGAACGAATGGCAGCCGGCAAGGACGACCAAGGAGGTCAGCGCCACCAGCCACACACGCTTCATCGAACCGCCCTTCTTCACTTCAGGTTTCATGCACCCTGCTTCCCGGCCACGGCCAGATCATCGATTTTCATCTGCACGCTCTGAGGCGCGTTCTCACCCATCGCTGCCTTGGCGGCCACATAGGCCTTGCGGGCATCGTCCGGGCGCCCAAGCTTGACCAGCACATCGCCGCGTAGTTCCTGAGCCACGCCTTCATAGGCCTTGGCAGGCATGCGGTCCAGCGCGGCCAGCGCATCAGTGCCCTTGCCCTGCGCCAGCAACACCCTGGCGGTGCGCATCTGCGCCAATGCCTTGAGGTTCGCGTCCGACGTGTGGCCCTCGGCCCAACCCAGCGACTCGATCGCCTTGTCCAGCTGCTTGGCCTGGACCTGGCGCTCCGCGCGATCGCTCACGGCAAAAAAGGCATAGGTGGAGTCGGTGTAATCCTTGAGCAATTGCTCGGTCAGCTGGTCGGCGCTATCCGTCTTGCCGGAAGCCGCAGCAACCTGGATCTGCTGATAAAGATTGGAAGCCTCGGCCTGATGTTCGGCCTTGTGCTTGTTCCACTGCTGCCAGCCGAAGATGCCAACCAGGCCGATCGCAATGCCGACGACGATGGACAGGCCGTTCTGGCGCAACCACTGCTGTACGCGTTCGCTCTGTTCGTAATCGTCGTACGCTTCAAATGCCATGCAATCACCCTTGGGGAACCACACGCCTAAGGCCCCTGGTGGCGCCCGTCATGCGGAAAAGAAATCAGCCCGACTTGCCCGCTCGTCGCCGAGCGGACAATGGGCAAGCATAACCGATTGCGCCAGGCCGCACAGGCCCGGCGCGAGACTCAAGCGCCGGCAGGCGCAGCCTTGCCGTCATGCATTTCGACTCGGAAATGCGCGACATTGGAACGGCGGTAGTTGTCCAGCGCCATCGGCTGGCCATCCAGCATGACCTGGGCGCCATTGGCGTTGCCAATACGCACTTCCAGGGCCTGGTCGCTGTGATAGGTCTTGGAGCTGCCGGCCGGCAGCAGGCCATATTCCAGGCGTGAACCGTCTTTCGCGGTCACTTCGACCCAGCTGGCGCTTTGCAGGCTCAACACCAGGCTGTGCGCGCCAGTACCGGACGCATCCGAAGCTGCCGGCGCAGCGGCCTGCGGCGCGGCGTGGCTGTCGCCACCCAGGTTCGGGAACGGCGTCATGGACGCCATCAGCGGCTGATCCTGCGGTTGTTGCGGCGCAGGCTGCACCGGCTGCTGAGACGCCGGTGCCGCAGCCACGTCGGCGGCATTTTCCTGCGGCCCGGTCGTCGCCACGTTGGCATTCGTGGCCGCGCTGGCGCTGGTCGCTGGCGCATCCACCTGCGCTACCGGAGCGGCATCAAGCGGAGCCAGGTGACTGACATCGCGATCCAGGGTGCCGCGAACACCAAGCCAGATCGTGGGAACCACGATCGCCGCCGTCAGCACGACGTACGTCGCGGCGCGAGCGTAGTTTTCCAGCAGGTAGCGCGAGTGCGAAATGCCGCCGGTCGCCACCAGCGAAGGCTGCGCAGGCTTGATGCGCTCCAGCTCGGCCTTGACCTCTTCCTCGTCGATGCCGAGGTAACGCGCGTACTTGGTGAGGTAACTACCCAGGTAAACCTGGTAGTCGATACCACCGTATTCGTTGCTTTCGATCTGCTTGAGCACCCGCGTGGGCAGGCGCAGCGTGTGTGCGCACGACGCAACGTCGATGCCGCGCGCCTCGCGCGCAGCGCGCAGGCGCCCGCCAAGGCTGCCCTTGATCGCGTCCAGCGAAGAATGTTCGATATCCATGGTCGCGTTGGGTGCTTCGTTAAAGGGAAATGCCCGGTTGCCGCTGTTGGCCGAATCTGACTGCTGAGAGGTCATTGGCGTGCAGTTGCGTCGAGGGCGCGCGCCTGCTCCGAATCCGGGAACTGGCTTTGCAGTCGCCTACTGTAGTTGAGAGCAGCATCCCTGTTGCCCAACCGTGCTTCGATGTCATGTCCAAGTTTCAGCGAGGCCGCGGTCGGCTGACCCAGCGCATCAAATCGCTGGATGAAGGCCCTTGCACGGAACGCATCGTTCTGAAGATAAAGCACATTGGCGAGCTGATACAACGCCCCGCCGTTCTGCGAATCGATTTCCAGCGCCTTGCGGAAGTCGGCCTCGGCAGCCGGAAGATTCTGCGTCTTGCCCTGGCAAATGCCGGCATTGGTCCAGGCCAGCGCAGGTGTTTGATAGAACGGATCGGCCACGGCCTTCTGGAAATACGGCAGCGCTTCGGCCGACTTGCCTTCGGCGTTGCACAGGAACCAGCCGAGATTGTTGTTGGTGTCGCCCTTGTCCGGCGCCAGCGACTGCGCCTTGCGGTAATGCATTTCCGCATTCGGCATGTCGTTGATGCGCTGGTAAATCACGCCAGCCACGGTATGGGCCGGCACATAGTTCGGATCGAACTGCAGCGCCTTGTTGATCTTGACCAGCGCGTCTTCCAGATCACCGTTGGTCAGGTACTGCTGGGCCAGCTCGGTGTGGATGCGGGCGCCTTCCTGCTTCTGCTCGGCCTTGCTGGTATGCGGAATCTTGTCGGGCGGCGGCGCCGCGCTCGTATTGGGCACGGACACGCACGCAGCCATGGACATGGCCGCTCCCGCGCTCAACAACCATCGATCAAGCCGCATGACTCGCCCCTTCGTCCAGACGCTTTCGAAATTCGGCCTGGCGACGGGTGCGATCCAATACCTGCCCTTTGAGCTGGCCACATGCCGCGTCGATGTCGTCACCGCGAGTACGGCGCAACATGGTCAGCACGTTGGCATTGAGCAACTGGGTCTGGAAGGCGCGGATGGTTTCGGCGTCAGAGCGCTCGAAACGCGTGCCAGGAAAAGGATTGAACGGAATCAGGTTGACCTTGCACTGAGGCATGCGGCGCATCAGCTTGATCAGCTGGCGGGCATGCTCGGGCTGGTCGTTGACACCCTTCATCAGGGTGTACTCGAACGTGATGGACGTGCGCGGCCTGCGATCCAGCCAGCGCTGGCAAGCGGCCATCAGTTCGGCAATGGGATAACGCTTGTTGAGCGGCACGAGTTCCGTGCGCAACTCATCGTTGGCGGCATGCAGCGACACGGCCAGCGACACGTCGATGGTGTCGGACAGCTTGTCGATCATCGGCACCAGGCCGGCGGTGGACAGCGTGACGCGCTTGGAAGCCAGGCCGAAGCCCAGGTCGTCGCGCATCAGGCTCATCGCCTTGGTGACGTTCTCGAAGTTCAGCAACGGCTCGCCCATGCCCATCATCACCACGTTGGTGATGCGGCGGTTCTGGTGCGTGATGTTGCCGAGGTATTTGGCCGCCACCCACATCTGCCCGATGATTTCGGACGTGGCGAGGTTGCGGTTGAAGCCCTGCGTCGCGGTGGAGCAGAACTGGCAATTGAGTCCGCAACCCACCTGCGAGGACACGCAGAGCGTGCCGCGGGTGGGCTCGGGAATGTAGACCGCCTCGACGGCGTTGCCACCGTCCATGCCAAGCAGCCACTTGTGCGTGCCGTCGGCAGCACCCTTGTCGAACATGGTCTTGGGTGCACCGACATAGCACGACGCTTCGAGCTTGGCTCGAAGCGCCTTGCCGACATCGGTCATGTTTTCGAAGTTGTCTTCCAGGCGGTGGTAGATCCACTTCATCACCTGCTCGGCGCGATACGGCTTCTCGCCAATGCTGGCGAAGAAGTCACGCAGGCCCTGTCGATCGAAATCGAGCAGGTTGACCTTGTCGGTGGTGGGGATGGATACGGCCTGGTCAGTCATCTTCTATTGCGGCGCGATGCCGCCCTCTATTTCCTTACGTCATCCATTGAAACGCGGTTTTCGTGAAGAGTGCGGCCATGGATGGCCGCTTTTTGATCTTCGCGTTCATGGATGAACGCACTAATTAGCGCGAGTGAACTTCGGTCGTGGCGAAGAAGTACGCGATTTCGACCGCTGCGGTTTCAGCAGCGTCGGAACCGTGCACGGCGTTCGCGTCGATGGAGTCGGCAAAGTCGGCGCGGATCGTGCCCGCAGCGGCTTCCTTCGGGTTGGTGGCGCCCATCAGGTCGCGGTTCTTCAGAATCGCGCCTTCACCCTGCAGCACCTGGATCATCACCGGGCCGGAGATCATGAACTCGACCAGTGCGTTGAAGAACGGGCGCTCTTTGTGCACGGCATAGAAGCCTTCGGCTTCGGCGCGCGACAGCTGCTTCATCTTCGAAGCGATGACCTTCAGGCCAGCCTTTTCGAAGCGTGCGTAGATTTCGCCGATCACGTTCTTGGCAACGGCGTCGGGCTTGATGATGGAAAGGGTGCGCTCCAGCGCCATGAGGTCTGCTCCGGAAAAAAACTGGTATCTGAGTGGGCGGGTCGGTCTTTGCCGACGAACTTACGCCAAATCCGCCCTAGATATGCGGATTTAGCTCACGAAAGTTTGACAGATTCTACCTGATACGCAAGCCGGGCGCAGGGATTTCACGCCCCCTTGAAACGACCGTTTGACGGGCGCAAATCGTCCCGCGTATCCTCAAACGATCGTTTGATTCTTGCCCGGGGTTGCGGACCATGCCTGTCTCCAGTGCTTCCATGCCGACCAAGGAGCGCATTCTCGGCGCCGCGGAGGAATTGTTCGCCCGCCACGGGTTCGAAGGCGCCTCGCTGAGGCAGCTCACGGCCGCCGCGGGCGTGAATCTGGCTGCCGTGAATTACCACTTCGGCTCCAAGGACCGCCTGATCGAAGAGGTGTTCCGCCGCCGCCTGGACCAGCTGAACGGCCGTCGCCTGGCCGCCCTGCAGAAGATTGCCGGCGAGCCGGGAACCACCATCGAGGACGTGCTGGCCGCGTTCATCACGCCTGCACTCGAGCTTTCCCACGATGGCAACGGTTCGCTCTTCATGCGCGTGCTGGCCCGGGCGTTCGCCGAGCACGACGACACCCTCCGCAAGTTCCTGTCGGACAACTACGGCCACGTGATGCGCCAGTTCACCGCCGAATTCGCTCGCCTGCTGCCCACGTTGAGCAAGGAAGAACTGTATTGGCGCGTGGACCTGGTCACCGGCGCCCTGACTCATGCCATGTCCGGCTTCGGCATGATCCAGCGCAAGAGCGACGTGCCCGAACAGCGGCACCGCGAGCAGACCGCCGAACACCTGATCCGCTTTGCGGCCTCCGGCCTCAAGGCCCCCTGATTTCGCTCCACCGAACCCTTTCGGCCGGTGACGGCCGCCTGTCTCACAACCACAAGCGTTTCGCATTACGGAGAAGCCAATGACCGCTCCATCCATCCCCAAAGCGCTACGTATCCGCAAGGCTGCGGTGCTCGGCGCCGGCGTCATGGGCGCGCAGATTGCCGCGCACCTGAGCAATGCCGGCGTTGAAACCGTGCTGTTCGACCTTGCCGCGAAGGAAGGCCCCAAGAGCGGCATCGCGCTGAAGGCCATCGCCAACCTGCAGAAGCTCTCGCCTGCCCCGTTGGCCGACAAGAACGTCGCCGCCACCATCATCCCGGCCAACTACGACGAGCACCTCGATCATCTGAAGGATGTGGATCTCGTCATCGAAGCCATCGCCGAACGCATGGACTGGAAGCTCGATCTCTACAAGAAGATCGCTTCGCACCTGTCGCCGACCGCCGTGATCGCGTCCAACACCTCGGGCCTGTCGATCAACCAGTTGGCCGAAGCACTGCCGGAAGAAATGCGTCACCGTTTCAGCGGCGTGCACTTCTTCAATCCGCCGCGCTACATGCACCTGGTCGAGCTGATTCCGACCAAACTCACCGACAAGAACGTGCTGGAAGGCCTTGAGGCATTCCTGACCACGGCGCTCGGCAAGGGCGTCGTGTACGCCAAGGACACGCCGAACTTCATTGGCAACCGCATCGGCGTGTTCTCGATGCT
Organism: Dyella sp. C11; assembly: GCF_003121485.1. Classification (GTDB taxonomy): domain Bacteria; phylum Pseudomonadota; class Gammaproteobacteria; order Xanthomonadales; family Rhodanobacteraceae; genus Dyella. Next base: position 190,810 of record NZ_QAVX01000003.1, on the reverse strand, counting down.
GGCCACCATGCACCACACGCAGCAGTTCGGCCTGGGCTTCGACACGGTCGACGCGCTCACCGGTCCGGCGGTTGGACGTCCGAAGAGTGCGACCTACCGCACCGCTGACGTCGTGGGCCTGGACACCATGGCGCACGTGATCAAGACCATGGCCGACACGCTGGCCGACGATCCGTGGCACGAATACTTCAAGGCACCGGTGTGGCTCTCCGCCCTCATCGAAAAGGGCGCGCTGGGCCAGAAGACGGGCGCGGGTTTCTATCGCAAGGCCGGCAAGGACATCGTCGTCCTCGACGTGGCCAAGCAGGATTACCGCCCGTCCGAGCAGAAGGCGTCCGACGAAGTCGCCGCCATCCTCGCCATCAAGGACCCGGCCGAGAAGTTCGGCAAGCTGCGTGCATCGAATGATCCGCAGGCACAGTTCCTGTGGGCGACGTTCCGTGACCTGTTCCACTACAGCGCCTACCACCTGGCCGATATCGCCGACACCGCGCGTGACGTCGACTTCGCCATCCGCTGGGGTTACGGCTGGAAGCTCGGTCCGTTCGAAACCTGGCAGGCTGCTGGCTGGCAGCAGGTCGCCGGCTGGATTGCCGAGGACATCGCCGCCGGCAAGGCCATGAGCAAGGCACCGCTGCCGGCGTGGGTCACCGACGGCCGCAACGGCGTGCACGGCAAGGACGGTTCGTGGTCGGCATCGGCCGGCACCAACAAGCCGCGCTCGCAGCACCCGGTTTACCAGCGTCAGCTGTTCCCCGATCCGATCCTGGGCGAGAAGTTCGACCAGGGCACCACGGTGTGGGAGAACGAGGGCGTGCGCCTGTGGACGCTCGGCGACGACGGCGTGGGCATCATCTCGTTCAAGACCAAGATGAACACGGTCAACGACCACGTGCTCAACGGCGTGCAGCAGGCGATCGACATCGCCGAGCAGCAGCTGAAGGCCGTGGTGATCTGGCAGACCGGCGAGCCGTTCTCGGCCGGCGCGGATCTCAAGGGCGCGCTGGGCCTGCTGCAGGCGGGCAAGTTCGACGACTTCGACGCCATGGTCGCCAACTTCCAGGCCACCAGCATGCGCATCAAGCACTCGCTGGTGCCGGTGGTGTCTGCCGTGCGTGGTCTCGCCCTCGGCGGCGGCTGCGAATTCCAGATGCATTCGGCCCGCACGGTCGCTGCACTGGAAAGCTACATCGGTCTGGTCGAAGCCGGCGTCGGCCTGCTGCCGGCCGGTGGCGGTCTGCACGAGCTGGCCATCCGCGCGGCGAAGGCCAACCCGGAAGATCCGTTCGAGGCGCTGAAGAAGGTGTTCGAGACCGTCGCCATGGCGAAGGTGTCGGGCAGCGCTATGGAAGCCAAGCAGTTGGGCCTGCTGCGCGACAGCGACGTGGTCGTGTTCAACGCCTACGAGCTGTTGTACGTGGCCAAGAAGGTCGCGCTGTCGCTGGCTGAAACCGGCTGGCGTCCGCCGATGATGGCCCGCAACATCCCGGTTGCCGGCGATGTGGGCACCGCCACCTTCCAGGCATCGCTTGCCAACCTCGCCGAAGGCTACTTCGCTTCGCCGCATGACGTGGCCATCGCCACGCGCATTGCCGACACGCTGTGCGGCGGCAAGATCGAGCGCGGTTCGCAGGTGGACGAGGAGTGGCTGCTGCAGCTGGAACGCAAGCACTTCGTGGAGCTGGCCAAGACCGAGAAGACCCAGGCCCGCATCGCGCACACCATGACCACGGGTAAGCCGCTGCGTAACTAACCCGACTCTTCGCTCGCCATCCCCGCGCAGGCGGGGATCCAGCGACTTTAAAGGCACTGGATTCCCGCTTTCGCGGGAATGACGAGCAAAAGAATCGCAACCTGTTATGGCTCGTTACTCCCACAACGTGAGTGACGATCAAAAAACCAATAGCGTCGCCGCGAATCACGCGCGACGCCACGGAGCAAAACCATGACCAAGCAAGTGCAAGACGCCTACATCGTCGCCGCCACCCGCACGCCGGTCGGCAAGGCGCCGCGCGGCGTGTTCCGCAACACCCGTCCGGACGACATGCTCGCCCACGTGATCCGCGCCGTGATGGCGCAGGCACCGGGCATCGATCCGCATCGCATCGAAGACGTCATCGTCGGCTGCGCCATGCCCGAAGCCGAGCAAGGCATGAACGTGGCGCGCATCGGCGCCCTGCTCGCCGGCCTGCCGTACACGGTGCCGGGCGTCACCATCAACCGCTTCTGCTCGTCGGGCGTGCAGGCGATTGCCATGGCTGCCGACCGCATCCAGCTCGGCGTAGCCGACCTGACGATCGCCGCCGGTACCGAAAGCATGAGCATGGTGCCGATGATGGGCCACAAGGTGGCGATGAACCCCGCCATCTTCGCCAACAAGGAAGATGTCGCCATTGCCTACGGCATGGGCATCACCGCCGAGAAGGTGGCCGAGCAGTGGAAGATCACGCGTGAGCAGCAGGACGCGTTCGCCGTGGAAAGCCATCGCCGCGCCCTGGCCGCCATCGCCGCTGGCGAGTTCAAGGACGAGATCACCCCGTTCCAGCTCGACGATCATTACCCCAACCTCGAAACGCGCGGCATCGTCACCGACAGCCGCCTGATCGACACCGATGAAGGCCCGCGCGCCGGCACCACGCTGGAAGTACTTGGCAAGCTGCGCACGGTGTTCCGTAACGACAAGTTCGGCGGCTCGGTGACGGCCGGCAACTCCTCGCAGATGTCCGACGGCGCCGGCGCGCTGCTGCTGGCCAGCGAGAAGGCGATCAAGGAGTTCAACCTCACCCCGATCGGCCGCTTCGTCGGTTACTCGGTGGCGGGCGTGAAGCCGGAAGTGATGGGCATTGGTCCGAAGGAAGCCATTCCGAAGGCGCTCAAGCAGGTCGGCCTGACCAAGGACCAGCTGGACTGGATCGAACTCAACGAAGCCTTCGCCGCGCAGGCGCTGGCCGTGATGGGCGACCTGGGCCTGGACCCGGCCAAGGTGAATCCGCTGGGCGGCGCCATTGCGCTGGGCCATCCGCTCGGCGCCACCGGCGCCATCCGCGCCGCCACCCTGCTGCACGGCATGCGCCGTCGCAAGCAGAAGTACGGCATGGTGACCATGTGCATCGGCACCGGCATGGGTGCGGCGGGCGTGTTCGAGGCGCTGTGATCCAGCGTTTCATGCTGGATGAAGAAGCGCCGCAGCGATGCGGCGCTTTTTTTGTGCATGGCGTTGATGGGCTTCGGTTGGTCGGCTCAAAGAAAGATTGATGCGCCCGCGTCGCGCACAGGGTGCGCTCCCACATGTTCGGTGCGTGGTGGCTCCCATGTAGGAGCCCACTTGTGGGCGACAATCCAGCATCGGTGAGCACCGGGCCGTGCGTGTCGCGCACAAGTGCGCTCCTACAAGGGCCGCGCCAGCCTTCAACGCCAAGACGGCGCCGTGCCGCCTCCTTGTGGGAGCCCACCCTGTGGGCGACAAACCGGCGGAGCGGAATGCCTGAGGTATGCCCACCGTCAGCAGCGGCCCAATTTCATCAACTCAACGCCGCAATCTGCCTCGCCACATACACGGTCAGGAAGATCGCCATCAGCACCAGCAATACCGCCATGGCCCGTGCCACCCAGGAGTCGCCATACATCGTCGACTCCAGAGACTCGATGGCCCGCCGATTGCGATAGAAACGCAATGTGGCACCGACGATCATCAAGGCGCCGACCAACAACAGGCCCAGGCCCAGCCACTGGGATGCCCGCGTGTGCAGCATGGTGGCCGCATTGGCTGCGTTGCTCGCCGCGCGCGAGGTGAACAGCAGGAAGATGTCGAAGCGCTCCAGCAGGAAGCCGAACGCCATGACCGAGATGGCGGTGCGCACCCAGGCCAGGTAGGTACGTTCATTGGCTGAATGATCGGAGAAATACGGGATCACGGTAGACCCTTGATGGCGGGCTCCGACGCCCTGTCGCGGACATCATGCCACGTCGCGTCTCATGGCCGGGGAGCGCCAGGCACGTCCGGCGAGGCGCGCGCTACAATCGGCGACCACGCCTCCCGAACGTCGCCTCATGCGCAATCCCCTGCAGGAACAACTACTCAAGGCCGGCCTCGCCAAGAAGGGCAAGGTCGACCAGATCGCCCGCGAACAGGCCAAGCAGCGCCAGGGCAAGGCCGCCCCTTCCGAGCCGGTAGAGAAGATCGACGCCCAGCGCCTGCAGGCCGAGAAAGCCGAGCGCGACCGCGCCCTGGCTGCCGAGCGCAATGCGCAGGCACAGGCACGCGAAGTGGCCGCACAGGTGCGCCAGATCATCGACGCGAACAAGATCAAGCGCGAAGGCGACATCACTTATCGCTTCACCGACGGAGAAGCGATGCAAAGCGTGCTGGTGAATGAAACCTTGCGCACGCAACTGGCCAAGGGCGTGCTGGTGATCGTTCGCGCAGGCAGCGGTTACGAGTTGCTGCCGCGCATGGCTGCCGAAAAAATCCGCGAACGCGATGCCTCCATCATCGTGCTCGACCACGGCCAGAAGACGGAAGGCTCGCCCGCCAGCGAAGACGACGAGTTCTACAGCCAGTTCAAAGTGCCGGACGATCTGATCTGGTAATGGTGGCCATGTGCAGCGCAAGAAACGGAGTGTGAGACGGGTCGTCGTTGGTTAGCTTGGTTACCCGCTCCGCACACCACCCAAGCCTCCGCGCATGCATGCACAGCCGATCGATCTGCAAGACCACGCCATGTCGTCCCGCATCGACGCCGTGGACTGGCCCCTTGTCCTAGGTGACATCCACGCACGAGGAAGCGCAATGCTTCCGGCCCTGCTCGATGCACCTACCTGTCGCGAGATTGCCAATCACTACAGTGACGACACGCTGTATCGAAGCCGTGTGGTGATGGCGCGTCACGGGTTCGGCATGGGCGAGTACAAGTATTTCCAATATCCCCTGCCCGCTCCCGTGCAGCTCCTGCGCCAGGCGCTCTATCCGCGGCTCGCCCCGCTGGCCAACGACTGGAACGCCCGCATGGGCATCGACACCCGGTATCCGGCCACGCACGCCTCCTTCCTCTCCCGTTGCCACGACGCCGGGCAAACGCGCCCCACGCCACTGCTGCTTCGCTACGGTGAGGGCGACTACAACTGCCTGCACCAGGATCTCTACGGCGAACACGTTTTCCCGTTGCAGGTGGCCATCCTGCTGTCCGAACCCGGGCGGGATTTCACCGGCGGCGAGTTCGTGCTCACCGAACAACCGCCGCGCATGCAATCGCGTGCTGAAGTGGTTCCGTTGCATCAGGGCGATGCCGTTGTCTTCGCGGTGAATCAGCGTCCCGTCGCTGGCACGCGCGGCTCCTACCGGGTCACCATGCGTCACGGTGTGAGTCGCGTGCGCAGCGGCCAGCGGCACATGCTGGGCATCATTTTCCACGACGCGCGATAGCTTCTCCCGGCGCACCGCGAATCCGATAGGATGGCCCTTTCGTGCCATCCCAAGGATCGTGCCGCCCATGCAGAACCACGAACCGACCGCCACGACGGGCGCTCCCGAGCATCACCTGCAGCGCAACCTGCGCAACCGCCACCTGCAGCTGATCGCCATTGGCGGCGCCATTGGCACCGGCCTCTTCATGGGCTCGGGCAAGACCATCAGCCTCGCCGGCCCCTCGGTGATCTTCGCCTACGCCATCATCGGAAGCGTGTTGTTCTTCATGATGCGGGCGATGGGCGAGCTGCTGCTGTCGAACCTGCACTACAAGTCGTTCGTGGATTTCAATTACGACTTGCTGGGCCCTGCAGCGGGCTTCTTCACCGGCTGGACCTACTGGTTCTGCTGGGTGGTCACCGGCATCGCGGACATCGCCGCCATCACGGGCTACGTCCAGTTCTGGGCGCCAGGCGTGCCGCTGTGGCTGCCCGGATCGGCCTGCATTCTTTTGCTGCTCAGCCTCAACCTGCTGACGGTAAAACTATTCGGCGAACTGGAGTTCTGGTTCGCGCTGGTCAAGATCATCGCCATCGTGTCGCTCATCGCCATCGGTGTGGTGCTGATCGCCATCGGCTTCACGTCGCCGTCGGGCGCCAAGGCGGCGGTATCCAATCTCTGGACGAATGGCGGCTGGTTCCCCCATGGTGGCGCGGGTTTCCTTGCCGCGTTCCAGATCGCGGTATTCGCCTTTGTCGGTATCGAGCTGGTGGGTACCGCGTCGGCCGAGGCGCGCGATCCGGAAAAGACCCTGCCCAAGGCCATCAATTCCATTCCCATCCGCGTCATCGTGTTCTACGTGCTCGCGCTGCTGGTGATCATGACCGTGACGCCGTGGAACCAGGTGGTGCCGGACAAGAGCCCGTTCGTGAATCTCTTCATGCTGATCGGCATTCCGATCGCTGCCAGCCTGATCAACTTCGTGGTGCTCACTTCGGCGACGTCGTCCGCCAACAGCGGCATCTATTCGACGGGGCGCATGCTCTATGGCCTGTCTGCCGGCAAGCTCGGGCCCAAGCCGTTCGCCAGGCTGAGCAACAACAACGTGCCGGCCAACGGGCTCGCCTATTCGTGCTTTCTGCTCTTCATCGGCGTGTTCCTGCTCTACCAGGAAGGCGACGTAATGAAGGTGTTCACCATCGTCACCACCATCTCCAGCATCTGCTTCATCTTCGTGTGGTCGCTGATCATGATTGCGTACATGCGCTACCGGAAGCTGCACCCGGAACGTCACGCATCGTCCATCTTCAAGATGCCCGGCGGCGTGGCGATGTGCTGGATCGTGCTGGCGTTCTTCGCGTTCGTGCTGTGGGTGTTTGCGCAGAAGCAGGACACTCTGCAGGGCCTGATCTACACACCCATCTGGTTCGTGTGCCTGGGACTGTGCTATCCGCTCTACCGCAAGCAGGCGATAGAGCATCGCAAGGACACGCACTGAAACGAAGGTCGGCGTGCGGGTTCATACCATCCGCACACCGGCTCGCCCGCCTAGACATCCGGCTTCAGCAGATCATGAATTCGCACGATGCGCGCACGCTGACGCCTGATGTACCAGAAGTAGAACGCGAAGATTCCAACCATCAGCGGCGCGTTTACTGCCACTTGCAGCACCAGCATCGACTTGAGCCTGGGATCTGCCTGCCAACGTGCAGGCTCCAGTTCCGGCAGGCCAACCACGACGCTCACGGCAACCCAGGCCAGGGTGGCCCAGATGTTGAGCTTCGCCAGGCGTATGCCCGCTGCCGCGCGTTGAAGCGTGAGCTTCAACAGGCTGTGGACATCGTCGCCCGAGGCCCGCCAGGTGCCTCGGCGCACGTGCAGGTATAGCCATTGAAGCGCGAGCACGAACACCAGCGAGGCCATACTCCATAGATGCCAACGCCCCGTCGTAAGCATAGCCAGTCGCACGCACTGCGCGCAGGCAACGATTGAGCCCGCGATTTCCAGCGTCACCAACGTGCGCATGCGCCACAACTTCCTCGACGCGGTCCGCTGCAGGCGCGCGACATCCACTTCGGGCTGCTCTCGCCATAGCTCGCCCCATTGGGACCAGTCATTGCCTTGGTCGCTCACGCCTGTTCTCCCAGTGCCGTTTTCAAGGCACTTTTTGCGCGGTTGAGCCGCACGCCGACGCTATTGGTGGTGATGCCGAGCGCATCCGCGATCTCGGCGTGACTGAAACCTTCAAGAGCCAAGGTCACGGCTTGCCGCAGGGACAGTGGCAGGCGCCTCACCGCGTCCTGCAGACGCACGCGACGTTCTTCGAGTTCCGCATGTCCCTCGGGGCCGTGACGCGGTTCCACCCAGTCGTCGTTCAATGCACTGCCCGTCGGCCGGCGCATCTGACCCACGACATGCGTCGCGCCACGGTTGTGCGCCACACGTGCCACGAAGGCCCGCAACGGCGCCTCCCCTCGCCATCCCGGCAGGGCTCGCCACAGCGCCAGCGCCATGTCCTGCAAGAGGTCATCGCGCAGCGCCAGGTCCGCTTCGTAGCTGGCGGCAATGCGCGATAGCAGCCCCGCATGCTCGCGCAGCACCTCGTTGAAGTTCTTGTGTTGCCCCGCGTCCCCAGTCATCGAATCACGGCGTTCCTTCGCCCTTGTCGATGTCTTTCCATATCACCAGCCAACACGCGCTCATCCACGGCAGCAAGGCAAGCAACAAAAGCATGCCCCAGGGAATCAGCAAAAGGCCGGCCATGAGCAACAATTGGATCAACGCATAGGTGGCGAATGCACCCGGCGATCGAAGCATGACGGCCACGCTGCTCCGCATGGCCTGCCAGGGCGTGGCTCCACGGAACATCACGAACATCGGGGCCAGCGCCAGCCATATGGCCACGGGTGTACCCGGCAAAATGAGCAGGCAGATGAACAGGCGATTGGCGAGCTCAGGGTGCGCCGACATATGGCCGAGCAGGACGGCGTCCACCGCGGGCCAGCCATAAACGGCTGCTGCCACGCCTTGCTGCACGCCAAAAACCAGGGGGCCGCACAGCAGCGCCAATCCCAGCGCACGCCAACGATAACCGTGCTGCCAGGTGCTGAACGGACTGCTCCATCGCAATACGCCCGACGCTTCCGCAGCCACCAAACCCTGGAAGACACCGAAGCTCAGCAGCAACGGAAAGACCTTGGACAAGGCCACGCCTACAAGGGGAATAAGCTGCAACAGGGCCTCAAGCACCATCGGCGCGAGGCAAAGCAGAAACAGGCGCAGCGGATAACGCCGCCAGACGCGCAAGCCTTCCATGCACCAGTAGGCGACTCTGCTCGTCGACACGACGAGGGCGGGACTCTCGAACACGACTGCCATGGGACGATCTCCTTTCGTGAGCAGGTTCGTCGGTAGAGTCCCTTGGCGCGCCAAAAACCTTACATGGCTCGCGCGCTATCGTTGCGGCCATAAAAAAAGCAGCCTCAAGGGCTGCTTTTTTGGTGGACTGCGATGCATCAATCCACTGAATCTGGAGCGGGAAACGAGACTCGAACTCGCGACCCCGACCTTGGCAAGGTCGTGCTCTACCAACTGAGCTATTCCCGCATCGGAGTCGCGCATTGTAATGGGTAATGCGCTGCCGTCAAGCACCTGTCACAAACAATATTCAGTCGTCGCTGCGCGGCAGCGGATGGCCCGAACCGTCGCCCTGCAGGCTCGGCCATGCGGCGCGGAGGTAATAAAGGCCCGACCAGATGGTGAGAATGCCGGCGATAACCAGCAGCGCCTCGCCGATGTGGTACAGGCGCAAGGCTTCGGCGCTTTTCTCGTGCTGAACGATCAGCACCACCAGCGCCACCATCTGCATCACGGTCTTGAGCTTGCCGATGAAAGCCACCTTCACCGTGGCGCGCATGCCGATCTCGGCCATCCATTCGCGCAAGGCGGATACGCTGATTTCGCGTCCGACGATGATCGCCGCCGTCACCGCCATCAGGATGCCCGGCCAGCCACCACGATGCGTCTCAACCAGCAGGAACAGCGTCACCGCCACCATCAGCTTGTCGGCAACCGGGTCAAGAAACGCGCCGAACGCCGAGGTGAGATTCATGCGGCGCGCCAGGTAACCGTCCAGCCAGTCAGTGAGGGCTGCCAGCACGAACACGATGGCCGCCGTAATGTTGTGCCCCGGGAACTGCCAGTAAAACACCACCACCATGACCGGCAACAGCAAGACGCGGAACAGGGTCAGCCAGGTGGGCAGGTTGATGTGCATAAATCCTTTCCGGGTTTGAAGCATTCGGCCAAGCGCTCTCGCGTTGGATCATGCGCGATTTTTGCGTCGGCCGGAATGACAGACGCTTACAGGTTAGCCGTGCAGTGCTGCATAAATGCGCTCGGCCAGCCCACGATCGATACCTTTGACGCGGGTAAGTTCCTCCACGCCCGCCGCCTCGACGCCCGCCAGGCCGCCAAAGGCCTTGAGCAGGGCCGACCGGCGCCGCGCGCCGACACCCTGCACATCCTCAAGCACGCTGCGTTCGCGCGCTTTCTCACGCCGTTTGCGGTGGCCGGTGATGGCAAAGCGATGCGCTTCGTCGCGCACGGCAGCGACAAGATGCAGGGCTGGTGAGGACGGACCGGGATGCAGGTTGCGCCCGGAATCGGCCAACACCAGGGTTTCCTCGCCCGCGCGGCGCCCCGGCCCCTTGGCCACGCCCACCACCTCGATGCCGGTAACGCCCAATTCGCGAAGCACATCCAGGGCCTGCGCCACCTGCCCGCTGCCGCCGTCGATCAGCAGCACGTCGGGCTTGGCGCCCTCACCCTCGGCCACCTTGCGGAAGCGGCGCACCAGCGCCTGGTGCATGGCCGCGTAATCGTCGCCCGGGGTAATGCCCGTAATGTTGAAGCGTCGATAGTGCGATTTCTCCGGACCTTCGGGACCGAACACCACGCACGACGCCACGGTCAGCTCGCCTTGCGTGTGACTGATGTCGAAGCACTCGATGCGACGCGGCGGCTCGTCCAGTTCCAGCAGCTTCTGCAGATCGTCAAAGCGCGCACCGAGCGTCTGGCGGCTGGCCAGCTTGGCGGTCAGCGATGCTTGCGCGTTGCGCTCCGCCATTTGCAGGAAGCGTGCACGTTCGCCGCGCACGCTGGACTTCAGCTCCACGGCGTGCCCCGACTGCTGCGCCAGCATCTCGCCCAGGATCTGTTGGCTGGGCAAGGCGTCGCCCAGGATCAGTTCACGCGGTACGGGGCGATCCAGGTAGTACTGCGCGATGAATTGTTCGAGCACATCGGACGGCTCGGCATCCAGCGGCAGGCGCGGAAAGAAATCGCGCGTACCCAGGCTGATGCCGTTGCGGAAAAACAGCACGCTGACGCAGGCCATGCCCGCCTCGATGCGGCACGCCAGCACGTCCATGTCCGCGCTGGCGCCCTGCACGTGGTGCTCGGCCTGCAGCTTGCGCAGGGCCGCGACCTGATCACGAAACGACGCGGCACGCTCGAATTCCAGCCCTTTGCTGGCCTGTTCCATTTGACCGGCCAGTTCGTCGATCACGGCGCTGCTGCGTCCCTCAAGGAACATCTCCACGTGACGCACGTCGTTGCGATAGTCATCGACCGTGATGAGCTGCACGCAAGGCGCCGTGCAGCGACCGATCTGGTGCTGCAGGCAGGGACGCGAACGGTTCTTGAAGTAGCTGTCCTCGCACTGGCGCACCTTGAACAGCTTCTGCATCAGGTTGAGGCTTTCGCGCACGGCAAACGTGCTTGGATAGGGTCCGAAGTAGCGCCCCGGCATGTTGCGGGCACCGCGATGGAACGCGAGCCGCGGATAGTCCTCGCCACCCGACAGATAGATGTACGGATAACTTTTGTCGTCGCGCAGCAGGATGTTGTAGCGCGGCTTCAGCGACTTGATCAGCTGCGATTCCAGCAGCAGCGCCTCGCCCTCGGTGCGCGTCACCGTGATTTCCACGCGCGCAATCTGCGACACCATCGCCGCGATGCGGGGTTCCATCCGCGGCTTGAGGAAATAGCTGCCGACGCGCTTCTTCAGGCTCCCTGCCTTGCCCACGTACAGCAGGTCGCCGTCTTCGTCGAAATAACGATAGACGCCCGGTGACGTAGTGAGGGTTTTGACGAAAGCCTTGCCGTCGAAGGCTTGCGGCGGCGGTGTGGACTGCATCGCGTGATTCTATCCGCTCAGGGTTGCCGCAGGCGTGCGATCAGGCCATCCACACCGGCCTCGGCCAGCGCCACCGCGCGACTGAAGCCCGCAGCGTCGCCGTAGTAGGGATCAGGGAATTCATCCGGCCTGGGCACGCCTGCCCAGGGCAGGAAAAGCACGGGGGCCGTGCCGCGGTTTCGCCTCAGGCCTTGCAGCGTTTCCAGGTTGTCCTGGTCCATGGCCAGCACCCAGTCGAAATCGTCGAAATCCGCCGTGCGGACCTGCCGTGCCCGATGCGGCGCAAGGTCATAGCCGGCGTCCGCGGCGGCTTGCACCATGCGATGGTCCGCGCCCTTGCCCACATGCCAGCTGCCCGTGCCGCAGGAAGCCAGCGACACCGCGATTCCCGCCTGTTCGCAGCGCTGGCGAGCCACGGCTTCCACCAGCGGGGAACGGCAAATATTTCCCAAACAGACAAAAAGGACGGACGGCGTTTCGCGTTTTTTCATCACGCAGGCTCTTTCTCGAACGGCAGGTCTGTCATGGATGGGCCTTCCAGACGGCAGCCAGGCACAGGTTTTCGCGAAATGTCGCGGGGAACTGCGTTAATGGCAGCCGGGGACGCCACTATCAAGGGCCATGACCGTCGGCACGATTGTTGTGCAGCAACAGAGCCGACTATGCTTGCCCGGTAGACAGGGAGGAAGAAAGTGAAAAGCAAGCTGAGTACGTTAGCGGCCTGTGTCGCCGCCATGATCCTGAGTCAGGCCGCCATGGCCGCCCCTTCGATGCAAGACCCACCGGCGGCTGCCACACCCGCCGCCAGTGACAGCACCTCGGGCGATCGACCGGCCAGCGTCGATGAAGACCGCCCCCAGCCGGCACCCCGCATGTCGCCCAGCCTGAAGAATGCCGGCGGGGCGAGCGGTTCGGTCGTCGTGATGGTGCAGGTCGGCGCGGACGGCAAGGCCAAGTCCTTTCACGTGATGATGTCGTCGGGCTCCAAGCAGCTGGATGACGAGGCCGTTCGTACCGCCAAGAGCTGGTCCTACAAGCCGGCCATCAAGAACGGCGCACCGGCCGACGGCTACGTGCAGATTCCGATCAACTTCCGATAAGAAAGCCGGCATGTGCCGCCCCTGAAGCACGTGCCGAGGGGCGGCGCTCATGCAGGGAATCATCCATGGGCTGCCTGCCACTACCCATTCTGTTCTTGCTCGGCTTTTTCATCGGCCGTTTTGTCGCCGGCCCAAGCGGCGCCCTGTGGGGCGCCGGCATAGGACTGGCCCTCGGGCTCATCCTTGGCGGTCTTTTCGTGATGCTGATACGACGCCGGCGCTGAGCCTCAGCTGCTCGCCAGCCAGCGTTCCGCGCGCTCGAGATCGGCCTCGGTATCAATGCCCGGCGGAAACGGCTCGGGCGTGAGTCGGGCCGCAATGGGAAAGCCATGTTCCATCACGCGCAATTGTTCGAGCGACTCGGCCTGTTCGAGCGGCGTGCGCGTGAGCGTCGTATAGCGCTTCAGGAAGCCTGCGCGATACGCGTAGATGCCGATATGGCGCAGGAACGGCACGTCGTCGGGCAGCGCGTTCCGATGGACCGCAAACGCATCACGTGCCCACGGTGCGGGTGCACGGGTGAAATACAGGGCGCGCCCGTTGGCGGATCGAACCAGCTTGACCACGTTGGGATCGAACAGCTCGTGCGCCTCGGTGATGGGCGTTGCCAGCGTGGCCATGGGAGCGTCGTCTTCCGCCAGCGCACGCGCAACCTCGCGGATACCCGCAGCAGGCGCAAAAGGTTCATCACCCTGCAGGTTCACCACGATGGCATCGTCCGCCCAACCGTAGTGCTCGGCGCATTCGGCCAGGCGATCACTGCCGGAAGCGTGATCGCTGCGTGTCATGCACACGTTCACGCCCTGTCCCTGCAACGCATCGACGATGCGCTGGTCATCCGTTGCCACGATCACCTGGGAGGCACCGGCTTCCATTGCGCGCTGCGCCACGCGCACCACCATTGGCACGCCGGCGATGTCCCGCAACGGCTTGCCCGGCAAACGCGTGGAGCCGTAGCGGGCAGGAATGGCAACGATGAAGGAAGGCGTGGCAACGGACATGGTGACCTCTCGACAAGACACCAAGCGTAGCTGCTGAACCTTCCAGCGGCGAGTGGTGCGTCGTCAGGCCACCTGAAGATCGAAACCGCAACCGTTCGCGAGCTCAAGGAAGCCCGGGAACGATGTCGCCACGTTGGCGCAGTCGTTGATGCGCACCGGCCCGCTGGCGACAAGCCCGGCGGCAGCGAAACTCATGGCGATGCGATGGTCGCCGTGACTTTCGATGGTGCCGCCGTGCAGCGGGCCACCGTGAATGGTGGCACCGTCCGGCGTTTCATCGATCGTGGCGCCCAGCGCACGAAGACCTGTGGCCATCGCAGCCAGTCGGTCCGACTCCTTCACGCGTAACTCCGCCGCACCGCGCACCACGGTTGCCCCCTTGGCCGCCATCGCTGCAACAAACAGCGCGGGAAATTCATCGATCATATCCGGCACCAGCGCCTCCGGCAGCTCGACTCCATGCAACGGCGCATGTCGAACCACCAGATCGCCCACCGGCTCGCCGCCACTCTCGCGTTCGTTCTCGATGCGGATATCCGCACCCATCAGACGCAAGGCCTGCAGAAGCCCGGTGCGACGGGGGTTGAGGCCCACGGCGGGCAAGTGAAGCTCTGAACCCGGCACGATGCTGCCGGCCACCAGGAAGAACGCGGCGGAAGAAAAATCCGCCGGCACATCCACATTCGTGGCGCGAAGGGCGTGACCACCGCTCAGTCGTGCGCGGCCCGGCGAAAATTCGATGGGCCAGCCGAAGGCGGCGAGCATGCGCTCGGTGTAGTCGCGCGTCGGATGTGGCTCGATCACTTCGGTCTCGCCCTGCGCGTACAACCCGGCCAGCAACAAGGCGGACTTCACCTGTGCGCTGGCGACCGGCAACGTGTACTGGATGCCATGCAGCGACTGGCCGCCGCGCACTTGCAAGGGCGGCAGGCCATCCTGCGTATCGATTCTTGCGCCCATGCTGGCAAGCGGGTCGGTGACCCGACGCATGGGGCGCCTGGACAACGATTCGTCGCCCACCAGCGTGCTGTCGAACGCCTGCCCGGCGAGCAAGCCGGTGAGCAGGCGCATACCCGTACCGGCGTTGCCGCAGTCGAGCAGCTGCGTCGTGCCGCACAGGCCATGCAGCCCGACGCCGTGCACTACGCGCTCGCCATCCGCCGGCGCATCGATACGCACGCCGAGCTGTTGCAGCACGGCCGCGGTGGCACGCGTGTCTTCACCTTCCAGAAAACCACGTATATGCGAGGTGCCTTCAGCCAATGCGCCGAGCATCAGCGCACGGTGCGATACGGACTTGTCGCCAGGCACGCGCACGGTGCCCTTCAACGCGCCAACGTTGCGGCTGTTCCAGTCGAGTCGAGTCACGAACATTCTCCAGCGACCGCCTCTCGCGGCCGCATTGCTATCAGGGCAGCGCCACCGGGTACGAGCCGAGCACGCGCACCTGCGCGGCGGCCTCGCCCATTTCCTTCATCGCGGCCTGCATCGGCTCGTCGTTGACGTGGCCGGACACGTCGATGAAGAAGGCGTACTGCCATTTGCCCGAATGCGCCGGGCGCGATTCGATGCGATTGAGGCTGATGTCGTGCTCGGCAAACGGCTTGAGCACGTGATACAGCGCTCCGGGCTTGTCGTTCACCGTGATCAGCAGCGACGTGCGGTCGTTGCCTGAAGGTGGAAACAGCGAGCGACCGATAACCAGGAAGCGCGTGGTGTTGTCGGCGCGGTCCTCGATGGCCTGGGCCACCGTCTTCAGACCATACACGCGGCCGGCGGTTTCACCTGCAATGGCAGCCGCGTCGTCCGCATGACGCGCAAGCCGGGCGGCTTCGGCATTGCTGCTGACGGCGATGCATTCAACGCCCGGCAGGTTGATGCGCAACCACGTCTTGCACTGCTGCAGCGACTGCGCGTGCGCGTAAACGCGCTTGATGCCTTCCAGCTTGCCGTTGAGCGAATGCAGGCACTGATGCACGCGCAATTCGACTTCACCGCAAATGGTGGCGTCGGAGGTGAGGAACATATCCAGCGTGACCTGGATCATGCCCTGCCCCGAGTTCTCCACCGGCACCACGCCAAAATCGGCATGGCCTGCGGCCACTTCCTGGAACACTTCTTCGATGCTTCCAAGCGGAAGCCCGTAGGCGGCATGGCCGAAATGCTTGCGCACGGCCTGTTCGCTGAACGTGCCTTCCGGCCCGAGAAAACCCACTTTCAGGGGGTCTTCCTGCGCCAGGCACGAGGACATGATCTCGCGGAACAGGCGCACCATTTCCACGTCCGTCAACGGACCGTTGTTGCGATCCACCACCATGCGCAGCACGTGTGCCTCGCGCTCGGGACGGTAATAGTCGATGGCCGAAAGCCCCTCGCCCTTGACCCGCGCCACTTCCTGGGCCCAGCCAGCGCGCTCGGAAATCAGCTGCTGGATCTGCTGGTCGATGCTGTCGATGCGCTCGCGCACGTCACTAAGCGAGGATTTCTTGTCGGTCATGTGATTCGGCTGTGGAAGCAAAGAAGTCCAAACGGGGAACCAGGGATAGTCTCCGATACCCCCGCACCGTGCAACGGTTTCATCCGTGACGTTTCGCGAAGTCGTGCATGAAGGCCACCAGTGCCTGCACGGCTTCCAGCGGCACGGCGTTGTAGAGCGACGCGCGCATGCCACCAATCGCCTTGTGCCCCTTCAGCGCCAGCAGGCCTGCAGCTTCCGACTCCTTGAGGAAATCAGCATCCAGCGCGTTGTCGTGCAGGGTGAATGGCACATTCATGCGCGAACGCGACGCCGGATCGATCGGGTTGCGATAGAAACCGCCGGAACCATCAATCGCCTGATACAGCAACGATGCCTTCGCGCCATTGCGTTCACGCATGACCGCAAGACCACCCTGCTCCTTCAGCCACTCGAACGTGAGACCGGCGAGATACCAGCCCCAGGTGTTGGGCGTGTTGAGCATCGAATCGTTCGCCGCGTGGTCGGCGTAGCGAAAAATCTTCGCCATCGGACGCGTGGCGCGTTCGAGCAGGTCGCGGCGCACGATCATCACCACCAGGCCAGACGGCCCGATGTTCTTCTGCGCACCGGCGTAGATCAGGCCGAACTTCGACACGTCGATGGGGCCCGAGAGGATATCCGACGACATGTCCGCCACCAGCGGCACATCGCCCACGTCCGGAATGTCGTGGAACTCCACGCCATGGATGGTCTCGTTGGGCGTGTAGTGCACGTACGCGGCGCGTGCATCGAGCTGCCATGTGTCGCGTGGCGGCCGGCGCAAGTAGTTCTCACCCTTGCTGCTCGCCGCCACGCTGACCTTCACGTACGGCGCCGCCTCGCTGGCCGCCTTCTCGCCCCAGTGCCCGGTGACGATGTAGTCGGCGCTGTCGCCATCGGCGGCCAGGTTCATCGGAATCTGGGCGAAGTGCTGCGTTGCGCCGCCCTGCAGGAACAGCACGGCATAGTTCTCGGGAATGGCGAGCAGCCCGCGCAGGTCCGCCTCCGCCTTCTGGGCAAGTCCCATGAAGAGTTTGCCGCGATGGGACAGCTCCATCACCGAGGCACCGCAACCCTGCCAATCCAGCAATTCGCGCTGGGCGCGCTCAAGAACCGGTTGCGGCAGCGCGGCCGGACCCGCGCTGAAATTCCAGAGTCTGCTCACTGACGACGCCTGCACAAGGAAGATCGTCGCATTATGGCGCGTCGCAGCAACGCGTCGTCAACCAATGATGAAGCGTCGCGCTTTCGCCCGCTGCCGGCCTTAGAAACGCACCAGCAACGCCACCGCAATGCCCAGCGCAAGCACCGCCGCGGTGGCGATCAGCCACCACACCTCGCCACGCGGGCCGGCATCTTCTTCGGGCAGGCGCGCGTGTTCCGGTTCGGGCCTCACGCTCTCAGGCTCCGGCTCCAGCCCCGGCGCAACGACAACAAAACGGTGCATGCCCAGCCCGATCTGGTCGCCCGGGCGCAGCGCAGCCTGGGATACCGGCACGCCGGTTACGCGCAAGGGATAACGGGCCGATTGCTGTGCCGCTTCCAGCATCAGCTGTCCGTCGCGCCAGAACACGGCCAGCGCCGCGGTCTCACCTTGCGGCAGGTCAAGCGGCATGCGGCCATGAGGGCCCAGCTCCAGGCGGTCCTGCAACGAAAGCACGCGGCCGGACAAGGGGCCAGCCACCGCGCGCAGCGCGACGGTGCAGCGACCTTCGGCGGGAATGGTGACCGGCAGGTTGTGTGCCGGTTCCTCGTCGGTGCGCAGCAGCATGCGGCAGTCGCCCACGCTGAGAATGTCGCCCGCACGCAGCAATGCTTTTTCGCGCACCGGGCGTGCGTTCACGTAAATGCGGTTGCCCTGCGGAAGTATCTGCAATACCCAGCCGCGACGGTCCAGCTGGATGCGCATGTGATAAGCGCCCGCCTGGTGCGATGCGAGAATCAAGTCGTTATCCGGTGCACTGCCGATGCGCAACGCAGGGCCGTCCCAGTGAAAATCCTCTCGGGGCGAATTGGGAAACTCGATGCGCATCTGTGAACCAGTCGATGGACGGCGGGACTCTAGCAGATGCCTGCGTAATTATTCGCCGTTTTCCGACAGGCAATGCACGGCGACATCGGGCCAGCCCCGGGTCCCTCGTCTGGCTTACCATGCGCATTTGCCTTCCAAGGAACATGGCCATGCCCAAGATCGATATCCGCCGTCCGCACCAGCTGTCCGTGACCGAGGCCCGCGCGGTGGTCGACAAGGTGGCCGCACGCATGCAGGAAAAGTTCGGCATGGAAGGCCAATGGCAGGGCGACACGCTGCGCTTCTCGCGCCCGGGCGTGAACGGCAGCATTGCCGTGGGCACCGACGCCATTCAGGTCACGGCCGAGCTGGGCATGATGCTGTCCCCCCTGAAGGGGATGGTGGAACAGGAGATCCGTCGCAAGCTCGATGAGCATTTTGGCTGATGATTCTTTAACCATCGGAACTTCCGTGGCATAATCGACGGCTTACGCGGCCATGACGGCTGCCCTAGCCCCCTCGGAACGCATGGCCAAAGACGACGTCATCGAAATGGAAGGTACGGTCCAGGAGACCCTGCCCAACACCATGTTCCGTGTGCAGCTGGAAAACGGCCACGTCATTACGGCCCATATTTCCGGCCGCATGCGCAAGCATTACATCCGCATTCTCACCGGCGACAAGGTGAAGGTCGAGATGACCCCGTACGACCTCACCAAGGGTCGTATCACGTACCGCATGAAGTAATTCCAAGCCACTTTCGTGGAGCGCACCCGGTGCGCGGCTTTTCACGAAAGGGAGGCCCGCCAGCTCAGCTGCTTGCGGGCAGGCATAAAAAAGGCCGCGTTGAACGCGGCCTTTTCTTTGCTTGCGTGAAACCGTCTCAGCTCACCGTGGCCGGCAGGCTTTCAGCGGCTTCGGAGGTCACCACCAGCTCGCCGTCCTTCACGCTCAGGCTCACCTTGCCGCCATCGGCCAGCTTGCCGAACAACAGCTCGTCGGCCAGCGGACGCTTCACCTTCTCCTGGATCACGCGGGCCATCGGACGGGCACCCATCTGCGGATCAAAGCCGTGCTCGGCCAACCAGCGGCGGGCGTCGGCATCCACATCCAGGCTCACGTGCTTCTCGGTGAGCTGCGCTTCCAGCTCGATCAGGAACTTGTCCACCACACGCAGGATGTGATCGAAGTCCAGCGGGTTGAACTGGATGATCGCGTCCAGGCGGTTGCGGAACTCCGGAGTGAAGCTGCGGCGGATCACTTCCATCGCATCCATCGAGTGGTTCTGCTTGACGAAGCCGATGCCGCGACGCGACGCCTGCTGCGCACCCGCATTGGTGGTCATCACCACCACCACGTTCTTGAAGTTGGCTTCGCGACCGTTGGTGTCAGTGAGCACGCCGCGGTCCATCACCTGCAACAGGATGTTGAACACATCCGGATGCGCCTTCTCGATTTCGTCCAGCAGCAGCACCGCATGCGGATGCTTGGTGACGGCTTCCGTCAGCAGGCCACCCTGGTCGAAACCCACGTAACCCGGAGGTGCACCCACCAGACGCGAGACCGAATGCGCTTCCATGTACTCGGACATGTCGAAGCGGATCATCTCGATGCCCAGCTGCATCGCCAGCTGCTTGGTCACTTCCGTCTTGCCCACGCCCGTGGGGCCGGCGAGCAGGAAGCAGCCGATGGGCTTGGACGGATCAGCCAGGCCCGAACGGGCCATCTTGATCGACGCCGCCAGCGCCTCGATGGCCGGGTCCTGACCGAACACCACCATCTTGAGGTTGCGCTCCAGGTTCCTCAGCACATCGCGATCCGACGCCGAGACCTGCTTGGCCGGAATGCGCGCCATCTTGGCGACGATGTATTCCACCTCGGGCACGTCGACCTTGCCCGTGCGCTGATCGGCGGGCAGCAGGCGCTGACGGGCGCCGGCTTCGTCGATCACATCAATGGCCTTGTCCGGCAGCAGACGATCCGGAATGTGCTTCACCGACAGGTCCACTGCGGCCTTCAGGGCTTCCGTGGTGTAGGCCACGTTGTGATGTTCCTCGAAGCGCGAACGCAGGCCCTTGAGGATCTCGAAGCTGTCGGCCACGGTCGGCTCGACCACGTCGATCTTCTGGAAGCGACGGGCGAGTGCGCGATCCTTCTCGAAGATGCCGCGGAATTCCTGGAACGTGGTGGAACCGATGCAACGCAGCTCGCCGGAAGCCAGCATGGGCTTGATCAGGTTGCTGGCGTCCATGGTGCCGCCCGACGCGGAACCGGCACCGATGATGGTGTGGATCTCGTCGATGAAGAGCACCGCACCCGGCTGCTTCTTGAGCTGGCCGATGACGGCCTTCAGGCGCTTCTCGAAATCACCGCGATACTTGGTGCCGGCCACCAGCGCGCCGAGATCCAGCGACCAGATGGTGGCGTTTTCCAGCACCTCGGGCACGTCGCCGTCCACGATGCGCTTGGCAAGGCCTTCGGCCAGTGCCGTCTTGCCGACGCCGGCCTCACCCACGTACAGCGGGTTGTTCTTGCGGCGACGGCACAGCACCTGGATGGTGCGCTCGATTTCGTCCTGGCGGCCGATCAGCGGATCGATCTTGCCTTCCAGCGCCAGTTCGTTGAGGTTGCTGGCGTATTCGCTGAGCGGATTGCCCTTGGGCTCGCCGTCTTCGCTCTCACGCTCGGAGCCCGGCATGCTCTGCGACGGCTCGTCGCCGATCTTGGCGATGCCGTGCGAAATGTAGTTCACCACGTCCAGGCGGGTGATCTCCTGCTGGTGCAGGAAATAGACCGCGTGCGAATCCTTTTCGCCGAAGATCGCCACCAGCACGTTGGCGCCGGTGACTTCCTTACGGCCGGAAGACTGTACGTGGTAGACCGCGCGCTGAAGCACGCGCTGGAAGCCCAGCGTGGGCTGGGTATCACGCTCGTCCCCGTGCGGCAGTACCGGTACGGTTTCGGCAATGATCTTTTCCAGCTCGCGCGTCAGGCGCGGCAGGTCGACGCCACAGGCGCGCAGCGCGCCAAGGGCCGACTGGTTTTCGGTGAGTGCGAGCAGAAGGTGTTCCACCGTCATGAATTCATGACGCTGCTCGCGGGCCTGCTTGTAGCACTGGCCGATGGTGACTTCGAGATCCTTGCTGAACATCCGGACCTACTCCGCTTGTGTGGCAGGGCGGCAACGCCGCGATAGCTACGAAATGGGGGTACTGGAAGCCTCTTCAATATCCGTGCCAGCGAAGAGGGGCAGGAATCGTGCCCGGGACCGCAGGTGCCTCATGAAAACCGTACCTGCCGCCGTCCTGCCCTATTCCCGTCCGCTGCCCGCGGGCCGGCTTCGTTTCGTCCTTCCTTGCCCTCACCACGTATTTCGTCGCTTTTTAAAGCTTTTCCATAGTGCACAACAAAGGGTGCTGATGAGCACGTGAATATTCGTTCACCTGGGTCACCTTGGTTTCCGCCACTTCCCGGGTAAACACCCCGCAGACGCCCTTCCCGCGTGTATGGACGTGCAGCATCACCTGCACGGCCCGTTCCTGGTCCAGGCTGAAGAAGCTACGCAGCACTTCGACCACAAAATCCATCGGTGTGAAATCGTCGTTCAGCAGCACCACCTGGAAGAGCGGCGGTCGGGCCACCTCCGGACGGGAGGTTTCCAGCGCCAGACCGTGACTATTGCCTTGTTCGTGTTCGGGTTCGTGAGCCATGGTTTTACGTGAGAATTCCTTGAGGGAAAGTATACCGCCCGACCGTCAAAGGCAGACCGCCTACAGGTGATGGCACAATGACGGCTTTTCCAGTGGCGATATCGCCGCCATATGTCCTCGATGGCCCATCCCTCCCCTGTTCCCCTGCAAGTCTGGTGCCCCCACGTCACGGTGGCCTGCGTCGTTGCCGATGGCGACCGCTTCCTCATGGTCGAAGAGGAGGTGAACGGCCGCGTGGCCTATAACCAGCCCGCCGGACATCTGGACGACCGGGAAAGCCTGGTGACCGCCGCCGTGCGTGAAACGCTGGAGGAAACGGGCTGGACGGTGGCGCTGGAGCACCTGATCGGTGTCCATCAATGGCGCAGCACCGAGCATGGCGACGGCGTGGTGCGCTTCAGTTTCGCTGCGCGGGCACTGCATCATGACGCGGATCGCCCGCTTGATGACGGCATCCGTCGTGCTTTGTGGATGACCCGCGACGAAATCGTGGCACTTGGTGACGCATTGCGCAGTCCTTTGGTGCTGATGAGCATCGATGCATGGCTTGCCGGTCATCGTTATCCGCTGGACATGCTCCACAGCCTGCTTGTGGAGGATCGTTACCCGTGAAAGTGATGCTCGGCATTTCCGGTGGCGTGGATTCGTCCGTGGCCGCCCTTCTGCTTCAGAAGGACGGTTATGCGGTCGAAGGCCTGTTCATGCAGAACTGGGAAGAAGACGACCGCGACGGCCCCTGCACCGCCGACATCGACCGCAAGGACGCCGTCGCCGTGTGCGGGCGCCTGGGCATTCCGTTCCATGCGCGCAATTTCGCCGGGGCTTACTGGGATGGTGTCTTCGAGCATTTTCTCGCGGAATACCGCGCAGGCCGCACGCCCAACCCGGATGTGCTGTGCAATCGCGAAATCAAGTTCAAGACGTTCCTGGACGAAGCCCGCGCACTGGGCGCCGACAAGATCGCCACCGGCCATTACGCCCGCGTGGATTTCCACGATGGAAAATATCGGCTGTTGCGTGCGGTGGATACGTCCAAGGACCAGACCTATTTCCTGCATGCGCTAGGCCAGGAACAGCTGGCTGCCACGCTGTTTCCCGTGGGCGAAATCGAGAAATCGCTGGTGCGCCGCATGGCCGAGGACGCCGCGCTGCCCACGCACGCCAAGAAGGATTCCACTGGCATCTGCTTCATCGGCGAGCGCGATTTCCGCAGCTTCCTCGCGCAGTACATCCCGGCCCAGCCCGGCCCCATGCGTACGCCGGATGGTGAAACCGTGGGGGAGCATCAGGGCGTGATGTATTACACGCTGGGCCAACGCAACGGGCTGGGCATCGGTGGCCGGCACGGTGCGAGTGGCGACGCCTGGTACGTGGTGGGCAAGGACGTACCCAACAACGTGCTCTATGTGGCCCAGGGTGGCGAGAACCATTGGCTGTATTCGAGCCGCCTGCATGCCGAGCCGCCCACCTGGGTGGCCGGCGCACCGCCGGCCGCGCGCTTCCGCTGCACGGCCAAGACACGCTATCGCCAGGCCGACCAGGCCTGCGAAGTGTTCGTACGCGATGACGGGCTGGAGGTGGTCTTTGATGAACCTCAGCGTGCCGTCACACCGGGCCAGTCGGTCGTTTTCTACGATGGCGAGGCCTGTCTCGGCGGTGCCGTGATCGACCGCACCAACGCCCCCTTCGGCGGCTGGAATGATGTCGCCGCCCTTCCCGTCACTTCGGAATCCCTTACCGGTGTTTGAAGCTTTCGCCATGAACGAAGAGCGCGTGCTGGCCCTGGCTGGACTGTTCCAGGCCACCACGCTCGCCCAACAGCTGGCCAATGACGGCCGCTGCGACGACATCGCCATGGCCGCCAGCATGGCCAGCGTGTTTCGTATCGATGCACCGTCGGTGGTGGGCGTGTATGGCGATGTCTCGGCCGTACGCCTTGGCCTGCGCCAGCTGATCACCCTGCTGGACGAGAGCAACCGCGACGTCGCGATCACGCGCATGTCCTTCACGGTGATGCGACTGGAACGAAGCCTTTCGCGCCGCAGCGAGCTGCTTGATCGCCTGCAGCAAGGCATCCAGGCCACGCAACGCCAGGTCGAGCACTTCGGGCCGGATTCGCCCCAGGTCGTGAAGCGACTTGCCGAGCTCTATGCCAACACGCTGTCCACGCTGAAGCCGCGCGTCATGCTCACCGGCAGCCCGCAGCAGCTGCAACAGCCGGCCGTGGTGGAAACGGTGCGAACCAACCTGCTGGCCGCCGTGCGCTCGGCCGTGCTGTGGCACCAGCTGGGTGGACGCCAATGGCAGCTGCTCCTCTACCGCAAGCAGTGCAGCATGCTCGCGCGCGGCCTGCTTACCGGCTCGACCATCAACAACACCTGATGCAGGGTGCCGGCGCATCAGGCGCCGGCACCACCCCCGCTCTCAGCCAGCGGGTTTGCCTTTTCCCTTCAACAGCAGCCACAACGCAGCCACGATGCTGATCGCCGCGGTGAACGCCACGTAGTGCGCTGGCATGTGACGGCCGACGCGACTGCCCAGGTACTGGATCAAGGGCGCCGTGCTCGCGCCGAACACGGCATAGGCCACGTTGTAGGCGAACGACACGCCCGAAAAGCGGATCGGTGCGGGAAAGGCCGAGACCATGATGGTGGGCACCACGCCCACCGTGCCCACCAGAAATCCCGTTACTGCATAGAGCACCAGGAAGTGTGCGCCACCAGCGGCAAGATCCGCGAACAGCAGATAGGTGCAGGTCACCAGCGCGATCGAGCCCAGCAGCAGGGACAGCGGCGCGCCGATGCGATCGACCAGCCATCCAAACGCGAGGCAACCCACGCCAAGACAAAACGCAGCGATGCTGTTGCCGAGGAAGGCCTCGTCGGGCGCAATCTGAAACGCGTGCTGCACCAGCGTCGGCAGCATCAGGATGAGCACGACGATCGCCGCAGTCAGCATCCACGTCACCGACATGGACAACACCACGGCGCCACCGTGCCCTGACAGCACCGTGCGCAACGGCATGTTCTCGCTCAGCGCCTTGCGGGCCTGCAGCTCGGCGAACACCGGCGTTTCGCTGAGCCAGCGGCGCAACCACACCGCGATGAAACCAAACACGCCGCCGAGCAGGAATGGCAGGCGCCAGCCCCAGGCGAGAATCTGATCGGGCGACAGGTGATGATTCAACCAGGCTGCCGTGAGTGAGCCGATCAGGATGCCGACTGTCAGCCCAGAAGTAAGACAGGCACAGGCAAACCCTACACGGCCTGCGCGCGCATGCTCCGCCACGAACACCCAGGCGCCCGGCACTTCGCCACCAATGGCCACGCCCTGCACCACGCGCATCAGCAGCAACAGCAGCGGCGCCAACACGCCAATGCTTGCATAGACAGGCAGCAAGCCAATGGCCAGCGTGGGCAACGCCATCAGGAACACGCTGAGCGTGAACATGCGCTTGCGCCCCTGGCGATCACCGAAATGCGCCATCACGATGCCGCCCAGCGGGCGCGCCAGGTATCCCGCCGCAAAGATGCCGTAGACCTGCAATTGCGCCAGCCACGCCGGCATGTTCGCGGGGAAGAACAGATGGCTCAGCGGCAACGCAAAGAACACGAACACCACGAAGTCATAGAACTCCAGCGCGCCGCCTAGCGAGGCAAGGAACAAGGTCTGGATGTCCCGTCTATCCATGCGGCGTGAGCCGTCCGCCGCGAGCGGCGAGGTCGTGAAAGCTTGCGTCATCGGTGTTCCTGCGGTTCCAGATGAAAGCGACGGGCCAGCATACCCAAAGAGAAAGCCGATTCGGCGCGTGTCACTTCACTGTTACAGGGTGTGAAGACGCTATCCCCACAAACGGTTTTGCTAGCCTATGCCCGCCCCGGGCCCTGCACCAAGAGCCTGTTTCAAATCGGGATCGATGTGGAAATCCCGCACGGATGCGCCCGGGTCCATCCCTGAAAATCTGGCAAGGAGAGTCCCCATGAATATGGGCAAGCGTTTGGGAGCCGAGTTCTTCGGTACGTTCTGGTTGGTGTTTGGCGGTTGCGGCAGCGCGGTCTTTGCGGCGTTGTTTCCCGATGTGGGCATTGGTTTTGCGGGCGTTGCCCTCGCCTTCGGCCTTACCGTGGTCACCATGGCTTACGCCGTGGGTCATATTTCCGGTGCGCACTTCAACCCCGCCGTTACCGCAGGCATGTGGGCCAGCGGCCGTTTCCCGGCCAAGGATGTGATCCCCTACTGGATCGCGCAGGTGGTGGGTGGCGTCCTGGCTGGCGGCACGATCTACCTGATCGCCAGCGGTCGCCCCGTGTTCGACCCGGTCGCCGGCGGCTTTGCCTCGAACGGTTACGGCGAACATTCACCCGGCCAGTATTCGTTGATGGCCTGCATGCTCGCCGAGTTCGTGCTCACGGCGTTCTTCCTCATCGTGATCAACGGCACCACCCACAAGCTCGCACCGGCCGGCTTTGCGCCGCTGGCCATCGGCCTTGCCCTTACGCTCATTCATCTGATTTCCATCCCGATCACCAACACCTCGGTCAATCCGGCCCGCAGCACGGCGGTGGCGGTATTCCAGGGAAGCTGGGCCATGGGCCAGCTGTGGATGTTCTGGGTGGTACCGCTGATTGGCGGCGTCGTGGGTGGCCTGATCTATCGCCATCTGCTCGACTGGCACGACTGAGCAGCGCGCCCTTTGCAACAACGAAACCGGCGGCCATTCCAGCCGCCGGTTTTTTCATGTCGGCATTGAAACCTAAGCTTCGTAAAGCTCGATCGGCAAACCATCCGGATCGGCAAAGAACGTGAAGCGGCGGTCGGTGAATTCATCCACGCGCACGGGCTCGCACGTGACGCCACGCTCCGTCAGCGTGGCAATCACCCTATCGATGTCCGGCACGCTGAAGGCCAGATGGCGCAAGCCCTGCGCTTCGGGGCGCGAGGGGCGCGGCGGCGGCAATGGAAACGAGAACAACTCCAGGCTGACCCCGGGCGACACTTCCAGATCGAGCTTCCACGAATCACGTTCGGCCCGGTAAACCTCGCGGATAACGCGAAAGCCCAGCGTCTCGCTGTAGAAGGCTTTCGAACGCGCGTAGTCGGAGCAGATCAGCGCCACGTGATGGATAGCGGGCAGCAAGGTCGACGCCATCCGTCATGCCTCCGAGAACGGGAAGGTGAGCACATCGGCGATGGCATCCGTGCCCACCAGGCACATCAGCAGGCGTTCGATGCCCAGAGCCACGCCGGCGCAGTCGGGCATGGCATCCAGCGTTTCGATCAGGCGCTCATCCATGGGAATCACCGGCTGGCCGCGCGACCGGCGCACCTCGTTGTCCCGCTCGAAGCGACGGCGCTGTTCCGCGGCATCGTTCAACTCGTGATAGCCATTGGCCAGTTCGTAACGCCCCAGATACAGCTCGAACCGTTCGGCCAGCGGCGGGTCGCCGGGGCGAATCTTCGCCAATGCGCACTGCGAGGCCGGATAGTCGTGAATCACGGTGATCCGGTTTGGCGGAAACGCTGGCTGCAAACGATGCGTGATCAGCAGATCGAGCCAGTCGTCGCGCGTCAGGCCTTCCGGGTTGATGTTGAATTCTTCCAGGGCCAGCTGCAGCTGCTCGATGGGCGCGTGCGCCGGGTCGATGCCCAATTCGTCGATGAAAAGCTGCCGATAGCCCTCGACCCATACCTCGGCGCGCAAGCCCATCATGGCCAGCGCGGCTTCCACCAGCGCGATGGTTTCCTCCATCAGCCGGCGGTGGTCCCAGCCTACGCGGTACCACTCCAGCATGGTGAATTCGGGGTTGTGCCGACCACCCGCCTCGCCATTGCGGAACACGCGGCCCAGTTCGTAGCAGTCGCCCACGCCCGCGGCGAGCAGGCGCTTGAGCGGATATTCCGGCGACGTGCGCATCCAGCGCGTACGTGCACCCGCGTCCACGTGGCCACTGAACGTGGTGCTGAAGCTCTCGATGTTGGGATCGGTGTTGCCGGCCGCCGAAAGCATCGGCGTCTCCACCTCAAGCACATCGCGCTCGGCGAAGAACGCTCGAATCAGCGCATACAGGCGTGCGCGTAGATGCAGGCGTCCGGCCATGTGCAGGTTCATGCACCGCCCTCGTGCGTGGCGAGCAGCTGGAGCAGGCGTGCTTCATCCCACACCTCCACGCCCAGTTCCTGTGCCTTGTCGAGCTTGGAACCCGCCGCCTCACCGGCCACGACAAAATGGGTCTTCTTCGATACCGAGCCGGACACTTTCGCGCCGAGTGCTTCGAGTCGCTCCTTGGCTTCGTCGCGACTGAGCGACGACAACGTGCCCGTAAGCACCACGGTCTGCCCTTCCAGCGGAGCTGCGGTCGATTTGGTTGCCTTGGGAATCGCATCGAGCAATTCCCACATCGCCGCATCGGCTTCGCGCAACTGGCGCAGGCTGGACTTGTCGGCGAGAAACGCACTCAAGTTGGTGGCGGCCGCCGAAGGCAAACCCGCTGTAAGCCAGTGCGCCTGCCCCGCTTCGATCAACTTGTCGAGCGAGCGGAAATGCTCCGCCAGCAACTTGGTGCTCTTGGGCCCTAGCTTGCTGACACCCGCCATATCCAGCAGCACCGCGAGATCCAGGCGCTGGCGGAGCTTTGGCGAGGGATGGGTTTCGTCGGTGAACTCGATGCCCGAGGCGAGCAGTTCGTCGACCACCTTCTGGTTGCCTTCCTGGGCGAAGAAGCCCGCGGTGGAACGCGCCACCTCGTCACCGATATCCGGCAGCACGCGCAAGACAGACGCCGGCATGCGGCGGATCAACGCCAGATTCCCCAGCCAACCCGCCAGGGTCTTCGCCGTGCTTTCGCCGATGTGCATGATGCCGAGGCCGAACAGGAACCGAGGCAACGTCGTGCGCTTGCTTGCCGCGATGGACTCGATCAGGTTCTCAGCCCACTTGGTGGCGACCTTGCCCTGCTTGACCGTTTCCGGCGTGGTGCCCTCGCGTTCGTCCGCGCGGCGCTTCATTTCAAGGAAATCGTCCAGCGTGAGCTTGTAGAGATCGGCCGGCGTGTGCACGTAACCGAAATCCACCAGTGCTTCCACGAAGCGCTCGCCAATACCCTCGATATCCATGGCGCGACGCGCGGCAAAGTGGATCAAGGCTTCCTTGCGTTGGGCCGCGCAGATCAGGCCGCCCGAGCAACGCCACACGGCCTCGCCTTCCTCCCGCAGCAACGCCGATCCGCACACCGGGCAATGCGTGGGCACGTGCCAGGGATGCGTGTTCGGCGGCCGCAACTCCGGCAGCACGCGCACCACTTCGGGAATGACATCGCCCGCGCGGCGCACGATCACGGTGTCGCCCACGCGCACATCCAGTCGCGCCACCTGGTCGGCGTTGTGCAAGGTGGCATTGCTCACCGTAACGCCACCGACCTGCACCGGCTTCAGGCGTGCCAAAGGAGTCGCCGCACCAGTGCGTCCAATGTTGATCTCGATGGACTCGACCGTGGTGGTCTGTTCCTGCGCCGGGAACTTGTGTGCCACCGCCCAGCGGGGCGCGCGCGACACGAATCCCATCGCGCGCTGGCCTTCGTAGTCGTCCAGCTTGTAGACCACGCCATCGATGTCGTACGGCAGCTTGTCGCGCTTGGCGCCAATGCGACGGTAGTACGCCACCAGGCCATCGAAGCCCTTGGCCGTGTCCACTTCGGGCGACACGGGGAAACCCCAGTCGCGCAGTTTCGCCAGCGTCTTGGAATGCGTGGCAGGCAGCTCGCCGCCCTCGACGTCACCGACGGCGTAAGCGAAAAAGCTCAACTTGCGTCGCGCCGTAATGGCAGGATCGAGCTGGCGCAGCGAGCCTGCCGCGCCATTGCGCGGATTGGCCAGCGGCTTTTCGCCGTGCGCACGTGCGTGTGCGTTGAAGGCCTCGAAATCCTTGTGCAGCATGATCACTTCGCCGCGCACTTCCAGCACGCGCGGCCAGTCGGTGCCGCGCAGGCGCAGGGGAATGGCACGCACGGTGCGCAGGTTGGCGGTAACGTCTTCGCCGGTTTCGCCATCGCCGCGCGTGGCGCCCTGCATGAACACGCCGTCTTCGTAGCGAAGGCTGATCGCCAGGCCGTCCAGCTTCGGTTCGACCGAGAACACCGGAGCGCGTCGATCCAGCGTTTGCTCGATGCGACGCTCGAACTCGGCGATCTCACGAAAGCGTTCGCGATCGTTCTCGCCTTCCTGTTCGAACGCGTTGTTGAGCGAGAGCATGGGAATGACGTGGCGCACTTCGGCAAAACCGCCGTGGGCGCGGGCACCGACACGCCGCGTGGGCGAGTCGGGCGTGGCCAGTTCGGCGTGGGCCGCTTCAAGCGCCTCCAGCTCGCGCATGGCGCGGTCGTACTCGGCGTCCGTGATTTCCGGATCGTCGAGCACGTGGTAGCGGTAGTTCGCGCGTTCGATCTTGTCGCGCAGTTCGGCGGCCTGGGCGCGCCAATCGTTGGCCTGACTCTGGCTCATGCGGGTTTCCTCATGAGCGGAAGTTTACCGAGTCCCGGCGCGGTTCGGTCCCTTGTGCCGCAAATCGCGCGACCACGTGAAGAAGTTGTGGACGCGCGCCGTGGCCCGCCCGCGGTCAGCGGTGCAAGTCGCCGGAAGCTTCGGGCTGATATTCGATATCAAGCACGCGCAGGTTGCGGCGGCGGCCATCCGGCGTGGGCCATTCGATCCACTGCCCCACCCGCAGACCCAGCAAGGCGCTGCCCACCGGCGCGAAGATCGAGACGGTGCCCGGGGCACCTGCGCCCGAGGGGTACACCAGACTGATGGTCAGTTCGTCGCTCGAATCGTCGTCCCTGAACGTGACGACAGAGTTCATGGTGACCACATCGGCCGGAATGTCAGACGGTTCGAGCACGGCCGCGCGATCCAGTTCGCCACGCAGCGCCTCGTACTTCACCGCCTCGACAGGCGGCATGCGTTCGAGCAAGGCGTCGATGCGCTCCAGATCCAGGGACGAAATGCCGATGGGTGGCGTGCTGCTCATGTGGACTCCTGTCTTTGAACCGTTGGCGCGTGGCCCTGTGTGCCCTGCAAAAGACGACGCGCCGGGACGATGCCGTCCCGGCGCGCTGGTTCCTTCGCATGTTCCTCTCATCCTTGGCGGGTTCGCTGCTGCACTTCGTCGCGGTTGACGCCATGCGCACGCACGAACCCGAAAGATGAAACGCAGCCGACTTTGGACGCAGCGACAGGCAAAAGCAAGCTGCCATAGCAGCTATCATGGAGCGACATGCCCGAGACTATCGCCGCCACCAGCACCAATCTCCCCGTGCCACCGCCGGGTGAGGAACCACCGGCTTCCACGCCTCCACCCGAGTCGTCGCAAGACCGCTATCGCGGCTTGATCTGGCTGGTCGCCGCGGCGTTCTTCATGCAGGCGCTCGATTCCACCATCGTCAACACGGCCGTGCCGGCCATGGCCGAGGCGTTGAACGTCACGCCACTGGGCATGCGCACGGCGCTCACCAGTTACGTGCTGACGCTGGCGATTTTCATTCCCGCGAGCCCCTGGCTGTGCGACCGCTTCGGCACGCGACGCATCTTTGCCGCCGCCATCGCCACCTTCACTATCGGTTCGCTCCTTTGTGGTATCGCGCAAACGTTGCCGCAACTGGTGGCCGCGCGCGTGCTCCAGGGCCTGGGTGGCGCGGCACTTATGCCAGTGGGACGCTACGTGCTTGTTCGCAGCATCGACAAGCGCGATTTCGTGAAGGCGATGAGTACGGTCGCCACGGTGGGCTTGCTTGGCTCGGTGCTCGGGCCGCTGCTGGGCGGCGCGCTGGCGCAGTACACCACGTGGCGATTGATCTTTCTCATCAACGTGCCGGTCGGCGTGGTGGGCATGTGGATGAATCGACGCGACATGCCCGACTACCGGCTCGATGACGTGCATCCTTTCGACCTGGCGGGTTTTCTGTTGTTCGCCGCCGCGTCCGCCATGCTGCTCACGGCTTCGGAAGTCGCCAGCGGCGGTGGTGGGCAATGGGTGCGCATCGCCATCTACGGCGTCTTGGCAGTCGTTTTTGGCGCCACGTACGTCTGGCATAGCCGCCGTACCGATCACCCGGTGGCCGACCTCAGCTTGCTGAAGGTGCGCAGCGTGTGGGTGTCCCTGGCAGGCAACCTGTTCACGCGACTGGGCGTGTCGGGCATGTTCCTTCTGCTGGTCTTGTTCCTGCAGGTGGGTTGCGGCTGGTCGCCGCTGATGGCTGGCCTGATGATGGTGCCGCAGGCGTTGGGCTCGATCACGGCCAAGTGGGGCATCAACCGGCTGCTGCAGCGTTTTGGCTATCGGAAACTGCTGTTCACCAACACCCTGGTGGTGGCGGTGATGCTGGCCTCTTTCGCGCTGCTGGGCAAAGGCTCGCCCATGTGGGTGATCGCGTTGATGGTGTATGTCTACGGCGGCTTCATGGGCATGCAGTACACCGCCATGAATACGCTGATCTACAACGACCTGGACGTGAAGTTCGCTTCGCAGGCGTCGTCGATGGCATCCACCGCGCAATACCTGTCCATGAGTTTCGGCATTGCGCTGGCGTCGCTGCTGATGGAAGCGTTGCTGCAGGGACACGCACACGACGACTACATTCCCGCCTTCCGCTGGACCGTGCTGTTGCTGGCTGTCGTCACGGCCACGGCAAGCTGGGTCTTCAGTCGCCTGAAAGGCGAAGGCGGCAAGCACTCGGTATCCGCGGATCATTGAGCGCACGCCCCGCAACGAGCATGTAGCATGCGTGGCATCCATCGGTTGCCGCGGCTTCCCACATGCATCATGCCAGCGACATTTTGCTTACGCTCTTTATCGTCTTTCTTGCCGCGCAGGTCGGCAGTGAAGTCGCGCAACGACTGAAACTTCCTGGCGGGGTGGGCGAAATTGCCGCGGGCTGTGTGGTCGGCCCCTCCCTGCTCGGCTGGATCACGCCCGAACAGGTTGCATCGGGCACGCCGCTGGATGTGCTTGCCGAAGTCGGCGTGGTGTTGCTGCTGTTTTCCGTAGGCCTGGAAACGCGGCTTGAAGACCTGAAGAAGGTCGGCAAGGTGGCTTTCCTGGTGGGTGTGCTTGGCGTACTCGTGCCGTTCGGCATGGGTGGCGTCTGGGCGCATGCGAGTGGCTTCGACTGGAGTCGGTCGCTGTTTATCGCCGCGGCATTCGTGGCGACGTCCGCAGGCATCACCGCGCGCGTGCTGCAGGAACTGGGCGCACTTCAACGCATCGAAAGCAAGGTGATTCTGGGCGCGGCGGTCATCGACGACATCCTTGCCATGCTGTTGCTGGGCGTGGTGGTGTCGCTGCAAGGCGGTGAAGGCATCGACGTCGTGCACCTGCTGGCCGTGCTGGCGGGCGCCATTGGCTTCATCGCCATCATCGGCATTGGGGGCGCACGGGTCATGCGCTGGAACTCCAGCTGGCTGGACAAGCCGCAAAGCCCGCATTCGGCGCTCGCCATCGTGTTGGCGCTGTGCCTGGGCCTGGCCTACGTGTCCACGCTGTTTGGGCTGGCGGCCATCATTGGTGCCTTCCTTGCTGGCATGATCGCCTCCGAAACGCGCCAGCAGCACACGCTGGAGAAGCAGACGCAGCCACTGCTTGCGTTGCTGACACCGTTCTTCTTCGTCATTACCGGCAGCAAGATCGACTTGCATCAATTAGGCAACGCCGAGGCAGGCATCATGCTGCTCGTCGTCACCTTGATCGCCATTGTTTCCAAGTTGATCGGCGGCTTTCTTGGCGCATGGTCGCTGGGTGGCCGAAGCGCCACGCTGGTGGGCTTCGGCATGGTGCCGCGTGGTGAAGTGGGCGTGGTGATCGCCAGTCTCGGTCTGGCCGCCGGCGTGTTCACAGCGCAGATCTACGCGATCATCGTGGCCATGTCGCTGCTGACCGCGATGGTGACGCCACCGGTGCTGGCGTGGCTGCTTCGTCGGGCGAATGCATCGGTGGGGACGGAAGCTGTTCGCGATGACGCTGTTGAGCGTTGACGCGAAAGTCCGTCGCGCACAGGGTGCGCTCCCACCGTTTGGCTTTCCGGACGGCGGGGCGGAAAAGCTGCCCGAGGCGGGCATTTTTCATCAGGCGATCCGCAAACGCTTTCAGTACGCCAGCTTTTTGTAGGAGCCTGCTTGCAGGCGACCACTGCCTGGCTGGCGCCGAACCGTGCGGTGGTCGCGCACAAGTGCGCTCCTACATAAAGGGCGGAGCATCGCTGGGAACTCCACCTGATCGGGAACTCCAACGGTGGGAGCGCACCCTGTGCGCGACTGTCCCGGTGACACGCATCGCTCCGTTGGGTTGTCGCGCACAGGGTGCGCTCCCACACTTTGGCTTTTCGGGCGGCGGGCGGACAAGGCCGTCCGAGAACGGCATTTTTCATCAGGCGATCCGCGAACGGTTTCAGTACGCCATCTTTTTGTAGGAACCCGCTTGCGGGCGACCGCTGCCTGGCTGGCGCCGAACCGTGCGGTGGTCGCGCACAAGTGCGCTCCTACATAAAGAGCGGAGCGTCGCTGGGAACTCCAACTAGTCGGGAACTCCAACGGTTTCAGTACGCCATCTTTTTGTAGGAGCCCGCTTGCGGGCGACCGCCGCCTGGCTGGCGCCGAACCGTGCGGTGGTCGCGCACAAGTGCGCTCCTACACAAAGGGCGGAGCGTCGCTGGGAACTCCAACTGGTCGGGAACTCCAACGGTGGGAGCGCACCCTGTGCGCGACCGTCCCGCTGACATGCATCGCTCCGTTGGGTTGTCGCGCACAGGGTGCGCTCCCACACTTTGGCTTTTCGGACGGCGAGGCGGAAAAGGGCCGTCCGAGAGCGGGGTTTTCATCAGGCGATCCGCTAGCGGTTTCAGTACGCCATCTTTTTTGTAGGAGCCCGCTTGCGGGCGACCGCTGCCTGACTGGCCTCGAACCGTTCGGTGGTCGCGCGCAAGTGCGCTCCTACATGAAGGGCGGAACGTCGCTGGGAACTCCACCTGGTCGGGAACTCCAACGGTGGGAGCGCACCCTGTGCGCGACCGTCCCGCTGACATACATCGCTCCGCTGGGTTGTGGCGCACAGGGTGCGCTCCCACAAGACCGCGATCCGAATCAACCGGATCGCATGGTGCGGTAGGCCGCCAGCGCGTCGTCACGACTCACGCCAAGATCGATCATCGGCGCAGGATAGCCGCTGCGCTTGAGCAGGGACGGGTCCTTCCACGGCTCGTGCAGCAGCGGAAGCGGCGCGTTCGCGAGCTCCGGAAGCCAGCGCCGCAGGTATTGTCCATCCGCGTCGAATTTCTGCGCCTGCGTCACCGGATTGAATACACGGAAATACGGCGCGGCATCGGCGCCGCTGCCGGCCACCCATTGCCAGCCCAGCGTGTTGTTGGCCAGGTCGCCATCCACCAGCGTGTCCCAGAACCATCGTGCGCCGTGCAGCCAGTGCTGCCGCAGGTTCTTGGTCAGGAAACTGGCCACGATCATGCGCACGCGGTTGTGCATCCAGCCCGTATGCCAGAGTTCACGCATGCCTGCATCGACCAACGGTATGCCGGTGCGGCCACGCTGCCATGCCTCGATGGCCTTGCCGTTCTTGCGCGCCCATGGAAACCGGTTGAACTGTTCGTTGAAGTTCGCCGTGGGCGTGCGCGGAAAGTGGTACAGCAGGTGATGTGCGAACTCGCGCCAACCGAGTTCGCGCAGATACGGTTCGATATCGGGACGACGTCGCGCATCGGTGGCGGCGACCCGGTCCAGCATCTGGCGATGGATCTGTCGCGGCGATATCTCGCCAAAATGCAGGTATGGCGACAAGCGCGACGTGCCATGTCGCGCAGGCAGATCACGCAAACGCGCGTAATCGCCGATGGCATCGTCCATGAAGAGGTCGAGCATGTCGTGCGCGCCCTCTTCCCCCGGCGTCCAGGCTTCTTCCATGCCCTGGTCCCAGCGAATGGACGGCCGAAGTTCCAGTGCATCGATGGAAAGACCGCCGCCGACATCCACGCCACGCGATGGCGAAGGCACGGGCAACGGGCGCGGGGATTCAAGCTGCGGACGCAGCGTGCGCCAGTACGGCGTGAACACGCGGTACGGACCTTGCTGCTTCGTCTCGATCTGCCATGGCTCGCACCAGAGCAAGGCATTGGAGCTGTGTACGTCGACGCCTTGTTCGCGCAGCGCCGCCTTGATGGTGCTGTCGCGCGCAATGGCATTCGGCTCGTACTGGCGATTCCAATACACCGCCGCGGCGCCGGTCCGATCGATCAAGTGCCGCAGCACCTGCAGACTGTCGCCCTTGGCGACGTGCAAGGCACTGCCCTGCCCGCGCAACTGCGCATGGAGATGCGTCAACGAATGATGCAGCCACCAGCGGCTGGCAGCACCGGGCGCCCACTCGCCGTCTTCGTCGGGCGAATGGATATACAGCGGCAGGATGTGCGCATGTGCCTGGCAGGCGGCAGTGAGCGCGGGGTTGTCAGCGAGGCGAAGGTCGCGGCGAAACCAGACGATGGCAGTGGTCATGGCGGCAGCTTAGTGAGCGCGTGCGGCCTTGTATGCCTCGTCTTTGGACCGTACCGGATGCCGCCGCGACGACGGCATCCGGTACGTTCGATCAAAGCTCGACGACGTCGAAGCGGCGATCCGGGTTCACGTCTTCCTCGTAGTTCACATCGGTGCGGCCGAAGCCGAACAGGTGCAGGAAGTCGTTCTTGTAACCGGCGTAGTCGGTCAGTTCATTGAGGGTCTCGGTGGTTACCGTCGGCCACAACGCCTTGCATTCCTTCTGCACGTCTTCGCGCAGTTCCCAGTCGTCCAGACGGATGCGGCCGTCGCTGTCGGTTTCCGTCGCCGCGTGGTCCTTGCGGTACATGCGATCGCGGAACAGGCGGTTGATCTGTTCGATGGTGCCTTCGTGGATGCCCTTTTCCTTCATCACGCGGAAGGAAATGGCGATGTACAGCGGCAGCACGGGAATGGCCGCGCTCGCCTGCGTCACCACGGACTTCATCACGCCCACGTAGGCGTCCAGATGCTCGGCCTTGTGCTCGGCAACCAGCTGCTTGGCAGTGTTGTCCAGGTGCTGCTTGGCCTGGCCCAGCGTGCCGTGCCAATACATCGGCCAGGTGATCTCGGTGCCGATGTAGCTGTAGGCGATGGTCTTGGCGTGGTCGGCCAGCACACCGGCCTTGCTCAGCGCGTCGATCCAGAGCTTCCAGTCTTCACCGCCCATGACGGTGACGGTGTCCTTGATCTCCTGCTCGGTCGCCGGTTCCACCGAGGCCTGGATCACCGTGTCGCGATTGGTGTCAATCGAGTTGGCCGTGAAGGTTTCGCCAATGGTCTTGAGCGAGGAGCGCACCACTTCGCCCGTATCCGGCAGCTTGCGCACCGGCGAGGCGAGCGAATAGACGACGAGGTCGATCTTGCCGCCCATCTCGTTCTTGATGATGTCGATGGCGCGTTCGCGCGTTTCGTTGGCGAACGCATCGCCATTGATCGAACGGCTGAACAGGCCCGCTTCCTTGGCGTATTTGTCGAAGGCGGCGGAGTTGTACCAGCCCGCGGTGCCTGTCTTGGTCTCGCTGCTGGGCTTTTCGAAGAACACGCCCAGGGTGGCCGCGCCGTAGCCGAAAGCCGCGGTGATGCGCGAGGCGAGGCCATAACCGGTGGAGGCGCCGATCACCAGCACGCGCTTGGGGCCTTCGCCCAGGTCGCCCTGTGCCTTGGTGATGTTGATCTGGTCGAGCACGTTGCGCTCGCAACCGACCGGATGGGCCGTCACACAGATAAAACCACGCACCTTGGGGTTGATGATCACTCGAGACTCCTGAAAGGGCTTGCAAACCGACATATTAACCCGCGTGCCCCGCCATGCGCTCCCGTAGGGAATCACGGTCCGGCGCCACGCCCATCACGGCGACGACAGTAGTTTTTCGGAGGCATCGCGGCCGGCCGGGGCTTCACAATCCGGGCACGATGACTGAAATAACGCTGCCGGGCAGGGACTGCCGGGTGCCGAACATGCCGCCACGGCACGGAATGAGGGACCTCACACATCATGGCTGAGCCTGAGCGCACGCCGCCAACCCGCCAGGCACGATCGTGGCTGGCCGCGAGCCTTGCCTGCGTCATGGCCGGCTGCGTGCATCAGCCGTCCAAACCGGCGCCGTCGTCTTCCGAGTCTGCGCAGACAGCACCAGCCTCGGCGTCGACCACGGCCGGCAGCGACAGCAAGACCGTGAAGACACTGCAGGACCTCTCACTGATGCGGCCGTTCGAAGGAGGCTTCAACACGCCCGTGCTGCATAGCCAGATCAACGGCTACATCATGATCGACGCGGCGAACTACACCGACCGCGCCCTCGGCGACACGCAACTGACCGTGCGAAGGGCCGACCTCACCATTTCGCACATGACGAAGATGGGCTGGCTGATTTACGGCGATGCACAGATTGTGGATGGGCGGTTCGAATTCAAGGACGTCTATCTGCGCAAGGAAACGAGCTACCTGGGCATCGTCACCCTCGGCAACCAGCAGGAGCCCTTCGGCCTGGAGCAGTTCGGCAGCTTCCGCAACACCACCTTCCTGGAACGCGCCACCACCAATGCACTGGCGCCGAGCCGAAGCATCGGCGCGTCGTCCACCGATTCGCGCGGGCCATGGATATGGAGTTACGGCTTCTTCACCGCCGGCACCAAGGACGAAGGCCGCACGCAGCGCGGTGTCGCCCTCACGGGGCGATTGGCTTACGTGCTGAAGACGGATGGCGGCCCCTACCATCTCGCCGTGGATTATTCGACGCGACGCGCGGGACCGGAAAACGACCAGACCTTCAAGTCCGCTCCGGAAGTGGCGCTTTCGAACGGCAATGATTTTCTCGACACGGGCAGCATCGCCGGTTCCAACAAGGTGCAGCGTTACGGCCTGGAAGCGGCGCACGTCAACGGCCCCTTCTCCTGGCAGGCCGAATACATGGAAGCCCACCTGCAACGCGACGCCGGCTATCCGAACCTGCGCTTTCGCGCCTGGTACGCGTAT
Source organism: Dyella sp. C11 (assembly GCF_003121485.1). Classification (GTDB taxonomy): domain Bacteria; phylum Pseudomonadota; class Gammaproteobacteria; order Xanthomonadales; family Rhodanobacteraceae; genus Dyella. Next base: position 151,826 of record NZ_QAVX01000003.1, on the reverse strand, counting down.
GCCAGCTGGATGATCACGGGCGAGAGCCGCGAATACCGTGAAAGCAACGCCACCTTCGGACCCGTTGTTCCGAACGCGTCGTGGAATGGACACGGCGGCGGCGCCCTGGAAGTGGCCGCGCGATTGAGCATGACCGACCTCAACGATCACGACGTGCTGGGCGGCAAGGAAACCAACCTGTCGTTCGGTATCAACTGGTATCTGGACAAATCCGTGCGCTTGTCGGCCAACCTGGTGCGCGCGCTGGATCTCAACACGCCGGGCGACCCGGACAGCGGCAAACACCCTGCCGCCATCGTCGGGCGCCTGCAGTACCAGTTCTGACGTCCGAATCGGGTCGCCATCACCTCACGCCAGAGCGGCAGCCGCATGGTTGCGGTTGACGGGCACGACTTAGATGAGAATAATTCTCAATATCTGAGCTCGTAAGATCCGCTTTCAAGGCGCCACGTGATCATTCTTATTGCCCTGCTGTTGACCCTCGCGGGCGCCGTGCTGGTTTATCTGGCCAGCGCGCAGCAGCGACTGCGCGTTCGTGCGTTGCCGTCGTCGGCAAAGTGGGCGGGCGCCGCACTCGTTGCCGCGGGCACGGCCTGCTGGTGGTACGACGCGGGCGTTGGGCCGGGTATCACGGCCGCACTCACCATGCTCATGCTGACCTGGGTGACGCTGCCCTATCTGTCCTGGTGGCGGACCGCGAGCGAGGAAGCCGGCGAATCATGATCGCTCGTTGTCTTGCCGGCACCCTGCTCGGCTTTCCGCTCGCTGCCTTGTTGCTCGCGCTGGTGCTTCACGTGTTGCCGGAGCATGGGCAGGCCTTCCTTATTCCCGCCCTGATTCTTTTCTTTCCGCTGTGGACGGCGTTCATGGCCGGCGCTTACCTGTTCCGCAGTGGTCCGCGTGCGTGGCTGGTGCTGGGTGGTGCCAACCTTGCTGTCTTTGTTGCCCTGTGGGCATTGCGTTTGCCCGGCTGAATCAGGGACGTCCCGATGAAATCCTCCACCATCCGCACCTTCACCACGGTTCACACCTGGGCGGGACTGATCGCGGGCTTCGCCCTCTTTGTGGCGTTCTACGCAGGTGCCCTCACGGTTTTCCATGACGACATCGCCGCCTGGCAAAACCCGCCGTGGCGAGTGGCCGCCGATTCGCATGTGTCGTTGGATACATTGATGGAACGGTTGGTCGAACAGCATCCGGCAGCGCGCGAGGATTTCGGCATCGTGCTCCCGCGCGACAGCTCGCACCCGGCCTATGCGTTCTGGATGGAAAAGGGCGAGGAGCAATTCGCGACCGCCAGCCAGCTCAGTGCGCCACGCGCAGAGGCATCGGAAAACGAACTCGCCGATTTCGTCTACGCGCTGCACGATTCATTGGGCTTGCCGGTGATCGGCCTGTATCTGATGGGCATCGTGAGCGTGGTGTACGGGCTCGCCCTGCTTACCGGCATCCTGATTCACCTGCCGCAACTGGTGAAGGATTTCTTCGCCATGCGCGTGGGTCGCAACCTGAAGCGCCTGTGGCAGGACGCACACAACGCGATTGGTGTGATCAGCCTGCCCTTCCACGTGATCTTCGCCGTCACCGGCGCGTTGTTCTGTCTGTTTGCCATCACCCTGGCGGCGCTCAACACTGTCGCCTTCGACGGCAAGCTGTTCGATGCGTTTGCCAAGGCGACCGACACCACGCCTACCGTGATCGTAAGCGGCACGCCAGCAAGCATGCTTACTACCGATGAGCTGATCGAACGCGCTCGCACCCATGCGCTGAAGAACGGCGTGACCACGTTCGAGCCGGATTACATGCATTTCGTGCATTACGGCGACCGCAACGCCGTGGCCGAAGTGCGCGGGCTTTCGCAGCACACGCTAGGCTCCTACGGCACCGTGGCCATGTCGGCCCACGATGGCACCGTGCTGGCCACGCATGTGGGCGACAGTTACAGCCTCAATGGCATCAGCTATGCCGCGTTGTTCGGACTGCACTTCGGCAGCTTCGGTGGACGCACGGTGCAGTGGCTGTATTTCATCCTGGGGTTGGCCGGCGCGTTCCTGTTCTATTCGGGCAACCTGCTTTACATCGAAACGCGCCGCAAGCGTCGCCTGGCCGACCAGCCACGCAAGACACTGGTGATGGCGCGCGCCACCGTGGGCGTGTGCATCGGTTCGTGCCTGGCCATCAGTGGCGCCTTCGTGGCGACGTGGATTGCCGAACGGCTGGGTGTGGATGCAGGCATGCCGCAGCGCGTGGCCTGCTATGGCTTGTTCCTCGGCGCGTGCGCTTACGCCTGCCTGCGCCCCATTGCCAACGCCACGGTGGAACTGTTGTGGGCCACGGCGGGACTGACGGCAGCGATGTCCATCGTCGATCTTGCCTGCAGCGCGCCGGCGATGATGCAACAGTGGTCGCCGCTCGCCTGGCGCGTGCTTGGCGTGGACCTCACCGGCGTCGCGCTCGGCATCGTGTTTGCCATGCTCGCTCGCGCCGCCACGCGTCGCGCGCGCAGCGGCGACGCCAACAGCGTGTGGGCTTTCAAGGCGACACGTGGCGTGGCGATCGGGTCCGAACGACCTCAATAAGCCATGCGTGCGGAGTTGATGCGCGCCGACACCGGCGCATCACTCATCAGCGCAATCTCGTCCCACACGGCATCTTCTTCGCCATCGGCAAGCAGCTCGTAGGCGGTGCGGCCATCGAAGGCGTTCTGGTGGCGGCACATCCAGCGAACAGCGCGCTGGCGATCGCCCAGGCTCTGCACCAGCATCGCGGCCAGTGTGCCGTGGCGTTGCTCAAGCATGACGAAGGCCCGCTCCATCACGTCGTCCCGCAACGTGTTGATCTGGGCTAATTCGGTGGCGACGTCCTGAAACCTGATCGTAACCTTGCGCATGCGTTCACTCCCTTTTCCCCCACGCCGTCCGGTGATGTCGCCCGGGTCGCCTCCGGTCAGGGAAACGCCCGCGCTCCTATCGCTCTTCCTGAGCCCGCCGTGCTCGATGCGCCCTGGCACCTTACGCAGTGAAAGAAGCCAGACGCGGCCCGATCATGCTTAACCAAATGCTGAATTCGCGTGAATTCAAGCACTCATGCGCCTAAGACTTTTGGGTGGTGTGCGGCCTATCCCGATACCGCGTCAGGCGTTGGCGAGCAGCGAACCCAGCAACGTCATGGAGGCGTGGATGTCGTCCACCCCCATGTCGCCATAGCCAAACAGCAGCCCCTGCCGTGGACGCCGGCCGGCATAGAAGCCACGGATGCCGTAGAGCGCCATGGATTGGGCACGTGCCTGCGCAATGACAAGGTCTTCGGCCAAGCCATTGCGCAGCATGCCGACCATGTGGATGCCGGCCACCGGCACGATCGGCTCCAGCCACCGGGACAGCGGCCCCTGAAGATGTTCCAGCAAGGCCTGCCGACGCAGCGCGTAGTGTTTTTGCACGCGCCGCACGTGCCGTCCGAACTCGCCATCCAGCATGTAACGCCCCAGCGCGGCCTGCGTCAGGCTGCAGCCGTGCCAGTCGTTGATCTGCCTTGCCTTGAGGAAGTCCGCGGCCAATGACGCGGGAGGCACCACGTAACCCGTGCGCAGTTCCGGAAAGATCGTCTTGGAAAACGTGCCGACGTAAGCCACCACGCCATGGCGGTCCAGGCTCTTGAGCGACTCCACCGGGCGACCTTCGAAGCGGAATTCGCCGTCGTAGTCGTCCTCGATGATCAGGGCACCGCGCCGGGCTGCCCATTCCAGCAACGCCATGCGACGCTCCAGGCTCATCGGCATGCCAAGCGGAAACTGGTGCGACGGGGTGACATAGACGAGGCGCGCCTCGTCAGGCAGCGCATCCACGCACAGGCCTTCGTCGTCCACGCGAACGGACTTCACGCGCGCACCCAACGCCAGCATGCTGCTGCGCGCCGGCGGATAACCGGGCTCTTCGACGGCAACCGTGTCGCCCCGGTCAACCATGACGCGTGCGGCCAGGTCGACCGCCTGCTGCGCGCCCTGCGTCACGATCACGTCCTGCCATTGGCAGGCTACGCCACGACTGAAACCGACATAGCGCGCAATGGCCAGTCGCAACTCCTGCTCGCCCGCCGGGTCGCGATACATGCCGCGACCACGCGCCTGCGCGCGCAACGCATGCGCCACGCATTTGCGCCATGCGTCGGCGTGGAACAACGATTTGTCGGTGACGCCGCCCAGGTAGTCGTAACGCAAACGCTCGCCAGCCTTCGGCATCGACAAGGCATCGGGCACGCGCTGCCACACCTTTGCTGGCCGGGGCGTGACGTTGCTCCGTGTGTTCGCACGGTTCGGCATTGCCGTGATGGTTTCGGTAACGAAGGTGCCATCGCCCTGCCGACTGGCAAGAAAACCTTCCGATGCAAGGCGCTCGTAGACCTCCAGCGTGGTCTTGCGCGACACGCCCTGCTGGCGGGCAAGGTCCCTCGTGGAAGGCAGGCGCGAGCCTGCCGGCAAGCGGCCGTCGACGATGGCGGCACGCAGTTGCTGGTAGAGCTGCCCCGCCAGATCGCGCCGTCCGGCAATGATGAGCTGCACATCCATCAGTGGTCACCTCATTTCTTCAAGAAATGGACATTTCAGAAGACCATCACCAAGTCTAACCTGATTCCACTTTCCCACCGGATACCACTGAGGATCCCACCATGAACCAGCGTCTCGACTTCTACAAAGCCAGCCCCGATGCCATCAAGGCGATGGTCGGCCTGGAGCAGCGCATCGGCAAAAGCAGCCTGGAAAAATCACTGGTAGAACTGGTGCGCCTTCGCGCTTCGCAGATCAACGGCTGCGCCTACTGCGTGGACACGCACTCGGCCGACGCCCGCAAGGCCGGCGAGAACGAACGTCGCCTGGCCACGGTGAGCGTGTGGCGCGAAACCCCGTTCTTCACCGATCGCGAACGCGCCGCACTGGAATGGACCGAGTCGCTCACGCTGATCGCCGGCAACCATGTGCCGGACAACGTATGGCAAGCCGTGCAGCCGCACTTTTCGGACGAAGAACTGGCCGACCTGACCCTGCTCGTCATCGCCATCAACGGTTGGAATCGTTTCGCGATTGCCTTCCGCAAACTGCCGGCGTGAGGAGCGATGTCATCATGAAAACGCCGATGACACGCACGCTCTCCACCTTGCTCTCGCTCATCGTGTCATTCGGCATGGCCGGCACGGTGCTGGCACACGATGGCGGCGAGAGCGTCCAACCCTTGATGAAGCAGCCCTTGACCGACGTGCCGGGGAAAAGCGCCGTGATGGCCACCGTCACGCTGGCTCCCGGCCAGAGCGCAGCACCTCATCTCCATCCGGGCTCCATCTTTGCGTACGTGCTTGAAGGCGAGGTGGTGTCCCAACTCGAAGGACAGGAACCGAAGACCTACGCCACCGGCGAAAGCTGGTACGGACCGCCGCGCGCACATCACCTGGTGACCCGCAACCCCAGCACCACCAGGCCGGCCAAGCTGCTGGTCTGGGCCATCGTGGGCCCGCAGGACCCGATCAAGCTGCCGTTGCCGCAAACCTCGTCCGTGCCGACGGCATTGCCGACGCTGGCATCGCACTGAAGGCAGGCCTCAGGGCTGGCGAAGAATCTCCACGATCTTCGCCAGCACCTCGTCGTTGAGGTAAAGCTGATGACCATCCTTCACGACGGTGGTGGAAACCGCGCCGGGAATCACGGCGCTCTTGAGCGGAACAAAGCCGTCGCCCGGCGGATTCGAACCCGGCAGGTTGCCGGCGAAGGTGTAGTAACGCACGCCCTTCGCTGGCATCAGCGACTGTGCCGCATGACTTACGGGTTGCACGTCACGCAGCGTGCTGATGCTGCTGAGTCCGTAGCGTTCGTAATCCTGCGCCAGCAGTGGATTTTCATGTGCCCGATTTTCTGCCGCCACGCGAACCAGGGCATCCAGCTCCGGCGCATGGGCGTGCACGACGCGCAAGGCGACTTGTCCGATCAGGCTGTCGACATATGGCGAGCCCAGATGCGGCGCCGCCAGGAAAATCGCCCGCGTCACGCCGGGATAGGGATGAAAGCGGAATATCGAATCCATGATGGCCAGATCGGCGGGCGTGCCGTGCAACTGCTCCGGCGGAATGTCGAATACCGCTTTCCAGATCACATCGCCGCTGTCGGACACCATCAGTCGTGAAATGACGCCGCCCATGCTGTGCCCGATCAACACCATGTCCTTGTGCGCAGGCGCGGTGTCTTCGGGGTCCAGGATGTTCCACGCCTGGTCCAGCGAGCGCTGCACCGTCAGGCGGTTGAGCAGCTGGGGAGTATTGGTCGGGTAGACCACGTGCCATATCTGATAGCGCGCGCGCAGTTGCGGGTCGCCATCGATCAGGTTGGTCAGCTTCGCCCAGACCATCGGGCTGCGCCCCAGGCCGTGCACCATGATCACCGGCGTCTTGGCCGGGTCGTAATCTTCCAGCAGATACAGCCCTTCGCGCATCGCGAACTGGCGACCGCCAATCAGGTTCCACAGCGCCAGGCGGTTGATGTGTGAACGATCGTACAGCGCGGCCAACGCGGCGGAGGAATCCACCGCCAGGGGAACGCTGCGATGGCCGATGGTGATGTCCGGATGTTCGTGCATGCCGGAGACCACCAGCTGCGCAACACCATCGTCGCCGGGTTCCACCCACGCGGTAAGCGCCCGGGTAATGCCTTCCGGCGGATCGAGCATGCAGATGGGCTTGTCGTCGCATCGCGGTTGCCAGCCCACCATCGACACGCCATAGCCTGGCGTTGCATACCGCGCGCCCATCACCGTGGGGATGGTCACTTCCTCGGCGCGCGCCAAGGCCACCGGCCCCTCATTGTCCAGGCTGTTCGGCAGATCGCGGAACACCACGCGCAACGGCTCGTCCAGTACGTGCAGGGAATGCGAACGCCAGGGGCTGGTTTCGATGTCCAGCAGGTAGCCCAGCAATTCGTACGTGCAGTTGTCGGCGATCTCCTGGGCTTCGGCTTGCTGCGCCGCGTTCTCCGATTCCGACGCGTGGTAGGCGACCACGGCGCAACGTATCCAGTTGCGGGCGGCAATGTCCCTGCGATGGATTTCGGCGGTATCGCGCCATAGATGACGCGCTTCGTTGAGGGCGTCGTTCTTCGGCGGCTTCAGGACGCTGCTGCATGCCGCAAGCAGCGCAAGACACACCACCCATGCCAGGCCGTGGCAAAGGTGCGAGCGCGGATTGCGGGGAATACCTGAGCGCATGCGGGCATCCGTCGCCAACGAGGTCAGACAACGCGGGCGAAGAACGAACACCCGCAGCCGGTGGAATGCCGCGACACGCTACGCCATTCCACCGCCGCGCGCACTCATCCGTTGGGGTGGGTCATGCGCTTGCCGCGCGCTTCGCCGCCTCAAGGATGTCCGCACACTCCATCACCGCGACCGGCGCGCCGTGACGCACCACCGACAACATGGCCTGTCCGATGATGACCGTGCTGAGGATGTGACGAGGAAACACGGCCCGCAGCACCGGTACCAAAGGCCGCGTCACGGCGTAGACCACGCGGGACATCGTGGTCTTGGAGCGTTCGCCATGCGCGGGCTCGATGAAACCGGGGCGGAACAGGTACACCGCGCGGAACGGCAACCGGCGCAGCGCGTTTTCCGTCCGCCCCTTCACCCGCGCCCACATCGCTCGCCCCTGTTCGCTGCTGTCCGTGCCCGCGCCGGACACATAGACAAACGTCATGGCCGGGTTGAGGCGAGCCAGCGTGCCTGCTGCGGCAAGGGTCAGGTCGTAGGTGAGATGGGTATACCGCGCCTCGTCCATGCCGGCGGCGCTGACACCGAGGCAAAAGAAACAGGCGTCATAACCCAGCAGTTCGGGTTCGATGCGGGTGTAGTCGAAGAAATCCTGGTGCACCACTTCACGTAACCTTGGATGGTGGATGCCAAGACTGGACCGCACCACCACCAGCACTTCGTCCACATCGGATGCGGCCAGGCATTCGCGCAGCACGCCCTGGCCGACCATGCCGCTGGCACCAAACAGGATGATCTTCATTGTTTCGCCTCAATATGCGGGAAGCGGCGGCACATCACGCGCGTCGAAGCCGGTGGATTCGCTGACACCACGCCAGCGCTCAGCCGCATCCATGCGTTCCTTCTCCACCATGCCGAAGAAATGCAGCGCGTCGGTGCCCAGCAACAGATGGCGCGGCGGCTGCTCGTGATAGGCCAGCTTGACGACCACCTGCGCCACACGCGCCGGATCGCTGGCTTCCTTGCCTTCCATCGCCTGGATGCGACTGCGGAACACGCCGACCGAGGCTTCGTAGTCGGGCATCAACTCGCCCAGCGTGCTGTTGGCCTCCGCCATCCAGCCTGTGCGCATGCCACCCGGCTCCAGCGAGCACAGCTTGATGCCCAGATGCGCCACTTCCGCAGCCACCACCTCGGTGAAGCCACCCACGGCCCACTTGGCCGACTGATACGCCGAAAGCCCCGGCGTGCCGATGCGCCCACCCACGGACGAAATCTGCAGGATGTGGCCCGACCGCTGCGCGCGCATTACCGGCAACGCCGCGCGCGTCATGTTCACCACGCCGTAGAAATTGGTATCGATCTGCGCGCGGAAATCCTCTTCGTCGCTTTGCTCGAATGGCATCGCATGGCCGAAGCCCGCGTTGTTGACCAGGACGTCCAGACGTCCAAACGCATCCACGGCCGCCTGCACCGCCTTGCGAGCCGCGACGGCATCGGCGACATCCAGCGCCACCGCTTTCACCTGATCGCCGTAACGTTCCACGAGATCGGCCAGTTGCTCCGGCCGACGCGCCGTGGCGACCAGACGGTCACCCTTGGCCAGCACCGCTTCGGCGATATCGCGGCCCAGGCCGCGCGAACTACCCGTCACCAACCAGACTTTCGACATGATGTTCTCCAGATATTGAGTGATTACTTACTCATTTAATTGCCAAGAAAAATCACGCCTTGGCAATGGCGTTCCAGAACGCCTCAAAACCCGCGCTGCGGTACTTATCCGCCCGCGCAGGCTCCCTTTCCACGAAACCGATGGTCACATCCGCCATGGCGGACAACAGCGCACCCACGAACGCCGGCGCCAGGTCCCGCAGGACGCCCTTGTGCATGGCGTCCTTCAGCATGTCCTGCACGCCACCGAACGGCGCCGAACCCGCGGCCCTGCTCTCCTGCGTCACGCGCTCGGACACGGTGAGTTGCGCCATCACCTTGCGTCCTTCCGGGTTCGCCGCACCCCAATTCACATAGGCATTCCACACGTGGTGGGCGCGCTCCTGGATGGCGGCCTGGCGCGGATAGCCGTCCAGCATCATCTCCCGCAGGCCGCTCTTCAGGCTCAGGTACAGCTCGTTGAGCAAGGCGTCCTTGCTCTCGAAGTAGGTGAACAGCGTGCCTTCGGCCACGCCTGCCTCCCGGGCGATCCGCGAGGTGGGCGCACTCGTCCCCTGCTCCGCGAACACCTTGGTGGCGGCGTCGAGGATGGCGTTGCGCTTGTCTTCGCTACGGGGGCGGGCCATGGGAGGTCAATAATTGAGTGCGTACTCAATCATAAGTTCCGCCCGCCCCGAATTCAAGGGCCTCACAGCAGGCTTTCGATGGGCAGCAAGCCACCGGCATTCACCTTGAACCGCCGCCACCAGCTCGTTTCCGGCGCGTGGTTGTAGCGCATCACGGCCTCGTGCGGCTCCTTGCCCTCCCAGTAGACGCTGCCCTTGTCGTCGAGCAGCACCTGGTAGCTGTGAACAGGCTTCGTGGCGTCGACGAAGATCGCCAGCAGCGCCTGCGCCAGCGCGGGCGAGTCGACGATCACGCCGTCTTCCGTATTGAGGTGAGCCGAGCGCGGGTCCAGGTTCATCGAGCCGACGAAGGCGTGTTGCGCATCCACCACCATGGCCTTGGCGTGGAGGCTGTTGCTACCGCTGGACGAACCGAAGAAATGGCTGCTGTTGCGACCGGCATGCGCATCGGGCTTCAGCTCGTACAACTGCACGCCTGCCTTGAGCAACGCCACGCGATACGACGCATAAGCCACGTACACATCGCCCGCATCGGTAGAAGCCAGCGAATTGGTCAGCACCTCGACCGCCACGTTGCGCGAGCGCATGCCCTGAAGATACGCAACACCCTTGTCGCCCGGCACGAAGTACGGCGAGATCAGCGTCAGGCGCTGCTGTGCGCCGTCCATCCAGGCGCGAATCTGCGGCGCCATGTGCAGGTCTTTGCTGTCCGCCTCGGGATTGCTCTTGTCCGGGTCGTCCGCCAGATACGTGGTGGGTCCCCACGCCCAGTCGGTGGCCGGCGCCTCGTGCGCCAGGTCGCCCACGCGAGCCACCAGGCTTTGCGCATAGTTGGTCTGGCTGAACTGCCGCGCGTTAGCGGCCATGGTCTTTCTCAACTGATCCAGTTCGTCCGGACCCGGCGTGCGATGGTGGAAGGCACCAATGGGATAGGACTGGTCACTGTTCCAGTAACGGTCGAACATCTGCCCGACCTCGGCCACCACCGGTCCCACGGCAAGCACGTCCAGGTCACGGAAATTCAGACTGTCGTTGGCGTCGAAATATTCGTCGCCAATATTGCGACCGCCGACGATGGCCATCGCGCCATCGGCAATAAAGGCCTTGTTGTGCATGCGGCGGTTGAGCCGCGAGAAATCCCCCGCGAACTGCTTGCCCATGCCGAACCAGCCCTTGCTGCGCTCCATGAAGGGATTGAATAGCCGGATCTGGATGTTTGGATGGCCATCCAGGATGCGCAGCACCTTGTCGTCACCCGCCACGTGCAGGTCATCCAGCAGCAGTCGCACGCGCACGCCGCGATCCGCCGCGGCCAGCAGGCGCTGCGCCAGCAAGCCACCGGTCGCGTCGCTGTGGAACATGTAGTACTGCAGGTCCAGCGAATGCTTGGCGCGATCGGCCAGCGCAATGCGCGCCAGCAACGCGTCGTTGGAATCGCTGATCAGCCGCAGGCCGCTGTCGGTGCCATGCTGGACCGTGACGCGCGATGCGTACGCCTCCAGCGGCGCATCCGGACTGACCGGAAGCACGGTGCTGGGAACGCGCGGGTAATCGGGACGAAAATCCGAATGGGTGCAAGCGGACAGCGCCAGCAGCCCGAGACAGGCAAGGCGACGCAACAAGGTGCAGGCCATGTTCCCTCCTTGGAGCGGACTCTGTCGGAGGTCGCAGCCCGGCGCAAGAGCTCTCCGCGCACCCACACATGGCGCCTTCAGCGACGTCGTTTCTTCATGAAGACGCGGCCCATCGATGACAGGCCGCGCAAGCGCACCGCCAAAGACGATCAACGCCCGAAGGTGATTTCCTTGCCTTCGTGATCGCGGTCCCAGCCGCGCAGTTCATCGCGGATGTGCGCCACGCGCTGGCGACCGAGCGCGTTGCGCTCTTCGTCCAGCACCTGGCCATCCAGCAGCTCGGCGAGGCGCTGCGCCGTCGGCAGCATCATGTCCCACGCATCGAGCGCCGGGATGGGCGCCGGCAACGTCATGAAGAAACTGAGGCCCGGTGTGCGCAAGGCATCAACGCGGCTCAGGTCGAAGTTGCCGGGCTTGAGCATGTTGGCCACGCTGAAGACGGGACCAAGCTCGCGCTTGCCGTCCACCAGACGGTGATAGATGCCCATGTCGCCGAATTCCAGCCCCGTCTTCTCGGCGGCCACGATGAGGTCGGAACCGTTGAACGTGCTGCCCTCGCGTGCCACCACGAACAGCGTGACGATGCGCTCCACCGGCAAGCGCTCCGGACGACGACCCACGTCGGAACGCGGCGCCACATAAGGAGCCTCGGGTGCCGGCGCGGGCGCGGGTGCGGGTGCGGGAGCGGCAACCGGCGCAGGAGCAGGAGCCGGCGCGGGTGCAGCAACCGGCTCGGGCTCGGGCGCACGCGGCGGCGATATCAGGTCGGCGGCGCCGGTGGCGTGTGCCAGGCTCTGTTCAAATTGTTCGGGCGGTGCGCGCAGCGCATCGACGATGGATGCTGCCGCGCCCAGCGGCTTGCCAATCGGCGCGGGTTCCACGCGATCCTTGCCCGCCGAGAGCGTTGCTCCCAGGCGTTCCAGTTCTTCGCGAAGACCCATCTCCAGCTCGCCCTGCTGCGGCGATGGCGCCGGGCGGTCGTCGAAGGCGTCCATGCGGAAATCGTCGCGTGCGTTGAACGAAGGCTCGTCAGCCGTTTCGCCTTCGTTGCCAAAGGTCGGTTCGCGGCGCTCACCCGACGCGGTCACGATGACGCGCCGCTTGCCCTGCTCTTTCTTTGGCTGGCCAAACAGCCACATGGCCGCCAGGAAGATCAGGCCAACGATGAGCATCGGAACGCCAACGGCGGCATTCCAGGCAAAGGCAAGTACGGGTTGCGCGGTCATATCGAAAGATTCCTCAAGCTGCGCCCGCAAGTTTAGCTGCTTCGGCCAGATCCACCTGCACCAGACGCGACACGCCCGCCTCGCGCATGGTCACGCCGCACAGTTGTGAAGCGGCTTCCATGGTGGCTTTGTTGTGGCTGACGAAGATGAACTGCACCTTCTCGCTCCTCTCCTTCACCATGTTGGAGAAGCGACCCACGTTGGCTTCGTCCAGCGGCGCATCCACCTCGTCCAGCAAGCAGAACGGCGCCGGGTTGAGGCCGCAGATGGCGAACCCCAGCGCCACGGCGGTAAGCGCTTTTTCACCACCGGACAGCAACGTGATGTTGGACACGCGCTTGCCCGGCGGACGCGCCATGATTGCCACGCCCGTGTCGAGCAGATCGTCGCCGGTCAGTTCCAGGTACGCATGGCCGCCACCGAACAGGCGCGGGAACAGCTCCTGCACGCCCGCATTCACGCGGTCGAACGTTTCCTTGAAACGCTGGCGCGTCTCGCGATCGATCTTCTTGATCGCTGCTTCCAGCGTTTCCATCGCGCTGGCCAGGTCGGCCAGCTGATTGTCGAGGTAGGTCTTGCGCTCGCTCTGCTCGGCGTGTTCCTGGATCGCCGCCAGGTTCACCGGCTCCAGGCGAACAATCTTCTGGCCGATGTCGGTGAGCTGCGAGCGCCACTGGCTGGCATCGGCGTCTTCCGCCAGTTCCGCCAGCAGCGGCTCCAGTTCCAGGCCGGATGCGGTAATGGCTTCCGCCAGCTGTTCGGCGCGCAACTGCAACGCCTGTGCGGCGAGTCGCTTCTGGGAAAGAGCTTCGCGCAGGCCGTTGAGCAGCTGCTCGATGCGCTGGCGTTCCTGCTCAAGGCGACGGAACTCGCCGTCGCAGTCTTCCAGCGCGCGACGCGCCTCCACCAATTGCTTGTCCACCAGCAGGCGCTGGTCGAGATAGGTCTGACGCTCGGCTTCCAGTTCGGCGATGGGATCGGAACCGGCGGCCAGCTGTTCGGTGATTTCGGTGCGGCGCGCATCGATCTGGCGCAGCTGCGTTTCCATGCGGGCCAGCGCCTGTTCCAGCGACGTCAGCGAGGAGCGCTTGGACTCCATCGACAGCGCCAGCGCGTGCGCCTGGTCCGCAGCCTCGCGTGCATTCATGCGCGCTTCCTCGCGCGCCTCCAGCAACGCACGGCGTTCGTTTTCCAGTTCGCGGCGCTGGTCTTCCAGGTCGCCCATGTGACCGACGGATTCGTCGAGACGCGCACGCGCATCGCGTGTCTGCGTCTGCAATTCGTCGAGCTGGCTGATCAGGTCAGTGAGTTCGCCCGCCACTTTCTCTGCACGGGCACGCGCGGTTTCCATCTTGCCGCGATGGCTCTGCACCTGGCCGGCCAGTTCGGACTGGCGACGATGCGCGTTGTACAACTCGCGCTGCGCATCGTCGCGCGCGCGCTCGGCTTCGAACTTGCTGGTGCGCAGATCGTCGAGGGTGCCGGTGGCTTCTTCGATGCGCTCTTCCAGCGCCATGATCTGCTCGGCCAGCGTGCGCATCTCGCGCTCGCGCGCCAGCACGCCGACCTGGTTGCCCTGTGCACGACGCACGCGTGCCCAACCCGGACCCATCCATTCGCCGCTACGCGTCATCACCGACTGGTACGGCGCCAGCGCGGAAAGACCGGCCACGATCTGATGCGCATGCTCGATGGAGTCGGCGGTGAGCACGTGATTGAGAATCGACAGGGCCGCTGCGGGACCGCGCACGTGCGCCGCCAGGGTGCCGGCCGTGTTCACGCCACCCTCGGCGCTGTTCACCAGCGCGACGTCGGCGTTTTCCAGTGCGCCGAACTCCGCGGCCAGCGCATGCGATTCATCGACCAGCACAGCATCGAGGAAACCGGCCAACGCGGTTTCAACCGCCGTTTCCCAGCCTGCTTCCACCTGCAGCGATTCGCCGAGGCGACGCGACTTGTCCAAGCCAAGGCGCGCGAGCCAACCGCTGGCGGCGCTTTCTTCCTGGCCAAGCGCGGCGTGCTGCAACGCTTCCAGCGAGGCCTGGCGACCGCGCGCGGTCTGCAACTGCTGGCGCGCTTCGTTGAGCGAGGACTGCACCTGTCGCTCTTCGTCCAGCACTTTTTCGTGGGCGGACTTGTGCTGGTCCAGCAGGCTGCCCAGCGATTCCACGCGCTCGCGCTGCGTATCGTGTTCAGTGTGCAGTTGTTCGGACGCCGCGTCCAGCGCGGCAATGTCCGTTGCCTTCTGCTCGGTTTCCAGCGTTTCGCGACGGCGCGACAGGTCCATGCCCTGACGGTCGAGATAATTGAGCTTGGTGCGCTCCACTTCCGCCGCGCGGCTGGATTCGCCCGCCGTGCGCGTGTGCGAGTCCCAGCGCTGCTGCCAGTCGGCCAGCTTGGTTTCGGTGTCGCGCAACGAATCGGACGTCTCGTCCTGCATCTGCTGCAGCGCTTCGAGCTTGGGCTCGCCTTCGGCCAGCGCCATGCGCAGCGTTTCTACCTGCGCGCGGTCATTGGCAATGTGTTCGGCAAGCTCGGCGTGTTCGCGCTCGGTCTCACCCTGCGAGCGCAGCAGGCGGTCGGCCGTCTCGCGGTTGAAGCGCACCTGCTGCTCCACGCGCGCAATTTCGGCGCCCACCTTGTAGACCTCGGCCTGCACCTTGTTGAGGTGCTCGGTGGCATCGGTATGACGTTCGCGCACCGTCTCCATCTGCGCCTCGTGATGGCGCTGCGTGGCGATGTGCTTTTCGATTTCGATCTCGGCCGCCGACAGGCCGGAACCTTCCTTGTCGTGCTGACCCTTGAGGCCGCGGTATTCGAGTGCGCGCAGCTCCGCTTCCTTGCGCGTCTGCTCTTCCTTCAAGGCTTTCCAGCGCTCCGCGGCGCGGGCCTGACGGTTCAGGTGTTCGAGCTGCTTGTCCACTTCGTCGCGCACGTCACGCACGCGGTCGAGGTTTTCGCGGGTGGACTTGATGCGGCTCTCGGTTTCCTTGCGGCGCTCCTTGTACTTGGAAATACCGGCCGCTTCTTCCAGATGCGTGCGCAGTTCATCGGGCGCGGCCTCGACGATCTGGCTGATCATGCCCTGCTCGATGATCGAGTAGCTGCGCGGGCCCAGGCCCGTGCCCAGGAACAGGTCGGTAATGTCGCGACGACGGCAACGCGCGCCATTGAGGAAGTACGCGGACTGGCCATCACGCGTCACCTGGCGCTTCACCGAGATCTCGGCGTACTGCCCGTATTCGCCCTGGATGGTGCCGTCGGAGTTATCGAAGATCAGCTCCACCGTCGCCTGGCCCACCGGCTTGCGCGCGTTGGAGCCAGAGAAGATCACGTCAGTGAGCGAGTCACCGCGCAGGCGGCTGGCCGCGCTCTCGCCCATTACCCAGCGAATGGCGTCGATGATGTTGGACTTGCCGCAACCATTGGGACCCACCACACCCGTCATGTTGGTCGGCAGGTGCAAGGTGGTCGGGTCCACGAAGGACTTGAAACCGGCGAGTTTGATCGTGGTCAGGCGCATGCGGGCGTCCGCGGGAGAGGTGAGAACCCGGCAGCCCGGGCGATGGGTCACTGTGCCAAACGCAGGGCCCAGCCGCAATGCAGCCAGGCTCGATGTTCAACTTTAACTATGGCGTGTAAGCCATCGTTATAAAAGAGTTTATTTAGCGATCCAAGCTCGTCATTCCTGCGAAAGCAGGAATCCAGCGCCTTAAGCAGCCCGCTGTGAGCAAGAAGTCACTGGGTCCCAGCTTTCGCTGGGACGACGATCATGGCGCTAATCGCCCTATTCCCCGGCCGCCTTGGCATCGATGGACAGCGCGTGGATGCCGTTGTCCATCAGGCCATCGAGGGCTGCATACACCAGGCGGTGACGCTTGATCGGCAGCTGGCCGGCGAAGGCCGCGCTGACGATGCGCACGTGGAAATGCCCCTTCCCCTCGTTGGCGTGGCCCGCGTGCTTGTACCCCTCGTCCAGCACGTCCAGCTCGACGGGATCGAGCGCCTGCTGCAGGCGCTCGCGAATCTGTTCCGCCATCGATGCGCTCATGCCGAGGGCAACGCCTTGATGAACGGCTTCACGCTGACGCTGGCATAGACGCCGGCATCCACGTACGGATCGACCTTGGCCCACGCTTCCGCCTCGGCCTGCGACGGGAATTCCGCCAGGATCAGGCTGCCGGTGAAACCCGCCGGGCCCGGATCGTTGGAGTCGATGGCCGGGAACGGGCCGGCCACCAGCAGGCGGCCTTCAGCCAGCAGCTTCTGCAGGCGCTCGATGTGGGCCGGACGGGCGGCCTTGCGTTTTTCCAGCGAATCGGGGACGTCGGTACCGACAATGGCAAACCACATGGCGACCTCCTGCAAGACGAATCGGAGAAGTTTAGCCGACCGCGCCACCCGGCACCTCACAACCTTGCATTCGCAGAGGCCGTTCCCATGTCGCCCGGAAGCCGGCTGCGCCACGCGGGCCGCTTCGGGGAAAACCACATAGGGAGGACGTGTATGGAACTGTGGAACGGTTTTGTCGGCTGGATCGCTCACCTGCTTGCAGGCTTGGCGCACGGCCTGGGCGACAGCTATGGCCTGGCGATCATCGTGCTGGCACTGATAGTGCGTCTGGGGCTGCTGCCCTGGACGCTGCGCGCAGCCGAACAGGGCTGGCATCAGCGACGCAAGATGGAGGAGCTCAAGCCCCAGCTTGAAGCCTTGTCCAAACGACACGCCGACGATGCACTCGCTCACGCGAACGCCATGCGTGCGCTCTATCGTGAGCATGGCATCGGTTCGGTCATGGGTGGCGGCTTGATCACGGCGCTGGTGCAGGCGCCTTTGGGTCTGGGCGTTTACAACGCCATCCGCCAGGGTCTGGGCGGCGCAGGCTCGTTCTTGTGGATTCCACGGCTGGCGCGCCCGGATGTGCTGCTCGCCTTCCTGGTTGCCGTATTGAGCTATGCCGCGATCACGCTCAACCCGGCCATGTCCGCACAGATGAAGACCGCGCTGCAGCTATTGCCCGTGCTGGTTTCCTTCATCGTCGTGTGGCACGCCGCAGCAGGGCTCGGGCTTTACTGGGCTGCCTCCAGCGCCGTGAACGTGCTGCAGTCGGCGCTGCTTCGATATCGCTTGCGCGCACACCGCTGATAAAAAAAGCCCGGCATTTGCCGGGCTTTTTTCTTCCGGGCGAGGCTTACGCCTCCGGACGCATGTACGGGAACAGCAGCACGTCGCGGATCGATACCGAGCCGGTCAGCAGCATCACCAGGCGGTCGATGCCGATGCCCAGGCCGCCGGTCGGCGGCAGGCCCACTTCCAGCGCGCGGATGTAATCGGCGTCGAAGTGCATGGCTTCGTCGTCGCCACCGGCCTTGGCTTCCACCTGCTTCTGGAAACGCGCGGCCTGATCTTCCGGGTCGTTCAACTCGGAGAAGCCGTTGGCCAGCTCCTTGGCGTTGATGAACAACTCAAAGCGGTCGGTGATGCCCGGGTTGGTGTCGCTTTCGCGCGCCAGCTGTGAGATTTCCACAGGATGATCGGTGATGAAGGTCGGCTGGATCAGCGTGTGCTCCACCGTCTTCTCGAAGATTTCCAGCAACAGGCGACCCCAGCCGAAACCGTCCTTCACCTGGCAGCCGAGGCGCTTGGCGTGAGCGGCCATCACGTCACGATTGCGCAGGTCGTCGCGCTTGATGTCCGGGTTCAGCTCAAGCACGGCGTCTTCCATGCTCCAGCGACGGAACGCGGGACCGACGTCGATCTCGTTGCCTTCCCACATCAGCTTGGTGGTGCCGATGACGTTCTTCGCGCTTTCGCGGATCACTTCCTCGGTGATGTCCATGATCTCGGTGTACGTGGCGTAGGCCTGGTACAGCTCGAGCATGGTGAATTCGGGGTTGTGGCGCGTGGACACACCTTCGTTGCGGAAGTTGCGGTTGATCTCGTACACGCGATCGAAACCGCCCACCACCAGGCGCTTCAGGTACAGCTCCGGCGCCACGCGCAGGTACAGATCCATGTCCAGCGCGTTGTGATGCGTCACGAACGGACGCGCCGTGGCGCCGCCGGGAATCACGTGCATCATCGGCGTTTCCACTTCCATGAAGCGGCGCGGCTCGGCTTCGAGCCACTTGCGGATGAAGCCGATGATCTTGGAGCGCTGCGCGAACGTACGGCGCGCTTCCTCGGTGACGATCAGGTCGACGTAGCGCTGGCGGTAGCGCTGCTCCACGTCGGCCATGCCGTGATGCTTGTCCGGCAGCGGGCGCAGGCTCTTGGTGAGCAGGCGCAGCTTTTCCACCTTCACCGACAGCTCGCCGGTGCGCGTGCGCATCAGCGTGCCTTCGGCACCCACGATGTCGCCCATGTCCCAGGTCTTGAACGCCTTGTAGGTCTCCTCGCCCACCGTGCCCTGGTGGATAAACAGCTGGATGCGACCGTTGACGTCCTGCATCTGCACGAAGGCCACCTTGCCCTGGTCGCGCTTCAGCATGACGCGGCCGGCCACCTTCACCTGGCGACCCAGCGCTTCGATGGCTTCGGCCGTCCATTTCTCGGCGTCGGCGAACTCGGCCTGCAAGTCGCCGGTGAACGCGTCGATCTTGAAGTCGTTCGGAAACGCCACGCCCTGGCCACGCAGCGCTTTGAGTTTCTCGCGACGCTCGGCGATGAGTTTGTTTTCGTCCTGGATTGGCGAAGCGTTGTCGTTGTTCTGGTCAGTCATGGTTTTTTCTCAGGGACGAGGGGCGAGTTACGAGGGCGCACTAACGACGTTTCGCGGCAAGTCTGTTGTCGAGCGATTTTCGCAGGCCGCGCAAGACACGACCCAATTCATCACAACATACCAAGGCTGCGTCCACTTGCTCGGCAGATAACCATTTTAAGCGCTGCACAAGGAGAATCTGGGTTTCGAGTTCTGCCAGTGAACCGCGCGAGATGGAAACAAACCGGATGAAATCCTTGGTGTTGTCGCGCGAATGTCCTTCCGCAATATTGGATGGGATGGAAACCGCAGACCGCCGGAGTTGCGAAACCATCCCGAATCGCTCGTCCGACGGAAGCCCGGCAGTCAATGCATAAACCCGTTCAACCAGATCCATGCCTAATTGCCAGGCAACGAGATCGCGATAAGTCATCATCCTTGCGCCCTCGCGACTCGTCTCTCATCTCTCCAAATCAGGCATCCACGCGCTTGGCACCGGCATCCAGGCCGGACTTCAGGCTCGCCTCGACAAATTCGTCGAGATCGCCATCCAGCACCTTCTGCGTGTCCGAACGCTCGATGCCAGTACGCAGATCCTTGATGCGGCTCTGGTCCAGCACGTAGTTGCGGATCTGGCTGCCCCAGCCGATGTCGGACTTGGAGGCTTCCAGCGCATCCTTCTCGGCGTTGCGCTTCTGCAGCTCCAGCTCGTACAGCTTCGCGGCCAGCATTTTCATGGCGCGGTCGCGGTTGGCGTGCTGGCTGCGCTCGGTCTGGCAGGCCACGACCGTATTGGTCGGGATATGCGTGATACGCACGGCCGATTCGGTCTTGTTGACGTGCTGACCACCGGCACCGGACGAACGGTACACGTCCGTGCGCAGGTCGGCCGGGTTGATGTCGATGTCGATGTCGTCATCCACTTCCGGCGACACGAACACCGAGGTAAAGCTGGTGTGGCGACGGTTGTCCGAATCGAACGGGCTCTTGCGCACCAGGCGGTGCACGCCGATTTCGGTCTTGAGCCAGCCGTACGCGTAGTCGCCCTCCACGCGGAACGTGGCGGATTTGATGCCCGCCACTTCGCCGCCGGAGACTTCCATCAGCTCGACCTTCCAGCCGCGCGACTCGGCCCAGCGCAGGTACATGCGCAGCAGGATTTCCGCCCAGTCCTGCGCCTCGGTGCCACCGGCACCGGCCTGGATGTCCACGAAGGCGTTGTTGGCGTCCATCTTGCCGGAGAACATGCGCTGGAATTCCAGCTTGCTCACCTGCGCGTCGAGACCCTTCAGGTCGTCGACCACGGACTGCACGGTGGATTCGTCGTTGTCGGCGGCAGCCATCTCGACGAGTTCGCCGGCATCGGCCAGACCATTGGTCAGCGTGTCGATGCCGTTGACGATGGTGTCCAGGCGGGCGCGTTCGCGGCCCAGCTCCTGCGCGCGCGGCGGATCGTCCCACACGTTGGGACTTTCCAGTTCGCGGCTTACTTCTTCGAGACGCTCACGCTTGGTGGCGTAGTCAAAGATACCCCCTAAGCGACTCGACGCGGCCCTTCAGGTCCGCAATCTGCGCAAGGATCGGATTGGTCTCGATCATGTGGTTTAAGTTCCGGATCAGCAGCCCTCTAGGATACCAGAGGAGCTCCCCGCCCCGCTAAGCGCCGCGGTGTAAACCGTCACGAAACATTTGCGTTCATGCGCCTTCATGGCTGTCCGGACGACAGCCACCCGGATACATGGCCAACGAAGGAGCACGGCATGGGCAGCGGACGGAACGGCAGATTGGTCATGGCGCTCGGCGCAGCCCTGGCACTTGGCGCGGGCGTGGCGGCATGGGCCGACGACGGCACGCCACGCATGGCGCCCCAGCCCGGCTCGGAAAGCCCGGCGGACATGAACGCCCAGCTCAAGGTGGTGACGGACGCCATGCAAAAGGCCGATGCCGCCACGCTCACCCAGCTCTACCAGACCGCTACCGACCCTGTCGTCCACGTCTGGACCGCAATGGCACTGGAGCGCGTCCACTTCAACCTGGACGCAGCATCGGCCGATGCCAAGGCCTGCGAGGACGCGCTGTTCGACAGCCGTCCCGGCCTGGCGCTTTCCTGCGGCCAGTTCCGCGTGGGCAACCTCACCCTGGCCGGGCGAGCGGCCGAGGCCACCCAGGCCGAGCGTGATCTGATCAGCCGGTACCGCGGCCATCGCGTGGAGCGGCGCCTGGACAACATGCAGGCCTATCTGGACGGTCGCGCCGACGTGGCGCCGCTGTCCTACGAGATTCCTTCCGGCGATGTCACGCTGAAGCTCGACGAGACATCCGCCATTCCCCGCTTCAAGGTATCCGCCAACGGCCACGAGCTCACCGCCATGCTCGACACCGGCGCCAGTGATTTCATCGTCGGCCGTGAAGAAGCCGAACGCCTGGCGGTCAAACCGCTCGACAAGACCGGCCACGTCAACGGCTGGCTGGCGAAGAACGTCCCCAGCCAGGCCGGCGTGCTGGAAACGCTTAGCTTTGGCGGCATCACCCTGCACAACGTACCCGTGACGGTAGTGCCCGATCCCATCGTGCTGATCGGCGGCAACCTGGTCGCGCCGCTGGGCACGCTGAAGATCAGCAGCAGCACGCTGCAGATCCTCGGCAAGGATGCCACCGCCCCGGCCTGCGACACGCCCATGCTGGTGAGCAGCACGCCATGGGGCGAGGCACTGCGCCTCTACCCGCGGTTGCTGGTGAACGACGCGCCGCAGTCAGTGATGCTGGACACCGGCGCCCACAACTACCTGATCGGCACGCGCGTGGCGCTGGATGAAGTCACCACGCTCCGTCGCGACAAGACCGCCATGCACGATATCGGCGGCAGGCACGAATTCGCCAACGCCGACGACGCCAAGGTGAAGCTGACCATCGCTGGCCAGCCGTTCGACATCACCTTCCGCGTGTACACCGACGCGGACAACGCCAAGCATCCCATCACGCTCGGTGCAGGTGCGCTGCGCGACATGGATTTCCTCCTGGACTTCCGTCACCAGCACCAGTGCTTCCTGCTTCACTCCAACCTGCGATGAGCGCGCCCTACGCCAACGCCTGTTGATGCACGCCACGCACGGCGCGGCCGGAAGGATCGGCCGCGTTGGCGAACGCCGGGTCCCACGCCAGTGCCGCCGGCGAGGAACACGCGATGGATTTGCCGCCCGGCACTGTCTCCGCACAGGCCTGACCGGGATAGAAGCGTTCGAAGATGCGTCGATACAGATACGCCTCCTTCGTGGCCGGCGTGTTGTGCGGGAAGCGCGCCGCCGCCGCGGCAAATTCGCGATCGCTTACCGCCTGCTCCGCATGTGCCTTGAGTCCATCGATCCAGCCATAGCCCACGCCGTCGCTGAACTGTTCCTTCTGGCGCCACAGGATTTCATCCGGCAACGCGCCCTGGAACGCCTCGCGCAGCACGGCCTTTTCGATGCGTCCCTGCCCCGCCATCTTGTGGCGTGCATCCATGCCCATCGCCACGTCCAGAAATTCGAGATCCAGGAATGGCACGCGCGCTTCCACGCCCCACGCCATCATCGACTTGTTGGCGCGCAGGCAGTCGTAGCTGTGCAACGCATCCAGCTTGCGCACGGTTTCCTCGTGAAACGCCTCGGCCGACGGTGCCTTGTGGAAGTACAGGTAGCCGCCGAAGATTTCATCGGAGCCTTCACCCGACAGCACCATCTTCACGCCCATCGCCTTGATGCGTCGGGCGAGCAGATACATGGGCGTGGACGCACGAATGGTGGTGACGTCGTACGTTTCGATGTGACGGATCACTTCCGGCAACGCGTCCAGCCCTTCCCAAAACGTGTAGACGAAGCCGTGATGCACCGTACCCAGCGCATCGGCCGCCACCTGTGCGGCGGCAAGGTCCGGTGATCCTTCCAGTCCAATGGCGAAGGAATGCAGGCGCGGCCACCAGGCTTCGGCGCGGTCGTCTTCTTCCACGCGATGCCGCGCGAAACGCGCGGCGCATGCGGCCACCAATGACGAATCGAGACCACCGGACAGCAGAACACCGTAAGGCACGTCGGTCATCAGCTGGCGATGCACCGCCTGCTCGAACGCTTCGCGCAGCTGCGGCAGCGGCACGTCGTGCCCCGTTGTCTGCGCGTAATCACGCCACGATTTCCGGTAATAACGACGAAGCTCACCATCCGCGCTATCGTACACATGCCCCGGGGGAAACGGCGCCACGTCCTGGCACACGCCCACCAAGGCTTTCATCTCCGATGCCACGCACAAGCGACCTTCGCCATCGTGTCCCCAGTAAAGCGGACAAACGCCAATGCGATCGCGCGCAATCACGTAGCGCGACTGGCTGCTGTCCCACAACGCAAAGGCGAAGATGCCGTTGAGTTGGGACACCCACTCCACCGGCGATGCGTGATCGCGATGCAACGCGTTGATCACTTCGCAGTCCGATCCGGTGGTGAAGTCATAGCCGCTCGCCGCGCGCAGTTCGCGATGGTTGTAGATCTCGCCATTCACCGCCAGCGCCAGCGCGCCATCGCGCGAACGCAACGGCTGCGCACCGCTTGCCGGATCGACAATGGCCAGTCGCTCGTGCACCAGGATGACACCGGCATCCACGAACACGCCGCTCCAGTCCGGTCCGCGATGACGCTGGCGCTGTGAGAGTTCCAGCGCCTGTTGGCGCAACGCCGCCAGGTCATCGCCGGGTTGCAGGTCGAACATGCCGAAGATCGAACACATGATGGTGATTCCCTGGTGTGGTTTTCATGCCGTGGAAAAACAAAAAGGCCCGCTGGGAGCGGGCCTTCTGCGTGTGTATGTGTTGCTTGTTGCTTACACGCCGGCCCACCCGTGGTTGCGGGTATTGTTATTGGCGTTGTTATTGTTCAGCGCGCGCATGCAGTCGCCAGCCGCGCCGGAGGCGGCGGTCATGGCGACAAGCGTGGCGTGGATGCGTGACATGGAGCTGACTTCATCACATGTTGCGCTGCGTGACAAGCGCGAAAAAAGTTTCATTTGTTCCCATCGTCGTCGACGGGGCGCGGCTCGCCGATCCAGGCCATGGCCTCGTCCAGTTGCGCGTTGGAAAACAGCTTGAACTCCGCAGGTACCGCGAACCCCATGGCCGTCGCGGTAACGCGCAACCAGTGCACATCCGTCACCAGCGCCACGCGATCCCAGCCGCTGAAATGGCGCAGCCCCAACTGCGCGTCTTCCCACATGGCACCCGCATCGAAGCCAGTGAACTCCGGGCCGATGTGATACAGCAGCCGCAGCTTGCGATTGATGGCGAACGCTGCCTCGATATCAGGCACCAGCACGCGCGAATAATCGGTGGCCGTTACCTGCCCGCTTGCGCGAAAACCCAGCGCTCCCGCCGGCAAGCCCTGAATCTGCTCGATCATGATCGACGTCCTTGAAGGATTGGACGTCTGTATCTCAAAACGTTTGTTACGGATGCGTCACGAACACAGCAAAACGCAAGGCCGCTGCACTCAGTGCGTCGCCTTGGCGTGCGCGTCCAGCCACGGCGTCAACGGAATCTGCCAGATGTTGTATTTGCCATTGTCCCAATCGGCACGCACCGTGCCCGGTGCAATATCCACCAGGCGATCGCTGGCGAAATAAAGCGTCTGATGGTCCGGGCTCAAACGCGCTTCCGCATCCGAGCCCGCGCTGTTCACGCCATTACCCAGGTGAATCGGCACGCCCCATTCGCCGTTGTCGCGAAACACGATGAAAAGATCGATCTGCCGCGCCGGCGAACGGTTGGAACCAAACACCACGAACGATTCATCCGGCGCCACCGCCGGATCGACATCCGTGACGTGTCCATCGCTGAAAGGCAACGCCTGCGGTTCGTCATACGTGCCATGGTGCCAACCCGCACGGAACAGCTGGAAGTGTTTGGGATCCGCCGCCGGATGCATGAAATACAGGCTGCCATCCGCTGCCACGCTGGGCGCAAACGTGGAATCGCTGCGATTGACGGTATCGGGCAAACGCACCGGCGCACTCCACTTGCCGTTGTCCCACATCACCTTCCACAGGTTGCCGCCGCGCCCGGGAATACTGCGCCCCATGAAGAAACCGTCCAGCGGTTTGCCGCCCGGCTTTTTTGGGCGATTGGAGATGAAGACAAGGAAGCGCCCGTCCGGCGACATGGTCGGCTCCATGTCGCTCCATTGACCGGAGAACGGCGCGGTAGCCGGCGCGGACCAGTGCCCGTTGTCGAGGTGGCTCACCAGGATAGTGGAGTTCGTGCCGTCACTGCGCGTGAAGTACACCGTGCGCCCGTCGGGCGTGAAGGCAGGCGCGCTGTCGTGCAGCGGGCCGGAAATGACACCGGGGGCAAACACGGTCGGCGTGACGTCCTTGACGTCCTGCGCGCGGGCATTGACGCCCACGAATATGAGCACGGCAGCAAACGCGTAGCGCAACATCCGGACACCTCGCAGAAGGAACGCCGGATGCTAGCGTCCCCGCCGTCGCCGGCAAAGTGCGCTTAGTCCTGATCCTGCCCGGCGGCCTTGCGGCTGACGCGACGCTTGCGCGGTGCGGCTTCGGAGGCGGCGATCAGGCCCTGCAGATAGGCCACGCCTTCCTCTTCCGGGAAAAACGCCACCACGTCGGCCACGGTCAACTTATAGCGCTCGCGCAGTTCCTGGAACTCGCGGCGAGCCAGTTCCATAGGCGTTTCCGTCGCCATCTTGCGACGCTTTTCCTGATCCTTGTCGAGTGCGGCCAGTTCATCCTGGAACTGCCGAAAGGCGTCTTTATTGATGGCCATCGCAAGGTAGGTCGCGGCGATGCGGGGCAAGCATTGTGGCACGACTCGCCGACATGTCGAAAAAACCGGCGTTTGCCATCGAACCTTCATGCGGCGGAGGCCTTGGGTTGCTGCGTGTCACGAGATCGTCAAGTCCCGCGATTCCTAGGAATTTCATAAGTTTTGCGTTCGCGATTTTCGTGCGCAGCTTTAACCGCGCATCAACGAACACCTCGTTAGCCTGAACTTCCCACGCGACAACCACGAGGAGAGCATATGGATCCCACGACCCTTGATGCCCTGATTGCCGGCGCGGAACACCCCCACGCACGGCGCGTGTCACCGGAACCCACCGATGGCTACGTGCTGGACCCTTGGTCGGGTCTGTATCGGGAAACGGACGCCACGTACCAAAGCCGGCTCCAGTCATCGCCGGCCATCAGCGCCTGAAACGAAACAACCCCGCCGAGGCGGGGTTTTTCATGTCAGTCCGGGAAGGCGGTGAACTGGGGAAGATCGTCGGTGATGGTGAACCACGGCGCCTTCGAACCGGTAAAGATGTGCTTGCTGGGTCGAATGGAAGGCGCATCCACCAGCGTTCCCATGGCCACATGCACGAAAGCGCCGTCGCGCACCACTGAATACAACAGCGAACCGCACCGCGCGCAATGCGCATCGTGCCCTTCCGCCTCGCCCACGATCAGCAATGCATCGGCACCCTGCACCATCGACAGCTTTTCCCGCTCGATGCCGGCAAAAGGCTTGAACGCCGAACCCGTGGTGCGCCGGCATTGCGAGCAATGGCAATTGGCGGCGTAGAGAAACGCATCCTGCACCCGGTAGCGGGCGTGGCCGCAGAAACATTGCCCGGCAAGCCAACGTTCGTTTTTATTCGCCATGACACCGCTCCGGCCTCGGATCGATGGATGGTAGCGGCATGGCGCACGCACGCCATCCCGGATGCATCGGGTCAGTTACTGCCGCTGTAGGTCAGCATGCGCGCGGATGCCGCGCAGCAGGATTTCCGCCTGGATCATGCCGGGAATGGCCGTGTCGTCGGCAGCGCGCCCTTCCAGCGTGTCCAGCAGCGACGCAAAGCCATACAGCCACGCACGCCAATACACCGCCTCGCCGCGCTCGAACACCTCGCAGAACACTTCAACGGGCTCGCCTTGCTCATCGACCAGCGTGAAGTTCATTTCCATGTCATCAACCACTTGTTGGACGCACAGCCATGCCCGTTCCACGCCGTGGAAGGCGTGGTACTCAAGAACCAACGGGCATGACGCCGGGGATGGAATGGTTCGGGTTACCCAGGGAGATACAAGGAGCGTGCCAGCGCGCCACAACACCCTGCGCCACGCCATGGAACCCGCGGCAAGGGGACGTCAGCCCAGGCCGGCCGCCAACAGCCACGCCGACAGGCAGGCCAGCTTCTGCTCCTTGCGCCAAGGCCGGCCAACCGAGGCACCCAGCGCCTTCAGGCGTTCCGGCATGGCGTCGGCAGGCAGGCCAAGCGCGGCGCCCGCCACCTCGGGAAGCGACTTCTCGTCCAGCTCCGTGAGTTCGATGCCGCACTGCCCGCACGCTGCGCGCATCGCGTCGCGCACGCCCATCAGCTCGGCCACGGGCACATGCTCCGCCCAGGCAAGGCTGTATTGGAGCAGATCGGTAATCCAGCCCGCGCGATTCACCAGCAACGCCGCGGAG
The DNA here is from genome assembly GCF_003121485.1 of Dyella sp. C11. GTDB lineage: Bacteria > Pseudomonadota > Gammaproteobacteria > Xanthomonadales > Rhodanobacteraceae > Dyella. Next base: position 124,237 of record NZ_QAVX01000003.1, on the reverse strand, counting down.
ACGGACGTGTATCCCTGCGCACGCAAATCATCCAGCAAGGCCTGCAAGCCGCGTGTCGCCAACGCATCCTGACCCCGACGCCCTTCGGCAACGGCAGCGAGCGCCTCCGCCGTCGCCCTGCCCTTCGGATCGCGCGGCATACCAGCCGCGAGGGTATACGGCGCGATGGAAAGCGCATCGCCATCTTCACTGCACGCAAGCAGCGTGGAAAACATCACGCGCGGCTCGCCATGCTCAAGCGTCACACCCACCGCAACGGCCGCACCCTTCTGCGCACGCAAACCCAGTGCGATGGCACGCGATACGTGTTGTTGGAGTCGAGGCATTCGCCGCTCCCGCTCACCGACGTCGCAAACACTATACGTTCGTCAGCAACCACGCGATGAAACAAGCCACCGCTTGTGGGCCGCAAGCCTTCAAAGTGAAAGACAAATCCTGACGCGCCGCCGCAGCGCGACGCCTACAAACGGCACCCGCGTTGCGCGGCGAACCTTGCTAGTTTGTGCGGGCTGCTCGCGGGTGTCTTCGGACGGGGTTTTGCGAGCGGCCACGGCAGCAGTGCCGTGAGTAGCGCGGGCCGCATGGGCATAGGACCCCATGCGACCCGCTAACCAAACCAACTTCTAAGGAGTTGATCATGGCTACGCCGGATCATAAGGCACGCGCACGCGCGTCTATTACACAAGACGACCACCTCACGACATTCCCCTACACGGCCGAGCCCACGCACGGCGCGTCGCTCACGAATCGCCTAGGTGACAACCACCTCGCCCACCGGGACCGAGGTGTGCCTCTGCGCGCGACCACGCGAATCCCGCAAAGAGACGGGCGACCACCCGCGAGCCCCACGCTGTCACCACAGCCCCGCGCCCGCTGCGCAAGCCACGCCGTGTAACCCGGGAATAGTCGGCCACCCGCCGACGTGAGCGCACCGCGCGCCAGTTGATCGCCCCTGTGGCGTGACGGATGGTGATCCGGCACGCCACGCCTGGCAGGGCGGCGTGCAAGCACTGCGCGATTGGATACCAGTGAACGCTCGGCCACGCGAGCGCGTGCACTTACCAGCTTCTGCGCTTCACCCGATCTTTCGAGAATCCACCGATGCACGCGGTAACTCGCCAGCTTATGGCCGTCCTTGCTTCGACCAAGCCAGCGAATCTGCCACCACCCACGCAACGCCAATCAGCGCAAGGTTCAACGCGTTCTCCGTCCAGTTGAAAAACTTGGACGAATCCGCCAACAGCGTCGGCACGTGCACCAACACCGTAAACGACACATACATCACCGTCAGCAACACCGCCGCCAACCGCGCCCAACCCCCCGTCACTATCGCCAACCCTGCCGCGATCTGCGCAACGCCAGTCGCATACGCCCAGAACGTCTGACCCGGCGGCAACCACGCAGGCACCAACGGCGCCGTCAGATTCATGTACGCAAAATGCGCGCCGCCAAACAAGATGGCACAGATGCCAAACACCACCTGCCCCACTCGCACAAACCGCGCTGCCGTTTGCGCATCCAACCTGGCGTTACGGGCAAAAACAATCCAAGCCCCCGCCGCAATCGCCAACTGCTCCGCCGTGCCGCTGTAGCTGCCGAACTCCGTGTAGTGAGCAAGCACCGAGCGGCCATTCATCAGCACTACGACGACAAACAGGAAATATGCGGACAGCGCGACAGCGCCAGACATCGCAGTGCGACGCCACGCAAGCGCGGCGCCGGAAATCAGCATGAAAACTGCGGCGGCATAAGCGAACACAACTCGATAAGGGAAATCCTTGGGCACAGGCTGCCCAGGATCAAAATTTCCCCAGACCAGGCAAACCACGGCCATCGCCATGACCCCCAGTCCCAAGATGTACCTGCCCAAGCCTTTAAGACGATGTTGAGCAACCATGGCGTGGCACCTGAAGCTGCTTCAATTGCCCAATCTCATAGCCCCTGCATTCTGTATACAAAGCATACGCAGATTAGTGCACCTGACTCGAAATCAGGCGTAGGTGTAAGCCCACCGTGGGTTCGAATCCCACCCTCTCCGCCAAGAAACAAGGGCTTGCAGCGATGCAAGCCCTTTTTCTTTGCCTCTGTTTCAGTCTCACCGTAAAAATCACCGCAAAAAGATTGCCGGTTTAGACATTCGACAGCCAATCGCCCTTTCCCGCACAGGAGGAGGATTGGGAGGTCCCCATCACCATGGCGTGGCAGCTTGGCTAGGTCATGATGACCGAATGGGCAGCTTAATAAGCCTGTAGAGCGATCCCTTTCCAGTAATGACCCCGCGGCAGGTGCCCTCTATGTCTTTGAGGATTGCATCCATGCGCGGTCGAATCGGGTCTTCTTCAGGCAGTGTCCACCCAAAAACAGCCTCATATTTGTTGACCAGCTCCTGATGGGCAAGAAACGCGGCTTCATCCTTGAAGGTATTCCTGGGCCATAGCCGAGTGAGCATTCTGGCCGCGGCCTGCACATCATTGACGATACGTCGAAGCTCATCGAATGGAGCTGCTTGAGCTTTTCCAATCTGAGCCATAAAGCGGTATCGCATTGCGTGAATTCGATTGAACAGATCGCTATGCTCCGAAAACCTCGTGAACACGATGGAAGCCTTTCGGCGCGCATCAAATTCGGCATTGGATTCGTTAGGGTCGCGAACTAGATCTCGATATTCCGACCCAAACGAGCCAGGATTTCGGACGTGTTCCAAGGCGTCCGCTGCTTCGTAAAACATGGCTAGCGTCTCTTCCGCCAACTCAATGCTACGTCGGCCAGCGTGCTCACGCCGCCACGCGTCCAACCCGTACATCGCTAACACGATCGTTACCACCGAGCCGATTAAAGCCAACGCTTGTGCTAACGGCATGGCGCTCTTCCCCCCTCTGTTTGGCTGTCATTTGAGCAGGCCGTCGTCGTAGCCACGCATGATGATGTAGGGCCGCATAAGGGGGCTAGTAAAGCGATAGCGAAGCTTGCGGGCAGTGCCTACTCGCTCAATGATCCCCCCTCTACCCTCGGTACTAAACTCCTTGAGATGCCGGGCAAAGCTAGGAATGTCGAGAAGCCGACCGGTAATCTGCTTAAGGGGCGCACGAATACTCGACGCACTGAAGTAACCGAGCTCGTCCGTTTCAGCCAATGCACACGCCAGTAAAACTTCCTTAAAGAGATTTACGGGCTGAGGGCTTCTGATTGCATCAACATAGGCCGTTCGAATCGATTGTTGCCACTGCTCTAACGAACGCTGGATTCCCTGGTCGGCGTGGGATCTCGTGATGGTCCTCGCGTGGCCTTGGAGCGCAACCCTGGTTGTATGCAAGCCAAGCAGATGTGCAACATAAGGCAAGCCCTGTGTGAGATGGACAAGGTGAGCTCGAGCCCCGCCATCCATCTGCATGCCCAACTTGCTAACGCCGGTATCTAAAATCTCGGCAATTTCCTCGTCAGACATGCGTGGCATCGGGATCTGCACCACGGCACGCTCAATAGACTGATGGCCTTCGATGAGGTCATCGATGGTATCCGCGACACCAATGATCAACACCGTTGCATCGACACCAAAATCCGAGAGCGCCTTGATTGTGTCCGAAACGAGTGTCGCGACCTGTCGATCAACGATTCGGTCGTATTCGTCAAGGATTATGAGAACACGGGCATGACGCGACAGATCTGACAATGTCCGCCGAATGTCGTCCGGCTGCACCACCGTTGGAAGAGTCGCAGAAACCGGGGTATGTGCGACGGTGTCGGCAGCATTGAAACCAATGCCCCGCTGGGGATTAGTGAACGAGATATCCCTGAGCGCTTTGTGCCAAATGCTGCTGAAGGTGTCCCCCGCATCGCAGTTTACGCGACCGATCAGCGAAGCCTGGGGCATCGCGCCCAGAATCGTCACAAGAATGTTGGAAAGGGACGTCTTCCCAACGCCACGCTCCCCGTAGAGGACCGCGTGGTAACCACGTTGAGAAATAGCACCCATGATCTCTTGAAGCTGATCGCGTCGGCCAGCGAACAGGTCACGAGTGCTGACGGGCGAGCCCGGAGTGAAGACGTTTCCGGCTTCCATCCACTTCAATTCGGCTTCTTGCTGCGAAATTGCGTCCAAGGGACCTCCTAAGATATCCGCGACTTTTGATATCTTAGCAGCCAACCATCCAATTAATGCAAGCAAGCTTAACAATATAAATGCCAAGGCAAGCAGGATAAGAGGGATCGCTGCGGGGTTGCTCCCACCCACCCTGGACAGCTCGGGGCAATGGCTTCATGCCGATACGCTGCCAACTTCTCGTTCTCGTAATACCCAAGGCTGCGCGAAGTGGGTCGAGCACTGTCTTCACCAGCGCACCCAATGCGGCAACTTCGATCGGGCCGGGTACGTTCGAAATGCCGCAGCGCTTCGCTTCCGCCGACGCCGTCATCTCGTCGAGTGTGAAGTACATGCCAAGTTTCATAGCTTCACCAGCAGACGCAAAAGAAAAGCCCCGCACAGGTCGGGGCTCAGAAAGTAGCTTTGTTTATGTATTGGTAAGCGCGCCGGCCATTAAGTCGCTGGTCGTAGCGCCTACCCGACTGGTCAGGTCAATACTTACGAGGGGCGACGTCCTGCGTCTGGAACATCGTGTGCCCGCCCGCAACATCGCATCCGTAAGGATCAGGTTTGGATGTCTGGGAACTGTCCGAGTTCGACCTCTGAGATCGATCACCCTTGCCTCCGCCACCAGGCTTTTGGTCTGGGCTGCCCGTCGAATCGCCCTTCGTGGCGACCAGACAAGGGTTCTGCCAAACGAGCGTGATCGTGTTCGTGGTCGATTCGGAAAACGTGCCCTTACCACCGAGGCTAAATGGGTACTTACCAGGTAACGCGACATCCACTTCTTGCCCGTTCGTACTTGCCAAGGCGAGGCTAATCGTGACGGTGTTGAGTTGAACATTTGAAGTGCATTTGTGCGATGTATCCGCACAGTAGGCGTATCCGTTTTCAATAGCAGCGCGAACGCTGGAGATCGCGTTCTCCAACGAAACGGTTTCAACCTTTTGAGGCTCCGTGCAACAGGCGGCCAGCCCGAAACAGACAAAGCAACACAGAAGCTGCTTCATAATCCCCTCCGGAGTGCGCGGGATGCGCGCGAAAATGCTACGCACGCTGCGGAAGGTTTCGCCATATAACGCGTCTGTTACACGTCACGGCCTAACACACACCAAAACCGGGGTCAGAGTGTACTTTTCTTTGCGATACGCGGCGTTTCGCTGACTGCATAGCTAAATAATACGAGGACGTGCAGTGCACGATAGCTGTCAAGCTACCACTTGAACTTCGCACCACTCTTTTTCAGCCTCAGCGATAGGCTCCCAAGCGTCACTCGCCAATTCAAAGAACGCATCAGGCACCTCCATCGTATAAGTCGGCCCCTTCTCTCGATTGCGCTGCCTCACCCGCTCCCGCCGAACATCACGCGGCGCATCGAGCAGATAGACCGTGAGGTCGTATCCCGCGTCATCCACCAACGCGTAGAACCGCTTGCGACTGGCGCGCTCGACCAGTCCGAGTTCAAGCACAACATCGTGCCCTGTGCCGAGTATGTCCAAGGCGGTTGCCCAGATATGCGCGATGCAGCGTTCCTTGCGTTCCACGTACCACGGCATCAAACCTTCAGCGGGACGGTCAGGACTGTAGAGTCGGGCGAACCAGGCATCGAGGATCAGGGCAGGCGCGGCGGGTTGGTTGCTCAGCTGTGCAGCGTAGGTGGATTTGCCGGCGCCGACGGGGCCTTCGACCAGGTGGATTTTCGGCATGGCGGATGGACTCCCTTGAGTTTGGACGTCTGAAACGCGCGCACAAAAAAACCGCCGAGTGGCGGTTTCTTTGTTCTTTGGGATATCGATGCATGTGCATCGGTATCTTCGATTGGTGCCCAAGGGGGGACTCGAACCCCCACGCCTTACGGCGCTACCACCTCAAGGTAGTGCGTCTACCAATTCCGCCACCTGGGCAGGTGTCTTACTTAATTTTTCTTTGCCGGTTCCGTCGCGGCAGGCACGTCACCCGAGGGCTTGGCCGGAGCCGTGGCAGCGGGGACATCACCCTGTGCCGGCTTGGTGGCCTGCGGGATTTCCGCGTTGGCCGGAGCGGCGGGGAGCGCATTCTGCGTTGCCGCCGGCTTGTTGGCAATACCCGACATCACACCCAGGTCACTGCCGCCGTCACTCTGCGAATGCGCGTTGTGGCCAAGGTAGATACCCATGCCCAGGCTCAACGCGAAGAACAGCGCTGCCAGCACCGCGGTGGAACGGGTGAGGAAGCTGGCCGAACCGCGTGCACCGAACACCGTGGCGGAAGCACCGCCGCCGAAGCCGGAGCCCGCGTCAGCACCTGCACCGCGCTGCATCAGGATCAGCACGATCATCGCTGCGGCGATCAGAATGTAGAAAACGCTGAAAATGACGAACATGGTTCTCTTTAAGAGTCCGTGGCGCTCAGTGTGCTGCCGCGCAGATTCCCAGGAAATCGGCCGATGCCAGTGAGGCGCCCCCGATCAACCCTCCATCCACGTCCGGCTGTGCGAACAATTCCGCAGCATTTGCCGCTTTGACACTACCGCCGTAAAGCAGTCGGGTCAGACGGGCAATCATAACATCTTCTTTTTCCAGTTGGCTACGGATGAACGCATGAACGTGCTGCGCCTGCTCCGGCGACGCCGTTTGCCCGGTGCCAATGGCCCATACCGGCTCATAAGCGATAACGGCGGTGTCGAAGCTGGCGATGCCGTTCAACTCGATCACGGCCTTGAGCTGGCGTGCCACAACGGCATCGGTGAGCCCGCTGTCACGCTCGGCCAGCGTTTCACCCACGCAGAGAATGGGGGTAAGGCCGCCCGCGCGTGCGGCGGCGAACTTGCGGGCTACCAGCTCGTTGCTTTCCTTTTGGTACTGGCGGCGCTCGGAGTGGCCCACGATGGCCCATTGCGCACCCACGTCGGCCAGCATGGCAGCGGACACTTCGCCGGTATAGGCGCCCTGCCCGTCGTGCTCGCTCACATCCTGGCCGCCGAAACCCAGGCCGGAACCGGCGTGCTGCGAGGCCAGTTCACCCAGATACGGAAAGGGCGGAATCACCACCACGTCGACGGCGGTGGGCAGGGCGGCAACGATGTCGCTGACCAGGGCTGTCGCCATGCTGCGGCTACCATGCATCTTCCAGTTGCCGGCGACGAGTTTCTTGCGCATGCGCGTGTTCCATTGCGTATAAACCCGAAAGCTTACCGACCGACCATGCCACTGGCAACGTAGACCGCACAAACCATTGCCGTTACGGAAAAAATCGGATGGACCACAAGGAGACCACTTTTATGCCACCTGCCCGCCCACTGAGTCTTGTCACGGGTGCTTCCGCCGGTATTGGCGCCGCCTTCGCCCGCGAACTGGCAGCGCATGGCCACGACCTGGTGCTGACGGCGCGACGCGTGGAACGGCTTGAATCCCTTGGGGAAGAGTTGCGCACCAAGCATGGGTGCAACGTGACGGTGCTGCCGGCCGACCTGGCCGATCCCGCGGCGGTGAAGCAGCTGTGCGATGCGCTGGACGCACGTGGACTGGTGGTGGACTGGCTGATCAACAATGCCGGCTACGGCGTGCCGGGCACGTTCGACGTGGTGCCGTGGCCGACCCATGAGGCATTTATCCGCGTGTTGATGACGGCGCCGGCGGAACTGGCGTGGCGTTTGCTGCCTGGCATGCAGAAGCGTGGTTACGGGCGCATCGTCAATGTGGCCTCGCTGGCGGGGCATGTGCCGGGTTCGGCGGGACACACGCTGTATGCGGCGAGCAAGGCGTACCTGATCAAGTTCTCGCAGTCGTTGGCGCTGGAGAATCGCCACCGCGGCGTGAATGTGTGTGCGTTGTGCCCGGGCTTTACGTGGTCGGAATTCCACGATGTCACGGGCACGCGTCAGCTGATGAACAAGATGCCGGCCTTCATGTGGCAGAGCGCGGAGGCGGTGGTGCGTGAGGGTTACGACGCGGTGGAGCGCGGGGATGTGGTGCGCGTGACGGGCGGCGTGAATCGTTTCATCAAGGCGATGATGAAGTTGCTGCCGGATCGGCTGACGTTGTGGTTGTCGGCGCGGGAGTCGAAGAGGTATCGGGATTTGGGGGATGCGGTTTGATGTGGTTTCGCGTCGTCGGCTTTTTGTAGGAGCGCACTTGTGCGCGACCGGAGCAGGAATTCGCATGGGTGATTGGCTTTGTCGAGCACCCGCCCCTCACCCCGGCCCTCTCCCCGTAGGGGAGAGGGAGAAGGAAAAAAGCCCGCGGCTTTGTGCGGGCTTTTTTATTCACATCAGATCAACTTAATCTCGCATGGGCGTTTCTGTAGGAGCGCGCTTGTGCGCGACCGAGGCAGGAATTGGCACGGGTGGATGGTTTTCGCGAGCACCCGCCCTTTATCCCCTTTTCGGGACTCACCCCGGCCCTCTCCCCGGAGGGGAGAGGGAGAATTAAAAAAGCCCGCGGCTTTCGGCAGCGGGCTTTTCTACTTACATCAGATCAACTTGATCTCGCCTTACATCAGATCAACTTGATCTCGCGCAGGCGTTCCAGCAGGTACTCGTGGGAGGTGATGCTGGTGGTGTAGCGGCTCGGGTTGTCCGGGGTCACCGTTTGCGGCAGCGGGTCGAGTACCACGTCCGGGTTCGGGTGCAGGAAGTACGGCACCGAGTAGCGCGGTTTGCGGGCGTTGTCGTTCTGCGGGTTCACCACGCGGTGCGAGGTGGACGGGTACACGTGGTTGGTCAGGCGCTGCAGCATGTCGCCGATGTTCACCACGATGGCATCGCCTTCGGTGGTGATGGGCAGCCACTCGCCTTCGCGCGTGAGCACTTCCAGGCCTTCGGCGCTGGCGCCGACCAGCAGCGTGATGAAGTTGATGTCTTCATGCGCACCGGCGCGCACGTTCGGCACGGTCGCGTCGGTGATCGGCGGGTAGTGGATCGGACGCAGGATGGAGTTGCCCTGGTTGATCTTGTCGTCGAAGAAGTTTTCCGGCAGCTCGATGTGCAAGGCGAGCGCGCGCAGCACGCGTGCGCCGAGCTGGTCGAGCGCGTCGAACAGGCCGTAGCCGTTCTTCTTGAAGTCGTCGATTTCCGTCGGCCACAGGTTCGGCGGCATGACATCGGCGAACTTGGAATCGCGCGGGATTTCGCGACCGACGTGCCAGAACTCCTTGAGGTCGGCGAACTTGCTGTCCTTGGCCGTTTCCACCTTGTACGGCGTGTAGCCGCGTGCGCCACCACTGCCGGGCACGTGGTACTTCATCTTGGTGTCGGTCGGCAGTGCGAAGAACTGCTGGAACGAATCGTAGGCGCCGTCGATCAGCTCGCGCGGAATGCCGTGGCCGCTGATGCAGCAGAAACCGTATTCGCGGTAGGCGTTGCCCAGTTCGGCAACGAAGGCGTCACGATCCGTCTCGTAACGACGGATGTCGAGGGTCGGAACTTTCTTCATGGCTTGTCCACAGGTTGTGCGTGCGGTCCACTTGTCTGTCCGCCACCGCAGGGGCGGGGCACGTCGGGCCAATCCTTGGCGACCTGGGAACACGCTTTACAGGCTCACGCACGTTCTGCGGCGGATTTTACGTCACCGGCGCGCTTTTCGGCCATCTGGCGCACTTCGGCCTCGTCGGCGGCTTCCACGGTCACGCGCACCAGCGGTTCGGTGCCCGAGGCGCGCAGCACCACGCGGCCGCGGCCGGCCAGGGTTTGCTCGGTCTCGGCCAGGGCCGCGCGCACGGCATCGCTGGTCAGGGACTCGCGGGCACCGTCGGCGCGCACGTTGATCATGATCTGGGGCATCTTGTGCAGGCCCTGGCGCGCGTCGGCCAGGTCGGCACCCGCCAGTGCCTCCAGCACGGCCAGCGCGGAGACGATGCCGTCGCCAGTGGTGGCGCGGTCCAGGCACAGGATGTGGCCGGAGGTTTCGCCGCCCAGGTTGCCGCCGTGCTCCTTCAGCTGCTGCAGCACGTAGCGGTCGCCCACGTTGGCGCGGATCAGCTTCACGTCGATCTTCGACAGGGCGAGCTGCAGGCCGTAGTTGCTCATCAGCGTGCCCACCACCGGGCCGAGCAGCTGGCCCCTGGCATGCCAGGCATGGGCCAGCACGAACAGGATGTCGTCGCCATCGCCCAGCTTGCCGTTGCGGTCCACCAGCTGCAGGCGATCGCCATCGCCATCGAAGGCGATGCCCAGATCGGCACCCTGCTCCAGCACGGCGTTCACCAGCGCCTGCGGATGCGTGGAACCCACCTCGCGATTGATGTTGAAGCCATCGGGCTTGTCGCCAATGGTGGTGACCACGGCGCCCAGTTCGGAGAACACCTTGGGTGCGACTTGATACGTCGCACCGTTCGCGCAATCGAGCACGAGCTTGATGCCGCGCAGGTTGAAGTCTTCCGCCACGGTGGATTTGCAGAACTCGGCGTAGCGCGTCACGGCATCCGCAATGCGGATGGCCTTGCCCAGTTGCTCGGAGGGAACCGTGGAAAATTCCAGCTCCAGTTCTTCCTCGATGGCGAGTTCGACTTCATCGGAGAGCTTTTCGCCATTCGCGGAAAAGAACTTGATGCCGTTGTCGTGATGCGGGTTGTGCGAAGCACTGATGACGATGCCGGCGTCCGCGCGCAGCGAACGCGTGAGAAACGCGACGCCGGGCGTGGGCATGGGGCCGAGCAGCGCAACGTCGGCGCCCGCCGCGACAAGGCCAGCTTCCAGCGCGGATTCGAACATGTAGCCCGACACGCGCGTGTCCTTGCCGATCACCACTTTCGGACGCGCGCGCCCGTTGCGCGCCAGCACCACGCCTACGGCGCGGCCCAGTCGCAGCATGAAATCGGCGCTGATCGGCCACTGGCCCACCAGGCCGCGAATGCCGTCCGTTCCGAAGTATTTGCGTTGCGTCATGGCCCTACTCCTGCTGGAAATCGGCGCATGCGTGCGCCCGACATCCGGTTGTCTGTGATTATTCGTCGGCCGGCCAGCGGATCGTGGGCTTGCTGTCGCGCCGCTCGGGCACGTCGCCAGCCTGCACGGCATGCCACACCGCCAGCACATCCACCGTGCCTGCCACATCGTGCACGCGCACCATGCGTGCGCCGCGCTGCACGGCGATGACGGCCGCCGCGATGGAGCCAGCCACGCGATCCGTCGGGGCCTTTCTGCCCGTCATCGCGCCGATCATGGATTTTCGGGACATGCCCACATACACACCGCTGCCCAGGTTGCTGAAGCGCTCCAGGGCACGCAGCAGCGCCAGGTTGTGTTCCAGGTTCTTGCCGAAGCCGAAACCGGGATCGACCATGACCTTGCGCCGATCGATGCCGGCGAGTTCGCAGGCGAACAGGCGGTCGGTCAGGAACCGATGCACCTCGCCCACCACGTCGTCGTATTGGGGGTCGTCCTGCATGCTGCGCGGCTCGCCCAGCATGTGCATCAGGCACACGGGAACGCCGAGCTGCGCTGCTGCATCCAGCGCGCCTTCCCGGCGCAACGCGTAAACGTCGTTGATCATGCCGGCGCCCGCGGCCACGGCCGCACGCATCACCTCGGGCTTGGAGGTATCGATGGCAAGCGGCACCGTGGTGCGCGCCGCGAGCTGTTCGATAACCGGCACCACACGGCGAATTTCTTCCTCGACCGGCACGTCATCGGAACCGGGACGCGTGGACTCGCCACCGATATCCAGCATGTCCGCGCCCTCTTCCACCATGCGCAGGCCATGCGCCACGGCATCGTCCACGGACGCATGGCTGCCACCGTCGGAAAAGGAATCGGGCGTGACATTGAGGATGCCGACCACGCGTGGCCGATCCAGCTTCAGCGGACGGCCGTTGCAGTCGAGCACGGGAGCGAACAGATCAAGAGACATGGTGACTCCCGTGAAAAACGGTCAGGACTCGCCGCCCAGCGGGCCCATGAACTGGCGGTAATAGCGCAGCTCGTCGATGGAATCGCGAATATCCGACAACGCGGTGTGCGCGGATTCCTTCGAGAAGCCCTTGCCGATCTGCGGCGCCCAGCGGCGCGCGAGTTCCTTCAGCGTGGACACGTCGAGGTTGCGGTAATGGAAGAAGCGCTCCAGGCGCGGCATCTGGCGATGCAGGAAGCGGCGGTCCTGGCAGATGGAGTTGCCGCACATCGGCGACTTGCCCGCAGGCACCCATTCCTTGAGGAAATCGAGCGTGGCCTGCTCGGCCGTGGCGTGGTCATCGGTGGAAGCCACCACCTGGTCCCACAGGCCCGAGCGGCGATGCTGGTTGCGGTTCCACGCGTCCATGCCTTCAAGGCGGTCCAGCGCGTGACGGATCGCGAACACCGGGCCTTCCGCCAGAATGCGAAGGTTTTTGTCGGTGACGATGGTGGCGATCTCGAGGATGGAGTCGTTGTCCGTATCGAGTCCGGTCATTTCCAGATCGATCCAGATCAGGTTGTCTTCGTTCGCTTGGCTCATGCGCCCTCCTGGACGCGGAGTCTAACAGCAGGCCGCCCGCTGGCACTCCGCTTTTCAGCCTGGTTCCAGGCGCCCATCGTGAACGGGCTGCGTGGAGCGGGCATGAAGGCCATGCGATGATCGCTGCATGCAGACCTTTTTCTGGCACGACTACGAGACCTTTGGCGCCGACCCGTGGCGCGACCGGCCGGTGCAGTTCGCAGGCATCCGCACCACCATGGAGCTGGAGATCGTGGGCCAGCCGGTAATGTTCTTCGGCAAGCCGCCACGCGAAATGCCGCCCCACCCCGATGCCTGCCTGATCACCGGCATCACGCCGCAACAGGCCGAGCGCGAGGGCGTGATCGAAGCCGATTTCGCGGCGCGCGTGCACGAGCAACTCGCCCAGCCCGGCACGTGCGGCGTGGGCTACAACTCCTTGCGCTTCGACGACGAGATCGGGCGCCAGCTGTTCTACCGGAACATGTTCGAGCCTTACGGGCGCGAATGGGAGAACGGCAATTCGCGCTGGGACCTGATCGACCTGGTGCGCATGTGCCAGGCCCTGCGCCCCGAAGGCATCGAGTGGCCCAAGCGCGACGAAGGCACGCCGAGTTTCAAGCTGGAGCATCTCGCCGCGGCAAACCATCTGCGGCAGGAGCGCGCGCACGATGCGCTGTCGGACGTGTATGCGTTGATCGACCTGGCGCGGCTTATTCGCGTGCGCCAACCGCGCTTGTGGGACTGGTATTTCAGCCTGCGCCGCAAGCAGCGCGTGTTCGAGATGCTCGACGTGGTGTCGATGACGCCGGTGGTGCATGTGTCTTCACGTTACCCGTCGAGCCGGCATTGCCTGGCTGTAGTGGCGCCGCTGGCCGCACACCCCAGCCGCCCCGCGGAAATCATCGTGTACGACCTGTCCAGCGATCCATCGGACCTGCTCGCGCTGGACGAGGACGAGATCGCCGACCGCGTATTCACGTCGCGCGCCGATCTGCCCGAAGGCATCGAACGCATTCCGCTGCGCACCGTTCGCGCCAATCGTGCACCCGCCCTGGCACCGCTGTCGACGCTGAAGGGCGTGGACCTGGAGCGCCTGCAGCTGGATATGGATCGCATCCATGCCCATCGCGACATGCTCGCATCCGCCGATGGGCTGGCCGCCAAGCTTCGCCGCGTGTTCCAGCGCGCCACCGACCTGCCCCCGCCGGCCGACCCCGAACTGGGGTTGTACGGCGGTTTTCTTCCCGATGCGGACAAGCGCCTGCTTGCGGATATTCGTGGCACGCCTCCCGAGCAACTGGGGCAGCGCACTTTTCCCTTCCGCGATCCGCGTTACCCGGAGTTGCTGTTCCGCTATCGCGCGCGCAACTGGCCCGAAACGCTCAGCCTGGAGGAACAGGCGCGCTGGCAGTCGTTTCGCCGCGACCGCCTGACCCGTCCCACGCCACTGACCAACCTGACGCTGGACGACTACTTCGCCCGCATCGCCGCCTTGCGTGCGGATGATCTTTCGCACGACAAACTGGCCGTGCTCGACCAACTGCAATCGTGGGGCGAGATGCTCGCCGCCGATGTCGCACCGCTTACTGCCTGACCCCAGAGACCATGGCCAAGCCCTATTTCAGCCCCGCAACGTTCCGCTTTCTCAAGTCGCTGGCGAACAACAACAGCCGCGAATGGTTCCACGATCACAAGGAAGCCTATGAGCGCGATGTGCGCGAGCCCTTCCTGGCCCTGATCCGCGACCTCCAGGCTCCGCTGGCCAAGATCAGCCCGCACTACCGCGCCGACACGCGCAAGGTGGGCGGCTCACTGTTTCGCATTCATCGCGACACGCGTTTTTCGAACGACAAGCAGCCCTACAAACCTTGGCAAGGCGCGCGTTTCTTCCACGAGCGACGCAACGAAGTGCACGCACCCTCGTTCTACATGCATATCCAGCCGGGCGATTGTTTTGCCGGCGGCGGCATGTGGCATCCGGAATCGGACGCGTTGAAGAAGATCCGCGATTTCCTGGCCGACAACCCCGAGGCGTGGAAGCGTGCGACGCGCAGCAAGGTGTTTCGTGAGCACTTCACCTTCTGGGGCGAATCGCTGACCCGACCGCCACGCGGCTTCGATCCGGCGCATGAGCTGATCGATGACATCAAGCGCAAGGATTTCGCGTGTGGCGAGGCGTTTGACGAGAAGCTCGCCTGTTCGGCGGAGTTGCTGCCGTGGCTGGTGGAGACGTACAAGCGCGTCGCGCCGATGGTGGATTATCTGTGCGCCTCGCAGGAGCTGGATTTCTAAAGCTCCAGCGACCTTGCGCAACTAGCTCCCTCTCCCCTCCGGGGAGAGGGTAGGGGTGAGGGGTGGGTGCTAGCGAAAGCGCTTCTAACTGGGCTCTTTTTTACGTCACCCGGCTAGCCCTACTCCCCCTCACTCAAAACCTTCACCCCCGGCCGCTGCTTCGCCAGCTTGCGCAACAACGCCGCAAAGTTTTGCAAATCCGCATGCCACGGCGACGCCTCGCGCCAGTACAACGCAATCTCACGCCCCGGCGCCTGTCCCTTGAGCTTGGCAAGCACCACGTTCGGCATCGACGCCAAGCGCTCGTGGGCAAGCGCCGGCACCAGCGCATAGCCACCGCGCAACTCCACCAGCGCA
Organism: Dyella sp. C11; assembly: GCF_003121485.1. Classification (GTDB taxonomy): domain Bacteria; phylum Pseudomonadota; class Gammaproteobacteria; order Xanthomonadales; family Rhodanobacteraceae; genus Dyella. Next base: position 109,117 of record NZ_QAVX01000003.1, on the reverse strand, counting down.
GCCAGACTTTCCAGGCTCACGTCCTGCACGTGGCCGCCACCGAGCACGTCTTCGCAGTGGCTTTCCGTCATCAGCGTGGCGTCTCCGGCTTCAAGCTGTTCAAGCCCCACGCTTTTCTTGCCTGCGAGCACGTGATCAGCGCGGAACATGACTTCCCACGGCTCGAAGAACAGCGGGCGCATGGCGACACCACTGACCGGTGGCACGCGCGGTGCGAGTACGGCGTCGAGTTCACCCTCGTTGAGGCGGCGCAGCAGGCCGCGCGGCTTGCCTTCGGAAAGGCTCAGGCGCGTGCCCGGAAAATGCTGCGGAAACGGCGCGATCAAATGAGGCAGCAGATACGGGCCAAGCGATGCCGGCACGCCCAGACGCAGCTCGCCACCAAACGACACTTCGCCAGCACGTGCGACCTGCTGAAGATGTTCCGCCGCCGCAAGCACGGCATCGATCTGCTCCAGCAGCCGCTGGCCGCCCGCCGTGGGAACAATGCGACGCCCGCCACGCTCGAACAGCGGCGCGCCCAGCGCCTGCTCCACTTTCTGCACCTGATGCGAAAGCCCCGACGGACTGATGTGCATCGCCCGAGCCGCACTGTTGAAGCTGCCATGGCGACGCACAGCCTGCACCAGCATGAGGTCACGGAGCGAGACGACCGATAGGTGAGAAGAGATCATCCGCTGGGTGTTCGCCTGGCCTGTGACAGGGGAAAGCATAAACGACAGCGGCAGGATGCGTGACGATTGCCGCACGCGAGGCTCTTTCTGTGGGAGCGCGCCCAGTGCGCGACGGGCGATGCGCAGGCGCCCGGG
>NZ_QAVX01000003.1:0-108298 GCF_003121485.1 Dyella sp. C11 | reverse complement strand
CGCGCCGGCCTCTTTTTTGGGCTCGGCCCCCTGGGTGCGCTAGGCCCCAATCAACACCCCTGTCTCCCCCCGGTCGCGCACAGGGTGCGCTCCCACAAAAAGCGGGCCATTTCACGCAAAGAGAAAGGGCGGCATTCGCAGCCCATCCCGACACCTTGCGAGGCTTGCTGCGCGATAGACGGGACCCTTCAACCCGCACCTCGCGCTTTTTTTGTAGGAGCGCACTTGTGCGCGACAAGCCACCACCGCGGAGCGCCAACATGTGACGGTCGCCCACAAGTGGGTTCCTACAAAAGGACGGGTGTGCCTGATAGTCACGCAGTGCTCTTCTGTGGGAGCGCACCCTGTGCGCGACGGCCGAAGCGAACACCCGGCGATCCCGCCGTCGCGCACAGGGTGCGCTCCCACAAAAGCGGGCCATTTTTCGCAAAAGAAAGGGGGCATTCGCAGCCCACCCCCGACACCTTGCGAGGCTTGCCACGCGGTCGATATGTCCCTTCAACCCGCACCTGGCGTTTCTTTGTAGGAGCGCACTTGTGCGCGACAAGCCACCACCACGCAGCGCCGGCATGTGGCGGTCGCCCACCAGTGGGCTCCTACAGGGGGATTGTGCGCTTGATGGTTGCGCAAAAAGAAAGGGCGGCTTTCGCCGCCCTTCCCTGCATCTTGCGATGCTTACCGCGATCAGGCGGTGACCGTGTTGGCCACGTCCTGGTAGTCGGCGATCTGATCGAAGTTCAGGTACTTGTAGATCTTCTCGCCATTGGCGTCGATCACGCCGATGTCGGTCATGTACTCGGTCTTGGTCGGGATACGACCCAGGCGCGAGCAGATGGCGGCCAGTTCGGCCGAACCCAGGTACACGTTGGAGTTCTTGCCGAGGCGGTTGGGGAAGTTGCGGGTGGAGGTGGAGAACACCGTCGCGCCTTCGCGTACCTGCGCCTGGTTGCCCATGCACAGCGAGCAACCCGGCATTTCCATGCGGGCGCCAGCGGTGCCGAGCACGCCGTAGTGACCTTCCTCGGTCAGCTGCTGCTGGTCCATCTTGGTTGGCGGAGCCACCCACAGCTTGGTCGGGATGTCGCGCTTGCCTTCCAGCAGCTTCGACGCTGCCCGGAAATGACCAATATTCGTCATGCACGAACCGATGAACACTTCGTCGATGGTGGCACCGGCCACGTCGCTGAGGGTCTTCACGTCGTCCGGATCGTTCGGGCAGGCCACGATGGGCTCATGCACGTCGGCCAGGTCGATCTCGATGACGGCGGCGTATTCGGCGTCGGCATCACGCTCCAGCAGCTGCGGGTTGGCGAGCCATGCTTCCATCGCCTTGATGCGGCGCTGCAGGCTGCGCGGGTCCTTGTAGCCCTGCGCGATCATGTACTTCAGCAGCGTGATGTTGCTGTTGATGTATTCGATGATCGGCGCCTTGTCGAGGTGCACGGTGCAGCCAGCCGCCGAACGCTCGGCCGATGCGTCGGACAGCTCGAACGCCTGCTCCACCTTCAGGTTCGGCAGACCTTCGATTTCCAGGATGCGGCCGGAGAAGATGTTCTTCTTGCCCTGCTTGGCCACCGTGAGCAGGCCTTGCTTGATGGCGTAGAGCGGAATCGCGTTGACGAGGTCACGCAGGGTGACGCCCGGCTGCAGTTCGCCCTTGAAGCGCACGAGCACGGATTCGGGCATGTCCAGCGGCATCACGCCGGTGGCGGCAGCGAAGGCCACCAGGCCCGAGCCGGCCGGGAACGAAATGCCGATCGGGAAACGCGTGTGGCTGTCGCCACCGGTGCCGACGGTGTCGGGCAGCAGCATGCGGTTGAGCCAGCTGTGGATCACGCCGTCGCCCGGACGCAGCGAGATGCCGCCACGCGTGCTGATGAATTCCGGCAGCGTGTGGTGGGTCTTCACGTCCACCGGCTTCGGGTAAGCCGCGGTGTGGCAGAACGACTGCATGACCAGGTCAGCCGAGAAGCCCAGGCAGGCCAGGTCCTTCAGCTCGTCGCGGGTCATCGGGCCGGTGGTGTCCTGCGAACCCACCGAGGTCATCTTCGGCTCGCAGTACGTGCCCGGGCGCACACCCTGGCCTTCCGGCAGGCCGACGGCGCGGCCAACCATCTTCTGCGCCAGCGTGTAGCCCTTGCCGGTATCGGCCGGCTGCTGCGGCAGGCGGAACAGCGTGGAGACCGGCAGGCCCAGCGCTTCACGCGCCTTGGCGGTGAGGCCACGACCGACGATGAGCGGGATGCGGCCACCGGCGCGCACTTCGTCGAACAGCACGTCGGACTTCACCTGGAACTCGGCGATGACTTCGCCGTTCTTCAGTGCCTTGCCTTCGTACGGACGCAGCTCGACCACGTCGCCCATGTTCATGTTGGACACGTCGAGTTCGATCGGCAGCGCGCCGGCGTCTTCCATGGTGTTGTAGAAGATCGGGGCGATCTTGCTGCCCAGGCACACGCCGCCGAAGCGCTTGTTCGGGATGAAGGGGATGTCTTCGCCCGTGAACCACAGCACCGAGTTGGTGGCGGACTTGCGGCTGGAACCGGTGCCGACCACGTCACCCACGTAGGCAACCAGGTGGCCCTTTTCCTTCAGCGATTCGATGAAGGCGATGGGACCGCGCTTGCCGTCTTCTTCCGGCTGGAACGGGGCACCGTCGCGCTTGTTCTTCAGCATGGCCAGCGCGTGCAGCGGGATGTCCGGGCGCGTGGTGGCGTCCGGGGCCGGCGACAGGTCGTCGGTGTTGGTTTCGCCCGGTACCTTGAACACGGTGATGGTCAGGCTTTCCGGCACTTCCGGCTTGCTGGTGAACCACTCGGCGTCGGCCCAGCTCTGCAGCACGGCCTTGGCGTTGGCGTTGCCCTTGTCGGCCTTTTCCTTGACGTCGTGGAAGGCGTCGAACATCAGCAGCGTGTGCTTGAGCGCGTTAGCGGCGACGGTGCCGATCTGCGCGTCGTCGAGCAGCTCGATCAGCGGATGGATGTTGTAGCCGCCCAGCATGGTGCCGAGGAGTTCCGTGGCCTTCTCGCGCGAAATCAGCGCGCAGGTTTCGGTGCCGAATGCCACGGCCGCCAGGTACGAAGCCTTGACCTTGGCCGCATCGTCCACGCCAGCCGGCACGCGGTTGGTGATCAGGTCGACGAGGAACGCCTCTTCACCCGCCGGCGGGTTCTTGAGGAGTTCGATCAGGTCAGCGGTCTGCTGGGCCGACAGCGGCAGCGCGGGGATTCCCAGCGCGGCGCGCTCGGCGACATGTTGGCGGTAGGCGTTAAGCATGTGGTCTCGTCCGGTGAACTTGGATCAAAGAGGCAGCGGGCGATGGCTTGCGCCATCGCTGCGGAGAATCGCCCAGGGGGAGAGGTTCCGCGTGGCCGCTGCCGGCGTTCGACAAGGCGCAAGGCCTTGTCGCCATGCCGTTTTTGGCGGCATCACAGCACGCTATTTTGCCAGCCGGAGCCGTTGTGCCGCAACGCAAGACAACGCTTCCGGCAGCGTTCGAAATCTTGCAATGCAGATGTGCGGCAATCCCCATTCGGGTCTCTTGCGGACCCTGGCTTTTGGCCCAAACTGAATGGTGTGCATGGAAATGGAGAGGAAGCTTGCCCCGGTCTCCCAGCTCGTCATCCCGGCGCAGGCCGGGATCCAGTGACTTTGATTGGCGGCTTTCGCGACACCCCATCGCGGTCGCTGCTGGATGACCGGACCTTCGTCCGTTGAAAAGCGCCTCCGGCCTTCGCCGGAATGACGGGAATGAAAGCCGGGGCCAGTCAACGGACTTTGCAATTCCCCTCACGTTTCCTGCCCTAGGATCCCCGAGTTACGCGTTCGCGCGTTCGCAGACTCACGCAACAGGAGTTAGTCCCATGCTGGATTCATTCGCCACCCGCGACACCCTCACTGTCAACGGCAGCCAGTACAACATCGCCAGCCTGACCAAGCTTGGCCAGCGCTTCGACCTCAAGACCCTGCCCTACTCCCTGAAGATCCTCCTGGAGAACCTGTTGCGCCACGAGGATGGCGTCAACGTGACCTCGAAGGAAATCGAGGCCGTCGCCAACTGGACCGCCAAGGCCGAACCCGATACTGAAATCGCTTTCATGCCGGCCCGCGTGGTGCTGCAGGATTTCACCGGCGTGCCCTGCGTGGTGGACCTGGCCGCCATGCGCGACGCCGTAGTGAAGCTGGGCGGCGACGCCAAGCAGATCAACCCGCTGGCGCCGGCCGAGCTGGTGATCGACCACTCGGTGCAGGTGGATGTGTACGGTTCGGAATCCGCGCTGGAGAAAAACGTCGAAATCGAATTCCAGCGCAACCAGGAACGCTATGCCTTCCTGCGCTGGGGCCAGAAGGCGTTCGACAACTTCAAGGTGGTGCCGCCGCGCACCGGCATCGTGCATCAGGTGAACCTGGAGCATCTTGCCCGCGTGGTGTTCACCGCGAAGAAGGACGGCGCCGACTGGGCTTATCCGGACACCGTGTTCGGCACCGACTCGCACACCACCATGATCAATGGCATCGGCGTGCTCGGCTGGGGCGTGGGCGGCATCGAAGCCGAGGCCGCCATGCTGGGCCAGCCGTCGTCCATGCTGATTCCGCAGGTGGTCGGCTTCAAGCTGACGGGCAAGCTCTCCGAAGGCGTCACCGCCACCGACCTGGTGCTCACCGTGACGCAGATGCTGCGCAAGCTCGGCGTGGTGGGCAAGTTCGTTGAATTCTTCGGCAGCGGCCTGAAGCATCTTGCGCTGGCCGACCGCGCCACCATCGGCAACATGGCGCCGGAATACGGTGCAACCTGCGGCATCTTCCCGATCGACCAGGAAGCGCTGAACTACCTGCACCTGTCTGGCCGCAGCGACGAGCAGATCAAGCTGGTCGAAGCGTACGCGAAGGCACAGGGCCTGTGGCACGACGAAAACGCCATCGAGCCGCGCTTCACCACCACGCTGGAATTGAACCTTGCCGACGTGAAGCCCTCGCTCGCCGGCCCCAAGCGTCCGCAGGATCGCGTGCTGCTGGAAGGCGTAAAGAAGAGCTTCGAAGACGCCGTGGGTCCGCTCACTGCCAACCGCAAGCCGCGCAACGACGAGACCTCGGCGTTCATCGCAGAAGGTGGCTCGTCGGCTATCGGCAATCCGGCGAACGACCTGACCAACGGCGGCGTGCGCGTCACCAAGGATGGCGAATCGTTCAAGCTCGATGACGGTTCCGTGGTCATCGCCGCCATCACCTCGTGCACCAACACGTCCAACCCGAGCGTGATGCTGGGCGCGGGCCTGGTGGCGAAGAAGGCAGCAGCCAAGGGCCTGAAGGCACAGCCGTGGGTGAAGACATCCATCGGCCCGGGCTCCAAGGTCGTCACCGACTACCTTGAAAAGACCGGCTTGCTGAAGGAACTGGAAAAGGTCGGCTTCTACGTCGTCGGCTACGGCTGCACCACGTGCATCGGCAACTCCGGCCCGCTGCCGCAGGAAATCAGCCAGGGCATCGCCGAGGGTGATCTCGCGGTGGCATCGGTGTTGTCGGGCAACCGCAACTTCGAAGGCCGCGTGCATCCGGAAGTGAAGATGAACTACCTGGCCTCGCCGCCGCTGGTGGTCGCCTATGCGCTGGCCGGCACGCTCAACGTGGACCTGACCAAGGACCCGCTGGGCACGGGCAGCGATGGCAAGCCGGTGTACCTGAAGGACATCTGGCCGACCAACCAGGAGATCTCGGACATCGTGGGCAGCGCCCTCAACCCGGAGATGTTCGAGAAGAGCTATTCGGACGTGTTCAAGGGCGACACGCGCTGGAACCACATCGCCTCGCCGGATGGCGACGTGTACAAGTGGGACGCCTCCACCTACATCAAGAACCCGCCGTACTTCGAAGGCATGAGCAAGGAGCCGGGCACCATCGACGATGTGCACGGCGCTCGCGTGCTCGGCCTGTTCGGCGATTCCATCACCACCGACCACATCTCACCGGCCGGCTCGATCAAGAAGGACAGCCCGGCGGGCCGCTTCCTGATCAGCAAGGGCGTGGAACCGAAGGATTTCAACTCCTACGGCTCGCGTCGCGGCAACGACGACGTGATGGTGCGCGGCACCTTCGCCAACATCCGCATCAAGAACCTGATGCTCGATGGCGTGGAAGGTGGTTACACGCTTTATGTGCCGAAGAACGAACAGCTGGCCATCTACGACGCCGCCATGAAGTACAAAGCGGACAAGACGCCACTGGTGGTGCTGGCCGGCAAGGAATACGGCACCGGCTCGTCGCGCGACTGGGCAGCCAAGGGCACGCTGCTGTTGGGCGTGAAGGCCGTGATCGCCGAAAGCTTCGAGCGCATCCACCGTTCGAACCTGGTGGGCATGGGCGTGCTGCCGTTGCAGTTCGAAGACGGCCAGAACGCGCAGTCGCTGGGCCTGACCGGCAAGGAAACCTTCGACATCACCGGCCTCAACGGCGGCGAGTCGAAGACCGCCAAGGTCACCGCCCCCACCGACGATGGCAAGCAGAAGGAGTTCACCGTGAAGGTGTTGCTGCTCACGCCGAAGGAGCGCGAGTTCTTCCGTCACGGCGGCATTTTGCAGTACGTGCTGCGCCAGCTGGCGGGGAAGAAGGCGGCGTAAACCGTCAGCGGGTCGCCTGATGAAAACGCCGCCCTCGGGCGGCGTTTTTTTTGCGCACCCTGTGCGCGACAACCCAACGGAGCGGTGCCCTTTCGCGGGACGGTCGCGCACAGGGTGCGCTCCCACATTGCTCTGATCTACGACGACATTCCGCTCTCATGTAGGAGCGCACTTGTGCGCGACCACCGGACGACTCAGTGCCGGCCACGCAGCGGTCGCCCGCAAGCGGGCTCCTACAAAAAGATGGCGTACTGAAACCGTTAGCGGAACACCTGTTGAAAAACGCCGCCCCCGGGCGGCTTTTTTTTCGCCCCATCTTCCGGAAACCTCAACGGTGGGAGCGCACCCTGTGCGCGACAACCCAACGGAGCGATGCATGTCAGGGGGACAGTCGCGCACAGGGTGCGCTCCCACATTGCTTCGCTCTACGACGACATTCCGCTCTCATGTAGGAGCGCACTTGTGCGCGACCACCGGACGGCTCAGTGCCGGCCAGGCGCCGGTCGCCCGCAAGCGGGCTCCTACAAGAAGATGGCGTACTGAAACCGTTGGCAGAACGGAAAAAAAGCTGCCCTCAGGCGGCTTTTTTTCGCCCCACCTTCCGGAAAACTCAACTGTGGGAGCGCACCCTGTGCGCGACAACCCAACGGAGCGATGCATGTCAGCGGGAAAGTCGCGCACAGGGTCCGCTCCCACATTGCTCCGCTCTGCGCCGATGCTTTGCTCTCATGTAGGAGCGCACTTGTGCGCGACCACCGGACGGCTCAGCGCCAGCCAGGCGCCGGTCGCCCGCGAGCGGGCTCCTACAGGGAGATGGCGGTTATCAGGTGCCCTGCCCGTCGGCAGTCCAGGTCGCCGAATAACAGCGCCATTCGCTCCCCTCTTTACGCCACGCCGTCTCGACCTGATACACGCCGATATGCGCGGGCAGCATCTTGCCTCCGCTGGTCAGCGTGACGGTGAAACGCGCAACGTAGCGGTCGCCGTTCTGCTCCACGGCAATCGGGCCACTCAAGGCATGGATGGACTCGCCCCGCAGCGCCGCCACATGCAGCAGGTCGATCAGCTGGCTGCGCTCCATGGCGCCGTTGTTGCCGTTGAAGTCGTCGCTCAACACGCCGGACAGTGCCGACGCATCGGCATGCTCGGCGGCGCGCTCCGCCATTTCTACGCCTTGCCGCACCCGACTTTCGTCGGGCGTGCGATGGCAGGCGGTCATCCCCATCATCAGGAGCAGGCAAACCAGCAGATTTGCAAGCAATTTATGGCTTGGCGGCATCAAGAATCCTCGTTGCGGCGCGGCTTGCCGCTATACGCGGGCGTATGCTCCAATGCCGCGTCATCATCTTGCCCTACGTTAACGCCGGGCCGATACATACAGGAGCGTTGAATCCAACATGAGCATTGAGCGTCCGTGGCTGGCCCATTACCCGGAAGGCGTTCCCGCGCAGATCGATGTCAATCAGTACGCGTCGGTAGCCGCGGTCGTGGAAGAGGCCTTCGAGCGCTTCCGCCATCGCCCTGCATTCGCCAGCTTCGGCAAGACGCTTACCTATGGTCAGATCGATGAATTGAGCCGCCAGTTCGCGGGCTACCTCACCGGCACCCTCAAGCTCGTGAAGGGCGATCGCGTCGCGATCATGATGCCCAACGTCCTGCAGTACCCCATCGCCCTGTTCGGCGCGCTGCGCGCGGGACTGGTGGTGGTCAACACCAACCCGATGTACACCGCGCGCGAGCTCAAGCATCAGCTGGAAGACGCTGGCGCCAAGGCCATCGTGGTACTGGACAACTTTGCTGCCACGCTGCAGCAGGTGGTCGCTGAAACCCACGTGCAGCACATCGTGACCACGGGCGTGGGCGACATGCTCGGCGCCAAGGGCGCGGTGATGAACTTCGTGGTCAAGCACGTCAAGAAGATGGTGCCGGCTTTCGAAATCCCGCACGCCGTGCGTTTCAACGACGCGCTCTCGCAGGGCGCGGCCCACCCGCTGCCCAGCGTGCAGCTGGGCCACGACGACATCGCTTTCCTGCAATACACCGGTGGCACCACGGGTGTGGCCAAGGGCGCCATGCTCACGCACGGCAACATGGTGTCCAACATGCTGCAGGCTGGTGCGTGGATCGGCGCCAATGCCAAGCCAGGCGAGGAAGTGATCATCACGGCGCTGCCGCTGTATCACATCTTCTCGCTGACGGCGAACGGCCTGGTCTTCATGCGCCTGGGCGGCCTGAACTGGCTGATCACCAACCCGCGTGACATGCCCGGCTTCGTCAAGGAATTGAAGAAGTCCAACTTCACCGCGCTCACCGGCGTCAACACGCTGTTCAACGGCTTGCTCAACACGCCCGGTTTCGCCGAGCTGGATTTCTCCCGCCTGCACCTTTCGCTTGGCGGCGGCATGGCGGTGCAGCGCGCAGTCGCCGAGCGCTGGAAGAAAGTCACCGGCGTGACCTTGGTGGAAGCTTATGGCCTCACCGAGACCTCGCCCGCGGCGTGCATGAATCCGCTGGATCTCACGGACTACAACGGTTCCATCGGCTTGCCGATTCCTTCCACCGACGTGCAGATCTGGTCCGAAGAAAACCAGCCGCTGCCGATTGGCGAAGTGGGCGAACTGATGGTGCATGGCCCGCAGGTGATGAAGGGTTACTGGCAGCGCCCGGACGAAACCGCCAAGGTGCTCGGCCCCGACGGCTGGCTGCATACCGGCGACATCGCCCGCATGGATGCCAACGGCTACGTCTACATCGTGGATCGCAAGAAGGACATGATCCTGGTGTCCGGCTTCAACGTGTATCCGAATGAAGTGGAAGACGTGGTGATGCAGCACCCGGGTGTGGCCGAAGTGGCCGCGGTGGGTGTGCCCGACGAGCATTCCGGCGAAGTGGTGAAGCTGTTCGTGGTACGCAAGGACCCCAAGCTCACCGTGGAGGAACTCAAGAAGTTCTGCCACGACAATCTCACCGGCTACAAGCGCCCGAAGCTCATCGAGTTCCGCGACGCGCTGCCCAAGAGCAACGTGGGCAAGATTCTTCGCCGCGAGTTGCGGGATGAGAAGAAGTCGGCAGCCTGAGGGTAACTCGCGAGGAAAATCCAGCGCCTGATTTTTAGCTCGTCATTCCCGCGAAGGCGGGAATGACAGCTCTGAAGAGTTCTCGAAGTGACGGCCCTGAAGGGTTCTCGAATAGCAAAACGCCCGCGAAAGCGGGCGTTTTTGCATCCGGCAAGGCAGCCGACGATCAGTCGTGCCACATCTCCAGGATATCCGCGTAACCGCCCAGCAGGTTCCACAGCGGCACCTGCTTGTCTTCCGGGATGCGCGTGTAGGCAAAGCCGAGATGGCGCTCGGAAATGCGTGCCACCTGCGCTTCCAGGTGGATATGCAGGTCGTGCCCGAAAATCATGTCGAGAATCCAGCTCTCGCCCGGCTCGCCGTTCCAACCCAGCGGGCGGCGCAGCAACACGCCGGTCGCGGAAATGTCCACCAGCTCCGTGGGATGCGATTCGTCGCCCCGGCTCATGAGCACGGTGGTTTCGATCCGCATGCGCGCAGGACGCAGCTGCTCCGGATCGGAGCCGTTCCTGGCATTGTCTCCCGCTCTGCTCATCCTTCCCTTTCTCCCCGCGTCAGGCGCACCAGTGCGCCGACTGCCTCATCCTGAAGAACATCTCCTCCATCGACCGATGTGGAGCGCCTCCGTTCAACTTCAATCCTGCCGCTGCGTCTTCAGAACCCCTGCGCGAATCAGACTCCCCGAGCCGAATCGCGAATTGATCCTGTCCTGCACCTCGTCCGCCGCACGCCGTTCCTGCCCGACATCGAACAGATCCGCCTGCTTTTCGACGGCAAACCCCGAAAGGCTTACCCCCAGCAATCGCAGGCGAGGCCGGCGCTGCAGCCTCCACCAGCCATTAAGCAAGCCTCGTGCCAGCTCGTAGAGCTCACTTGCCGAGGCGCTGGGGGCTCTCAGCTGTGCCTGACGGGTATGCGTAATGAACGGTGGTTCCCGCAATTTCACCGTGATCGTGCGCCCTTCCAGCCCGCGTTGGCGCGCCCTGGCGGAAATTCGCTCGCAATGCCGCAGCAGCCAGCCCTCGGCCAACGCCAGATCGGCCACGTCGACATCAAAGGTGTGCTCCGCGCCGATGGATTGTTCAGCTTGCTCGGGTTCGACGCAACGGTCATCTTCACCGCGCGCCAGCGCCTGCAGCGCTTCCACCTGACGCCCTAGCGCACTCGCCAGACGCGCCGTGTCACTTGCTGCCAATTCGCCCACGGTGCGGATGCCCAGCCGATGCAAAGCCTGCTCGGTCACCTTGCCCACGGTCCACAATCGCCCGACCGGCAACGGCGCCAGTTCGGCGGCGGCGCCTTCCGCGGTAATGCGATGAAAACCATCGGGCTTGGACATTTCGCTGGCCAGCTTCGCCAGCAGCTTGTTGGGCCCCATGCCCACGGAAGCGTTGAGCTGCGTGCGCTCGCGGATCGCTTCCTTCACGCGGCGGCCAATGGCTTCCACCGAACCCAGCAGGCGCTGGCTGGCGGTGACATCCAGGAAGGCCTCATCCAGTGAAAGCCCCTCGACCAGCGGCGTCGCCTCGTGGAATACCGCGAATACCTGGTCGGACACCTCTTCATACCGTGCAATGTCCGGCCACAGGTATACCGCGTCGGGGCACAGTCGCCGCGCCTGCGCCGTGGGCATGGCTGAGCGGATGCCGAAGCGCCTCGCCTCGTAACTGCACGTGGACACCACGCCACGCGGCCCCAGCCCGGCCACCACCACCGGCAAGCCCCTGAGCTCGGGCCGGTCGCGCTGCTCCACGGACGCGTAGAACGCGTCCATGTCGACATGGATGATGGATCGTTGGCCGGATGTCATTAACCTGTATTTTGCCGTGACGCCTGCACGGGGTGTACTGGACTTGCCCGCCGCCAGCCGCTAATCTTGGAATCGCTAGGGTCGCAAGGGTGTGCGCACGATCGGCCAGATCGACCGCTACGACACCCCATCCCGATGCACTCGCCGACCGATTGAGAAGCCAGTGACGCTGTTGTCGTCACGTTATGGCTCGCGCCTTTTGCCGTGGTCCAAACACGCCAGAGACGCTCAAGGGTCGCTCACGGCCAGCCTGATCGAAACGCCAGATGCGCGCTTTCATCATGCATGCCCGCGACGGTGACGCCATGCGCACCGGCTAGGCATCGCGCAAGTCAGCTTCAACGAATCATGCCTTTTGGCCACGGTTCGAGCGGGGACATTCGCCAGACGAGCGAGTGCCGGGTGGGAAAAACGTTTCCTAACGTGTTGAACGCAGAGCAAGCCGTCATGGACGGCCCAACGACATGCATTGATGAGCACTGAGCCAGTCGAGCCTCAGGCGGTCGCCGCACCGCAGGACGCGTTTGCGTCGGTACCTCAACAGCAGGAAATGCCGCTGGCCATCGTGCGCGGCGAACCGTTGTTGCAGATGCCGCAGGACCTGTACATCCCGCCGGATGCGCTGGAGGTGATCCTCGAGTCGTTCGAGGGACCGCTCGACTTGCTGTTGTACCTGATCCGCCGCCAGAACCTGGACATTCTGGATATCCCTGTCGCCGAGATCACCCGGCAGTACATGGATTACATCGAGATGATGCGCGACGTGATGCGCCTGGAGCTGGCCGCCGAATACCTGCTGATGGCGGCCATTCTCGGCGAGATCAAATCGCGTTTGCTGCTGCCACGCCCGCCCGCCGAGGAAGGCGTGGAAGAAGATCCCCGCGCCGAACTGATTCGACGGCTGCAGGAATACGAGCGTTTCAAGCGCGCGGCGGAAGACATCGACGCCATGCCCCGCATGGAACGCGACTTTGCCCCGGCCCATGCGGACACGGGCGAACGCAACGTCATCAAGCTGCCCCCGCCGCTTGAACTGAAGGAACTGCTGCTGGCACTCAAGGATGTGATGCGCCGCGCGGAGCTGTTCGGCCATCACGCCATCAAGCGCGAGGCACTGAGCGTGCGTCAGCGCATGGGCGAACTGCTTGGGCGCCTCAGCGATCGCAGCTTCGCGCGTTTTGAGACGCTGTTCGACGTCACCGAAGGCCGCCTGGGCGTGGTGGTGACCTTCCTGGCCATGCTGGAGCTGGCCAAGGAAATGCTGGTGGAAATTGTGCAGGAAGAACCGCTGGCGGCAATTTATGTAAGGGCGAAGGCCGGACGCGACGACGAGTCGACCGTCGAATCCTTCGCCGACGACGAGCCGGCTGCCGCTGCCGAGTAAGGCGCGCAGTCCGATCCCTCACCGACGCATCCGATCCGAGACCATGCAGATCGAACAACTCAAACCCATCATCGAGGCGGCATTGCTGGCATCTACCCAGCCGATGACCGTGTCTCAGCTGCTGGAACTGTTCGGCGAAGAGGACGAAGTCGGCCGCGAGGAAGTCGCCCGAACGCTTGAAGCACTGGCGGAAGATTGCGCCAACCGCGGCGTGGAACTGCGCGAAGTGGGCTCCGGCTTCCGTTACCAGGTGAAGCAGCATGTGCATCCGTGGATTTCGCGGATGTGGACCGAAAGGCCCAGCCGCTACTCGCGCGCCCTGCTGGAAACGTTGGCACTGATCGCTTACCGCCAGCCCATTACCCGCCCCGAGATTGAACAGATTCGCGGCGTGGTGGTGTCCTCCAACATCATCAAGACGATGGAGGAGCGCGAGTGGATTCGCGTGGTGGGTTACCGCGACGTACCCGGCAAGCCTGCATTGTTCGGCACCACGCGCGCCTTCCTTGACTACTTCAACCTGAAGTCACTGGACGAGCTGCCGCCGTTGTCGGAAATCCGCGACATGGAAGATCCGCAGATGAGCATCGCGCCGGAACCGCTGCCGGTGCGCATCGCCCGCGACCTGCCCATCGACCCCGATGGCGAAGCGGACGCCGAAGACGAAACCCTGGTGGTGGCCAGCGAAGACAGCGAAGACACCATCACCGAACCTGCCGGCGACCACACGCCGGCCGCCGATGACGCGGAAGGCAAAGCCTCCCACGCCGTCGAAGAACCGCAACACGCACCTTCCGAGGCGATGGAAGTCGCCTCCACCCCATCCGGCGAAGCAGTTCATGCCGAGCCATCTCATGACACTGCCGACGAGGCAGCGACCCGCGCGGACGCCGACGAAGGCGACGCCACGCAAGACACCGAGGAGTACCGCGCATGACTGCGCCGCAGAAATCCGTTTTGACCCTGAAGCGCGCCCCGCGCGACGAAAGCACCCCCGCCATCGAGGAGCGCCTGCACAAGGTGCTCGCCAACGCCGGCCTCGGCTCGCGACGCATGCTGGAGCAGCGCATCCAGGGCGGTGAAGTCGAACTCAACGGCACGCCCGCCACCATTGGCGCCAGCGTGCACGCCGGCGACCGCGTCGTGCTCGACGGCAAGCAGTTCATCGTTGCCACCGACAACCGCGACGAAACCGAAGTGCTGGTCTACCACAAGCCCGAAGGCGTGGTGACCACGCGCGAAGATCCCGAAGGCCGTCCCACCGTGTTCGAGCAGCTGCCGCGCCTGAAGGGTGCGCGCTGGGTCGCCGTGGGTCGCCTGGACATCAACACCACCGGCCTGCTGTTGCTCACGACGGATGGCGAACTCGCCAACGCGCTGATGCACCCCAAGAGCGGCCTAGAGCGCGAATACCTGTGCCGCGTGCACGGCGAAGTGCCCGACGAAATCATCGAGAAGCTGAAGGCCGGCGTGGAACTGGAAGACGGTCCCGCGCGCTTCGACGAAATCGCCGTGATCAGCCGCGGCGGCAGCCACAGCTGGTTCCGCGTGGTGATCCGCGAAGGCCGCAACCGTGAAGTGCGTCGCCTGTGGGATTCGCAGGGCTTCCTGGTCAGCCGCCTCAAGCGCATCCGCTACGGCACCGTGGAACTGCCGCGCACGCTGCGTCGTGGCGACTGCGAATCGCTGGGCGAAGACCTGGTCAAGGAACTGCGCAAGGTCACCGGCCTGGGTGCGCCGCAGCCGGTGCTGACGCTGAGCCCGGTGCTGCACCAGCGCCGCGCACCGCGCAACGTCACCGAGTATCGCCCCGAGGGCGGTGCGTCCGGCTCGTACAGCGCGGGTTACCAGGATGAAGCACGCGAACTGCGCGCCTACGATCGCATCCGCGAAGAACCTACCCGCGGCAAGCAGCAGCGTCGCCGCCCGGGTGGCAAGGAAGTGAACGGCAATGTTGCCCGTCCGGAGCGTTCGGGCGGCGGTATGCAGCGCAAGAACAAGCGCGGCGTGGCGCCGGGCCAGGAGCTGCCGTCGGTGCGCACCTGGTTCGCTGGCGAGTCGCGTGAAGGCGGCGGTGCAGGCCGCGGCAATGCCGGCGGTGCCCGCCGTGGCGGCCCCGGCGGCAAGCCGTCGTTCGGCAACCGTGCCGGTGGCGCCGAAGGCGGTCGCGGCAGCTACGGCAACCGTGCCGGTGGTGCCGAGGGCAACCGCGGCAGCTACGGCAATCGCGCCGGCGGCGCAGAAGGTGGTCGCAGCAGCTACGGCAACCGCGCCGGCGGCGGCGAAAGCCGCGGCAACAGCCCCTACGGCGGCTTCGGCGGCGGCAACGCCGGCGGTGGCAATCGCAGTGGCGGCAGGCCGGGGCAGTCGGGTCGCCCGGGTGGCGGGGGCCAGGGTGGTCGTCCGCAGGGCCGTGGCGGCAACCGTCCGCAAGGCGGCGGCGGTGGCGGTCGTCCCCAGGGCGGTGGTCGCCCGCACGGTGGCGGCGGCCGCGGCGGTAATCGCGGCGGCAACCACTAAGGCCAACCATGAGCGTTCGCATCTACCACAACAGCCGCTGTTCCAAGTCGCGTGCCACGCTGGCGCTGCTGGAGGAACGCGGCGTGGTGTGCGATGTCGTCAACTATCTCGATACACCGCCCAGCACCACGGAGCTGTTCGAACTGCTCGACATGCTGGGCATGACGCCGCGCGAGTTGATGCGCAAGACCGAGGCCGAGTACAGCGAACTCGGCCTCGATGATCCCTCTCTTGACGACACCACGCTTGTCGCCGCGATGGCCAGCCATCCCCGCCTGATCGAGCGCCCCATCGTGGTGTCCAACGGCAAGGCGGCGATTGGACGTCCACCGGAAACCGTGTTGACCATCCTCTGATGATCGCTGGCGCGGCAGCGCTTGCTGCCGTGCCGTTTCACCAGGCCCCCCGAAGGACGCACACAAGACTCAAGCGTCGTTTCCGTGTTCTGCCCGCGACTGCAGGCGGCGATACAGCGTGCTGCGGTTTACACCCAGCTGTTTCGCGGCGCGACTTACATTGCCCGCACAATCGTGCAGCGCCTGCCGCATGGCACGATCCGTGATGTCGTGCAGCGCACCCGATGCGTGCAAAGCCTCGGGTTTTGTCGATGGCGCCGTCGACAAGGTCGACATGTAACTGGGCAACGCGGATGCCTCGACGACATCACCCTCGTCGTGCAATGCCACGAGCGTACGCAGGCACGCCACCAGCTGGCGCATGTTGCCCGGCCAGTCGTAGGCCGCCAACGCCGTCAGCGTGGAAAGCGACAGCTGCCTGCCCTGCCCCAGCCGTGACCACAACGCCTGCACCAGCATCACGCGGTCGGGATGGTCCCGCACCAGGGGCATGGGCACGACGTAATGCGCGATGCGGTAATAAAGATCACTGCGGAAGCGCCCTTCGTGCATCGCCACGCCAAGATCGCAATGCGTGGCGCACACCAGCACGAAATCCAGCTTCACCGGTTTGCCGCCACCCAGCGGTGACATTTCCCGCTCCTGCAGCACGCGCAACAACCGCGGTTGCAGCGACAACGGCATGTCGCCGATTTCATCCAGAAAGAGCACACCACCATCGGCTTGCCGCAACAGGCCGGTGCTTCCCGTGCGTCTCGCACCCGTGAAAGCACCTTCTTCGTAGCCGAACAGTTCGGCCTCGATCAAGCCTTCCGGCAACGCTGCGCAGTTGATGGCAACGAACGGCTTGTTCGTGCGAGCACTGCGCTTGTGCAGTTCACGCGCGAACATTTCCTTGCCGCTGCCCGTTTCTCCCTGCAGAAGCACGGGAAGGTTTGCATCAAGCACGCGTCGTGCCCGTTCCAGCTCCGCGTCGAGATGCGCATCGAACAGTGCCGTTTCCACCTGGCTCGCCATCGCAGGCGCGGCCGCTGCACGACGCGTGGCAGCGAGGCGGCGCGACGGATCGCCTGCGTGATCCACGCGGCCATGCAAGGCCTGCCCGTGACGATCCACCAATACGCCATCGCGGCGCAGGCGGTTGAGGGATTCGGCAAACAGGGCGTCGTAGGCCACGTGACCGATATCGCCGCGATCCAGTCCCAGCAAGCGAAGGCCTGCCTGATTGGCTGCGGCCAACCGCCCGCGGCGGAACGCCAGCAAGCCTTCGCCCGCCGTTCCCAGCAGCGCGGGATCGGCGTGCAGCCGCAACAGCTCGGCATCCTCGATGCCGGCATCGAAATAGCGGTGCTCGATGTGCGTCACCGCCATGCGCGCGAGCGCCAGCGCGTGCACATGCGGCACGTTGGCATCACCGGAGATATCCAATACGCCCGCCAACTTGCCGTAGGGATCGAAGATCGGCACGGACGAACAACTGAGAATGCCGTGCGGCACGAAGTAGTGTTCACCGCCCAACACCTCGACCGATGCGCCCTCCACGATGGCCGTGCCGATGGCATTGGTCCCGACGTGTGCTTCGCTCCAGCACGCGCCCGGCATCAGCGCCACGCGTCCTGCCTTGTCGAGAAAACGCGGATTGCCTTCGGCATCGAGGATCCAGCCCTGCTCGTCGGTCAGGATCACGATGCTGCCCGTCGACGCGGCGTCCGGTGCGAGCAGGTCCAGTTCGGCGCGCGCCATGCGCCAGAGCGTCTCGTGCCGTTCCCGCATCTGTCGCAATTCACCTTGCGGTACCGGTTCCACTTGCGGATGCGCGGCCTCTTCCAGGCCCAGGCCGCGACAGCGGCGCCATGAACGCAGGATGGTGTCGGAGAGCTGTCCGGACGGTACGCGCCCGCCTTCGAAGAACTCCCGTCTGGCTTCGCCGACCCGGCGCTGGGATCGCACGCTCTGCATATCGCCTCCGCTCTAACCGCATGTCGCAAATTGCGACAGTTGTCGTGACCCCTGCTCCGATAAACAACACAACACCGCAGCGGGCGCAATCTGAATCGGTGTTGCACTGCGAAACAAGCGCGCATTCGCATGCAACGTGTGGGCAACGGGGAGCGTGACGCACCGCGCCATCGATGATCTGGCATCGGGATTGCGTAGAGGGAAGTAGCCGCCAGCGCGCTGGCGATCCACCCGGACATTCAGGAGATGTCGATGAACGCAGTACCTGCCAAGCCGTACGCCAACGATCCCCAGTCGATCTTCAAGTCTCGCTATAGCAACTTCATCGGCGGCCAGTGGGTGGCGCCCAAGGAAGGCAAATATTTCACCAACATCACGCCGATCACGGGAGAGCCGTTGACCGAAGTGGCGCGCTCCACCGCGGCGGATATCGAGGCAGCGCTGGATGCCGCGCACGCGGCCAAGCAGGCTTGGGGCAAAACGTCCACGGCCGAACGCGCCAATGTGCTAAACCGCATCGCCGATCGCGTGCAGGAAAACCTTGAACTGCTCGCCTACGCGGAAACCTGGGACAACGGTAAGCCGATCCGCGAAACGCTCAACGCTGACATCCCATTGGTGGTCGATCACTTCCGTTATTTCGCGGGCGCCATTCGCGCGCAGGAAGGTGGCTTGAGCGAGATCGATCACGACACCGTGGCTTATCACTTCCATGAGCCGCTCGGCGTGGTGGGTCAAATCATCCCGTGGAATTTCCCGCTGCTGATGGCCGCATGGAAACTCGCGCCCGCGCTCGCCGCCGGCAACTGCGTGGTGCTGAAACCCGCCGAGCAGACACCCGCCAGCATCATGGTGCTGCTGGAAGTGATCGGCGAC
The DNA here is from genome assembly GCF_003121485.1 of Dyella sp. C11. GTDB lineage: Bacteria > Pseudomonadota > Gammaproteobacteria > Xanthomonadales > Rhodanobacteraceae > Dyella. The sequence goes on along the minus strand of NZ_QAVX01000003.1, from coordinate 89,702 downwards.
CTGCTGCCGCCCGGCGTACTCAACGTGGTGAACGGCTTTGGCCTGGAAGCAGGCAAGCCACTCGCATCGAGCCCACGCATCGCAAAAATCGCCTTCACCGGCGAAACCACCACCGGTCGGCTGATCATGCAGTACGCCAGCCAGAACCTGATTCCCGTGACGCTGGAGCTGGGTGGCAAGTCGCCGAATATCTTCTTCGACGATGTCATGGCGCAGGACGATGACTTTCTCGACAAGGCCATCGAGGGCTTCGTGCTGTTTGCCTTCAACCAGGGCGAAGTGTGCACGTGTCCGTCGCGCGCGCTTATCCAGGAATCCATCTACGACCGCTTCATGGAGCGCGCACTCAAGCGCGTGAAGGACATCAAGCTCGGCAACCCGCTCGATGCCAACACCATGGTGGGCGCGCAGGCATCGAGCGAACAGCTGGAGAAAATCCTTTCCTACATCGACATCGGCAAGCAGGAAGGTGCCGAGGTGTTGATCGGCGGCGAGCGCAACGTGCTGGGCGGCGATCTCGCGAACGGCTACTACGTGAAACCCACCGTGTTCCGTGGCCACAACCGCATGCGTGTCTTCCAGGAAGAAATCTTCGGGCCGGTGGTTTCCGTCACCACTTTCAAGGACGAAGAGGACGCGCTCACCCTCGCCAACGACACGCTCTATGGCCTGGGTGCCGGTGTCTGGAGCCGTGATGCCAGCCGCCTCTATCGCATGGGCCGCGGCATCCAGGCCGGGCGCGTATGGACCAACTGTTACCACGCTTATCCCGCGCACGCGGCGTTTGGTGGCTACAAGCAATCGGGCATCGGCCGTGAGAACCACAAGATGATGCTCGACCACTACCAGCAAACCAAGAACCTGCTGGTCAGTTACTCGCCCAAGGCATTGGGCTTCTTCTAAGCAAGGCAATGGCCTGTTGAAGCGGCGCCACGCGTGTCGCCGCCCGCAGGGAAGACAACGTCAACGAGGAAACACATGGACAAGACCATGAAAGCGGCCGTCGTACGTGAATTCGGCAAACCGCTGGTGATCGAGGAAGTGACCGTGCCGCGCCCGATGGCCGGCGACATCCTGGTAAAGATCGAAGCCTGCGGCGTTTGCCACACCGATCTGCACGCCGCCGAAGGCGACTGGCCGGTGAAGCCCAATCCGCCCTTCATTCCGGGTCACGAAGGCGTGGGCCACGTCGTGGCGGTGGGCGACGGCGTCAAGCATGTGAAGGAAGGCGACCGCGTCGGTATTCCGTGGCTGTATTCGGCCTGTGGCTATTGCGAGCACTGCCTGGGCGGCTGGGAAACCTTGTGCGAGCAGCAACAGAACACGGGCTACTCGATCAACGGCGGATTTGCGCAGTACGCGCTGGCCAATGCCAATTACGTGGGGCACCTGCCCAAGGACATCGGCTTCGTCGATGTCGCGCCCATCCTGTGTGCGGGCGTCACCGTGTACAAGGGACTGAAGGTCACCGACACCAAGCCCGGCGAATGGGTCGTGGTTTCCGGCGTTGGCGGCCTTGGCCACATGGCGGTGCAGTACGCCAAGGCAATGGGACGCAACGTCGCCGCGGTGGACGTGGACGATGACAAGCTGGCGCTGGCCAAGAGGCTGGGCGCCACAGTCACCGTCAACGCGCGCACCACCGACCCGGCCGCCTATCTCAAGAAGGAAATCGGCGGCGCGCATGGTGCACTGGTCACCGCCGTGTCGCCCAAGGCGTTCGAACAGGCGCTGGGCATGGTGCGTCGTGGTGGGACCGTGTCGCTCAACGGCCTGCCGCCGGGACAGTTCCCGCTCGACATCTTCGGCATGGTGCTCAATGGCGTGACGGTGCGCGGCTCCATCGTGGGCACGCGACTGGATCTCCAGGAATCGCTGGAGTTCGCCAGCGAAGGCAAGGTGGCCGCCACGGTAAGCACGGACAGACTGGAGAACGTCAACGACGTGTTTGCCCGCATGCATGCCGGCAAGATCGAGGGCCGCGTCGTGCTGGACATGGCACTGGCATGAACACACCCGCCACCGTGCCGCTGCAGGTGACCGCCACGCTGGCGGCGCTCAAGCTCATCGCCACCTTGCGCGAGCGGCACGGTGCGCTGTTGTTCCACCAGTCCGGCGGATGCTGCGATGGCTCGTCGCCCATGTGCTTTGCCGTGGGCGACTTCATCCTGTCCGACCAGGATCGCCAGTTGGGCGATGTCGGCGGCGTGCCGTTCTATATCAGCGGGCCGCAATTCGAGTACTGGAAACACACGCAATTGACGCTGGACGTGGTGCCCGGCCAGGGCGGCATGTTTTCGCTGGAGAACGGCATGGGCGTACGCGTCTTCATCCGCTCGCGCATTTTCAGCGATGAGGAGTTCGAGGCGTTACAGGCGGCGGGAAGGGTTTGATGCGCGTGAGGAGGCGAGCCACTTCACGTGCCTCAGCATCTCTACCCGTCATTCCCGCGAAGGCGGGAATCCAGTGACTTTTCGCACGTTGAAAGACGCTGGATGACCAGCCTTCGGCTGTTGAAAATCACCTCCCGCCTTCGCGGGAATGACGGGCTTTTAGAACTGACGCGAGTACAAACGTCGCGCCAAACCGCCCGATTCAATCCACCAACGTAAACGCGTCCGCATCCATCCACGCAGGAAAACGTTCGCGATGCGCCAGCAACGGTGCGGGATCGATCGTCACCGTCACCACCTGCTCCTGCGGGCCCAGCTCCACCAGCGGCTCGCCCATGGGATCGAGCACCGCGCTGTCGCCGGCATACGGCAAATCGTTGCCGTCCACGCCCACGCGATTGAGGCCAATCACGTAGCTGAGATTTTCGATGGCGCGCGCACGAAGCAGCGTGCGCCACGGCTGACGTCGCGGCGCCGGCCAGTTGGCCACGAAAAGGGCGAGGTCGTACTCCATGCCGCCCGTGGCATCTTCGCGGCGCCCATTGCGCAACCACACCGGGAAACGCAGGTCGTAGCAAACCTGCGGCAGGATGCGCCAGCCTTTCAACTCGACAATGAGACGCTCGTTGCCACCGCCATAGCGCGTGTGCTCGCCGGCCATGCGGAACAGATGACGCTTGTCGTATTGCGCAAAGCTGCCATCAGGACGCGCCCAGATCAGGCGGTTGTAAACGGTGTCGCCTTCGCGAATGGCAAGGCTGCCACACAACACGGCATCCACTTCCTGCGCCAGCGCGCGCATCCACGCCACGCCCTCGCCGTCCATGGTTTCCGCGCTGGCGCGCGTATCGTTGCTGAACCCGGACAGGAACGTTTCCGGCAACACGACAAGATCGGTTTGCCCTGCCACGCGCCGCACCAGTTCACCGTAATACGCACGGTTGGCCGGCGCGTCGTGCCAGCGCGTGGCGCCCTGGACCAGGCTGACCCTTAGAGTTTGCATAGGCGCTCCGCGGCGGCTTCCATGGTGGCGTCGCTCTTGGCAAAGCACAGGCGCAGCAGATGCGTGCCCGGTGCCTTCTCGTAGAACGGCGTGAGCGGAATGGCCGCTACGCCGCCTTCCTTCACCATCCATTCGCAGAACGCGACGTCGTCCTTGTTGCTGATGGCGGAGTAGTCGACCAGCTGGAAGTAACCGCCCGGCACATCGAGCAGCGTGACGCGGGACGGCTTGATCAACTCGCGGAAGCGGTCGCGCTTTTCCTGGTAGAACGCAGGCAGCTCAAGGTAGTGCTCCGGCGTACTGGCCATGAATTCAGCGAAGGCCACCTGCGCGGGATGGAACGTGCAGAACGTGAGGTACTGGTGCACCTTGCGGAATTCGGCCGACAACGCCTTGGGCGCCACCGCGTAACCCAGCTTCCAGCCCGTGCAGTGATAGGTCTTGCCGAACGAGGACACGACGAAGCTGCGCGCGGCCAGCTCCGCGTGGCGAAGCACGCTCTGATGCTGCTCGCCGTCATACACGATGTGCTCGTACACCTCGTCGGACAGCACCACGATCTCTGTATCGCGCACGATCGCCGCCAGCTCGTCCAGGTCGGCAGCGGAAAGCACCGCGCCCGTCGGATTGTGGGGGCTGTTGATCAGGATCATGCGCGTCTTCGGCGTCACGGCATCGCGCACGCGCTGCCAGTCCACGCCAAACGTGGGCGCCTGCAGCGGAATATGCACGGCGCGTGCGCCCTGCAGTTCGATGGCCGGTTCGTAGCTGTCATAAGCCGGATCGAACACGATCACTTCGTCACCCGCGCGCACCACGGCAGCGATGGCGGAGAACAGGGCTTCCGTGGCACCGGACGTCACCGTCACCTCGGTGTTCGGGTCCACCTTGTGGCCGTACATGCGCTCGGTCTTCAGTGCGATCTGCTCACGCAGCGGCTGAAGGCCGATGCCCGGCGCATATTGGTTGCGTCCTTCGGCCATGGCACGCGTGATGGCGTCGCGCAGCGGCTGCGGCGGCTCGAAATCGGGAAAGCCCTGCCCCAGGTTCACGGCCTTGTGATCCAGCGCCAGCTGACTCATCACACTGAAGATGGTGGTTCCAACCTTGGGGAGTTTGGTTTCGATCTGCATGATTCGGATGTCTGGAAGGCTAAACGATGATGGTAGCACGGTGAGTATGGCGTACCGGCGTCAGAGGTATTTGCCGCACTGGGCGTGTTTCTCGCGCACCGTATCCGGCAGCTTTTCCGCAAGAAAATCCACGAAGGCGCGAACGCCCGGCAACAGGCCACGACGACTGGGATAAACGAAATGCATGGTGCCTTGCGGAACACTCCAGTCCGGCAGCACAACCTCAAGCTCGCCCCGCTCGATGGCAGGACCGCAAACGAATTCGGGCAACAAGGTCACGCCAACACCCGCCTTGCAACTTTGCAGCAGCGCATTGAAATCGCCACAGATCAGCCGCGGCTGGATATCCACGATGACGCGTTCGCCGCTGGCGTCGAGCAATTCCCAGCTCTGCGCGCCCTCGTGCTCCTGGTTGGTCAGCGCGGGCAGCTGGGAGAGGTCTCCCAGTTCCTTGGGGTGACCATACCGCTTGAGCAGATCGGGACTGGCGACCAGGAGCACGCGTGACTGGCCGAACGTACGCACCACCAGGGTGGCATCGGTATCCAGCTTGCTGCGCACGCGAATGGCGATGTCGAAGCCTTCGCCAATCACGTCCACGCGACGGTCCGTGGCCTGCAGGCGCACCTGCATCTTGGGATGCAAGGCCAGGAACTCCGGCAGGATATGGCCAATGACGGTCTGCACCAGCGACACCGGGCAGCTGACGCGAACCACGCCACGCGGCTCGGAACGCACCTCTTCCACCGCTTCCTGCGCGGCCCGGGCCTCTTCCAGCACCGCTCGGCAATGCCCGTAGAACCGCTCGCCTACCTCGGTGACCACGAAACGGCGCGTGGTTCGCTGCAGCAGGCGCACGCCGAGGCGCTCTTCCAGCTGCGCGATCCGCTTGCTCAGGCGGGACTTGGGAATGCCCAGGGCGCGTCCGGCCGAGGAGAAACCACCGTGTTCAACCACGGCGGCAAAGAAGTACAGGTCGTTGAGATCCTGCAGGGCACCATCCAGCACCGTCATCGTCGTTTCCCATTTTGAACGATACGTTCGAGTTTACCCGGCTTATCACCAGATTGTCCGATGGCTACCTTAGTCACGTCGCCGGTTGGTCCGGCTCGTTAACTGAGGAAATACCATGAAACTGCTGCATCTCGACGCCAGCGCCCTGGGTAGCCACTCCGTTTCGCGCGGTCTGACCGCTGCCATCGTAGCCGAACTGACTGGCAACAACCCTGGTACGGAAGTCATCTACCACGATCTGGTAGCCAACCCGCTCGCCCACTGGACCCCGGTGGCCGACGCCAGCGACCCGGTCGCCGTGCAGGGCAGCCAGATGATCGAAGAATTCCTGGCCGCCGACGTGATCGTCATCGGTGCCCCGATGTACAACTTCTCGATCCCCAGCCAGCTGAAGGCTTGGATTGACCGCATCTCCGTGGCCGGCAAGACCTTCCGCTACACCGCGAATGGTCCCGAAGGCCTGGCCGGCGGCAAGCGCGTGATCGTGGCCTCTACCCGTGGCGGCATCTACAGCGAAGGCAGCGCCGCCCAGCCGATGGACTTCCAGGAAACCTACCTGCGTGCCCTGTTTGGCTTCCTGGGCGTCACGGACATCGAATTCGTCCGCGCCGAAGGCGTCAACTTCAGCGAAGAGCACAAGGTGGAAGCACTGAAGACGGCCCACGCCGCCATCGGCGTGGCCACCCGCAAGGCCGCCTAAGCAACACACCCTGCTCCACCGTCCCCAGCGAACGCCGCGCCTCAGGGTGCGGCGTTTGTCTTTTCGGCGCGATAAACCGGCTTGCCATCCACCCAGGTGCTCAGCGGCTTGAGGTCGGCGATCTGTCGCGGGGACACCGTCAACAGGTCACCACTGAGCACCACGAAGTCCGCACGCATGCCCGGCTTCAACGCACCCACCTCGCCCTCCATGAACGACGCGTACGCCGCGCCCAGGGTGAAGCCGGCCAGCGCCTGGATGCGGCTGACACGCTGATCGGGCAGCCAGCCTCCCGGCGGCTGACCGTTGAGATCCTGTCGCGTCACGGCGGCATACAGGCCCAGCATCGGGTTGACCTGTTCCACCGGGAAATCCGAACCAAAGGCGAGCGGCACTTTTTCCTGGATGAAGCGCTGCCAGGCGTAGGCACCCTTCAGGCGCTCGGCGCCAAGTCGCTGTTCGGCCCATGGCATGTCGGAGGTGGCATGCGTGGGCTGCATGGAGGCGATCAGGTGCAGGGAGGCGAAACGGGGAATGTCATCCAGCGCCACGATCTGCGCGTGCTCGACGCGCCAGCGATGATCGCTGTCCGCGTGATCGCCAAGCACCGCCTGGTAGGTGTCCAGCACGTTCCGGTTGCCACGATCGCCGATGGCATGCGTGGCGACCTGTACGTGACACCGGTACGCCTTTTCCACCGCCGTTCGATACGCCTCCGGCGACGTGACGAAGATGCCCTTGTTGCCGTGGTCGTCGCTGTAGTCCGCCAGGAGTGCCGCGCCGCGACTGCCGAGTGCGCCGTCCATGTACAACTTGACGGTGCGCATCTGCAGCCGGCCCTTCGGGTCTGCCCAGCGACCACCCTGGTTGCACAACCATTCCAGCGCCTCGTGATTGCCATCCGCCATTTCGTACAGGCGCAAGGGAATCTCGCCCGCAGCGGCCAGCTCCTGCAGCACCTTGAAGTCCTCAAGACTGACACCCGGATCGTGCACGCCGGTCAAACCCGCAGCCGCGGCATCGGCGAAGGCGGCTTTGTAAGCCTGCTTGGTCTGGTCGTGCGTCAGCGGCGGTATCGCCTTGGCGACCAGCGCCTGCGCGCCATCCACCAATACACCCGTGGCCTTCTTGCCTGCACGCTCGATGCGGCCGCCTTCGGGTTGCCAGTCGCCATCCAGCGACTTGGTCGCATGCTTCATCGCGGCCGTGTTGGCCCATGAAGCATGGCCGTCGATGCGCTCAAGGAAAACCGGGCGGTCAGGAAACGCCGCGTCGAGATCGGCAGCGGTGGGAAATTGCTTGTCGGCCCAGCGGTTCTGGTCCCAGCCGCGGCCAATCAGCCACGTGTCCTTCGGCCACTTCGACGCGGCGGCCTTGAGGCGTGCCACGACTTCGGCACGGGACGTACTGCCGACCAGATCCACTTCGATGTGCGTCATGCCCAGGCCAAGCATGTGGCCGTGCGCATCGATCAACCCGGGAATGACCGTGGCGCCCTTGGCATCTTCGACATTGGCGTCGGGATACTGTTTTTGGAGATCCGCCGTATCCCCCACGGCAAGCAGGCGTCCATCGTCTTTCCACGCCAGCGCCGTGGCCTCGGGACGAGAGGAGTCCATCGTGTGGATGCGTGCGTTGACCAGCAACGTAGTCGCGTGGAGCGGAAGCGCGGACAACGCTAGGAAGGCCACGGAAGAACAGCGAAGCGGCAGGCGCATGGACAAGCCCCGGATGGAAACGTGCCGACGACTTTGCCCAGCCCGGCCGCTACAGACAAGCGGCCATGCAACATCCGCCCGGAGCGCCCCCTACGCCCCGGACAGGAAGGACTTACGCAGCCTGTTCCAGCACTGCCGCCGTGCCTGCGTATTGCGCGAGACGAATGGATGCATCCGTGCCGGGCATCTCCACACATACCGAGCGACCGGAGCGCAGGTGTTCATCGCGCGCCACTTCCCTGGCGAGCTTGATGGCGGCACCAAGGCGCAGGTCGCTGAACAGGGAAAAGCCCAGCCGGCATACACACCACGAACCATCCAGAGACTGCTTGAGCGAATAGGTGACCATGTTCCAGCCTTGTGGGGAAAGGGAGTCCTACCACCAGCTAATCGCGTACGTATTGCACGCAGCGACTTGTCCGTTATGGACTAAAAAAGCATGCCTTTGTTACACCTGTCGTCCTATCAGCACGACACCTGACGTTGCGTAGGAATGCGACTACGACGATCGGACTAGATGGTCATCGCCGGTGTTTCACCCCTGCTACACATGCGCTTGCCATCCATGAACGCCACGCCACGCACAACCCTGTGGCTGGCGGAAATCGCATGGATATATCACCCGTCGTTAACCGGACCGACGTCAGTTTCGAAGACCCAAACATGGAGGCTGGCCAATGACGGATGGCATCCGAGAACATCATCTTCCGCTGCATCAGGCGTTCGACGAATTGATGCAGCTGTATCGCCTGCTTGAGCTCGAAAACGAACTGCTGCGCGGCCAGCTTCGCCGGCACCCGGTAGGCGAAATGCAGATACGCGAAACGGAGCGGAAGATGATGGAGCTTCGCGGCGACGCGCCGTTCGCCACGCACGAAAGAATCCAGGCACTGCTTTCCTCGCGGCCGGATTGAAGCCAAGGCTATGCACGCTCATCGTCAAGAACGCCTGATTGCCATGGCGTCCTCGTCCGGATTCGGAAAGGTGTTTCCGGCCTGCAAGGCCAACTACAAAAACCCGCAGCGCCTACACATCACCCGCGGAGTAATTCACGCCGGGAAATGCCGCCGCATCACTCATCAGGGCTTCGATACGCCCGAGTGATGGCGAAAGAAAGCGACCTCCGTCCAGCACGTGCCTCAACGCGTCAACCAGCTCATCGCCTGCGGAAGCCTTGAGTACGTACCCTTTCCCGATGGATAACGCAGCGCGCGCCAGCGTAGGGTCGTCATGCACGGTGATGAATACGACCGGAAGTTCGGGGATATCCACCAGAAACTCGCGGGCGGCCTGCATGCCGTCCATGCCAGGCATGCTGATGTCGGTGACCACCGCATCCGGACGCAACCGCCTTACGGCCTTCACCAGCGCCTCTCCATGCGCCACCACGGCAAGCACATCGAATTCGTCGCCAAGCAGCTCCCGTAACTGCTCCGCGATGGGCGGGTGGTCTTCGGCCAGCACGAGAGTCGCACGCCTCACGCCATTCTCCGGTGCCTGTTTTCGCATCAGATCGCAGGATCGTCCAACGCGAAAACTTCCGCCACCGAAAGAGAACCGAGTCGCCGCTAAGTAAAACTACCCATGACCATGGCAACCAAAGGCCATGAAAATGCGATCAGAACAGCAGGCCGAGATCTTCGGCGCGACGCACGAGCTCCAGTGTCGAATGCACGCCAAGCACCTGCATCATGGTGTATTTGTGTGCTTCCACCGTACGCACCGACAGCCCAAGCTGCAACGCGATCTGCTTGGAGCGCAAACCTTCACCGACAAGGCGCAGCACCTGCAATTGCTTGGAGGTAAGGTTGCGCATGTCCGTGAGTTGCCCGCTGATGTAGCGCGCACCGAGTGCCGGCGTCACGTAGGTACCACCCGCCATCACCTGTTGCGCGGCATTGCGCAGATCTTCACCCGCCGAATTCTTCAGGATGTAACCACGCGCACCGGCACGCAACGCAGCGACCGCCAGCGCAGGTTCCATGTGCATGGTGAGAAAAACGAAACGCGTGTCCATGCCGGCCTGGCGCAAGCGCTTGAGCGCATCCATGCCATTGCAGCGCGGCATGTTGATGTCGGCGACCACCAACTCGGGCTGGATGCGCATGACCGCATCGATAAGTGCCTCACCATCGGCGACGATTTCGGCGAGATCGAAATCCTCATCAAGGATGTGCTGCACACCTTCGGCGACCATGCGATGGTCATCGGCAATGATGAGCTTCGGTTTCAGGCCGGCCCGTGGAGTCCTAGCGGAATTCGTATGCATAGCTCAGTCCCTTTCCCCAGAGTTGATTGCAATCGGTAGCTGCCGCCAAGCAGCTTCGTACGCTCGTCGATGCTCAACAGGCCGAGCCCTCGACACCCCTCTCCTTCCGTGACAAATCCCTTGCCATCGTCCGTTATGGTGAGATCCACCTGGTGATGCGCAATCTGCAACGACACATCGATGCATTGCGCATCCGCATACCTCAAGGCATTGCTGAGACCTTCCTGCGTTACGCGGTAAAGACACAGCGCCACATCTTCGGAAAGATCCTTGGCATGCGGTGACACGCGCAGTTCGATGGCAGGACCATGGCGATGTCTCATGTTCTGGCACAACCCCGCCAGCGCAGCGGTAAGGCCGGTCTGGGTGAGCATGCTGGGATGCAGATCGTGGGACAGATGCCGCACATCTTCCGACAATGCGATCAGTTCGCTCTGCAGCTGGCTGACATCCTGCTTGTTGCTCTCATCCACTTTGCGGCGAAGCGCGCTGAGGCGAATCGAAGCGACAGCGAGACGTTGATTGATGTCGTCATGCAAATCTCTCGCGATGCGGGCACGTTCCTGCTCCTGCGCCACGATGAGCCGCCCCGCCAGCTCTCGAACTTCCGTGCTGCTCACCACCAGGGCGCGCTGCGTGGTACGGCGCTGCTCCACCAGCACTGCCAGGTATAGCGACGCGACGGCCACGCCCAGCATCCACAGTTGCACGCTCATCGTGGTCAATTCGGATTCCAACTGCACGAAAGGCCCTTCCTGGGCCAGGCTTAGCTGTATCGCGATGAGCCCCACCAGCAGATTCACTACGCACGTACCCACCACCTGCGCGCGCAAGGCGACGAAGATGGCCAGGGGAACGGGCGCAAGCAGCAGGAGTGGGCGAACCATGGAAAACCTTCCCAGTTCGCGCCAACCGAGCCAAAGCAGCACCAGCGCACAGGCAATGGCGAGAAGCACTGGCCACTCGGGAAACCGATCACGCCTGAGAACGGCGGTGGGATTGGCCACGCTCAGGATGGCGGGCGTGAGCAGCGCGTAACCCAGCGAATCGGCCAAGGCGATGTGCCACCACGGCCGGGACAGCCATGTGGGCAAGTCCATCATCGATGCCAGGAACGCGACTGACATGCCCGTCGCTGCCGGCAGGGCCGTGACGGCGACGGCAAGAAACACGAGCAGCTGGAAGAAGCTGTCCGTCGAAGGATTTCGCCGCAACCGGCTCAGGCCCCAGGCACAGGCATTGATCAACAGCATCACCAGCACACACACCGTGGCGATGCCATGCACCGGCAGTGCCACGATGACCGCGAGCACGAGCATGCCCACGAGCCAGCCCACGTTGTATGCGGGCCAATAGCGGTAAGGCGCGCACAACAGCAACGCAAGCAATAATGGCCCAGGCAGCCAAATAATCTGCGAATCCAGCGCGTGATCCCACAGCGCCAGCGAAATCCACTGCATCGCCAACGCGGCCAGGCCTACCCCTGCGCCACGTACCAGATGTCGGGGAACGACACCCACCGGCGCCCTCCCGCTCATGATCCCCTCTGCTCCGTGCATCCGTTCGCCCTGCTGCCAATCGGCAGCTTCCACCCTACGAATAGATATCGCTGGACAATCGAAGCCAGCCCGCATTTGCCCATGAAAGGCGTCATTGGCCCGTGATGATCTACGTATATCTACGACCAGGCCTTTTCATGTTTTTCGCCTGAAATACCCCGTTATCCCCAAGCCACAACGGAACATCGCAGCGCCACGCCAGTTTCGAAGCCATAAAGCCGGCTAAAAACGCGGGTTTTCACGTCGGTTTGAGTAAATTTACTGGCGTGGATTGAGTGGAAATTCGCTTACCAAGCGGGCATCGACAGGCCAAGCTGACGGGAAAGCGCAGCAACCTGCCGGGGTCAATCCATGTCATCCAAGAGCGTGCAACCGGACGCCGCGGCTTGCTGCCGCCAGCCCGGTGTCGATGCGGCGTGTGCGTGCAGCTGGCGGACCATCTTGCCTGGCAGCACATGAAAGCGACCGTGCGCTCTTCCCCCAAAAGCACGCGCCGGCTGCGCATTCTTCTGGCCGACGAACACCGCTGCGTGGCGGAAGGCCTGGCGGGCCTGCTCGCCAAACGCACGGCGTCGGTGCTGCTGGTGCATGACGGCGAAGCGTTGATGGAGGCGGTGCTGGCCGGACAGGTGGATCTCGTTATCACCGATATCGCCATGCCTCCCTTCAGTGCGCTGCAGGCACTGAAGCGCTTGCGACGGCAAGGCAGCACCATCCCCATTGTCGTGCTGTCCACTCATAGCGAACCGCTGATTGTCCGTGAAGCCATGCAGGCCGGCGCCAATGGATACGTACTGAAACAGTCGCCCAGCAGCGAACTGTTCACCGCCATGGTGGAAGTCATTGCAGGCAACCAATTCATCAGCCCGCAGTTGATGGCCACGCTGCTCGCCGCTCCCGAATCGCTGCACCGGCTCACGCGTCGCCAACGCGAAGTGATCGAGTCGATGGCCAGGGGCAAGCGCACCAGCGAGATCGCCGCCGACCTGGGCATCTCCGTTCGCACCGTGGAGAGCCATCGGCAGTCGCTGCTGGACCTGCTTGGCGTACACAGCGGCGTTGCGTTGATTCGCGAGGCAGAGCGCCTTGGGCTGATACCCATCGCACCGTACGACATCGAAGCGGCGGCAGAGGACGAGCAGCTGCTCTAGCGCTTGCTCACCGTCTTGGCGTTTCCTTGTTCTGCTCACCGGATTGCTGATCGCTCTGAACCATCACCACTGTCCCTCCATCGGGAGTACACCCATGAACACGAGTCGCCTGTTCGGCACTGGCATCGCTCTCGTTTTGCTCGCCTGTTCGGCCCATGCCCAGCAGCTCCCTTCGGCCTATCCCGCCAATGGACAGGACGCGAATCAGCAGCAGACCGACAAAAGCGCCTGCGCATCCTGGGCCCAAAGCAACGCACCCGCGCAGGCCGTGCCTCCCCCGCAAACCGGACCCGCCGTGGGCGGCGGCCAGCGCATGGGCGGCGCCGTGCGAGGTGCCGCGGCGGGTGCCGTTATCGGCGGCGTGGCCAATGACGATGCGGGTCACGGCGCAGGCGTCGGTGCAGCGGCAGGTGTGGTCGCCGGCGGCATGCGTGCGCGCCAGCAACGCCGCGAACAGAACGCGGCGTCGGCCGCGACCCAGAACCAGAACAATGCCAACCTGTCACAGGCATACAGCGCCTGCATGAAGGGCAAGGGCTATACGGTCGGTTGAGTGTCCACACGGCGGATGAAGCCGGGCGTCCCCCGCCCGGCATGGTTCACCGCCACGCGCTTCCCACCTGGATGTAGTAGGCGTGATCGCCTTCGCTCCAGGCCCAGTCGAGACCCGCATACAGGCCCAGTGCGCGCGCGATCAGATACCGAAACCCGACGCCTTCGGCCGTGTGTGTATCGGCGTCGCCGAAGTCGATCGTTCGCCCCCATGCCCTGCCCGCTCCACCGAAACCAAGCAGCGCCCAGCGCGGCGTGAAATTCCAGCGAAGCTCCGCTTCCAGCATGCCAACGTTCTGGTTCTGGTAACGCCCGTACGCGATGCCACGAAGATCGATCGACGGCTGCTGGTAGAACGGCGCATCGCCGCGCACGGACCGATAGTCCACGCGCGTGCCCAGCACCCATTGCGGACTCAGCTGGAAGTAGCCGTACGCGTGTGCGCGATAACTCTGGAAGGTGTTGTCGCTGCCGAAGGCCGGCGCGTACTCGGTGGCTTCCAGTCGCCATAACCAACCCTTGGACGGCGTCAGCGTGTTGTCACGGGAGTCCAGGCTCAAGCCCAGCCCCAGGCCGGAGGCTTTTTGGGCGAAATCCTTGGGCTGGAAATACTGGTTGTCACTCTGGATGTTCAAGCGACTGTCCAGATCCATGTAGATCCATCGCGCCGACACGAACAAATCGCTCTTGCCCAACCGCATGGATACCTGCTGGTACGAAAACACGCCATCGAGGTTGTAGCCGATCTTGCGCGGCTCCAGCAGCAAGCCTTGCGTGTAGTAATCCAGATTGACCGATGTCTTGCCCAACACTCCCGCGTACCGCCAGGTGTCGTCCTTGAAGTGAAACGAGCCGCCAGCGCCGTAGCCCCATGTACCGTTTTCCGTCTTGAACGCAGCGGCCCCGTAGATGTCGGGAGGAAGGCGATCACCGCTCTCCTTCGATGCCTCCGACTGCTTCGGCTGGTGAAAGAACACCGCAGCCAGTCCACCGCCATTGCCCACGGCCGGCTCGGTAATCACGATAGGAACAAGCAACGCGCCCTTGTGCTTGAGCAACCAACCCGACATGTCGATGTGGTTGTCTTTCGGGTCCTTGAAGTTGCTCCACCACGACGCCTTGGCATCGGTGTCCTTCGCGCTTTCTGCGGGAGCGGTGGGAGACAAGGGATTGGATGCTGTTGACCCAGACGATGCTTCTTGCGCATGCGACAAGGCACTTGCCAGCAGCATGCCAGACAGCAAGACGCCCAACCCGCCCGTGCGCCCCATCGCCGATGCCCCCGTGTCGCGGCGAACATCACCGCCCCTGGACGAACTGTGCCCAACGGTTCCACACGGCGACAGCGCAAATACTCGGCTTTGCGCTACGTAAATCCACCTAGACAGCAAGAGCGGGCATTCATCCTCCGCCCTGCATCAATTGGCCGGGGCGACGTCGACTTCCTTCCAGCTGCTGTCGGGGTCGAAGGTTTTCATCGACTGCGCGATGCTCGCGCCGTTCTTGCCGAGGTCCTTCTCGAAGACCTGGCCGTCATGGCTAACCATGAAACTCATGACGCCTGTCTCGCCATACTGCGCGGGCCACGCAACAAGGGCGAAGCCATTGGTCATGCGGCCCTTCACCTCATAGTTGTACGCACCGCCGGGAGCGGACGGTCCCTGTGCGGTGAGAATACGGTAGTGGTAACCGTAGTAACCCTCACCCGGTTTGACGTTGGCAAAGCTGTCGCCGAGCGGACTTTCCGGCTCGTTGCCACTGGTTTCCCAATACAGACCGTCGTGCTTGCCGGGCGTGCTGAGGAATTTCTGCGCGTATTGCAGCACCTTGTCGCCATCGCGATCTTCCGAGGCGTAGTCGCGTTGCGCGTCGTAATACGCCAGCATGGCCTGCTGCACCGCGAGCTCGTTTTCGCCGATATGCCGCGTGCGAATTTCCTGCTGCGCGCTGGCCAGGTCGAAGTGCCAACCTTCCTTGCCCTGCACCATGGGCAACGGCAGCACCCAATTCTCCGAACCGACTTCAAGGTGCGTCTTGCCATCGGCCGTGTCGATCTTGTGGCTTTCGTCGTAACGCTTCAGGAAAAGATCCACGTCTTCCTGATGGATGCCCTCGGTAGGAATGTAGTCCTTCCAGTTGTTGCCCAGAACCTTGGCCAGTGCGGCCTGGTCGTGGGCACGTACGGCCTGCACGAAAGCCGTGGCCGCCGCGTCCGCCGTGGGATAGCTCGCCTGTTGCGCAAGCGCAGCGCCGCAGACCAGCACACAGGCTCCGACCAGAACGGCAGCCGCCAGACGATGGATCTTGTGAGTGCGAGTCATGCCCTGGCTCCTCAACGACGGTGGAACCCGCCGCCCGCGCGGCTGGGAGCGGGACGGGACATCTGCCGGCCTGCGGCCGCTCCGCCACCATGGTAGTTCGACATCGAGCGCTGGCTCGCCTGCCCGCGATTGAACTGTCCGCTGGAGCCACCGGGTGAACGCTGGCCACTGACTGCGTTGTTCCTGGGCCCAGCGGATTCGCGATTGCCTCCGCTGAAGTTGCCACGCGTTTCGCCACCGATGTTGCCGCGGATCTGGCCACCGATCTTCCCACGCTCCTGGCCAGCATTCCCGCGTTGACCGATGTTGCCGCGATCCACGCCCTGGCCGCCTCGATTGCCACCTGCCGGTCGATTCAACGCGGCGCCCGTTTCACCCGCACCACGACGTGCGGCCATGGACGAGCCGTTGTTGGTCGAACGATCGAAGCTTTGCAGTGCACGTTGACGATTGGCGTCATTGCCACCGCGGAATTGCTGGCGTTGCGCTGCACCGCCCACACCCTGCCCGTAGCGCTGGCGACTGCCGTTGTCGCGATAAGGCGTGCCGCGCCGGAAATCGGGGTTGTGATTCCAGCCCACGTTGCCGTTGCCGCTGATGCGATGGTTCACGTTGATGTTGTTGTAGCGATTGACATTGATGTTGACGTCGTTGTGTCCCCAGTCGAAGCCACCCCACAACGAGTTGGAAATCGCGATGCCCGCGCCGAAGGCGAGACCTGCAGCGAGACCCGACGCCACCGGGTACGCATACCCCGGCGGTGGCGGCCAGTAAGGCGGCGGATAGCTGGGATACGCCCACGTGCCGTACACCACCGTGGGGTTGTACGTGGGCACGTAAACCACTTGAGGGTTGCTCGGCTCGATCTGGATCACCGTGGTGCCGGCGCTGGAACTGGGCGGCGCCTGTTCCACCACCACCTTCTGCTGATCGTTCGACTTGAGGTTGCCGGCCTTCTGCGCCTGCGCGCGCAAGCGCTGCACGGACGCCATGACGTCATCGGGTTGCGCAAGGAACGCATCGCCTACGTTCTGCACCCATTCGGGCTGCTGCTTCATCTGGGCCAACACCTGGGGAAACGCGACCAGCGACTGCACACTGGGGTCCCACGGCTGGCTGGACACCTGTTTCACCGCGTCATCGCCCTGCGTCTTGGGATGCGCGGCCGACCACGCCGCGGCATCGGCGACGTTGCTCGGATAAGTGCAAGCCATCAGTACCTGCGACAGCAGCGCATCCGGATACAGGGCCACCGGCGCAAGCATCTGGTCGAGCTGCTGGTTGTTGTAGATCTTCTGTTCCGCTTGCGTGCTTCCCTGCGCGCCAGCCGGGGCGTTCTGCGCAGCCAGCGGCATGACCATGCCCAGCGGCGCGCACAACAAGCACAGCAGGCAGGCTCGCCAGATTCCGTGTTGCCTTGTCGTCTTCATGGTGCTGCTCCCATGCAGCTCACTCGCTCATATCAGCTTGAGCCTTCATGCAACGGGTTGACCACTGCATTTATGCGGAAGCAATTCCAGTAAAACTACCTAGGCGGACAGTTACGCGTCAGCCTGAACACCGATGCCCGTAGATTTACCGACTCACGCTAGGTAGTAGTTCGCTGGGCCAAGGACGTAAGCGGCACGACCATATCCGGGACCACCCAAGAAAGGATGCAAGCCATGTCCCGCGTCGCGTTCACACGCACTGCCACCTCACGTGTCGCCATGTGCGCAGCCATCCTGGCCTGCCTTGCTGCAACCACGGCGAAAGCCGATACGCCCGATTATTGGGACGGTGACTGGCACGGCAGCATCCAGCCGTATGGATGGCTGCCCGGCATCAGCGCCCAGACCCGGTATCAGTTGCCCAACGGCGGCGGCACCGTGGATTCGAAGACGAACAAAAGCATTTTTGATTACCTCAGTGGCGCCTTCATGATCGACGGCACCGTTCGCAAGGGCGACTGGGGCTTTTACGGCGACTTCGATTGGGTGAAGTTCTCCAACGAAAAAGGCCGCTTCGCCAGCATTGGCGGCGAACGCATCGGTGCCAATGCAAACCTCGATACGAACTGGAACATGAAAGGCGGCATGGTGAACTTCGCCGGCCTTTACACCATGGCGCATGGCCAGCAGGGTTACATCGACCTGGTCTTCGGCGTGCGTTACCTGTGGCTCAAGGGCAACCTGAACTGGAATTTCAACGCCACAGGCAACGGCGGTCGCCTGGACATTGCCAACAGTGGCCACCTCAACAACCAGACGCATGTCACGGACGGCATCGTCGGCATCCGCGGGCGCTGGTCGCCATTCGCGGGCAGCAACTGGTTCTTCCCGTATTACGCCGACGTAGGTGCGGGTGGCTCTGACAACACGTATCAACTGATGGTTGGCGTGGCCTACGCGTTCCACTGGGGCGATATCGCGCTCAACTACCGCGACGTGGAATACAAGAAGAACAGCGGCGACGATTTTCTCAAGAGCGTGGAGCTGAGTGGGCCCGCACTTTCCCTGACCTGGCACTTCTGAACATCCACAGCTTCACCATCCGGGAGCGGCCACGGTGAGCGAAACCGAGCAGAGCATTTTCGAGGAACCCAAGCATGTTCGCGTGCTTCGCCGGCTTCGGCTGATCAAGCCCGAACACCGCGCCCAGGCACTTCGACGCGTGCTGCTCGCCGTCGGTATTGCCTGGATTCCTCTTGCCCTGCTGTGTGCCGCCCAGTCGTTGCTGAGCGGGCATGAGGAACTGGTGCTCGTCTTCCTGACCGATGTGGCAGTGCACGCGCGCTTTCTTCTCGCCGTGCCCATTCTCATCCTGTCCGAGTACATCATTCTTCCCCGACTGGATTTCACGGCGCACCACTTCGTGACGTCACGCATCATCGACGACTCGGATCGGCAACGCTTCGAAGATGCCATTCATTCCACGCGGCAACTGAGCGTGGGCATCTGGCCATCGGCGGGCATGACGATCGTGGTCTATGCCATCGCCATCGCCATTGCGGTTACCGTTAGTCCCAATCTGTTTCCTGCCTGGTACTACAGCGGTCCCGCATCGCGACTGTCGTTGGCGGGATGGTGGCACATGCTGGTCAGCCTGCCCCTGCTGCTGGGGCTGCTGCTCAGCTGGGTGTGGCGCGTAGGCGTCTGGATACGGTTCCTGCGCCAGGTGGCGCACATGAATCTTCACCTGATCGCGTCACACCCCGACAAGGCCGCGGGGCTGCAATTCGTGGCCTTCTCGCCGCGCATGTTTGCGTCATTGGCGCTGGCCATCGGCATCATCGCTGCAGGAACATTCGCCAACGAGGTGTTTCACTTCGGCCTGAATCCCACCGACCACCCGGCCACGCCCATCGTGACAGCCATCATCGTCGTGGTCATCTTCATCAGCCCGCCCCTGGTGTTTGGCCGCACGCTGCTGATGACGTGGCGGCGCGGCGTGTTCGAATACGGTGCACTGGCCAGCCGTCTCGGCATGCAGTTCGAGAACAAGTGGCTGGTTCCCGAGAGCACCGTCGATGGCGAGTCGCTGGAGAAGCCGGATTTTTCCTCCACGACGGATCTGTACAGCGTGGTGGCCAACGTCTATGCCATGCGCCCCGTGCTGTTCGACCCGCGTGCCGCCATTTCACTCGCCGTGGCGGCGCTTGTTCCTTTTGCACCCATCTGGCTGACGGTGATTCCGGCCAAAGTGATCCTGGGGCAACTGCTGAAGCTGGTGGTCTGACGGCTGGAATCCAGGCCACCGTGCGTTCTGAAAAGGAACGTGCGGACGAGCAAATGGCGTGGCTCGCAGCCACCGAAAATGCTCCCGAATCAACGCCTCGCGCACGCTACGGCTTTTGCTGATCGACGCAGGCTTCTCATCCGGGAGTAACCACCATGACCCCTGCCTGCGCTGATGGCGTGCTGTGCACCTGTTGCGGCCGACTGTACGAAGCCTCGAAGGGCTGTCCGTCCATCGGCATTCCTGCGGGCACGCCATGGGAAGACATTCCCATGAACTGGCGCTGCCCCGACTGCGGCGCCGGCAGGTCATCGTTCGAATCGGTGGAAGTGATCTACCAGAAGGCGTACTGCGTGCTCGCCGAGTTCTGAGCGGAAGCCCTTTGCGTCTTCGCACGCGAAGTACCGCGCGTTACGCATGCATGTCCGGTAGCGCGCGGGCAAATCCCTGACGACAATCACTGCCTATCGACGTCAAAGCCTGCAAGGCTGCATGGACGAACGGCCCACGCTGCGCCTGGCCGATGATCGCGCACGACGGCCTGCCGGCCGCGTGCGCTGTTTTTTGGTCTTTCGGACCCACAGTGCGTGGGGCTCAGCACCTATGCGATCTTCGAATGACCTCGCTGTGGCGGTGCCATCACTGAGCGCCGCCACAGCATGCAGCATGTCCCGCGCGCTTATTCCGCGACGGTCCAGCCGTCCTTGGGGTCGTAGGCCTGCATGGTCGCCAATTGCTTGCTGCCCGTGGTGCCGAGGTTCTTTTCGTAGAGCACGCCGTCGCGATCGATCAGGAAGCTCATGATGCCGGTATCGCCATACGCCACCGGCGTGGCGACCACGGCAAAGCCACCTGTCATCTTTCCGTTGGCCATGTAAGAGGTGGTGTTCTTGCCATCCTGTTTGGCGGCGATGACGCGGAACACATAACCATCGAAGACCTGGCTGCCTTCGGCGCACGTCGGGCACGCCTGCAGGTTGCGCAGGTTGCCCAGCGGACTTTCCATTTCGCCGTCCGCAGCAGCCCAGTAGAGACCATCGTGCGTGCCAGGCTTGCTGATAATGCGCGCGGTGTACTGATGCTCCCGCTCCCTGTAGCCCTCTTCGGCCTGCGCCATGGCGCTGACGGCGTCCATGGCCAGCAGTTCGTGGCTGCCGATGCGGCGGGCGATGATTTCATCCGTACCGGCGAGGCCGTCGAAGCGCCAACCGGCGTCGCCGTCCTTCTTCAGCGGGAAGGGATAGGCGTAGTTGTCGGCGCCGACGTAGAGCACTTCGCTGCCATCGTCCAGCATGGCCCAGCGATGCATGGCGTCGTATTTCCGCACAAAGGCCTTCTGCGCGCTCGCATCTTCGTTGGTGTCGCCGCTATGCAAGGCCGATACGCCATCCGGCCCGAGGATGGAGGCGATCATCGGATCGTCGTTGGTACGCACGGCATCCACCAACGCACGCCCGGCCTGTTCCGGCGTGGCGAAGTACTGCGGCATGGATTGGGCGAACGCGGTACCCGACTGGCATAGGCCCAGCGTGGCAGCGATAGCCATGGCGAGACCGCAAACGACACGCGGTGCAACCGTGGAGGCATGGGAGCGAAAGAGCATGGAATTCATGGTGTGCCTTCAAAGGTGAGGTTGGATGGCGTGGTGGCCGGGCTCAACGGCGTCGGCCACCGCCTTCGTGGAAGGAAGGCGCGCGCATGTGCGCCATGCTGGTGTGACCGCGGAAGCTCTCTGCGCGGCTCGAAGCGCCGTTGCCGCTCCAGCCGGAGCGCGCACGGTTGCCAGCGAAGGAATTGAAGTGGTCGGCATTGCCATCGCGCATGCCCTCGGCCTCCGGGTCGTGGCGATAGCCGTCGCCGTTGGCACCAAAACCTTCGCGCGCAGCGCCCATCGGGCCGTATCCGCCGTGCTTCCAGGTATCGCCGCCATCAGCCGGGTAACGGTTGGCCATGCGGTTGTCGTAGTGCTGCATGGCCGGACTACCCGGCGCCCACCGGCCGGAGCCGCGCGGGCCGTAGCCATCGTTGCGCCAGGTGTCGCCACCGTCAGCGGTGTACTTGTTGGCGAGATGGTTGTCGTAGCGCTGCATGGCTGCGCTGCCCGGCCGCGGCGGGCCATAACCGTAGGGGTGCGGGCCATAAGGCCACGGGCCGTGCGGGCCCGGGCCCCACGGACGGTAACCGTTGTACGAATAGCGGTTGCCGTTCCAGATGTTCACGCTCTTGTTGATGTACGTGGTGTGGTTGTAGATCACCGTGCCGCCACCACCGCCGCCCCAGTTGACGTTCCACGCGTTGAAGCCCCAGTGGAAACCACCGCCGCCACCGACGATGCCGATGCCCGCGCTGAAGCCTGCGCCCACGAACACGCCCGCGCCAAACGTCACCACGGGTGCAGCGGCGACATACGCGGGACGGTAGTAGTACGGCAGCACATAAGGCGCGCCGTACACCATGGTCGGGTTGTACTGCGGCACGTACACCACCTGCGGATTCGCCGGCTGGATCACGATGGTCTGCGGCGCCTGCTGGATCACCTGGATCTGCGGCGTCGATTTCAGCGTGCCGGCCGCCTGAGCCTTGGCACGCATCGCCTGCACCGCCACCATCACGTCGGTCGGCTGGTAGTGATACGCCTGGCCAAGGCTGGACGTCCACGACAGGTTCTGCGCCAGGTCGGACAACACGCTGGGGAATTGCGGGAGTGCCTTGACGCTGGGGTCCCAGGTTTGCGCGTTCACGGCGGATGTCAGGCTGGCGCCCGTCAGGTCGCCATGACCACTCAGCCAGTCGTTGGCCATCGACACCTGATCGGGAAACGTCGAGGCGTTGAGGCACTGGGCGACCAGGGCATCGGGGTACAACGCAATGGGCGCGACCAGTGAATCCAGCTGATCCGACGTCATCAACGCAGGTGCCGGGGCTGCAGCAGCCGCGGATGCCGTCACGGGCTGCGATGCCGTAGCCGTGACATCGTCGGCCGTCGCCTGCATGGCAGACGCGGCCAGCCCAACCGCGCATGCCATCGCGGTCAGTGCATGGGTTGTGTTCTTGCTGATCATGGGAATGTCCCGAGAAGGTGGATGGTTCCGCCGGCACGTCGTGGCGCTGCCAGTCCGGATGGCGCGCAGTGTTCCACCGGCCTCAGGGCATCACTTTCCGGATCGCACCCCCTTTTCCCGCTACGCAGGATTCATTTCGAAAACGCACGGCGCGTAGCTGTATCGCCTCCCTGGCTGCGCCTTTGGCTGGCGTGAATTTGCACCTATAGCAACGCCGGCCTGGGCCGCCCAGAACGTGAGTCATCGCCAAATACATACAATTGCCAAGGCTTCCCGCGCCATACGAGGCCGTATGCAAAACTCGTTAAAACGCTTGTTTACCCGTACAAATACGGGTTTTCCTTCCTTCGACGACAAAGAGGCATAGGCCAAATTTCTCGTTGACTTTGAAAAATTGTATGCATACGATGCGCACCGTCATGCAACATTGATCCAATCAATAGGCAATGACCGACAGGGGTCCTGATGACTTGTCCGCCTTGGGAGGAAAGGACAGATGCATCCGATCAACGCACCGAAGGCGCCGTCCATTGCCGGCCGGCACCGCATCCACCGCCACGCACAGACAACCGCGTCGCGTCACGCCCATGCCGTTCATCGCGAAAGCGACTGGCGCCGGCCGGACGTGGACGTCGAGCGCGCCGGTCATCCGGTCGTCGCTTCGCACTGGTCCGATCACCGCGCCACGCCGCGCGAACATGCCGCGCAGAGTCCGCACGGCTACTACGTGGCGAGCATCTTCATGCGCCCCACGCAGCTTGCGCTCACCACCGATGCGCAGGACGTGCACCACGGCGAACTGCGCTCGGGCAGCTTCCACATGAGCCCGCCGGGACAACAGTTGCGCGCGCGCTTTGAGTCGCCGTGTGAAATCCTGCACCTGCACCTGTCGGAAGCCTTCATGCGCCGCATGGCCGTCGCTGCCGATTCGTTGCACCTGCTGGCCAATCCGTCGCCGACGCACCTGTCGCAGGACACCGTGATCGAGCAATTGGGGCGCGCCCTGCTCGCCGCCGACGACAAGATGTGTGGCTGGCAGTACGCCGAGCGCGTGGCCGCACCCATTGTCACGCGTTATTTCCATTTACTGGCGCAAGCCCACCTGCACGGCGACCAGCCCCGTCGCATCGCCCTGCCCCGCTGGCGTTTGCAGCGCGTGCATGACTACGTGCAAGCGCACCTGGGCGAATCCGTCTCGCTGGCGAACATGGCCTCTGCCGCCGGACTGTCGTCCATGCATTTCGCCGCGCAGTTCCGCGTGGCCACCGGACAACGCCCGCACGACTACTTGCTCCAGTGCCGCATTGACCGCGCCAAGACGTTGCTGGCAACGACACAGCGTTCACTGATCGACATTGCCCTCGACGTGGGCTTCTGCACGCAGGCTCACTTCACCACCGTATTCAAGCGTTTCACGGGAACGACGCCGAACCTGTGGCGCAGGAACAATTTTCATCCGGTGGTGATGGAAGAACATGACTTGCCGGCGCCGGAGATGGCCGAGGTTCGCCCGCTGCGTGTGGTGGAAGCGCGTGTGGTTTCCAGCCAGACATCGGAAAGCCGGTATGGAAGTGAGCAATTTGCGCGGAGTGGGCTTTGAGGGTTGGGGTGTGCTCAAAGCGATAGAGACGTTGTCGCGAGCACCCGCCCCTCACCCCAACCCTCTCCCCGGAGGGGAGAGGGAGCAAAAACGCGAGGCGCTCAGCGTGTGAGGTAAAAGCTCAAGGCATTGCCAACAGAGCAGCCCGCGGCAAAGTTAAAGCAGCGCCAGCAGCGCAGCGCGCGGCAACTTGCCCGTCTCGTTGCGCGGCAGGCTATCGACCAGCTTCAGCGGTCGAGGCAGGAACACCGGGTCAACCGACTGGCGAAACGCCTCCAGGATGGCCTGCTCATCCAAACCAGGCGCAACAGCCAGCGCCGCAATGCGATGCACACCCAGCGCGTCGCCGCTCTCAAGCTGAAACACCACGCCATCCTGCACCCCAGGAATGGCCTGGAGACGGCGAGTGAGGTCACCCAGCGATGCGCGCTTGCCGGCAATGTCGAGCAAATCGGAATGACGACCGCACAGGCGGAAACGGCGACCGCCGTCGTGCAAGGTCACGATGTCGGCGAGCGTCATCGGCTCGTCCAGCTGTGGCGCGCGCACCTGCGTACCATCGGGCTGGGGATGCAGTTGCACGTCGTCGTACAGCGCCCACGGCTCGTCCAGGGCCGAGCGGCGGCTGGCGAACACGCAGGTTTCGGTGGAGCCGAATACTTCCAGCAGCGGTGCACCAAAGCGCGCTTCGGCAGCCTGCGCCAGGTCAACGGGCATCGGCGCCGTGGCAGACACCATCGCATCGATGGGTGGCAACGCTACGCCCGACTCCAGCAGTGCGCGCAAATGCACCGGCGTGGTCACCAGCACACGCGGCGCGGGCACGTCGGACAGGGCGGCAGCTACATCGGCGGGAAGCAGCGGACGACCTGCGTGGACGGCCACGTCGTCCAGCAAGGGGAGCAGCACGGACATCTCCATGCCGTACATGTGCTGCGGTGGCACGGTCGCCACCACATGGAAGTGGCGACCGACCGACGCGTGCAGCATGCGCAGGTTGCCGGTGTTGCTGGCGTTGAAGCTGCCCCACGTCTTGGGATTGCCCTTGGGCACGCCGGTGGAACCGGACGTATAGCCGATGGCCACGACCTGGTCGGCCGGCAACGAAGGAATCTCCGCCAGGCTTTCGGCCTGCGGCGGGTCCATCAGGCCGGGCAGGTGCCGGTAGTGGCTGGGCGGTGCATCCAGCGCCAGCTCGCCCAGGGCGTAGCTGCCCGGGTGCGCGGCCATCACTTCGGCCACCGCCTGCGGCGCGCGCGACGACGGAAGCAGGTTGGCCTGTCCCCGCAACGCCACCGCGCAGAACGCCACCAGAAAGGCGTAGCGGTCTTCGCACAGGTTTACCGCGGCAGGGGCCGCGGGCAGTTGCTCGGCGACCGCCTGCACGTGTGCCAGGAAGCGCGCGGCATTCACGGGCTCGCCGCGACGCCACACCACCGCACGGTCGGGCTGTCCCGCCGCCAGCAAAGGCAGGGCGAGGGCGGACCGTTCGAGCGGAAGGTTTTCAAAAACGCTGGCCAAGGTGTTCTCCGACGACTGCAGTCAGCCCCTCACGGTCCGGCTTGAGCCGTCCCGACGTGCGGACATGAAAGTAAAACCCGCGTGGTCCCCATCCTCGCGGTAGCCACTGAATCACTCCCTACTGAGAGCGTGCGGCGTGCGGAATTCGTTCATGATCGCTCGTAAACAGCGACCCGCGTCCATTCCCTTCAGGACCGGATGATAGCGCCCGAGAGTGCGTCACGAATGGTCGTGGGTCGCAGCTGTTCGCCCACGGGCGCATCCAGCAGGCCGTCCAGTGCGGCACCGAAGTAGCCTGCCGCCACATCCGCACTGCGGGCCGGCGGCTCACCATGCGGGTTGGCGCTGGTGGAAACGAGGGCGGCGCCATACGCGCGGCACAGCGCAGCGGCGGGCTCGTGGGCCGTGACGCGCAGCGCGATGCCGGCATGTGCGCCCGCCACCCAATCGGGCACGGCCGCCGAGCGCGGGAAAATCCAGGTGTGGGGACCGGGCCAGCTTTCGCGTACCTGGGCCAGCACCTCGGGCGGCACGGCATCCAGGTCGATATAGCGCTCGACCTGGGCAAACTCTGACGCGATCAGCAGCACACCCTGCGTGGGCGGCCGCTGCTTCAGCGCGAACAGCCGCTCGAATGCGTCCCGGTTATGCGGATCGCACCCGAGGCCGTAAACGGCCTCGGTGGGATAAGCCAGCACGCCGCCCTCGCGCAGCAGCGCGGCGGCGGCGTCAAGGTCGGCCAGCGTGAAGCGCGCCGTCACTTATGCGTCCGCCGGCTTCTTCGTGGTTGCCTTCTTGGTGGCCGACTTGGTGGCCGTTTTCTTGGCCGTCGCCTTCTTTGCCGCGGTCTTCTTGGTCGCAGCCTTCTTGGCGGTCGTCTTCTTGGCGGCCGTCTTGGTCGTGCTCTTGGCGGCAGCCTTCTTCGCCGCCGGCTTCTTCTCGGCAGCGGCCTTCTTGGCCGCCGTCTTCTTGAAGGCGCCGCGCCCCTTCTTCACCGGCGCAGCCGCAAGCAACTCCACGCACTGCGCTTCGGTCAGTGCCTTCGGCTCCTGATCCTTCGGAATGCGCGCGTTCTTTTCGCCGTCGGTGATGTACGGGCCAAAGCGGCCGTTGAGCACCTGAATGCCGTTGCCGAAATCCAGGATGATGCGGTTGGCGAGCATCTCCAGCTTTTCCTGCACGATCTGCAGGGCGCGCGGCAACTCGATGGTGTACGGGGCGTCTTCGGCCTTGAGCGAGGCATACGTGCTGCCTTGCTTCACGAACGGACCGAAGCGGCCCACGCCCACGCTCACCTCATCGCCGTTCTCGGCCTGGCCGAGCTTGCGCGGCAGCTTGAACAGCTCCAGCGACTCTTCCAGCGTGATGGTGTGCATGCTCTGGCCGGGACGCAGGCTGGCGAACTGCAGCTTCTCGTCCGTGTCCTTGTCACCGATCTGCGCGTACGGCCCATAGCGACCCAGGCGCACCGATACCGGCTTGCCGGATTTCGGATCGGTACCGAGTTCACGCGCGCCGGTGGCTTCGCTGCGATCGACCGATTCGGTTTTCTCGTCCACCTGCTGCTTGAACGGCTGCCAGAAGCGCTCCATCAGCGGCACCCACGCCTCTTCGCCACGGCTCACCGCGTCCAGCTCGTCCTCGAGCTTGGCGGTGAAGTCGTAATCGACGTACTGCGTGAAATGCGCGGTGAGGAACTTGCTTACCGCGCGGCCCACGTCAGTCGGCTTGAAGCGGCGGCTGTCGAGGAACACGTATTCGCGATTGAGCAGCACTTGGATGATGCTGGCGTAGGTCGACGGACGCCCGATGCCGTGTTCTTCCAGCGTCTTCACCAGGCTCGCTTCGGAATAGCGCGGCGGCGGCTCGGTGAAGTGCTGGTCGGCGGCGATGTCCTGCAGCGCCACGCGTTCACCCACGTCGAGCTTGGGCAGGCGGCGGCCTTCGTCGTCATCGTCGGCCGTCTTCTGGTCGCGACCTTCCTCGTACACGGCGAGGAAACCCGGGTCGACCACGGTGGTGCCGGTGGAACGGAAGGAGGCGGCGCCACCCTTCACGTGCGGCACGGCAAATTCCACCGACACGGTGTTGAGCGTGGCGTGGATCATCTGGCAGGCGACGGTGCGCTTCCAGATGAGTTCGTAAAGCTTGCGCTGCTCGTCGTTGAGGTACGAAGCGACTTCGCGCGGCGTGCGCATGGCCGAGGTCGGGCGAATGGCTTCGTGCGCTTCCTGCGCGTTCTTGGACTTGGACTTGTAGGTCTGCGCGTGATCCGGCAGCGCCTTCTTGCCGAAGTCGCGCGTGATCAGCTCGCGCAATTCGCCCAGCGCATCTTCGGACAGCGCCACCGAGTCGGTACGCATGTAGGTGATGAGGCCGACGTTGCCTTCGCTGCCGAGCGACACGCCTTCGTACAGGCCCTGCGCCACTTTCATCGTGCGGCTGGTGGAGAAGCCCAGCTTGCGCGCGGCTTCCTGCTGCAGCGTGGAGGTGGTGAACGGCGGCGCCGGACGACGCTTGCGCTCCTTGCTGCTGACGTCGCTGACGGTGAGGTGGCCGCGCGCGGCTTCCTTCAGCGCGTGACGTGCCGCCAGCGCGTCGTGCTCGTTGGTGAGATCGAACTGCTCGAACTTCTTGCCGTTGAGCTGCGTGAGGCGCGCGCTGAAATCACCCTCGGGATGATGCAGCGACGCTTCGATGGTCCAGTACTCGCGGGCGATGAAGGCTTCGATCTCTTCCTCGCGCTCCACGATCATGCGCAACGCCGGCGACTGCACGCGGCCCGCGGACAGGCCGCGCTGCACCTTGCGCCACAGCACCGGCGACAGGTTGAAGCCCACCAGGTAATCCAGTGCGCGACGCGCCTGCTGCGCATCCACCATGTCCAGCGACAGCTGGCGCGGCGCCGCCACGGCGGCCTTGATCGCCTTGGGCGTGATCTCGGAGAACACCACGCGGTGGAGCTGCTTGCCCTTGGTCAGGCCGCGCTCCTTCAGGATCTCGCTGATGTGCCAGGAGATGGCTTCACCTTCGCGATCCAAGTCGGTCGCGAGATAGATGTCGTCGGCCACCTTGGCTGCCTTGGCAATGGCGTCGACGTGTTTCTCGTTGCGGTCGATGACCTCATAGGCCATGGCAAAGCCGTTCTCGGGGTCCACGGCCCCTTCCTTCGGCTTGAGGTCACGCACGTGACCGTAGGAGGCCAGGACCTGGAAGTCCTTGCCGAGGTATTTGTTGATCGTCTTCGCCTTGGCCGGCGACTCGACGATGAGCAGGTTCTTTGCCATGAAACTCGCTATCCGCCATCGGTGGCCGGCCTATCCGGGCCGGCTTCTTATATTTAGTTAAAGGCATGGCGGCCTGACGACGTCAAGCTGAACCATGTGAAAGCGCGCTGCACGTCGACTTTCGCCAGCCCGGCAACCGTTGATACCGATTGCCTGCAAGCGCTTCGACCCTGCCCGCCAGCTCCAGCATCAGCAGCGATGCCGCAAGCTCAGCGACAGGTTGATTCATGGAAGCGGCCAGTGCCTCGAGTGCGATCGGCTCGTGCCCGAGCGCTTCGAGCAGAGCCTGCAACGCCGGATCGGCCTCCGCGACGACCTCATCAGTGGGTTCGCAGCCGGCTTTTTCCAACCGCGCCGCCAGCTCATGCCCCAGTGCGACAGCCGCTGGCGCAAGCACTTCCACGATATCGCTCGCCGTTTCGACCAGCCGCGCACCGTCCCGAATCAGCCGGTGGCAGCCTTGAGCGAGCGGATTATGAATGGAACCGGGCAAGGCGAACACCTCACGTCCCTGTTCGACAGCAAGACGGGCCGTGATGAGGGAACCTGACTTCACCCCTGCCTCCACCACCAGCGTGCCCAGCGACAGGCCGGCGATGAGCCGGTTGCGGCGTGGAAAATGATCGATGCGCGCCGGTGTACCGGGCGGAAACTCGCTGACCAGCACCGCCTCCTCCGCCAGGCGCCGCGCCAGCGCGTGATGCTTGGGCGGATAGACGCGATCCAGGCCGGTGCCCACCACGGCCACCGTGGGCAGCCCCTCATCAAGGGCAGCGACGTGCGCTGCGCCGTCGATGCCGTCGGCCATGCCACTGGTGATGACAAAACCCGCGCGGCCCAGTTCCTGCGCGAAGGCGCGGGCATGCGTGCGTCCGCTTACCGTCGCGCTGCGCGCACCGACGATGGCCAGTTGAGGGTGCAGCAAAAGGCCGGCCTGGCCCCGCACGAACAGGGCCACCGGCGGCTGCGGAATGGTTTCCAGCAGCGGCGGGAAGTCTTCGTCCGAGCACAGCAGAAGGCGGCACCCCGGCTGTTCCAGCCACGCGAGGTCGGCATCGAGCCGTCGACGATCGGGGCTCAACAGCCAGCGTCGCGTGTCATCCGGGAAGTCCTGCGCTTTTGCGCGCAGCGCATCCAGCACCGCATCGGGTTGTCCGCCATGCAGATTCAATTGTTCGCGCAGGCCGCCGGGACCCAGACGCGGCGTGCGCAGCAACGTGAGCCACGCGAGAAGGGAGGAAGGTGTCGTCATGACCACCCAGCCTAGGCGTGGCGCAAAAAGAAACGGCGCGGTGGTGACCGCGCCGTTCTGTCGTCCGATGCCGCTGGATGCTTATTCCGGCAACTCGAGCCGGTCGCCCTTATGCACCGGCCGCAGCCCGTCCATGATCAGGCCGTAGCTGACGCGGTCAAACGTGCGGAACACCATCACGTGACCCACGAACTCCTGCGGCAGCGTCACCGACTTGCCGGTGCCACGGTTCCAGCTGTTGCTGGCCACGTCGTCCGGAATGGATTCGCCGGGCTGGTAGATCGAGTAGGTCTGGCCATTGTCCACGCCATCCTGCGCACCGATGTTCAGCGCCACCACCTGGTGCGGACCCACGGCGTCGTAGGCGTCAGTGAAGGCGATGACGCGCGGATTGGCCGGCAGCGACTTCGGGGCATGCGGGTAGTAATAGGCGTCGTACGCCTTGTCATCCACCGGGATCAGGCGGTCGCCCTTGTTGATCTCCATGGTGGAGTCCAACAGGAGCAGGGTGCTCGGATCGCCCGTGCGCAGCACTTCGGCCGTGCCGATCACGGTCACTTCGGTGCCCAGATCCTCGCCCTTGCCGTAGTGGCCGTCATTGCGGGTGTCTTCGTACCAGGGCGTGCGGACCAGCGACACGTTGCTGTCCAGCGGATGCGCCACCAGGTCACCACCACCGTTCTTGCCGCCATTGAAGTTGCGGAAGGTCTGGGTGGGACGCACGATCGCATAGTGCTGGCCCGGCTGGGCCTGCAGGTTGCGGGCGTATACGTTGCGGCCCACGGTGCCGCGCAGGTCGGCTTCCTCGAAGCCCACCACGTACGGCAGTGACTTGACGTCGTTGGTGCCCAGGACACGCAGGTCCTTCAGGAACGTCTGCAGCTGCCCCAGCGGAATGGCCGGAATCGCATCGCCCTCGGCACGCACGCGCGGCTGCAGGCCAAGGCGCGGGCCATTGGCAAAGGCAAGATTCAACACATCGCCGGGGTAGATGAGGTGCGGGTTCTGCACCTGCGGATTGGCCTGCCAGATCTCAGGCCACAACCACGGCTTGGAAAGGAAACGTGCGGAGATCGCCCAGAGCGTGTCGCCCTTTTTCACCGTATAGGTATCGGGATGATCGGCACGCAATTGCGCGCCCGCAGCGTAAACAGCGACCGTGACCAGCATGCCGGCCAGCAGCCCAATGGACTTTCTGATCATAAACGGGATTCCCCCATCCCCCGACGCTCGGGCGAGTGTAACCGAACAACTTGTTCACGCAACCATGACCAGTTGGCAAAACGGCATGCCAGACACGGGCTTGGCGGCGTACAATAAGGATCATTCTAGATGCGCACCGGGCTTGGTTTTCACCGATTCGCCCGCATTTTTGGCGCCGAGGTAAAAGCCATGTCCGTTCTGACCATTCTCGAATTTCCCGACCCCCGCCTGCGCACCAAGGCCGAACCCGTGCGCGAGTTCGACGCCGAACTGAAGCAGTTCGTGGCCGATATGTTCGAGACCATGTATGACGCCAATGGTGTCGGCCTGGCGGCAACCCAGGTCAACGTGCACAAACAGGTGCTGGTGGCCGACATGAGCGACGAGC
This sequence comes from Dyella sp. C11, assembly GCF_003121485.1. Lineage (GTDB taxonomy): Bacteria > Pseudomonadota > Gammaproteobacteria > Xanthomonadales > Rhodanobacteraceae > Dyella. Next base: position 57,859 of record NZ_QAVX01000003.1, on the reverse strand, counting down.
GCAACGAGCCAATCGTGCTGATCAACGCGCAGATCCTGGAAAAGGATGGCGCGCAGGTCTACCAGGAAGGCTGCCTGTCGTTCCCCGGCATCTATGCCGACGTGCCCCGCGCCCTCAAGGTGAAGGTGAAGGCCAACGACGTGGACGGCAACGAAGTCGTGCGCGAATTCGAAGGCCCGCTGGCCGTGTGCGTGCAGCACGAGATGGATCATCTCGCCGGCAAGGTGTTCGTCGATTACCTCTCGCCGCTCAAGCGCTCCATGCTGCTCAAGCGCATGGAAAAGCAGCGCAAGCAGGCGGCGACCGCTTGAAGCTCCGCGTCGTTTTCGCGGGCACTCCCGAATTTTCCGTCCCCTGCCTTGAAGCGTGCCGCGCCAGCGGCGCCGAGGTGGTGGCCGTCTACACGCAGCCGGATCGTCCGGCCGGCCGGGGCCGCAAGTTGACGCCGAGCCCGGTGAAGCAGGCGGCCATCGCCGCCGGTATCCCGGTGGAACAGCCCGAATCACTCAAGTCCGAAGCGGCACGCGCCACGCTGGCCGGCTACGACGCGGACCTGATGGTGGTGGTGGCCTACGGCCTGATTCTTCCGCGCAAGGTGCTGGCCATGCCTCGCCTCGGTTGCTGGAACGTGCATGCCAGCCTGTTGCCGCGCTGGCGCGGGGCGGCGCCCATCCAGCGCGCCATCCTGGCGGGCGATGCCGAAAGCGGCGTCGACCTGATGCAGATGGAAGCGGGCCTGGATACCGGTCCCGTCCTGCTGGAACGGTGTACGCCCATCAGTCGCGACGACACCGGCGGCACGCTGCACGACCGTCTTTCCGCGCTGGGCGCGGATGTGCTCACCGAAGGCCTGTCCCGCGTGATGGCCGGCGAAACACTCACGCCTCACCCGCAGCCGGACGAGGGCGTCGTCTACGCGCACAAGCTCGACAAAGCCGAAGCGCGGCTGGATTTCACCCGTACGGCCATGGAGCTGGAGCGCCAGGTGCGTGCCTTCGATCCCTGGCCGGTCGCCGAAGGCGATGTGGCCGGCGAAACGCTGCGCATCTGGTCGGCCCGCGCCGTGGAAGGCAACGGGGCTCCAGGTTCGGTGATCGGCATGAGCCGCGATGGCATCGACATCGCCTGCGGCGAAGGCGCCCTGCGCGTAACAGCATTGCAGCGTTCCGGCGGCAAGCGCATCACCGCTGCCGATTACCTCAATGCACTGAAGCCGCGAAACGGCTGATGCCCGTCATTCCGGCGCATGCCGGAATCCAGTGCGAGGGCGGTTGGACGTCGCGCGGCGTCCATCAAGACGTTGCCAGCACCTCGCCAGAATCAAACGTGGCGGCCACCGGATTCCGCCCTGCGCCGGATTGACGGGCAAAGCATCGTTTACCTCCACTTCTCATATAACTCCATACATTCTCCTCCATGACCGACACCCGCGCCCTTGCCGCCCAAGCCCTTGCCGACATTGCGTTGCGCGGCACGTCACTGCGCGACGCCATGGAACGCCACGCACACAAGCTGGCCGATGGCCGTGATCGCGCACTGTTGATGGCCCTGCTCAGTGACGGCGCGCGCTGGTGGTTGCGCTTCGATCCGGTGCTCGATCGCCTGATGGAAAAATCGCTGCGCCAGAAGGAGCCGGCGATCCATGCGCTGCTCGTGCTGGGCCTGGTGCAGCTGCAGATCCTTCAGCTCCCCGAATACGCCGCCGTGGCTGCCACCGTGCAGGCCACGCGAGCCCTGCAGCGCCCGCGCATGGCAGGACTGGTCAATGCCGTGCTGCGACGCTGGCTGCGCGAGCGCGACGATCTGCTGGCCGCACTCGATGCGAAGCCGCAGACACGGCACGCGCACCCGGCGTGGCTGGCCAGGACGCTGGCACGCGACTGGCCCGAGCAGGCTGATGCCGTGATGGCGGCCGACAATGTCGAGCCGCCGCTGATGCTGCGCGTCAATCGTCGCCGCGCCACACGCGAATCGTTGATCGAGCGTTTGCGTACGGACGGCTATACGGCTGAAGCGCATGCGTGGTTGGAAGATGGCATCGTGCTGCCGCACAGCACCGACGTGACGCGACTGCCGGGTTTCGCCGCCGGCGAATTCGCGGTACAGGACGGTGCCGCCCAGATCGCGGCCGATCTGGCCGACCTGCGCGACGGCCAACGCGTGCTCGACGCCTGTGCCGCTCCCGGCGGCAAGGCGTGCCATGTGCTGGAACGTGCCGACGTTGCATTGTCGGCGCTCGAATTCGACGCCCGGCGCGCGCAGCGCATCACGCAGAACCTGGATCGACTCGGACTGCAGGCCCACCTGATCATTGGCGACGCCGGCCAGCCCGGCGACTGGTGGGACGGCAAGGCTTACGACCGCATCCTGATCGACGCTCCCTGCTCGGCTACCGGCGTGCTGCGCCGTCGACCGGACGTGCGACTGCATCGCCGCGAAAGCGACATCGCCGCGCTTGCCGTGCAGCAGCAGCGCATACTGGCGGCGCTGTGGCCGTTGCTGGCCCAGGGCGGACGCCTCCTCTACATCACCTGCTCGATGCTTCGCGCTGAAAACGACGTCATCGTCGCCGAGTGGCTCAAGACGCAGCCCGACGCCCGCGCCGTGGACCTGCAGCTGCCGGTGGGCCAGGCCGCTGCCGTGGGTTGGCAGATCCTTCCCGGCGATGGCGATCTGGACGGCATGTACTATGCCGTTCTCGAGAAAGCCTGAAGCCGCCCGTGGGCGCGACTGGAACGCGCCTAAGCCAGGGACAAGGCGACGCCATTAAGCTATGAGGCTGGCGATGCGATCTCGCCGCCGCTCCGGAACCTACGCATGTCTGTTTTCCCAGAAGCCACGTCCCTCGAACGCCGCCGATTCTGGCTGCTGATGCTGATCGCCTTCATCGTGATCGGCGCCGGCATGGGCCTGCGCGATCCGTGGCCCTCGGACGAGCCGCGCTTCGCGCTGGCCGCCAAGCAGATGGTGGAAAGCGGCGACTGGCTGTTCCCGCATCGCGGCAGCGAACTGTATTCGGACAAGCCGCCGATGCTGTTCTGGCTGGAAGCGGCCAGTTACACGGTGCTGCGCAGCTGGCGCTTCGCGTTTCTGTTGCCTTCGTTGCTCGCGGCACTCGGGTGCCTGGCTTTGGTCTATGACCTGGGCCGACGCCTGTGGAGTCGCCAGGTCGGCATCTACGCGGCCTCGGCGCTGCTGATCACCTTCCAGTTCGTCTACCAGACCAAGCGAGCGCAGATCGATCCGTTGGTGATGTTCTACATCACGGCGGCGAACTGGGGCCTGCTCGTGCACATGCTCAAGGGACCGAACTGGCGGGCATTCTGGTTCGGCTGCTTCTGCGCCGGCCTTGGCGTGATCACCAAGGGCGTCGGCGTGCTGGCACTCTTCATGTTCGTGCCATACCTGGTCGCCGCGTTCGGCCAGTGGCATGGCGTGTCGCGCATGGGCGAGGGCGCGTGGTGGCGCTGGGCGCTTGGCATCGTCGCGTTGATGCTGGCCATGGCGCTGTGGCTGGTGCCGATGCTGCTGGGCGCGAAGGCGCATGCCGGCGACCCAACGTACGCCGCTTACGTCAACGACATCCTGTTCCACCAGACGGCAGGCCGTTACAGCAAGTCGTGGGATCATCACCACAACGCGCTCTACTACGTGCCCATCGTGCTGTTCACGTGGCTGCCCTTGTCGCTTACGTATCCCGGCACGCTGCCACGCTGGTGGCAGGCGCTGAAGGCCAAGGACGCTCGCATCCTGCTGCCGCTGGGCTGGATCGTGCTGCTGCTGGTGTTCTTCTCCATCCCCAAGGGCAAGCGCGACGTGTACATCATGCCGGCGCTGCCCATGCTGGCACTCGTCAGCGGTCCGTATCTGGAAGAACTGCTGCGGAAGCGCTGGCTGCGCGTAGCTGGCCTGGTGTTCATCGGCATCATGGGTGCGGCGATGCTTGGCGTGGGCGCCGCTGCACTGGTCGCGCACCCGAAGTTCGCTGCCGAATTCGCCACCGCCCGCGGCTTCGACGATGGCGGCCATGCGCTGTGGTGGATGTTCGTCACCATCGGCGCCATCCAGCTGCTGCTGATTGCCGCGCTGCGCATGCGCCGGGCCGTGGCGGCTGTTGCCGGTGGCCTGGCGGCGATGTGGCTGGTGTGGAGCCTTTGGGCGTATCCCATCCTCAACGATTCCAGCTCGGCCGCGGGCCTGATGCAGGACGTGCGCGAACGCCTGCCGGCGGGAGACGAGATCGGTTTTGTGGCGTGGAAAGAACAGAACCTGCTGATGTTCAACCATCCTGCGACGGACTTCGGCTTCACGCGCCCGTGGCACGAGCAATACGGCGCTGCAGTGAAATGGCAGGCCGAAGATCCTGCTCATCGCTGGTTGTTCGCCCTCGATGGCGTGATGGCCAACTGCGTGGATCGCAGCAAGGCGGTGAGCCTTGGCCATGCGAACCGACGCGAGTGGTGGATGTTCAAGGCCGACGCGGTGGTGCCGGGGTGCCTGCCGAGCGAGGACGTGGATCGCGTGTCGGCAGCGTCGCTGGAAGAGTGAGCTCGACGCGATGAGGGCGCGAGGTTGATCCCTCGCTGGCGTAAAGACCGCATGCCCCGACCCTCTCCCTGAAAGCGGGAGAGGGGGAAAGCGATGTCACCGCGACTGCAACAGCCGTGTGTACGCGGCTTCCGTGCGCTCCACGAACAACGGCAAGCCAAACTCGTGCTCTGCGTGCTCGTGTGCGGCGACGCCCATCGCGGGCAGTGAATGGCGCTGCCGGACCAGCCGCTCCACCGCGGCAGCGATGGCCTGGCGATCACGCACAGGGACCAGCCAGCCATCCCTGCCTTCGTGGATGTTCTCGGGAAGTCCCGCATAGCGCGTGAGCAATACCGGCTTGCCCATCGCCATCATTTCGCGGCAGGCAAAGGAAATCGTCTCGACGTCGTACGAAAGCACGAAACCCGCATCGAGCGACGCGACCATGCCCCGTGCATCGGTCAATACGCCAGGGAAGACCACCTGTTCCGACAGTCCCAGTGCAGCGACACGCTCCAACTCGGCTGTTTCGGGTGGAACGCCGGCGACGATCACGCGCACCTGTTTGCGCACATCCTCGGAAAGCAGGCCAAGCGCCTGGACCAGATCCATCCAGCCCTTGTAGCTCGCGGTACCGGCATTGCTTCCCAGCAGGAATACGCTGCTGTTGCCGCCATCCCAGCGCACCCGCTCTGCCTGGACATCGCTTGTCGACCACGGAGACCAGCGCTCGATATCGACGCCGTTGTAAACCGTCTCCATGCGGCAACGACGATACGCGGTATGCAGCAGCTCGCGTCGCGTGTACTCGCACACCGCGATGACGAGATCGGTGCGGCGCGCCCGCAAGGCATTGCCGATGCCACGCACCGGCTTGGAGTTGTGCTTAGTCCAGACCAACGCCGGACGCTTCGACGGCATGGCCGCCAGCACGAGGCGATGATCCGCCGAGCCATTTACGTGGACCAGATCGAACTGCTGCTCGCGCAAATACGCGGCCAATTGAGCCCGCGCGCGGCGCCGTGCCTTCCAGCGATTGAGGCCGTTGGGAAACGGCTGATCCACCACGAACACACCGGGAAGCGCACGAGCCTCGCGATTGAGGCGACTGCCAGGCGGTGCGGCGACATGCACTTCGTGCCGGGCCGCCAGCGCAGCCGCCAGCTCGCGAATGTAGGTGGTGTGGCCACCCCCGTCACCGCCGTGGAAGTTCGTGTAGAGCAGCTTCATGCCACGCCATCCGGCGCTTCAAGCAGATCGGCATGCTGGCTGATGCCTCGCTCGCACCAGGTAATGCGCTGCGTACGCGTGGCATGGAACAGGCGGTTGTTGGGCAGATCCATGTCGTCCACGTCCGGCGGAGAACGCGAGTTGTGCCAGAGGTGCACGGCAAGCGCGGCCCACTTGAGCGGGCGACGCTTCAGGCCGGCATTTTCCAGCCGCGCTGCAAGCTCGCGATCTTCAGCACCGTAGCCTTCCATGCGCTCATCGAAACCGTTGACCTTCAACAGGTCGTCGCGCCAGAAGCTCATGTTGCAGCTCATCACGCGGCCACCGTTGCGCGAACGCGATTTCCAGCGCGCCAAGGCGGGAGCACGAAAGGCATAGAGTCGCTTGGTGCCGTCGAATTCGTCGAAATTCGCGGTAGACCACGGGGCAAAAACCGGCGCCTTGCCATCAAGCAGCCGCAGCGATTCCTCGGGTGTCGCCTTGATGCGGCCGCCCTGGAGGAAATAGCCACGCTCGGCGAGCATCAGGTGATCGGCGATGAAGTGCGGATGCACCAGCATGTCGCCATCGAGCAGGATCACGTAGTCACCGCGGCTTGCGGCGATGCCGCGATTGCGTGCGCGCGCCGCGCGAAAGCCGTGGTCTTCCTGCCAAAGGTGACGCAACGGCACAGGGAACGTCGGCGCCATGCGACGGATGAGCGCGGCCGTTTCTTCCGTGGAACCGTCGTCCGCCACGATGACTTCGTAGGGAAGCTGCGCCTGCTTCGCCAGGCCTTCGAGCATGCGCTCAAGTGCATGCGGCCAGTTGTAGGTCAACAGGACCACGCTGACCTTGAGGTCGGCGCTCGCGTTCATGCGGCAGGGCCTGCCTTGCGTCGCTGCCTGCGCCCATGCCCGAGAATGGAAACCGCGCGCTCGATGCGCTTGAGCAGGCCAGCGGTACCGCGGCGCAGGGCAATGCCCGCATAGCGACGCGCCTCGTCCATGCTCGGCTCGGGCTTGCTGCGAAACTCGAACTTCGCCAGATCCAGCGTATGGACGTCCATATGCATGCGCTCGGCGTAGTGGTTGATCAATACGCGCGAGCGGAACAGGTTGGCGAACTGGTTTTCGCGCTCACGCGCATGCCACCAGCCGTTCGCGCCATGCACTCGGTACTGCACCATGCCGGTCGGCAGATAGTACTTGCGCGCGCCGAGCACACTGGTGCCGAACACCAGGCAGTTGTCGGCCGAGATGCGCCAGGTGGTGAGAAATTCGTGCGGCAGATCGAGCGCACGCTGCGCCCAGAGTCGGCGCATCGACAACGCGGAGGTGGCTGCGCCGTACCAGTACGCGGTAACCCAGGTGCTGATGGCGGTGAAACCCAGGTCAACGGCGCGATCGGCGTAACCGACGATACCCTGCTCGTTGCCGAACAGGTTGACGTCGGTGAAGACGAAATCGATGTCGCGGCGACTGTCGTAGACCTCGCCGATGCGCGCGAGATAATCCTTGTCCCATCGATCGTCGGCATCGAGGAAGCACACGATGTCGCCGGTGACGCCTTCCATGCCCTTGACGAATGCCGAGAGCTGGCCGCCATTGGTGACGCATCGCAGCGTCACGCGCGGATCGTTGCCATAGTGCTCGGCCAGCCACGCGGCGGAACCGTCCGTGGAACCGTCATCCATCACGATGATCTGCGCGGCGGCGCGCGTTTGCGCCAGCACGCTGTCGATCGCTTCGCCGACGTAGTCGCGGTAGTTGTAGTTGGTAATGACGACGCTGAAGGTCACCGCCTTCATGCCGCAGCCTCACCCTTCAATGTCTTGCGGAAGTAGGCGATGGTTTCGCGCAGGCCGTCGTCCAGGCTCACGCGCGGCTCCCAGCCGAGCTTGTCCTTGGCCAGCGAGATGTCCGGCTGGCGCTGGCGCGGGTCGTCCGACGGCAGCGGACGGAACACCAGCTTCGACTTGCCGCCGACCAGTTGCAGCACGCGCTCGGCCAGCTGCAGCATGGTGTGTTCCACCGGGTTGCCGATGTTCACCGGGCCGACGAAACCGGCCTCGCTGTTCATCATGCGGGTGATCACTTCAATGAGATCGTCCACGTAGCAGAAGCTGCGCGTCTGGCTGCCATCGCCGTAGATGGTGATGTCTTCGCCGCGCAACGCCTGCACGATGAAGTTGCTCACCACGCGCCCGTCGTTGGGGTGCATGCGCGGGCCGTAGGTGTTGAAGATGCGCACCACCTTGATGTCCAGGTTGTGCTGGCGGTGGTAGTCGAAGAACAGCGTTTCGGCGCAGCGCTTGCCTTCGTCGTAGCAGCTGCGGAAGCCGATGGGATTCACGCGACCCCAGTAGTCCTCGCGCTGCGGATGCACCTCGGGGTCGCCGTACACCTCGCTGGTCGACGCCTGCAGAATGCGCGCGCGCGTGCGCTTGGCCAGGCCCAGCATGTTGATGGCGCCATGCACGCTGGTCTTGGTGGTTTGCACCGGGTCGTGCTGGTAGTGCACCGGCGAAGCGGGGCAGGCGAAGTTGAAGATGCGGTCCACTTCCACGTACAGCGGGAAGGTGACGTCGTGCCGCATCAGCTCGAAGTACGGGTGGTTGAGCAGGTGGGCGATGTTCTGCTTGCTGCCGGTAAAGAAGTTGTCCACGCACAACACGTCGTGGCCATCCTTGAGCAGCCTGTCGCAAAGGTGCGAGCCAAGAAAACCCGCGCCACCCGTTACCAGCACCTTGTTCATCGATAACCCCGATCCCCAAACGCGTCGGGGTACTTTAATTTCAATGGAGAGAATTTGCCGACTTCAGCCGGTCGCTGCAGGTCATGCCAAGCACCAGCGCCATGGGCAGCCAGATCAGCAGCCAGGCGGGGCGGGGACTGTCGAGCATCTGCGGCATGTCGAACTGCAGCACGATGGAGGCATACACCCAGATCGCCAGCACCACGCGCCCCTGCAGGCTCCGGCGATGCCGCCAGCCCTGCCAGGCAATCATCAACCACAGTGCCACGGTCAGCAGCAGGCCGGGCAGGCCCAGCTCCACGGTGACCTGGGTGAGCAGGTTGTGCGTGTGCGTGTAGGCGGCACCGTTGACCATCAGGGTGATGGGTGCGCCCTGTCCCAAGCCGCGAAACGGGTGCTGGGCGATCAGATGCAGCGCCTGGGTGAAAAGCTCCGGACGCAGCGACGTGCCGCGCTCGGTCAGCAGCGCCGTTGGCCGCAACAGCATGGCCGCGGCCAGCAACGCCAGGACCACCGCCAGCCAGCGATGCGCGCGGCCGGGCTGCCACAACGGCATGGCCACGATGGTGACGGCCAGCGCCAGCCAGACGCCACGCGTATGGGTGAGGCCAACGAACAGGAGCAGGGCGGCGATGCCCACGTATCGAGCAACGGACCAACGGCGATCCGCAAGCTCCAGCTGGCTCAGCCAAAGCGCCACCACGCCCATCAGCGCCGCCGCGTAATTGGCCGTGGCAATGGTGCCCTGGCCAATGATGCGGCCGTCATCCATCGGCACGAAGATGAAGCTGATGCAGTAATAGGCCGCACATGCGGCCACCGCCAGGCCGGCTCCCAGCAACAGCTGGCTTATGCGCCTGGCATCATCCTCGGCATACGCGTGCCAGCCCACCACGAAGATCAGCACACTGGCGAGGCGACCCACTTCGCTGGATGGATGGGCGCCCTGTGTCCAGGCCAGCGACAGCAGCGCCCACGCCAGCAACACGAGGAAAACGCGAAACAGCGGCTGCGGCCAGAGCTCCCGCCATGCGCGGGCGCCAAAAGAGAATGAAACGAACAGGGCGGGGAGATAGAGCAGAACCACCAGACTCGTCTGGTACGCCCTGCCAGGGTTGAACGACACACCGGCCGGCATGATCACCATGCCGAGAATCAGCCACGCGAGACCCACGCCAAGAAGGCTGTGACCGATGCTCAGGCTCTTCGGTAGCACATCGGATTTCAATGGGGTCGCCCTGCTTCTCATACTGCCTGCTTGCGTAATCGTCACTGCCTCCCGGTCAAGCCCGGGAATCGCATAGTCTCGGGCCTGACGTACCCAATGTCAGCCAAATAGTGCACGGCTCCAGCTGAAACTGAGCCGACCATCACCCCTGCATCCAACGCAGGGCCATGGCGGCCAGAGGACAAGAGGCTACGGGCGAATGCGGCTAGAATTCACCTCATGCCTACTTTCCCCCTCACCCTCGTCGTCATGACCTACAACGAGGCGAAACATATTGCGCGCTGCCTGGATAGCGTGCCCTTCGCCGGTGAAAAGCTGGTGATCGACAGCGGAAGTACGGATGACACGGTGGCCGTGGCCCAGGCGCATGGGGCACGGGTGGTGCACCAGGACTGGCTCGGGTTCGGGCCGCAGCGAAATTTTGCCACCACGCAGTGCAGCAACGCGTGGATCCTGGCGCTGGACGCGGACGAGTATCTCTCGCCCGAACTGGCGGCCGAGCTTGAGCAGCGGCTTCCGCAGCTGATGGCCAGCGATATCCGCGCGGCCTTCCTGCGTCGCGCCACCATTTTCATGGGCGCGCGCATGCGCTGGTACCTGCCGTCCATGGGCGAGAAGATGGCACGCCTCTATCACCGCGACCGGGCGCGCTGGACGGATGCCCGCGTGCACGAATCGCTGACCTTCGACGGTCCGTCGGTGACGCTCAAGGCAGCCTTCAACCATGAGAACAACCCCAGCCTTCCCGAGAAGCAGATCAAGGTGTTGCGCTACGCGGAACTCAAGTGCCGGGACTGGCTGGAAAAGAACAAGCCGGTGCGCATGTGGCAGACGCCGTTCGTGTACCTGCTGGCCTTCATCAAGGACTATTTCTTCCGCCTGGCCTTCCTTGATGGCTGGCGCGGCTACGTGATCGCGCAAACGGCAGCGTCCTATGCGGCCTACAAGCGCATGCGCTACTACGAGATGCGCCGCAACCCCGCGTCACTGCCCAGCGCAGCCGACGCCCTGATCCGCCACGGCATCGACCGATGAAGCAACCCGATTCCAAGCAGCATTACCTTCTCTATGGCTCCGAGCGCTACGCGCTGGCCATCCTGCGCCCCGTGCAGGAAGCCATTCGCGCACGCGGCGACGAAGCCGCCTGGTTTTTCGACGGTCCCGGCGCCGAAGACCTGGAAGAGGGCGAGCGCCTGCTGACGGTGGACGAAGTGCGTGCATGGAAGCCGCGCGCGGTCATTACCTCCAGCAACGCCGTGCCGCACTTCTTCCCCGGCGTGAAGGTGGAAACCTTCCACGGTTTCGATGCCGGCAAGCCGCGCCACATCTATATCCGCGGCTTTTTCGACCTGTACTGCACCACCGGCCCGCGCGACACCGCGCAGTTCAAGGCCATTGCCGACCGGGTGGGTCATTTCGCCGTGGTGGAGACGGGCTTTCCCAAGCTCGACCCCTTCATGAAGGAAATCACCGGCCCGATCCCGCCGGTGCGCCAGCCGCCCGTGATCCTCTATCACTCCACCTTCTCGCCCTCGTGGAGCGCGGCGGAGACCCTGTACGAAGAAGTGAAGCGGCTTTCCCGCGACGGCCGCTGGCGGTGGATCGTCACCTTCCACCCCAAGATGGACCCGGCCACCACGGCCAAGTACAAGGCGCTGCAGAACGAATACCTGACGTTTGCCGAGAACGACAACATCCTCGAACTGTTCCCACAGGTGGACATGATGTGTTCGGACACCTCGTCCGCGCTCAACGAGTTCCTGCTGACCGGCAAGCCGGTGGTGACATTCAAGAACCGCCGCCCCGGGCCGCAGCTGATCGACATTGATGACGCCTCGCAGTTCGAGCCGGCCATCGAGCGCGCGCTGTCGCGCCCGCCGGAGCTGATGCAGGCCATTGCCGACTATGGCGACGCCATCCATCCTTATCGGGACGGCCACTCGAGTGAGCGCATCCTGAAGGCCATCGACGGGTTCATTGCCGCCGGCGGGCGCAATCGTCGCCGTAAGCCTTGGAATCTGTGGCGAAAATTGAAGATTCGCCGCCGCATCGGCTATTGGGGCCCGGCCGGCTACTGAACCCGCGCCGCCCTTGTGAACCCCGGGCCAGCACCATGCTGGCTTGGCGGCTAGAATTCGTCTCAAATCCATCAAGAAGACTGCCCGTGGCATCCAGCAGCTATAGCCGCTCCGAACACCTGCGCTCCCTTTGGCCCTGGCTTCCGCTGTGGGCGCTGGCCGCGTTGCTGGCGATCTTCTCGCACGGTCCGATGCCGCTGTACTCCACGCGCACCCTGGCGGTGGCGTGGGAAATGTGGAACCACGGTCACTGGCTGGTGCCGCACATCAACGGCGCGCCATACAGCGAAAAGGTGCCGCTGCTGTTCTGGATGATCCATGCCGGCTGGCTGGTGACGGGCGTCAACGACATCTGGCCGCGCATCCTCGAGGTGATCTTCGGCGGCACGCAGCTGGTGCTGGTGTCGCTGTTGGCGCAGCGCCTGTTCCCGAACCGCCCGTGGGTGGCCAAGGGCGCGCCGTGGATTTTGCTGGCGCTGGGTTATGCGTTCCTGTTCGGCCTGCAAATCATGTACGAGGTGCTGCTGGCCGTCTGGGTGCTGGCAGCGCTGCTTGCGCTGACGCCCAAGCCGCAGCGGGCCGAACCGCGCTGGGTGCTGTTCGGGCTGGCCGTGGGCGCGGGCCTGCTGACCAAGGGCCCGGTGATGTTCCTGCACGTGGCCTTCCCGTTCCTGCTCGGCCCGCTGTGGAACGACTGGGCGCGTGACAACCGCGTGCGCTGGTACAGCCGCGGCGTGCTTGCGCTGCTGCTGGGCGGCGCGATGTTGCTGGCCTGGGCGCTGCCGGCCGGTTTCAGCGGTGGCGAAGCCTATCGCCAGCGCCTGTTCTTCACGCAGACCGCCGGTCGCGTGGTGAACGCGTTCGACCACGCCCGCCCGTTCTGGTGGTACGTGCCGATGATTCCGGCGCTGCTGTTCCCCTTCAGCGGTTGGCCTCGCGCCTGGGCAGCACTCCTTACCCTGCGTCGCCCGCTCGACAGCGGCCTGCGCTTCGCGCTGTGCTGGCTGGTGCCGGTGATGGTGGTGTTCTCCTGCATCAGCGGCAAGCAGCTGTATTACCCGCTGCCGGAATTTGCCGGTGCCGCGCTGCTGATCGCCGGAGCCGTCGCCGCATTCCGCGAACAGCGACCGGCACTGGCGACCAACCCGTGGCTGGGCACCTGGCCGCTGGGCGTGGGCGGCATCCTGTTCGGCATCTTCCTGTTCGTGTTGCCCGTGCTGGTGGCGCATAACGACCTGCACGGCGAGTGGTTCGACAGCACGCAGCGCTACAGCCGCTTCTTCAGCGTGGTGTTCGTGCTGCTCGGCATCCTGCTGCTGTTGCGCGGACGTGGCGAGATGCGTCGCCTGGCCTTCGCCGGATTGGTGGGCACGCTGGCGCTCAATACGCTGTTCACGCTCACCATGTGGCAGAACTTCGACCTGCGCCCGGCATCGCAACTGCTTGGGGCGGCGGATGCAGACCACCGCAGCATCGGCATCCTGGGCAACTACGAAGGGCAGTTCCATTTCGCCGGGCGCCTGACCCAATCCATCGAACGCCTGTACGAAGGCAAGTCGCTGCAGGCGTTTGCCCAGGAACATCCCGATGGCGTCGTCATCGAGCATCCAGAAAAGCTCACCAACGAATCGCTGCGCTACGCCTTGCTGGTGCAGCCGTTCCGTTCGGGCTGGGTCGTGATCTGGCCGGCCAAGTCGCTGGCCGACCTGCGCGAAGGCCGCGTGCCCGCCGAGCCGCCACACCCCACCCGGGTCTACCAGGTGGACGAGTGGCGCTTCCGCGCCCTGCAATGAACGACGCGCTGATCGCCAACCTGCGTGCGCAGTGCGGTGGTCCGCGCGATGGCGCGCTGCTGCGCTTTTCGCTGGGTAACGCACTGCTCTCGGCAGGCGATGCTGCGGGGGCCATGCCGGAGTTGAAGCGGGCGGTCGCGTTCGACGCGAGCTACTCCGCCGCCTGGAAGTTGCTCGGCAAGGCATGCCTTGCCGTCGGCGACACCGAAGGCGCCGTCGATGCCTGGCAACACGGCATCACCGCGGCGCAAGCACGCGGCGACAAGCAGGCGGAAAAGGAAATGACGGTGTTTCTGCGCAGGCTGGAAAAGCAGGCCTGAGCACCCGGCGATCATTTGTGGGAGCGCACCCTGTGCGCGACAAACCTACGAAGCGGTAACAACCCTGCGCCTGTCGCGCACAGGGTGCGCTCCCACACGAGCTTCACTCAGTCGTACGGGCTCTTCCAGGTATCGGCCGAAAACCGCTTGTACTGCCACTGGTACTGCGTGAATGCGAGTTCGACGCAATTCTCCACGCCCTGGTTGAGCGCCCGGCAAGCCACCGCCAGATCCGCATCCGCCAACCCTTCCGGGGCCGGCAGGAAGTGGATGCGGTAACCGTCGCCCTTGGGCAGGCGCTCGGCAAACGCGAACAGCACGGTCGAGCCGGTGCGAGCCGCCAGGCGCGGCAGCAACACCATGGTCAGCGCGTCATGACCAAAGAACGTGGACACCTCGCCTTCGCCGGCGCGCGGCTTCTGGTCGGGCAGGATGCCGACCGTGCCGCCGCCGGCCAGCCGCTTGTACAGCGTGCGCACACCCGCGCCTTCGGCGCGCACCTGCTCCGGCGCCAGGGCGCCGCGCACCTTGCGCAGCAGGCCTTCGATAGCGGCGATGCGTGGCGGGCGATACAGGATGGCCATCGGCGTCTTGCGGCACAGCCAGTAGTTGAGCAACTCCCAGCAGCCCAGATGCGGCGCGGCGATGATCACGCCCTTGCCCGCCGCCAGCGCGGCGTCGAACAGCGCTTCGCCGCGCACCTCGCGCACCATGTCCAGCGCGCGCTCGGCGTCCGTGCCCCAGATCTTGGCGATCTCGGTCGCGGAACGGCCGCTGTCTTCCATCACGTCGCGCAGCAACGTCGCCTGGGCCTTGTCGTCCAGGCCAGGTCGGGCAATGCGCAAGTTCACGGCGGTGTTCTGTGCCGTGCGCGTGTTGAGTGCCAGCGACAGGCGACCGATGGCCGCGCCGACGGCGTGCAGCGCGCGCAGCGGCAGCTTTCCGACCAGGCGCAGGAAGACGTAGAGAATGAAGATGTCGAATCGCATGAGCCACGCAGTGTAACCGCCCCCGCGACGGGTTCACGGGTCAACGACAGCGCCCCTGCTTACGTTCCTGCCTTCCAACGGCTATCGCCCGCGATGGCCACCCCCTAAGCTTCCGCGGTCCCTGGCCCCGATTCCCTCGATGATCGCCCTGATCCAGCGCGTCCTGTCTGCCCGTGTCGATGTCGAGAACACCACCGTGGGTGCCATTGGCCCCGGCCTGCTGGCGCTCGTGGCCGTGCAGCCGGGCGACGATGAGCCGCGGACCAAGCGCATGCTCGAACGCCTGCTGGGCTACCGCGTATTCGCCGATGAGCAGGGCCGCATGAATCGCTCCCTGGCCGATACCGGCGGCGAGCTGTTGCTGGTCAGCCAGTTCACCCTGGCCGCGGATACCCGCTCGGGCATGCGCCCCAGCTTCACCAGCGCCGCGACGCCGGAAGAGGGCCGTCGCTGGTTCGAACGGCTGGTGGAACTGGCGCGGGCCGCGCACCCCAGGGTGGAAATCGGCCGCTTCGGTGCCCATATGGAAGTACACCTGGTCAACGACGGCCCGGTCACCTTCTGGTTGGAGACTCCATGATCGCCACTTCACCCGGCGCGTCTCGACCGATGTTCCCAAAATCTTCGGAAAACGCCGATCTGGCGCGATTTTTGCGTGTCGGCGATCCGTTTTTTATTCCTTGAAAACTGGTCAAAAAAGCATCACATAGGTATACTGATCGGTTCCTGCATACGCGGCGGTAGGTATGAATAGCAAAGCTCCTGAGCAACAGTCTGAAATCAAGGCGCTCATCTCCAAGGGTCTGGAGCAGGGCTACCTGACTTACGCCGAGATCAACGACCACCTGCCCGACGACATCGTCGATCCGGAGCAGATCGAAGACATCATGGCGGTGCTCAAGGGCGTCGGCATTGAAGTGCACGATGCCGCGCCGGATTCCGATCCGCTGTCGGACAACGCGCCGGGCGCCTCGACCGACGATGAAGCCGCCGCTGAAGAAGCCGTGGCGCTGCTGTCGGCCGTCGACTCCGAAGTGGGCCGCACCACCGACCCCGTGCGCATGTACATGCGCGAAATGGGTACGGTCGAGCTGCTGACCCGCGAAGGCGAAATCGCCATCGCCAAGCGCATCGAGGAAGGCCTGGGCCAGGTGCAGACCGCACTCGCCAGCTTCCCGCTCACCATCGAGCTGCTGCTCGAGGAATACGACCAGCACCTGGACGGCAAGCGTCGCCTGAGCGAAATCCTGGCCGGCTTTGCCGACCTGGAAGAAGCCGCTGACGCCGCCCAGGCCGCTGCGGCTGACGCCGAAGTGGACGAGTCCGAAGCCGACGAAGACGAAGACGTCGAAGGCGCCGAAGAGGAAGAAGAAGCCGGCCCGACCGGTCCGGACCCGGAAGAGGTCAAGCGCCGCATGGAACTGCTGCGCGACTACTACGGCAAGTTCCAGAAGGCGGCCCCCAAGGCCACCGACATCAATGACAAGAAGGTCACCAAGCTGCGCGACCAGATGGCTGAGGAATTCCTCAAGCTCAAGCTGCCGTCCGCGCTGATCGACAGCTTCGTGCGCAAGCTGCGCGAAGTGGTGAACGACATCCGCCACCACGAGCGCGTGCTCATGGACATCTTCGTCAAGCACGTGAAGATGCCCAAGGCCGAGTTCCTCAAGGCGTTCCCCAGCAACGAGGGCAACCTCGAGTGGGCGAACGAGCTGGGCCGCAAGCGCCAGAAATGGTCGCCGAACATCAAGCCGTACAAGGAAGCGATCGACGCCGAGCAGGACAAGCTGGGCGCCATCGAGCGCAAGCTGTTCCTGCCGCTGACCGACATCAAGGAAATCAACCGCACGATGTCGATCGGTGAGGCCAAGGCCCGCCGCGCGAAGAAGGAAATGGTCGAGGCCAACCTGCGTCTCGTCATCTCCATCGCCAAGAAGTACACCAACCGCGGCCTGCAGTTCCTGGACCTCATCCAGGAAGGCAACATCGGCCTGATGAAGGCCGTGGACAAGTTCGAATACCGCCGCGGCTACAAGTTCTCCACGTACGCCACGTGGTGGATCCGCCAGGCCATCACGCGCTCGATCGCCGACCAGGCACGCACCATTCGTATCCCGGTGCACATGATCGAGACGATCAACAAGTTGAACCGCATTTCCCGTCAGATGCTTCAGCAGTTCGGCCGCGAGCCGACGCCGGAAGAGCTGGCCAAGGAAATGGACATGCCCGAGGACAAGATCCGCAAGGTGCTGAAGATCGCGAAGGAGCCGATCTCGATGGAAACCCCGATCGGCGACGACGAGGATTCCCATCTTGGCGACTTCATCGAGGACACCAACGCGTCCTCGCCGATCGAGTCGGCCACCGAAACGGGCCTGATGGAAACCGTGCGCGACGTGCTCGCCGGCCTGACGCCGCGCGAAGCGAAGGTGCTGCGCATGCGCTTCGGCATCGACATGAACACGGATCACACGCTGGAAGAAGTCGGCAAGCAGTTCGACGTCACCCGCGAGCGCATCCGCCAGATCGAAGCCAAGGCACTGCGCAAGCTGCGTCACCCGAGCCGTTCGGAACAGCTGCGCTCGTTCCTCGATATCGACTAAGCATCACGCTGGTGCAAGTTGCAGGAAGCCCCGCGAAAGCGGGGCTTTTTGTTTGTGCGAAAGGTCCCTCTGTAGGAGCGCACTTGTGCGCGACATCCTTTCGCGATGAAGTCGTCGTGTCGCGAAAACCGGCCCATGGGGTAATCCGCGAATCTGCGGTCGCGCACGAAGTGCGCTCCTACAAAGGAGCCGGCAAACCTTGATTGCCGCGACAGTTACCCCTCGACGTCGTAGAAAAACTGCTCCTGCACGATCTTGTCGTCCTTCACGTGATAGACGCAGATTTCGCTCATCACAACGCGGCCGTAGTCCTTCATGGTCACATCCAGCGTCATGGCCACGCTGAACCAGTTGCCTGCGATGACCGGGTCGCTTACTTCCACGCTGTGCGTTTGCGTAATGCTGGCCTGGAAGCGTTTGCCCTTGTCGAGGATGGCCTCCAGTCCCTGCACGTTGCCCATGGGCCCCTTCGCCATGCTCTCCGGCTCGATGTTGATGGCGTCCCTGGCGTACAACTCGTGATGGGCTTCCTCGAAGCGGCCATGTCGACAGATGGCCACCAGACGCTTGGCGACGGATTCGGTGCTCATACGCAAACCTCCGGCTGACGAGGCCAGGGAGCGTAGCGCCGCCTGTCGCAGGGGGACGTGAAAGCGCGCCTGGAACGGCGCGCTTTCATCACCGCATCAGTGCTTGCCGACGTTGTCGGTTTCGTCGATGAAACGCGCCACGTTGTCGTGCAGCTGCTTCAGTGACGCTTCGTTGGCGTAAACCATGTGGCCCGACGGATACCACGCATACGAAATGTTCTTCTGCAGGTTGTCGGGAATCGGCATGTGGTGCATTTCGTAATCGGCGGCGTAGTACGGCGTGGCCAGGTCGTAGTAACCACCATGCAGCGACACATGCAGGTTCGGGTTGGTCTTCATCGCCTTGGCCAGATCGGGCAGCACGTTGGTGCTCTGTTGCAGCGCTTCATCGGAGCCGGGCACGCCGTGCTTGAATTCCCAGCTGTCGATGTCGGCGAACAGGCGATAGGTCTGGCCATCGCCGAATTTCAGCTGGCGGCGAACGTAGTCGTTGAACGCGGCCACGTAGGCCGAGCTGATCGCCGACGATTGCGGATCGTATTCCGCCGACTTGCTCAGCGGGTCCAGCGAAGGGCCGGAGAAGCGGCTGTCCAGTCGTCCCGTGGTCATGCCGTCGTCGGCCTGCAACGCTTGCTCGAACATGCCGCCGTTGACGCGCAGGTTGGCCTTGAGCAGATAGGCCACGGACAGTCCCGTGTACTGATGCAGCTTCTGCGCAACGGCCTGGCGACGCGACTCGTCCAGTCGCGAACCGGCCATCAGCGCGGTGGCGTAGTCCGTGGTGGCGTATTGCTCCACTTCGCGCAGGAACGACTCCAGCGATGCCGGCTGCTGCGGCAGCTTGTGGTGGTAGTACGCCGTCGCCGCATACGTGGGCAGCGCCAGCACATACGGCAGGTCCACGCCCGGGTTGGCGCTGGCGCCGCCGATGTAGGTGTCGAAGCTGAGGATCTGCGACAGCAGGATCACGCCATTGAGATCCACGCTGTCCTCGTTCTCCAGAATGTTGGAGACCACCGCCGAACGCGTGGTGCCATAGCTTTCGCCGAACAGGTATTTCGGCGAGTTCCAGCGGCCATATTTGGAAAGGAACTGCGTGATGAATT
Source organism: Dyella sp. C11 (assembly GCF_003121485.1). GTDB lineage: Bacteria > Pseudomonadota > Gammaproteobacteria > Xanthomonadales > Rhodanobacteraceae > Dyella. The sequence goes on along the minus strand of NZ_QAVX01000003.1, from coordinate 38,656 downwards.
GCGCGAATGCGTGGCCATCGCCATCCACGCCGTAGATGGCCTTCTTGCGGTCTCTCATCTGCTCATCGCGCTTGCCTTTGTCGGCGTCGTCGGCGATCAGGCGGCTGAAACCTGCGCCCGGCGCATCGATGAAGACCAGGTCCGACGCATCGAGCAGGCTGTAGTCGTTGTTCACCAGTCCATAGGGCGCGGCGGGCGTGTGCGAGTCGTCGCTGGTCACCACGCGCCTGGGACCGAACGCGCCCATGTGCAGCCACACCGTGGCCGATCCCGGGCCGCCGTTGTAGATGAAGGTGATCGGCCGCTTGCCCGGCTCCGCGCCTTTCTTGAAGTACGCGGTGTAGAACATGCTGACCTGCGGCTCGTTTTCCTTGTCGCCGGAGCCATGCAGCACCAGCGTGCCGGCGACGGCCTTGTAGTCGATGCTCTTGCCTTCCACCTTCACCGAGCCCGAGGTTTCCGAGGCCTGCGGCTTCAGCAGCGAGGCTTCGGGCTTGTCGTCGGGCTTGTCCTTTTCGCTCTTGTCGGCGGCGTAAGCGCCCGTGGTGAGCATCAGCGCAGCGATGGCGGCGGTGAGGGTGAGCTTGCGCATAAGGTGAAACCCCTGGGACAGGCGCGATGGCGCGAATGCCCCAGCTTAGGCAGCGACGTGCTTTGGTTTCATACGCCAGAAGTCACTGGCGCGTGCGATGTCAGGGCGAGGCGTCCAGCAGCGCCTGTTCCAGGTCGGCGTGGGCTTCGTCGACCTTGCGCTGGCGGTCGGCGATTTTTTGCGCGCTCTTGCCCTGGTCCCTGGCTTCCTGAAGCTCCTGCTGGCGCTCGGCCAGTTTTTGCTGTGCCTTGGCCACCTTCTGCTCGGCATCGCTGCGCAGGCCGGCCTCGGTGCAATGGGCGTTCACTTCGGACAACGCCTTCTGCAGGCCTTGCACGCGCGACGCATTGCCATGCGCCTGGGCGTAGGTGATTTCCTGCTGGATGGATGCCCGCTTGGCGTCGCAACCGCCCGACTGGGCGAGGGCTGAAAGCGGGAGCAGGCACGAGCCCAACAGCACTGCAATGATGACGGGCTTCATCGGCGGCTCCGTGTGACTGACCATGGAGTGCGGATGATGCGCCCGGAGCGTGTGATGCAGCCGTCGTCAGCCGAAGGCGATCACGCCGATGGCCGCCAGCGCCAGCAGCACGCCAGCCACGTTGACCCAGCTCAGCCGCTCCCGGAACGCCACCGTGCCCACCAGCGCACCCAGGGCAACCACGCCCAGGTTCATGCTGGCGAACACCAGCGACGGATGATCCGGCAGCGCCTGGTGCCCGCGCAGGTAGAACACGATGTTGCCGAAGTTGGCCAGGCCCAGCAGCAGGCCGGCGACGGCATCGCGCAGGGTGAAAAAGGTGCGGTCGTGCCAGCGGCGCCACAGCAGGATGGCCAGCGACACCACGAAGGCGAGCGCGAACATCGCCTGCAACGACGCCGGGAACGGCGTGCCCGCTACAGCGACGCGCTTGAACAGGATGTCGATGAGGCCAAAGCCCACGAACACCACCAGCGGCCACAACCAGCCGCGCTCGCCATTACCGTTCGCGGCCGGCCCGACGCGCCACACCATGCAGGCCAGCGCCAGCAGGCCCAGCGCAATGCCCACGCCCTTGCCAAGGCTCAGCGATTCGCCGAACAACGCGAAGGCCGCCAGCAGTGAAATCAGCAGCGACAGCCGTTGTGCGGCATCCGTGCGCACGATGCCCGCGCTGCTCACCGATGCGGCCAGCGCCAGGAAGATCAGCGGCAGCAACAGGCCCAAGCCAATGAAGCCGAGCCACGGCGCCTGGGGTGTGGTGAGGACCGACAGCGTGGGGCGAAACACCATGGCCGTCAGCACGCTGGTGGCCACGTAGTTCCAGGCGATGGCCTGTCCCACGTCCACCGACAACCGGCGGGCGAGCTTCAGCAGCACCGACACCAGCACGCTGCAGACGACGCTCAGCAGTACGTAGATCATGAAACGTCCTTTGGAGGGCAGTGCCGATGGGTTCTGCCGATATATCGGGCCAAGATGTCAGCCGTCCTGCGGAAACCGTGACTTTCAGCGCTGCAGCGCAAATCGCTCGCGGTAACGCGCCGGGCTCAACTGCAGCTGCTGGCGGAAATGGTGTCGTAGGGTATCCGCACTGCCGAATCCACACACCTCGGCGACGCGATCCACACCCATGCCGCTGCCCTCCAGCAGTTCGCGCGCCCGGCCAAGACGCTCCCGCGTCAGCCATTGCTTGGGCGATGAGCCGGTGGTTTCCTCGAATCGACGCAGCAGGGTGCGTTCGCTCATGCGCGCGCGTTCGGCCAGTACCGAGATGGATAGCGGCTGATCCAGGTGGCGACGCATCCATTCCAGCAATTTGCCCAGCCCGTCGCCCTGCGCCGGCAACGGCGACTGGATGAACTGCGCCTGCCCGCCATCGCGATGAGCCGGCACCACGGCACGCCGCGCCACACTGTTGGCCACCTCCGGGCCGTAGTCGCGACGGATGAGGTGGAGCGAGAGATCCAGCGCGGCCGCGCTGCCAGCCGAGGTCAGCAGCTGGCCCTCGTCGACGTAGAGCACGTCGGGCTCGATGTGGATACCCGGATAGCGCTGGGCGAGCGTCTCCGCGTAGCGCCAGTGCGTGGTCGCCCGCCGGCCGTCCAGCAAGCCGGTGGCCGCCAGCACGAACACTCCCGAACAAAACGACACCAGCCGAGCGCCGCGCTCGTGCGCAGCACGCAGCGCCCGCAGCAATGCTGGCGGCGGCCCGGCATCCGCACCGCGCCAGCCCGGCACGATGATGGTGCCGGCATCGGCCAGCTGCTCAAGGCCGCCATCCGCCAGCACCTTCATGCCGCCCGCCGCGCGCATGGGGCCCTTGTCCACCGCGCACAGGCCGAACGTGTACCAGTCGTCCAGCTCCGGCCGTGGCAGCGCGAACATTTCCACGGCAATGCCGAACTCGAACGTGCACAAGCCGTCGTAAACCAGCGTGGCCACCTTTCGGTTGGAAGGGCCGGATGGACGTCTGGATCGTTTTGGCGGTTTCTTCATGGTGACTGTCATTCTTGCCAATGTCGCCCACGGATGCCAGTGCCGATACTGAGCCCGTCCCTTCCACGGAGTGAAGCCATGGCCAGTACCGTTCAACGTGTTCCCGCCGCCAGCAGCCACGACGCGCTTGCGCATTTCCAGGCACGCCTGGGCTTCGAGACCGACTGCGCCGACATCTGGTACGCCACCCATCACGAAGCGAAGGATTTCGTGTTGTTGGACGTGCGCACGCCCACGCTTTACGCCGCCGGTCACGTGCCGGGCGCACTCAACCTGCCGACCCGCATGATCAGCGCCCAGCAGCTGGCGGACTATCCCGCCGACACCTTGTTCGTCGTCTATTGCGCCGGCCCGCACTGCAACGGCGCCAACAAGGCCGCGGTGAAACTTGCGCAACTCGGCCGCCCGGTGAAGGAAATGATCGGCGGCCTCACGGGGTGGATCGACGAAGGTTTCGGACTGGAGCGCTGAGGTGATCGATCACCTCACGATTCGCCGCGCGGGCCGAGCCGACGTGGCCGCACTGATGGCCATCTGCGCAGAGCACGCGGCGTTCGAGCGTTTGCCGGGCAGGCATGGCGAACGCGCGGACGCGCTTGCCGATGCACTGGAGGGCTCGCCACCGGCGCTCTATGCCTGGCTGGCCTGCGTGAATGACGCCATCGTGGGCTACGCCAGCGCCACGGTGGATTTCTCCACGCTCGATCGCGCCAGGTTCCTTCACATGGACTGCTTGTACGTACGCGCGGCCTGGCGTAACCGGGCCGTGGGGCGCGCGTTGTGGCAACACGTCCATGCGCAAGCCATGGCGCTGGATTGCATCGCCGTCCAATGGCAGACACCAGCGTGGAACGACCATGCCGCCCGCTTCTATCGACGGCTTGGCGCAAGCGAATCTGCCAAGCTGCGTTATGTGTTGCCGCTGGGTGTCGCATGATGTGCTGACGCCACGCGGCAGTCCGTACCGTCGTGGCAAACACGCACAGCGGGAGGCCGCATGCTCGAACTTCGTCCCACCTGCGAAAACTGCAGCAAGCCACTGCCGCCGGCATCGACGGAAGCCATGATCTGCACCTTCGAGTGCACGTTCTGCCTCGACTGCGTCGCGTTGCTGCAGAACGTGTGCCCCAACTGCGCCGGCGGCTTCACGCCGCGTCCCGTGCGACCCACGTGCGACTGGGTGGCCGGCGCCACGCTGTCGCGGCACCCTGCGACCACGCGCGTGACGCACAAGCCCGTGGACATGGCGGCGCACGCAGCCCTGGTGGCGCATGTGAACGGCGTCGCACCCCGGGAACGCTGATCCCCGGATGGTCGCGGCAACGACAAACCGTTGACGCAGGTCATCCTAAAGATGGCATGGGGCGTGCAAGCGACTCGCACGTTCCGTCACGTCATGGCCATGCACGATATTCATCAGCGGCGCCACGCCCGCCTGGCTTTGCTCGCCGAGTCGGCAGGGCTCTTTGCTGCGGTGCTCGTCGCCGTCAGCTACTCGCTGCTGCTCGCTCGCCACACCGGCAGCGTGGTGACCATATGGATCACCAACGGCATCGTGCTCGGCGCACTGCTGGCCGTGCAGCGCAGCAAGTGGCCGGCCTACCTGGTCGCCGCCTTTCTCGGCTTTCTCGCGGGACAGCACATCGGGCACGGCGGCCTGATGGGCCAGGGCGTGGCATTGCCGTTGGCGCTGGGCCTCACCAATGGCGTGGAGATACTCACGGTGGCCACCGTGGTTCGGCATGTATTTCCGCGCATCGCGGACGACACCCGCTTTCTGCTGCTGGGGCGCATCGCGTTGGGTTCAACCCTGGTCGCGTGCGTGGTCTCCGCACTGCTGGCCGCGACCATCCAGCGCGCAGCCCATGGCCAACCCTTCTGGATCACCGCCGACTGGTGGTTCCGCGCGCACCTGCTGGGCATGGTCATCGTGGGGACCTTGACGCTGGTAGCGCTGCTTCAGCGTCGCCGCATGCTCGGTCGTCCGGGACGGCGGTTGCTGATGTTGCGCGACATTGTCGGCTTGACCGCCATCACCGCGGCCGTGTTCGCGCAGTCGAGTTTTCCGTTGCTGTTCGTGGTGTTCGCGCCGCTGTTGTACGTGGTATTCCAGCACCGCTTTCCGGGGCTGGTCATCGGCATTGCCCTCATCTCGCTGATCACCACGGCAGCCACGGCGTTGGGCACCGGGCCTTTCCAGTTGATCGTGCCCTCAACGCCGAGCCGGCAGGCCATGCTGGCGCAGGTGTATCTGGGCGTGCTGTGCATCACCGCGCTGCCGGTGGCACTGGCCCTGGCCGATCGCCGACGACTGGCACGTCGCGTGACGGAAAGCGAGAGCCGCTATCGGCTGCTGGCCGACTACGCGAGCGATCTGGTGATGCGCATTGCACGCGATGGATCGCGTCGTTACGTATCGCCTTCCGTCCATGATCTTCTGGGATGGGAAGTGCACGAATTCATGCCTTACCGCGCCGAGCTCATCCATCCCGACGACCGCGAGCGCGTGGCGGCCGCCGTGCAGCAGCTATGGGAAACGCGAAGGCCATCGCTCACGCAATATCGCCTGCAGCGGCGATCCGGCGATTACATCTGGATCGAAGCCCTGGTGCGCGTGGTTCCCAGCCTGGACCAGCCTGGCGAGATGGAGCTGATCTACACCGGCCGCGACATCACCGAAGCCATGGAAGCGGAGCAGGCGCTGGCCGACAGCGAGAAGCGACTTCGCACCATCACCGACAACGTGCCGGCGGTGATCGCGCACATCGATGCCCATGAGCGCTACACCTTCGTCAATGGCTATGTGCGCGAGGTCACCGGCGGCGCTCCCGAAGACATGGTGGGGCGTACCGTCGAAGAGATCCGCGGACCCGTGCTGTATCCCGTGCTCAAGCCGCACATTGAACGCGCTCTGCGCGGCGAAACCGACACCTTCGAATACGAAGCCGAATACGCGGGCCGTCGCCACCATTTCCAGACGACCTACCTGCCCGCCACCACCGGCAACGGCCAACCCAACGGCTTCTACGCGCTCACCACTGAAATCACCCACATCAAGCAGGCCGAGCAACAGCTCAGCTATCTCGCGCATTACGACGTGTTGACCGGCATCGCCAACCGCCGCTACTTCAGCGAAGGCATCAACATGGCGGTACACCACGCCGCCATCGCCAACTCGCCATTGCTGGTGATGCTGATCGACATCGACCACTTCAAGCAGATCAACGACACCTACGGACACGCCGCTGGCGACGCCGTGCTGTCGGAAATCGCGTCGCGCCTGAAAGCCTCCATCCGCAAGACCGACCTTCTTGCGCGACTCGGCGGCGATGAATTCGTGGTGCTGTGCGATGACATCGACAGCCAGAGCGTGGCCGAAACGCTGGCGCAAAAGATTACCCGCGCCATGGATGCACCCATTGTGACCGGGCCGCACAGGCTCAAGGTCACGCTGAGCGTGGGGGCGGCGCTATGTCGGGATGCTGGCTCCGTCGATGCACTGATGCAAAAAGCCGACGAAGCACTCTATCGCGCCAAGGAGCGTGGCAGGGCATGCTATGAGCTGTCCGTCACGGGCTTATGACTTTGTCAAAGGGTTCCATGGATGAACCGCCCAGGCCTCTTTTTTTCGCTCGGCATCGTTGCGATTGCCGTCGTCGCAACGACGTGTTGGCTGATCGTCCGGCATCCCCGCGAACACCGTTCCCTGCCTACGACGGCGAAGGCCGTCATCGCCGTCCGCAAGGATGATCTCCCTGCACTTCCTCCCGCCGGCGCGCCGCTGGAGGCGACGTACGAGCTATTGCGGCAGCGGGCGGGTGATGGTGACCCGGTTGCTGCGCAACGTGTCTTCGATGGCGCACGGGAATGCATGATTGCCGCCCGCCTGGATGCTTTCTATCAACACGCTCTGCAGGACAAACACTGGATACTCAATCAACCCGAGTCACCCGATGCCAGTGCGTGGGACAAGCAGTACCGCGAGTCGACCATCCAGGCCATTCAACAAGGCATGGAGCGGGTTCAGCGCGACATTCCGAATTGCGGTTCGTTCTTCCACGAAAACCTCGATGACGGCCGCATGCTGGCGATGGCTCTGGCAGCGGCTCGAACCGGCGATGACCAGGCCACTGCTTGCCTGATGACGGTGAACTACAAGGGTCGCTCCCCCTCGCCGGAGGAGAACGCGGCATTTGCGCAGGAAGTCATGCGTCTGGCGAACGACGGCATGCAGCGCGGCAGCTGGCAGATCGTCGAGGCCATGCGAGAGGTCGTAGGCAGCAGGTCCGTGGAAGGCGGACAGCTCACTCCTCTCAGCTACCCCGACCAGGCGAAGTCATGGGCGTATGCCCGACTCTACCGACTGGGCCTTCCGGATGACTCGCCCGCAGCCATCCACATGGACAAGGTGTTGTCTGAGGTGTCAACGACGTCACCCGCGGAGCAGGCCAAAGCCCAGGAGTGGGCGCAAGGTATCTACCAGCGATACTTCATCCATAGCGGTCCGGCGCAACCGGATGCCATTCCCTGCGAGTATTAACCTGCGTTATTTGCGGTCGATCACTCACGCGCAGCCAGTGCACGATTCACACGCAGCGCCAGCAGCGTACACACCACGCCTGACAACAGATACGCACTGACAGCCACCAGACCAAATCGCACCGAAAGACCCAAAGCCACCAGCGGCGCAAACGCGGCACCGATCAACCACGCGAAATCGGTGGTCAGTGCCGCACCGGCGTAGCGCAGGCGCATTTCGAAGTTGGATGTGACGCTGCCGGCCGCCTGACCATAGGAAAGGCCAAGGCCGCCGAAGCCCAGGATGATGAAAGCGTCCTGGCCCAGCTTGCCACCGCCCAGCAGCCACGGCGTGAGCAGCGCGAAAATCGCAATGAGCGCCGATGTGGCGCCCAGAGTGGTGCGACGCCCAATGCGATCGGCCAGCACACCCGAAATCATCATGCCCAATATGCAGGCGAACGCACCGATGATCTCGGCAATCAGCACCGCATTCACCGACTGCGTGGAACCCAGCGTGATCCACGACAGCGGAAAGATCGTCACCAGATGGAATAGCGCGTAGCTGGCCAGCGCCGCAAACGCGCCGATGAAGATGTTGCCGCCCTGCGTGCGCAGGAGTTCGAGGATGCCGATGGGTTCGAGCTCGCGCTCTTCCATGGCCACCGTGTATTCCTCGGTCACCACCAGGCGCAGGCGGGCGAACAACGCCACCACGTTGATGGCGAACGCGACAAAGAACGGATAGCGCCAGCCCCAGTCGATGAAGTCGTCCGCATCCAGGCTGCTGTGCAGGAACAGGAACAGGGCGCCAGCCACCATGAAGCCGATCGGCGCGCTCAGCTGCCCGAGCATGGCGTACCAGCCGCGTCGCTCGGGTGGCGTGTTGAGTGCCAGCAACGAGGGCAGGCCATCCCACGAACCACCCAGCGCAATGCCCTGCAGGATGCGAAACAGCACCAGCAAGCCGATCGACCAGTTGCCGATGACCGCATAGCCGGGCAGAAAGGCCATGCCTGCCGTGGCACTGCCGAGCAGGAACAGCGCGATGGTGAGCTTGATGCCACGACTCCATCGCCGCTGGAAGGCCATGAACAGCGCCGTGCCGAAGGGGCGCGCGATGAAGGCCAGTGAAAAGATCGTGAAGGCGTAAAGCATGCCATCCAGTCGACTGGCAGACGGAAACAGCAGCGACGGAAAGACGAGAACGCAAGAAATGCCGAACACGAAGAAGTCGAAGTGTTCGGACGTCCGCCCGATGATCACGCCAATGGCGATTTCGCCCGGCGCCACCTTCGCGTGGGCCTGGATGCGGTGCAGCTCCTCGATCGAGGGGGCCGTCGTGCCGTGCTCAGGGAAGGTGCTTGACATAGTCATTACTCACGAAGAAGGAATATGTCGCGGCCCTATAGTGGCACCGCCACGCCTCTGCCGTCACTGGGAATGATTTTCCTGTTCCCGTTTCGCGCCGAACGGCGTACCGTTTTCCACACTGGTTGCGTCGTCGGTCATGTCTATGAAGCTTTGTCGTGGACTGCTCGCCTGTATCGCCATCTTGCTGCTTGCGGGATGCCAAACGGTTTTGATGTCGCCCTCGGGCGATCTCGCCGTGCAGCAACGCAACCTCATCATCACTTCCACGGTGTTGATGTTGCTGATCATCGTGCCGGTGATCGTGCTCACGCTGCTGTTCGCCTGGCATTTCCGCGCGTCCAACAAGAAGGCCCACTACGATCCCGACTGGGATCACTCCACCATCCTCGAACTGCTGATCTGGGCCGCACCGCTGCTGATCATCATTGCGCTGGGTGCGATTACCTGGGTCAGCACGCACAAGCTCGATCCTTATCGCCAGCTCGAACGCTTGTCGGCACATCAACCGATTCCCGAAGGCGTGCGTCCGTTGCAGGTCGACGTGGTCGCGCTCGACTGGAAGTGGCTGTTCATATACCCGGAGCAAGGCATTGCCTCCGTGAACGAGCTGGTCGCGCCGGTGGACCGGCCGATTCAATTCAAGATTACGGCCACCTCGGTGATGAACTCGTTCTTCATTCCCGCGCTGGCCGGCCAGATCTACGCCATGCCCGGCATGGAGACCCAGCTGCAGGCGGTGATCAACGCGCCGGGCGAGTTCAAGGGTTTCTCCGCCAACTACAGCGGCCACGGGTTCTCGGGCATGCACTTCCTGTTCCACGGCGTGAGCGAAGAAGGCTTTTCGCAATGGGTGGAGAAGGCCAAGAGCGGTGGCGGGGACTTGAGTCGTGATGCCTACGTGAAGCTGGCTGCGCCCAGCGAGAACGAGCCGGTGGCGTACTACGCCACCGTGGAACCGGGCCTTTATCGCGCCATCCTCACCCGCTGCGTCGATCCGGAAAGCCCATCATGCATGACGCGGGTGGACCTGAGTCCGCACGACGGCGGCGATTCGGGCGCCATGCTGCAGTCCGGGCACGCCAGCGGCATGGCCGCGATGGCGACCCAACCTCATTCCGACTGATCCGGTGGTGTCCACGATGCTTTCCCATCCCGACCTTGCCAAGCTGATCTTCGGTCGACTCTCGCTGGATTCGTTGCCATTGCACGAACCCATCGTGGTGTACACGTTCATCGCGGTCGCCCTGGGTGGCATCGCGCTGCTGGGCACGGTCACCTATTTCAAGCTCTGGGGTTATCTGTGGCGCGAGTGGTTCACCAGCATCGACCACAAGAAGATCGGCATCATGTACATGATCCTGGGCTTCGTGATGCTGCTGCGCGGCTTCTCCGACGCCATCATGATGCGCGCTCACCAGGCGCTTTCGTTCGGTGACTCGCACGGCTTCCTGCCGCCAGAACACTACGACCAGATCTTCACTGCGCACGGCGTGATCATGATCTTCTTCGTCGCCATGCCGATGGTGACGGGCCTGATGAATTTCGTGATGCCCCTGCAGATCGGCGCGCGCGACGTGGCGTTTCCGTTCCTCAACAACTTCAGTTTCTGGATGACGGTATCCGGCGCGATGCTGGTGATGGCATCGCTGTTCATCGGTGAATTCGCGCGCACCGGCTGGCTGGCCTATCCGCCGCTGTCGGCCATCGTGTCCAGCCCCGACGCCGGCGTCGACTACTACATTTGGGCGCTGCAGATAGCCGGTGTAGGTACCACGTTGTCGGGCATCAACCTGCTGGTGACCATCATCAAGATGCGTGCGCCCGGCATGACGATGATGAAGATGCCGGTGTTCGTGTGGACATCGCTCTGCACCAACGTGCTGATCGTCGCCGCCTTCCCCGTGCTTACGGTCTGTCTGGCGCTGCTGGCATTGGATCGCTATGTCGGCACCAACTTCTTCACGACCGAACTTGGCGGCAACGCCATGATGTACGTGAACCTGATCTGGATCTGGGGCCATCCGGAGGTCTACATCCTGGTCCTGCCGGCGTTCGGCATTTTCTCCGAAGTCACTGCCACCTTCAGCCGCAAGCCGCTGTTCGGCTACGCATCAATGGTGTACGCCACGGTGGTGATCACGGTGCTGTCGTACCTGGTGTGGCTGCATCACTTCTTCACGATGGGATCGGGTGCGAGCGTCAACTCGTTCTTCGGCATCACCACCATGATCATCTCGATCCCCACGGGCGCGAAGATCTTCAACTGGCTGTTCACCATGTACCGCGGCCGCGTGGAATTCCAGCTGCCCATGATGTGGACGGTGGCCTTCATGGTCACCTTCGTCATCGGCGGCATGACGGGCGTGCTGCTGGCCGTGCCACCGGCGGATTTCTCGCTGCACAACAGCCTGTTCCTGATCGCGCACTTCCACAACGTGATCATCGGTGGCGTGCTGTTCGGCCTGTTCGCCGGCATCACGTACTGGTTCCCCAAGGCTTTCGGCTTCCGGCTCGATCCGTTCTGGGGCAAATGCTCGTTCTGGCTGTGGGTGACGGGTTTCTATTTCGCCTTCATGCCGCTGTACATGCTGGGCCTGATGGGCGTGACGCGTCGCCTGAGCCACTTCGACGATCCGTCGCTGCGCATCTGGTTCCTGATCGCGGCGTTCGGCGCGTTCCTGATTGCGCTGGGCATCGCCTGCAACATCATCCAGTTCTTCGTGAGCTTCAAGAACCGGGAAAAGCTGCGCGACACCACGGGCGATCCGTGGGATGGCCGCACGCTGGAATGGTCCACCTCGTCGCCGCCGCCGAAGTACAACTTCGCGTTCACGCCCATCGTCCACGACCACGACGCGTGGTGGATGATGAAGAAGAACGGCTTCAAGCGTCCGCTCGGTGGTTTCGTGCCGATCCACATGCCGCTCAACACGGGCGCGGGCGTCATCATGGGCGCCATCAGCTTCGTCTTTGGCTTCGCCATGATCTGGTACATGTGGCCACTCGCGGCACTGTCGTTCGTGGCGCTGCTGGCCGTGGGCATTGGACACACCTTCAACTATCACCGCGATTACTTCCTGGGCGCGGATGAAGTGACCCGCACCGAGGCATCCCGAACGGAGTTGCTGGCCAGCCATGTCTGACATATCCGCCACCTTGCCCGCCGACGGGCCGAAGCAACCCCTGGTATTCCTGGACACCGCGGAGCATCACCCGGTCAACGGTACGTTGCTTGGGTTCTGGGTGTACCTGATGAGCGATTGCCTGATCTTCGCGTGCCTGTTCGCCGCCTACGGCGTGCTGGGTCGCGAATACGCCGGCGGTCCCACCGCGCAGGAAGTGCTCGAACTGCCGGCGGTGGCGGTGAACACCACGCTGCTGCTGCTTTCTTCCATCACCTACGGGTTCGCCGTACTGGCGATGCAGAAGAACCAGCGCAACCCGATGCTGGTGTGGCTGGTGATTACCGGGCTTCTCGGCGCCGGATTCATCACGCTGGAGCTGCGCGAATTCGCGCATCTCATTTCCATCGGCGCAGGGCCGCAGCGCAGCGCCTTCCTGTCGTCGTTCTTCACCCTGGTGGGGACGCACGGTTTGCACGTCACCTGCGGCCTGATCTGGCTGGTGGTGCTGATCACGCAGGTGCTGAAGAAAGGCCTGATCACTGCCAACAAGCGCCGCATCCTCTGCCTGTCGATGTTCTGGCACTTCCTCGATGTGGTGTGGGTGGGCGTCTTCAGCTTCGTCTATCTGATGGGAGTACTGCCATGAGTGCGCATGACGAACTGCACGCCCACGGCGACGACCACGGTCACGACGACGACCTGGGCATCCACGCCACCTTCAGCGGCTACATGACGGGTTTTGCCTTGTCGGTGGTGCTTACCGTCATCCCGTTCTGGCTGGTGATGGGCCACGTGATCACCAAGTCCAGCACGGCCGCGGTGATCATCCTGGCACTGGCTGCGGTGCAGATCGTGGTGCACATGATCTACTTCCTGCACATGAACGCGAAATCCGAGGGCGGCTGGAACATGCTGGCGCTGGTGTTTACCATCGTGCTGGTGGTCATCACGCTGAGCGGGTCGATCTGGATCATGTATCACCTCAACAGCAACATGATGCCGTCGATGATGGATCCGTCGAACCTGCCTTGACGATCCGCGCTCCCTTTCAAACGTGCCTTTCCGATGAGTGTTGCTGAAGAACCGGGCCGCCAGCCGCGCGGCCCCGTGGCGTTGACCCTGCTTGCCCTGCTGGGCGTGGTGCTGTTCGCGGGCTTTGTCGCCCTGGGCACCTGGCAGGTCTATCGACTGGGCTGGAAGCGCGACCTGATTGCGCGCGTGGATGCGCGGGTGCACGCGCCACCGGTCGCCGCGCCGGGGCCGCCGCAATGGCCTGGCGTGGATGCGGCATCATCGGAATATCGCCACGTGGAACTGCACGGCACGTTCCTGCATGACCGGCAGACGCTGGTCTGGGCCGCGACCGATTTCGGCAGCGGCTACTGGCTGATGACACCGCTGCAGCAGGACGACGGCTCCATCGTGCTGGTCAATCGCGGCTTCGTGCCACCGGACTGGTGCGGCATCAAGGGCGGCTGTGCGCCATCGCCCACCGGCGAGACGACACTCACGGGATTGCTGCGCATCAGCGAGACCACGCGACCGTTCCGTCACAACGATCCGGTGCGCAACAGCTGGTACACGCGTGATGTCGTCGCCATTGCCACTGCGCGTGGGCTCACGCACGTCGCGCCGTATTTCGTGGATGAAGATGCCGCCCCGGGCACGCTGGAAGCCGGCAAGCACGCCTGGCCGCAAGGCGGTCTTACGGTGATCTCGTTTCCCAACAACCACCTGAGCTACCTGATCACGTGGTACGTGCTGGCGCTGATGGTGCTGGCGGCGGGGGTGTTCGTGGTACGGGACGAAAGGCGGTTGCGGCGGGGACGATGATCGCCGGCTTTTTGTAGGAGCGCACTTGTGCGCGAACAGGCCTCTCACGCTGCGGTCAACCGCTGAGGCACGGTCGCGCACAAGTGAGCTCCTACAAGTTGGCAGCTGCTTGCTACTTCAAGAACGACTTGCCCTGCTTCAACACGGTGTCGCACACCTTGGTGGTCATCTGCGACTTGATGTCACTGGAACCGCCGCCGACGCTGTTGAGGTCCACGCTCTGTCCATTGCTGCCCTGCAGGATGCCCTTGGCACCGCTGAGGTAGCCGGGATCATTCGCGGCGCTGCCTGAGCTTGCCGTGCCGGCACTGCTGCTGTCAGACGATTTGTGCTTGCTGCCGGTGAGCTGGCCCAGCATGTCGCTGGTGCTGGAACCGCCGCTGTTGCTGGACGAATTGGAACCACCGCCCAGCTTGCCCATCAGCTGGTTCTGGATGCCGGAGGCGCCCGAATCACCGCCGAGGTAGTTGTTCTTCACGCAGTATTCCAGCAGCCCAGCCACGTTGCCCATGCTTCCTGACGTCATGGAGCCGCCGCCGGGAATCATGCCGCCCAGTTTCCCCAGGTCCTGTGCGCCAACCGCGCTGCTGGCGAGGGTAAGTGTGACGGCCATGCAGGCCGTTCCGACGACGCCGATGCGCTTGTTCATGGGTGTCCCTCCGTCTGGATGCTCGCCGGGCATTCAACACCCTGCACCGTCACGGCCGCGTCAGCGCAATGTGCGTCTCGGACGTTTGCGCGGGGATGCATCCGTGCGCGCTGCGCACGTACCATGCATCCATCCACCTGACTGACGGAAGACGTTCGATGAAGCAATTCGTGGCTCTCGCCCTGACGGCAACCCTGCTCACCGGCTGCGCCGCCTCAGGCAGCCTGCGCAACACCAAACCCACCGCGTCGTACGCGGGCGAGGGCAGCGTGGCGGACATTGCCTCCTGTGTCTCCGATGCGTGGAGCACCAAGCCCGTTCACCTGGAGTCGTACACGCTGTATACGGGCACGACCATCGAGATTCACCCCACCGAAAAGAGCCCGACCATCGCGCTGGTGGACATCAAGCCGGTGGGTGACCACACGGTGGCCACGTATTACTCGAACTTCAACGAAGACGACACCTGGTACTTCAAGCAGTTGGAGCAGTGCGTCGCCATTACGCCGGCACCGCGCCCGTAAACGCTCGACTTGCGCGGCCCGCACTCGCGGGCCGCGAACAGGGCATCAGAGATTGCGGAAGACCAGCGACAACGATGCGCCCAGGCTGTCGCGGGGCGACCGTACGACTGCCATGGAATAACCCGCGCCATCGCCCAAGGCGCGCTCGACCTTCATGCCGCCATCGGCATGCGTCACGGTACTGTCGTTCTTCAACGATGCGTTGAATCGCTCGGACGAAGCCGGCGTGAGCACCAGGCCGGCCACGGAACGCGCGCGGTCCATCCACAACGCGTCGGACATCTCGCCATCGTCGGCCACCCACAGGCGTGCCGAGATCATGGGGGTGACGCAGCCCGTGGCGCCCACGCGCAGCACGTCGCCGTTGTTGTAGATCAACGTGGCACGCGTGCGGCGTGCGTCGAACACCACGGAGCGCACGCCAGGCAACGTCTTGAGATGGTCGGAGTCCACGTTCAGGGCGCGGACCGGACAACCTTCCGATGCGTCATCGGCCATGGCCGGCTGCCAGGACGACGCCAACAGGCACGCCCCCCACAGCACCGCTCGACACAGCACGACCCTACGCATCGGAAATCCCCCTGGATACCAGTGATACCCCGACTTTGACACGAGCGCCGGGGCGAGCCAATGGCCCCGGCGCACAAACTCAGCGAAGCGCGGCCGCTTCGCGCGCCAGGGCTTCGATGCCGGCCCAGTCGCCGTTGCGCAACTTGTCCGCCGGCGTGATCCATGAACCACCCACGCACACCACGTTGGGCAGCGAAAGAAAATCCGGTGCCGTGCTCAGGCTGATGCCGCCGGTGGGGCAGAACTTCACCTGGGGCAGCGGGCTCGCCCACGCCCCGAGCAGCTTGTGGCCGCCCGCGGGAACGGCCGGAAACAGCTTCAGGTAGCGATAGCCGCGCTCAAGCAGCGTCATCACTTCGCTGGCCGTGGCCGAGCCCGGGAGCAGCGGCAATTCGCTGTCGTCGGCGGCATCGAGCAGGCCCGGTGACACGCCCGGCGACACGGCGAATTTCGCGCCCGCCTTGTGGGCGGCGTGCAGATCCCTGGCGCTGAGCACGGTGCCGACGCCCACCATGGCGCCTTCCACCTCAGCGGCAATCGCCTTGATGGCGTCCAGCGCGGCAGGCGTGCGCAGGGTGACCTCGATGGCCGGCGTTCCACCCGCCACCAGCGCGCGCGCCATCGGCACGGCATGACGCGCGTCTTCGATAATCACCACCGGAACCACCGGTGCGAGGCGCAGCGTGGCTTCAACCTGCTTCTGCTTGTTTTCGATGCTCATGGCGTTCCGTGAATGCGATGGAGGAGTGGGTCCGCTCAGAACACGCCTGCGCCGAGATCGGCGGTGGTGGCGTTGCGGCGGAACATGCCGAACAGTTCGCGGCCAAGGCCGAACTGGTGGGCAGAAAGATCGGCCGTGGCCGGCACGCGTGCAGCGAAATCGGCCTCGTCCACGAGCACGTCCACGCGGCCATGCACGGCGTCGAGGCGAATCATGTCTCCGTCGCGAATGCGCGCGATGGGGCCGTTGTCCTGCGCTTCGGGCGTGACGTGAATGGCGGCAGGCACGCGACCGGACGCACCGGACATGCGGCCATCGGTGAGCAGCGCGATGCGGTGACCGCGATCCTGCAGCACGGAGAGCGTGGGCGTGAGCTTGTGCAATTCCGGCATGCCGATGGCCTGCGGACCCTGGAAGCGCACCACGGCGACAAAGTCGCGGTTCAATTCGCCACGCTCGAATGCCTTGCGCACGTCGTCCTGATCGTGGAACACCACGGCCGGCGCCTCGATGACGAGACGGTCGTCCGGCACCGACGACACCTTGATGACGGCACGGCCGAGGTTGCCGCTGAGCATGCGCAGGCCGCCGTCGGCGCGGAACGGTTCGTCGATGCCACGCAGCACGCCGCGATTACCGCTTTCCTTCGACACCGGCTTCCACGCCAGCGCGCCGTGTTCGTCCAGATGCGGCACCTGCGTATAGCCGTCCAGACCGGTGCCGAACACCGTGCGCACGTCGCCGTGCAGCAGGCCCTGGCTCAGCAGCTGGTCGATCAGGAAGCCCATGCCGCCGGCTTCATGGAACTGGTTCACGTCGGCATAGCCGTTCGGATAAACGCGTGCCAGCAGCGGGACCACCGACGACAGCGCGTCGAAATCATCCCAGCGCAGCTCGATGCCCGCCGCACGCGCGATGGCCACCAGGTGCAGCAAGTGATTGGTGGAACCACCGGTGGCATGCAGGCCGATCACGCCGTTGAGGATGGCGCGCTCGTCGATGATGTGGCCCAGCGGCAGGTGCGCCGAGCCCGGCTCGCTCAGTTCCGCCACGCGCAGCACGGCTTCGCGCGTGAGTGCGTCGCGCAACGGCGAATCCGGCGCCACGAAGCTGGAGCCCGGCAGGTGCAGGCCCATGATCTCCATCAGCATCTGATTGGAGTTGGCGGTGCCGTAGAACGTGCACGTGCCCGCTGCGTGATACGACGCGGCTTCGGCTTCCAGCAGCTCCGCCTTGGTCGCCTTGCCTTCGGCGTACGCCTGGCGAACCTTGGACTTCTGCTCGTTACTGATGCCGCTGGGCATCGGGCCGCCCGGCACGAAGATGCCCGGCAGATGACCAAAACTGAGCGCGCCGATCAGCAGGCCCGGCACGATCTTGTCGCAGATACCCAGATACATCGCGCCATCGAACATGTCGTGCGAGAGCGACACGGCCGTCGCCATGGCAATCAGGTCGCGCGAGAACAACGACAGCTCCATGCCGGCGCGACCCTGCGTGATGCCGTCGCACATGGCCGGTACGCCGCCCGCCATCTGCGCGGTAAGGCCGGCTTCGCGCGCCACGTCGCGGATCAATTCCGGATAGCGCTCGTACGGCTGGTGCGCCGAGAGCATGTCGTTGTAGGAGTTGATGATGGCGAGGTTGGGCGTATGACCTTCGCGCAGGCGCTCCTTGTCGGTGGCACCGCAGGCAGCAAAGCCATGCGCGAGGTTGCCGCACGAGAGACGCTCGCGATGCACGCCGCCATTGCCCTGGGCAGCGTCGATGCGGCGCAGGTACTGCGCGCGCGATTCGCGGCTGCGCTCGCGCAGGCGTTCGGTGACTTCGGCAAGAACGGGGTGAAGCACACTCATGGTTCAACTCCGGAAAAATCAGCGGGCGCGCGTGGCGCGCACAAGCAGGGGATGAAACCGTTGGCGCCTTACGGGCACCAGTACACGGCAACCGGCACGCGCTGCTGTGTCAGCACGGAACGCACCGGGAAATTCGCGGCCTCACCGAGGCCCAGTCGCGCGTCAGCCAGCAGCTGGCGCTTGGTGTCGCCCTCGATGTGCAGGTACAGCGCACGCGTATCGAGCAACGCGGACAAGGTGAACGTGATGCGCGGTTCGCCGGCACCTTCCGCACGCATGGGCAGCACGCGCGCCGTGTTGTTCACGTCCAGCGCTTCCGGCAGGCGATCGCCACCGGGGAAGAACGACGCGGTATGACCGTCGTTGCCCATGCCCAGCACCACGGCATCGAACGGCAACGCCAGCGACGCCACGCGTGCGCGCACCGTCACAAGACCGGCTTCCGGCGTCGGTGCATCGGCATAGAGCGGTACGAACTGCGCGCTCGTCGCGGCGTGCTGCAACAGCGTGGCCTTCACCATCGCGGCATTGGAACGCTCGTTGCTCTCCGGCACCCAGCGTTCATCCACCAGCGTCACCTGTACCTTCGACCAGTCCAGCGACTGGCGGGAAAGCTTCTCGAACAGATGCCGCGGCGTGCTGCCGCCGGATACAGCCAGCAACGCATGGCCGCGTTCGGCAATGGCGTCGCGCAGGCGCTCGGCGATGCGTTCGGCCAGTGCGCTGGCAAGCGCCTGGTTGTCGGAGAAGCTGTGAGTGGTGACGTTGAGAGGCTCAGACATGGCACATGGGAAATGGCGGCTTCGCGGGAACACACGCGTGGCGAGCGAAACGTGGGGAGGAAGAGTCTAGGAACCGGCTTGCGATGCACGGGTGAATGACCCGTGCATCGCTTTCAACCACATCGAACGAAGGCTTACTCACCGTCCTCGTTCCAGGTACGACCATCGCGCTCGATCAGCGCCACGGCCGCACTCGGACCCCAGGTACCGGAGGTGTAAGGGCGCGGCGACTCGCCGCTTTCCGCCCACGCGGTGAGGATGGGGTCGGCCCAGCGCCATGCCGCTTCCACTTCGTCGCGACGCATGAACAACGTGGGGTTGCCACGCACCACATCAAGCAGCAGGCGCTCGTAGGCATCCGGCTGCGAGGCACCGAAGGCTTCGGCAAAGCTCATGTCCAGCGGCACGTGGCGCAGGCGCAAGCCGCCCGGCCCCGGATGCTTGATGGTGAGCCACAGCTTGATGTCTTCGTCCGGCTGCAGGCGCAGCACCAGGCGGTTCTGCACCAGCGGACCGGCCGAGGCATCGAAGATGGAGTGCGGCACCGCCTTGAACACCACGGTGATTTCCGAGACGCGCTCCGGCAGGCGCTTGCCCGTGCGCAGGTAGAACGGCACGCCAGCCCAGCGCCAGTTGGCGATCTCGGCCTTCACCGCCACGAAGGTCTCGGTGTTGGACTTGTGGTCCTTCAGCTCATCCAGGTAACCCGGCACGGCCTGGCCTTCGGCCGAGCCCGCGCGGTACTGGCCGCGCACGGTGAGCTGCGAGGCGTTGCTTTCGTTGATGGGCTTGAGCGAGCGCAGCACCTTGAGCTTCTCGTCGCGCACCGCGTCCGGCGCCAGCGAGGAGGGCGGCTCCATCGCCAGCATGCACACCAGCTGCAGGATGTGGTTCTGCACCATGTCACGCAGCGCGCCGGCATGGTCGTAGTAACCCGCGCGCTGACCCACGCCGAGGGTTTCCGCCACGGTGATCTGCACGTGGTCGATGTGCTCGGCATTCCACAGCGGCTCGAACAGCGCGTTGCCGAAACGCAGCGCCAGCAGGTTCTGCACCGTTTCCTTGCCGAGGTAATGATCGATACGGAAGGTCTGCGACTCGTCGAAGAAACGGCCGACGTCGTCGTTGATCTGGTTGGCGCTCTTCAGGTCGTGCCCGATGGGCTTTTCCAGCACCACGCGCGACTTGCCCTTGTTGAGGTCGTACTTGCCCAGGCGGTTGCAGATGTCGACGAACAGGTCGGGCGAGGTGGACAGGTAGAACACGCGGATGCGATCCGCGTCCTTGCCCATCAGCGTGGCGAAATCGTCCCAGCCGTCGTCCTTGCGCGCGTCGAGCGAGCGGTAGCCGACGAGCTTGAGGAAATCCTCGACCTTCTTGCCGTTGCCGTCCTTCACCAGGACCTTACGCAGGTTGTCGCGATAGCCCTCGTCATCGAGCCCTTCGCGGGCGATGCCGATGATGCGGCTGTCGTCGGGGATCTGGCCGTCGGTGTAGCGGTGGTAGAGCGCTGGCAGGAGCTTGCGCAGGGCAAGGTCGCCGGTGCCGCCGAAAATCACCAGGTCAAAGGTTTCGACCGGCTGGGGAGAAGCAGTCACTTCAGTCACCTCGGGGCGATGCGTGGGGAGGGCGCGTGGCATGCATACCACGTGCATTGCCCGCTGATCGTACCAGTGACATACCAGACAACACCAGTTCCCCGGCACGCCAGCCGCAGCCTCATTTGGGCAAGGATTCGCCACCCAAATTGGTACCACCCAAAAGCCGCGGCAGAACAGTCGATTGCCAAATTGGTATGGTCATTGGTATCGTTTAGGTATGGAAACCGCCCTCGTCAACGAATACCGCCGGCTCAGCCGCGACCCCGCCACCAGCCAGCCGCTGGCTTATCTGCGCCTGCGCAGGGCCATCCGCAACGTGGTGGACCACCGCGACATCGAGCCGGGCCAGGCGCTGCCGAGCGAGCGCGATCTGTCGCGCCTGCTGCAGCTGTCGCGCGTCACGGTACGCAAGGCGATTTCCGGCCTGGGGGCAGAAGGGCTGCTGCACCAGCGCCACGGCGCGGGCACCTTCGTGGCCGAACGCATCATCAAGCCGATGTCGCGCCTCACCAGCTTTACCGAAGATTTGCGCGCGCGCGGCCTTAATCCGCGCTCGGAGTTCTCGGAGCGGATCATTGGCGAAGTGACGCCCGAGGAATCGATGGCGTTGAACCTGTCGCCCGGCGTGCTGGTGGCCCGCCTGCATCGCGTGCGCTATGCGAAGGAAGAACCCTTGGCGATCGAGCGCAGCGTGGTGCCGGCGAGCATCCTGCCGGACCCGACCATCGTGCAGGATTCGCTCTACCAGATTCTCGAAACACTGGGCGCGCGCCCGCGTCGCGCCTTGCAGCGCCTTCGCGCCGTGTCGCTTGGCGCGCAGCAGGCGCGTTTGCTGCACGTGCCGGCAGGCAGTGCGGGTCTCAACATCGAACGACGCAGCTTTCTCGATGACGGTCGCGTCGTTGAATTCACCACCTCGTGGTATCGCGGCGACATCTACGATTTCGTGGCGGAATTGCAGACCGACTGATTGCCTTTCGCGACGCTGAAGTGACAGCGTCGTGAATTCACGCCACGCAGGGCGTGACGCTTGGCCTATACGCACTTACGGCACATTCGCCGACACCCGTTTGCGCGCATAAAGGCGCCCTGAGAGGGCCTACCGGTGGCCTCTCGTGTCTCATGGCGCGGACGAGGGCGCGCCAACGCCAGCGATACGCACGCCGTGAATCTGTTCGCGCCATTGATACGTCGACCCATCGGCACCTCCGTGCTGGCCTTCGGCCTCGCGCTGGCGGGTTTCTGGGCATACCTGCTGCTGGGTGTGGCAGCGCTGCCGTCGCTCGAATTTCCGGGCATGGTGGTCTACACCGAGTTGCCCGGTGCGAACGCGCAGACCATGGCGTCCACCGTTGCTGCACCCCTGGAACGCCATCTGGGCCGCATTCCCGGCATCAAGGAAATGCACTCGGAAAGCAACGACGGTTCGACGTCGGTGCGCATCATCTTCAATTTCGGCAACAACACGGACAAGCTGGCGCGCGATGTGCAGGCCGCCATCAATGCGGCACAGGCTGATCTGCCGGCCAACATTCCGATACCGCCGCGTTACTACAAGTTCAACACGGCCAATATTCCGGTGTTGCTGCTTTCGCTGACGTCCCAGACGCTGCCGCCGGACAAGCTGTACGACCTGGCCGACACGCTGATCAATCCCACGCTGTCGCAAATCCCTGGTGTCGCGCAGGTGCGCGTGATCGGTGGCCGCCCGCGCGCCGTACGCGTGGAACTCGACACGCAGGCACTCGCGGCCAAAGGCCTTACGGCGAACGACGTGGCCAACGCACTGCGCGCTGCCAACGTGACATCGCCGCAGGGCGCGCTGAGTGACGGTCGCACGCAAATGACCGTGGCGGCTACCGATGCGCTGAGCACGCCGCAGGAATTCGGCAAGTTGCTCATCGCCATCCAGAAGGGTTCGCAGGTACGCCTTTCCGATGTAGCGCGGGTCACCACCGGCCAGCAGGACGAGTATCAGGCCGCGTGGTTCAACGACCACCGCGCCGTGGCCGTGCGCATCAGCAAGCGGCCCGAGGCCAACGCCGTCGCCACCGCCGATGCCGTGCGCGCCAAGCTGCCGCAGATGCGGGCGTGGTTGCCGGCGGATCTGCAGATCACGCCGATTTTCGACCTTACGCAAACCACCAAATCCGCGTTGCGCGAGGTGGAAGTGGCGCTGATGATCAGCGTGCTGCTGGTGGCGCTGGTGATGCTGGTATTCCTGCGGCGCGTTGGCCCCACGCTCATTGCGATGCTGAGTGTGCCGCTGTCGCTGGCCGGCGCATTCACCGTGATGTGGGTGCTTGGCTTCACCCTCAACACGCTGTCGCTGGTGGCGCTGGTGCTGTGCATTGGCTTCGTGGTGGACGATGCCATCGTGGTGATCGAGAACATCGTGCGCCATATGGAGCAGGGTTCGCCGCCCTTGCAGGCCTCGCTGGATGGCGTGAAGGAGATCGGCTTTACCGTGGTGTCGATCACGCTGTCGTTGATCGCGGTGTTCGCGCCGCTGTTGTTCGGCAACAACCAGTTCACGCTGTTGCTGCGGGAATTCTCGGTGACACTGACCGCGGCCGTGGTCATCTCGGCCGTGATTTCCCTCACGCTGACGCCGGCGTTGTGCGGCCGCTACCTGTCGTTGGAAAACGCCGGAGGGCGTGAGCCCAGCCCCATGGAGCGCGCACTGGAACGCTTCGACCGGGGTTTGCACCACGTCTACGAACGCGCACTCGACTGGGCCATGCACCACCGCCGGCTGATGCGCTGGCAGCCGTTGATCCTGCTCGCATTGACGGTCGGCATGGCCATGGCCGTGGTGAAGCTGTACGGCTTCAACTTCATGCCGCCGGAAGACATCGGCATGATCCAGGGCGACGTAAAGGCGGACGTCAACATCTCGCCCACGCTGATGGCAGAGCGGGCGAAGAAGGCCGCGGCCATCATGGTCAGCGATCCCGCCGTGCGCGACGTCACCACGTTCCTTGGTAGCGATAACGCCGGTGGTGCGGTGGGCAACCAGGCGACGATGTTTGTCGACCTCAAGGCGCGGGGAAGCGGTCCCGGCATGCGCAATGAGTCCATCAAGGACACCATTGCACGATTGAACAAGGCCTACGAAAAGCTGCCCGAACTGCACGTGGCGCTCAATTCCATCGGCTTCTTCAACGACAACGACAACGCCAATCGCGGCAGCCAAAGCTTCCAGCTGGTCAGCAGCGACAATGTGGACCTGCAACCGTGGGCCTACAAGGTCACGCAGCTGATGCGCCAGCACAAGGAATTCCGCGACATCAGCAGCGACTACGACGACATCGACAAGCAACAGATGCTCACCGTGGATCGCCTGACAGCCGGCCAGCTGCAATTGACCATGGGCGACATCGATTCGGCGTTGTACAACGCGTTCGGTCAGCGGCAGGTATCGATCATCTATTCCAACATCAACCAGTATTGGGTGGTGCTGAGTTCATCCGCGGAGCGCTCACTGAGCCCCGATGCGCTGCTCAACACCTACGTGCGCAGCGACAGCGGCGCCATGGTGCCGTTGTCGGCCGTCGCGCATATCCAACCCACCGTGCAGCCCTCGCTGGTGATCCACACCAACCAGCTCGAGGCGACGCAGATCTACTACAACACCGAGCAAGGCATGTCGCAGGACAAGGCTAATGCCATGATCGCGCAGATCGTTTCCGACGCGCGCCTGCCGCCCGGCATCCAGTTGGGTTATTCGGGGGACGCGCAGAATCTGGAAGAAACGAAGTCCAACGCGAACGTACTGCTGCTGGGTTCGATTCTGGCGATGTACATCGTGCTGGGCATCCTCTACGAAAGCCTCGGCCATCCGCTGACGATTCTTTCCACACTGCCAGCCGCGGGCGCAGGAGCGTTTCTCGCGATGCTGGTCACCGGCACATCGATGTCGCTGATGGCGATCATCGCGATCCTGATGTTGATCGGCATCGTGAAGAAGAACGCGATCCTGATGGTGGATTTTGCGCTGGTGGCACAGCGCGAGCGCGGCTTGTCCGCGCCGGATGCGATTCGCGAAGCTGCGTTGGTGCGCTTTCGTCCGATCACCATGACCACCCTGGTGGCGATGGGCGCGGCCTTGCCGCTGGCCATTGGCTTCGGCATCGGTTCGGAGCTGCGGCAACCGCTGGGAGTGGCGATCGTGGGTGGCCTGCTCGTGTCGCAATTGCTGACGTTGCTGAGTACGCCGGCGATCTATCTGTGGAACTACGACCGAAAGGTTCGTAAAGAGGCGCGTCGCGCCAGACGTGCGGCGAAGCGATCGCTGAAGGCGCAGACGGCGGTAGGTTGATGCTTTTGCTCCCTCTCCCCTCCGGGGAGAGGGTTGGGGTGAGGAGTGGGTTCTCGAAAAAGCATCGCCAATGTCGAGCTTTGACTCAGCTCTTCAAAACACCAGTCAGGAGCAAAGTCACTGGATGACCGGCCCTTCGGCCGTTGAAAAGCGCCTCCTGCCTTCGCAGGGATGACGGTGAGGGAATTACACGTAGTCGTGAACTTGGCCTTCGCCCCAGGTTTTGGCTTTTGGCTTTTGACTTGCTCTTGGTTTTTCCGGGCCCCGTATGAAAGCGGCGTGCGGGTGAAGGAATAGCCCGAAGGGTGGCCGGCAGGACGCCGGCCAGTTTGGCGTCAGGGCAGGAAGCCCTGTCGACAAACCCCGTAGCCCGCACGCGTACCTGGAGGGCTGAAAGCCCGGAAGGCGCGTCATCCGGGGTGCCCTTTCTTTTGGTTACTTTTCTTTGGGCATGCAAAGAAAAGTAACCCGGCCTCCGGCAGGAGGTCGGAAGCCCGCGGCAGGCGAGCCAGGTTGCGGGATCAAAAACAAAAGAGCCAATAACTGCACAGCGACAGCCCAACAGCAAGGCGCTGGATGCCGGCCTACGCCGGCATGACGGCTAAAAATGAAACGTCGAGGCGAGCACCCGCCCCTCACCCCAACCCTCTCCCCGTAGGGGAGAGGGAGATAACAACGCGACGTTGCCACGCTTCCCAACCCATCCATGCCGCCACCCCTCTCACCGGCTAGCCCTATGAATGCCCACCCCCAAATGCGTCACCCTTGACGCTTTTCCGCACCGTGCCTTTCGGCACGGACCGACTTCAGGCACATTCGCGAATCTGTCCCCACAGGCATAAATAGCGGCATATGTCTGGGCCTTTCGCCTTGCTTGCGTGAACGTGCGCCCGCGCTGATGGTCTGCCTGCGTGACGGGCGCGTGCTGCCCTAACCGGTATGGAAACCTGAGTGAATATCTTCGCCCCCCTGATCCGTCGACCTGTGGGTACGTCGCTGCTGGCCGTAGGCTTGCTGCTGGCGGGCATCTTTGCCTATCGCCTGCTGGGCGTGGCAGCGCTGCCGTCGCTGGAATTCCCGGGCGTGTACATCGTGGCGTCGCTGCCGGGGGCCAGTGCGCAGACCATGGCGTCCACGGTGCTGGCGCCGCTGGAGCGTCACATCGGGCGCATTCCGGGCGTGGACGACATGTACGGCAATGCCTCCGAAGGCAGCGCCTCGATCCAGGTGCGCTTCACCTTCGACCGCACGGCCGACAAGGCGGCTCGTGATGTGCAGGCTGCCATCAATGCCGCGCAGGCCGACCTGCCGGACATGCCCAGCCAGCCGCAGTATTTCAAGTTCGACACCTCGCAGTTTCCCATCCTGCTGGTGTCACTGACGTCCACCGGCTTGCCGCAGGACAAGCTTTACGACCTCACGGACACGCTGCTCAAACCCGCCGTCTCGCAGATTCCCGGCGTGGCGCAGGTGCAGGTATTCGGCGGTACGCCGCACGCGGTACGCGTGGAGCTGGACATCAACGCGCTGGCGGCGAAAAGCCTCACCGCCAACGACGTGCGCAACGCGCTGATCGCGGCCAATGTCACCTCGCCACAGGGCATCCTGTCGGACGGGAAGATGCAGATGACCGTCACGGCGAACGATGGCCTGCAACAGGCGTCCGGCTTCGCCAATCTGCTGGTGGCCACCCGGAACGGTGCACCGGTACGTCTCTCGGATGTGGCGAAGGTGTACGCCGGCCAGCAGGACGTCTACCAGGGTGCATGGTTCAACGGTCAGTCCACCGTGGCTATGCAGATCAGCAAGCGGCCTGAGGCCAACGCGGTGCAGACGGTGGACGAGATTCGCCGTCGCCTGCCCGAGCTGCGCGCGTCGATGCCGGCCGACGTGCAGATCACGCCCATCTTCGACCTGACACAGACCACCAAGTCCGCGCTGCACGAAGTCCAGATCGCGCTGCTCATCAGTATCGTGATGGTGGTGCTGGTGATGCTGATTTTCCTGCGTCGCATGCGCCCCACGCTGATCGCGTCGCTCAGCGTTCCACTGTCGCTTGCAGGCGCCTTCGTGGTGATGCTGGGCCTGGGTTACACGCTCAATACGTTGTCGCTGGTGGCGCTGGTGCTGTGCATCGGCTTCGTGGTGGATGACGCCATCGTGGTGATCGAGAACATCGTGCGCCACATGGAGCACGGCGAGCCGCCGCTGCAGGCCGCGCTGATCGGCGTGCGCGAGATCGGCTTCACCGTGGTGTCGATCACGCTGTCGCTGGTGGCCGTGTTTGCGCCGCTGCTGTTCGGCAACAACATGCTGGTGATGCTGCTGCGCGAGTTCTCCGTGACGCTGGCAGCAGCGGTGGTGATCTCGGCCATCGTGTCGCTGACCCTGACGCCGGCGCTATGCGGCCGCCTGCTGAAACACGAGGAACCGGGCGAACGTACACCCGGCCGCATGGAGCTTGCGCTGGAGCGCTTTGACCGCAGCCTCCATCGCGTCTATGAGCGCGCCCTGGATTGGGCCATGCACCATCGGCGCGTCATGCGCTGGCAGCCGATCATCCTGTTGCTCTCCACGTTTGCACTTGGCGCTGCCGTGGTTGCCACCGCGGGCGGCAACTTCATGCCCGAGGAAGACATCGGCATGGTGCAGGCGGACATCAGCGCCGACGCCAACATCTCGCCCAACATGATGGCCACGCAGGTGCAGCGCGTGTCCAAGATCATGCAGGACGACCCGGCCGTGCTCGACGTGCTCACCATCCTGGGCGGCAACGACGGCTCCGGCGCGGTGGGCAACTCCGGCACCATGTTCGTTGACCTCAAGACCAAGGGCAGCGGACCGAACGACCGGCACGATCCGGTGAAGACGGTGGTGGAGCGCTTGTCCAAGCAATATGACGCGCTGCCCGGCGTGCGCGTGTCGCTCAGTCCCATGCAGTTCCTGGGCGGCGGTGGCAGCGGTGACAAGGGCGGCTCGTACGAATTCCAGCTGGTCGGCAGCAACGGCGTAGACCTTCAGCCGTGGACGCTGAAGATGGTGCAGCAGCTGCGCAAGACCAAGGAATTCCGCGACGTCGGCAGCAACTTCGACCTGGTCGGCAAGCAGCAGCAATTGAAGGTGGACCGCAACGCCGCGGGACGCCTGGGCGTCACCATGGGTGACGTGGACACCGCGCTGCTCAATTCCTTCGGGCAGCGCCAGGTATCGATCATCTACTCGGACATCAACCAGTACTGGGTGGTGCTGACGTCGAGCTCGGCGACCACGCTGAGTCCGCAGGCGTTGCTCAACGTGCGCGTGCGCAATGCCACCGGTGAAATGATTCCGCTGTCCGCGCTGTCGCACATCGAGCCCAACATGAGCCCGATGCGCATACGCCACCACAACCAGCTGGAAGCATCGACCATTACCTACAACCTGGCCAAAGATGTACCGCAGGATGTGGGCACCAAGCTGGTGGAGAACGCGGCCATTGCGGTGGGCCTGCCCGAAGGCGTGCGCGTCGAATGGACCGGCCAGAACCAGCGCCTGCAGCAGGCCAAGAGCAACGGCATGATTCTGCTGATCGGTGCCATCGTGGCGATGTACATCGTGCTGGGCATTCTTTATGAAAGCCTGGGTCATCCGCTGACGATTTTGTCCACGCTGCCGGCAGCGGGCATGGGCGCGTTCCTGGCCATGCTGGTTACGCAGACGCAGCTCACGCTGATGGCAATCATCGCCATTCTCATGCTCATCGGCATCGTGAAGAAAAACGCGATCCTGATGGTCGACTTTGCGCTGGTTGCGCAACGCGAGCGGGGGCTCTCACCACCCGATGCCATCAAGGAAGCGGCGCTGGTGCGCTTCCGTCCGATCACCATGACCACCCTGGTGGCCATGGGCGCGGCGCTGCCGCTGGCGGTGGGTTTTGGCGTGGGTTCGGAGATGCGCCAGCCACTGGGCGTGGCGATCGTGGGCGGCCTGCTGGTGTCGCAGTTGCTGACGCTGCTCAGCACGCCGGCCATCTACCTGTGGAATTTCGATCGCCTGGCACGTCAGGCACGCGGCCTGATGCCGGGCCGCCTGCAGTGGACCTCGGGCCTGAGCATCTTCGTTGGCGTGGCGATGGTCGTCGTGTCGCTGGTCTATGCGATCAAACCGGATGCGCTTGCCGACAAGGGCTTCAACGGCGTCATCGCCATCGTCGTCGCGCTATTGGGTGTCGCACTCGGTACGTTCGCCATCCTCACGCTGCGCAAGAAGGCGTGGGCGCGCTTCGTGGTGTTCGGCATGCTGGCCGTGATGCTGGGCTTGCCGGCGCTGGGCATGCTGGTGTCCTCGATGGCCAGCCACCCCGACGCCACGCAAGGTGGTGGCCCCAGCCCGATGGGCGCGTTGATGCTGGCCATCCTGCCGATCTACGCGGGTTGGGCCGCCTTCAGTCGCACCACGCGCGAGTACTTCGCACGCCGCCGGCAAGCGCCGATGGGTGGTACGGGCACCTTGATGGGCGCGCACTGACGCGCCCGTCGTTCAATCCTTGGGACTGGTGCAGGCCGCATAGCGGCGGCCTTCCACTTGCACCACGTCCTTGCCGTTTACGTTGATGGCGGCGTTGTAATGCTCCGCCGAATCGAACTTCACCTGGCCGCGCACGACATCCGCTGAGCCCTGGCACTGCAGTGCCCAGCTCAGCGCCGTGCTGCTGCGCCGCTTGTTGGCCTGCTCACACTGCGCCTGGCCCGGCACCGGGACTTGCGCGAACTCCACCCACGGGTCCGGACTTTCGTCCACGCAATGCCACGTCACCTGCGGTGCGCCTTCGTGGCCGCTTTCGAACACGCGCGTGACGATCTTCCACAGGCCAGGCATGGCCTGGAAATCGCCGGGATCGGCATGGCCCGGTTCGCCGATGAGCGCGGCAGCGAGCAGCACGCCGGCCGCAGCGAGCCGCGACAGCGTATTTCGCCGGCCAGCCGAATCGGTGCTTGGGGAAACGTGATTCATCGTGCGCCAGCTCCAGAAACAGCGAAGGACCTGCCCGCGTGAGCGGGCAGGTTCGGGTTCCGCGTTATTGGATCAATCCGATGTTTCAGTCGTAGCAGCGTAGGCGTGCCCACCACCGCTGAACTCGAACATGTTCATCAGGTTGCCGATGGCCGGCGCATTGAGCGGCACATACGGGTTGTTGGGCAGCGACACCGGGTTGGGCAGGTTGTCGCGGCTGCGGTTGGAGATCGTGTCGCGCAGGCCCCAGTTGGCTTCGACGAATTTGTCGAAGGACACGTGGTCGTAGTACGTGTGCACCACGCGACCGCCTTCGGAGAAGCGCGACACCACCAGCAGCGGGATGCGCGTGCCGTCGCCGAAGAAGTCGATCGGCTGCACGTAACCCGAATCGTAGTAACCGCCGCCTTCGTCGAAGGTCACCATGATCACGGTGTCGTTCCACACCTTCGGGTTGGCCTTGGCCAGCTCGACGATCTTCTTCACGTAGCCTTCGAACAGATCCAGCTTGGACGAGGCCGGATGGCCGTCCAGGATGCCGTCCGGCTTGGCGATGGACACCGCCGGCAGCGTGTCGTTCTGGATGTCGTTGTAGAGGTCGGTGATGTCCTGGTTGTTCGCGCGCAGGGTCGGGTTGGTCATGACCTGCGTGGAGTACAGGAACGGATCGCAGATGTTGCAGAACGTACCGGCTTCACCGTTCTCCTTGCCCTGGGCGTAGCCCTCGCCGTAGTACTTCCACGACACGTGGTGGCGATTGAGCAGCAGCGCGAGGTTGTCCTGGCGCGTCGGCGGAATGGTGAACTGCTGCGCGCCCAGCGGAGCCGGCGTGCCGTCGCCCAGGTAACCCGGGTTGTAGTTGTTCACCAGGTAGTACGCGTTCTTCTTGCAGTCGGTGCCGTGGAAGGTGCGATACGAGAGCGACTTCAGGTAGCTCTTTACCTCGCCCACGCCCGGCTGCGTGTCGTCGGCGCAGTTCACGTAGGAACCGCCGCTGTAGCCGTCCTGCACATACCAGTTGTTGGTGCCGTTCTGCGCGTCCGGATTCTCGATCTGGTTGGACGGCGGTGTGGCCGGATTGCCATTCGCATCCGCGTAGTAGATCAGGTCGCCGAAGCCCAGCATGATGTGGTTGGCACCCGTGCCGCCCATCACCGACTGGTGGAAGTTGTCGCTCAGCGTGTACGTGCGGGCGAGTTCGTCAAAGTAGGGCGCATCGCCCTTGGCCATGTTGAGGAACTGCATCGCGGTGGAACCTTCGCCCGTGGTTTCGTCATCGAAACCGGCGGGTTGCGTCTTGCCGTTGGTGCCGGCGCCGACGCTGGTTTCCACCCAGGGGAACAGGTCGTTGCGGCAACCGCTGGGGTTCTTCGCGGTGGCGTAATGCACGTCGCAGTCCAGCTGCTGCCACATCTGGAAGAAGCGGTGCACCGGGCTGTTGGCGTAGTCGTCGTAGCTGATGGATGCATGCATGTCGACCGGCGCATTCGCCAGCGTGGCCGGGAAGCGCGTGTCCACCACATCGTTGGGCAGGCCGGTGCCACCGGCGGCGAGTTCGCCGTAGGCATCCGACGGAAGTGCCGGTTCAATGGCCTGCGCCTGCGCGGCGGAAGCAAACGGTGCCTGCGTGGGTGCGCCGCCCGTATTCATCTGCGGCAGCGTGGCGTACGCAGAGGTGTGCTTGGGCGCCAGCGCGAACTTGCCCGTGCTGGTGGCCTGCCACTGTTTGGCGGCGGCCACGTTCGGACCGGGCGTGCCGTCGGCGTTGACGATGCCTTCGGACAGCAGGTTGTGCACGCTCTGGCCCTTCGGCGGCGTGTACGTGGCGTACACGTGATCGAAGGTGCGGTTTTCACCGATCAGCAGAATCACGTGCTTGACGGGCGTGGTGGTGCGATCGTCGTTGTCGTTGTCGCCACCCGGCTTGTGCAGCACGGTGATGCCGGTCGCGGGGACCTGGCTGGCCGATACGGCGTTCTGTTCGGTGGAGTTGCTTTGCGCGCTCACCACGCCGGCAAGGCCGACAGCGAACGTGCCGATGACAAACGGCAGCAGCCGCTTGCGAAGGTGCGTCATAGACATGACTTCGATCTCCTGCAGGCACCCTGGAAGGGCTGCAATCGAGTGATCCCCCTGATTCACCGACGCCCTGTTCGCAACATTCAGCGGCGCCAGCCGGCGGCGAGTCTGGTCCGCCCAGATGACGGACCCTTGGCGTTTTTGCGACACCGCCAGCGCGCTACATGACAGTGCGAAGACGTCGCAAGGGCTTGCGTGTCAGCGGTGCACGGGATGCCGCATGCACGTTGCTTTGAACGCGAAGTGGTTTTCGTGCGAGGCATGCGAACAGCAAGAAATTGCCTTTGCGAAGGGCGCGTGAGCATGCAGGGAAATGTGCGGCGTCGCACGTTTGGACGCGCGCCCCGCAAGCGTTCCTGTAGGAGCGCACTTGTGCGCGACATATGCGGTCATGCCTGCGCGCACCCAAATGCCGGCGTCATGTTGTTTGCGATGATTTTCGCCACGCCGCACGCTGCGGTCGCGCACAAGTGCGCTCCTACAAAGTGGCGCGCTGTTGTCAGGCAGGAAGCAACTGGAACGGCCGCATCATTTCGTTGTCTTCGTGCTCAAGCAGATGGCAGTGCCACACATAGCGGCCGGGCTCGCCTTCGAAGGTGGCGATGATGCGCGTGACCATGCCTGGGTCGGCACGCACGGTGTCTTTCCAGCCCATCTCTTCCGGTCCGGGTGGTATGGCAGGCCCGGTGTACTTGAGCGTCTTGCTCTCGTTCCACGCAAACAGATCGAACGGCCGACGTTCGAGCACCTGGAAACGCACCAGATGCAGATGCATGGGATGCGCGTCGCCGGTGAGGTTCACCATGCTCCAGATTTCGGTGGTGTTCTGCCGCGGATCTTCGGTGATGGGTGCGGACCAGTGCTTGCCGTTGAGCATCATCATCATGGGACTGCCGCCCGCATCGTCCTGCTCGCCCAGCGTGAGTACGCGATCGCGTACGGCGCTCGCTGCCGCGATTCGCTCGATGCTTCGCAGCGTGGATGGCACGGTGCTGTCGTCCTTGCGGCCACGATCGCGCACGCGAAATTCCATGATGGCTTCGGCCTGCTGACGCAACTGCACCTGCTTGCCGTCCATGCCGGAAAAATCGATCACAACCTCGGCACGCTCGGCGGGATACAGGGTTACGCGCGGTCGCACGAAGGGTGCAGCAAGCAGGCCCTGGTCGCTGGCGATCTGCTGGAACGACATGCCGCCCGACAACGACAACTCGTAGAAGCGCGTATTGGCCGCATTGATCAAACGCAGGCGATAGCGTCGCGGTTCCACGTCCAGGAACGGATACAACTTGCCATTGCACAGGATGGCGTTGCCGTTGCATTCCGATACCCACGGCGCGTCCGGATCATCGGAAACGGGGTAGTAGAGCTGGCCATCCTTCGCGATCAGGCGGTCGCAAAGGATCAAGGGGAGATCGCAATCACCCTCGGGAAGCTTGAGCGAGCGCTCCGCGCCATCCTGGATCAGGTACGCGCCGAGCAGGCCTGCGTAGATGTTGAGACGCGTGATGCCCATCGCGTGGTCGTGATACCAGAGCGTGGCCGCATCCTGTGCATTGGGATAGTTCGACACGATGGAACGACCCGGCGCAAACCATTCTTCCGGATAGCCATCGCTGGACGGCGACACGCGTGCGCCATGCACATGCGCGATGGTGCGTACTTCGGGCTTGTCGCGTTCGGCGCCGTGGATGTTGTGATCGATCGGCAGGAAATGTTTTTCCGGCAGCGCGTTGGCCCATTCGATCAGCAACGGCTCACCGCGTCTGGCCATCACCGTAGGACCGGGAAATGTGCCGCCGTATCCCCACAGCGGCGTGGGTGGCAGGTCGCGATGCAGCTGCGCCGTGAACGCGCGCATCTCCATCCGATACAACGGCAGCCGTTTGCCGGGATAGGCCGGATGTGCGCGCTGCCCGACGGGCTTTGCCACGGGCGGCAACGGCAAGGGATCGACGAAGCGCGCCAGCGTCACCGGATTCACCAGCGGCACCTTGGGCGCGGCAAGCTGCGGCATCGCCATGCGCGGCATCTTCTCGTCGCCGATGGCGGGCGAGGACCATGCAAGCAAACCCAGTTCTGCCGCGGTGGCCGCGCCAAGCATGTGGGCAAACCCGCTCAGGAACTGGCGACGAGAGGAGTTCATGCGGCGCCCCCTGTCGGAGACGCCGCGCGGTGATCAGCCGTGTGTGTCATCGAGCCACCCTAGGCAGCGCGGATGACAGTCACGTGGCAATGCGTGAAACCGTATTCACCCTTCATGCGTGATGGCGCGAAGGGTGATGCGGATCACTCGACGGACGCGGGCACGCCCTGTCCCGTGGTCGGTGCCTGCTGGCCGGCGACTTCGGGGTCCTGGCCGGCCTTGTCGATCGGCGTGGCGAGCATGCGCGCCTTACGCCAGCCGCCCCACTTGTAGTAGCCCATGGCCATCAGCATGGAGGCGAGCGAACCGAGCGGAAAACTCCACCAGATCGAATCGGCGCCCAGGCTGTCCTTCAATGCCAGTGCGAACGGTGGACGGATCAGCCACATCGAGATGAACAGGATCACCAGCGGCGGCATCACCGCGCCGGTGGAACGCACCACGCCGAACAGCACGAAGGTGACGCCGAAGAACATGAACGACCACACGGCGATGCTGTTCAAGTGCTGCGCAAGCGACAGCGCTTCGGCGTCGCTGGGCAGGAACAAACCCAGCGCACTGTGGTTGAACAGGTAGATCACGCCGATCAGGCAGCCGCTGAGCAGGAAGTTGTAGAGCACGCCCACCTTGGTGATGCGACTCACGCGATCCCACAGCTTCGCGCCCACGTTCTGCGCGGCCATGGACGACACCGCCGCGCCAATCGCCATCGCCGGCATCTGCACGTAGGTCCAGAGCTGCGTGGCGGCACCGTAGGCCGCCGTGGTCTTGGAGCCGTACGCGTTCACCATGTGGATCATGATGATCGCGGAGGTGGAGATCACGATCATCTGCAGGCCCATCGGCAGGCCCTTGAACACCAGCGAGCGCAGGATTTCCGGATCGGGCTTGAGGAACTTCAGCTCATGGCTGGTCAGGCGCAGGAAGTGCTTGCGCTTGTACAGCGTGAAGATGAGCGCGAACAGCGCGACGGTCTGCGCAATCAACGTGGAGGTGGCCGAACCGGCAATGCCCATCTTCGGGAACGGACCCACGCCGAAGATCAGCAATGGGTTGAGCACGATGTCCATCACCACGGAAAACGCCATGAACACGAATGGCGTGCGCGAATCGCCTGCGCCGCGCAGCGTCATCATCAGGAAGTTGTAGAAGTACATCGACGGTACGGCGATGAAGATGATGCGCAGGTACGGCACCGCGAACGCCTGTGCATCCAGCGGCGTGTTCATCGCACGCAACATAGCCGGCGTGGCGAAATAGCCGGCAATTGCCACGATGATGGACACCGAGACGAAGAACGTCACGCCGGTGCCGACCACGCGCTTGGCTTCCAGCATGTTGCGCGCGCCAAGGCTTTGGCCGATGAGGATCGTGCACGCCATGCTCAGGCCGAACACCGCGCCCAGCAGCAGGAACAGGATGAGGTTGGCGTTGCTCACCGCGCTCAGCGCGGCTTCGCCCAGGTAATGGCCAATCCACATCGCATTGACCGAACCGTTGAGCGACTGCAGCACCGTGCTGCCCAGGATAGGCAACGCGAACAGCAGCAGCGTCTTGGCAATCGGCCCTTCGGTGAGCAAAGGCTGCTTGGCAGCGAGAGATGACATCGAATCGTTCCGTGAAAGGGGAGTGGGGAATCAGCCGGCGACCGTGGCTTGCCATGCGCGCGTGGCCAGACGACGCACATGCTCGCGCACATCCGCGGGCCATGCATCCGTCACGTGCATGAAACGCTCGCGTTCCCGACGCCAGAACGCGCGCGATGCTTCTTCATGACCAGGGAGATTACCCGTCATGGCCGTCATGAAACGGTCCACGGCTTCGCCCGCGATGCGCGCGGCGTCGCGCTCGCGATGGGTGCGACGCGCGTCTTCCACCAAACGACGCAAGGTGGCCGATGCACCACCGGGCTGGCTGGCCAGCCAGTCCCAGTGCCGGGGCAGCAGGGTGACTTCGCGCGCCACCACGCCAAGCTTCGGCCGCCCCGGGCCACGTGGCGCAGGTTCTTCTTCGTCGGTCTCGGGTACGGGCAGGCGGGCCAGCACTTCCTCCTGCGAACCGCGCAGGTCCAGTTCCACCGGACGACCGCTGTGCTGATCGAACACCAGCACCGGGCCCTCGGCACCTGCATCGATGGCACGCCTGGTGGCCAGGGCGACCTCCGCCAATGTGCCGGCGGCAATCAGGCGGTGACCATCAAAAGCGATGCAGGGAGGGGCGTCGGAAGCAGACATGGTTTTGCCCGGGTAGAAATTGAGGCGATTATTGTCCGGGCAAAAAGGAAATATCAACACCGCCTGGGATCGCCATCGGACCGGCGCGCTAAAATTCACTGCCTCCCCGCCAAGCCCTCCCATGGTCATCCACCCACCGCACCGCTCGCTCAGGTTGATGCTGTTCACCCTGCGGGGCTCGATCGTCCCCGTGATCTGGAAGCGCGTGCTGGGCATGGTGTTACTGGCGGTTCTGGTAGTGCTGCTGGAACGTCACCTGCCTCACGCCGGTGTGGAACTGGGCGCCATTCCGCTCACGCTGATGGGCCTGACGCTGGCGATCTTCCTGGGCTTCCGCAACACCGTGGCGTACGAGCGCTGGTGGGAAGCGCGAACGCATTGGGGCGAGCTGTTGATCGTGGCGCGCAACCTGGGCCGCCAGACGATGAGCCTGCCCGCTGGGCTCAGTGCCACGGAGCGCGAACGCATGGTGCATCGCGTGATTGCCTTCGCCCATGCACTACGCCATCACCTGCGCGGCAGTGCGCCAGGCGAGGACGTCAGCCGCTGGTTGTCGCCCGAGGACATTGCCGCCATCGCAGGCCGACCGAATCCGCCGAACGTGTTGCTGGAACGGATGGCGCAGGACTACGCGCGCCTGCATCGCGAAGGGCGTCTCGATGCCATCCTGCTGGCAAGCATCGACGCGCAGATCACTCGCCTTTCCTACGTGCTTGGCGCATGCGAACGCATCCAGGGCACACCGATCCCGTTCGCCTACATCCTGCTGCTTCATCGCACGGTGTATGTGTACTGCCTGCTGCTGCCGTTCTGCCTGATCAGCAGCGTGGGCTGGGTCACGCCCGTGATGGTAGGCGTACTGTCGTACACCTTCTTCGGCCTCGATGCGCTGGGCGACCAGATCGAAAACCCGTTCGATCGCCTGCCCAACGACCTGCCGCTCGACGCCATGTGCCGCACCATCGAAATCGGCCTCGGCGAAATGCTGGGCGACCGCGAGCTGCCGCCCCCGATGCAGCCTGTCGACGGCGTGCTGTTCTAGGTCAAAACGTCCAAAAGTCGCCCGGAAACGGCAAGAACCCGCCCCCGCCTTGCCGTAGATTTACGGTGATCTCCGCGCGCGCTTCACGCTGCGTGAGACACAGTGCGCGCGTGTCCGGGATGGAGACCAGTCACTCGTGCCGCCCAGGCAACGCACTGTTGCTCAGACTCGACTTATTTCTAGTACCGGTCAGTCCAGTAAGTTATTAAACTTAGCGGTGCATAAATCTCCTCCCCCCAAAGAAAAAAGAAGAAGCACATGCGACTTTCCCTCCTGCGCAGTGCCGCTGCGCTCGCATTGATCGGCCTTTCCGCCTCCGCCCTCGCTGACCCCCGCATTGAAATCAATGGCGGGCGCAGTTACTCGGACGGCTATTGGGCCAACACGCTCTGGCTCGAAAGCATCTGGGGCGAACACGCCTTCGGCAACAGCCAGTTCTCGTGGGCACCCGCGGCCTCGCTGGGCTTCATCAACGGCCGCAACGTGACCAAGTACGGCAACGCCGTTTCCGACGATGTCTGGCTGCTCGGCGGTGGCGTGCGCATGCGCTACGGCGCCGCGGGCGACTGGTATCACCACCTGTTCTGGACCTCGGAGATCGCCGCGCAGGGCGGCCGCACGCTGGCCTTGAGCAGCGGCGGCGAATTCGTCAACTCCGTGGGCTGGACCGGCGACCGCTGGACCTTCCAGATTCGCCATGCATCCAACGCCGGTATCAAGGGCTCCAATCGCGGCGAAACGATGGCGTTGATTGGCTTTGCGTTCAATCCGTAAGGCTTGAGGCTGGCGACAAAACGACAACGGCCCCGAAAGGTGCCGTTGTCGTTTTGTTTGGACGTCCATTCGGTTTCTTGGTTACTGCACGCGAAGTTGCCAGGCCGCTTTGCTATCGACAACTAGGCAGAAGCGCAGCGACCTGCCCACGCCGCGATGTGCAGCGCAGCTGCACGAGCCGTCGTGCCCAGCTTTTGATCTTGGGCCCCCTGTGCGGCGGTGAGGGGAGGACGATCAGGCCCCGCAGGGGTGCCTGACATGGATGTCAGGCACTTTTCGTCCGGGCAGGATGCCCGGTCGAAAAGCCCGGCCGCCCCTCACGGGCTGGCTGGGCTGCAAGCCCAGACAGCGCCAAGTGGGGGTGCCTTTTCTTTTGGTTACTTTTCTTTGGGCAAGCAAAGAAAAGTGACCCGGCCTCCGGCAGGAGGTCGGAAGCCCGCGGCA
>NZ_QAVX01000040.1 GCF_003121485.1 Dyella sp. C11 | reverse complement strand
CGGCCGGCGCGGGGCGGCTTGGGCTAATGGTTTTCAGCAACTATGCGCGCCCGTCGGGGACCTTTGGGTGGGGTTACTTTGGTGGGGGGGGGGGGTGTTTGGGGCGGATGAGTCCGGCGTGTGCGATGGCGCTCGGGGTTGCGGTTTATGCGGTGCAGGTTGTTACTAGTCGATGGTGGCTAAGGCGGTATCGGTTTGGGCCGATGGAGTGGGTGTGGCGTGTGGTGATGTACGGGACCCGACAACCCTGGAAAATTTCAGCCGGCTGAGCACGCCCAACTTTGAGCACAAATTGCGATCCGACCCGGTTTTGGTGCGGCAACGGCTTCCTGAAAGCAACCCACGCCCCAACACCAAGCCTCTATTGGGATGGTTGCAGCCACTATGCGCAAGCCGTCTGCTGACGGTTACTGGCTGTCGGGCGCCTTGTAACCGGGAGGAATAATTCCATCAGGGGCGGGCATCCAACCAATGTATTTTCCGCATGCCGGGTAAGTTCCGCTGCCGTCTTCATGGGGCACATAAGAGAGGAACTTACGCGAGCCATCGGGGCGTTGCTCGATGCAGAAAACAGCCACGTGCAAACGCGTTGCCCAATGCCCTTCGCTGTCCGTGTTCAAGATGGTGAACATGTAGGTTTCGCCGGACTTCAAAGGTTTGTCCAAACCTTTTTGTGCATAGCCTTTCAATGTCTGCCGATACGTCACGCACTCCCCCGGCTTCAGCACAGCAGGGAGCACGGTATCCTGCAAAACGATGGCCCATTCATTGGGTGGAAAGTCAGAATCCATCGCACCAACCATTGCCCCTTGCATAGACACAGGGCCCTCTCCGGCAGGCAAGCAGGCCGCGGGATTTCCGCCAATGTCTTTCAGGTTCAAGGTAGGCAAGCCTATGGGCGCCATTTGCCCGAATGCAACGCCGCAAAAGCAGACGAGCGCCGATAGAGAAAGAGCAGCAAGTCGCTTCATAGGTTTTTGTTTGGCAGGTGCGCGGGGTCTTTTGGGTTCACAAACGGCTCCATGACTTGGTATAGCCACGCCGATGGCATTTGCGGATTGAATGCACCCTGCGCACGACCATAGATACAAATCATGTAGTAATCCGCCAGCAGGTTGCCTTGTTGCTCCATGTTGAAGTCACTAAGACGGCTGACAGGCGTCAGGTTGTATCTGTATGCCTCGACACCCCGGCTAGTCACAGTCAGGCCTTTCATCTTCACTGGATAGCCCAATTGATACTGCCAGACGTGCACCATTTCGTGCATGAATAGACGTCTATCTGAATCGTCGCCATCCGAATAGTCGTCCCGATAGATTGGGTGCGGCATATAGATGCTTCCGTTCGGCGTGACAGCCGTATCTTTGTCTTGCAAGCCCATTAATTGCCAGTACCCGTGATGATTGATGCGAACTATCGAATAGTTGACCGCATCCCCGAACACCGTACGCGCCATCGCTTCTTCGCCGACGGTCAGTCCTCGGTCGCCACCCTTCGGCACCTTGATGTTTGTCACGGGCGGAAGATCACGCGTCCTTACGAACGAAGCGACGGCATTACCGTGCTCACTCAAATAGAGGCGCTCGCCAGGCAAAGTTTGCCCTTGCGTACCGCAGCAATTCCCAGCCCTCGGTATGGTCAACACAGCATTAAGGACGCTAGTGCTTCTCTCCCTGCTTACCAGCTCCGTTAGACCGTCATCAGTCGTTGTTCCATCGATCCGCGATCCATCCCCAAGCACTAAGGTGTAGGGAAAATTTCCCAGTGGCACATCGTCACAGGTGAACCGCAGCAGCGCGCGATAAAATTCTGGCCCAACGGGTTCGGGCGGCGGCACTGGCTCCAACTTTTCTTTCAACTTTCGCTGACAAGGAATGCAATTGGGATTTCCACAAGTCATCGCGCTCACCCTCCTTGTTGTCGCATGCGCCTCGTGCGCGCATGTCGTGCGCGGATTCTGGTGATCCAACAGGCGAAAGCCCATCGGGCGCGGGCTAACACTTTCCCGTTCGCGCTTACAGTGGTCAATGTCGTGCGTGTAGGCCAATACCTCGCGAAAGCGTCTTAAATAGCGCTTGCTCACTCGCGCGATGATTCACGATGCCCGGATATCCCAGTCTCTTTGCTCAAACCCCGAAGGCGTAAGCTTGGTTGAACCGCCCTAGACGTCATCACCCTGGC
The DNA here is from genome assembly GCF_003121485.1 of Dyella sp. C11. Classification (GTDB taxonomy): domain Bacteria; phylum Pseudomonadota; class Gammaproteobacteria; order Xanthomonadales; family Rhodanobacteraceae; genus Dyella. The sequence goes on along the minus strand of NZ_QAVX01000040.1, from coordinate 5,248 downwards.
ATGACTGGGCAGCGCTTGCTTCTGTCTTGATCACCCTTGGCCGGTGGTGCTCGCCATTGGGTATGGCGCCACGGGGGTCGCGCTTTACAGGCTTACGCGAGCGGGCCTGGTGCCTGGTGTTGCCGGGCCGTTAGGGCCGATGGCTTTCAGCAACTATCTGGCGCAGTCGCTGATCTTTGGGTGGGTGTTCTTTGGATGGGGACTGGGGTGGTTTGGGCGGATGAGTCCGGCGCATGCGATGGGGCTTGGGGTTATGGTTTATGCGGCGCAGATTATTGTTAGCCGGTGGTGGCTTGGGTGGTATCCGGTTTGGGCCGATAGAGTGGGTTTGGCGCGTTTTGATGTATGGCGCTCGACAACCCTGGGAAATTTCGAGACTTTGAGCTGTTCGCCCACTTCAAAAGGCGCGCCACCACTAATGCTCCGCGACTGAAGGTGCGGCCACACTATGCCTCATAGATCCTAGAGCCATCTGAGACAATCCCACCACCAATAGACCATCAATATAACCCCCTCAATAATATTTTTCACTTAAGAGTAGGCCATGTCATCAAGCTACCTAGATCACGAGTACTTTGAAGATAAGAAGGTGGCGAAGGCATTTTCGTGCGCGCTTTCAACCAGAGTTAAAAAGCGCATGGAGAAAGTAATTGAAAGCTTTGTATCCAAAGAAAATGTTCAGCGCTTTCGTCACGGGGGAGATTGGAAGCATCCCGCTAATCCGAGCGCCTTCAATGGAGGCATACAAGCCCACTCAGTCGAGGGGACTACGCCTTTTGAAGATATAGTGAACAATGATCTTGAGAGCATCGAACGCGGTGTAACGCAATTGGCTGACGGCATGACTTAAGAATTTGTGGAGTCTATGTATTCCATGATCTCTGACTCGTGCGCATCAGTGGGAAACGTGGTCCAATCTCGCGAGAATGCCCCTATATGGGAGCTTTTTTATGAGGCACTGGAAAAAATCGAACTCGTAGTTGGTATAAACGGTGAGGTGGAGATGCCTCAGATTCATGTTGGCGAAAAAGCATTTGAAGATCTTAAAAATTCAATAGCAAATGCGCCGCCAGATTTCACTCAAAAACTGGATGAACTTAAGGCGAAAAAAAGAGATGAGGCCTATGCTCGGGAGGCAGCCCGCCGGGCAAAATTTGCGCGCTACGGAGATGAGGAATGAGAGCCCTCATCTCAATTGGATGCAATCACTACGATCACATCAGCGACCTCGAAGGAGCGGAACTTGACGCTCGCCGAATGTACGAGGCCCTGATGCGGCAGGAAGTTGGTGATTACGATCCATCGCTGTCAGCATTATTGCTTTCGCCCACAACAGATCAAGTGCGTGCAGAACTTCTTAGAATTTTGCCCCTGGGAAAACTCGAAACCTTAACCATCTATTTCGCTGGTCACGGCGATACGCATGCAGGAAGCTTCTACATGTGCTTAAGAGATACTGTGCCGACAGCAATGTCTCTTACTGCCCTTTCGCTCGCCGATCTATTCCGCAACTTAAACGAGTTCTCCCCCTCGCAGAGCAACGTCATGATCGACGCGTGCCGCAGCGGCGGCTTAGTGGCCGACTTAGGTGCGCTGCTCAAGCCAGAATTTCTTGGTGACGCGGGATCGCCCGGAATAACACTGGTCGCAACCTCCGCTCAAAACCAATATGCAGGTGAAACAGGAAATGGGGGCATTGGCACGAATGCAATATTGGACTGCATAGAGGGGCGCGCAGCAATAAACGATTTTCGCCCAACCCTCGATCTGACTGAAATCGGTCGACATATTCATAGTCTCATGCCAAACACGAAGACCCAGCAGCCTGTGGTTTGGGGACTCAACTTGGTTGGGGCACCAGGATTCTGCCGGAATCCACGCTACGGATCTGATCCGACTGCTCGCCTCAGAGATGTGCTGCAAGCGTGGCCAGCAGATAGCGAACAAGTAATTCGAAACCAATATAACGAACTGTGGAGGGCGTACACATCTATTGACGTTCAATGGAGCGCTCGCGAGTTCACTGACATTATTTCTCAGGCTTTCGCTGCGCTGTCCGAGCAACCCGCTGCCTTGGTAGATTTTTGCGATCGGCTATCTGCCGCCGCACTTGAAAGAGCAGCTCTTTCTCGTGATCAGTTCCGAGGGGCTGAAGTATGTTCCAGTCTTGCAGTATCTCTTCTACCGTTCTGTGAGGACACCCGTGTAGCCAGACACCTAAATTCCTTACTAAATCAGGCTGGTGCACAAACCCTTACGGCTGCACACACATTGCTGGCGGATCTTGAACTTGACCGTTACGCCTTACTTACAAAGAGAAACGGAGGCCTGTCCGACCTCTATGTGCTCCCCTATCGACTGCTGAAAGTACTTGGCTGGACCGCAGGATCAATGCTCCTTACTGAAGACGCCGAGCTTCAGGCCGCCGCGCAGATAGCATTTGGGAAGCTACTTAAGGCGTCAATCGAGGGCTATGCAAACGCCCTGGCTCTTATGACTGATGCTCAGGCCCCCTACATGGCCATCGCCCTCCATCAAGCAAAAGAGGCCAACCTTGAATTACAGGGCGAGCAACTCTTTGGGCTTCTGTACAACTCTTTTCTGGAGGCCCATGGAAATCTGGCCGCAGTTGATATCCCGCCGGAATCCGTTCTCGACTATCTAGATGCGCGACGCTTGGGGGATTTCAGCAACGTCCATGAATTGATCGAACGTCCAGGTCAATCACTCACCGTCTTGTTACGGTGCGCAAAGCTATGGGGGCTTGAGGATATTGCGAACAACGATCTGTGGGAGTTAGACCGCATCTCTTTCTTGGCGTATATGACGCCTGACTTCTCTCAATACGCCCAAGAGTCAATGGAAAATGGAGAGAACTATGTGTGGACCATTGGTCGTGACGTCTGCAAGGTCAGTGACTTAACTGGATCTTGGCCCCTTGTTCCTTTGCCCGCTGACAACTTGTATTCAAGGGCAGCCGTTGCTGCTTCCTTGCTTTTTCCTGATCGCGTGCCTTGGTTTCTATTGAGATAGCCAAAATGGGGAGAGGGCGCCCCCCTCAGGACAAACGAGCGAGGCTGCCGAGTGCACCCATGCACCCAACCCCTCCGCGCTTTGCGCTACAGGGCCAGCCTTCGGCTGTCCAAATTCGTTCCGGACAAATTTGTCGAACCCGGGTGGGTTCTCACCCAGTCGCTCAGTCAGAAATGAAAAAGCCCCCATGCGGGGGCTTCTTCATTTCTGGCGGAGAGAGTGGGATTCGAACCCACGGTAGGCTTACACCTACGGCAGTTTTCAAGACTGCTGCCTTAAACCACTCGGCCATCTCTCCGGGTTTTGTTGTTTCCAGTGGCTGGGGCTAAGGGCCTAAAGTCACTGGACTCCCGCCTTCGCGGGAATGACGGGCTAAGAGCTGCGTCATTACGGGAGCGAGATCTTATCAGGAATGGCTTGCTGTTCCCTGCCCTTTTTTCGACAGGGCGATCATGGCCCACAGCATGATGCCTACCGGAATGGCGGCGCCGACAAGCGGGAGCAGCAGGACCGGCTGGCGGATGACCATGGGGACCAGCTGTGTCGCCGCGGCGAAGGCGATGATGCTGAAGCGCAGTGCGCGGCTGGTTCGGGCGAACCAGAAGGCGCCGATGACCAGCACGGTGGCGATGATGCTCAGCACCAGGTCCACCGTGGGTATGGGGAACATGGTGATCAGGCCCAGGCGCGTGAGCAGCTCGGTGGCCAGGATAGTGAGCAGCACGTAGCTGGCGGTGAGTTCGACCTTGTCCCAACGCGTGCCGCTCATGTCATCAGCCTCAGGCGATCTGTTCGAGGTTGCGCAGGTAGGGGCGCAGCGCGTCGGGTACGGTGATGGAGCCGTCCGGGTTCTGGTAGTTCTCCATCACGGCGACCAGCGTGCGGCCCACGGCGAGGCCGGAGCCGTTGAGTGTGTGCACCAGTTCCGGCTTGCCGGTGGCCGGGTTGCGCCAGCGGGCCTGCATGCGACGGGCCTGGAAGTCGCCGCAGTTGGAGCAGCTGGAAATTTCGCGGTAGGTGTTCTGGCTGGGCAGCCACACTTCAAGGTCGTAGGTCTTGATGGCCGAGAAGCCCATGTCGCCGGTGCACAGCAGCACCTTGCGGTACGGCAGGTTCAGCAGCTGCAGCACTTTTTCTGCATGGCCGACCATTTCTTCCAGTTGCGCGTGCGACTGTTCGGGCGTGGCGATCTGCACCATTTCGACTTTTTCGAACTGGTGCTGGCGGATCATGCCGCGCGTGTCGCGACCGTAGCTGCCGGCTTCGGCACGGAAGCACATGCTGTGCGCGGTGAGGCGCATGGGCAGCGTGTCGGCTTCGACGATGCTGTCGGCGACGAGGTTGGTGAGCGCCACTTCCGCGGTGGGAATGAGGTAACGCTTGGCCTCGTTCACTTCGGTGGAGAACAGGTCTTCCTCGAACTTGGGCAGCTGGCCGGTGCCCTTCATGGTGTCCGCGTTGACGATCAGCGGCACGTTGCATTCCAGGTAGCCGTGCTCGCCGGTCTGCAGGTTGAGCATGAACTGGGCGAGCGCACGATGCAGGTGCGCCAGCTGGCCGCGCAGCACGGTGAAGCGCGCGCCGGAAAGCTTGGCGCCGGCGTCGGCATCGAGCCAGCCGTGGCGGGCACCGAGGTCCACGTGGTCCTTCACCGGGAAATCGAACGTGCGTGGCGTGCCCCAGCGCAGCTGTTCGGCGTTCTCGGTTTCGTCCTTGCCCAGCGGCACGGACTCGTGCGGGATGTTGGGAATGCCCAGCGCGATGTCGGCCAGCTTGGCCTGCACGTCGCCAAGGGCATGCTCGTTGGCCTTGAGCTTGTCGCCGATGCCGGCGACCTCGGCCATCAGCGGGGCGACATCTTCGCCCTTGGCCTTGGCCTGGCCGATGGCCTTGGAGCGGGTATTGCGCAGGTTCTGGAGCTCCTGCGTCTCGGTGGACAGCTGCTTGCGCTGGCTTTCCAGCGCCTCGATGGCGGACACGTCGATGTCGTAGCCACGGGTTTCCTTGAGGCGGGTTGCCGTTTCGGCAAGACGCGAGCGCAGCAGTACGGGGTCCAGCATGAGGTGTCCAGATGAATGACTTGGAACCTTGGATTATCGCCTGTCTCTTATTATAAACTGACGCTGCCGACGATCTTATGCGCGTAGAACACGGCGGTGGCCGCAGCATTAAAAAAAATACGGGGGGGGGGGGGGGGGGGGGGGGGGGGGGGGGG
>NZ_QAVX01000039.1 GCF_003121485.1 Dyella sp. C11 | reverse complement strand
CAGATTTGTATTAGTGACATGTTTCCGTCTGGATGCGGCTGAAGGGATGACCATGAAGAATATCGACGACGAAAACATGTCCGATCGCATCAGCGAAGTGCTGGAAGCGGCGGCGCACAACCTTGAGATGCGCAAGTCATCGAGCCAGTCGATTGCGCGCATGCACGAGGAGGGCGGTGCACTTGCGCCGATCCAGCTCGAACAGCGCCGGATGATCCACCGCGAAGAATCGGTGCGTCAGCAGTCCGATGCCTTTCGCGAGATTCGCACGCGCCTGCTCGCCATGGGCGGTCACCAGAACTTCGTCACGCTGGTGGTTGCGGTGAGTCCGCGTTCGGGAAGCAGCTTTGTCACGCGCAACCTGGCCACGGCGTTCGCTTTCGACGAAGCCAAAACCAGTTTGCTGATCGATTGCAACGTGCGCTACCCGAATCAACACAAGGTGATGGGCGTGGAGCCTTCGCGCGGCGGCCTGATCGACCTGATGGACCATCCGGCCATCGGCATCGAGTCCATCATCTACCACACCGGCGTGCCGCACCTGAGGCTGATTCCCGCCGGCAAGTCGCGCGAAAGCAGCAGCGAATACTTCACCTCGCATCGCATGCGCGCGGTCATCGATTCGCTGCGCTCGCGCTATTCAGATCGCTACATCTTCCTTGATGGACCTTCGATCAAGGGCGCGCCGGATGCACGCATTCTCGCGGATCTCGCGGATTTCGTGGTGGTGGTGGCGGGCTATGGCAAGGACACGCCCGGGGCGATCAACCAGGCACTGAGTCATTTCGAACCGAGCAAGCTCGCAGGAGTGGTGTTCAACCAAGCGCCCTAGACGGATAGGGAAGGAAGGGCCATCACAGGGTGGGATGGTCCTTCAGGGGACAACCAGAGGAAAGGATATGCCGGCATACAACAGGCTCGCCCGTGCCACCATGCTCGCGCTGGTCGTGGTGCCTGGTTGTTCATGGGCTGGCGACTTCGCCTACGCGGTGTTCGCCAGCGTGGAGCACAGCGACAACATCGCGTTGTCCACCAGCAATCCTGCCAGTACCAACGTGTTCACGCCGGGTGTGAATTTCGCCTATCGGCAAGTGGGTTCCACCATCCAGGCGAACATTGTCGGCACAGCGGAATACCTCGATTACAGCAACAAGCAGTTCGATAGCCAGACGCTGGGATCGCTCAGCCTGCAGGCGAACTGGACGGCGATTCCCGAGCGCCTGGACTTTTCCATCGAGGACGACGCCGGTGTGCAGCCGGTGGATACGTTGACCAGCAACGCGCCGGACAACCAGCAGCAGACGAATGTGCTGTCGCTCGGTCCCATCCTGCATTTCAACTTCAACGAGGCCACGCGTGGACAGGCGGAGCTGAAGTACATGAGCAGCTACGCGTCGAAGGTGGACGACTTCGACTCGTCCCGCGGGCTGGGCGCGCTGCGCATCATCCGCGATGTAAGTCCGACCACGCAGGTATCGTTGAACCTTGAGTCGCAGCGCGTGGATCTGAAGAACAGCGACGCTGGCCCCGACTACACGCGCAACGAGTTCTACGGCCACTACGTGCACACGCTGCGCGACTTTGACGTGGATGCCTTGCTGGGCTGGGGTTATGTTGATTTCAGCCACGAACCCAGCGCATCGAAGCCGATGGCGCGCGTGACGCTGGGCTGGCGCCCAAGCGTCGACAACAGCTTCAGCCTGACGGGCACCTACGAGTTCTCGGACGCCGCTCAGGACATGCTGTTGCAGCCGGGCCAGACCATCATCGACAGCATGACCAACGTGCCGACGAATCCGCTGGATCTGATCAACGATCCGAACCGTGGCATCAATACCGGCTCCGTGGTGGTCGATTCCCAGGTCTACCTGGACCAGAGCCTGCAAGGCACCTATAGCTATCGCGGCGATCGCTTGTCGGTCACGGTGGCGCCGCTCTATCGCAAGCTCGATTACCTCAACGACTCCACCTTCGACCAGAAGGAAAAGACGGTTGCGTTCAGTGTCGAATACAAGCTGCGGCCGACCTTGCTGCTTACCACCTTCGGTGATTTCGAACACATCGATTACAGCTTCATCGATCGTACCGACAAGACCTATCGATATGGCGCCGCGCTGAGTCACGAGTTCACGCAGCACTGGAGCTGGCGTGTGTCCTACCAGCGGCAGTTGCGCCATAGCACCGCCGACGATCAGAGCTATCACGAGAACGAAATTCTCTTCGCCGTGGTGTATCGCCGATGAAAGCGCGCGTTGAAGCCGAACTGCCGTTCTACTTCGGTCCCGGGCGGGAGCTGTTCGGCTTTTACCATCCGGCGGCAGCCGTTACCGGAACGGCCGTGTTGCTGTGCGCACCGTTCGGTGTCGAGCAGATTCGTTGCCATCGCCTGTATCGCCAGCTTGCACATGCGTTGGCTGAGACCGGCTTGCCAGTGCTGCGATTCGACTACTACGGCACGGGCGATTCGGGCGGCGAAACCAAGGATTTTGACTGGGTACGCTGCATGGCCGACGTCGTTACCGCTGCGTCTGAACTGCGGAACAGGCACGGCGGTGGCCGCGTGCTCGCCTTTGGCACGCGGCTGGGTGCGAATGCGGCCCTTGCTGCTGCGCAGGCCGCGCGACTCGATGGCGTGGTGGCGTGGGATGCGATTGCCGATGGCTCGGCGCTGGTACGCCAGTACGACAGCATGCAGGAAGCACTCAAGGTCGACTTGAATCGCTTCGAATACGCACGTCCGGACATGGATGTCAGCAGTCAATGGCCGGGCTTTGTGCGTGGCGACCATCTGCGCGACCAATTGCATGCGCTGCGCTTGCTGGACCCGGGCATTACGTCGGCTTGGCTCGCGTCGGCACTCCCCGATGAAGCGTCGCTGTTGCCCGAGCGCTATCACCAGCGACGCGTGAGCGTGGATGTATCGCCACGCTGGGACGATGTGGACTGCCTGGAAATGGCCATCCTCTCGCATCCGCTGATCGACGCTGCGAAGCGGCATCTGAAGGAGATGGCGTGATGCATGAGCAGGCCTTCCGTTTCGGTCAGGCGCGGCATCTGGTGGGCGTGGTGGGACTTCCAGCTGTCATCGACCATGGCGTGGGCGTCATCTTCCTCAACGCGGGCATGGTCTATCGCGTAGGGCCGTTCCGCCTGCACGTTGAACTGGCACGGCGACTCAATGCCCTGGGTTATCCCACGCTGCGGTTCGATCTTTCCACCATCGGTGACAGCGGCGCGAGCGGGCAGCGGTTGTCACGGCCCGATCAGGTCGTGGCGGACGTACGCGACGCCATGGAACTGCTCAAGCAGCAGTCTGGTTGCGGGCGCTTCGTATTGTTCGGCCTTTGCTCTGGTGCGCAGAACGCGCATGCCGCCGCCCATGCAGACCCGCGGGTGGCCGGTGCGCTGTTTCTTGATGGCTATGGGCATCGCACCTTGGGGCAGCGTGTTCGTCATTATCTGCCACGCCTTTTCAGTCCAACCGTGTGGCGCCATCGACTGACGCGCCGGCATGCCGAGGCACCTGCCACGCCACGCGCCAACGAACCTGCCTTCGTGGTGGAACCGTTGCCGCCGGCGATCGTGCGCGAGCAGCTCACCGACATGCTGACACGCGGACTCAAGCTCGATTTCGTCTACAGCGGCGGCGTGGCTCGCTACTTCAATGACATCCGCCAGTTCCGCGAATGCTTTGGCCGCCTGGCCGATCACCCCGGCATCAGCGCAAGCCACTTCAAGGAAACCGATCACACCTACGTCCTCAGTGGCGACCGCCAGAAACTGCTTGATCATGTCGAGCAGTGGATGGGGCGTCATTTCCCCCTTACACGACCAGGCACTTGAACATGCTTGAGAGTCTGCATCCATATGCCAAGTGCCTCGCGTTGCGCTTGAGTGAGAGCCAGGCGGCAGTGCGTGGCGCTGTGCCTGCCTGGCCGGCAGGCCAAGCCTCGCGCTGCCGCCTGGCTCTCACTCAAGCGCAACCCTCCGGGCCGGGTCTGTTTGCCCGCATGACTGCGTCATCACTCAGTCGCGTACGGACGTACGCTCCTTCGTTCCTCCTTGTCCTGCCGGCAAACAGATACCGGCGCGAGGTACTTGGCATATGAATGCAGACTCTAAAGTACTCGTCACCGGCGGCGCCGGCTATATCGGGAGTCATGTGGTACAGCAGCTGACGGCACGTGGCGAGCAGGTGGTGGTGATCGACAACCTGAGCACCGGTTATCGCGAAGCGGTGCAGGGTGCCGAGCTGGTCGTGGGAAACGTCGGTGATACGGCACTGGTAACCAACGTGCTGCGCCGGAATGGCATTGATGCCGTGCTGCATTTCGCTGCGCACACGGTGGTGCCCGAATCGGTAAGCGATCCGCTGAAGTACTACGGCAACAACACTTGCAACACTCGCAATCTTCTCGCGGCTTGCGCCGAATCGGGCGTGGACAAGTTCATCTTCTCATCGACGGCGGCGGTTTACGGGCTGACGGAGCAGGGCGTGGCCGACGAGAGCACGCCGACATGCCCGGTAAACCCCTACGGCACATCCAAGCTGATGTCGGAAATGATGCTCAGCGATTACTGCGCAACAGGTGTGATGCGCCATGTGATTCTTCGCTATTTCAATGTGGCCGGGTGTGATCCCAAGGGACGCATTGGCCATTCCGCGCCGTCGGCGACGCTGCTGATCAAGGCCGCCTGCGAGCACGCGGTGGGCAAGCGCGAATCGCTGGCCATCTATGGAACGGATTACGACACGCCCGACGGCACCGGTATTCGCGATTACATCCACGTCGAAGACCTTGCGTCAGCCCACCTGCTGGCGCTGGATCACCTGCGCGCGGGCGGTGCATCACTCAAGCTCAACTGTGGCTACGGCCATGGCTACAGCGTGCGCGAAGTACTCGATTCGGTAGCTCGCGTGGGTGGTCATCCACTCAACATCGTGGAATTGCCACGCCGTGACGGCGATCTCGCCAAGCTGATTGCCTGCAGCGACCGGCTCAAGCAGGTGCTTGACTGGCATCCCCAATACGACGACCTGGATTTCATCGTGCGAACGGCGCTGTTGTGGGAACGCAAGATGGTGAGCAAGCACGCGCCGCTGTCGTCGGTGGCGTGATGACACGGTGGTTGCCAACGGAAAGTTCTTTCCCGCGATGGGAAGGCCGTCGCCGCACGCTGGTCGTTATCGGATTCGTGTTGCTGTCGCTGCCATTGCTGGGCTGGTCCACCAGCCATTCGCACAAGTCACACACGCCAACGGCGACCAAGCCGGCAGATACGCCCGTTGCCCAGGCACCCGCGGATGCCACGGCTGAGCAGAAGATCGTGGTGCACCGTAACGTGGGCGAAGGCGACGAGGTGAAGGTGACGGTGGGCATTCCGTTCCCGCCTTCCATGTTGCGTGACATCCATCAGCTGCGCATCCTGGATGCGGCCGGCAACGAAGTTCCTTCGCACGTCGATGCACCCATACTTTGGTACGCACGCGATCGCAGCGTGCGTGCCGCGCGGGCGCAATTCACCGCGCAGCTGGTGAAAGGCGAGGGCACGTATTACTTCGCCATCGGCAAGCCACGTACGCATGACATTCCCGGCTGGCCGTATGTGCAGGAGCTGGTGCCGGATGCGCAGGGCGTGCGCGTGGCAGCGGCGCTCGCCACGCTGGAGCCGGCATGGCTTTGCGCGTCGTTGATTGCAGGCCCGCAGGTGCCGGCCGCCAAGGGCGAGGCATACGCCAATTACGTATCCACGCAGTTCGATTGGGCGCGCAAGCTGCCGGTGGACGACCACACGGCTTGGCTGTTCGATCGTCCCAGCACCTTGTTCAAGGCTTATGTGCGCACCGGTCGCTTCGATTACCTGCAGGCGGCGGACCAGAGCTATCACTTCTACATGAAGTACATCAAACGCGACGGCATGCCCTTCAGCCCGTTCTGCGCGGGTGGCTGGACGATGGGCAAGGAGCCTTGCGACGTGAAGTACGTGTATGTCGAGCCCATTCTTCTTGCACTAGCGCTGACGGGCGACGACAGCGAACACGATGCCGAAACCGTCGACAAGATGGTGACGCTCTGGCAGCACGGCGGCTGGGCAGGTACGCCGGGGCCGTATGACAACCCCGGCGAACACTTCACGGAACGCCAGGCGGGGCTGGGCCTGCTGGCCACTATCAACGCCTATGATCTCACCGGCATGACGCGCTACCTCGGATATGCGCGCGAACGTGTGACCTGGCTGTACGACCACCAGCGGAACAATCCGGACAAGCTGGGCAACGACGGCTCCTGGCGCAACAGCTGGAACCTGCACGAAGACGATTCGTGGAATCCGCAGCATGACGTGCGCGGCACATCGCCGTGGATGACCGAAAACATCATCGACGGCCTGTGGCATACCTGGCTGGTCACCGGCGACCCTCGCATTCCCGAGATGATCACGGCGTTCGGGCGCTACATGGAGCGCTACGGCTGGATCGACATCAGCGGCATCGCCAGCCATGACTGGCGCAATCCATGTTCCGGTCCCCAGGGCCAGATTGCGTGGTACTGGGCATCGTCGCAGGCCAGCCACCAGAAGCTCGCCGCCATCGAGGATTCCGATGGCTGGTACAGCGATGCGCACAACGTTGAGCTGGTGATGCCCATGGCGGCGGCGTACTACTTCGAGCGCGATCCGGCGCAGAGCGAGGCGTTCAAGCGACGGGTCGAAGCGTTGGCATCGTCATACAGCACGGAATGCGCGCAGGTGACAGGGACCACGCGCAGGTTCAACTGGAACAACCGGGGCGCCGGCGTAGCAGTGTGGCTGATGCAGCAGCCGGCAGGTAGCGGGACCACATCTCCGTTGGCCATGCACACCACACCTTGATCCACGACACAACATTCAACAAGCGGTTTGCTCAGGGGCAGGTTTCAATGAATCGCAGGGTGGCAGCGTTACGAAGCATGGCATTGGTGTCGGCCTCCACATACGTGGAGTACGCGCTGGGCTTGTTCATCAGCGTGTGGATCGCGCGCGCGCTGGGTCCGGCGGACTTTGGTCGCTATGCGTTCACCGTGTGGCTGTGCGGTTGGCTGATGACGTGCAGCAACCACGCGTTGACCACCTCGTCGACCAAGTTCATTGCCGAGGCGTATGGCGCCGGGCGCCCCGACGTGGCGTCGCACATCTCGCATCGACTGGCGCGCAACCAGGTCTGGAGCTGCGCCATCGTCATCGCGTTGTTCTTTCTTGGCGTGACCATCATTCAGCCGAAGGAATGGACGGGCTACATCCTTCCCATCACCGCCCTGGTCGCCATCGGCGTGGTGGCCAAGGCGAATTACGGCCTGTGGGTTGCCGTTTCCAAGGGACAGGAACACTTCGAACCGGTGTCGATAGCGACCGTGATATCCGGCGTCATCATGCTGGCGCTCGTGGCGCTTGCCGCCTGGTTCCATGCGGGACTGATTGCCTTCATCGGCATCTTCACCATCTCGTGCCTGGTGCTGAACCTGATCAACCGTATCGCCTACCGGCGCTATTGCCTGCCGTTCGAGGCGGGTGACATCCCCGACGAAATGTCCCGGCGATTGACGCGGCATCTTCGCCTGACCGCCGTGCTCGTGCTGTTGCTCGCGTTGAAGCTCAATACGGTCGAAGTGTTTCTTCTCAATACCTATTCGACATCCACGGCGGTGGGCTATTTCGCGATTGCGGGTACGTTGACGCGGGGCGCCGTGGAGCTGCTCTCGGTGGGTCTCACTACCACGCTGTTGCCTTACATGGCGCGCGCCTTTGGTCAAAGCGGGCAGTCGCAGGCAACGCGGGTGCTGTCAGAGGCCACGCGCTTTTACTGGGCTACCGGCCTGATGATCGCTGGTCTCGGTTTTGTGACCACGCCCGGTTTGGTGACGCTGATGTACGGCAACAAATACGTGGATGCGATTCCCGCGATCGAAGTCACGCTGGTGCTCGCCGGCCTGTTGCTGATCACCAACGCCATTGCGGCTTTCCAGGTCGTGACGGATCGGCAGGGTGATCGCTTGCGTATTTCAGGTTCCGCGCTGGTGATCAACGTGATCCTGGGTTTCAGCCTTATCCCGCATTTCGGCCTGCTTGGCGCCGTGCTTTGTTATTCCGGCACGCGATTGGCGGAACTGGCGATCTGCACGTTCTACATCCGGCGCGTGGCCAGTGCGGGTTTGCCGGGTGCGTTGATGATGCGGCTGCTGGTAGTGGGTCTTTTGGCGACAGCGGCGGGTTGGGGTGTCGCTGATGTCACGCCAGGGCATTTTGCATTCATCACCGGAGCGGTGATGTTTGTGGCGGTGTTTGTGCCGGCGAGTTTTCTCGTGCGGTACTGGAGTGATGAGGACTATCGGTTGATGGGGATGATCACCGATAAGTTGGGGCCGTTGCGGGGGCTGTGTCTTATCCACATCTCCGAGCCCACGAGCCTCCTGCGCCGCGGGGGTGGCCGGGGCGGCTGGACAGAAACACGGCGGGGGGGGGGGGTGGGGGGGGG
>NZ_QAVX01000038.1 GCF_003121485.1 Dyella sp. C11 | reverse complement strand
ATGCCGCCCGCATTCGCGCCACTACCGATGGCCGCCGCATTGCTGCCGCTCTGCACCGTGGCCGCCGTGCTGCCATCGATGGCCATGCCGGCAGGCATCGAACCGCCCGTACCGTCACCGGCAGGCAGTGACTGCAATTCGCTCTGGAGCAACTGCGCCTGTGCGTCCGTATAGGCCTTGGCCGTGGCGAGCGACGCATTCACCTGACCTACGTTCGCCGCATCCGTGTCGGCCGTGCCAGCCGCCACGTTCGTGATCTGACGCTCTGCACCCACGGCACCCACCGACACGCTGTTGGCGCGATCAGCCAACGAGTTGGCGCCAATGGCCACGGCGTTCGTCGCCGTCACATAGGCCTTGTAACCGACGGCAACACCTTGCGCGGCTGACGATGCGACGCCGGTATCGGCACCGACGGCGGTACTGCCACCTGCAAAAATCTGCGAGCCGCTGCCAACGGCCACATCGCTGCCGCCATTGGTCTGTGCAATGTCACCGATCGCCACGCTCTCGGCGTCGTTTGCGGTGGCAATGTTGCCGATAGCGATGCTGTTGAAGCTTTGCGACGTCACCGATGCTGCAGAATTGCCGCTGATGGCGATGAAGGGCGATTGGCCGACCGTGCCGCCCAGGGCCGAAACAGCGGCGTCGAGCTGGTTCAGATTGACCGCATCGGTGCCATTCGTACCCGCCGCCACATTGATGATCTGCCGCTCCGAACCCACCTGGCCGACCGACACGGTGTTGTCGCGGCTGTTCGTGGAGCTGGTGCCGATCGACACGGCGTTTACCGCGGTGACCGACGCATTGGCGCCGAGCGCCATGCTGTTGCCACCGCTTGCATTGGCGTTCGCGCCGAGGGCAATCGACTGGTTGCCCGACGCCGTCGCCGATGTGCCGATGGCGGTGGCGTAGCTCACCGACTGGGCGCTCACGGTGGGATCGGCGTTGGGATTGCCGGCCGTCGCGCTGTTACCCATGGCCAGGTTGCCTGTGCCGGCACCGCCACCGGCCCAGGCGTAGTAGCCGAAGGCTTGGTCATTGGTGTTGTAGGCCGTTGCGCCATAGCCAACCGCCACGGCGCTTTCGCCATAGGCGGCTGCGCCGACGCCGACCGCCACGGTGTTGTCACCGCTGGCCTGCGCAGCCGCGCCGAGGGCCGTGGATTCATAACCGATGGCCTGAGCGCTCACGCCCACCGCGGACGAGGCGTAGCCGCCCGCCTGCGCGCCCGTGCCCAAGGCCGTGCTGACATCACCCTGTGCCACTGCCTGATAACCCAGCGCCACGGTGCCATCACCCAGAGCCTGTGCTGCGGTGCCCACGGCGACGACAGGCGTGTCGACGCCGCCGGTGGCATTCGCTGAGTTGCCGACAGCCACGTTGTTCGATTCGGCGGCGTTGGCACCCACGCCGATGGCAGTGGCGCCATGCGCGGTGGCCTGCGCGCCCGGACCCACGGCCGTGGCGTAGTCACCGGAGGCGGTCGCAGCAATGGGGGTGGTCGAGAGACCAATCGCCTTTCCCGCGCCCGTGGAGTCAACGATATAGCCGCCGACGGCCACGCTGCTCAGGCCTGTTGCCTGTGCATTGGCGCCTACGGCGATGGTGTTGTAGTTGGCGGCGTACGACTGGAAGCCAATGGCCGTGGCGTAGTTGAAGCCGTTCAAGCCCGCATACGCGTTGGTGCCGAATGCCGACGAACCCACGCCGTAGGCCAGCGTGTTGGCGCCCACGGCCGTGGAATTGTCGTCGTTCGCCCAGCTGTTGTAGCCCATGGCGGTGCTCTGGGTGCCCAGTGCCGTGCTCAGGGCGCCGGCCGCCACGCTCTGTGAGCCAAGCGACAGCGCCGAATCGCTGCCGTCACCGGCACCGTCGGCGGAGAAATAGGGATCGGCCGGATTGGATGCTTGCACGGTCACCTGCGTCGCCTGCGGTGCAGCTTGATCGGCGAGCGCAACGCCCGACTGACCTGCCATCACGAGTGCGATGGCGGCGCCGAGCACGCGCGTGCGCGTGCCGCCATGCGCCGACCTGGCCAGTTCGCTGGCCACGACCATGGTCCCCAATGTCTTGTTCCAGATCTTGCTGTAAATCTTGTTCACGAGCTTTCCTCGGCAAGTCGCACCCGCATGCGTCGCTCGCCTGTTGGCGGCGCCACGCCGGATACGGACGGATGGACGTCCATCCGTGAAATGAAGGGTGCATGCGGCGCCTTGCGGCGCCGCATGGAGACAGGGCGTCCGGTTACTGGTAAGCGCCGACCACAGTCACGCCGGTGAACACCGACGCACTGGTGACGGTGATGTAGTAGACGCCAGCGGCGGGGGCGCGAACCGACACGCTCTCGTTGTTACCGTTCGCATGGACCGACGAGTAGTCGTAGCTGGTGGCGCTGGCTGCGCTGCCACGCTTCACGTACAGCGACACGTCACCGGTGCCACCGCCCGTGCGGATCGACAGCAGCGATTGGCCACCCGGTACCGTCAGCGTGAATTGCTGGCTGGAACCGGCCTGCCCCTGCGTGGTGACGACAACATTGGGCGTGAGCATGGTCGGCGCCGGCGGCGGCGGAGCCGTGGTCGGCGGAATCGAGGTGTTGCCCCAGGTGTAGGCCAGCGCGGCGAACTTGCTGATGTCGAGCGAACCAAAACCGGTGACGAAGTCCCAGCCGGTGCCGGCGTTGTAGCCGTAGGTCTTGCCCTGGTACGACACGCCGTTGTTACCGGATACCACGTCATGCACCACGCCCGTGCTGGTCGGGAAATCGCGGTACATCATGCTGGCAGGGAAGCCGATGGTGTTGTTCGCATACGTCTGCACGCGCGCAAACACGCCCACGAAGATCGGCGAGGCAAGGCTGGTGCCGCCGACCGAGTACTTCTGACCACCGATGATGATCTGCGCACCCGTGAGTGACGATGCATCGAAGGCGATGTCCGGCACCTGGCGAACCGTCGCGCCCAGTGCGGTGGACTGCCACGCGGGCGCCGTCTCGAACACGCTCTTGCCGCCCGTGCTGGCCCAGATGCGGGCGCCGCCGTCGTCCGCCGCTTCCACGCCGTCGTTCCAGCCGGTTTCACCGGCATAGGCGCCGCCATCGGTCATCACTTCCGTGCCACCCACGGCGATGACGTTGGGCGAGGTGGAAGGTTCGCTCACCGAATAGGCGCTGAGATCGACGTTGACCGCGCCCTGCGGATTGGTGATCTCGCCATTGGTGGCGACGTACACGCCCTGGTCGCCCGACGCGATGGAGAAGGTCTGACCCTGTGCCACCGCCTGCGCGAAGATGGCGTCGTCCTGTGCCTGGATACCGGACGCATTGGCGACGGTCTCGTCTTCGCCCAGCGACACATTGATCACCTTGGCAAGCGTCGTATCAGTGACGGCGGCGTTGTAGGCAGCCGTAATGCAGGCGTCGGTCAGCTCTTCGTCCGCAGCGCCGCCCTTGCCGTTCGCAGCGGTGTAGAACACCAGCTGCTTCACGCCGCCGGAGGTACCGATGATGGACTGCGAATCCAGGTTCCACTCGGTGTCCGAATCGGGGTCGTCGGAGAAGTCCGTTTCGCCTGTCATCGTCACGGGCACGACGCGCACGTTGGTCGTGCTCATCGCCGCATATTTCGTCATCAGGTTGAGGTCGTTCTGCGTCTGCGTCAGGTCGCCCCACGTCACGATGCCCACCGTGGTGTTGAACGCCGTCGGCGTGCTGTCCGCGTCATAGATGGTGGGGAAATCGGTCGGCGCATGCGTCACGGCCGTTGCATCCTGCGGCGTCGCGGGCTGTGTCACCGGCTTGCCGAGGTAGCTCATCGGATGCTTATGCTCGATGTTCTGCAGGCCTGCCACGGAGGTCACGATGCCGCCGAGCGCCGAAGGCACGAGCACGTCGCTGTCGTTGCCGAAGCGCTGCTTGCCGTTGTCCGTGTACGTCTTCATGGTGGCGTTGAACGCCGTGGCCACGGTGGCGGCATTGCCGTCGGCGTAGACCTGGGTGTTGTTGGGCGACACGGTGATGTGCGTGAAGCCGGACTTCTGCAGGTGTGCCACCACAGCCTGCACTTGCGCGTCCGTCGGCGAGTAGGTCGCCTTGAATTGTGCCGGCGTGAGGAACTTGCCGAACACGGCCGATCCCGGCGTGTTCACATCCTTGATGAATGCCTGCAGCTGATCCGCGTTGCGCAGCCCAAGGCCCACCGACACATGCAGCGCCTTGCTGCTGTCCAGCGGCGACACCATCGACTGCACTTCCGGCGTGCCGCGACGATTGACGAAGTAATGCGTGGTCGAGACGGCGGCCTTGCTGGCGGTGGCCTGCGCGGTCGTCGTGGATTTCAGCAGTGCTGCATGGCTGCGTGTGGGCGCCCAGTCAGTGGCCGCGTGTGCGGACAACGGACTGAGCACGAGCGCGAGCGCCATCGGCAAAAGCGCCTTGCAGGCAGGCTGGCCTGCGCTGGTCTTACGAGTGCGGCTGGACATCTTCTCTCCCCGGGATGCGCGAGACCGGCGTGGTCTCCATTCGAACGCGCGCCTGCCGTGCTTCATCGAGCACGGGAACCGGCAACGATCGACCAAGCCCATGACCCGCTGCGCGGGGCTCCCCATGAGTGACGATGTGCCGGTCAGACGACGGCTTGGGGCCAGCTTTGATCAGGTGAGACGCGCAACACACGCACCTACCCACACCGTTCCTCACACTTGCTCACGCAGCCCACCGAGGCGCACGCAAGTCCTTGTGCGACAAGCGGCAAAATCAAAATAAAGCTTCACTGTGATGTTGACGGCGTGGATACTGCACACGCAGAGTGAAGCCCTTTTCCACGCCATTGAAGCAAGCACGCAGCATGATCGACGGAACCACCAAGACGACCGCAAGAACGCTGGACCGCGCATGGCACGTTGGCGTGTTGGAGGATGACGCGCAGTTGCGCGATGGCATCCTCATTCCCGGACTACGCTACTTCGGCTTCCAGGTGACGGGAGCGAGTTCCGCCGCCGAGCTGTACCGGCACATGCTCACGCGTCGCTTCGACATGGTGGTGCTCGACATCGGGCTACCCGATGAAAGCGGACTCAACGTGGTCAAGCACCTGCGCGAAATCTCCAGCCTGGGCATCGTCATGCTCACCGCTAACAAGGGCATGGACGATCACGTGGGTGCGCTGGCGCGAGGCGCGGATGCGTTCCTCAACAAGCCCGTGAACATCGAAATACTTGCCGCCACGCTGCACAGCGTGGCGCGTCGCCTGCTGGGCGCACCGGGAAGCGGAAGCCCTGCAGCGCCGGCCGCCGGGCTTGGACGCTGGCGGCTGGATACGGACGACTGGTGCCTGGTGACGCCGGCCGGCAAGGCGCTGCCGCTGACCGCGCCGGAGCGCTGCATTCTCCGGATCCTGATGGCGGTGCGGGGTGAACCCGTGTCGCGCGAGAAGCTCATCGGCGCGTTGACGTCGGACATCTACGAGTTCGATCCGCACCGGCTGGAGATGATGGTCCATCGCCTGCGCCGCAAGGCGCAGGATGCCGCCGGACAGCCCTTGCCGCTGCTTACTTCGCGCGGCCAGGGTTACCTGTTCGCCAGCGATTCCTGATCGGGAACGGCCATCTGGACGTCCATTTCCGGCAACGGCAGGTCCACTTCGTCGTAAAGCGGCAGGCGAATGCGGAACGAGGTTCCCTGTTGCGGCGTGCTTTGGACATCGATCGTGCCGCGCGCCGCTTCCACCATGCTCGCGACCACGGCCAATCCAAGGCCGGTGCCCCGACCAAACGGCTTGGTGGTGTAGAACGGCTCGAATACCTTGGCGCGCACATCATCGGGCATGCCCATGCCCGTATCGGTCAGCGTCAGCATCAGGGTGGCTGGCACGCCGTTCGTTTCCACGCGCACGGTGAAGCGACCGCCTTCCGGCATCGCGTCGCGCGCATTGGCGGCGACATTCAAGATCATCAGTTCGAACTGGCCGCGATCGAGCTGCAACTTCAATTCCTCGGGGTGCAGTTGCAGGTCCAGCTGGACGTAGTTGCCCAATAGCTGGTGCAACATGGGTTCCAGCTCGGTCACCGCCACGCAGGCATCGAAAACCTGGCTGATACCCACTTCCTGCCGGCTGAAATTGAGCAGCTTACGGCTGATGGTGAGCGCGCGCAGCGCGGCAAGTTCAATGCCCTGCATGGCGTTGATGAGCGCGGACGTACCCAGGTCGGCCAGTTGTTCGCGCTGCGAGGCGTAGCCAAGCACCACGTTGAGCACATTGTCGAAATCGTGGGCGACACCACTGGCTGCGCGACCAATGGCATCGAGCTTCTGCGAGTGGATGAGCTGATGCTGCGTGCGTTCGCGCTCTTCCATTTCCTTCTTCAGCAACACGTTCGCGCGTGCAAGTGCTTCGCCGCGCTGCACGGCGTCGGCAAGCATCTTCCGTAGCGCACGCGTGGTGCTGTCGATGGCAAAGGCCACGATGAGATACGCCACCACCAGCATCGGAAGCGCGTGAAACGGCCACCAGAAATCGCCGCTGGCGCCGGGCAGCCAGAGCGCATCGGCGAGCTCGCCCAATGCAAAACAGGTGATGACGGCGGCATACACCGTCCACAGCGTGCGTCGTCCCAGCACCACGCCACCGACAGCGAGAAGCAATGCCGGCGATGGATCGGGCGGCGCGTGCCGATAGCCGGTAGTGGCGTAATTTGCAGCCAGCGTGAGCAGGTAAACGCAAAGGAAGAATTGAATGCCGCGGTGATAGTGGCCGCGCCGCATCAACACCACGCCGATCCACGAGCCCAGTGCGACGCCGATGTCCGCGCAAAGATCCGTGATGTCAGCGACCGACCACACGGCGGGAAACGCAGCGCCGGGTTCGGCCACCATGAAATACAGACGCACGAGCACGGCCTGAAGGCCGGTCGCCATCATCAGTACCTGGATGAAACGCGCGTTGAGACGCTCGACAGGATCCTTTGTTGGTGCCCGGTCCAGCCACTCCCTGACGGCCCGTATTCCTGGAACGGTCACTCGCTCCCCCAAAAACTGCTCACTTCCACCTGCGTACCAATCCTACTCGCCACATAGCGTGCGGCCTACTTTCCCATTCTTCCCCGGCTGCTTCCCGTGAGCAAGAGCAAATGTTGGTGAGGTTGGAGAGGTGCGTGCTGCTGGTGTGGGAGCGTGCGTGACTTGCCCTGTTCGCTCACTGAATCTCCAGGCGGCATCACACATCAGGGACGGTTAGACGTCTCTTTATTCATGGTTGCCGCAGGCAAGCGCCGTGGCGTGATCGGGGGATCGCGCCGAAGAGCCGTGGGAGCGGTGGCGCAGCCAGTGGCTTTTCGGGGAGATTTCTGTGAACACGATCTACAGCAAGGTGTGGAACGCGGCGCTGGGCGCCGTGGTGGTTGCGTCCGAGTTCGCGCGTGCGAGCGGCAAGGGCCGTGCCTCCGGTGTGCGCAAGCGTGTGCTTGCGCTGGCCATCGTCGGCAGCCTGTTGCCGCTGGGCGCGGGTGCGTGTGGTGTGTCGTGGGCAGGCAGTGGCGTGGCGGATACCAGCGATGCGCTGACGTGCGCCGCCGTAAGCGCGTTCAATGTGCAGGCTGCACCGCAGACGACCAGCGTGTCCGACAGTTCGGGCTTTCTCACCGTGTCCGCGCCGACCGCGGGTTCAACGACTGCGTCGGCTGTGACGGCAGACAACGGCCTCGCCGTGGGTTCGGGCGCGTCGGTCAGCGGTCTCAACGGCACCGCGATCGGCAATGGCGCTACCGCATCCGCTTCGGGCGCACTTGCTGTGGGTCAGGGAGCACAGGCTACCGGCAGCAATGGCACGGTGGTGGGTACAGGTGCAGCCGTCAGCGGCGTGGCCAACGCCGTGGCGATCGGTACCGGCGCACAGGTGGTGGTGGGTACGGGCAACTTCTCGGGCCTGACCAACGACACCGCCATGGGTGACGGTGCCATGGTTTCCGGTGCCACGCAGTCGATGGCGCTTGGCGCGGCGTCGACCGCAGGCGACATCGTCAACAACACGCAGGTGACGCAGGCCACGGCAGTGGGTTATGCCGCGGTTGCCAGCGCATCGGATGCGATGGCCATCGGCGCCAGTGCAAAAGCCACTGCGCTCTACGCCACCTCACTGGGCGAGGCGTCCAACGCAACGGGCAAATACTCCACCGCGGTGGGTGCCAATGCCATCGCAGCCGGCCAGAGCGCGGTAGCTGTCGGATTCGGCGGCCAGGCCAATGCAAACAACTCCGTGGTAGTCGGCTCCGGATATATCGACTCGCTCTCGGCCAACACCGTGGTCATTGGTGCGGGCGCCGAAGCGGAAACACTCACGACGTCGAACGGCAATGCGACCGCATCCAACAGCGTTGTGATCGGTACCGGCGCATCGTCAGCCGGATCGAGTTACGGCATTGCGCTTGGTTATGGCGCGGGCTTGGCTGAAAACCTGAACTCCATTGCCGTGGGCACGAAGGCCATTGGCTACGGCGAGGGCTCGCTGGCCATCGGCCCGGGTACGTATTCCACCGGCCCCGGCTCCACGGCGGTGGGCGGTTGGCTGGACGTGAACAGCAACGGCTCGGTGGGTTATCGCTCCAACGCCATCAGCTCGGGTGTTGGATCGAGCGCCTACGGCGCGTCATCGCTGGCGTCGGGTGACTTCAGCGTGGCGATGGGTGCGTATGCCTCCGCCGGTGGCACATCGACGGGCTACATCAATCGCACCGGCACCACCGCCAACCCGGAGGGTTATCTCGACGCCGACGACAATGCGGGTGCCGTTGCCATCGGCTATCACGCGGCCACCAATGGCGACGGCAGCGTGGCCATCGGTAACGGCGCCATTGCCGACAACGCGCCGGATGGCAGCCAGATCCACAGCACGGCCATCGGCGGCAGCAGCGTGGCCTGGTCGACCGATTCGGTCGCCGTGGGTTACCACGCCATTGCGTCCTACACCGGCGATATGGCGGTCGGCACCAACGCCTTTGCAGGTGGTGCCATAGGCACCAACAACATGGCGATCGGTTACAACGCGACCGCGGGTAATCCCAATGCCGTGGATGCCACGCAGAGCGTCAGTGACTCGATGGCCATCGGTTCCAGCTCGCTGGCCAACAACACGCAGGCGATGGCGGTTGGTGTGAGCGCGCAAGCGATCGGCTCGGCGGCGCAGGCGATGGGCAACAACGCGATTGCTGGCGGCATGCAGGGTCTGGCTGTCGGTCCGCAAGCGGAAGCCGATGGTGACTACGGCGTGGCGATGGGCGCGGGTGCCTATGCCGCAAGCGTCGGTGATACCGCAGTGGGCAGTGGCGCATTCACCATGAGCGCAGACGGTTACGCGACCGCCGTGGGTTATGGCGCGCTGGTCACTGGCGACAACGGCGTGGCATTGGGTTTGAATGCCGCTGCGGGTGGTCTCAATGCGATCGCCGTCGGTGCGAATGCAGCGGCCAGCGGCGACAACAGCCTGTCGCTGGGCGCGGGCGCTGTGGTGAGCAACACGAATGCGGTGGCGATTGGTGCGAATTCGGTAACCGATCGCGACAACAGCGTGTCGGTCGGCGCCGCCGGTGCGGAACGCCAGATCACCAACGTGGCCGATGGCACGCAGGACCACGATGCCGTCAACGTCGAACAGCTGACCTCGGCGCTCGCGGGCGTGTCCACCGGCAGCGGTACGCTGGGCGTCACCTACGACGACGCCACCAAGGCTGGCATCTCGCTCGCCTCGACCGGTACGCAGATCCACAACCTGGCGGCCGGCACGGCGAACACCGATGCCGTCAACCTGGGGCAGCTCAATACCGCGGTCGGCACGATGGGTGCGGGTGTTGCCAGTGTGCTGGGTGGCGGTGCGTCGGCGGGCAACAACTTTGCCGCGCAGTACACCATCCAGGGCACCGTGTACTCCAACATCGGTGCGGCGCTGACCGCACTCGACAACGGTGAAACCGCTCTCGCCGCGCAGATGCAGGGTGGCGGTGCAGGCGGCGCATCCATGCCGGCCACCATCGCGGTGGATGGTTCGGGCAATGCCACCGTGCAGAGCGGCAGCAATGCGGCGGCCATCGGCAATGGCGCGAATGCGGGCGGCAC
>NZ_QAVX01000037.1 GCF_003121485.1 Dyella sp. C11 | reverse complement strand
ACCCGCCCCTCACGCCAACCCTCTCCCCAAAGGGGAGAGGGAGTAAAGCGGTGCGCGCGCGATGAAACCCTCAGCGCACCCCATGCGTCCCCACCCAATCCCCCGCAAACTCCCTCAACTGCGGAAAAAACACCTCGAACGTCGCCTGCAACGGCCGCTCCAGTCCCACCAGCACCGGCAGCGACTCACCGATGGGATTGGTCCGCCGCAACCGATGCGAAATCCCGTCGAAGGCTGCCTCCATCTCCTCCGGCCTCGCATAACCCGCAGGCAGCGCATGCGCCTCCATGTAATGGCGAAAGCGCACCAATCCGGGCGGCAACAGGGATTCATGCCGATAAAGCAGTTCGCGCACGCCCGCCGAATAGGCGTCCAGCGACCGGTCGCTCCAGCGCGGAAAGTCACGCGCGAGCAAATGGTCGAACCACATGTCGAGCAGGATGCCGCCGTAGCGGCGAAACGGCGCTGGCAACAAGGCTCGCGCCTCAGCCACATCGGGATGGCTATCGGTGTACACGTCGATGGCGCGATGCAGCCGGATGCCGGCAATCACGCCTTCCGGCAGCGAAGGATCCGGCGTGCCATGGACGAAATCGCCCATCAGCCCGCCCAGCTGCAGCAGCTCGTCGTCACCGGCCAGCAACGTATGCGCGAGATGGTTCATCGCGGCCCGTCCGAACGCCGAAGGCACGTGGCGGTTATCATCTTGTGTATGAACCCCGTCATGATCCCTACCCAACCCGACCATTTTCCCGAGCAGGCCTCCAGCTTCGCGCTGGAAGGTCCCGTCGGCAAGCTGGAAGCCGTGAGCGACGTGGCCGTGCCCGAAGAGGCTCGCCGCGGCACCGCCATCATCTGCCATCCGCACCCGCTCCAGGGCGGCACCATGCACAACAAGGTGGTGACGATGGTGGAACGCGCGCTGCGCGAATCCGGACTGGATACGGTGCGCTTCAATTTCCGCGGCACCGGTGAATCGGAAGGCACGTACGACCACGGCAACGGCGAAGGCGATGACCTGGCGGCCGTGGCCGCCTGGGTGCGCCGGATACGCCCGGACGATGCGCTGTGGCTGGCCGGCTTCTCTTTCGGCAGCTACGTTTCCATCCGCAACGCCGTGCGCCTGCGCGCGGATGCGCTGATCAGCATTGCGCCGCCGGCCGGTCGCTGGCCGTTCGAGGACATCCAGCTGCCCACGTGTCCCTGGCTGGTCGTGCAGGGTGAAGAAGACGAGGTGGTGGACCCGCAGGCCGTGTTTGACTGGATCGACGGCATGACGAAAAAGCCCGAACTGGTGCGCATGCCGGAAACCAGCCACTTCTTCCACCGCCGCCTGATGGATCTGCGCGGCGCCATCAAGCACGCCGTGCAGCCCTGGCTGCCGCCGCTGCGCCAGGCGTGATGCCGCAAACCCCCTTCCCCGTTCGATGCCCCGTTTCCCCGCGGGGCGCCCGCAGAGGTCGCCGTACCCATGAGTAACACCGCACCACTCGCACCCAGTGCGCGTTATCACGAAGGCGTCAGCGCGCACCGCTGGGAAGCCGATCCTGCCCAGCAGGCGCTGCTGCCCGAATTCGACCGCATGCACGCCGAACTCATCGCCGCTGCCGACAACGGCAATGGCGGTGGCCTGTTTGGACGCCTGAAATCGCTGCTGGGCAACGACACGCGCGAAGGCGTACCGGGCCTGTACCTGTGGGGCAGCGTGGGACGCGGAAAGACCTTCCTGATGGACATGTTCGTGGCGAGCCTGCCGCAGGGCATGGCGCTGCGCCGGCACTACCATCGTTTCATGGGCGAGGTGCACGAGCAGTTGCGTGAGCTTGGCGAGCGTCAGGACCCGCTGCTGGAAGTGGCCGCCACCCTCGCCTCGCGCTGCCGCGTACTGTGCCTGGACGAGTTCCTGGTGAACGACATCGGCGACGCCATGATCCTGGGCACGCTGTTGCAGGCGTTGTTCGAGCGCGGTGTGACGCTGGTGACCACGTCCAACACGGCGCCGGAAAATCTCTACAAGGATGGCCTGCAACGCGCGCGCTTCCTGCCCGCCATCGCGTTGATCGAGAAACACTGCCGCGTCGTGCAGATGATCTCCTCGCATGACTGGCGCCTGCGCGCACTGACGCAGGCGGCCGTGTACCAGACACCGCCCGGCCCGGAAGCCGAGCGTGCCCTCGCGCGCATCTTCACCACGCAGGCGGAAGGCCCGGTGCAGGAAGGTGGCGAGATCGTCATCAACGATCGCCCGATTCCCGTGCGCAAGCAGGCGCGCAACATCCTTTGGTTCGACTTCGCCGCGCTGTGCGAAGGCCCGCGTGCCGTGTCCGACTACATCGAGCTGGCCAAGGCCGGCCCGGCAGTGATCGTTTCCAACGTGCCGCAATTCACCGTCTACACCGACGATGCCGCGCGTCGCTTCGTGTTGCTGGTGGACGAGTTCTACGACCGCAAGGTGAAGCTGATCCTTTCCGCAGCCGCACCGATCACCGAGCTGTACGACGGTGAACGCCTGCGCGCGGAGTTCGGCCGCACCGAATCGCGCCTGATCGAAATGCAAAGCGAGGAATACCTCGCCAGCGAACATCTCTCCTGACCGTGTGGGAGCGCACCCTGTGCGCGACACCATGCAGGCACGACGTCGCGGATGGGAGCTCTCACAACACAACACGGGTCGTGGCGCTCCTGCTAACGTGGAGCGCCCCTTCCGGCCGGAGTTGTCATGTCGATCCTGCTCGCTGTCGCCCTGCAACTGAGTCCTGCCGCAGGCAACGATTTCATCTCGCGCGTTTCCCAGGCGAAGCTCGCCGAAGGCGCGGCCACCGGTCCGGCGTACCAGAAGCAGATGTGGGATCGCATCGGCAACCCCACCACGGATGCCTACAAGGCGTGTCTCGCAAGTTCGCCGGATGACAAGGCGCCCTTCACGCTGGTGGCCGACGTCACCAAGGATGGCCGTCTATCCCGCATCGCGGTGCAACCTGAGACGCCCGTGGCGAAATGCATGGCCAGCCACTTCACCAGCTGGATGCTGCCCGCGCCGCCGGCGACGCCCGTACCCTATCCCGTCGAGATCGACTTCAGTATCAAATCGTGATGACGGCGGCATGTCGACGCCGCAGGGACTTACGTCCGTACGCCATACCTCACTTTGCCTCATTGCGGTACGCAGAGAGGCTGGAGTAGTGTCGGGCTGTTTTCGGGACACCGTTCCTGAGGGGGCAATGACGCGATGCGCACCACCACGGGATGGGGCCCGGGGCAGCACGCGGCTGGGCAATACATGACGACGCCCGCCGACGACCTGCCTTCCGCACACACCGCCACGCCGGAAAGTTTTGCCGTGCCCGGTTTCGATGCCGTGGTTCGCCTGGTGACGCATTCCCTCGGCGTGCCGGTGGTGTCACTCGTGCTCAACAGCGGCGCCGCGTACTGGTTTGCCGATGGCAACGAATTGCCTGCACATGGCCCCCGTGCGCTGCACCCTCTCCTGCTTCAGGCCGCGCGCAGCCTGGCGCCGCACGTCGTGCTGGATGCCTTCGACGATGAACGCCTGCGCGGAACGGCGGTGCCGTTGGCTGCCGGACCCGGACCGATGCGCTTCTTCGCCAGCGAGCCGGTCTGCACGCTTACTGGACAACACATCGGCGCGTTGTGCGTGATGGGTCCGCTGCCACGCGAGAGCCTGGGCGAAAGCGAGCAAACGGCATTGCGCGATGCCGCGTCGCTGATCGGTGCAGGCGTGGTGCTGCGCAGCTATCTCGGTCGTACCGATCCCACCACCCAGTTGCCGCATCGCTACGCATTCTTCGACGACCTGCGCACCCATCTGCACGAAGGCGTGCCGCACGCGTGGGTCATCGCCATCGACGTTGCGCCCGTGCAGCGTTTCAACGCGTTTGTCCGCGCCATGGGTCACGTCTATGCGGACGAACTGATGCGCACGGTTGCTGCGCGCGTGACGCAGCAGATGCCGGCGCATACGCGTCTTTATCAGGTCGGTGCGACGCGTTTCGCCGCGGTACTGCCCGATCACCACATGCTCGACGACACCTCGTGGCTGGACGACCTGGTGGCGCGCCTGCGCTGGCCGTTCGACTGCCTGGGCATTCCGCTCACCATCCAGCCGGGCGTCGGCCTGCTGAAGATCAATGCCGATGAGCTGCGCGGTGGCGACCCGCTGCGCCTGGTCATGAACGCATCGCATGCCGCGCAACAAAGTCCGCGCGGATGGGCGGTGTACAACCGCATGCAGGACGAACAGCAGCGACAGGAATTCCTGCTGGTGACCGAACTGGCTGCCGCGTTGAACGAAGGCGCCGAACTCGACCTGCATTACCAGCCGCGCGTGGACCTGGATTCGGGGCGCTGCATTGCCCTGGAAGCACTCGCACGCTGGCACCATCCCACGCTGGGCTCCATTCCTCCCGCGCATTTCGTGGCGCTGGCCGAGCGCGCCGGGTTGATGCACTCGTTCACGCAATGGGTGATGGAGCGCGGCGTGTCCCAGCTTGCCGTATGGCGCCACGCTGGATACGACATCAAGCTCTCGCTCAATGTTTCCAGTACCGATCTGGGTGCCGACCTTGTCGGTCGACTGCGCAGCGTGGCCGAGCAGCACAAGGTGGGGCTGGATGCGCTGGAACTGGAATTCACCGAAAGCACGTTGATGGAACACAGCGCCGTCACCCGCCGCCACCTCACCGCGATTCGCGACCTGGGTGCAGGCATCGCCATTGATGACTTCGGCACCGGTTACAGCAACCTCGCTGCGCTTCGCCAGATGCCGGCGACCAGCCTGAAGATCGACCAGTCGTTCGTGCGCGGCATGGGCAGCAGCCCGCACGATGAGGCCATCGTGCGCTCCGTGGCGGAACTGGCGCGCAACATGGGTTTCCGCGTGGTGGTGGAAGGCGTGGAAACGTCCAACATCTACGAAAGCGTGCTCGCCATGGCGTGCGATGAGGCCCAGGGTTTCCATATTGCCCGCCCGCTGCCATCGAGCGATGTACCGGCGTGGCTGGCGGGGCACCAGGGCATGCCGTCGCGGCGCGCGGTGCGCTGGGGTCAGTAATTTCTCGGAAGAGCCATCCTGTGGGAGCGCACCCTGTGCGCGACTTGGGATTTCCGCTTCGTCGGGTTGTCGCGTACAGGGTGCGCTCCCACAGGGTAAAGCCGCTCAAGTGACGGGAAGGCCTAACTCGTCGGCCATCGCCTCGCGCATCAGGTACTTCTGCACCTTGCCCGTCACCGTCATCGGGAAGGCGTCGACGAAGCGCACGTAATGCGGCACCTTGAAGTACGCCAGGTGATGACGGCAGTAACTCTGGATCTCCGCTTCGCTGGACTCGCAGCCTTCACGCAATTGCACCCAGGCGCACACCTGTTCGCCGAATTTCTCGTCCGGCACGCCGAACACCTGCACGTCCTGCACCTTGGGATGGGTGTAGAGGAATTCCTCGATTTCGCGCGGGTACACGTTCTCGCCGCCACGAATGATCATGTCCTTGAGGCGACCAACAATAGTGCAGTAACCCGCTTCGTCGATCACGGCGAGGTCGCCGGTGTGCATCCAGCGCGCTTCGTCGATGGCTTCGCGCGTGCGCTCTTCGTCTTCCCAGTAGCCCAGCATGACCGAATAGCCGCGCGTGCAGAGTTCGCCCGGCACACCGCGCGGCACGATGCGGCCGCGCTCATCCACCAGCTTCACTTCGACGTGCGGATGGATACGACCAACGCTGTCCACGCGGCGCTCCAGCGGATCGTGCGTGGTGGACTGGAAACTCACCGGGCTGGTTTCGGTCATGCCGTAGGCGATGGTGACTTCGCTCATGTGCATGTCGCTCACCACGCGGCGCATCACTTCGATGGGGCATGGCGAGCCGGCCATGATGCCGGTGCGCAATGAGCTGAGATCGAAGCGGCGGAATTCCGCATGTTCAAGCTCGGCAATGAACATGGTCGGCACGCCGTGCAGGCCGGTGCAGCGTTCTTCCTGCACGGCTTCCAGCGTGGCCAGCACATCGAAACCTTCGCCGGGGATCACCATGCACGCGCCGTGCGTGACGCAGGCCAGGTTGCCCAGCACCATGCCGAAGCAGTGGTAGAACGGCACGGGAATGCACAGGCGGTCCTGCTCGGTCAGGCGCATTGCCTCGCCGATGAAATAGCCGTTGTTGACGATGTTGTGATGCGTGAGCGTCGCGCCCTTGGGCGCGCCCGTCGTGCCAGAGGTGAACTGGATATTCACCGGATCGTCGAAGCTCAGCTCGGCCTCCACCGCGCGCAGGCGCGCCATGGCCTCATCGTCCGCTCGCGAACCCAGCTCCGTCCATGTGCGGGTACCGGGTGCGGCAATGTCATCGAGAAGAATCACGTCGCGCAATGCCGGCAGCCGTTCCGATCTCAGGTTGCCAATCTCCGCACCTGCCAGCTCCGGCGCCAGTTCCTGGAGCAGGTCGAGGTAATGCGAGCTCTTGAAGCGGCGCGGCAAGACCAGCGCGCGGCAACGCACCTTGTTGAGCGCATATTCGAGTTCGTGCAGGCGATACGCCGGGTTGATATTGACCAGGATAAGACCGGCCTTGGGTGCCGCAAATTGCAGCACCACCCACTCGTAGCGATTGGGCGCCCAGATACCGACGCGATCGCCCTTCTGCAAACCAAGCGAAAGCAACCCGGCAGCGATGCGCTCCACCTCGGCATGGAACTGTCGATAGCCGAGGCGTATGCCTTGCGAGCGCACCACCAGCGCGGGCCGGTCGGGATGCGTGGCAGCGATGCGGTCCAGCAGCGAGCCCACGGTATCCCCGAGCAGCGGCTGCGAACTGACACCGTGGACGTAGCTCGGCGCGGGCATGGCGTGGTTTCCCAGGAATCGGGAACCGAGCATAGCACCGGGTTTGGTGCCCTCCGTCTGCGTTCGACTTTCGTAGAGCGAGGCTTGCCGGAGGTACGTACGAAGGCGCTAGGATCAAGCTTCAACCCGCGGAGACATACCATGCGCCTGACCACGCTTGCCCTGGCCGTTGCGACCCTGCTCGCCGGCACCGCTCACGCTGCCGACACCACTCAACTCGTGCAGGGTGAGCTTGGCCAGGTCACGGCGTGGCGTCGCGATATCCATCAGCATCCCGAACTCAGCAATCGCGAAACACGCACGTCGTCGCTCGTGGCTGCGCAGTTGAAGAAGCTGGGCCTGGACGTCCATACGGGCATGGCGCATACCGGTGTCGTGGCCATCCTCAAGGGCGGCAAGCCGGGCCCCAGGCTCGCCATCCGCGCCGACATGGATGCGTTGCCCGTCACGGAAGAAGTGGATGTCCCGTTCGCCTCCAAGGTCAAGGGCGAGTATCGCGGCAAGCAGGTCGGCGTGATGCACGCCTGCGGCCACGATGCGCACACTGCCATGCTGCTCGGCCTTGCCACGGTACTTGCCGGCATGAAGAAAGACCTGCCGGGCGAAGTGATGTTCGTGTTCCAGCCTGCCGAGGAAGGCGCACCTCCGGGCGAGGAAGGCGGTGCGTCACTGATGCTGAAGGAAGGCATCTTCAAGAACTTCAAACCCGATGCCATGTTCGGCATGCATGTGGTCAGCACGCTCAACGTCGGCACCGTGGGCGTGCGACCAGGGCCGGCCATGGCGGGTTCGGACTGGTTCAAGATGACGGTGCATGGACAACAGACGCATGGCGCCATGCCGTGGAATGGCGTCGATCCCGTCGTCACGTCCGCGGAAATCATCAGCGCGGCGCAAACCATTGTCAGCCGCAAGCTCAACATCGGCGACTATCCGGCCGTGTTGAGCTTCGGCATCGTGGAAGGC
This sequence comes from Dyella sp. C11, assembly GCF_003121485.1. GTDB lineage: Bacteria > Pseudomonadota > Gammaproteobacteria > Xanthomonadales > Rhodanobacteraceae > Dyella. The sequence continues at coordinate 2,905 of NZ_QAVX01000037.1, read as the reverse complement.
GGCGCGCGTTACAACATCGTGCCCGACAAGGTGGAAATGCAGGGCACGTTGCGCACCTTCGACCCGGGCATGCGCCAGCAGGCCATCGACAACCTCAAGGGCATCGCCGAGCACATCGCCGCAGCGAACGGTGCCACGGTCGAAACGCAGATGCCGGTGGGCGACAGCAATCCCGTGCTGGTCAACAACCCCGCACTTTCGGCACGCGTGCGCGAAAGCATTGGCAAGGCGATTGGCGCGGACCACGTGGTCGAATCCAAACCGTGGATGGCGTCGGAAGACTTCGCCTATTTCGCCAACACCGTGCCCAGCGTGTACTTCTGGGTAGGCTCGACGCCGACGGGACAGGACGCGCTCAAGGCTCCGGCCAACCATTCGCCGAAGTTCTTCATGGACGAAGGCGCCTTGAAGATCGGCATGGAATCGATGCTGCAGGCCACGCTGGATTTCCTCAACACGCCTGCCTCGTAAACCAGGAAAAACATGCGCCCGACTCGCCGACTGTTCTGGACCAGTCGACGAGCCGGGCGACATGCCCCCTTATCAGTGCGCCACGTAGCTGGCGATCAACTGCACGTTCGCGAAGGTCTTCACACCGGTGACGCGCACATACCAGGTGCCCGGGGACGGTGCAGCGATCACGATCGACTCGTTGTTGGTGTTGGGCTTGACCGACGAGGCATCGGCGTTGGCGCCATTGGAGGCCACGGGCACGCCGTCCTTGGCGTACAGCGACACATCACCCGTGCCGCCCGCGGTGCGAATCGTCAGGTTGGTGGCATTGACCGGCACGGTGAACGAGTAAAGCAACGAGTCACCCGTGTTGCCGGCCGTCACCACGGCCTTGCCCGAGGTCAGCGCAACCGGCAGTTCAGTCTTGGCTGCACTCAAGGCGGCCTGCACGGCGGCGTTGGCGTCGACAATGCCGGAGCCCAGCGCGTAGCCTTCATTGATCGGGAACGGACGCGCCGATTCCACCAGGGCTTCCTGGATCTGGAACGGCGACAGCGCCGGCAGGCCCGCGTTCTTCACGGCCTGGATCATGAGCGCCACGATGCCCGAGACGTGCGGCGTCGCCTGCGACGTGCCAGCCATTTCGCCGTAGATCGGATTACCCACGGTGGTCTTGCCATCGTTGAGCGTGGACCATACGAAGCCGGCATCGACTTCGACGCCGGTGCTCTCATCATCGTTCTGATAGATGCCACCGCCGGGCGCGGAGACCGACACCAGCTTGCCGAAGTTGGTGTAGAACGCCCACTTGCCGGTGATGCCCACGGACGACACCGTGATGACGCCAGGGCAGCTCGACGGCGAATAGTTGGCCGTGTCGTCGCTGTCATTGCCTGCCGCCACGACCACCGTCACGCCACGCGACATGGCGTCAGCAATGGCGCTGCCGAACGCGTCCGTGGCTTCGCAGGCACCCGGGCCACCCAGGCTCATGCTGATGACCTGCGCGGGATTGGGATTGGCTGGCATGTTCGGCACCGAACCGCCTGACGCCCAGGTGATGGCATCGGCGATGTCCGACGTGGCACCGCCGCAATGACCCAGTGCGCGAAGAGGCAGCACCTGCGAACCCGCGGCTACGCCCGCCACGCCCACGCCGTTGTTGGTCATGGCGCCGATGGTGCCGGCCACATGCGTGCCATGCCAGCTGCTGTTGGTCTGCGTGGCGCACGACATGCTCGCCGTGGTCCAGTCGCCGGTATCCCAGCCGCCCGAAACGCGGCCATCAGCGGCGCGACCGGAGGTTTCTGCGTCGGTGATGAAGTCGTAGCCGGCGTTGGCCAGCGCCAGATTCAGGTCCGGATGCTGCGTCACGCCGGTATCGATCTCGGCCACGATGACGCCGGTGCCGTCATAAGAGGGCCATACGGTTGATGCATTGCTGCCGCCGTAATTGGCGTAGCCACTGGTGTCGGTGCCAATGGTTTCCACGGTGCCGGTGCCCGGACGCATATGCCACTGGTACGAGAAGTTGGGGTCGTTCGGCGTGCTGGTGCCCACCGACGAGGTCTTCACCGTGTCCTTGACGATCTGCATGCGGACGTCCGGTTCGACGTGCGCCACGGCGGGATCGGAAGCGATCTGCTGCATCAGCGCCAGCGCCTCGGTGCGATTGAGCTTGCGGCTGGTGCGCACCACGTCGGAACCGATGCCCATCTTGCGCTTCCACTGCACACTCACCGCCTGCGAGGGCGTGGCTTTCATCGATGCAGCGTCGAGCTTGGCGCGCCCGACGGCCGCCGTCACGTTCTGTGCCACGGCCTGCGCGTTGCTGCGCTCGGTGGAACCGTTGCGATAGGTGACGATGAAGCCGTCAACCGTATCGTTGTTGCGCATGGTCGACGCGTTGATGGTCGCACCCGTGCTGGTGACGACCGATGCAGCATGCGCTGCGGAAAAACCCAGTGCGGCGGCCAGGACGGCTGCGCGGCAAACAGTCAAACGATTCATGCATGACTCCCGGAAATAGTGAGCAGGAAGGAGGGCGCCTCGCGGGCGCCCTCTCGCGTTACCAGCTGAAGCCGCCGCCGACGCCGACGGACGATTCGGAACCCGACACCGACGCACCCACCGACACGCTGGCGTGATTGCCCGCGAATGCACGCTGGTAGCCCACGGCGAACGCGCCCTGGCCGTTGTAGTTGCCGGCACCGAAACCCACGCGGTTGTCACCGGCGAGGTTGGACGTGTTGGCCGACATCTGCGACATGGCGGCACCCATCGCACCGACGCGATCCAGTCGCTGGTTGACGTTGTTGAACTGGTCGTTCATCTGCTGGCGCAGGTCGGAAATGGACTGTGCGTTGCCCATCGCCGCATCGGTGTAGGCCTTGGCGGCGGCGAGCGTGGTTTGCGCGGACGCATCCGTATACGTCTTGGCAGTGGCCAGCGC
>NZ_QAVX01000036.1 GCF_003121485.1 Dyella sp. C11 | reverse complement strand
TGCTGTTGCACGACAGCTCAATGAGCGGCTGCGCCAAACGTTGGACTTCGATACGCCGGCCGAACGAATCCAGCAATGTGTTGCGTCGACCGGCTGAAGTCGCAACCCAAAGCAGACATTCCCAACGCACACATCCATCAACGATCCGGCGATCCCCTTCTCAGATGAATACCATACTTTTTGCGACGTCGCTACTACTCAATCTGGTACTTGGCGCGCTGCTTTTCTGGAAGGCCTTGGACGGGTGCCAAGAGATCGCTGATGGCCGGCTTGGCGTCCTCACAAAAGAAGTTAGCGTCGGTGTTTTTGGAACGGACAAAACACTATTGACGCTCCCACGTGGTCTGGTCGTCCGGGACGCATCAGCGACCGGTATGGATAGATTTGAGCCGCATCGATTCAAGATTGTTGTGACATCGGAGGTCGATGGCCTGGTCGACTACGTCGCGCCTACGGAGCAGGCCAACCCTCACGGTGAGTTCTACAGCGCGGACGTTAGCTCCCAAGTAGGGACCTCCGCGCGTTGACCTGCCTTCGCCTACACCGAGCGGATCATCATTTGGCTGGGATTGGCGAGGCCTATATCAAAGCCAATGCGACAATGTCTGCTTCCGACCCATAGCGGAGAGTACTTGCACCTTATAGAGTGGATGGATGCAACTTGTAAAGAGCGGGGGCATTTAAAAGATCGCTAGAATCACGGGCGCGCAAGACAACCTTCTTGGCGCGACGTTTTCCGATCATCCCGGGGCAGTTGAGCTTGTTGCATTGGGGATAGAGGATGACCGATCTGGCATCTCAGACATAGAAAAGCCCTTCCAGGTCCGTGACGCTGGAAGGGCTTGATTGTCTCTATGGGTAATTGTCAGTCGGCGATGACGCTCCGCGCCATTGACGCGTTTGCCGACTTGCGAAAACCGCCGAGCAACTTGACGGCAAACGTTGCCAGGCACAGGACCCCGAGGGTAAACACGATATCGCCTGGTACGCGGAGCCAGACCAGCGTCTGCATCAGGGTGGAATGCACGACATCGGGGGAACGGGCGTACCACAAGCCATATTCCACACTGGTCCAAGCCTGGTAGATGCCCGAGGGCACGAGCGACAGGAACACCATCATGGCGAGGCCTATGTTCAGCAGCCAGAACATGGGTTTGAGCCACTTATCGGGCCAATGGCCTTTTGGTGCGAGGCCCCGCAGGCAGAACAGAGTCAAACCAATGCCAAGCATGCCGTAGACGCCAAACAGTGCAGCGTGGCCGTGTGCCGGCGTGAGGTTCAGGCCTTGGACGTAGTAGAGCGAGATGGGCGGGTTGATGGTGAACCCAAGTAGCCCGGCACCTACGGTGTTCCAGAAGCCAACGGCGACAAAGCACAGGATCGTCCATTTGTAAGAAACGATCCATGGTGCTGCATGGCTGCGCTGGTAGTTGCGATATCCCTCAAATCCAACCAGCGCCAAGGGCACCACCTCGAGCGCTGAGAACATGGCCCCGAAGGCAATGACTGCAGTCGGGCTTCCCGTGAAGTAAAGATGATGCAACGTGCCGAGAATACCGCCGAAGAGGAAGACGATCGTCTCCAGCACGATTGCGGTATTGGCTGTCTCGGCGCGAATCAAGCCAAGACGGGAGAAGATCAGTGCAATAACGGCCGTGGCGAAAACTTCAAAGAACCCTTCGACCCACAAGTGCACCAGCCACCAGCGCCAGTATTCGATCATCGAGTAGTGCGTGTGCTCACCCCAGGCAAGCGACGTGGCATAGAACAGGCCGATGCAGCTAGCGGCAACAAAGACCATCGAGATGAGCCCACGCCTTTCCGACGGCCTGGTCAAGGCGGGCCACAGTCCTCGTGCCATGAGCAGCAGCCAGAACATCAGGCCGATGAACAGAAGAATCTGCCAAACGCGCCCCATGCTGGTGTAGGCTAGACCTTGGTTGCCTAGCCAGAAGGCGTAGTGAAAACCAAGTTTCTGCATGGTGCCGATCCAGCCTGCGACCAGCGATCCGACCACCACGAACAGCAGCGCCCCGAACAGCACATTCACGCCCAGTTGCTGCCATCGCGGCTCTCTGCCGGAAAGTGCCGGGGCTATGTAGAGGCCCGTAGCAAGCCACGCGGTAGCGATCCAGAGAACTGCGAGCTGCGTATGGATGGTTCGGCTCGCAACGAAGGGAAGTACGGATGCTAGTGGCAATCCGAAGAAACTTTGGCCTTCTACAGCGTAGTGCGCCGTGATTACTCCCATTGAGATCTGCAACAGCATCAGTGCGATCACCACATAGAAGTATTTCATGGTGGCGCGCATCGACGCCGTGGGCTTCAGGTCGAATAGTGGATCGGACTTCGGTGGCTTCGGATCGCCTTCCTCGTGGTGTGCTACGTGATACCAGACCATGCCGGCGATGCAGGCGATCAGGCCGATGATGCTGGCAATGGACCACATGCCGTTTGCCGTGGTGGGTACATTGTCGACCAGCGGTTCATGCGGCCAGTTGCTGGTGTAGGAGAGATGTGTCTCGCCAGGTCGGTCCGTGGCGGCCGCCCATGCAGACCAGAAGAAGAAGGCGGGCAGGGCTTTGAGATCGCTTTCGGAGGTCAGCGAGCCGGGCATCATGGCGTATTGCGTGCGTAGTTTATCGAGCGCAGGATCGTTGCCGAAAAGTCCGGAATAGTGGCTGGCCACAGCGAGGATTGCTTTGGCGCGATCTTGGCTGACGGTTAGCGTGCCGGTAGCAGCATCGTATGTATTCGTACGCAACTCGGTTTTCAGGCGGGCTGACAGTCCGCCTTGCTGCTCGGCAGGTAGAGCATCGAACGTCGCGTGATGCTGATCCCGGGCCCACGTATCACGTAAGGCCAGTGCCTCACGGTGAAGCCAGTCGGCAGACCAGTCAGGGGCAATGTAGCTCCCGTGACCCCATACGGTGCCCAGCTGCTGGCCGCCGGCTTGTAGCCACGCCTGCTGGCCCTGTTGGATCTGTTCGCCGGTAAAGATGACTTGCCCGTCTGTGGTTACTACGCGCTGCGGGATGGGTGGCGCGGCGAGGTAGATCTCCCGTCCCAACCAACCCAGAACGGCGAATGAGGCGAAGAACATGATGGCGAGCCAGCGCCATAGTTTCCGCGTGGATTGCATGAAGCGTCTCCTGCTTGAAGTCTAGTTGTCTATAAATATGTATATAAAATGCAACTTATTATGCAGTGGTATTCGATATCCATTGTTGGGCCTTAGTGAGATGGTTGTTCGGGGTGGTGAGGGGTCAGGCGATGTGAAGCATTGCAGCCAGAGGGCGTGGCTTGATCAGGAGGTCCGCAAGGGTGTACTGATCAAGCGTCCTGTACATGGCTTCCATGGCTTCAGCAAAGACGCCCTTGAGACGGCAAACCGGCGTGATGCGGCAGCAGTTGTTTTCAGGGTCGAAACATTCGACGAGAGCACTCGTGGACTCGCATGCTCGAACGATTTCGCCAATAGAGATGGCGGAGGCTTCTCGCGCAAGTTGCATGCCGCCACCCTTGCCACGAACCGTCTGGATGTATCCCTCGCGGGCGAGCCAGTTGACCACCTTCATGAGATGGTTGTCGGAGATGTCATAGGCTGACGCAATATCGCCACGCGTCGTTAACTCACCATCGCTGAGCGCGACGTACATGAGTGTGCGAAGGCAGTAGTCAGTGAATACGTTCAGGCGCATGGCGAACTTATAAATAGCATTTAATATGCATGTTATACTCACCGGGCCGACAAGAAAAGGGCCAATTGGGCCTGTCGCGACATCGGGACGCTTGGATCGATCCTGCGGCGCGTCGCTTGCTCCTTCCTCGCCATCCAACCGCACAAACTCTTGCCATGCCTATCGTTGCCTTGCCAGTGGATTCAGAAAAAATGGAACTGTCGACGCGATTCTGCCAAGGCTGCGCCTTCTCCATGGCCTGTGAGGCGGAGGGATACGGCAAGCCTGAACTGGAAGCACTGCAGTGCGTGGTCGAGCACGTGCCACCACTCGTCGCCGGAGAGCATGCTTTTCGCCGCGGGGAGCCCTTCTCGGCGATATATGCGGTTCGTGCGGGCAGCGTCAAAACGTCGCTGTACACGCGTGATGGAAAGGAGCAGGTACTTGGTTTCTATTTGCCGGGCGAAGTTGTGGGCCTCAATGGCATCTATCCCAATAGCTATCCATGCGACGCGATAGCACTGGAGCGTACGTCCTTCTGCCGTTTTGCCTTTCCCGAGGTGAGTACCCTGGCTGCGACACTTCCTGTCGTGCAGCAACATTTGTTTCGCATGCTAAGCCGTGAACTAGGTATGACCAGCCTGCTCGCAGGCGATCACTCAGCAGACGAGCGGTTGGCGGCATTTCTTCTCGATCTTGGGGAGCGCTTTGCGCGTCGAGGGCAGTCGCCTGCAATATTTAGCCTGACCATGTCCCGCAGCGACATCGCGAGCTACTTGAGACTAGCCCCGGAGACAGTCAGTCGCGTCATTGCGCGCTTCCGTGAAAAGGGCTGGGCAACTATTCATGGGCGACGAGTGGAATTGCTGAACCTGGCGGCATTGCGAGAGCTTGGTTACTCTCCTTCGCTCGCTACGGCTGTCGCTTGATAGCAGGCCTCTTCTCCGTTGCATGGGCATTTGGCGAAGCTGGCAATGTAACGTCGGCATCCTCCATCAGCGGGAGCACGCCTGGATTTTCCAGGTCGTCAAATTGCTGGTGATTGACTGCCCAAAAGAAGACACCAACGGCGACGGCAACGATAAGGAAAGTCACCGGAATGAGGACGAGAATGATGTTCACGTACTCGCCACCTCTCGCGTACGGCCCACTCGCATGGCGTTAAGCACCACAGCCAGCGAGCTGACCGACATGCCCAGCGCGGCAAGCCACGGAGGCACCATGCCCAGGGCAGCAAAGGGCATGGCGACGAGGTTGTAGGCAAGCGACCAACGGCGTCCGTCATCGATGATTTTGCAGGTATGGATTGCTATCTGGCGGGCCTCGACCAGCCCGTGCAGCTTTCCATGGAGCAGAAGAAAGTCGGCATTGGCCTGGGCTAGCTCGGTGCCCGCCGTAAGTGCCGCAGACACGTCGGCTGCAGCCAATAGGGGTGCATCGTTGTTACCGTCGCCAACAGCAAGAACGACGTGCCCTTGGTTTCGTTTAGCTTTTAAGAGCGCCAGTTTGTCCTGTGGGGTTTGGCGTGCGTAGCTTTCCGCAACCCCTAGCTGAGCAGCTGCCGTCCAAACGCGAGAGCCGATGTCGCCGCTCGCAATCATCGATCGAATGCCGTCAGCTTTCAGATCGCTCAAAGTGGCAGCTGCGTCTGACCTTAGTCTTTCGTCGATCTGCAACGCCGCTATTGGTCCGACGTCATCTGATAGCCAAAGTTTTTCGTTGTCATCGCGGTCCATTTGACGCCCAAGGCGCACGCTACGGCCATTGATTTCGCCGACAACGCCGAAGCCCGCAATGACTGATGCAGTATTTACCAGGATTGCCGGGCTGGCCGCTGTGACTTCGGCGACAGCCCTGGACACGGGGTGAGAGCTTTGCGCGGCAAGTGCGCCGGCTAATCTCGTCCAGGAGATGTCATCGGCGCGAATGACGTGTGTCGCTGAGAGGTCAATGCTCGGCAGGGTGAGTGTTCCGGTTTTGTCGAACACTGCGATGTCCACCCGAGCCAAGGCTTTAAGGGCGGAAGCGTTAGTGACAAGTACACCCCGCTGCGCGAGTACTGCGAGTGCGCGGCCGAGAGCGCTGGGCGCGGTAAGCGCAAAAGCACAAGGGCATGCAATGACGAGTACGGCTATTGTTGCCTCGAAGGCGCGGCCGGGATCGACAACTAGCCAACCTGCTGAAGTGCCAAGTACGAGGAGCAATACACGCGTTACAAAGCGATGGAGATCCTTGTGGTCAACACGAGTGGCTGCTTCTCGTGCCAGTCGCGAGCGGGTGGCTGGCGAGCCAAGGCGTGCGGTCACAGTGTGCGTCGTGGCGTTAGCTACACGCATTGCGGCAGGCCCTTCTACGATGATGCTGCCCGCCAGCAGCTGGTCGCCTCGGTATCGACGAACCGGGCGTGACTCGCCTGAAAATGATGATTCGTCAACGCTCGCGGTGGCGCTTTCGAGCACACCGTCAGCCGGCACTGTCGCTCCTTCGGTAACGTGTACCCGGTCACCAGGGAGTAGCCCCATGGCCGGAGTCGATTCCAATTCGCCATCATCTCTGCGTCGCTGCGCGATGAGTGTAGATCCATCAGCAAAGGCGTTGCCGATGGCCGCGTTCCGATGCTGAGCGCGGCATTCCACGTAACGTGCCACGAGTAGCAGAAAGACGAACATGGTGATTGAATCGAAATAGACTTCACCCGAACCGCGAAGCGTATTTAGGGCGCTGGCAAGAAATACGATCCATACGGCTATCGTCACGAGCTGATTGATGCCGAGGGTTCGATCCCGTAACTCGCGCATGGCGCCTTTCACGAACGGCTTTGCCGAGTAGAAAATCACTGGCAAAGAAGACAGGAAGCCAAGCCAACGAAACAGATGGCGTGTGGTGAAATCCACGAAATCGACCACGCCAAGATAGATCACGAATGCATACGTCATGACCTGCATGGCAAACATGCCCGCAACCAGCAAGCGCTTCAGTAAATCTCGTGCTTCGCTGGTCGCTTCATCATCCGCGTCGCTGGGTAATGGCTGGGCAGGACAGTGCATGCGATCAAATGCGGCCAAGAGGGCGGGCAGGCTCGTGAGGGCGCCGTCCCAGACAACGTGTGCTCTCAGGGACATGGAATCGATGCGTACGCGCTGAACACCGGGAATCGCGTGAATCAATCGATCCAGGAGTACGATTTGCTTGGCATTGCCTAATGCGGCCAATCGAAAGGTGGCCTCTTGTGACCCGTCACGGCGATGCCGAAGTACAACGTCGGCAAGCTCCGGGCGCTTCCAGATGTCGTGTGCGCTCATGGTGTGGGCTTGGTGCGTGCGTGCGTGGTGGACGGAACGTCCATCAACGTTGCCGGCGCATCAACGGGGGCGTCGGCGTGCCTTGCGCCCAATACGATCATCCAGATGCAGCCCGCAAGCGATGCCGCAAAGAAAAGAGCCCCGAGCCAGACAACCGACTGATGGTACCAACGGCCACCGGGTTCGACGCCGGAGTCAGGGTTGGCTGGCATGGTCCGCATGAGATACGTGGTAAACGTAGGCGGCTAGAACGCGAATTTGATCATCTGTGAGCCGCGGACTCCACGCGGGCATGTGGCCCTGGCGGCCTCCGCGGATGGTGGTTTCGATGTCGGCAAGGCTTCCGCCGTGAAGCCAGATCTGATCGGTGAGATTGGGGGCGCCAATGGCTGGATTACCCTTGCCTTCAGGGCCATGACAGGCCGCACAGGTGGTGAACAGTGGTTTTGCGGCACTGGCTGCTTTTTCGTCGTGCGGTCGCCCTGAAAGGCTTAGTACGTACTGGGCCAGGTTCTTGACGTTGTCTTCTCCGAGGCTGGCCCACGGAGGCATGACCCCACCTCGTCCGTCGTGTATGGATGTGTAGATGTCCTTTCCAGTTCCGCCGTACAGCCAATCATCGTCGGTTAGGTTGGGGGCGCCCACGAGCTGATTGCCCCTGGCTTCGCGTCCGTGGCATGCGGCACAGTTGTCGAGAAAAAGGCGCCTGCCAATTTGCTGTGCGCTTGGATCGGCGGACAGTTGTTCGATGGGATAGAGCGAAAATCGCCTCATCAGATCGCCAAGTTTGGCGTCGTTGGCTTCGGTGTTGTGTGCCAGCTCTCCGTGTGACGTCCAATGAAGGACCCCTTTGAATCGACCAAAGCCGGGGAAAAGCACGAGATAGGTAAAGCCGGCGGCAAACATGGCACCGGACATGACAACCCACCAAAGGGGTAGTCTCCGCACGCCCTCGCGCAAGACGCCGTGCGCCCATACGTGTCCGCTGGTCCCATCTTCGCGCATGGGGATTTTGGCGCGAGGTGCCCACAGGTACAGGAAGAACGTGATGCCCATATTCAGCACCACCAAGAACATGATCCATACCGACCAGAACAGGCTCATGCGCCAGATTTCCTTGTAGCGATCTTGGTACTGACCGTGGGTGCGGCCATGTCGTCCATGGGTAGCTCAGCCATGCGCGAAAATGTGCGACGGTGCCTTCCGCTCCAGGCCCAAGCCCAGATGCAGATAAAGGTGACCATCATCACCACGATGATTGCCCCGGTAAGGTGGCCCCACCAATCGCTCATGGTTCACCTCCGTCGGTAGCCGGTGTCGCCGACGGCATGGTGGTCGGCTCGTTGCGAATGCCAAGTCCCTGCAGGTAGGTCACGAGTGCGTCCAACTCGGTTTTGTCTTTGACGGCGTCCGGCACGCTGGCGATATCGGCGTCCGAATACGGGTCACCTAATTTACGTAGTCCTCGCATGCGTGCCTGGATGTCCTGGGCGTCGATCCGGGCAGTGGCCAGCCACGGGTAGCCGGGCATGTTCGACTGAGGTACGACCTGGCGTGGATTCATCAAGTGGAGCACGTGCCATTGGTCGGAATATTTGCCTCCGATACGCGCAAGATCGGGTCCGGTTCGCTTGGATCCCCACTGGAATGGGCGGTCGTAGACCGATTCTTCTGCAATGGAATAGTGACCGTAACGTTCCGTCTCGGCTCGCAGCGCGCGAATCATCTGCGAATGGCAGAGGTAGCATCCCTCACGCACGTAAACATCGCGGCCAGCGAGCCGCAGCGGGTCGTATGGCTTCACACCCGATGGCGCGCGTACTTCGTGAGCACGCATGAACAGAGGCGTGATCTCGGCAAGGCCGCCAATGGAGACCATTATCGCGATGAGGATGCCCAGCAGGCCGACGTTTTTCTCGATGGCTTCAAAGTGTCGATAAGCCATGGCGCGCCTCAGCTCACCGCCGGAATGGGGGAGGGAATCTGATCCGGGTCTGGCTCGGGAATGGGTACCGGAATGGGCTTGATGATGCGCGCGCGCGCGTCAGCTGCGGTGTGCCACAAGTTCCAGGCCATAACGACCATGCCAGAAACCACCAGCACGCCGCCCATCCAGCGAATGAGGTACATGGGCCGAATGGCTATCAGACTATCGAGGAAGGAATAGGTGAGGGAGCCATCAGCGTTGGTAGCACGCCACATCACACCCTCTGTGACGCCTGCTGTCCACATTGAGCCCACGTACATCAAGAGGCCCATGATGTGGAGCCAGAAGTGCACTTCCATGGCCTTCTGTGAATACATGGCGGGTTGGCCAAGCGCGCGTGGCGCCATGGCATAGAGCGATCCGATCGTAATCATCGCCACCCAGCCGATGGAGCCCGAGTGCACATGGGCGATGGTCCAATCGGTGTAGTGGGACAGCGAGTTCACGGTCTTGATGGCCATCATCGAGCCTTCAAAAGTTGCCGCCGCATAAAACACCAGCGACATCACCATGAATTTGGCGGCGGCGTCATTCTTCAGGCGCGCCCAGGATCCGTTGAAGGTAAACAGACCATTTGCCGCCGACCCCCAGCTTGGCATCAACAAGACCAGCGAGAACGCCATGCCGACCGATTGAACCCAGTCGGGAAGCGCCGTGTACATGAGGTGATGTGATCCCGCCCACATGTATACAGAGATCAGCGCCCAGAAATTGACGATGGAGAATCGATAGCTCCACAGCGGCTGTTGTGCCTGTCGCGGCACGAAGTAATACATCATGCCGAGGAAGCCCGCTGTCAGGAAAAACGCGACGGCATTGTGCCCGTACCACCATTCCACCATCGCATCGACCACTCCCGAGTACACCGGATATGACTTGGTCAAACTGACGGGCAAGGCAATGTTGTTGACGATATGCAGCAAGCCAACGGCAATAATGAATGCGCCGTAGTACCAGTTCGCCACGTAGATGTGACGTATGCGCCGGCGTGCCAAAGTGCCGAAGAACACTGCGCCAAAGGACACCCAGACCACCGCAATAAGAATATCGACGAACCACTCCGGTTCGGCGTACTCCTTACTCTGCGTAATGCCCAGAGGCATGGTGGTCATAGCCAGTACGCAGACCAGCTGCCACCCCCAGAAGGTGAGCTCGGCAAGTCGTGGTAACGCCAGTCGCGTGTGGCCGGTGCGCTGCACGACGTAGTAGCACGTGCCCATCAGGGCCGATCCGCCGAACGCGAAAATGACGCCAAACGTGTGGTCTGGGCGAATACGACTGAAGGTCAGCCAGGGTATGTCGAAATTCAACGCAGGCCACATAAGCTCGGCCGCTGCATACACGCCGACCGACATGCCTACGATGCCCCATACCGCCGCCGCCAATAGAAAAAGGCGTACGACCTTGTCATCGTAATACTCAATGACCTGCATACTTTTCTAACCCCCATTGAATGGCGCGATGGTGCGCCGAGGGGGTGTCGCTTATCGATGATCTAGGTCAATTTATGAAGGCGGTGACTGTCCGTGCGGGCGGCGCATTGCCGCAACCCTCGGCACGGGGCGCGATCGATCAATTTTGACCGCCGTCAGTGCCCTTGAGACGCTTATGGCGCACGATTTCCCTGTACATCGCGCGAGCACAGCCATGACCCATGTCGTTACTGAGAACTGCATTAACTGCAAGCACACGGATTGCGTTGAGGTGTGCCCTGTGGATTGCTTTCACGAAGGGCCCAATTTTCTGGTGATTGACCCCGTGGAATGCATAGATTGCACGCTATGCGTCGATGAATGTCCGGTCGATGCCATTTATTCCGATGGAGAGGTCCCGGATGATCAGATGCACTATTTGGCTCTCAATGCGGAGCTGGCACCGCAGTGGCCAGTCATCTCGGCCAAGATTCCTGCTCTGCCCGACGCTGCGGCCTGGGATGGTCGCCCTGACAAGTTGCCATTTTTGATTCGATAGTGCCTCGCTGCATGCGGGGCGGGTGCCGGCGCGTGGCGACAACGTGGCGCGCCGTCTGGTTGGTGAACGGCTAGGGGGTGATATGTAACGGCCCTAATACACGCGAGGGGTGTTCAAGTGCCAGCCGACCATGCCCTGTGCCCATGCTGAGTCCTTGCGCCACACGTTCCGCCGTCCCTATGAAAAGCTCGGCTGTTCGTGCATCGAAGATTTCGCGAGCGGTTTCACGCCAAAGCGCCAGCCATCGATGGAAAAGCATTTGGGGAAAGGCGGGCAGGGCACGGTGAACCCCCATGGGGTTGCCATGGTAGCGGCCCGACCGCAGCACGATCGAAGACCAGAAATCGCGCAACGTGTGCTTGTGTTCAGTCCAGTCGTGGATGGCCGCATTGAATATGGGGCCCAGCTCATCATCGGTACGAACTTTGTCGTAGAAACGATCGATGAGTGTTGCGATGCCTATCTCGTTGGCAGCGGAAAAAATCGCCATGGATAAATATCTCGGTAGTGCGGTCGATTAGCCGGGAGCGCCATCGCGGCGTGGCGTGAGGTAGATCCAGAGTGCCCGCAGCACCCACGGAGCCATGGCCAAGAGCCATAGGGATGCGGCCGATATGTACCAGAGCAACGGAAGCGCCGCGTACTCGGCCAACACCCGGACCAGAGTGGCGAGCTGGATCCCGACAAAGGCCAGCCAGGGAATGACCCCCATGGTTAGTGGGCGACCGGAGTGCCCTTGGGTGACACGGGTCACCATGGCCACGAGCATCGCGCTGAAAAACCCAATCGTGAGTGCGTGCAGGGGAGCCAGTGCGCGTGAGCCAACGCCAGACACCATCTGGTGAACACTATCGATTGCATAGAAGCCGATAGACACCGGCAGCCATGCGAGCGCTATATACAGCACGAGCAATAGTCCGGGGCGTGAGGCCTTCCAGGGTTGCCACGCCAGCCATTGCCAGAACAGCAGCGCAGCCATCGGCACATCTGCTATCCAGCGCCATGCAGGTGCATCAAGCAATTCGAATCCCAGATGGCCAAGGCTTAAGACCCATACCGCCACTAAGGAAGCTAGAGGTCGAACGACGGTATAGCCCTTGATCGCATTGCTCGAAAAGAATGGCACCATGCGGTGTGCGACAGTGAAATAGACAGGCAGCAGCAGCCCGAATGTCGCAAGATGATTGGCCGCTGGCACCCAGCCGATGGGGCCTCCGAGGCTTGCAGTCAAGATCATGGCTAGGCCGCAGGCGCCGATAACCAGCGCAAGCCAGGCAGACTTGGCCCAGACATCTTTCCATTGCTGACGATGGAGGTGTGTGCCTAGGATGGCGATGGCCACCATCCATCCCAGTAGCATCGCACCCAACCCAAATGGTAGTGCGCTGGGCAGGCCGCAGATTGAGATGAAGAGGCACGCCGTGCCCCCCAGTATCAAACTGAAAACTGCCGCGTAGACGCGCCGTGGCACGGGCGCGGTGTTCAGCCACCGCGGAAAAACGGTGAGAAGAAAACCCATGATGAAAGGGGGTAGCACGGCGTACTGCATTACCACGCCGTGCATCCAGCCCACCGGTAAAGGCTGCGCAACGAATGCCCAGCCGCGCCATACGGCCGCCAACACCCCGAGCCACCAGGTCACGCCAGCAATAAGCAGGATTGCCCCAACAAAGAACATGGCCCGATGAGGCGCGTTCAGTAAGAGTGGGCCGGATAACGTGGAGCGTTTTAAGTCAGCTTGGGGCATGACGGACATCGGTCTTCTTGCGCGCAGGGCGCGAGTCCTCAATGTGCCGGCTGCGCGCCCTGATCGCTCTGACCTGTGTCAAACGGGCGGCAGTGCGACATAACGCCACCAGGGCAGAGCCGAGAGCTTCGCGGTCGCATGGCGTCCAGGTCAGGGCGAGCCACTGGTTATTCCGGCGCTTTACGAAAGGCGATCGCGAACCGATTCCATCCGTTGATTGCTGTTACCAGCAAAGTCAGGTCGGTGAATTCCGTATCCGAGAAGTGGGGGCGCGCCTCCTCCCAGACCGCATCAGGTACATGGTTTTCGCTCACAAGCGTGAGGGATTCCGTCCACGCGAGCGCTGCGCGTTCCCGCTCAGAGAAAAATGGTGTCTCGCGCCAAGCGCAAACGGCGGCGAGGCGGCGCGGATCTTCGCCGTGCTTGCGTGCATCACTGGAGTGCGTGTCAACGCAGTACGCGCAGCCGTTGATCTGTGACGCCCGCAAGCGAACAAGCTCGATCAGGGGTGGCTCGAGGGTGCTGCGGGCAATCTGTTTCTCAAGTCCAATCATGGCCTTGATGGCTTCTGGGCTCGCTTGGTAAAAGTCGATTCTCTGCGACATATACGGTCTCTTCATTTAGTGATGGCGGGCGCGACCGATGGTCGCCCGGATAAGTCGTGATGCTGGCAGCTTGGCAAGCCGGGGGCTTGCACGTTGTTGCCGATCTTTGGTGATTTCTTTCAATGTCCGCCCGCTGCCACATCGAAGCTGGTCTCGAAAAAGAACTAACAATCGGCGGCAAGAACCAACAAGCGATTTCCTTCACGAGGCACTAGGTTTGGCTCGCCAAGCCCTAAGGAGCGGGTCATCGCCATGCGAAATTCCCAGTGCCGATTTGAAGACATAGCGAACGAGATGGCTCAGGTTGACGCAATGCGTGAACAGGCTCGTATGAACGCTTTCAATCAGCTCGAGTCGCAGGCGGCGACTATTGCCAGCATGCTGCTTCAACTGTTTGGTAATCGAGAGCGCGCAGCACGCTGGATGTGCATGCGACAGCGCCCCCTTGGCGGAAGGACAGCCTACGAGGCACTGGCGGAGGGCGATTTCGACCGCGTGTGGGATTTGATGATTGGCAGCGGGGCGGAAGGATGAGTGCAGAGCGCCTTCATGAGTGCTTGATTCGGGCATTTGCGTCTTTGGCAATGCGCGGAGAGAGAGGCGCCTTCGTGAGTTGTCCCTATGGCAGGAGGGGTCGATGATCACTTCCAGCGAAAACGTCCGAATGGGCCGTGCGCCTCGTCACACCACGCGGGCAGTGAGGGTAAGGCAATCACGACTGAAGTCCTCAGTTGGCGCTCGCATGGATTGCAGAGGCTGCCCCTTCGTTTACACCTGCATTGCCAGGTCTGGTTTGACGGATACGTCAGCCAGTCCTCAAATTGACGGCAAGCACTGCGAATATCGATCTGGTGATCTCGTCGTTGAACGTGGCGAGCGCCTATTGGACATGTTGATGGTCCGAAAGGGATCAGCCAAAAGTTGCATTGGTGCTCGCGATGGACGTGAACAGGTGACCTGTTTTCATTTTGCAGGCGAGCTTATCGGCCTCGATGCAATATACGAAGGAAGCCATCCGGGTGAAATCGTGGCCATGGAGGATTCGGAGTTCTGCCGTCTTTCGTTTAATCAGCTGATGGAGCTGGCAAAACGTACCCCATCCATTCAGAGCCAATTGCTCAGGTTGATGAGCCGGCAGCTAAACCGCGCGAGTCAACTCACCGGGGACCTTAGTGCGGATGAACGGGTTGCGCTGTTTCTTCTGGATATCAAAGCCCGACTTGCCGACACTTCCCGTGAGGGGCGGACGATACATTTGGTGATGTCGCGCACTGACATGGCTAACCATCTGCGTCTTGCAGCGGAGACTATCAGCCGGGTGCTAACGCGTTTTCGCCGTCACGGCTGGATAAATTTGAGCGGAAGAACACTCAAATCGATGAATGTGGAAGCCTTGGAGCGCCTTCGCATGGGCGCGCCGGCGGTGGATTGAACAGTAAGGTCGAGGTCACGATTCGTGCTCCCTCGTGATGCGATGGAGAAATCCGATGATGGCCTCGGTGCGACCAAGCATGACAAGCTGTTGTGCGGTCATCCCCCCGAGTTCCGCAATGCAGTCGTTCTGATACCAGTCGAGCAGTCGCCAGGGTGTGGGTTCGATCTCGGCGGCGATGCGTAGCACGGCCATCTCCGCAGAGATAATGCCGAAGATGGTGCTGTAGGCATCATTGGCTACCGGGCAAATAATCCTGTCGTGGGGATCTGCAGCGTAGACATGCAGCAGCATGGCTGCGGCCGAAGAGTCTCTTTTATGCCGTTCGATCCTGGTCATGGCTGTCTCCACGATCCCGTTGGATGACAGCGTAGTTTTGTAAGCCTGCCGGGGGATTGCTGGTACTTAGCGGTGATTGCACTTTCTTGCGCGCTATTTGCTCAGGTTGGCGCAGCGCGCCCAGGAGGCCTGATGTGTAGCGAACTTGTCCATGTCGCTTGGCGCGTGAAGCGTGGGGGGGGGGAGCGCAAGGGCCAAACGCTGCCTGGGCAATAAGCTGGTCACCACAAAGAGGTTAGGCATCGACACCGGCCA
>NZ_QAVX01000035.1 GCF_003121485.1 Dyella sp. C11 | reverse complement strand
TCCCTAGGGAAGGCTGAAGGCGGCAAAATTGACACCGGAAACCGTAAACGGGAAACGGGAAACGGGAAACGGGAAACGGGAAACGGGAAACGGGAAACGGGGCTAGGTTCACTTCTCTTTCGACTTTCCAAACAAGTGAACCTGACCCCGTTTTACTTAGCAGCAGCAGCGCTTGGCGATCTCGTTGGTGGAGTGCCTGGTGGTATTTTATCGGGAGTGGAAGGCACCCAGCAGCGGGAGAAGCAATCGTCGGATGAATATCTGCAGGCGATTACTGGCGGCCATCACTGATATTTGGATGCAAGGACATGCTGAGTTTGTTGCCAATCTTCTTAACAATTGCGCTGGTTATTGTTCCTCTTCTTTTTAGCCGGGCGCGCGAGACGAGTAACATTTTTAGTTATTCGAGGCCTTTCAAGGCGTTCAGTTTTTTGGCCTGCGTATTGCCGCCGGCCGTCTGGTTTTTATTTTCCTATCAAGGCGTCGGCTTTGATTTGGCGACTTTCCTAATGGCTTTAGTTGTCGATATTTGCGTGATTTTAGCTTCGCTTAACATCATGATCTACAAGGTAACGGTTGGGGATGATAGTCTAGAAATACGATCATTTCGACAGCTGCAAATTGAATACGAAAGTATTGAATTTGCAGGCGTTCGGAATGGAGGTAATGGCTCTAGATTTCTTTTCATTAACTATGATGATGGAAAGAATTACTCAATTTCTTCGTATGTTCAGGGCTTTGATCGACTAGCAGAGATAGTTTGCGAGAAGGCGCGTAGACCAGCGCAGATAAGAAAAACTCAGCGAAAAGCATGAGTGCGCGCGGAAACGGGGTCAGGTTCACTTCTCTTTCGACCTCCACGAAAAAGTGAACCCGAATCCGCTTTTTGCACCGGCGAATTGGCGACCCACAACCAAGACGTGCTGAAGAAAGCCATCCTGGCCGACCCCGTGCAAGTGGTGCAGCAAACGCACGAAGGGTCCACCTACGTGGTGACCTACGAAGGTGGAAGCACCGTGCGTGTGCGGCGGATGCATGCGGCGAAAGACAGCCAGTGATCCATCACTGGGAAAGCCGACTGATGCTGCGCCCGATGATGCGATCCGACGTCTGTCGCGTCAGGCCGGGGAAGCGGTCGTAAAGCGCAAGCGCCGCCTCGCGACGGGTGAGAATGCGCAGCTTCACTCGCAGGGCCAGTGCAATCGCCTGTCGTATGACGCGGCGGCAGCGCTTCGCGAGTACATCTGCGGCTTGCGATGAGAGCGTGGGCAAGCGCTCGGTCAGGCGTTCGGGGAAAGTAGGGTGCTGCATGCCTTCGTGTTGAATGAACGCTTGCATGGCGATCTCGATATCGCAAGGCGAATCGATCGACGGCGCGGCACGGCCAACAGATGATGTTTCAAGCGAGGACACGGGTACTCCGGGGTTTGAGTGGGCTTGAGGGCCCGTAAGCCTTCGGAATGCACCATAGGGCGGCGTGGGTTCATCGACTTTTCGTTTCTCGCGCGCTTTTGCCGAAACGCACGGAAACGCGTTGGGCGTAACCAACCTTCGTGTTTGCGTTGCTCGTCGCGCAACGGTGTATGGCCGTCATGGATATGGCTGTACGGCTTTGTCCATCGCGCGCTGCAGATCGCCCTGTGCCTGCAAGAGCAGCCAATAGAGCGCGCTGGTGTTCAAGGCATCGCCAAGGCGCAGCGCATGCTTCGCCGTGAACGGCGATTGGCCGCGGATAAGCTTTCTGAGATGCCGCACCGGAATGCCGGTGCGTCGCGCCAGCTGTGCGGTGGTGATACCGGTTGATTGCATGCAGTGATGCAGCGCGTGCCCGGGCGAAGGCAAACACACGGAGGGATGGAAGCAAACCGTGGTGTCCAGACGGTCGAGGATCATGGCGTTAGCCCTCTTGGCGCACGCAAGCACAACGACACAACGCCTACACGTCGCCGTGTCGGGAAGTGCCTTGGTGGGTTGTCCGATATCGCCCAGGTGTGGCGCAGCAGCCGAAGCCGCTGCGCCACGGGGTGCGATCAGGGAACGGTGTTATGAGTGCAGAGCGGACGCGTGACCGGGTCCGTACGCCATGTGTTCCAGACAGTGAATCGCTATCTGGAGCGCGGCGGCAACCTCCGCAGGTAACGGAAACGCCAACGGTTTCGCGGGGAAGCCCCACGCCTTGGCCTTGCGATAGCGTTCGCTGTCGCCATGCAGGCGCACCAGCGTCAGCACGGCCATGGCCGTGTCGATGCGGTCGTAGGGGAAGGGCGGCGATACCGCCGGCACGTTGCCGGTGGGGTCTCTGAAAGTGCCGTCGTCGGGAAACGACGGGCGAGCGCGTGCCTTATGATCGCGGATAGCCATGATCAACTCTCGAACAGTTGGTGATGGTTAGCGGGTCGTAGGTGCGCTAACACCTGCGGCCCGCGCCTCATGGCATTGCTGCCATCTGTCACGCGCAAAGCCCTTTGCGAGACGCAGCGCGTGACATGGCCAAACTAGCAAAGATGCGCAAAGACGACTGTCGGGGAATGCCTTGGTGCTGTGTGGTGGAGCGTGGGTGTTTGAAGTCTCGATGGCGTTAAATGAAAAGCCCCGCATTGCGGGGCTTTTTGCTGGATAGCGAGGTAGTTTGCGTGTTTTAGGCTGAGCCATGACGGAGCCGAGTTCCTACGCTCCAAAAAAACACGCTGGCCCTGTTTTCGACAACTCACAATTCACACAAGACTCTACAGGCGACCGGGGCGGCAGCCACTATCTATGCGGCGGGTCGATTCCGTCCGGAGCGGGCGGACTGCCGATATAACGGCCACAAGTGGGGTAGGTGGTCGTGCCATCCGGATGATCCACATAGGGTAAATAGGTCAGATGGCCGTCGGTTAGTCGCTGAACGCAAAACACCCCGACATAACTATCGCTCACCCATCTATCGAGCTGATCCCCTCGATTGATCCCGAACACGTAGGTTCTACCTGCTTCAAGCAGCTTAAACGTTCCAGTTTCCCTATAGCCATCGATGGGCTGGCCAAAGCCAACGCATTCACCCGGATGAAGTGTTAAAGGCTTGGCTCCAGGTCGCAGCTCAATGGCCCACTGACGCTCGATCGCTCCTCCCTGCAAGGAGTCCTCCATGACATAGGCGCGTGCTAACTCGATACTCTTGAGCTTGCCTTCCGGCAAACATGCAGCGGGCACGCCCGATATTTGCTTGATGATTAGTGGATTCGGCTGCAAAGACGTGGCATCGACTCCACCAACATGGGCGAGGGCAAGTAGCAAACCCATCACGGTGACGCACGGCTTCATGTCAATGTGTGGCCTGTGGCGTATCCGGGAAGGTGGCCTTTGTCGCGAGGATTGACGAAAGGCGTCATTACCCTGTGCAGAAGCTCGGGATTCACGCTTGGATTAAACGCACGAGCAGGGTTTCGTCGTATGCAAATCATGTAATAGTCGGACATGATGTTGCCCTGCTGCTCCATATTGAAGTCACTCAGGCGGCTAGTGGACGTCAAGGTGTACCTATAGGCAGCGTCGCCGCGACTGGTAACCGTCATGCCATGTAGTTTGACGGAATATCCCATCTGTTTCTGCCATACGTGAACCATTTCATGCATGAACAAGGCCCTGCCTCTGTCATCGTCACCCGCAAAGTTGTCACGGTAAATGGCTGAGGGGTAATACATCTCGCCATTAGGCGTGACGGCCGTAGTTTTATCCTGCCCGCCTACCGCACTAAACAGCCACCATCCACCGTGATGCACCTTGACCTTGGCGTAATCCACGCCATCGCCGAACACCGTGCGTGCCATGGCGATTTCGCTGGAGGAGAGCCCGCGCACCTTACCCTCTGGAAGTAGCACTTTAACAACAGACTTTCCGACGCCGGCGTCATTGGTGACAGCGATAGGGCTTGATCGAGAGTCAATGTAAATTCGCTCAGTGGACATGCAAGCATCATCGGCAGCACAACATGCTTCCGATCCAGCAGCCACGGGCGGCGTCAAAGTGACAGTCAGGATTTCTGCGGGCCGATACGTAATAACGCGCTCGGTATTGCCATCGCCGTCAGTCACACCCGATCGTCTACTGCCATCACTTAACAGGATGCTGTAAGGCAGATGAGGGACTGATTTGCCGTTACCTCCCAATAACAGCAACTGTTCGTCGTAAACCGGCGGAGGCGGTGCCTCGGGAGGCTGATGCACCTTGGGTGTGGGATAACAGACCGAACAACCGGAACCTTCCTTGCACTTCGCCACAGCGCCTTTCTCCTCTCGAACCGGTCCGTAAGCTGGTCTTCTATACCAAGTGCTTCGCCTTTTGCCATCGGATAATCCCTGCAACCTAGCGAGAAACGGGGTCATAGGAGAAAAGGGTCAGAGAAAAGGGGGCAGAGTGCTTTTCTTGAAAGAGAAAAGGGATTTGTATCGCCCCTCCCAAAGGGTGCCTGTCCTGCGGTAGCTGGTGTTGAAATGCGTCACGTAGCGACGCCCCAGCGCCTGCATGCATCGCGACACCGCCCCTGCGACACGTGGCGTCATAAGTAGATGCACATGGTTGGTCATGAAGACATAGGCGTGAACAATGCAACCATGCTTGATGGAAGAATCAAGCAGGTTCTGTAAGTAGCAGCGATAGTCTTGCTCTTGAAGAAAACATGGCTGCCGGTTGTTGCCACGCTGTATGACATGCTGCGGAAGGCCAGGAATGTCGACGCGAGGCTGGCGTCATAAGGCATCAGCATGCACTGTGCACTTTGTGACGACCGCACATTATCGGCGCTAGTCTCCACAAGTCGTCAGAAAGGCACTCTGACCCCTTTTTTATGCTCAACCGATGCGCATTTTGGCGCATCAGGTGGCGAAGTGATAAACGCCCGCCCAGATCACCAGTCCCAGCAATGCCGCACCCAACAGGAATGACGTAACCGCCTCGCCGACCGTCTGCCGGCCATCGCGCACGGCCGCGCACATCACCACCAGCGACACCGGGTAATAGATCAGGCTGGACGTGATGAGCCCCGGCGAATAGAAACCCGTGGCCACCGTGTAGCCAAGGTGCGCGAAGAAATTGCAGATCAGGTTTCCGCTGGCCCACGTCATCAACATAAAGGCAGACAAGCGCGACCGACTGCGACTCGCCCATGCGCACAGGCTAAGCAGTATCGCCATGAACACGCCGTTGTTGAGAAAGAACAAACCCGGCGGCATCGGCTGCCCACCCATGTGCTCCACCACGTAGCGTGGAAACCCGCTGAACCACTCGTCGTAGATGTGGATGGCGTAAGCCGCGGGCATGAGCCACAGGAGGCGGGTGAAAGGCTGGCGGTTCATCGGTGCACCGTGTCGGGTTGGATGGCCGGCAAGGTATCAGTGCGTGGATGCGGTAATGCGAGCGTCACTGCGCGGCACCGTGCGAATTCGAAAGCCTAAGCGTGGCGTGCTGTCGCAGTTAGAAAGGTGCACTCTGACCTTTGTTTCTGACGCACCTGCGGCCCGCAACTCGTGGCATCGCTGTCATGCCTCACGCGTGAAGCCCAAAGAGGCGGCGGGCGTGACATGGCGAAACCTAAAAAGTGCGGAAGGACGGCTGCAGGGAATGCGATAGCACTTGTGGTGAATCATGGGCGTTTGAAGCATTGATTGCGAGAAATGAAGAAGCCCCGTTTTGCGGGGCTTTTTGTAGAGTGCACTCTCTCATTCGTTGAAGTTCATCGAGTTACCTGTCGAAGTTTCTCGGCAAGCTTGTCGCGCATCACTGCGAGGCCTTCGCTATTAGGTAGGTACTTTAGAATTCGGTGATGATTGATGTCGAAAGGAACGTCTTCAAGGGATTGGGCTATAGGAACAACATGTTTTCCTAGCGTATGTGCAATTCCTGTTTCGTACATGACGTTCGGATTCTTTCCCGTGAAGTCGACAACCACAACATGGGCGCGAAAAATTAGGTTGAACACATCCTGTATTACAGAGCTTTCTTCCCATATGTCGTCAACGCGTAGGCAGCGATATCCTGCTGAGGAGCATGCGCTCTTGATGGCCTCATGCACGGACGTAAACGAGGCATTAAATGGCATCATTAACGCAATTAAGTCGCTTTCTATCGCAGTGTTTTCCGGTAGCTGAAAAACACTTGGGGAGAATGTTACCTTTCTATCCGATAACTTCGCCGATATGTATTGCGCTTGATCAGGGTATTTGGATGCAGCGTGTTCCTCAAACACCGTGAGAGCGCGAGTGTCTTGTTCCGCAATGTCTTTTAAAACTTGCAGAACGTTTCCAGAATAGTCTTCGTCGCCCCAGGATAGGCTGCGCAGCAGGCGAGGGTGATTTTTTATTAAATCAGTCAAGCCAGTTAAAAGACCAATCTCTTCCCAGTCGTTGAAGTCAAAATTTGCGACAACCTTTTCTCTAAGGGCAAGAATCCTTTTGCCAAGGTCGAGATTAATCATTGCTGGTTTCCTTGTAAGCTACGCACTGGTAAAGATTGCACATATGTCGATCATTGCGCCCAATGAGTCGCCATCTGTGACTCTTTAGACAAATAGCTGTCAAACCATCGCCACTTCCTTTTAATTTCCGGCGAGTGCTGCTTACGGAGATTGGCGTCAACGACTTTCCTGTAGTGCTTGTATCTCTGTTCAAGCGCACCGGGACTCGTCGCGTTGGGAATGTAGCTGTCGTGGAGGCCATTCACAATAAACTTTTCTTTCTCGCGGAAGCTCAGGCGACTCTTGTTGAGAACCTTCCGTCTTATACACATCCGATTCGGGGTGTCAGGAAAGATTTCATTCTGTTGCCGCATGATGCTGGTCCACATTGCCTCCGCGCTTGGCGAAAGAACGACACAGGGAGCGCATCCCTTATGCTCTAGTGCAAAAGCTTCTTGATAAGCAGGGCCAACGATGTTGGATTGTGTGTGCCAGACTTTGCCAACTGCGATTCCGCCTCGAACAAGATAGCCTTCGTTAAGTAGGTGATGCGTCAGTTGTATGACGCGCATAACAATGACTTCCAGGCCACTATAAAACTTCATTTCGCTGTCATGGAAAGGTGCGCTTAAGATTATTGAATCCGAGACGTAGTTGTGTCTGGGTATCAGTCTAGCCGGAACGCTGGATGATACATTTGTATCGAAGAACGGGATGGAGCTTGAGAGTAGGTTTACCAAATTTTCCAGCTTATTCCTTGCTAGATAATTGGACGTGGCTTCTAGGGCCATGGATTTGAAACCAAGGACATCTACAAATGCGACAACTCGGTCTTCAAAGACGATCGTTTGGGTGCTGCTGGCCATTCGTAGGTAACCTGTCGCGTGCTAGTGTTATGGGCGTTATTGATGAGTTGATCTGGCCGCATTCAAAAAGGCTTGCTGAACATTTATGCCGCAGGCGGCGTTTCTCATTTCGCTACTCTTAGTCGACTCTCGCCACTTCTTTTGCGACGCCGAAACCAAAAAGGGTCAGAATTGACTTTCCTTCAACTTTTCAAAAAAGAAAGGACCCTCTGATTTAAGTTTTGCTTACTTCGTTCTTTTCCTGATTGGGTACTCGCTGTACCCGTTGCCTGCTTCCTGGTGGCGCCGGCTTGTTCTTAGCCAAGGGTTTGGAGGAGTGAGAGTCCAGTCCAAGCACCGTATCCGAGAGCGGCAATGGCAACCGTGCCCATGAATATGCCGATATTTGCGAACCATTTGCCAGCACGTTCCCAACGGACTGTTTTGTTCTCCACTCGTTCAACAATGAGTTTTGATTCGATAGAAAAGCAGTACGACGAGAGATAGGAGAAGCCTGCGGTCACAATGGACACGAACAGCGAGGTTGCAAATAACGCTATGACGTGTGTGACACCAGGGATTAGTTCTCGATGCATGGTGTCTTTGCCAAGCAGAGTGCCAAGTAGCGCTAGCAGAGCAACAATTGCACCACCGCTAGCTAAAAGAGTGGCATTTATGACGATGCGCCCGTTGGCTATGGCAGCTTCATTCATAACCCGCCACAGGCCGATCTTCGTTTCAATATCGAACTTCTGGACGTCGAAGGATGACGGCGACTGATTCATTCTTGGCCCCTGTTCCAATGTCGCGGCAGACTTTACTGGGCAGAGGAGCGTTGACGGAATAGAACACACGCCAGAGCGCCATATCTGGGGATCTGTCCCGTGCCGTATCGGTGCGCGTATAAAGAAAAAGGCCACCCTTGCGGGGTGGCCTAAGTCTTTGATTCGATGGTGGGCGATGCAAGGATCGAACTTGCGACACCTGCCGTGTGAAGGCAGTGCTCTACCGCTGAGCTAATCGCCCGCCGAGCGCGCAAATATACGGCCCTTGGGGGTAGGGGTCAAGCCTTTGTGACGAAAAAAGGACTCTGGGCGGCAGTTGAATGAAAGGTGGGTGCGTACAATGATCGGCTTTTCACCTTGCCGGCACCCGTCCCATGGACTTCCTGACCCACGAAATGAACCACGTTCTCCAGGCGCTGCACAACTTTGAGTTCACGCCGTGGAAGATTGTCGGCTTTCTGGGCTCGGTGATGTTCACCAGCCGCTGGTTTGTGCAGCTTTACTACACCCGCAAGCTGA
Organism: Dyella sp. C11; assembly: GCF_003121485.1. Classification (GTDB taxonomy): domain Bacteria; phylum Pseudomonadota; class Gammaproteobacteria; order Xanthomonadales; family Rhodanobacteraceae; genus Dyella. The sequence continues at coordinate 10,651 of NZ_QAVX01000035.1, read as the reverse complement.
AGCGGGTGGTGATGCCGCTGTCGTTCTGGTGGCTGTCGGTGATCGGCAGCGCGCTGCTGCTGTCGTACTTCATCTTTGGCAAGAACGACTCGGTGGGCATCCTGTCCAATTTCTTCCCGTCGTTCGTGTCGGTCTACAACCTTGTGGTGCACATGCGCGAGATGAAGCGCCGCGAGCTGGTCGAAAGCGAAGTCTGAGCCTGGGCCGTGTTCCGGGCTGTTACGGGTCCGGAACGAAGCGGGGGCCCTTGCTCCGGCGTGACCCCGGCGCCCGCATTCAATAACTTGCGAGTCTGGCCGTTTAGCGCGCTTGTGGTATAGCTGCGCCCTGCGATGTGCCCGCTTGCGACGATCTTGTCGCCAGCTTTGTCATCACCCTTCAAGGATGTTGCGCTGGATGAGCAAGAGAGTCCTTCTGCTGAGTGTTTCGGCGGGCGCGGGCCACGTGCGTGCGGCTGAAGCGTTGCGCGCCTACGCGGACGAATACGACGACGTGTCGACGCTGCACCTGGACGTGATGGACTACGTCCCGGACAGCTTTCGCAAGGTGTACGCCGATTTCTACATCAAGCTGATCAGCGCGCATCCGCACCTGTGGGGCATGCTGTATCGGCGCAGCCATACGCTGAACCCCTCCGGCCTGACGCAGAAGATGCGCCGGATGACCGAGCGGCTGAGCACGCGCGATTTGTTGAAGGCGATCCGGGAATTCAACCCCGACGCTATTATCTGCACGCATTTCCTGCCGGCGGAATTGCTGATGCACGAGATTCGCCGCGAACGACTGCACGTGCCGGTGTGGGTGCAGGTGACCGATTTCGACCTGCATCGCATGTGGGTGATCTCGCATATGACGGGCTACTTTGCCGGCAACGAGGAAATTGCCGACCGCATGCATGCGCACGGCATTCCACCGGCGAACACGCATGTCACGGGCATTCCCATCATGCCGGCGTTTTCGCGAGCGCCGTCGCGCGAGGCGTGCGCGGCTGAATATGGGCTCGATCCCGCGCGCCAGACCTTTATGCTGATGGGCGGCGGTGCGGGCATTGGTGCGCTGGAAAGCATCACTGAGAGCCTGTTGAGCATGGAAGGCGAGTTTCAGCTGATCGTGCTTTGCGGGCGCAACACCAAGCTGCTGGGTGCGCTGCAAACGCTGGCGACGAAATACCCGTCGCGCCTGTTTCCGCAGGGCTTCACGAATCAGGTGGAGCGCCTGATGGCGTGCGCCGATGCCATCGTGACCAAGCCGGGGGGACTGACCACGTCTGAATGCCTGGCGATGGGTTTGCCGATGATCGTGAACGCGCCTATTCCCGGCCAGGAAGAACACAACGCGGATTACCTGATGGAGCAGGGCGCGGCGCTGAAGGCCATTGATGCCATCGGGCTGGTGTATCGCGTTCGCTATCTGATGCAGCATCCGGACAAGCTTGCCGAGATGAGTCGCCGGGCGAAGGACCTGGGCCGGCCGCATGCGGCGAAGACCGTGCTGGATACCGTGCTGGCGGATATCGCTGCCAGGGAAGGTGCGTGATGCAGCCGTTCTTCTTTCGTCGCGCGCTGATATTCGCGGTGTTGTGGACGCTGCTGTTGGCGTATTTCTTCGCCAATGTGGAAGTGCAGATCGAGGGTGCGGCGGGCTGGGCTGGCAACTTGCCCACGTGGCGCATCGAGCATCACTGGCTGCTGGATATTTTCTGGGGCGGCCGGGCGATGACGGGCTATCACGCCTGGGTGTTTCCGTTTATCGCGCTGTTCTTCCACTTTCCGATGGCGTTGCAGGCGAGCTGGTCATGGCGTGCGGAAGCGCGCGTGTTCGGCTGCATCATGCTGTTCTGGATGGTGGAGGATTTCCTCTGGTTCGTGGTGAACCCGGCGTATGGCCTGGCACGTTTCGGACCGGAGTGGATTCCCTGGCACAAGCATTGGTGGGGGCCGGTGCCGTCGGATTACTGGGTGTTCGCCATTATTTCGGTGCTGATGTTTTATGCGTCGTGCTGGCGTGCTGGGGCGCGGTTTCAGCGGACGGGGCGTTGAAGTACATCGATTCCCCCTTGTGGGAGCGCACCCTGTGCGCGACTGCTGGCCGGAGTGGTGTGGTTGTGGTGTGGCTGTCGCGCACAGGGTGCGCTCCCACATTTTGGTGTGGCGGTGCGCTGGATGGGGCGTTTCTTTTCTGTAGGAGCGCGCTTGTGCGCGACCGCTCTGCGTGGCGGTGCAATTGTGGCGTGGCGGTCGCGCACGAGTGCGCTCCTACAATGGTCTTGCTGGGTGTTTGCCATCATTTCGGTGCTGGTGTTTTTGCGTCCTGCGCGCATGCAGGCGCGATTTCAGCAGTCGGCGCGTTGAGGTGCATCGATTTTCTGTGGGAGCGCACCCTGTGCGCGACTGCCGGCCGGAGGGGTGTCACGGTGGTGCTGCTGTCGCGCACAGGGTGCGCTCCCACAGTTGGTGTGGCGGTGCGCTGGAGGGGCGTTTCTTTTCTGTAGGAGCGCACTTGTGCGCGACGGCCTTGCGAGGCGATGCATCTGTGGTGTGGTCGCGCACGAGTGCGCTCCTACAAGGGGCGGCGGCCGCGTGGGGGCTTGGTCAGTCCGGGGCGTAATCACGGTTGGGGGCTAGCCAGCGTTCGGCTTGTTCGCGGGTCCAGCCTTTGCGCTTGGCGTAGTCGTCTACCTGTTCGCGGGGGAGGCGGCCTACCACGAAGTACTGGCTGTCCGGGTGCGAGAAGTACCAGCCGGATACGGCCGCCGTGGGGAACATGGCGAAGCTGTCGGTGAGTTCGATGCCTACCTTTTCCGTGGCGCCGAGCAGTGCGAACAGCGTGCCTTTCTCGGTGTGATCCGGGCAGGCCGGGTAGCCGGGCGCGGGGCGGATGCCTTTGTACTTTTCGTCGATCAGCGATGCGTTGTCGAGCGATTCGTCGGCGGCGTAGCCCCAGAATTCGCGGCGCACGCGTTCGTGCATGCGCTCGGCGAAGGCTTCGGCGAGGCGGTCGGCGAGGGCCTTGAGCAGGATGGACGAGTAGTCGTCGTGCGCGGCTTCGAAGCGCGCGACGTGTTCGTCGATGCCGATGCCGGCGGTGCCGGCGAAGCCGCCGATCCAGTCCTGTTTGCCTGCCGACTTGGGAGCGATGAAGTCGGAGAGGCAGAAGTCGGGGCGTTCGACGGGTTTGTCGACTTGTTGGCGGAGGTGGTGGAGTACTGCCACTGGCTTGGATGCGGACTGGGGCGAGTCTTGGCCCCTCTCCCCGGCCTCCTCCCTCAAGGGGAGAGGGAGAAGGGCGATGTCGTCGCCAACGGAGTGGGCGGGCCAGAACCCGATCACACCGCTGGCAGTGAGCCACTTTTCGGCGATGAGTTTGTCCAGCATCGCTTGCGCGTCTTTGAACAATTCGGTGGCCTGCTTGCCGACGACCTCGTCGGTGAGGATGGCGGGGTAGCGGCCGGCCAGTTCCCACGCGTTGAAGAAGGGCGACCAGTCGATGTAGTCGCGCAGTTCGGCGAGATCGTAGTCGTTGAAGACGGTAACGCCCGGCTGCTTGGGTTGCGGCGGTTCGTAGGCAGCCCAGTCGCAGGTGAAGCGTTGGCCGCGTGCCTTTTCCAGCGACACTAGCGGCTTGCCGCTGCCGCGAGTCTTGTGGCGTTCGCGCACTTCGGCGTATTCGGCCTTTACCTTGGCGATGAAGTTGTCGACCAGTTCCTTGCTGACCAGCGACTGCGCTACGCCGACAGCACGCGAGGCGTCCTTCACCCACACGGTGGGCGATTTGTAGTGTGGCTCGATCTTCAGCGCGGTGTGCGCGCGTGAGGTGGTGGCGCCGCCGATCATCAACGGGATCTGGAAGTTCTGGCGCTGCATTTCGCGCGCGACCTGGCTCATTTCTTCCAGCGAGGGCGTGATGAGGCCGGAAAGGCCGATGATGTCGGCGTTCTCGGCAATCGCGGTCTCCAGGATTTTCTGCGTGGGCACCATGACGCCAAGATCGACCACGTCGAAGTTGTTGCAGCGGAGCACCACGCCGACGATGTTCTTGCCGATGTCGTGCACGTCGCCTTTCACGGTGGCCATGATGATCTTGCCGTTGGACTTGCCGGCATCGCCGGTGCGCGCCTTTTCCTCTTCGATGAAGGGAATAAGGTGGGCCACGGCCTTCTTCATCACGCGGGCGGACTTCACCACTTGCGGCAGGAACATCTTGCCGGCACCGAACAGGTCGCCGACCACGTTCATGCCGTCCATCAGCGGGCCTTCGATGACATCCAGCGGGCGCGTGGATTCCTGTCGTGCCAGTTCGGTGTCTTCCACCACGTACTGGTCGATGCCGTGCACGAGGGCATGGCTCAGGCGTTCGCGCACGGGCTTGTCGCGCCAGGCAAGGTTCTCGACGACGACTTCGCCTTTCTTCGCCTTGTAGTTGTCGGCGATTTCCAGCAGGCGTTCGGTGGCATCGCTGCGGCGATTGAGCACCACGTCTTCGACGCGTTCGCGCAGTTCTTCCGGCAGGTCGTCGTAGATCATCAACGCGCCGGCGTTGACGATGCCCATGTCCATGCCCGCCTTGATGGCGTGGTAGAGGAACACGGAATGGATCGCTTCGCGCACCAGGTTGTTGCCGCGGAACGAGAACGACACATTGGATACGCCGCCCGACACATGTGAATACGGGAAACGACGCTTGATCTCGCGGGTGGCTTCGATGAAGTCCACCGCGTAGTTGTTGTGTTCCTCGATGCCGGTGGCAATGGCGAAGATGTTGGGGTCGAAGATGATGTCTTCGGGGGCGAAATCGAGTTCACGCGTGAGCAGCTCGAACGCGCGCGAGCAGATTTCCACCTTGCGTTCGCAGGTGTCGGCCTGCCCTTGTTCGTCGAATGCCATCACCACCACGGCGGCGCCGTACTGCTGCACCTTGCGCGCGTGTTCGAGGAACAGTTCCTCGCCTTCCTTCATGGAGATGGAGTTGACGATGCCCTTGCCCTGCAGGCAGCGCAGGCCGGCTTCGATCACGGTCCACTTGGACGAATCCACCATCACCGGCACGCGGGCGATGTCGGGTTCGGCGGCGATCAGGTTGAGGAAGCGCGTCATGGCGGCTTCCGAATCGATCAGGCCTTCGTCCATGTTGACGTCGATGATCTGCGCGCCGCTGGCTACCTGCTGGCGTGCGACGTCCACGGCTTCTTCGTAACGCTCTTCCTTGATGAGCTTGCGGAACTGCGCGGAACCGGTGACGTTGGTGCGCTCGCCGACGTTGACGAAGAGCAGGTCAGGTGTGATGACCAGCGGTTCGAGGCCGGAGAGTCGGGTGTAGCGGGGCATCATGCGGTTTCCGGCTCGCCGTGGTGGGGCGAGGATTGAGGTGAGTGCGTTACGTTGGCCGCGACGATCGTCGTTTTTTTGCTCGTCATCCCTGCGAAGGCAGGGATCCAGCGGCTTTGTTCCTTGCTCGGACGCCTAAAAGTCACTGGATTCCCGCCTTCGCGGGAATGACGGTGAGGGGAGTCCGGCGATACGCTATTGCTGGTTATGCCCGAAATGGCACTTTGCATTACGCCGCTTCCTGCGCTTCGACGGGCAACGCACGTGGCGTCACACCACGCACAGCCTCCGCAATCGCCTTGATATGCGCCGGCGTGGTGCCGCAACAACCGCCGACCATGTTGAGCAAGCCATCGCGCGCAAAACCGCCGATCACGGCTGCCATCTGTTCCGGCGTTTCGTCGTATTCGCCGAACGCGTTGGGCAGGCCGGCATTCGGATGGGTGCTGACGAAACAGGTGGCGGTGTTGGCGAGCACCTGCACGTGCGGGCGCAGATCGGCGGCGCCGAGTGCGCAGTTGAGTCCCACTGAAATCGGGCGGGCATGCTGCACGGAGTAGTAGAACGCTTCGGCGGTCTGGCCCGACAGCGTGCGGCCGGAGCGGTCGGTGATGGTGCCGGAGATCATCACGGGCAGGCGCGCGCCGCGTTCGCGGAACATCTCGCTTACGGCGAACAACGCGGCCTTCGCGTTGAGCGTGTCGAAGATGGTCTCGACCATGATGATGTCGGCGCCGCCGTCCACCAGGCCTGCGGTGGACTCGGTGTAGTTGGTCACCAGTTCTTCGAAGGTGACGTTGCGGAAGCCGGGGTCGTTGACGTCGGGCGACAGCGACGCGGTGCGGCTGGTGGGGCCGAGCACGCCGATGACGAAACGCGGTTTGTCCGGCGTTTTCGCTTCGTATTTGTCGCAGGCGGCGCGGGCGAGGCGCGCGCCTTCCAGGTTCAGTTCGTACGCCAGGTGTTCCAGGTGGTAATCCGCCTGGCTGATGCGCGTGGAGTTGAACGTGTTGGTTTCAACGAGATCCGCGCCGGCTTCCAGATACGCCTCGTGCACGCCGCGAATAATGTCCGGCGTAGTGAGCGTGAGCAGGTCGTTGTTGCCCTTCAGGTCGCAGCTGCCGGGATGGTCGTGCGCGTGCGCGTGCGCGCTGTCGTGACCGTCCACGAAGCGTTCGCCACGGAAGGCGGTTTCGTCCAGCTGATGACCTTGCAGCATGGTGCCCATGCCGCCGTCGATAATGAGGATCCGTTCGCGCAGGCCTTTTTCGAGAAGGGCAACGCGATCGGGGTGGAGCCAGGGAAGTGCGCTCATGGGAACTCCTCGCCTCAGGGCTTGCGCGCGAGCAGGCTGATCACTTCGAAGTGCGGGGCCTTGCGCTCGCGGCTCAGCCGCGTACAGCTCAATGCTTCCAGGCCGGCTTGTTTGGCGAAGCCGGTGAGTTCGTCGTGCGCGAAACCGAGGTTGCGATGGTCGAACGGTTCCACCACGGCGCGGTGGTCGTGCTTGCCCAGCGTCACGGCAAGCAGGCGGCCGCCACTGCGCAGCACGCGCGCGGCTTCGGCCACGGCCTTGGCCGGGTGTTCGGCGTAGGTAAGGGCGTGCAGCATCAGTACAAGGTCGAAGCGGCGTTCGCCGAGTTCGAGGGCGTGCATGTCGCCCTGGCGCACTTCGACGTTGGTGAAAGGCTTCAAGCGTTGCGAGGCGGCGTCCACCACGCGTTCGCTGCTGTCGATGCAGACGATGGAGTGCGCGTGCGGTGCCAGCAGTTCGGCGGTGATGCCATCGCCGGAAGCGATGTCGAGCACGTCGCCGGTTTCCAGCAGCTGCAACAGCGAGCGCGCAAGCGTTTCCCAGGTGCGGCCGGGCGAGTAGTGGCGCTCCATGTCGCCAGCCACCGTGTCGGCCCAGCCTTCTTCGCTGGCGCGTTGCGCGAGCACGCTGGGCAGGCGTTCGGCGTCTTCGCGCAGCAGCGCGTCGTCGATGTTGTCGCGCAGGGACTTGAGCAACACCTGCAGGTGTTCGTCGGTTTCGGCGTTGGCGCGGTAGTAGGCGGAGACGCCGGCGCGACGGTCGCGCACCAGTTCGGCTTCCTTGAGCTTGGCCAGGTGCGTGGACACGCGCGGCTGCGCCAGGTGCAGCACCGCAGCGAGCTCGGCCACGGTGAGTTCCTCGCGCTCGAGCAGGGCGAGCAGGCGCACACGCGTGGGGTCCGCCAGCAGGCGCAAGACGCTGGAGGCGGTGGCCAAGTCCATGAGTATCCTTATATCGCGATGCAGAGATACATAAGGCTAGGACTGGGAGGGCGCCACGTCAAGGACGGGGCTTACCTGTAGGAGCGCGCTTGCGCGCGACAGGCGGGCGAGGAGGGCGGGAAGGTGGCGGTCGCGCGCCAGCGCGCTCCTACATAAGGCCGTGGTTCCCTTGCTGCACCCGCACAGAGGTGGAAACACGGAGCACGCTAAAATAGCCGGCTTCCCTGATCCCCCTTGGAGTCTTTCATGGATTTCCGTTTCACCGACGACCAGCTGTCGATTCAAGCCATTGCCCGCGATTTTGCGCAGAAGCGCATTGCGCCGGTGGCGGCTGAGCTGGATGAGAAGGGGGAATTCCCGCTGGAGAATATCCGCGAGATGGGCCAGCTGGGCCTGATGGGCATCGAGGTGCCGGAAGCGTACGGCGGCGCGGGCATGGACCCGATTGCCTACGTGCTGGCCATGATCGAGATCGCCTCGGCCGATGCCGCCACGGCGACCATCATGTCGGTGAACAATTCGCTGTTCTGCACCGGCATCCTCAAGCACGGCACGGAAGAGCAGAAGCAGAAGTACGTGCGCGCCATTGCGCAGGGCGAGGCCATTGGCGCCTATGCGCTCACCGAGCCGCAGTCGGGCTCGGACGCCTCGGCCATGCACACCCGCGCCACCAAGAACGCCAATGGCGACTGGGTGATCAACGGCAAGAAGAGCTGGATCACCTCGGGCATGGTGGCGCGCTACATCATCCTGTTTGCCATCACCACGCCGGGCATCGGCGCGAAGGGCGTGTCGGCCTTCATCATCGACACGCAGCTGCCGGGCTTCCACGCCGGCAAGAGCGAACCCAAGCTTGGCATTCGCGCATCGGCCACCTGCGAAATCGAATTCACCGATTACGTGTGCCCGAAAGAAAACCTGCTGGGCCAGGAAGGCAAGGGCTTTGCGATGGGCATGAGCCTGCTCGATGCAGGCCGCATCGGCATCGCCTCGCAGGCGGTGGGTATTGCGCGTGCCGCGTACGAGGCGTCGGTGCAGTGGTCGCGCGACCGCAAGGCGTTTGGCACGCCCATCGGTACGTTCCAGATGACGCAGGCCAAGATCGCCGACATGAAGTGCAAGCTGGATGCCGCCATGCTGCTGACGCTGCGCGCCGCCTGGACCAAGGGCGAAGCGGAGAAGAACGGCGGCCGTTTCGGCACCGAGGCCTCGATGGCCAAGCTGGTGGCTTCGGAGGCTGCGATGTGGAATTCGCACCAGGCCGTGCAGATCCACGGTGGCATGGGGTACTCCCGCGAAATGCCGCTGGAGCGTTACTTCCGCGATGCCAAGATCACCGAGATCTACGAAGGCACCAGCGAGATCCAGCGCATCGTGATTGCACGCGCCGAAACCGGCCTGCGCTGAGTCGTTTTTTGCCAGAAGCCCCCGGCCTTGTGTCGGGGGCTTTTCTTTTGGGCGAGCAGTTGACGGCCATAAGAGGAATCGCAAATACTTGCGATTACCAGGGAGACAGGTCCCCTCCCGCCAAGGATGGCATTCATGTTGCTCGTTCTCGTGGTCATGGCCGTCGCGATTGCCGCGATGGTGCTTCCCCTGAAGTACATCGCCAACGCCATGGGGGCGCAGCGCACCGGCGTGTGGTGGATCGTGCTGGTGCTGTTCCTTCAATACACAGTGTCGCAGGCCAGTGAGGCGCTGGTGTCGAACGGCCTGCTGGCCTTCGTACTGACATTCCTGGCGGGCGCGCTGGTGATACAGCAAGCGTTGATCATTCCATTCAAGCGCGCCATGGTGGTCAGCGTGATCAGCTCGCTGGTCACGATTTTCGTCTGGCTGCTGCTCATCAAGCTGGTGATCGGCAAGGCGACGCACGTGGAGGCGGCGACCATGCTGCTGCCGTCGGGGCTGACCGGGCTCGCCTAAACGCGTCGGGAACTGACCGGGCGGGGCCAATCTGTTGTGGCGCCGGTTCGTCTTCGCAGTGGTCGATGCGGGGCAAATCCGCGATGGGCCGGCGTTTGCCGCCCACGGCGGGTTGTCACATGGGCACGGCACGATGGTTGCTTCGTAGAGTGATCCGAAGCCACGCGCCACGAGACGCCCATGTCCGAGATCGTCGAGAAGCTGGAAGAAGAAAGTCTGGTCTACAAGACCCTGCTGGAATCCACCAAGGCCATTCCCTGGCGCATCCAGTGGGACAACCTGTCGTTCTCCTATATTGGTCCGCAGATCGAAGAACTGCTGGGCTGGGCGCCGGACAGCTGGGTCAGCGTGCAGGACTGGGCCGAGCGCATTCATCCGGAAGACCGCGAGTGGGCCGTGAATTTCTGCGTGGCGCAGTCGAAGGCGGGCGTGGAGCACGAAGCCGACTACCGCGCGCTTACCAAAGACGGCGACTACGTGTGGATTCGCGACGTGGTGCATGTGGTGCGCAACGACAGCGGTGAGGTGGACGCGCTGGTCGGTTTCATGTTCGACATCAGCGAACGCAAGCGCACCGAGCAGCGCCTGATCGAACTGCAGCGCGAACTGGAAGCGCTGTCGTTCAAGGACGGCCTTACCGGCATCGCCAATCGTCGCCGCTTCGACAGCGTGTTCGAGGAAGACTGGGAGCAGGCGCGCCGCAGTGGTCGTCCGCTGTCGCTGCTGATGCTCGATATCGATTACTTCAAGCAATACAACGATACCTACGGCCACGTGCAGGGCGATTACTGCCTGAAGCTGGTGGCGCGCGTGCTGGAGAAGACCATACGTCGCTCGCAGGATTTCCTCGCGCGCTTCGGCGGCGAAGAGTTCGTGCTGGTGTTGCCCGATACCGACGCGGGCGAGGCAAGCCAGATGGCGGCGCGTTGCCATGCGCTGATCGAGCAGGAGTGGATTCCGCACGAGCGCTCGATGGCGCGCAAGTCGCTCACGATGAGCATTGGTGCAGGCACGGTGGTGCCGATGCATGGCGACGAGCGGTTGTCGTTCCTTGAGCTGGTGGATCGCCGGTTGTACCAGGCGAAGCAGCGGGGGCGGAATACGACGGTGAGTAGTGAGGATTGAGGCTGTCTCTTATACACCTC
>NZ_QAVX01000034.1 GCF_003121485.1 Dyella sp. C11 | reverse complement strand
CACCGTCATTCCCGCGAAGGCGGGAGGCGCTTTTCAACGGCCGAAGGGCCGGTCATCCAGTGACTTTGCTTTTGGCTCTGCCGCACGGTTGAAGCGAAACCGTGACCTGGGCCGCCTGCCGCGGGCTTCCGACCTCCTGCCGGAGGCCGGGTCACTTTTCTTTGCTTGCCCACGCATGCGCAGGAGCGCATGCGAACGGCGAAGCCGGCCCGAAGGGCGGAGGGCAGGATGCCCGGAGTCAAGAAAAGTAACCAAAAGAAAAGGCACCCCGGATGACGCGCCTTCCGGGCTTCCAGCCCTCCAGGTTCGCGTGCGGGCTACGGGGTTTGTCGACAGGGCATCCAGCCCTGACGACAAATTGGCTCGCATCCATGCCAGCCACCCTGCGGGCTATTCCTTCACCCGCACGCCGCTGTCATACGGGGACCCCAAGGCAAGAGCCAAGGCAAGAGCCAGGGCAGGAGCAACACAGGGGCTCGAAGCCTTGCCTTGATCGATACCGCCGCGCTCTCTCTGTAGGAGCGCACCCTGTGCGCGACCGCGGAGTCTCGTCGTTAGCGCTCCGTTGGCTTGTCGCGCACAGGGTGCGCTCCCACAGAGATTAGGGCAGGTTCTCGCGGGGTGGCCCCTCTCCCCAACCCGCTCCCCGGAGGGGAGAGGGAGTAACAGCGCCGTTACTCTGCGGGGATTTTTTCCACTCGACTCGCCACCCACCGAGCAATCCCTGGTCCCAACAGCACCACCAGCAAGAACCGCACGCTCTGCATCGCCATCACGAACGGCATGTCCACCTTCGATGACGCCGCAATGATCGCCACCGAATCCGCGCCGCCCGGGCTCATCGCCAGGTACGCCGTCAGCGCATCCACGCCGCTCACTTTCATCAATCCCCACGACAACAACGCGCAGATCCCGATCAGGGCGAGGATCGCGCCGAATACGCGCGGCATGGCATGCAGCGCATAGCCAAGAATCTCGCGCGTGAAGCGCTGGCCAATGCACCAGCCGATCACCGCATAGCTCAACGCAAGCAACCACGCGGGCAGGGTGATGGGGAACCAGCCGAGGTCTTGCACCAACGCGCACAGGAACATGGGAAGCAAGAGCGCGCCGGCCGGAATGCGCAGGCGCTGCGCGATGAACGCGCTGCCGAGTGCGAGCAGCATGGTGAGGATCAGCGGAACGATAGGAACTGCAGCGAACCAGACCGGCGTGGGTGTGTGACCACCCGCCACCGTCAAGCGCGCCACGGTCGAAGCAACCACGGCCACGAGCAGCACGCGCAGGTATTGCATGAAGGCAACGAGGCGAACGTCAGCGCCGAATGCTTCGGCCATCAATGCCATCGCCGTGGCAGCGCCGGGAAAGGAGCCCCAGATGGCAGTGGTGCCAGGCAGCACGCGTCGTTTCGCGAGTGTCCATCCCAGGCCGACGCTCACGGCGATCACGGATGCGACAGCGGCGAGGAACAATGGCCACTCGCGCACCGCTTCATGCAGCAAGGCGGGGCTGAAACTGCGGGAGATCATCGCGCCGACGATCGCCTGTGCGGCGGTGAACGGCAAGGCGCCGATCTGCAATCGGCCTTCGAGCGAAGCCACGATGATGGCGGCCACCATGGAACCGATCAGCAACGCCGCGGAAAGATGCATCGCTTCAAGCACGGCGACCAATGTCACCGACAGCACGAGCACGATGGACCACAGCGGCAACGGCTTCAGCGTGGCGAGCGAGAGCCGTGAAAGAGAAGGCAGTGACATGCGCGACTCCGGCGGCAGGGGAAGGGCCGCCTGTGGCTCCCAAGCCTACAAGGCCTGGGAGCCAGCGTCGCGTGTGGATCAGAACGACATGTCGAACGCGACTTCGCCCTGAACGCCCACCTGGTAGGCGGAAACGCGGCGTTCGAAGAAGTTGGTCACTTCCTGCACGTCCTGCAGGTCCATGAAGTCGAACGGGTTCTTCGAGCCGTACTTCTTGGGCAGGTCAAGCTGGACCAGGCGCTGGTCGGCGCAGTATTCGAGGTACTGGCGCATGTCCTTCACGGACAGGCCGGCCACGCCGCCGGAGAGCACGTCTTCGGCGAACTGGGTTTCGCAGGCGATGGCGTCTTCCAGCATTTCCTCGATCTGCGCGCGCATCTGGTCGTCGAACAGGTCAGGCTCTTCCGAGCGCACTGTGCGAACCACGTCGAACGCGAACGCCATGTGGCAGCTCTCGTCGCGGAACACCCAGTTGGTGCCCGACGCCAGGCCGTGCAGCAGGCCGCGCGAACGCAGGAAGTACACGTAGGCGAAGGCAGCGAAGAAGAACAGGCCTTCAATGCACGCGGCAAAGCAGATCAGGTTGAGCAGGAACTGGCGACGCTGTTCGCGCGTTTCCAGTTTCTGCAGGTTCTGGATGGAGTCGATCCACTTGAAGCAGAACTCACCCTTCTGGCGAATCGAAGGAATGTTCTCGATGGCCGCGAACGCCTTGTTGCGCTCGTTTGGATCGGGAATGTAGGTATCGAGCAGCGTGAGGTAGAACTGCACGTGCAGCGCTTCCTCGAACAGCTGGCGCGAGAGATACATGCGCGCTTCGGGCGCGTTGATGTGCTGGTACAGGTTCAGCACCAGGTTGTTCGCCACGATGGTGTCGCCGGTGGCAAAGAACGCCACGAGGCGATGGATCAGGTGACGGTCCGCATCGGACATCTTGGAGTGCAGGTCCGTCGTGTCCAGCGAGAAATCGACTTCTTCCACCGTCCACGTGTTCTTGATCGCGTTGCGATACATCTCGTAGAACTCGGGGTAGCGCATGGGGCGCAGGGTGAGTTCGAAGCCGGGATCAAGGATGTGTTGGGTGGACATGGGGGTTCCTGGTGGGTGTCGCGCCAGACATGCGGCGCGCTTCTTTGTTCTTCAGCTCGTCATTCCCGCCTTCGCGGGAATGACGGTCGTATTGGATTGTCGGGTGAAGCAAGCTCTGACCGGAGTCAGCGGAAAGAGCCGTGATGCGCGAACGACAACCTTGCGTCTACATCCTTGCCAGCCAGCGGAATGGCACGTTGTACACAGGTGTTACGTCGAACCTTGCTGATCGCATCTGGCAGCACCGAAACGATGCCACCGAAGGATTTACGAAGCAGTACCAAGTCCATCATCTGGTTTGGTACGAGTTGCACGAATCCATGGAGTCAGCGATCAGTCGGGAAAAGGCCATCAAGAAATGGAATCGAGCCTGGAAATTGAGGTTGGTGGAAGAGACCAACCGCCACTGGCGCGACCTTTATACTGACCTCATTCCCTGATCGTCATTCCCGCGCAGGCGGGAATCCAGCGCCTTTCCAGTCGTGCAGAAAGTCACTGAATCCCCGTCTTCGCGGAGATGACGGAGAGGCTTACTGACAAGCCTCGCAATACTCCGGATTCTCCAGCGAGCAGAACACCGCCGCATTCGCCTGATCCTGCTCGTCCACCACCGGTGCAGCCGGCTTCGCTGCCGGAGCGGCGGAAACCGTCGTCTTGGCAATCTTCGTGGCCGGGCGCGAACGCAGGTAATACGTGGTCTTGATGCCGGACTTCCAGGCGTACATGTACATGGAGCTGAGCTGGCCGATGTTCGGGTTTTCCATGAACAGGTTCAGCGACTGGCTCTGGTCGATGTACGCACCGCGTGCGGCGCCCAGGTCGATCAGCGCCTTCTGCGGCAGTTCCCACACGGTGCGATAGATCAGGCGCAGGCGTTCCGGAATGGCGTTGATGCCCTGGATGGAACCTTCCGCCAGCTTGATGGCGTCGCGGATGTCCGCGGTCCACAGGCCGAGCGTCTTCAGCTCTTCCACCAGGTAACGGTTCACCACCAGGAAGTCGCCCGACAGCGTTTCGCGCTTGAACAGGTTGCTCACCTGCGGCTCGATGCACTCGTAGCAACCGGCAATCGACGCGATGGTGGCCGTCGGTGCGATGGCGATCAGCAGCGAGTTGCGCAGGCCCTTGGCCTTGATCGACTCGCGCAGTTCGTCCCAGCGTGCCTTGTCGTGCGGCGTGGCGTTCGTCCAGTAATCGAACTGGAGTTCACCAAGGGCGGCGCGCGTTTCGGCAAAGCCCGGGTGGGCTCCCTGTTCCATCGCCAGTTCGTTGGACTGCGACAGCGCGTTGTAATAGATCTCTTCGGCGATGCGCGTGGACAGTTCCAGTGCTTCGGCCGAATCGAACGCCAGGCGCAGCTTGAAGAACACGTCCTGCAGGCCCATCACGCCCAGGCCCACCGGACGCCACTTGTTGTTGGCGACCTTGGCGGTATCGATCGGGTAGAAGTTCAGGTCGATCACGCGATCCAGCTGGCGCACCGCGGTACGCACGGTGGCGGCGAGCTTGTCGAAATCGAAGCGGCCATCCACGACGTGACGCGATAGGTTCACGGAGCCCAGGTTGCACACCGCCGTTTCGTCGGCATTGGTGACTTCCAGGATTTCCGTGCACAGGTTGGACAGGTGAATGACGTTTTCCGCCTTCGCCGTCTGGTTGCTGGTGGCGTTGCTGCGGTCCTTGAAGGTCATCCAGCCGTTGCCGGTCTGGGCCAGCGTGCGCAGCATGCGGGCGTAGAGCTCGCGTGCCTTCACCTTCTTCACGGCAAGACCAGCGGCTTCCGCTTCGCGGTAAGCCTTCTCGAACGTCTCGCCCCAGCTGTCGACGAAGTGCGGCACCACCTTGGGATCGAACAGCGACCACTCGCCGTCGATCTCCACGCGACGCATGAATTCGTCCGGAATCCAGTTGGCGAGGTTCAGGTTGTGCGTGCGGCGTGCCTCGTCACCCGTGTTGTCGCGCAGCTCGAGGAACTCCTCGATGTCGCCGTGCCACGGTTCCAGGTAAACGCAGGCCGCGCCCTTGCGCTTGCCACCCTGGTTCACAGCAGCCACGGACGCGTCCAGCGTCTTCAGCCACGGCACCAGGCCGTTGGAGTGGCCGTTGGTGCCCTTGATCAGCGAGCCGCGCGAACGCACGCGCGAGTACGCCAGGCCAATGCCACCGGCGAACTTGCTGAGCTTGGCCACGTCGCCGTACTTCTCGTAGATGGATTCGAGCGAGTCCAGCGGCGAGTCGAGCAGGAAGCACGAACTGAGTTGCTCGTGCGCGGTGCCGGCGTTGAACAGTGTCGGCGAGCTGGCGATGTATTCCAGCGACGACAGCAGGCGATACAGCTCCAGCGTTTCGCCGATTTCGTTGCCGCCCAGCGCGCAGGCAATGCGCATGAAGAAGTGCTGCGGCGTCTCGATGACCTTGCGCAGCTGCGGATGACGCAGCAGGTAGCGGTCGTACACGGTGCGCAGGCCGAAGTATTCGAAGCGGCGCGTGGCGAGCGGATCGATCGCGTCGTTGAGCTTGCGCGAGTTGGTGGCCACGAAGTCGCGCAAGCGATCGTTGAGGATGCCCAGCTCCGCGCCACGCGCGATGGACTGCGAGAAGCTCTGGATTTCCTGGCCGCTCACTTCCTTGTCGATGAACGCGCCCAGCAGGCGCGCCGCGAGCTGGCCGTATTCCGGCTCTTCCGCGGTGAGTGCGGCGGCGGTGCGGATGGAGAGCTGGTCCAGCTCCTGCGTGGTGGCGCCGTCGTACAGGCCGCCAATGGTCTTCAGCGCCACGCGCATGGGATCGACCCCGTGCAGCCCTTCGGCGCTGCGGGTCACGGCGCGGACGATCTTGTTGACGTCCACGACTTCCTGGCGGCCGCTGCGCTTGGTCACGCGCATCTGGCCTGGGTTGTGCGGCGGGGTCAGCGCGAACGGAGCATCCGTGCGCGGGGCCTCGGCCACGGCAGTGTCGGCGGGAAAAACAGCAGTGTCGGCGCGATCGTCTTCACGTTCGCGGCCGGTGGTATCGATAGGTTGCATGGCGACTTCGCTCCAAGCTTGGTCATCAACCGCCTGCTCCCGCGCGCAGGGCTGAAAGAAAAGGTGGGGTTTTCGCGGGCCGACGGTCGAGCAGCAGGGCAGCGCCCCGCGCATCGACGCGCTTCCCCGCGGAAGCCGTCACCACGCACCACGGCGTTGGGCCGTGATGTGCCGGCAGGTCTTCGGACTCGTGGACATGGGCGGTGAGGCCCGACCTACTTGCGCCCGCTTCCCAGCCACGGAGGGCCAGTGCAGATGGGTGCTTTCGTTTCCACTTACCGCTGCGGGGCAGTCCCGGAATTACACCGGGTTCCCTTTTAAGCCATTCCGACCGTAAGTCTGAGAGTGGCACCGACGAGGCACAACATATCGGGCTGACCGGGGTCGGTCAACCCAATAGATTGTGGATTGGCCGTGGATAAGCCCGAAAACTCCAAGATGGTGGCGAGGTTACGAAAAGCTAGGAAATTTTCGGGGAGATCGGCGTTGGCGACCGGACGAAAAATGCAAGTGGGGCGCGGGCGATTTATGTCTCAAAGAGGCGTGTCGCGAGCCGTCTCAAGCAGCCCTGCGAATTCGCGGGCAAAGCGGTGCACGTCGCCCGGCCAGCGGGCCGAGACGTAGTTGCCATCGCGCACCCCGAAGGCCGGCGTGTCGTCGGTATCGCTGTCGCGAACCATGCCCGAGGGCTTGCGGCCGCGATGGGGGGCGTCCGCCGGTACTTCGAGGAAGTCGGTGGCGTCGGCGAGGGCGCGGGTGACTTCCTGCTGCACCGACATGTAACCCGCGGGTTGCCCCTTGCCGTCGGGATAGGTGCGGTAATAGTCCGGGTCCCAGAAGCGCGTGATGCGCGTGAGCGACCAGGCGGATTTCTCCAGTGCCCAGGTAAGCGCGGTGGTGCGCCGGCCGTGCAGCACCGAACGGCCATCGGCCCGTTGGCTGCGCGCGGCCAGCACCACGCCGTGACAAATGGCGGCGACCGGCTTGCCGGCTTCGAAGAAGTTCGCCGTCACCTGCTGCAGGCGCCCGCTTTCCAGGTACTCGCGCACGCCGCGCGCGCAATGGCCGCCGGGCAGCAGCAGGCCGCCGTAGCGATCCGGCTCGATGGCGTTCCACGCGATGGGAGCGTTGAAGGCGGCGTCTTTCATCAGCGCGGCATGGTCGCGACGCGCATCGGCATTCGCCCGCAGCAACAGCCCGAACAGCCGCAACTTGCGCAAGCCCGGCACGAAACCCCACGGGTCCAGCCCTTCGCCGCTCAGCATGATCGGATCGGCACTGGCGACCGCACCCTGGGGCGTGGCGAACGTCACATGGTGGCCGGCCTCGACGAGGATGCGCCACGGCACGGCGACTTCGCTGGGATCGAAGTCGAGGTGGGGCAGGGGAATCAATACGTGGGCCATCGTGCCGTTGTCCTCCGGTGTGGCGTGCATCCTAGCGGTTAGCCATCGGCGAAGGTTGTTGCGGACGGTGTCACCCGCAGGCAAGCTCGGGCATCGCCGTTCGGCCATCCAAACGATATCGATTCCATGGGTCATCCCCTGTTGCTCGTCCAACTGCTGGTGATCATCGTGGTCTCGCGATTGATCGCGGCCATCGCGCGTCGCGTCGGCCAGCCGGCCGTGATCGGCGAGATGCTGGCGGGCCTCGCCCTGGGGCCCATTGTTTTCGGTGCCATCGCACCCGACTGGCAACAGCAACTGTTTCCCGCCGAAAGCCTGGGCAACCTGCAAAGCCTCAGCACGCTGGGCCTGGTGCTTTTCATGATGGTGGTGGGGGCGGAGTTGCGCGTGCCTGCCCATGCGCAGGGTGGGTTGTTGCGTCCGGCCGCGTGGATCGGCGGTCTCGCCGTTGTGGTTCCCGCGTTGCTTGCGTGGAGCGTGGCGCCGTGGCTTTACGACGATTACGCGCCGCCGGGCATTACCAGGCTGGCGTTCACGGCATTCCTCGCCACGGCATGCGCCATCACCGCGTTGCCCGTGATGGCGCGCATCGTGAAAGAACGCGGTATCACGGACAGCATTCCCGGGCGGCTGGGCATTGCCGCCGCGGCCGTGGCGGATGTGCTGGCGTGGATCGCGCTGGCGTTCGTGGTTGCGCTGATCAGCGCACATGGCAATTGGGCGCCGTTCTGGCGAACCATCATCGGCCTGGCGGTGTTGCTGGCGGTGACGTGGTTCGTGCTTCGACCGCTATGCGCAACATTGCTGGCGCGTCACGCGCCCGAGGGGCAGGCCGACGCCGCCGTGCTCGCCTTTCTGCTCGCGGGCGCATTTGGCTGCGCAGCGGTGACGGAATGGCTCAACCTGCATGCCGTGTTCGGTGCCTTCCTGTTCGGTGCCTGCCTGCCGCGCGACGATCGATTGCTGCAAAACCTGATCGAACGCGTGGAGCACGTCACCGTGGCTGCGCTGTTGCCGGTGTTCTTCGTGCTTGCCGGTTTGAGCACCAGCTCGAAGCTGCTTACCGGCGGTGCGGGTGCCGCGCTGCTGCTGGTGCTCGCGGTTTCCGTGGCCGGCAAGTTGCTGGGCGGTACGGCTGGCGCACGCCTTGCTGGTCAGAACTGGCGCGACAGTCTCACCATCGGTTCGCTGATGAACGCTCGCGGCATGATGGAGCTGATCGTCATCAAGGTGGGCCTGGATGCCGGCGTCATCAACAGCGCGATGTTCACGCTGTTGCTGGTGATGGCCATAGTCACCACGATGATGACCACGCCGATGGTGGTGGCGTTTCGAGCAGACGGGCGGTAACGCGCCAGTTACGGTCCTCCAGCGAGTCGTTCCCGCATTGCCAGGCGCTTTTCGGCGTGCTCAGTTGGGCGCGAGCGATGTCATGAGTTCCGCGCCACTGCCCAGCTGGTGAACGCTGCCGTCGGGCGTCGCGTCGACGGCTTCGGCAAGCCTCTTTTCGTCGGTGAACCAGGGAATGGCTTCCCGCGGACCGCGCACGTAGATCTCCCACATGCCGTAGGCGTGCCCGTTGTAATCGTCGTTGCCAAGAAGGAAGTGCACGGGAACGGAGACATACCAGTACGGCTGCTGCGCGGAAGGCCCTTCGGTGGGTACCGTGAAAGTCCATTGTTTGATCGCCAGGACAGCAGCCTGCGCGAGGTCCTTGCGATAGATCTTCAGCATGTCCTGTTCGGCATAGCGATGCAGGTTCACCTGCTCGGCCGCGGCCTCCTTGACGGTGCCATCCCTCTCCACGCGGACCAGCACGTAGACCGTGCCCGACATGCGACCGTTGAGTGAGCGGAAGGGAAACGCCGGCGTCTTGCGCACCTTGGATGTCACATGATCATTCACACCTTGCGAGACATCTTCAAACTGGGCGCTGGCGATGCGCACGGTGGTGTGCTTGTCATCGACATCCGTGGCGACGATGCGCAACGACATCGTTTCCTGGACAGGTCCCGTCGGTGCCGTCGCGCCGGCAAAGTGGAATTGCCAGTGCGGCAGGTTCTGGTCCACCAGGTCAACGATGGCCTTGGGAAGCTTGTCGGGTTCGCGCAGCGTGTAGCTGGCGACCGTGCCATCGGGGTTCAGCGTGGCCTTTCCCTCGATCACCATGCTGGCCTCGGCCAGTGGATCGACCTGGGTGGCTTGCGTCCCGGTGGCAGCGAGTGTGTACAACAGGAAGGCCGCGACAAGCGGTCGATACATGATGGTTTCTCCCCAGGATGTTGCGCGAAACCCGGCCGTGCTTCGCGTCATTCGCCGTCCAGCGACGACAACAATCGCAAGCTGCCGCCTTCTTCCTGCAGCGCCTCGCTCGCCATGGCGTCCGAATGCCGATCCGGAGAAGGGTGATAGTCATTCCACGGAACGCTTTGGCGAGGGCCGGGAATATAGGCGTGCCATTCGGATTCATAGGTCGATGGCAGCTCGCCCCTCGGCAGCATCAGGTAGTTCACGGGTACGCGCACATACCAGCATGGATAGTCGGCCGCCTTGCCCTGGGTGGGCACTTGGAAGGTCCAGTCCCTGGCGGCCTTTACGGCCGATTGGGCAAAGCGTTCCCTCAGCTCGGACATCAACTGGGTGCTGGCGTAGGCATCCAGGTTGACCTGTTCGGCAAAGGCATCCTGGACATGACCGTCCCGGGCAATGCGGAGCAGCAGGTAAACGGTGCCGGTCTCCCTGACGCGCAAGGCCACCATCGGATACGAAGGGATGCCGCGGTTTTTGTAGGTGACATGCCAAGCCTTGTCGGCAGGGTCATCGTCGAAGCTGGCGCTGCCAATGCTCACGCGGTCGCGCTTGTCGTCGATCGGGCGCGACAGCATGCGCAGCGTCATCTTTCCGGTGACGCCATCGGGATGTCCTTCCGGCGGCACGAACTTCCAGTCCGGCAGGTTGTGCTGGATGACGCCAACCACCACGTCCGACAGACGGCTGGCGCGGTCGAGGGTGTAACTGCGCACCGTGCCATCGCCGTTGAGGGTGATGGTGCCAGTAACCAGCATGCTTGCCTCGGACGGTGGGCGCGCATCATCGGCGCGCGCCGTGTTGCCCATGAAAAGAACCAGCGTCACGACGGCCCAAAGCCACGGTCGCATACCCGCCCCCCGAGTTGGTTCGGGCGAGTCTAGGACGACGCTGTGGCAACAGGGAGGGGAAACGAGGTCACGTGATCCGCACGCGCTCCTGCGGATTGAGACAAGAACTTCTTCGCCGGGTATCTGCCCGGCAGGGACGCACGCCGGACATGGTGGGGTCGCCGGTGAAAAAACGGCCCGGTGTTGACCGGGCCGTTGCTGTCAGGGTGCAGGGATCAGTAACCGTTGCGCTGGTAGTGGATGCGGCCGCTGTCGTTGTTCAACGACTGGTTGAGATGCTGCTGTTCGGCGGCGGTCAGGTGGCCGCCGTGCTCGGCCATGTCGCGTGTCTCGCGTGCGGCGATGTTGGCGTCCTGGCGTTCGTCACGGAAGGCTTGGCGTGCGTTGATCTGGCCATCGGCGATGCCGGCGTCGATACGGTTCTGCTGGTTGGCCAGGCGCTGGTCGACCTGGTTGATGCGTCCATGACCCGGAATATAGATCGGGCTGACCTGGGCCGAGGCGGCGGCACTGGCCAGGGCGGCGACCAGGCCGAAGGCGATCAGATGGATGTGCTTGGCGTTCATGAGTGTGGTTCCTCGCAAGTTCGATGAATGGTCACGACACTCTTCGGCTGGATGACTGGCGCCGTGGAACGGGAACCGATGGCGGTTGGCGGGGCGGCGTGGGGTTGAAGCCATTCGTCGTTGAGCTGACGGGTATAGGTTCGCGCCATCCCGGGCGTGCTGTTTGCGGAAACGGAACCGGGTTTGTCAAAAAGCACGACAGGGTTTCTGCAGCGCGAAAAGCGCGGTCCGTGCCATGGTCTGGCGCCCCAAAAGAAACGGCCCGGCAATGCCGGGCCGTCGAGGCGTCCATGCGGTGGTGACGCGCGGTCAGCGCAACGATCAGGTACCCGTGCGCTGCTTCTTGATGTGGCTGCTGTCCTTGTTGAGCGACTTGTTGAGGTTCTTCTGTTCCTGCTTGGTCAGGTGGCCGCCGTGCTCAGCTTCGTCACGGCTCTCGCGCTGCGCGATGTTCGCGTCATGCGTTTCGTCGCGCGTGGCCTGCTTGGCATTGATCTGGCCGTCGGCCACGCCGTTCTGGATGCGGTTCTGCTGGTTGTCCAGGCGCTGGTTCACTTCGCTGACGCGGGGATGACCCGGGATGTCGGTCGGGCTGGTCTGCGCCGCGGCGGCTGCGCTGGCAAAAGCGGTGACCAGGCCGAAGGCGATCAGGCTGAAACGCGACGTCATAACGTTCTTCATGGGCGTGTGTCCTCGTTGGTCCAAAACGTGGGCAGGCATCGCGGCACCAGAGCTGGGCTCTCTGCATGGCGGTACGCGCGCCCCCTGTGGCCATCCGGCAGGATGACTCACACCGGAAAACGAAACCTTGCGATGGTCGTTGACGCTCGCGTTGTGCGAATCGCAAAACCATTCAGCCGCAGGTTTGCTTGCTTAGGCGTGGCGTAAGGCTGCTGTTATTTATTTGAAAAATGCGATGTGACAGGCAGCCATGCTGCGGCGCAGAACGACATGGCGCGCCGTGACGATGGCTGCGTTACGCTTTGCGCAGCGCCGTCCACGGCCGGAGGCAATCTACATGCGTGCGCCCACAGGTTCAGTCGTCGGTTTGTGTTCCGCATCGGCCACGTTGTGCGCGATGGGCATGGCCTTTCTTGCGTACTGGGGCGTGCACGAGCCGTTGCCGTGGCGCGCGGTGGACGTGGTGGTGATCGTGCTGGCCTTCGTTGGCTTTGCACTGCTGGCATCGGTGCCCTGGATCGTCACCACGCCCGTGTCGGAAGAAAGCGCCGAACGTATCCGTCCCGCGCGCCGCGCGTTTGCCGCGGGTGTCGCCGCGATTTGGCTTGCCGCGATGATTTCCATCATCAGCTGACAGGTTTCAGGTTTCGACGGGGTAGGGACCGTCGCTGAAGTTTTCCGCGGGATAACCCTTGGAGCCGACCAGGCGCGCCAGGGGGCTGCGCATGTCTTCGCCTGCTTTCAGTCGTGACAGCAGCGCCGAAAAATCATGGCGCGGCGTCCATCCCAGTTCTTCGCGTGCGCGGCTGTTCACGTAGACGCGGTCGATGCCTTGCGCCATCCGCCAACCCAGCTTGTCGTACACGGCTTCATAACCCGGCACGCGACGACGCACCACCATCGGTGCGTGTACGCGCAAGTCGACAAGATCATCAGGAAGAAACGGCGTGGTGGCGCTGATGATGTAGCGGCGAAAACCAAGCATGGGCGCTCGTCGTGCGGCGAGCAGGTGCGCACTCACCACGTCCTCGAGATCGATGCGGCGATAGAGGTATTCGTTCGCCTTGAGGTTGTCGTCAGTGTAACGCGCACGCACCGTGCGGTCGTCGTCTTCTTCGGGAAAGAAGCGCGAGGTGCGCAACACCATGGTGGAAAGTCCCTGGTTGCGCTGGAACAGCTGACACAAATCTTCCGCGGCAGCCTTGGTTACGCCGTAAATGTTCTTGGGTACGGCGACCATGTCTTCGGTGACCCACGCGGCCGGCTCATGCGGACCCGGGGTCAACGCGTCGCCGAACACGCTGGTGGTGCTGGTGTAGACAAACGATTCCACGCCCGTGGCCACCGCTTCTTCCAGCAGGTTCAATGTGCCGCTGAGGTTGACGTCGAGAAAGGCCTGCCGACTATGTGTGGCGATATGCGGCTTGTGCAGCGTGGCTGGGTGAAACACGGTGGCGGCACCGGCCATGCAGCGGCGGACGAAGGCGCGGTCGCTGATCGATCCCACCCGGTTTGTATACGGTCCTTCGGCGATATCCAGCCCGATCACCTCGTGACCCGCGTCCTGCAGCGTGCGCACCAGCGCCTCGCCCAGATGCCCCGAACTGCCCGTGACCAGGATGCGCATGCTCGACCGCGTGACCGAACCAGAGTTGGCCCGATCCTAGCGTGGCTGTGCGCCCAAGAACATCACGCCGGAAGGCTCAAACTTCCGCTTTAAACGTGCGACCGAACGGCGTGCCGCAACCAACGTAATGCCGGAACAGGTAGAACAGCGGACGATAACGACGCGGATCGACGTGCTGGGTGCCGGCCACGGTGACATCGTCGTGTGCATGCACGTGCAGTACTTCCAGTTCGACGATGGCATAGCCGCCGGCCGCGTCGCGCCATGCTTCCAGCGGGCGGTTGATCTCAAGCAGCAAGCGGGCTTCCATCTGCAGCGGACATTCCGCAATGCGCGGCGGCTTCACCGAAAGGGACGGCTCGGCGTGCCAGCCACCCAGCGTGAACTTGTCCGCTTCGTGGCGATAGCCGATGGCGGCCTTCCATGCGGGAACGGGATCGCGTCCTGTCGTTGGCGCCATGCGTTCGACGCCACGATGCATATGTTCACCCGCGAAGTTCAGCACGCATTCGCCTTCCCGGCGAAGGTTGGCCAAACCCTGGCCGCCACCGGAAAGTCCGATGACGATGCGGTCCGCCAGCGCCCAGGCCGAGGACATGGGCGTGATGTTGGCGGTTCCGTCCGGATTGCGCGTGGTGATGAGCAGCACGGGCGTGCCGAAATAGAGAATGGAAGGGTGGATGACGCGAGTGGTGGGGAGTCGTTGCATGTCCATGCCAGCAGTGTCCTCGCCCGTTCCGGTGAACGTTTCGCTCGCCGGCGAACTATCGTCACGGCCTGCGGCGCTAGACTCCACCCATGAACGATGCGGTCTCACCCAGTCGCTATCAGTTGGCGGAAATCGGCGCACTGCTGGCCGAGCCGGCGCGCGCGGCGATGTTGCTGGCATTGATCGATGGCACCTCTCGTCCTGCTGGTGAACTGGCGCGCGCCGCCGGCATTGGTGCAGCGACCGGCAGCGCACACCTTCATCGCCTGCTCGACGGTGGCTTGCTCGCCGTGCACGTGCAAGGTCGTCATCGCTACTACCGGCTTGCGAGCGACGACGTTGCTGCGTTGATCGAAGCCCTCGCGCTGCCGCGCACGCGGCCGGTACTGCCCGATCCCACGGGTGGCGACCGTCCGCTGCGTACCGCACGCACGTGCTATCGCCATCTCGCGGGACGACTGGGCGTGGGGTTGTGCGATGCGCTGTTGCAGCGTGGCTATCTGCAGACAGCCAGCGAAGGCATGCGTCTGCAACACGACGGTGCACACGCGCTGGTGCAGGCTGGCCTTGATGCGGTGGCGGTGCAGAGCCTGTTGCCGCTGGCGGGACGCAGTTGCCTGGACTGGACCGAGCGACGCCTGCATCTGGGTGGCCCGCTGGGCGTGGCGCTGACCGATTCGATGATCGACGCCGGCTGGTTGCGGCGCCGTTCCGGCAGTCGTGCGCTTCAACCCAGCGATGACGGCCTGCGACGCCTGATGTCGCTCGGCGTCCCTTGGGAAAGCGATCGTTGAATCATCGGCACGCAGCGGTACTGCGTGCCGATGCACATGCAAGGATCAAGGCGATTTCGGGGCCGGTGCCGGCGAACGTTCAAAGCTGCCCGCGTCGCCGGGGAACACCACCGGGCTTTCATAACCGTTGGCCGAGACGGCCGACACGCCGAAGAACCAGTCGTCGATCACCACATCCTTGATCACCGCATGGTCGGTATCGCCTACCGCACGGCTGTACTGCCATTGCGGCGCGGTGGTGTCGCGCCAGTGAACGACATAACCCGCGGCGTTCGGCACCTTCTTCCACTTCACGGTGGTGTCGGCAGCGAGTGCGCCGTCGATGCTGACGCCGGTCGGTGGTGCGGGTGCACGGCTCATCGCAGCCATGGTCACCGTGTTGAGCGCGGTGACGCGGGCGAGGTAACGGAAATCCACGCCGTCGATGGTGTCGCCGTACTTGATGCCCTTCTCGGTACGCAGATCCTGGTGCTGGCGCGTGTAATCCTCGTGACCTTCGGTCACGCGCACGCCGGGATAACCGGCTTCAAGGAACGGCACCTGGTCGCCACCACGGCTGTAGCGGTCGGTGCGATACACCATGTGCACGCGCAGATCAGGCAGATAGGTTGTCGCGATCTGTTCCATGTAACGTGCCACGTTGCGCGACGGTGAATCCACTTCACCACCGTGATAGGCGCGGTATTTCGCCTGCTCCGGCGTTTCGTTGGTCTTGGTGCCTTCGGAGAAGATGCGCACCGTGGTGTTGTCCAGCACGCCGTTGATGCCGTGGCTGTTGCCCACGATGTCGTTGTTGAGATCGGCCTGCACCTGCCAACCCTGCTGCACGGCGTAGTCGGCGAGCACCTTGCCGCCGTACAGGCCCTGCTCTTCGCCGGACAGCGCGGCGAACACCAGCGTGGCGTCGTTGTCTTCCTTCGACAGCAGGCGCGCCGCTTCCATCAGCGCGGCGACGCCGGAAGCATCGTCGTTGGCGCCCGGCGCGTCGGCCGTGGCGTTCATTACGTCGGTCACGCGCGAATCGAGATGACCCGTCATCACGATCACGCGGTTGGGATCGCCCTTGCCGCGCTTGATCGCCACCACGTCCATCACTTCGGTGGATTGCGGAATGCGCTTGCCGGTAAACATCTGCGACGGCGTGACCACTTCGATGCAGCCGCCGCAAGCCTTGGAAATATCCTCGAACTGCGATTTCACCCAGCGGCGCGCGGCGCCGATGCCGCGCTTGTCCGACTTGGTATCGGACAGCGTGTGACGCGTGCCGAAACCCACCAGCTTGGTGATGGTGGCGCGCAGCGCCTCTTCACTCGGTGCCGTGGACAACGCCTGCAGCGACGGCTGGGCGTGCGGCTGCGCCGGCGCTTCATCGGCGAAGGCAGTAGAAACGGCAAGGCTGAGTGCCAGTGGCAGCAAAACGGGAACGTGACGCATCGAAAGCTCCGGGCAAGGCAACGCCCCACTGTAGCGCTACCACCCGGGCCCGCCCCCCTGCCGAATGGCAGGGGCATACGCGGTTAGTGCGCCTTGGGCGGCGTCAGCGTGATTTCGAACAGTTTCGGCCAGCGCTTGCCGGTGACGAACAGGCGATCGTGCTGGGCGTCGTAGGCGATGCCGTTGAGTACGTCGTTGTTCGGGTCGGGCAGGGTGCTGTTGTCGAACAGCCCGGTGAGGTCGATCCATCCGGTCACGTGGCCGGTGGTGGGGTCGATGCGGGCGATGCGGTTGGTCATCCACACGTTCGCGAGGATCTCGCCCTTCACCCATTCCAGTTCGTTGAGGTTGAGCACTGGCTGACCTTCGTCGGTCACCATGATGCTGCCCACCGAGGCCAGCGTATTCGGATCAAGCACGCGCAGCACGGACGAGCCGTCGCTCATGTACAGGTGCTTGTCGTCGCGGGTCAGTGCCCAGCCTTCACCGGGATAGGTGAAGGTGCGCTGCTGCTTGAAGCTCGTCATGTCGTAGACAAAGCCGAGCTGGTCTTTCCAGGTGAGCTGCACGATGTGCTGGCCCCAGTCCACGATGCCCTCGCCGAAATACTGCGCGGGCACGTCGTGGCGCTGCAGCACCTTGCCGGTGGCCAGTTCCACCTTGCGCACCGTCGACTCGCCCGCTTCGCCGGTGCTCTCGTAGAGATAGCCGTCCTTGTAGAACAGGCCTTCGGTGTACGCGGAGGTGTCATGCGGATACACGTGCACCACGTGATAGCCGTAGACAGGCGTGGCGGCATGGACGGAAGCGGCGACAGCGAGGGCGGGCAGCGCGAGCGCGCAGGTGAGCCAGCGAGTCATGCAAGGATTCCTGGAAGTGGACCCGCTCAATGTAAGGCGCGGACGCGGAAATTGCGCCCCTTGATGCGCCCTGCGCGCAGACGCTCGAGCGCCTTGTTCGCAAGATCTCGCCGTATGGCCACATAGGCACGCGTGGCGAACACATCGATCTTGCCAATGTCCTTGCCGTCGAGCCCTGCATCGCCGGTCAGTGCACCGAGGATGTCGCCGGGACGCAGCTTGTCCTGTCGGCCGGCATCGATCACCAGTGTTTTCATCGGCGCAAGATTGAGCTGCTTGCCGCGCGGCGGCGACACGCGCAGCGGATGCCACGACAACGGATGGCCGAGCTGCTCTTCGATGTTCTGCGCCTTCGGGCGCTCGCGCGGCGTGACCAGCGTCAGGGCAAGGCCCGCTTCGCCCGCACGGCCGGTGCGGCCCACCCGATGCGTGTGGGTGTCCGGATCGTGTGCGATGTCATAGCTCACCACCAGCGGCAGCGAGGCGATATCGAGACCGCGCGCGGCGACGTCCGTTGCGACCAGGATGCAGCAGCTTCGGTTGGCGAACTGCACCAGCACTTCGTCACGGTCGCGCTGTTCCATGTCGCCGTGCAGGGCGAGCGCGGAGAAACCGCGGCGATCGAGTTCCTGCGCCACGGCGTCCACATCCTTGCGCATGTTGCAGAATACCAGCGCGTGCTGCGACTGTTCGTCACTGAGCGTGCCTTTGCCGAGCAATTGCGCCAGCGCATCGATCTTCTGAGCAGGGTCCACTTCATGGAAACGCTGCTCGATGGTGGTTTCCTCGTGTGGCGCTTCCACCGTCACTTCCACCGGATCGCGCTGCATGCGCTTGCTCACGCTGCGGATTTCCTCCGCATACGTGGCGGAGAACAGCAGTGTCTGATGATGCTTGGCGATGCGGCCAACGATGTCGTCGATGGCCTCGCTGAAACCCATGTCGAGCATGCGGTCCGCCTCGTCCAGCACCAGCGTCTTGATGCCGCCACCGTGCAGGCTTCCGCGCTTCAGGTGTTCCTGCACGCGTCCTGGCGTGCCCACCACAATGTGCGGATCGTGCGTGAGCGATGCGAGCTGCGGGCCCAGCGGCATGCCGCCGCACAGCGTCAGCAACTTCACGTTGGGAATATTGGCCGCCAGCTTGCGGATGGACTTGCTGACCTGATCGGCCAGCTCGCGCGTGGGGCAGAGCACCAGCGCCTGCAGGCGGATGGTGTCCACGTCCAGGTGCTGCAGCAGCCCGAGGCCGAAGGCGGCCGTCTTGCCGCTGCCCGTGCGGGCCTGCGCAATGACATCACGGCCTTCGAGAATCGGCGGCAGGCTTTGCGCCTGCACCGGCGTCATCTCGGTATAGCCAAGGGTTTCCACGCTGGCGAGCAACGCGGGCTTCAAGGGGAGCGTGCGGAAATCGGTCATGCGACATTGTCGCACGGTGGTCGCCAGGCGGCTGCGAACGGGCTGGGGCGAGCGGTTTGCTCGCCCCGGCCTTCAACTCAACCCTGCATGTCTTCCAGCTCGATGCCCTTGGTCTCGCGCACGGCCTTCATTACGAAGATCAGCGAAATGAGGGCAAACGCGGCGTACAGGCCGTAAGCGAAGGTGAGTCCGATTTCCGACAGTGCCGGGAAGGTGCTGGTGATGGCGAAATTCGCCAGCCACTGGGCGGCGGCCGCCACGGCCAGCGCGATGGCGCGGATGCGGTTGGGGAACATTTCACCCAGCAACACCCACACCATCGGGCCCCAGCTGAGGCCGAAGAACACCACGTAGGCGTTGGCGGCAACCAGCGCCACCATGTTCCACGGCGCGGGCAGGCTGAGATCGGCACCGCTGCCGGTGGCCTGCGAGAAGCACCAGGCCATGGCGCCCAGCGTGACCGTCATGCCGGCCGAGCCGATCACCAGCAGCGGCTTGCGGCCGATGCGGTCCACCAGGGCGATGGCCACCAGCGTCACCAGTACGTTCACCACCGACGTGGCGACGGTGATGGAGAACGAATCGGATTCGCTGAAACCCACCGAATGCCACAGCGTGGACGAGTAATAGAAGATGACGTTGATGCCGACGAACTGCTGGAACACCGACAGCAGGATGCCGATCCACACCACCGGCAGCAGGCCCAGGCGCGGGCCGCGAAGGTCCTTCAGCGTAGGGCGATATTCCGAGCTCAGGCTCTGCTGGATGTCCTTCCCCTTTGCATCAAGCGCTGCCTCGTTGTGCATGCCCAGCACTTCGCGCAGCACGTCGTGGGCTTCCTTCAGGCGACCCTTGGCCACCAGCTGGCGCGGGGACTCCGGCACGCCAAGCACCAGCGAACCGTAGATCAGCGCAGGCACGCCCGCGACGAGGAACATCCAGCGCCACGCATCCATATTGAACCAGAGCTTGTGTGACGCACCGCCCGCCGTGCCAGCCAGCCAAGCATCGCTCAAGAGTGCCGCGAAGCTGCCAAGCACAATGGCCAGTTGTTGCAGCGAGCCGAGTCGTCCGCGCACGGACGCGGGGGAAATTTCCGCGATGTACGTGGGTGCGATCACCGACGCCACGCCCACGCCGATACCGCCGACAAGTCGCCAGAAAACCAGCAAGCCGACGCTGCTGACCAGACCCGAGCCCAGTGCGCTGAGTGCAAGCAGCAGTGCCGCCACCTGCATGGCGCGCACGCGACCGAAGCGATCTGCCAGCGGACCGGCGTACCACGCACCCACGGCGGAGCCCAGCAAGGCGCACGACACGGCGAAACCGATGTGTGCGGCATCCAACCCGAAGTTTCCACGCACGGCATCGACGGCGCCGTTGATCACGGCGGTATCGAAACCGAACAGGAAACCGCCGAGTGCGGCGGCGGAAGCAATCAGCACCACGCGAGCGGTGGCGTGTTGCCCAAGGTCATCGACGGCGTTTTTCGACGCCGGTGCGGAATTCAAATTCATCACCTCTCCCCAATTCAGAGTCCGGCGATTCTGCGCTGGCAGTGCCGGTGATTTGACCTGAATACGTATGCATGAGGGGCGGGGGAATGTCGAGTATTTCTGGTGAGTTGCGGAATGGTGCGGGTGCGTTATGGGGCTGTCTCTGCTATCTCTTAATAACTTCTGACGCTGCCGACGAACTT
>NZ_QAVX01000033.1 GCF_003121485.1 Dyella sp. C11 | reverse complement strand
GCAACCTGGCTCGCCTGCCGCGGGCTTCCGACCTCCTGCCGGAGGCCGGGTCACTTTTCTTTGCTTGCCCAAAGAAAAGTAACCAAAAGAAAGGGCACCCCGGATGACGCGCCTTCCGGCCTCCGGCCTCCAGGTCCGCGTGCGGGTTGCGGGGTTTGTCGACAGGGCATCCTGCCCTGACGACAAACTGGCTCGCCTCCCTGCGAGCCACCCTGCGGGCTATTCCTTCCCCCGCACGCCGCTGTCATACGGGGCCCCAAGGCAAGAGCCAAGGCAAAAGCCAGGGCAAAAGCCAGGGCAAGAGCAACACCAAGGCTCGAAGCGGTGCCTTGATCGATACCGTCGCGTTTCCCCTGTAGGAGCGCACCTTGTGCGCGACCGCGGCGTCTCGTCGTTACCGCTCCGTCGGCTTGTCGCGCACAAGGTGCGCTCCTACAGAGATAGGAAAGGTTTTCGCGGGGTGACTCCTCACCCCAGCCCTCTCCCCGGAGGGGAGGGGGAGAAAGAAGCGCGCACGCATCAGCCGAAACAACCCCGTCAGGAAACCCGCCATCCACCGCGTCGACTTTCCGACATGGCGTAAAAATCCCCTCCCGAACGCTCCGCCGGAAAACCAACAAACCCAGCTCCCATGCGGGTTTGCAGCCATCCTTAACATCGTGGCACGCAAATTGCTCAAACCGTCCCGCGGCCCCCGCCGCAGGAGTGAGCGATGAGTTCGATCAACGACAGTCTGTTCGGTTTGCACACGCAGGCACTCGATACGTGGCAGAAGCGTAGCGAGGTGCTGGCAAGCAATCTGGCGAATGCCGACACGCCGGGATATCTCGCGCGCGATGTCGATTTCAAGAAGGCCTTGGCCAGTGCCAGCGGCACCAGCAACACGCTGGCGATGAACATCACGCAGCCGGGGCAGATCGATCCGCAGGCGCAGTCGGCGCAGAAGCTGGCGTATCGCACGCCCACGCAGCCATCGATGGATGGCAACACCGTCGACACGCAGGTTGAGCAGGCGAACTTTGCCGCCAACGGCGTGCATTACCAGGCGAGCCTTTCGTTCATCACGGCGCAGATCCACATGTTGCGCACGGCCATCACCGGAGGCCAGAGCTGATGTCTTCGATGTTCAAGATTTTCGATGTCGCCGGTTCGGGCATGGCAGCGCAGTCGCTGCGGCTCAATACCGTGGCCAGCAACCTTGCCAATGCCGACAGCGTGTCGAGCACGCCCGAAGGCGCGTATCACGCGAAGGAACCCTTGTTCGCCGCCGTGCAGAAGGCGGTGGGCGGTGCGAAGAACGCCGATGGCGACAGCAGTGTCGGCGTGCAGGTGAAGGGTGTGACGGAAAGCCAGGCCGACGTGAAGGCGCAGTACGAGCCGGGCAATCCCATGGCCGATGCCGACGGCTACGTCTACGGCAGCAACGTCAATCCCATCGACGAGCTGGTGAACATGATCACCGCGTCACGTTCGTACCAGAACAACGTCGAAGCGATGAACACCACCAAGCAGTTGATGATCAAGACCCTCGACCTCGGCAAGTAAGCCGGGAGGAAACCAACGTGTCCACGATTCCCAGCACGACCACCAATACCAGCGGCACCAGCAGCACATCGAGCACTTCGTCGAGCGTGAACTCGGCGCTGTCGAGCACGATGACGCAGGCCGATTTCCTCAAGCTGATGACGGCCCAGTTGCAGGCGCAGGACCCCACCAATCCGGTGGACAACTCGCAGTTCGTTTCGCAGATGGCGCAATTCAGCCAGTTGTCGGCCACGCAGCAGCTCGACACCGACCTCAACTCGCTGAGCAGCAACGTGAGCACGGCCATGCAGACCTCGCAGGTGCTCAGCTCGTCGAATCTGGTGAATCGCCAGGTGCTGGTACCGGCGAGTTCCGCAACGTACGACGGCACCGATGCAGTGAAGGGCGCGGTGAATGTCGCCAACGCCGGCAACGTCACGGTGCAGGTGCTCGACAGCAGCGGCAACGTGGTGCGCAACATCGCGCTCGGTTCGCAGAGCGCAGGCCTTGCCCAGTTCAGCTGGGATGGCACGGACGACAACGGCAACGCCATGCCCGCCGGCACGTATTCGCTGCAGGCCTCAAGCGGCAGCGCATCGCTTGACACGTATGTCGCCGGCACGGTGACGGGCGTGGGTTACGGCGGCAGCACGCTTGGCACGTATTTGCAGGTATCGGGCGTGGGCGGCGTGTCGCTCAGCCAGGTGGCACAGATTCTCTGACGCATTGCGCGTCGCTCTCATCACGAGGAACCGAACATGGCACTTAATACGGCGCTCAGCGGCATCAACGCTGCCCAGTCCGATCTCAACGTCATCGCCAACAACATCGCCAACGCCAACACCCCCGGCTTCAAGGGTTCGCGCGCGGAGTTCGCGGACATCTTTGCGGTGACTGGCCTCAACCTCAATTCCACCGCGGTGGGCAGCGGCGTCACGCTGACCGACGTGGCACAGCAGTTCAACCAGGGCGACCTGCAGACCACCGGCAACAGCCTGGATCTGGCCATCAACGGCAACGGCTTCTTCGCCGTGAACAACGGCAACGGCGTGCAGTACACGCGTGCCGGTGATTTCGAGAAGAACTCCAACGGCTTCGTGACCACGCCGGATGGTTCCAAGCTGCAGATCTATCCGCCCAATGGCAACGGCGGCTTCGACATGAGCACGCTGACCAACTTCAGCTGGCAGGCCGCGCAGAGCAGCGCCACGGCCACGTCGTCCATCACGCTGTCGTCCAACCTGCCGGCCAGCGCCACCGTGCCGACCAATGCGTTCAGCACCACCGATTCCACCAGCTACAACGCTGCCGCTCCGGTGACCGTGTATGACTCGCAGGGCGGCTCGCACCAGGCGACGGTCTACTACGTGAAGACCGGCACCAACACGTGGGATGCCAACCTTTACGTGGACGGCCAGAGCGCCGGCACGCAGGCGATGACGTTCGACAGCACCGGCAAGCTCACCACGCCCACCACCGGCACGCTGGCCTTCAACCCGGTGAACCTCGGCAACGGTTCCTCGCCACTCACCCTGTCGCTCGGCGTCACCAACGTCACGCAATACGGCACCGACTACTCGGCCAGCCCCATCATCCAGAACGGCTTCGAGGCGGGTTCGCTCACGGGCATCGACATCGACGAGAAGGGCGTGATCACCGCGACCTACTCGAACAACCAGAGCACGCAGATCGGCCAGGTGGCGGTTGCCAACTTCGCCAACGTGCAGGGTCTTCGCCAGCTGGGCAACACCACGTGGGCAGCGAGCAGCGATTCGGGCCCGGCCACTATGGGTACGGCGAGCGCGGGCGAATTCGGCAGCATTGAATCGGGCCAGCTGGAAAGCTCCAACACGGCGGACACCACGTCGCAGCTGGTGGACATGATCCAGGCGCAGCGCAACTACCAGGCCAACGCGCAGGTGCTGTCGACCGACAACACGCTGGCCTCTTCGCTGTTCAACGCTGTTTCGCGCTAACAGGCGTTAGCGAATGGACCGTTCCGTCTACGTAGCGATGACCGGGGCGACGCAGATCATGCGCGCCCAGGACGCGGTGAGCCACAACTTGGCCAACACGTCCACGGTCGGCTTCAAGAGCGAGCTCTCCGCGTTCCAGAGCGTGCCGGTGCTTGGCCAGGGCCAGCCCGCGCGCATCAACGCGGTGGCGCAGGGCATTGGCCAGAGCAACACGCAGGGCTCGACGATCAACACCGGGCGCTCGCTGGACATTTCCGTGCGCGGCCCGGGTTTCATCGCCGTGCAGGCGGCGGACGGTTCGGAAGCGTATACGCGCGCAGGCGATCTTCAGCTCACCGCCGACGGTGGGCTGACCGACTCGCGCGGCAATCCGGTGATGGGCGGTTCGGGTCCCATCAACATCCCGCCGGCGACCGACATCAGCGTCGGCGCCGACGGCACCATTTCCACGGTGCCGCAGGGGCAGGGACCCAACTCCGTTTCGCAGATCGATCGCATCAAGCTGGTCAATCCCGATACCGCGCAGATGTCGCAGGGCGCGGATGGCCTGATGCATTTGAACGATGGCGGCACGGCCGACATCGACGACAACGTCACCATCGCTTCGGGCCAGCTCGAAGGCAGCAACGTCAATCCTTCGGCAGAGCTGGTGAAGATGATCGCGTTGTCGCGCCAGTACGACATGCAGGTGAAGTCCATCAAGACCTCCGAGGACAACGCCGATTCCAGCCTCAAGCTGCTGCAGGCCAGCTAAGCCTGACATTTTTCATGGAGTGACCGATGTTTTCTTCCCTGTGGATTGCCAAGACCGGCCTTGACGCGCAGCAGACGCGCATGGACGTGATCTCCAACAACCTTGCCAACGCCAACACCACGGCGTTCAAGAGCTCGCGCGCCTCGTTCCAGGACTTGATGTACCAGAACAAGGGCCAGCCGGGCGGGCAGACCACCGAGCAGACCGTGTCGCCCTCGGGCCTGATGCTGGGTACCGGTGTGAAAGTGGTCGCCAACGAAAAGCTCTTCACTGAAGGCAGCATCACGCAGACCGGCAACTCGCTGGACGTGGCCATCCAGGGCCGCGGCTTCCTGCAGGTGAGCATGCCCGACGGCACCGTGGCGTATACGCGCGACGGTTCGCTGCACACCGATCCGAACGGCCAGCTGGTGACGGCAGACGGGTATCCGCTGGAACCTGCCATCACGCTGCCGGCCAACGTGCAGAGCATCACCATCGGCAACGACGGCACCGTGTCTGCCACCACCAATTCCAGTGCCACGCCGCAAACGCTGGGTACCTTGCAGCTGGCCGACTTCATCAACCCGGCCGGCCTGCAGCCGACGGGACAGAACCTTTACGTGGAAACCGCGTCCAGCGGTGCGCCACAAACCGGCCAGCCTGCGCTCAACGGCATGGGTTCGCTGATGCAGGGTTCGCTGGAATCGTCGAACGTCAACGTGGTGGCCGAGATGGTCAACATGATCGAGACGCAGCGCACCTACGAAATGAATTCCAAGGCGATCAGCAGCACCGACCAGATGCTGCAAGACCTGACCGACAAGATGTGAGAACTGCCATGTCGTCCTTCCGTTCCCTTCCTCGTATTGGCCTCGTGCTGGCGCTTGCCGCGCTGTCCGGTTGCGGCATGCAGCCGGTGCACGACGATCACCAGTGGGCGGCCACCATGCCCGCGGAACAGGTGGCGCCACCGCCGACGGACGGCTCGATCTATCACGCCGACCAGGGCATGGAGCTGTTCAACGATGCACGCGCGCACCGCGTGGGCGACATCCTCACCATCACGCTGGTGGAAAGCACGCAGGCGTCGAAGAAGGCGACCACCAACACCAGCAAGAAGGACACCAGCACCATCGCGGCACCGAGCATTCTCGGTCATACGCTGAAGGTGGCTGGCCAGACGGCGGACACCAGCCTCAGCGGCAATCGCGCGTTCGACGGCAGCGGCGACAGCAGCCAGAGCAACCAGCTCTCCGGCGCGATCACGGTGACGGTGGCGCAGCGCCTGTCCAACGGCAACCTGCTGGTACGCGGCGAGAAGATGGTCACCATCAACCAGGGCCAGGAACAGATCCGGATTTCCGGCATCGTGCGCCCGCAGGACATCCTGCAGGACAACAGCGTGCCGTCCACGCGCGTGGCCGACGCGCAGATTGGCTACACCGGCAAGGGTGCACTGGCCGATGCGAATACGCAGGGCTGGCTGTCGCGCTTCTTCAGTTCCAAGTGGATGCCGTACTGATGAACATCCATCACCTCTTCATGCGTCGCGGCGTGGTCCGCGCCTACGATCGGGCCACCGCCGCGTTGCGCGCCGTGGCCATCGTGCTATGTGCGTGCTTCTCGGTGAATCAGCCGCTGCACGCCGACAAGATCCGTGACCTCGCCCAGGTCGGTGGCGTGCGCAGCAACCAGTTGATCGGTTACGGCCTGGTGGTGGGTCTGGATGGCAGCGGTGACCAGACCACGCAGGCGCCGTTCACCACGCAGAGCCTGGAAAACATGCTGGTGCAGTTCGGCATCACCGTGCCGGCGAATGTGCGTCCGCAGTTGAAGAATGCCGCGGCCGTGACGATCACCGCGCAGTTGCCGCCGTTCGCCAAGCCAGGTCAGCTGATCGACGTCACTGTTGCTTCCATTGGTAACGCCAAAAGCATTCGCGGCGGTGAGTTGCTGATGACGCCGCTGCGCGGTGCGGACGGCAACGTCTACGCCATGGCGCAAGGCAGCGTGGTGGTCGGTGGCATCAGCGCATCGGGCAAGAGTGGCTCAAGCGTGCAGGTGAATATTTCCGCGAGCGGTCGCGTGCCCAATGGCGCGACGGTCGAGCGCGCCGTGGCGTCGTCGTTCTCCAATGGCGGCGACCTCATGCTCAACCTCAATACGGCCGACTTCACCACGGCCACGCGCATTGCCGAAGCAGTGAACCGCACGTACGGCGCGGGTACGGCCAGCGCAGTCGATGGCGGTACGGTGAGCGTGCGCGGTCCGCAGGACCCGAGTCAGCGCGTGGCGTGGCTGGGTGCGATCCAGGCCATTGATGTCACGCCCGGCGATGCGCCGGCGCGCGTAGTGGTCAACTCGCGCACCGGCACGGTGGTGATCGGGCAGGAAGTGCGCGTGACGCCGGCCGCCGTGGCGCATGGCTCCATTCAGGTCACCATTTCCGAGAATCCGCAGGTGTCGCAGCCGGGTCCCTTCAGCAAGGGGCAGACGGTGGTGGTGCCGCAGAGCGACGTGCAGGTCAGCGAAGACGGCGGCCACATGTTCAAGTTCGGCCCGGGCACCAACCTCGACACCATCGTTCGCGCGGTGAACCAGGTCGGTGCCTCGCCCAGCGATCTCATTTCCATCCTGCAGGCACTCAAGCAGGCCGGTGCGCTCCATGCGGAGCTGGTGGTGATCTGATGGCCGTGCTGCCTGGCGACGCGACCAAAAGCCTCAATACCTGGACCGACCTGTCCGGGTTTGCGGCACTGCGCCAGACCGCGCAGAGCGACGCCAAGGCGGCGCTGCCGGCGGTGGCCAAGCAGTTCGAGTCGATCTTCACGCAGATGATGCTGAAATCGATGCGCGATGCGAGCAGCGGCGATGGTTTGTTCGACAGCGAAGCCGGCAACCAGTGGCGCGACATGTTCGACCAGCAGTTGTCGGTGCAGCTCTCGCAGGGTGGCAACGGCATCGGCATTGCGCAGATGTTGATGAAGCAGCTTGGCGGCGCGCTCGGCGGTTCGGGCGATGCGGCCTCCACCAACAGCAACGCTGCCGCTTCGGCGACCAGTGACGACAGCTGGCAGAAGCGCCTGAACTCGGTGGCGAATGCGGCGCGCGGCGCGGGCGAGAAGGTGCTCAAGCTATTGCCTGCCGATGCCGAGGATTTCGTGAAGCAGCTGGCGCCCTATGCGCAAAAAGCTGCCGAGAAACTTGGCGTGTCGGTGCGGGCCGTGCTGGCCCAGGCCGCATTGGAAACGCAGTGGGGCAAGCATCTGCCTTCGCACTCCAACGGAGATACCAGCAACAACCTGTTCGGCATGAAGGCGGGCAGCGGCTGGGGCGGCGAAAAGGTCAGTGTGCCCACGCTGGAATTCGAAGATGGTGTCGCGGTGCATCGCCGCGCGCAGTTCCGTTCCTATGACAACCCGGGCCAGTCGTTCGACGACTACGCCCAGCTGATTTCCGACAACCCGCGCTATGCCAAGGCGCTCAACCACGGCGAAGACGTGGTGGGCTTCGCCAAGGGCCTGGTGAATGGCGGTTACGCCACCGACCCGTCGTACGCGCAAAAAATTATTGCGATTGCCAACAGCCCCCAGATGCGTGAAGCACTCGACGCTATCGGCGAGGGTGTTCTCAAGAAAACTGGCAATACGCCGAATCCCTCCGAGTAAACCGCCCCGGAATGACACATGTCTAACCTTCTCAGCATCGGCGCATCAGGTCTCAACGCCGCACAGGTGGCGCTGACCACCGTCGGCAACAACATCAGCAACGTCAATACGACGGGTTATAGCCGTCAGACGGTGTCGCAGACCGAGGCCATCAGCGCCACCGGTGGCAACTACACCATTGGCAGCGGCGTGAACGTGCAGTCGGTGCAGCGCGCCTACAGCGATTTTCTTACCCAGGCGTTGTGGTCATCCAACTCCAGCATGCAGCGCGCCACCACGTACAACAACCTGGCGACCACGCTGAACAGCTCGCTGAGTGCCAGCGGCAACCTGCAGACCGCGCTGGACAATTTCTACGGCTCCTTCAGCACGGTGGCGAACACGCCGGGCGTAGCATCCAGCCGCCAGTCGCTGCTGGGTAACGCCGGCCAGCTGGTGACCACGTTCAACACCCTGGCGCAGCAGTTCACCGCGCAGCAGAGCCAGGTGAATTCGCAGATCAGCACCACCGTCAACAGCATCAACAACGTGGCGAGCAACCTCGCCAACGTCAACGCGCAGATTCATGCGGCGGGCAACAACGTGCCCAACGACCTGCTCGACCAGCGCGACAACCTGGTGCAGACGCTGTCGGGCTACATGGGCATTTCCGCCTATACCGAGAGCGACGGCAGCATCAGCGTGTATGCCTCCAGCGGCCAGGCGCTGGTGAGTGGCGACAAGTCGTTCGCGCTGCAGACCGCCAACAACCAATACGACGCGACGCGCACGGAAGTGCTCGACAGCACCGGCACCGTCATCAGCGGCCAGATCAGTGGCGGCACGCTGGGTGCGTTGCTCGACTATCGCAGCAATGTGCTGGATGGCGTGCAGAACCAGCTGGGCCAGGCGGCCGTGGCGCTGGCCAGCAGCGTCAACGGCCAGCAGGCGAAGGGCCTGGATCTGAATGGCAACCAGGGTGGTGCGATGTTCAGCGTGCCGTCGCCCGCCGTCTTGCCAAGCAATCTCAACAAGGGCAGCGCCAGCGTGTCGGCGAGCATCAGCAACGTGTCGCAGCTCACCGGCTCGGACTATGTGCTGAGCTACGACGGCAGCAACTGGAGCATGAAGACCACCGCGGGCCAGAACGTGGCCATGACCGCCAACCCGGACGGCACGTATTCCGCCGACGGCATGACGCTTTCCCTCTCGGGTACGGCGCAGGCGGGTGACAGCTTCCAGATCCAGCCCACGCGACAGGCCGCCAACGGTCTGGCACTGACCATGACCGATCCCAACGGCATCGCTGCAGCGGCAGCGTTGAACGCCACGGCGGCGAAGGCCAATACCGGCACCGGCAGCATCAGCAGCGTGACGGTCACCGATCCGACGAATACCGCCTTGCTCAGCGGCGCCACGCTCAGCTTCCCTTCGGGCAGCAGCTATCAGGTGACGGACAGCTCCGGCAACGTGCTCGCCAGCGGCAGCTATACCGCAGGCCAGACCATCAGCGCGAACGGCTGGAGCGTGACGCCAACGGGCACGCCGGCTTCGGGTGACAGCTTCGCCATCGGCGCGAACAGCAACGGCTTGAACGACACCAGCAATGCACTGGCCCTGGCCGGACTGGCCGATGCCAAGGTGTTGAACGGTGGTACGCAGTCGATCGTGGATGCCTACGGCACGCTCACCACCACCATCGGCACGGTGGGCAGCAACGCGTCCACCAACCTCACCACGCAGACCAGCCTTTACAACCAGGCCATGTCCGCACAGCAGAGCGTGTCGGGCGTGAACCTCGATGAAGAGGCCGCCAACATGGTCAAGTTCCAGCAGGCATATCAAGCCTCGGCGCAGGTAATTTCCACCGCGCAGACGCTTTTCAGCAGCCTGATTACCGCGATGCAGGGTTAAGAGGACAACACGTCATGCGTCTTTCCACGAGCTGGATGTACCAGCAATCGCTCAACACCATGATCAGCCAGCAGAGTGCGCTGGCCACGACGCAGAACCAGGTGTCGACGGGCAATCGCATCAACGTGGCATCCGACGATCCGGCCGGTGCCGGTCAGATCGTGAGCCTCAACCACGTCATCGCGTCGAACGCGCAGTATTCGAGCACCATCGATTCGGCGACCACGCGCCTCAACACCGAGGCCAGCACGCTCACGTCGGTGAACAGCGCGCTCGACAATGCGCGTACGCTCGCGTTGCAGGCGGTGAACGGCACGTTGTCGGACAGCGACCGCCAGAGCATCGCCAGCCAGCTCACCCAGATCCGCGACCAGATCTTGCAGCTGGCCAATACGACCGACAGCAACGGCAACGCGCTGTTCGCCGGTACCAGCACCACCACCACACCGTTCCAGATGGGCGCTAACAGCGCCGTGAGCTACGGCGGCAACGACTCGCAGCAGCGTTCGTCCGTAGGCTCGGGCTTGCAGGTGGCGACCAGCGATCCGGGCTCGGGCCTGTTCATGAACATTCCCACGGGCAACGGCTCGTTTGAAGCCAGTGCCGGTGGCGCCAATACGGGCACGCTGGTGGTGGGCAGCAACAGCGTGACCGACCTTGGCACGTGGAACAGCACCAAGGCTTCCAGCGGTGGTGGCTACAACATCACCTTTGGTACCGGCGGTACATGGACAGCGACGGACGCCAACGGCAACGCCGTGCTCGACAGCAGCGGCAACCCGGTGGGCGGCACGTATACCGACGGCGGCTCCATCAGCTTCAACGGCATGACGATTGCCATGAGCGGCACACCCGCTGCAGGCGACACGGTGTCGGTGAGCACGGGTGGCCAGCAGGACGTTTTCAGCACGCTGAACAACATGATCAACGCGCTGCAAAGTGGCACCAGCGATACGCAGCTCACCAACCAGATGAGCCGGCAGATCGAGTCGATCGACCAGACGCAGTCGGCGATCAGCTCGGTGCAGGTTTCCATCGGCGGTCGACTGGACACCCTGCAACAGCAGCAGGGCGCGTATTCGGATCTCAACGTGACGTATCAAGGCGCGTTGTCCGACGTGCAGGGCGCCGATGCGTATACCGCGATCAGCAACCTGTCGCTGCAGCAGACGGCATTGCAGGCGTCGCAGCAGATGTTTGCGCAGGTGAAGTCGATGAGCCTGTTCAATTACCTGAAGTAAGCGTTGTTTCCTGCGCGCGGTGAACATCCGCGCGCGTGATTCGCGGGCAAGAAGTTTCGATGACGAGAGGAGGTTCCACGAAGCGGTGAACGGCGTATTGCGGTGGCTGGCAGGGTTCGCAAGAGCTTGACCAGTGAGCTGCATCACGGATTGGTGGCAAAAGCGGCTCAAGTAATCCCGAATGGGGCCGAAAAGTTCACTGAGGCGGATGGCATCCCACGAACGGAGCCTGGTCGCCGGCACGAACAAAGCCAATCCAACCGGTCACCGGTTACGTAGGAGAAATTCCATGTCTCTCGTTATCAATACCAACATCTCGTCGCTGAACGCGCAG
This sequence comes from Dyella sp. C11, assembly GCF_003121485.1. GTDB lineage: Bacteria > Pseudomonadota > Gammaproteobacteria > Xanthomonadales > Rhodanobacteraceae > Dyella. The sequence continues at coordinate 13,701 of NZ_QAVX01000033.1, read as the reverse complement.
AACAACCTGACCAAGTCGCAGAGCGCCCTGTCCCAGGCCACGCAGCGTCTGTCGTCGGGCCTGAAGATCAACAGCGCCGCCGACAACGCCGCGGGCTTCGCGATCTCCCAGCGCTACACCACGCAGATCGGCGGCCTGAACCAGGCCAGCTCCAACGCTTCGGACGCCATCAACCTGGCGCAGACCGCTGGCTCGGCGCTGGACCAGGTCACTGCCAACCTGCAGGCCATCCGCGACCTGGCCGTGCAGTCGGCCAACGGTACGTACACCGACGCTGACCGTTCCTCGATCGACCAGGAAGTGCAGCAGCGCCTGGCGGAAATCACCCGTATCGCCAACCAGACCACGTTCAACGGTTCGAACGTGCTGGACGGCTCCATGAAGACCAAGAGCTTCCAGATCGGTGCCGACGTCGGCCAGACCATCTCGGTGAGCCTGGGCACCAGCGTGAAGTCGAGCGCCATGGGCCAGGTGGCTGAAGTGTCGACGGGCGATATCTCCAGCCTGTTTGCTACCTCTACGGGTACGGGTACGGCAGCCACGGCCGGCACCGCCGTGGGTAGCACTGCTGCTTCGCTGACCTACACCACCGGCACGGACGACACTCTGTCGGTTGACGGCAACGACGTCACGCTGCAGTCCAGCTACGCCAACTCCGGCGCGTTGGTCACCGACGTCCAGAACCAGTTGAACTCGGCAGCCGCTGGCAAGTACACGGTGTCCGCCGACTCGACGGGCAAGCTGACCATCGCCACGACCGCGACGGGTGCTTCGGCCACTGCGCCGGTCATCACGGGTGACGGCGCCTCCGCAGCCATGGGCACCCCGGTGACGACCAACGGCGCCGCGGCCACCACCGGCTCGCCCGCCCCGGACCTGTCGAAGGAAACGCTGAAGATCAACGGCACCTCCGTCGACCTGTCGGGCGTGAAGAGCCTGCAGGACCTGTCCGACGCCATCAACGCGGCCGGCATCACCGGCGTCAGCGCTGCGGTGAACGGCAACGGCAACGGCATCAACTTCTACTCCAGCAGCGCGCTGACCATCGACGACTCCAACAGTGCCACCACCGGCAATGCCGGCTCGGTGATCACCACGGCTGCGACCGATGCCAGCACGAACGCGACCTACACCCAGGGCACGGCAGCAGCCACCGGCGGTTCGCTCGCCAACGGCAGCGTGTCGACGGTGGACGATGCCAACGACCTGATCTCCCGCGTCGACGTGGCGCTGAAGACGGTCAGCGACTTCGCTGCCCAGCTGGGTGCGGTGCAGAACCGCTTCCAGTCGACGATCTCCACGGTGGCCGCTCAGACCACCAACCTGCAGGCTTCGCAGTCGACCATCCAGGACGCGGACTTCGCGGCCGAGACGGCCAACCTCAGCAAGGCGCAGGTGCTCCAGCAGGCAGGTATCTCGGTGCTTTCGCAGGCCAACTCGAACCCGCAGCAGGTTCTCAAGCTCTTGCAGTAACGGCCATGAGGCCAGGACGCGACTCTCCCGGGTCGCGTCCACCTCGGCCGGCTTTACCACCCGGCGGGTTGCCCCTCGCGGCCCGCCGAGTGTTTCGGGAGCTTCCGGCAAAACGCTCATGCGTGAGCGTTTTGCCGGGGGCTCGAGATATTCCGCTACGGCGGAACAACTTCGGGAAACGGACAAGGTAGTGCGATGACCACCAGCAGCACGAGCAGCACCAGCGGCCTGAGCTCCCTGCTCACGGCGTTGAACAACGCCACGAGCGGCAGCAGCTCTTCCTCCAGCTCATCCAGCAGCTCCTCGTCGAGCTCCAGCAGTTCCTCGACCAGCGGCAGCGGCACGCTCAGCGCCGCGGGCATCGGCTCTGGCCTGGACGTGAGTTCCATCGTCACGGCGCTGGTGAATGCGCGCAAGGCGGCCTCGCAGGATCAGTTCACCACGCGCACCACGCAGACCAATAATCTGCTGACGGGCCTTTCCTCGCTCAATTCCGCGCTGGGCGGCATCCAGACGGCGCTCGCCACGCTCACCTCGGCAAGCACGTTCAACAGCTTCACTTCCACGCTGACGCCGCAGGGCAGCAGCTCGAGCATCGGCACGGCAACGACCATGTCGAGCGCGCATGCCGGCTCGTACACGATCAATGTCAGCCAGCTCGCCACGGCGCAGAAGCGCGCGAGCAATGCAATTGCCTCCGGCACGGCCGTGGGGCAGGGCACGCTGAACATCACGGTGGGTTCTACTACGATGAACCTCGCCGTGTCGGCCACCGACACGCTATCGACCATCGCCACCGCGATCAACAATTCCACCCAGAATCCGGGTGTGACGGCCACCATCGTCAACGGCACGAACGGCCAGCAGCTGATGCTGAGTTCGAGCAAGACGGGCGTGGCCAATGCGTTCACCATCAGCGCCAACGCGACCAGCAGCGACGGCCTGACCGCGCTGGCCAACACGCTCAACACGCCAGGCAACAACGAGGCGCAGGACGCCAAGCTCACCATCGACGACATTCCGGTGACGAGCGCCACCAACACCGTCACCGGCATGATGGACGGCGTGACGCTGAACCTTACGGGCACGGGCACCAACACGCTCACCGTTGCGCAGGACAGCACCGCCGCCACCAACGCCATCCAGGGCCTGGTGGACGCGTACAACAGCTACGCGAGCACGGTGACGTCGCTGTCGAGCTACGACACCAGCTCCGGTTCGGCTGGCGTGCTGCTGGGCGATACCACGCTCACTTCCGTGCAGCGGTCCATCGCGTCGGTGCTCAGCAATTCGGTGAAGGGCAACAGCATCGGCACGCTGGCCAACCTGGGCATCACGCGCAATGCCGATGGCACGCTGGCGCTGGACACGGACAAGCTTTCCAGCGCGCTGCAGAGCAACCCATCGGCCGTGCAGAACCTGTTCAACGGTACCAACGGTTACGCGACGAACCTCAATACGGCGATCACGGCGTACACGCAGAGCGGCGGCATCATCAGCACGCGCATGGACAGCCTCAACAACACGTTGACGCAGCTGAGCCAGCAGCAGACCGCGCTGGATGCCCGCATGTCCACGTACCAGACGCAGTTGCAGCAGCAGTACACGAACCTGGACACGCTGATGTCCTCGCTCAACAACACCAGCACGTATCTCACCACCGCGCTCGAGCAGTTGAGCAACTCGAACAGCAAGAACTGACGGCGGAGAAGGGACCATGACCTACGGCTACTCGCGCGCGAGCGCGCTGTATCAGGAAACCAACGCGCGTGGCAGCGTGGAAGGTGCCGACCGCCACCAGCTGACCAGCATGCTGTTCGATGGCGTGATCGATCGCATCAACCAGGCGCGCGGCGCGATTCGTCGCGGCGACGTACCGGCGAAAGGCACGCATTTCGGCAAGGCGCACGCCATCATCACCGAGCTGCGCGGCACCCTCGATCACACGCAGGGTGGCCAGCTTTCCGCGCGCCTCGATGCGCTTTACGACTATGCCAGCCGTCGCCTGCTGCACGCCCAGCTCAACAACGATGAGCGTGCCATCGACGAAGTGGTGGATCTGCTGACGCCGCTGCGCGATGCGTGGCGCCAGATCCGTGATCAATTTCTTGCGTCGCAAAAGCAGGCGCCCAGCGCGGCGGCATGACCATGCCTGAGACGCACGCCCATCTGCTTCAACTCAGCGAGCGCATGCTCAACGCCGCCCGCGAGGGTGATTGGGACGCCGTGGCGTCGCTGGAAAACGACCGTACCCGCGAGCTTTCCGCCGTTGCGACGGACCAGCCCGGCGTGCTCTCCCTGTTCCAGACCCTGCTGGCTCATACCGAGCAGGTCCGCACGCTGGCCAGCCGTCAGCGCGAACGCCTCGGCGAAGACCTGGGCCAGCATCAGCATCGCCATCGCGCACTCAGCGCCTATCTCAACGCCGGCATCGACTGAGCCGGCGGCACGCCGCGGGATGCGCGCATAATCCTCACGGTTGCCGCTTCGGCAACCAGGAATCATCGAGGGAACCATGCAAGACGCCGCCTCCTGGCAGGACTTTTCGGAACGGGTGACCTATGACGACGGCCTTCACGCCGCGTGCGTGGCCCTGACCGGACCCCTCGGTGATCTTCAACGCGCAGCCATGCGCGACCGCAATCTCAGCGTGCTCAATACACTTGCGGCCTTCGGCGAGCGTCGCAGTGAATCGACCGATGAAGAGAGCCCGATGACGCAGGAAATCCAGCGTCTGGACGGCAAACTCAACGTGATGATGGCGATGCTCGATCGCCTCCTGCAGCGCGATGCCGATCTGCCGCCGCGTCAGCGTGTCAGCTTCAATGCGATTGGCGCGTTATTGCCAACGTCGCTCTGGCCTGTGGGACAGCAACGGGCCCTGCTGCGATTGCACTTCGACGGATGCCTTGCGTTGCCTCTGGAACTTGTGGCCCAGTACGCGCAAGAGCGTGATGCAGATCACGTTTTCGTAGGCTTCGACATTTTGGACGAGGCCACATGTGACGCGATTGAGCGACTCGTCTTTCGTCATCATCGACGTAAAGTGGCAGAGCGTCGTTTGACCGCTTCGTAGAGCGCGGACTGGGTTCACAGAGCAAATGTGATCGCTATCACGCTACGGAAAGTCGACACGAAAGTTCTTTGACGCACATCTCGAAAGGGTGTCGCACAGGGTCACCTTCCCGCACGTTCCTTCGTCGCATTTTTTTCCTGCTGATTCAGTCGCCTACGGCATACCTTTGCGGACCTTTCCCGCGCCCTTCAGGCAATGTGACGCTCACCGGCAGCTACCCCCGCAAGCCTCGCGACGAAAAGCCGTGACGGGCTGGCCTTCTTCTTGCTCAACCACTCCCGTGGACGACGACGGATTGTTGTCACGGGAGCAGGTGCAATCCAGGGGGTCACCAATGAAGCAGCACGCACGAGAGCATCACATGGGCAAGTTCGACGTACTGGTGATCGAATCCGATCACCGCAGGGCGGAGTCGGTCGTTTCGGCGCTGGAGTTTCTCGGTTATCGCCCGCAGCGCGGCGAGGAATGCGAGGCGGTCGATGAGACGACGCACGCGTGGCGTGCCGTGTATGTGGGTAACGTGCGGGACGAAGCCGAAGCCGAGCGCCAGTTCTCGCAGCTGGGCACGGCCTCGAACCAGGCGATGGTGTTGATGGCCTCCGACTCGGAATGGCTCTCGCGCCTGGGCAACGACGGTGCCGCCGCCAACGGCCGCGTGGGCATCATCGAATTCCCGCTGCGCTACGACCAGCTTTCCGAGACCCTGCGTGGCTCGCAGTCGCCGGCACCGCGTCGCCAGGAACTTCGCCTGGTAGGCAGCTCGGGTCCGATGGGTCGTGTTAACGCATTAGTCCGTCAGGTGGCACCGTTCGATTCCAGCGTGCTGGTGCTGGGCGAGTCGGGCACCGGCAAGGAAATGGTGGCACGCAGCATTCACGAATGCTCCTCGCGTCGCGACAAGCCGTTCGTGGCCATCAACTGCGGCGCCATTCCGGCTGAACTGCTGGAAAGCGAACTGTTCGGCCACGAGAAGGGCGCGTTCACCGGCGCCATCAGCACGCGCAAAGGCCGTTTCGAGCTGGCCGAGGGCGGCACGCTGTTCCTGGACGAAATCGGCGACATGAGCCTGCCGATGCAGGTGAAGCTGTTGCGTGTGCTGCAGGAGCGCGTGTTCGAACGCGTGGGCAGCAATCGCACCCAGCGCTGCGACGTGCGCATCATCGCCGCCACGCACCGCAACCTGGAAGAGGCCATCAACAACGGCCAGTTCCGTGAAGACCTCTATTACCGCCTCAGCGTGTTCCCCCTGGAAATGCCGGCGCTGCGCGAGCACCTGGATGACCTGCAGGAGCTGGTGTCGGAATTCAATCACCGCCTGTCGCGTCGTGGCCTGGGCAACGTGCGCTTCAGCGCCGGTGCCATGAATGCGCTGCACAACTACGCGTGGCCGGGCAATGTGCGCGAGCTGTACAACCTGGTCGAGCGTCTTTCCATTCTTTATCCGCACAGCGAAGTGCGCGTCAGCGATCTGCCGGAGAAATACCGCGGCCAGCAGGTGGTGGAAGAAGTGCGCGGCGCTGCGCTGTTGTCGCTGATGACCGGCCACTCCACCGTGCTGCCCGAGCCGATGGCCATCGTGTCCAGCGATGCACTGGTCATGCTGCCCGAGGGCGGCCTGGACCTGAAGGATCACCTGGCCGACATCGAGGTGGGCTTGATCCGTCAGGCGCTCGACGTCACCGGCGGTGTGGTGGCCCATGCCGCCAAGCTGCTGCGCATGCAGCGCACCACGCTGGTGGAAAAGCTGCGCAAGTACGGGCTGCAGCCGAGCATGCAGGCGTAACGCGTGGTGTCGACTCTCCGTCACGGGGAGTGTGAAACCACCGGCGCGCCTGCAGCAGGGTCATCGTTCCATCGTTATCGCGATAGTTGAAATCCAGCGTCATGCATCGTCGTCATCAGCTGCATCACGTTGTACGCATTGAAGAAGACGCCGGATTTCTGCCTGCACGGACAGCGTCTTCACGAGTCTCTCAAGTGCTGGCACGCGTTGTGCAGTTACACCTTCGATAACTCTTCACGCGTTGGAATTCCGTCATGAGTCAGATCGACGTCAACAACCTGCTGTCGCAAATGCGCCAGCTCTCGCTGCAGACGAAGCCGGTGGAACAGTCGTTCACCGCTGCCGCTTCTGCTTCCGGCCAGACCGATTTCTCCAGCCTGCTGAAGAAATCCATCGCGTCGGTGGCCGATGCGCAGACCGACGCCGGCACGCAGGCCGCTGCTTTCGAGCGCGGTGATGAAGGTGCCGACCTGGGTCGCACCATGGTGGCCATCAACAAGGCCGACCTTTCGTTGAACACGTTGACCCAGGTGAGAAACAAACTGGTCGACGCGTACAACAACATCATGAACATGCCGGTTTAACCGGTTTCTTTTGACGACTCCGCGTCCCCCGAGCAAGAGCAGTCTTCATGGCCGATAACGCCCTCGCGACCACCGACGAAAAGCCCGGTTCTCGCCTGGACCTCAAGCAGCTTGCGCGCACGCCGGCAACACGACAGTTGTTGCTCTTGGTGGGTGTCGCTGCGGCGGTTGCCCTTGGTGTTGCCGTGGTGCTGTGGTCCCGCGGCCCCAACTACGGCCTGCTGTACGCAGGCCTTGAACAGAAAGATGCCGCTGCCGTGACGCAGGCACTGCAGGCATCCAATACGCCATACACGCTGGGTGCCGATGGCACGTCCATCATGGTGCCGGCATCGGATCTTGCTGCCGTTCGCCTGAAGCTGGCGGCACAGGGTTTGCCGCAGGGCAGTGCGGCTACCACGCAGGCGCCCGGCACTGATTCACCGTTCGGCATGAGCGATCTCGCCGAGCGCACGCGTTATCAGCAGATGCTGGAAACGGACCTGGGCAGCACCATTGCCGGTCTGCAATCTGTGCGCGCGGCGCGCGTGCATCTGGCCTTGCCCAAGCCTTCCGCCTTCATTCGCGACAACAAGGAAGCGAGCGCGTCGGTGCTCGTCACGCTGTATCCCGGTCGCCAGCTGGATGCGAGCCAGGTGGCGGCCATCGTGCACCTTGTCGCGTCCAGCGTGCCCAACCTCGACCCCAAGCAGGTGTCGGTGGTCGATCAGCAAGGGCAGTTGCTCACCACCACGGATGCCGGCAGCGCCAGCGCCATCGGCGACACGCGCCTGCGCCTGGCCACCCGCATCGAGAACACCTACGCACAGCGCATCGAAGAACTGCTTACGCCCATCGTCGGGCCGGGCAAGGTGCGTGCGCAGGTGTACGCGGATCTGGATTTCAGTGAAACCGAAAAGGCGACCGAGACGTTCGACCACGAACATCCCGCGCTGCGCAGCGAACAGACCAACAGCGAGCAGCACACCGGCGAAGCCAACAACGAATCGCAGGTGCCGGGCGCGCTGAGCAACCAGCCGCCGAATACCGTGGCTCAGCCCACCGCAGCCAAGCCGAACGCAGGCAAGGCGGCGAACGGCAAGCAGACGGCCAGCACCGCGCAGGCCGCAGGCCCCAGCGATACCTCCAGCAGCGCCACGCGCAACTACGAACTCGATCGCACGATCAGTCATGTCAGCGACCCGGCGGGACGCCTGGCGCGCCTCACGGTGGCTGTGGTGGTGGACAACAAGAGCGTGACCGGCGACAAGGGCGGCACCAAGAGCGTGCCGTTCACCCCGCAGGAATTGGAACACCTCACCACGCTCACGCGCAACGCCGTGGGTTACAACGAAACACGCGGCGACAACGTCAGCGTGATCAACCAGCCGTTCCATCAAGACCCGAACGCCGATGTGGGCACGCCCACGCAAGCCTTCTGGGAACGTCCGGGCATGCTCGATCTGATCAAGCAGGCGGCCGGCATTCTGGTTGCGCTGCTGGTGGCGTTCGGCCTGCTGCGTCCGCTCCTGCGCGGTCTCTCGCGCGGTCCGTCGCCCAGTCGCGAACTGGCGCTGGCATCAGCGCCAGACATGCCGACCCTTTCCGTGCGCGTGGACGACAAGGACGAAGGTGACGAACTGGTGCGCCTCAGCGGCAGCGTGCCGCCGCAGCTGGCGTACGAACAACGTATTGGTGGCGCGCGCCGCATGGTGAGCGAAAACCCCAAGCAGGTGGCGCAAGTGGTCAGAAGCTGGGTGGGCGAAGATGGCGGCTGATCGCGACGTCGCGCTGTGCAGCGCGCTTAGTGGGTGGAACGGATCATGAAGGCAGAAGCACAAATCAACGGCGCACAGCGCGCGGCCATTCTCCTGCTCACGCTGGGCGAGCAGGACGCGGCCGAGGTGCTGAAGCATCTCAGTGCGCGCGACGTGCAGGCAGTGGGTACGGCCATGGCCAGCCTCACCAATGTCACGCGCGAACAGGTGGAACTGGTGCTCGCGCGCCTCAATGAGGACATGGGGCGCCATACGTCGCTCGGCGTCGGCACCGAGGAATACATCCGCAAGATCCTGGTCAACGCGCTGGGCGAGAACAAGGCGGGCGGCCTCATCGACCGCATTCTGCTCGGCCGCAGCAGCAAGGGCCTGGAATCGCTCAAGTGGATGGAAAGCCGCGCCATTGCCGAGATGATCAGCCAGGAGCATCCGCAGATCATCGCGCTGGTGCTGGCGCATCTGGAGCCGGATCAGGCGGCCGAAGTGATCGGCTATCTGCCGCCGCGCGTGCGCAGCGACGCCGTGATGCGCATCGCCACGCTCGATGGCGTGCAACCGCACGCCTTGAACGAGCTGGACGAGATCATGGAACGCCAGTTCTCCGGCAATACCAAGAAGCTCAAGTCGGCCAGCGTGGGCGGTCTGAAGGCAGCGGCGGCCATCCTCAACGCGATGGAAACCACGCGCGAAAACGAATTGATGTCGGCCATCCGCACCCACGATTCGGGTTTGAGTGGTCGCATCGAAGAACTGATGTTCGTGTTCGAAGACCTGGGCGATCTGGACGATCGCAGCATGCAGACCCTGCTGCGCGAAGTGCCTACCGCGCGCCTCGTGACCGCACTGAAGGGTGCCGAACCCGGCGTGCGCGAAAAGATCTTCGCCAACATGTCCAAGCGTGCCGCCGACATGCTGCGCGACGACCTGGAAGTTTCCGGTCCGGTTCGTCTCAGCGAAGTGGATGCGGCACAGAAGGAAGTGCTCGGTATCGCGCGCAAGCTGGCCGATTCGGGCGCCATCAATCTCTCTGGCTCGGGTGACGAACTGGTCGCATGAACTCGCCCATGAACCGCGACAACGTGTTTGCTTTCCAGCGCTGGCTGCCGCCCGAGATGGGCGAGCCAGCCACGCCGGAACCTGCACCCGCCGAACAGGTGCAGCAGCCGACCGTGCGCGAGCTCGAAGCACTTGAACAACAGGCCCGCGAGGAAGGCTACGCGGCCGGCCACGCGCAGGGCATGGCCGAAGCACGCGAAGTATTGCAGTCGCGCATGCAGCGGCTGGACGCGTTGCTGGATTCGGCGGCGCGCCCATTGCGTAGCATGGACGAACTGGTGGAGCTGGAGCTGACGCGCCTTGCCATGACGGTGGCGCGCCAGGTGATCTCGCACGAGCTGCATACCACGCCGGATCTGGTGGTGGAATCCGTGCGCCAGGCCGCACTCGCCTTGCCATCCGCCACGGGCAGCCTGCGCGTGCGCCTGCATCCGGATGATCTCGCGCTGCTGCGTTCGCTGGACATGGTGGAATCGCACTGGCAGTTGCTGCCGGACACCAGCCTGCAACGCGGCGACTGCCTGCTGGAAAACGAACGTTCGCGCCTGGATGCCCGCATCGAGACGCGGCTCGCTGCCGTCGTCGATGCCGTGCTCGGCGCCGAAGGTGGCGAATCCGACGAAGAAGCCGACGAGGTACGCGGATGAACGCGCAACCCACGGCCTCGCGCACGGCCTTGTGGCAGGAGCGTCTTGCCCGTCGCCGCGCGCGCGCCGTGGGTGCACGCACGCTTACCGTCGAAGGCCGCCTGCGTCGCGTGGTCGGCCTCACGCTGGAAGCGGAAGGTTGCGAAGCGCCGCTGGGCGCGCGTTGCCTGGTCACCACCGCCGATGGCAGCGAACTGGAAACCGAAGTGGTCGGCTTTGCCGACGAACGCCTGTTGCTGATGCCGGTAACGGAAATGCACGGTGTGCTGCCGAACGCGCGCGTGCGCCCTTGCGCGCATGCCGGTGGCTTGCCCGTGGGCAATGCGCTGCTGGGTCGCGTGATCGGCGCCGATGGCGTACCGCTTGACGGCATGGGTCCGCTCGATACGGACGAACATGCGCTGCTCAAGAACGAACCGATCAACCCGATGGCGCGCAAGCCCATCGACACGCCGCTGGATACGGGCGTGCGTGCCATCAATTCACTGCTTACCGTAGGGCGCGGTCAGCGCCTTGGCCTGTTCGCCGGTTCCGGCGTGGGTAAATCCACGCTGCTCGGCATGATGACGCGCTACACCGATGCCGACGTGGTGGTGGTGGGCCTGATCGGCGAGCGCGGTCGCGAAGTGAAGGAATTCGTGGAACACACGCTGGGCCCCGAAGGCCGCGCGCGTTCCGTCATTGTCGCTGCGCCGGCCGATGCGCCGCCGCTCAAGCGACTGCGTGGTGCGCAGTACGCCACCGCGATTGCCGAATGGTTCCGCGATCGCGGCCAGCGCGTGCTGTTGCTGATGGATTCCATTACGCGTTACGCGCAGGCGCAGCGTGAGATTGCGCTGGCCATTGGCGAGCCGCCGGCCACCAAGGGTTATCCGCCGTCCGTGTTCGCCATGCTTCCCGCCCTGGTCGAGCGCGCCGGCAACGATGCGGAAGGGCGCGGCTCCATCACCGCGTTCTATACCGTGCTCACCGAAGGCGACGACTATCGCCACGACCCTATTGCCGACGCCTCGCGCGCCATTCTCGACGGTCACATCGTGCTGTCGCGTGACCTGGCGGAAGCGGGCCATTATCCGGCCATCGACATCGAGGCATCGATCAGCCGCGTGATGCCCGCCGTGGTGAAGCGCGAACACTTGCGCGCCGCGCAGCGCTTTCGCCAGGTGTATTCGGCGTATCGCCAGCAACGCGACCTGATCGCCGTGGGCGCCTACCAGAAAGGTTCCGACCCGCAGGTGGACCACGCCATTGCCATGTGGCCGCGCCTGCGCGACTTCCTGCAGCAGGAAGTGGACGACCCGACCACGCTGATCGCCGCCATCGGCGGGCTCGAGACACTCACCGCCGGAGGTACGCCGTGACATCCCGTGCGAACCGTTTGCAGCCCGCCGTGGACCTTGCGCACGAGCGCCAGGAAACCGCCATGCAACGCCTGGCCGAGCAGCAGCAAAAGCTCGCCAAGGCCGAGCAGCAACTCGAAGAACTGCGCAAATACCGCGCGGAGTACGCCGAAACGGAAGGCGGGGTCAGCGTGAGCGCGCTGCTCAACCGCCGCCAGTTTGTCGAGCGCATCGACCAGGTGATTGGGCAACAGGTCCATGAAGTCGCGCGCCAGCAACGTTACCTGGACGGCGTACGCAACCAGTGGCGCGAAGCGCACGCACGCGAGCAGGCGCTCGGCAGCGTGATCGACCGCTACCGCGAACAGGAACGAAAGAGCGAAGAGCGTCGCGAGCAGGCAGAAATCGACGAGCGCATGCAGCATCGGCGCCCGATGAGAGGCCTCTCGTGAGCCCGAACCAGACCGCATTCCAGGAGATCGCCCCATGACGCCGTCCCTTGCCCCCGTGGTGAACACGACGCCCGTTGCGAGCACGTCGTCCACTTCATCGACGCAAAGCTCGTCGAACGACTCGTCGCACGATTTCAGCAAGCCGTGGCAGCAGGCACGCCAGCAGGCGGCGCAGCAATCGGAAACGAGCAAGCCCACGGCAAAGCACGCATCGTCGCGCTCGCACGCTTCTTCGTCGTCGGGCGGCAAGCGCGACCACAAGAGCGGCAGCGATGCGTCGTCGACGTCCACGCCGGATGCCACCACGGCCATGCTCGCCCTGTTGGGCCAGAGCGTGCCGGCATCGGCGGCACCGAGCGCCGTCTCCGACGACGGCGACGATGCCACCACCGCCGCCACGACCGCCGCTTCAGGCGCAGCGTCGGCCACGGTGTCCCTGCTAGGCGCCATGCAGGCCGCGCCTGCGGCCAAGGCGGGGAATGCAGACGATTTCACCAAGGCCATGGACGGCGTCAAAGACAAGAGCCTGTCCATGCTCGGGCAGGGCGCCGATGACGGCGACGACACGGTGGATGCCACGTCCGCCGGTGCGGATACGGTTACCGACACGGCGCAGGCCGCCAAGGGCGACGCTTTCAGCAATGCGCTCCAGGCGTTGACCACGTCCACCAGGAAAGACGATGGCAACGATGCGCTTGAGGCGCTTAAGAATCTCGGCGCTGCTGCCACGGCCCAGCAGGCCCAGGCACCCGCAACGAACACGACCACGCCCGCCGCACACGTGCTGACGATGCAGTCGTCCGTCGACTCGCCGGCGTTCGGGCAGGAGTTGAGCCAGCAGGTAACGTGGCTCGGCGGACAGGACGTGAAGGAAGCCCGCATCCGCCTGCACCCGGAAGACCTGGGCGAGCTGGATGTGAAGGTGAGCGTGAAGCAGGACCACGTGGACGTGGCCTTCATCGCGCAACATCCGCAGGCCGTACACGCGGTACAGCAGACACTGACCCAGCTCGATTCCATGCTGGCTCACCACGGTCTGTCGCTGGGACAGGCGATGGTGGGGCAGGGAAATACGGGTGGCGGCTCGTCGCAGAGGGGGTCGTCGTCGGGGAATGGTTCGTCGAGTGGTGAGAGTGGCTTGGCGGAAGGTGTCGAGGCGTTGGCTTCGGTGGCGGCGCCGGTGGTGAAGGCGGTGGGGTTGGTGGATATGTTTGCGTAACGCGACGCCGTCGCTTTTGCTCTTCGCCTTCAGCTCCCTCTCCCCTCCGGGGAGAGGGTTGGGGTGAGGGGCGGGTGCTCGCGATACCGTTTCTATATCCCTCACCGCCATCCTGGCGACGATGTCCCCATTCCCTCACCGTCATTCCCGCGAAGGCGGGAGGCGCTTTTCAACGGCCGAAGGGCCGGTCATCCAGTGACTTTGCTTTTGGCTTTGTTGCACGGTTGAAGTACCGCTGCAACCTGGCTCGCCTGCCGCGGGCTTCCGACCTCCTGCCGGAGGCCGGGTCACTTTTCTTTGCTTGCCCAAAGAAA
>NZ_QAVX01000032.1 GCF_003121485.1 Dyella sp. C11 | reverse complement strand
CCAGCGATCCCACATCAACCCGATCTGGGCATCGGTGTAATGCGTCGGAGGTCGTTGGGACATCTTGCAACACTCCTACTGCTCGCGCAGTCTTTAGTGTGTTGCAACGACCGGCTGAATCCGCAGTCGCAAGCGGACCTTCTGTTAGATAAAACCAACGCCCTTCAATTGATCTCGAAGCGAAGTTAGTTCGCCGATGTCTGGCGCGTTTTCTATGGATGTCCCAGCAACTTGTGACGGCCAGAACCAGCCATCGTCCTGCCATTGCAGCGTCGCTCCTACGGGCCCTAGAAGGACATCCGCGGCGCCATCAACAGTCCGCACTTTGAGCAGAAAGTTCGCAGACTTGAAGAACGCGAGGAACAAGCGACCACCGCCCTTCGGATCAATACCGAAGTAGCGAACTTCGTCCACCGGCACCATCGAGTGCCGCAAACGAAAATCGGCCATCAATGGCGTCAGCCTGGCCTCAAAGTTCCGGGCCTCGGGTGCGTTCACCTGACCTTCGTTCATGCCTCCCCCTTTAGGTCTGCTCTGGGTCGGAAGCAGACATAAGCCCTAGCTCACCTTACACGTAGACGCTGCAGCTCGGGCAGTAGAGGAATCTATTCGGTAAAGGTGTAAAACCAGAACCGCAGTTGGGGCAGTTTTCGGGCCGCTGCTCGTTCCAAAACCACAGGTAGGCGCAAGACCGCTCGACAGACAATGCCCGGGCAACTTCAAGCCCTTCTCGATTCACTGGACTGGTTCGATCCCCGAGTTGCTTATACGCCCACTCCTCGTAGGCGCCAGATTGGAGCCACAGTTTGTAGAGAGAACTGAATATAACTGTCCAATCGGCAATGGCGTCGACCAGGTGTGACGGCACAGCAATTCGTTCCGGCGCAACCGTCCTTCGACAAACCCCACAATGGAGAGGGTTTTCGGCTAGGTCGAACGCCAAATAGACCCCAGGCACATCAACGCATTCGCAAAACTCGTCTGCCGGCGTCGGGGGCGGTGGCGTCAGCTTTCTGTATTTCTGCTGCTCACTCATGGCTTCCTGCTCGATGAACGCGAGTGTCCGCTTCGGGTCGAACGCGGACCTTATGCACAGCCTTGATTAAAGCAACTAAGCCTCATCAAGTGCCCTAATGATGTGTCTCCGAACATCCGCTGCCATCACTGGATCACTATCCCTGTTGGCGAGAAGTAGCAGCTTCTCTAAGACTCCTTTAGACGGTGATCGCCTAAGCCACCAGTGGAATGCACCGTTCCTGCCGTGCTCTGCGCCTTGCTCGTCGCCCGGACGATAAAGGCCGAGTTGCCCTTGGAAGAGCTCATCAGGGTAGAGACCCCAGCTCTCCCACTCGCGGGGAAAGCCCATCAGTCGGAGAAATTCTCCCTTAGTCACGCCCCCCCTCATTCCGTCGCCACCGTACAAAATGTCCGCTTTGGGTCGAAAGCGAACATCACGGTTTAAGCCCATTTTCCCCACGCATCACGATGTCTGTAGAGGACACCGTATTTTGCAGCTCGAGTCCTGACTACGCCGCAGATTCCGAGGTAATCGAAGCTATCGGTTGCAGTCAGAATACGCTTCCCTCGATTATCGAATAGTTCCAGTTGAGCGCCGCGACCCTGACTATCCTTGAGAACCACTTCCCGGATATTCCTATAAGGAATCGAGTGGGTGAACACGAGCCCGTGTACGACCAATGCCTCGTCTGTCGCCACAATTCGATACCTCAAACAGTAGACATAGACGCTCACTGCAGCCAATGGAACGGCAAATCCAAGTCCATAAACGATATACCTCTCTGAGCCGTCCATTGCAGGCCCAATAAATAGCCAGGCAATGGCTGGAAGAATCCCTGAGCCAAGGGCTATGAAACACCAAATCCGGGAGAGGTCATACCGATATGTCGGTGCGTCAGGATCGGACGCTGGCTGGCGGTCGCTCAAGAAGGCGACCAATAACGCAAAGACCGCGCCGACG
Source organism: Dyella sp. C11 (assembly GCF_003121485.1). GTDB lineage: Bacteria > Pseudomonadota > Gammaproteobacteria > Xanthomonadales > Rhodanobacteraceae > Dyella. Next base: position 26,872 of record NZ_QAVX01000032.1, on the reverse strand, counting down.
ACCAGATAGCTAATCCCCAAAAGCATGACTTCTCCTTACCGTCGCACGGATGTCCGCTTCGGGTCGAAAGCGAACCTTAGCCGTAGGTCCCAATGATATCGATGCACGCACCCAAAATCCTTGGTCTGAAATCCGCTTCTATCGTTGCGAGCTTGGCGTCGCACTCGAGCAGTGCTGCATACGCCCAACGCAAGCGCTCGTTTCCCAAGGGTAGGCCCGCCGTTGCGGCAAGGAATTGCTTGAAGATTTGGTAACGCGGATCGTCTTGAAGAGATAGCCAATGAAGAAATTTGTTTATGCGAACACAGCCTATGCCGACGCCAACCTGTAATGACAGGAGAGCCTTGGCAGCGGAAACGAGCTGTTTCTTCCGTGCTACTTCTTGTTCGGGCGTCATGCCGCCAATCTTTGTGTAAACAAGTTTTTGAATTGTCCGCTTCGGGTCGAAAGCGGACCTTAGATATTCTCTATGTCGCGAGCACTCCTGACGAAAGCTTCGATCAACTCTTCCGGTGAGTCGTAGTCCCATCGTTCAAAGCGATGGTTCGAAGAACCCGCTTCCAGTGCCGCACCATCCCGATAGACGTAGACATTCAAATCCGACCGCCGGGCGACCAGGAACATGTCGCGCTCGCCTTCCTCGCAAAAGGCCAGCTCACCCAACTCATGCCGGATCGCATCGAGTGCCGCCGCCTGGAACGCACTGAGCTGTCGGCCGCTGGCCGAGCTGGATATGTTCCATGCCTGGCGTTGAGCGCTGCGCTCACGAAAAGCAAATCTGATCTTCTTGAGAAATGAAAAAGGCATTGGCAGAGACGTGAGGTGATAGCGGAGCAAATATTTCCATGCTGAAACATTGCGTGTCGGGTTGAAACCGGACAATCCGCTGCGTCCTCGTCAAACCGACACGGCCAGAACCGCGATCAGAGCACAATTTCCCTCCGGAAGGCTGTAGCGGCAGCGCTGTCGTAAAAGCGAATCGAAGCATCACGTGACGGCATACCCCTGACGAGATATAGATTGTCAGTAGATTTGCCCATTGCCGAAAAATTGATACCCACGACTCACGCAGGCCGGGCCGATTGCTCCAGATTGCTCGGCAACGCGGCATGTATGTCGGCAAACAATTGTGCCCGCTGACCGGTATCGCTGGTCATGGCCCGACCACCCCATCGTTGCCCCAATTTCCAGTCGATATCGAAACGTGGTGTATCCATTGTTGACGGATCGATGCGCGACATGGGCACGGCCGATTCCATCAGCATCGCAATGGCATGCGCCGACTTCAGCTCATTTTGCTTGGCATTCATGATGCGCCAGGCAATAAGGCCGAGCAGCGCAGGCCAATGGGCAACCGGATGACCATCGCGCTCGAATTGACGAACAACATTGGGGAAGACCTTCTTCAGCGCGATGCGCGGAAGCTCGGCATATTCGCCTGGACGCGGATAACGAGGCACGCCGAAAGTCTCGTTGCCCATCGTCTGGATGACATATCGCGCCAGCTCGGCGAGATCGGGAAGTTCGCTGGCGTCGCCAAGACCACCGGCGGCCGTGCTCAGGAAGGACAGTCGATCAGGAAGCGTGGCCCAAAGGAATTGGTTGATCGCATCTCCCATGACGAAAGCCTCGCCGGCCTTGGTCCTTGCATTGCACAGAAAGTCGCCCGGATCGCGATCAGCGGGTTGCACGAGAGTTTTCCAAACAGCCAGCTGTGCTGAAAAACCCGCACACGCACCAATGGCCACCATGATGGATGGCAGGTGCTGCGCATAGGCAAAAGCAAACATTCCAACCGACACCGCAACAGCATCGCTTTCCACGACTTCCTTGGAAATGATCATGGCCTTCCCTCCCTGGCTACATGCCGTCTGGACTCACTGGGCCCCGCGCCGGAATCTGTCACCGAACGCGCCTGACGCCGATCTGGAAGCGGAGCGTCTGCGTTGAACCGAAAGCGGACATCCTATGTACCCGTCAAACCGGCTTGGCCAACCTTGCGCGACCAACCCTCATTGGACGCGGCGCACCGTGGCGACTTGCCCACCGTCCTTCAATATCGTCATTTCGTCGCCGGGCTTCAGGGACACCGCGCCGCTCCATGAGCGCGTTGCCACGTTTGCAATCGCGGCGCCGGGAGCGGTTTGTATGGGATGGGCGGCATCCAGGTGTTTGGTTTCAAGCGACAGCAGGAATGGCCCGGAGCGACCGGCCCGATCAATCGACAGCTCAACATCCAAGGCGTTGGACGGATCAACCTGACGGCTGTCGACCGCCACGGAGGGAATGTGATGAATTCCCACGCGGGCACCAGGCCCGCACAGGCTGGGGCTCGCGATGACATCGGCTTCCGTCTTGCCGTCCTGGATAACCTTGAGCTCGAACTTGGCGATGGCTGATTCTGCATTGCAGGGAGCGGCCGCAGCATTCGCGGCCTCACCCGCAGGCAAGGTCGTACCTGCATCGCTTGCACAGGTGGTCGAGCAAAGAATCAGTGCAACGAGAAAAGTGCCGAATTTGAGCTGATACATAAGAAGTCCTTGTCGAATGTAGAGCGCGATACCGGGACGGTTGCCCCACGAAAATGAGCACGACAGCCGGGCCAGGACAGCACAGACGGGAAGGCTTCCACGCCACGCGCTGGCCGCATCACGGATGCGTCGTGTCGCCCGAATCCTTGTCCGCAGGCTGCTGCTTGGTCGCTTCCGCGTCCTTGTCCTTTACCTGGGTCAACGACCCTACAGTGGCGGTGCCGGAGACAGGCATCACGCGCGGATCGTAGGGGTTGGTTGTGGTGTGCAGCGCCTGGTAGGCAATGGCGCCATCGGCCTGGTGCACACCGGTGACCTCGCCCGGGTTCTGGCTGATGTGGCCGCCGGAATGGACGTCCAGATTGGCCTTGGCCATGTGGTTGGGTGAGCCATCCGCGCCCCCGACCATGACGTGGGCCGCCGACGAACCCACGCGCGAGCCCGTGGCGTTGACGAGTGCTTCGTGCCATTGCGCCTTGGCGCGCGGCAACGCGCTCTCATCGCCGTACTTGGGCAGCAGGCCGCGCCAGATGACGTTGGCCTGTTCGTACTGCGCCGGCGTCAGGTGGGCATACACCAGTTGGCGTGCCCGCACGTACGGTGCGTCGTTGCGCTCGGCAGCCAGCGCCATCCAGGCCAGCGCCTGTGGCAGGTCAACCTCGGTGCCCTGTCCACTCAGGTACATCACGCCCAGGTTGTATTCCGCGGGTTTGTAGGCCCAGTAGGCGGAGATCTTGTACATGTCCATGGCGTGTCGGTAATCGCCTTTCTTGGCCGCCTGGACGCCCAGCACGAAGAAGTATTCACCGGGGCGCCCGTCGTCCGTGGGCGTATTGAACGCGCGCGTGTTGTCTTCGGTGGAATTATCCTCGACGGGAGCGGCCGTGCTTACCGGCGTGTCGTCGATGGGGATGGTGCGCAGCGAAAGATCTTCACCGGCAAAGGCCGCACCGGCGCACAGAACCGAGACGAACAGTGTGGCGAGAACCCGCTGGGAGAACATCATCACGGCCATGGCAATCCCTGCTGGATGGGGTGGTGGTCAGCAACGTACTCCCAGTCAACCGGCCCTACAAGAATCCATGACGCGATAACCCACCCCTGCCCGGTTTGGATGGAAGCTCTGCGTTGCATCTTCCGGGGCGTAGCCGTCCAGACGGACGACTGACGCCACCGTCAGGGATGGCGTGCCGGGTGCTGGGCCCTGGTTGCATCGCTGAGCAGCGCGTCGAGATCGCCGCGCGTCAGCAGACGCCCTGCGAGCAACACCGCCCGAATGCGTTGCGCATTGCGAATGTCCCGGGTGGGGTCGGCATCGAGCAATACCAGGTCGGCCTGCTTGCCAACGGCCACCGACCCGCTCACATCGTCGATATGGAGAAACCGGGCGGGTTCAAGCGTAGCCGCGCGCAACGCATCCATCGGCGACAATCCCGATTCGACCAGCAGCTGCAATTCGTCCTGCAAGGCAAACCCGGGATAGACGCCGGGCATGGGGGAATCCGTGCCCGCCATGATGGGCACGCCCGCCTGATGCAGGATCGACACGATGCTTCGCGCGATGGGCCAACGTCGACTTGCCAGCTCGGGATCGTCTTTCGTGTATCCCGCCACGAACCGCTGCCAACGCAACTGCTCATCGGGGCGCAGAAGCTGCCAGCGATCGTCGTGTTCACGCTGGGCGTTTTGAGCGAACGTGTCTTCGTCGGCAAGCGCGAGCGTGGGAACCTGCACCTGGCCCGTCGCCGCCAGCGCCTTTGCCGCATGCCGGCACACGGCAGGATCAAACGTGGCGAGCACCTGTGCTTCCTGCGAGTCCACGCGCGACATCAAGGCTTCGCCATTGAGACCCTGGCGGTCGCCAAGAATCCTGGCCTCGCTGGATGAGCAGGCTTCGTATACCTGCGTCAGGTGCTCGCTGGTGCGCTGCCCCCGTTTCGCGGCTTCCAGCAGTTCGACACCGGCGGGCACGTGTCCGACCACGGGCAGCGAGCGCAACTTGGCCTGCGCCAGAATGGCTCGCCAGTTTGCGGCAGGAACGTCGGAAAACACCTTGATGAAGTCGGTGCCCGCCGCCGCAGCGGCATCCACGTCGGCCGCGGCATCAGCAGGTGATGTCCCGTATACGGCAATGCCGGAGGCAAGCACGCGCGGCGCGATCAGCTGCCCGCTTTCCATCGCCGCCCGCCACTGCTTCACCTGCTGGATGGATGCCGCGTCGGCACGCATGTCCCGTATGCCGGTGATGCCATTGGCGACATACAAGGGAAAGGACCAGTCGTTGGGCGCACGGTGCGAGGAAAGATTGAACAGATGGACATGCATGTCCGTCAGGCCGGGAATCAGGAAGCGTCCCCGGCCATCGACATGCTGGGCCGACGCCGGTGCATGCACGGCACCTGGCGCATCGATGGAAACAATCCGGCCATCTTCAATCAGGACCGTCCGCGGCCCCACGTTCTGCCCTGCGACGACATCGACAATCGTGACGTCCGTAATGACCGTTGCCGCATGAGCCGATGAAGCAGCCATCGCCACGGCATGCCACAGCAGTGCGGCAAGCGCACATGGCATGAGCCACACCACCCTTTGTCGACAAGCGTTGAACATCAGCGTCGAGGAGTCAGTGAAACATCAGGCTGCGGAATCACACCGATCAGATCGGGTCGTCGATCGACTTGGCCAATCCGGTGAAAAGCTTCGGGCCGGTGTCGGTCATGTGCCAGCAGTCTTCCAGTCGGATGCCGAATTCGCCGGGAATATAGAGGCCCGGCTCGTCGGAGAAACACATGCCCGCCGCCAGCGGCGTGGTGTCGCCATGCACAAGATACGGCGGCTCGTGGCCGTCCAAACCGATGCCATGGCCGGTGCGGTGAGGAAGGCCGGGCAAGTGATAGCCGGGCCCCCAGCCTTCCTTTTCGTAATAGGCGCGCACGGCGTCGTCGATGGCGCCCACCGGGGTCCCGAGCTTGGCCGTCGCCAGTGCGATTTCCTGGCCGCGCTTGACGGTATCCCACACCTTCCGCTGTTTCGCGGTCGGCTGGCCCATCACCCACGTGCGCGAGATGTCGGATTGATAGCCGTGCACGGCGCATCCCACGTCCATCAGGATCACCGAACCTTCGCGCAAGGTCTGCGGCTGGTGCGAGCCATGCGGATAGGCGCTGGCCTCGTTGATCAGCACGAGGGCAAACTCCGGCGCGCCGCCCAGGGCCACGGTGGCGGCATTCATCATGTCGCCGATCTCGTCAGGGCGCATGCCGGCGCGGACGTGGCCATGCACATAGCGCAACGCTGCCAGGGTTACGTCGTTGGCGGTCTGCATCAGCGCGAGTTCGGCGGGCGATTTGATCAGCCGGACGGCCTTCACCAGCGCATCGCCGGAAACCACGGTGTACGCGCCGCCGCTGGCGTCACGCACGCCGTCGACGATGAACAGGCGCGTGGTTGCCTCAAACGCAATCGAGCCGGAGGTAACGCCGCGGTCGCGCAAGGCACCCACGATGCGGGCGAACGGGCTTTCGTGTTCGTTCCACGGGCGCACATCGCCGCCCACGGCCAGGGTTTCGCGAATGGAGGGTTCCTCGAAGGCCGGCGTTACGATGACCACCTCGCCGTGGGCCGGAATCACCGCAGCCGTCGTGCGCTCCGAGCGATGCCATTGCACGCCGGTGAAGTAATCCAGGCTCGAACCCGATTCCAGGATCAGGGCGCCGATCTTCTGGTCGACCATCAGCCGTTGCAGCTTGGCGATGCGGGCCAGGCGCTCCTCCACCGAAATCGGCTTGGCGTCCTTGGTCAGGGAGCTCAAGCCGGTCACACCGGCGGCCCCGGCTGGCGCGGCCTGCGCCGCGCGACTGCTCAGCATAAGGACGGAAGACGCAGCCGTAGCGGCTACCGCCCCGGTGAGAAAGTCACGACGACGCATGGAGACTCCAGATCGATGCCAAGGATGCCCGCAGTATGCCGCCGCCATCGGTGGCGCGGCCACTATCCGTTTCAGCGCCGCGTCCACGTCGGGTTGTAAGAGGCCCTGGGTCGCCTGGATACCGCTGGCGCGCGACCGGCGCTTGCGAACCATCACCTTCGATTTGTCGTCGCCTTTATCGACCGTCGAACCTGCCACGACGGATGATCACGGGAGGCTCGGCAACCTCCACGCGCCTGTACGCATCGAGCGCTTCTTCTTCCGCGTTCGAGGTTGACACGAGTGCGCTCAATCGGCCCGACGTTTCGCAAAAGGTCGTGAACTGAACCGAGCAGGCTTCGCAGCCGCATTCACCCGCGCAGCGAACGAGGCACGTGGAAGTGCAGACGCAGGGAATCGAGCTGGCAAGATCCACGTTATATCCCGCCGTCGCGGGATACCGCTTGAGACCTTCGGCTGTGGGTTCGGACATCTCGTGTTCCTCTCAACAACAACCCGCTGGCTCGATATGAAACATGATATCGGATGGCTGTGCTGTGCAGCGGTGTCGAACTGCTAGTGAGCAAAAACAAGAACCCGTTGTTCGCGAGTTGGCGCGTTGGTCGTCGTCCTTTTCTTGTTTGGTCACGCAACGCGTGGAAGCAGGCGTTGCGGATGCCTCCGCACAACCGCCCTGCTTCGCACCCCATGACAACCGTGTCCTAGGCATTTTTCGTACATGCTGCGCCACGGCTTGACACCGGTGTCAATGTCGTTACAACCTGATAACCGTTCCGAGGCGCGGGGGCGCCCGGGACGGGGGTAGTTACACATTCGGATCGACTGGTGGGGAGACCAACGATGCCGTTTCTGGCGGCCGATATTGGTGGCACGCATGCGCGTGTCGCGCTGATGCACGCCTCGAACAACGAGGCGCGCAAGGTGGAAACGCTGGCCTATCGCGTGTTCACGTGCGCGGAGTTCCCGGCGCTGTCGGACCTGTTGCAGGTGTTCATCGATGCCGAAGTGAAGGCCCCGGTTAAGCGCTGCGTGCTGGCTTGCGCGGGCCAGATCATGGGCGACGACGTGGTGAACGACAATCTCGCCTGGCCCATCCATCTGCCACAGCTGCGTACCGCGCTGGGCCTGGAAGACGTGGCCGTACTCAACGATTTCGAAGCGCTGGCATATGCCCTCGATGGCTCGCTGGCCGAAGGTGGTCGCCACCTGTGCGGCCCGGACAAGGCGCCCAGCGGCCCCACGCTGGTGATTGGACCGGGTACGGGGCTTGGCGCTGCCGCGCACATTCCCGGCGCCGATGGCGGCTTTGTGCTGACCACGGAAGCCGGCCAGATGGATTTCGCGCCGAACTCGGTGCGCGAGCGCGCCGTTCTCGCCCACCTGGCACCGAACGGCGGCTATGTGCCGTTTGAACATATCGTCTCGGGACCTGGCCTGCTCACCGTGTACGAAACGCTGTGCGCGTTGCACGACGACGAGCCCACGCTGGTGACACCCGAAGCCGTCACCAAGGCGGCCGTGGCGCGCGGCGACGCGCGGGCGGTGGAAGCCATGGAGATTTTCTGTGCCGCGCTGGGAAGCTTCACCGGCAACCTTGCGATGACCTTCATGGCCACCGGCGGCGTGTATCTGGCCGGCGGCTTTCTGTCGTCCATCTTCGATCTGCTGAAGCGCAGTGACTTCGAGGAACGATTCCTGCACGGACGCAGCGCACGTGCCGTGCTGTCGCATGTGCCGGTGTGGGTTACGGAGCACGGCCGCCACGGCGTGCAGGGAGCCGCGCAGTGGTATCTGCGGCACGCTCTGCCTGGCTCGTCCATGCATGACGCCGCGCGTGGTACGGGCACATGAGCCCCATGGCGACAACGCGACTCTTCCGTTGCCTGATGACGGCCTGCCTTGCTGCGTCCGGTGCGGCCACTGCAGCGCCTGCCGTTCCCGCATGGTCGCTGCTGCCGCAGCCAGCCAAGGCGAATCCCGCTGCCAGCGGCGCGGTGGAGATTGCGGATGGCGCCGTGGTGGCGGTACTTGGTGCGGATCACGAGCCCGTGCAATCCATCGCCAAGCGATTCGTGCAGCACGTGGCGGACACCAACGGCCTGCACCTGCGCGTGGCCACGACCGCTGCGACGCAAGCGTCCATCACGTTCGAGGTCAATCCGGCTGCCGATATCGCCGACGAATCCGGCTATCGCATCACGGTGGATAACGGCAGCATCCGGGTCACCGCACGTACGCCGCGTGGCGCGTTCTACGGCAGCGCCACCCTGCTGCAGCTGTTGACGCCGAACGGCTGGGCACATGGTGCACCCGTCAAGGTGGCCAACGGCGTCATCGACGACCATCCGCGCTTTGCGTGGCGAGCACTGCTGCTCGATTCCGGTCGTCACTTCCAGAGCGTGGCCGACATCAAGAAACTGATCGACTGGATGTCGCTCAACAAGCTCAACGTGCTGTTGTGGCACGTGACCGAAGACCAGGGTTGGCGCCTGGAAATTCCCAAGTATCCCGAGCTCACCAGGATTGGCGCCTGTCGCCAGGCCGTGGGCCTGGACAGCGAACTGACCGGCGGCGCCGACCAGTCGTATTGCGGTTACTACACGGAAGCGGACGCGCGCGAGATCGTCCGCTACGCCGCCGAACGCTACGTGGATGTGGTGCCGGAATTCGACCTGCCCGGACACTCGCAGGCCGCGATCGCGGCGTATCCGTGGCTGGGCGTGACCGGCAAGCGCCCTGCCGTATGGACCGACTGGGGCGTCAGCCCGTGGCTGCTCAACCCGAACGACAAAACCCTGCAGTTCGTCGACGACGTGCTCGACGAGATGATGGCGCTGTTCCCTTCGCGCTACATCTCCATCGGTGGCGACGAGGCCGACAAGCAACAGTGGAATGCATCGCCTGACGTTCGCGCGCAGATGCAAAAGCTCAAGCTGGCCAACATGGATCAGCTGCAGAGCTGGTTCATGAGCCAGGTGGCGGCGCACCTGATCCAGCACGGCCGCACGCCGGTGGGCTGGGACGACGAACTCGCCGAAGGCGCCACGCTGCCGACCTCACAGGTGGTGATGTCCTGGCACGGCGACCACAACGAACGCGTGGCGCTGACGGCACTCAAGCAAGGCCACGACGTGGTCATGACGCCGCAGGAATCGCTGTACTTCGACCACTATCAGTCCAACCTGCCCGATGAATGGGCCGGTCCGTCGCCCATCGCCACGCTGCGCGACGCCTACGACACCATCGTGATACCGAAGGGCGCGACAGCAGCGCAGGCACAGCATGTCATCGGCGTGCAGGCCGGTCTGTGGACCGAGCAGATGCGCACGTTCGCGCACGATCAACACGCCGTGTTCCCGCGTGCCGCGGCTCTGGCCGAACTTGGCTGGTCGCCGGCAAGCGCACGTGACTGGAACAGCTTCGTTCAACGCATGCCGGCGCAGCTGGCGCGTTACCGCGCGCTCGGCATCGGTTACGCCGACAGCGCCTTTGCACCCGCCTTCAACGTGACAACGGCAGCCACCGGCGCATTCCACGTCACGCTGTCCAACCAGGCGGGATTCGGAACCCTTCGCTACACCACGGACGGTTCCGATCCGACCAACCAGTCCACGGCGTACAGCCAGCCGCTCACGCTACCCGCCAATACCACGCTGCGTGTCGCCGCGTTCTCGGCGGACGGCTTCGAACTGGCTGCTTCACGCACGCAGGTGCTGGATCAAACCACCTTGCTGAGCCGCGACGGCAGCGCGCTCGCCACGTGTTCCAAGCAGCCGCCTTCGCGCATCGAAGGCAGCAAGTCGGCACAGGACGACAACCCGCGCTATGCCGTCGACATCGGCAACGCGTGCTGGCTGTGGCCGCAGGCATCCATCGGTGGCACAACACACGTCGCCATCACCGCCGAACGCCTGACATGGCGCTTCGGTGACGAAGCGAAGGACGCCGTGGTGCGGCACGCCACCGATGCTGCCGACGAGTTCGAAATTCATGCGGATTCCTGCACGGGACCGCTGCTTGCCCGCTTGCCGCTGGGGAGCGCCGGGCAGGCCAAGGGACAGCTTCATCTGGAAGGAAAGGTGGCGACGCCGGTGGGGGCCGGTGTTCGCACCCTGTGCATCTTCGCTACGGGCGATCCTCGCGATGGCCAGTGGGCGTTGGCACGAATGGCGTTTTCGAAATAAGCGGTTTGCGGGGCACGTGCCCTGCGCCGTGGCAGTGAACGAGTGACTCTGGTTCGGGAGGCCAGGGGCGACGACGTTGAGATTGGTATCACGACGGCATGCCGACCCACAGGCATCGCCGGGACGTACGCGTTTTTCCGCCATTCCACGGCGCAACTGGGGTTCGACGGCAACACCAACGAGGGTAAAGCCCATGTCCACCGTACTTCGCAAACATCCATTGTCTTTTGCCATTACCGTGTCGTTGTTCGCTGTCGTATCGACGTCGGCTGCAGCGTCGACCTTCGCCGATATACAGGCGGACGGTCAGGCCAGCACGGCGCAGACCGCACCGGCGCAACCGGCGCCGGATGCCAAGAAAACCGACGCCAAGAACGCGCCGGCCAACACCAGTGACGCGGAAAAGAACGCCGTGAACCTGGGCGCGGTGAATGTGTCCGGCGTGCGCGCGTCGCAGATCCGCGCCATCGACCTGAAACGCGATGCCGCCAACATCCAGGACAGCATTACCGCGGAAAACATCGGCGCCCTGCCCGACACCACCATCACCGACTCGCTGCAGCGTGTTACCGGCGTGCAGATCAATCGCGATGCCGGCGTGGGTACGTCGGTGGACGTGCGCGGCCTGCCGCAGGTCGGCACCATGTTGAATGGCGAAGTGTTCATCACGGCGGACCAGATCGACTCGCAGCAGCCGGACTTCACCATGCTGCCTTCGACGCTGTTCCACGGCGTGGACGTGATCAAGTCGCCGACGGCCAGCACCACCGACGGCGGCATCAGCGGCGCCATCGACCTGCATACGTATCGCCCGTGGGATCTGCCCAGCGGCTTCACGTACAGCTATTCGGCCAACGGTGAGCGCGGCAGCACCACCCAGCACACCGGGCCGGAAGGCAATGGCCTGATCTCGTACAACGATGACGGCCACTGGGGCGTGCTGATTTCCGGCGACTTCTCCAACACCCGTCGCATGAACGCCACCGAAGGCCTGGATCAGTACGGCGTGGTGTTCAACGGCGAGAACGCCGCCAGCGCCGGCGGCTACAACGGCTTCCTGACGCCGTGGAACGGCGCGCCGATTCCGTCCAAGATCGTGCAGAACGCCGATGGCAGCGTGGACGTCAACGGCGACGGGAAATCCAACGGCGTGTTCATGGGCAGCCAGGACATCGGCCTCAACGACATCATCACCCAGCGCAAGCGCAAGTCGGGCAACGCATCGTTCCAGTTCGACTTCGGCAGCGGATTGACCGGCACGGCCGATTACTTCTATTCGTCGCAGCGCGAGTACGACCGCAACGTCGGCATCCAGTTCAACTCCACCAACTGGCAGGGCGCCACCTACGTGCCGCTGCAGTCGCGCAACACCGGCATGCCGGCGTACGGCTCCTACGGCACGCCGGAGCCGGGCTGGGAAGGCTCCCAGATCTACACCACGCAGGTGTACGAAAAGTGGCCGGGTGACGTGGAATCGTATTCGCAGATCATCCAGAAGAGTTCGGTTGCCAAGAACCTCAACCTGCAGCTGGATTACGACAACGGTGGCCCGTTCACCGCGAGCGTTCGCGGCATTCGCGACACGGCATCGCAGTCGAACCAGGAAACCGACGTCAACATTTCCGACTCGGACGGCGCGCTGTGGCCCAACGTGCTGATGGATGGCGTTGACCCGAACTCGGTGCCGCCGGGCACCATGGTTTACCCGGCACAGCTGGGCGGCAACCGCGTGTTCAACGCGAACGGCATTCCGCAGAACACGGTGCCGATCATCGCCAACTTCAATGGCCGCTACATCAAGGTGGATGTGCCGTCGTCGCTGGCAGCGAACTTTGCCAACCCGGCCGACTGGACGATGAAGACGCTGGAATCGTCGGGCGACTATGACCGCCAGGTCGCGCTCAACGCCTTGCGCTTCGACGGCAAGTACGACTTCCAGGACGGCTTCAAGCTGGAGTTCGGCGTACGCAACAGCATCCGCAGTGCCGACAACCAGGGCTGGACGCTGGAAGCGCCGGTCTACGCCGGCATGGGCGCAAGCGATCCGAACGGATGTCTGGTGCGCTACGTGGGCGCCGACGTGGTGTTGAACACCGGCTCGTGTACGGCCGGCAACGACCAGGGCTATTTCCGCGCCGGTCCCCTGTCCGCCATTTCGATGCCCAACACGGCCTCGCCGCTGTCGAGCAACTTCAAGCAGTACAACAACCTGCTCGGCTCGGGCATCAACTTCTGGGCGATCGACCCCAACGCGATGGTCAACCCCATCGCTTTCTGGAACTCGCTCTATCCCGGAACGCAGCAGGTGGCCGAACCCGGCACGACGTGGGCTGTGCGCCTGAAGGAGCTTTCCGGTTACCTGCAGGGCGACTACAACGGCACGATGTGGGACATGCCATTCAGCGGCAACATCGGCGTGCGCCTCATCCACACCAACCTGGACGTGACGCAGCACTTGAGTGGCGATCCGGGTGCCTACGGCGACGAGCCGGAAGATGTGGGCACGGCGACCACCAAGCGCAGCTATCAGGACGTGCTGCCGTCGGCCAACTTCGCGCTGGATGTCACCGACAGCTTCAAGGTGCGACTGGCCTACTCCAAGAACATGATGCCGCTGGACCTGAGCACGTGGGGCGGCGGTCTCCAGCTCAACTACTCGCTGGCGGAAACACCGGAGGGCCCGATCTTCCGCGTGTCCAACGGTACCTCGACCGGCAACCCGAACCTCAACCCGTGGCGTTCCACCAACTTCGGTGCCTCGGCCGAGTACTACATCAACGAAACAAGCATGCTCAGCCTGGCGCTGTTCCGCATCAACGTGGACAGCTTCATCAAGAACGGCAGCGTGACCAACTGTACGCTGCCCGACGAAGATGGCGTGGTGCGCGATCACTGCATCGTGATCACCCAGCCGGTGCAGGGCACGGGCAACTCCATCCACGGCGCCGAGTTCGACTATCGCCAGGGCTTCACCTTCCTGCCGAGCTTCCTGTCGAAGACGGGTATGGAAATCAACGCGACGTATGCGCCCAGCAACTCGGGCGAAACGGACCTGGCCGGCAAGAAGATCCCGTTCCAGGACAACTCCACCAAGTCCGGCAACTTCATCCTGTGGTACCAGGACGATCACTTCCAGGCTCGCGTGGCGTACAACTACCGTTCGCGTCGCGCCGTGATGGACAGCGTGGGCGGCATCACTGGCCTGGAAATGTACGAGGCGCCGCAGAAGTACCTCGATGCGTCGGTGTCGTACAAGTTCAGCAAGTACGCCGAAGTATTCCTGGACGGCACCAACCTCACCAACGAGTACCAGAAGTACTACCTGGTGTGGCCGGACCAGCCGGGCCACTCGACGTTCTCCGAGCGTATGTTCATGCTCGGCGTGCGTGGTCAGTGGTAAGGGGTTGAAACCGATTCAACGTAGTAGAAGTGCTTGATGCCCCTCACCGTCATTCCCGCGAAGGCGGGAGGCGCTTTTCAACGGCCGAAGGGCCGGTCATCCAGTGCCTTTCCCGGCACACAAAGGCGCTGGATCCCCGCCTTCGCGGGGATGACGGTGAGGAAAGTGGAGACTCGACGTTCGATGGGTGCATGTTCATGTTCGGCGTGCGCAGTCAGCAGCGAGTGTCGAGTGTCGAAATCGACTCAACGTTGTATGGAAACACCTGAAAACCCTCACCGTCATTCCCGCGCAGGCGGGAATCCAGTGCCTTTCCCGGCACACAAAGGCGCTGGATTCCCGCCTTCGCGGGAATGACGGTGAGGGAAGTGATAGCTCGGCGTTTTAGCTGGATCCCTGCTTTCGTAGGGATGACGGTGAGGGGTAGGTTGGACACGATTTCAAAGTAGCCTCACCCGTAACGCGACCCATCACGCCACCCATCACTTCGCCCACACCGCCGCCCACCAAACGACACCCACGCATGCCCGACTCCAGCACGCCCTCGCCCGCTCGCGACAACGCCTTCCATCGTTCCATCGGCGTGTTCTCGGGAACCGCGATCAACATGACGCAGATGTGCGGCATCGGGCCGTTCATCACCATTCCCATCATGGTCGCGGCGATGGGTGGGCCGCAGGCCATCATTGGCTGGATCGCGGGTGCCATCCTGGCGATGGCCGATGGGCTGGTCTGGGCTGAACTTGGCGCGGCGATGCCTGGTTCCGGCGGCACGTACGTCTATCTGCGCGAAGCGTTCCAGTACCGCACCGGCAAGCTGATGCCGTTCCTTTTCATCTGGACCATGCTGCTGGCGATTCCGTTGCTCATGTCCACCGGCATCATCGGCATGGTGGAGTATCTGGAATTCTTCTTCCCGGGCCTGGGCTGGTGGCCAGTGCATCTCGTTGGCGTGGCCGCCACCGCACTCGTCACGTGGCTGCTTTATCGGCGCATCGAATCGGTGCGCGCGATTACCGTGGGGTTGTGGGTGGTGATGCTGGTGTCCATCGTCGGCGTGGCGGCGGCAGGCTTCTCGCACTTCAACCCGGGATTCGCCTTTGCCTTCCCGCCCGACACGTTTGGCGGTCATTTCTTCGTGGGCCTGGGCGCCGGCCTGATCATCGGCATCTACGATTACCTCGGCTACAACACCACGGCCTACATCGGCGATGAGCTGCGCGATCCCGGTCGCACCATGCCCCGCTCCATCATCATTTCGGTGATGGCGATGATGGTGGTGTACCTGATGCTCAACATCAGTGTGATGGGTGTTGCGCCGTGGCAGGAGATCGCCCAGTCCAAGTCGGTCGCCTCGCTGGTGGTGGAACGCAGCTGGGGACATGCCGCAGCGGCGGTCATGACCATCCTGATCATCATCACCGCGTTCGCCTCGGTGTTCACCGGACTGCTTGGCGGGTCGCGCGTGCCGTTCCAGGCCGCGCAGGACAAGGTGTTCCTGTCGGTGTTTGCACGGCTGCATGCACGACATGGCTTTCCGCATGTGGCGCTGATCGTGATGGGCGTGGTCACGGCCATCGGCACGTTCTTCGACCTTACCGAAGTCATCAACATGCTGCTGGCGGCGACCATCATCGTGCAGTCCATCGCACAGATCGCCGCATTGATCGTGCTGCGCAAGCGCCAGCCCAACCTTGAGCGGCCGTACAAGCAATGGCTTTATCCGGTGCCTTGCATCATCGCGCTGGGGGGCTGGGTGTATGTGTACGTGTCCGCCTCCACGCTGTCGCTGATCCTCTCGGGCCTGTGGATCGCTGCGGGACTGGTGGTGTTTGCGGTCTGGGCTCGCCTCAATCAATCCTGGCCGTTTGCGCCGGTGGAAGTACACGAAACCTATCTCGGGAAGCCGTGACATCATGCAGACGCCAGCCAAACACGCATTGGGAATGATGGTCACCATGGCGCTTTTCGTCGCGCCGGATGCACACACGCAGACCTCGTACGTGGCGACCAGGGTGCCGGCCGACAGCGGCTCCGTCACCGCCATCAACCACTGGCTGATCCAGGACAGCGCGAAGGCGCAGCAAAGCGGTGCGGATATTTCCGCCACCGGCTATGCCACCAAAGAGTGGCTCCCCGTGAGCGGCAAGGCCACCGTGATGGCCGGCCTGCTGGAAAATCACGCGTTCAAGAACAATGACGTGTTCTTCAGCGACAACCTGCGCGCGGTGCAGGTGCCCGAATCCAGCGGCAACCTGTTCGTGACGCCGTGGTGGTATCGCACCGAATTCACGCTGTCGAAAGATGCCGCCGGCAAGCACACGCTGCTGCACACCAACGGCATGATCTCCAGCGCGGATGTGTGGGTGAACGGTCATCAGGTGGCCGACCACGGCGAACTCGCCGGCGCCTATCCCGTGCACGAGCTCGACGTAACGCGCTGGGTGCATGCGGGCACCAACATCCTTGCCATGCAGGTGTACCCGGCCGATCCGCGCACCAGCCTGTCGATTGGCTGGGTGGACTGGAACCCCACGCCGCCGGACAACAACATGGGCCCGTGGCGCGGCGTGGACATCGCGCAGACCGGGCCGGTCTCGCTGAGTTTTCCCGAAGCGCTTTCCACACTGTCCCTGCCCGATCTTTCGCGCGCCACGCTCACGGTGAAAGTGACCGCAAAGAACCTGGACACCGTGGCTCATGACGCCACCATCACCGGCACCGCGGCAGGCGTGCCCCTGCAGCAGACCGTGCATCTTGCACCCGGGCAGACGCAGGTCGTGTCGTTTACGCCCAGCACTACGCCAGGACTTGCGCTGGATCACCCGAAGATCTGGTGGCCGCTCGGCATGGGCGAGCACCCGCTCTATCAGCTGGAGATGACGGCGGCCGTCGACGGCGCCACGTCCGACCACGCCGCATCATCGTTTGGCATCCGCAGTGTCACGTCCAGCCTGACCCGGCAGGGCTACCGCCAGTTTTTCGTCAACGGAAAGCCCTTGCTGATCCGTGGTGGCGGCTGGGCACCGGACATGTTCCTGCGCGACGACCCCGCGCGCATGGACGCGGAATTCAGTTACGTGGTCAACATGGGCCTCAACACCATCCGCAGCGAAGGCAAGCTGGAAAACCCGCGCTTCTACGAGCTGGCGGACCAGAACGGCATCATGGTGCTGGCAGGCTGGGAGTGCTGCGACAAGTGGGAGTCCGCCGCCAAGACCGGGGGCTCGACCTGGACGGCCGCCGACATGAAGGTGGCGCAGGATTCCATGGCCAGCGAAGCGCGCCTGCTTCGCAATCATCCCTCGGTGATCGGCTTCTACATCGGCAGCGACAACGCACCACCGCCGCCCATCGCCAAGATGTACGTCGATACGTTGCGTGCGGAAGACTGGTCGCTGCCGATCATCTCGGCAGCGGCCGACCAGGGCACCGCTGAAACCGGCCCATCGGGCATGAAGATGGCCGGCCCGTACGACTGGATTCCGCCGAGCTACTGGTACGCCGACAAGCTCGGCGGCGCATTCGGCTTCGACTCGGAAGTGAGTGCCGGCGCCGACATTCCGCGACTGGAAGACGTGCAGCACATGCTTGGTCCGCAGGAGCAGGAAGCGCTTTGGAAATACCCGAATGCGCGGCAATATCACGCCTCGGCGGACTGGTCGGAATTCGCCGTGCTCACGCCGTTCGACAACGCGCTGGCCGCCCGCTACGGCGCACCCACCAGTCTTGCCGACTACGTGGCCAAGGCGCAGCTCGACAACTACGACAACGTGCGCGCGCAGTTCGAAGCGTTCAACGCGCGCATGGATGCCGCCAAGCCCGCCACCGGCGTCATCTACTGGATGCTCAACAACGCGTGGCCTTCCCTGCACTGGCACCTGTACGACTACTTCATGAATCCGGCCGGCGCCTATTTCGGTGCCAAGAAGGCCAACGAGCTGGTGCATATCCAGTACTCGTACGATTCGAAGGACATCGTGCTGGTGAATCACGCGCTGGATGATGTGCATGGTTTGCAGGCGCACGTCCGCGTGCGCAACCTGGACGGCAGCGTGCGCTACGAGAAGCAGTTGCAGGGCATCGACCTTGCCGGCAACCGCACGAAGCAGCTGACGACACTGCCAGCCGTCGCCGGACTGTCGCCCACCTACTTCGTCGAACTCGACCTTGCCTCCGCCGACGGCAAGCCGGTCAGCCGCAACGTGTACTGGCTGTCCACCAAGCAGGACGTGCTCGACTGGGCGAAGTCCAACTGGTATCTCACCCCGTTGAAGCAGTACGGTGACCTGACGGCGCTCACCTCGCTGCCGGCGGCAACGAGTGAGGTCCACGCCACCACGCAGCGCGAAGGCAACGACAACGTCACCACCGTCACGCTCTCCGTGCCCTCCTCGTCCAAAACCGTCGCGCTGTTCCAGCATGTGTCGATCCGGCAGAAGGCCAAGGGCGACCTTGCACTGCCCATACGCTGGTCTGACAATGACGTGACGCTTTGGCCGGGCGAATCCATCGTTCTCACCGCGCGCTATGCAGCGCAGGGAACGGACGAGCCTGTCGTCGAAGTGAGCGGGTGGAACGTTTCACCCCAGAGCGTTGCGGCGGGCGCCACGCACGGAACCGATCATTGAAGACGCAGAGGCCTCCATGTCGCGCGTGACCATCAACGACGTCGCCCGGGCCTCGGACACCTCGAAGAAGACCGTATCGCGGGTGCTCAACAACGAGCCCAACGTTCGCGACGAAGTGCGCGAACGCGTGATGGCGGCCGTCACCAGGCTCAACTACCGCCCGCTCACCTCGGCGCGCAGCCTGGCAACCAACCGTTCCTTCATGATCGGCCTGCTCTACGACAACTTGTCGCCGAGCTACATCATGGAAGTCCAGGCCGGCGTGCTGGAAGCGTGCGAGGCGAAGCAGTACAGCATGACAGTGCAGCCGCTGGTGTCCACGGCGCCGGATTTCGTGGAACGCGTCGAAGGCTTCATTTCCCGGCATCAACCCGACGGGCTGATCCTGACGCCGCCCATCACCGACCACAAGAAACTGCTCGACCATCTGCGCAACAGCGACATCCCGTTTGCCTCCATCGCGCCACGCCAGCCCAAGGGTTGCATCGGCGTGATGCTGCGCGAACGTGAAGCCGCGGCGGCGATGGTGGATCACTTGGTATCACTGGGCCACCGACGCATTGCCCACATCCTGGGCGACCCCAAGCACGGCGCCGGCATCTGGCGCCTCGCCGGCTACCGCGATGGCCTGGAGCGCGCGGGACTGAAGGAAAACCCCGCCTACATGGTGCAGGGCCAGTTCTCCTTTGAATCGGGCGTGGACGCGGCCCGCCGCCTGCTCGCCCTGAAAAACCGGCCCACCGCCATTTTCGCGGCCGACGACGACATGGCCGTCGGTGCCATATGGGCAGCCGCCGAAGCCGGCGTATCGGTTCCTGGCGACGTTTCCATCTGTGGCTTCGACGACACCACCATCGCGACTCAGGTGTGGCCGCTGCTGACCACCGTGCACCAACCCGTGCGCGACATGGGCAAGCGCGCCACCGAAGAACTGCTGCTTCGCGTGCTCGGCAAGGGCGAAGCCACCATGGTGGAAGTGGGCTACGAGATGCGCATGCGCGCATCCACTGCCCCCGCACCCTGATTTGCGCGCTATCTTTCAGCGCATGCCATTCATCGAAAGGAACTAGCGACCATGCCCGACGCCAGCAACCCGCCACGGAAGTTCCACTTCATCTCCGGGCTGCCGCGCGCCGGCACCACGCTGCTCGCAGCCATCCTCAACCAGAACCCGCGCTTTCGCGCCGGCATGACCAGTCCGCTGGCCGACATCATGGGCGTGGTGATTGCCGAAGCCAGCAGCAAGAACGATTTCTCGTTCGATGTCTCCGACGAGCAGCGCGTTGCCCTGTTGCGCGGACTTATCGAGAACTTCTACTCGGTGGATGCGACCGCCAGCGTGGTGTTCGACACCAGCCGCCTGTGGTGCAGCCGCATGCAGCTGCTGGACACGCTGTTCCCCGGCGTGAAGGTCATCGCGTGCGTGCGCCAGCTGGCGTGGGTGCTCGACAGCATGGAACGGCTTGTGCGCAAGCAGCCGGTGAGCGTCAGCAAGGTGTTCCGTTTCGATACCAACACCACGGTGTACTCACGCGTCGAAGCACTTACCGATCCGCGCGGCATGGTGGGTTTTGCCTACCAGGCCACCAAGGAAGCGTTCTACGGCCCGCATGCGCAGGATCACCTGATGCTGCTGACCTACGAAAGCCTGGTGCGGGACCCGGCCACCGCCGTGCGTGCGGTTTATCAATTCCTGGGCGAACCCTGGTTCGAGCACGATTTCGACCACATCGAATACAACGCGAACGAATTCGATGCCCGCGTCGGCATGCCCGGCCTGCATTCCGTTCGTCCGAAGGTGGAGTCGATCGAACGCCAGCCCATCCTGCCGCGTGAAGTGTTCGGCCGCTTCGCCAACGAAGCGTTCTGGATGGACCCCAAGAACAACATCAACCAGGTCACCATCGTCTGAGTGGGCGTCATTCCCATTGCGCATGAAGGCCGCCGTTGCGGCCTTCGTCGTATCTGCAACAAGGTAAAGTCCAAACGGGATGGGAGGAGCAAGCGAGGGCCGCCATGCCCCGGACGGAACGATCGCCAGGGGGATCTACCCGATCTACAGCCGTCCGATTCGAACGTAAGATCGCATTTGATCGAGCAGCACAACCACAGGGGACCATGCATGACGACACGATCCAAAGGCCCGGCCGCCGGCTTCGGGTGGCTGAAGAACGGCTTCAACGCAGCCTTTAGCCATCCAAAACCATTGCTCGGCGGGGCAGCGCTTTTGTTGGTGGCCTGCTTTTTGCCGACGCTGATCACGATGCCGTTCCAGTATCACGCCATGAGCGCCGGCACACCGCCGAGCCCGATCATCTTTATCGGGAGCATGGTGTTCTCGATGCTGTTCGGCCTGGCCCTCATTCCGCTCTATGCGGGTTACCTGCAGCTGGTCGATGCGGCCGAGCGTGGATTGCCGTCCCGCGCGTCCGACATCTTCAAGCCGTACCGGGACGGCAACGCATGGCGTCTGATCGGTTACGGCGTGGCGATGTTTGTGGTTTACATGGTCTTCTTTGGCTTGATCCTCGCCGCGACCGGGGGCAGCATCGTCGGTTGGTACATGCAGGCCATCGCTGCCCAAGCCAGCCACCAGCTGCCACCTGCATTGCCTGCGGGGTTCGGGATCACGGTGACGTTGTTCATGCTGCTCGGCCTTTTGATGATGGGCTTCTACGCCATCAGCCTTGGCCAGGTCGCCTTGCGTCAACGCAGTGTGATCAGCGCCATGAGTGATGGCCTGATCGGTGCGCTGAAGAATGCGCTGCCCCTGCTGGTATTCGCGTTGAGCGTCCTGCTGGCCTGGATCGTCGTCACCATCGCGATGGCCCTCGTCGTGCTTGTGCTCGCCCTGGTCGGCAAGCTCGTGGCCCCGTGGCTGGCCCTGGTGCTGATCATTCCGATTTACATCGCCGTGTTACTGACGGCATTCACCGTAGGGTTCGGAGCCATGTATCACCTGTGGCGCGATGTCTGCGACGATGACGTCGTTCCCGACCTGGTCCAGGTGACGGCAGCCTGATCGCCGCGCACTTCCTTTGAAGGTCGCCGGCGTGGCGTGATGCCCGCCGGCTGCAGCACACCTTCGGCTGCCGGTGACCAAGCTGGCCAGGCACATTGGCCACATAGCGGCGCACCTGGTACGTCGTGCCGCGCAAAGCGGTGACGATCTGGAGGTCATTGCCCGGCGTGTCGCCCCGGAAATCGACAACGAGCGGGAGCAACGCATGTTTCTCGAAGCCTGCTGGCGCATCGGCAAACACTAGCCCTGCCGCGCGGCGACGGTCGCACTCGACGGCGCGGTCTCGAAGCCACCCCTATAATGACGCCATTGAATGCATGGCAACGCCAATGAACGAACCTGTACGCCTCGCCAAACGTGTCGCCGCCATGGCCCAGTGCTCACGGCGCGAAGCGGAAATGTATATCGAAGGCGGCTGGGTGCGCGTGGATGGCGTCACCGTGGAAGAGCCGCAATTCAAGGTGCTGGATCAACACATCGAGATCGATCCGCACGCCCAACTGGAAGCCACGGAACCCGCCACGCTGGTGTTCCACAAACCTGCCGGCGCCACCGTCGACCAGGCTCGCGCCATGATTGGCCCGGAAAGCCATGCCGAGGAAGACGCCTCGGGCGTGCGCATGCTCAAGCGACACTTCGCTCGTCTCGAAGCGCTGCTGCCGCTGCCCGACAAGGCGAGCGGCCTGACCGTGTTCACGCAGGACTGGCGCGTCAAGCGCCGCCTGGAAGACGACTTTGACCGCATCGAGCAGGAAGTGGTGGTGGAAGTGTCCGGAAAGCTGGCACCCAACGGCCTGGCGTTGCTCAACCACGGACTCACCTTCGACAACTACGCGTTGCCGCCCATCAAGGTGAGCTGGCAGAACGAACACAACCTTCGCTTTGCCCTGAAACGCATCGCGCCCGACAGGGTCGAGCGCATGTGCAACGCTGTCGGGCTGAACGTGCTGGCAATCAAGCGCATCCGCATTGGCCGCATTCCCATGTCCAAACTGCAGCCGGGACAGTGGCGCTACCTGAGCAGCACTGATCGGTTCTGACGCGTACCGCAAGCGCCGCGAAACACGTCGCTCCACAGCGCTGCACCCGAGCACTCAGGACTGGACTTCACATCCCCAGCCGTCACTGCGGCCATCGAGCGTGGCGGCTTCCTGCGCCAGCAGGTCTTCGTAACCCGAAATATTCTCGTGCGTGGGCACCATGAAGGGATGTGCCAGCACCTGCCAAGGCAACTCGTCGTTCTCTTCGTATTCGGAGAACGACACTTTCTGTCCGTTCTTCAGCAGGCGCAGCGCGAACTTCAACGCAGCCTCTTCCGTGGGAAAGATCACCGCGAAGTCGATCTCGCGCGGTACGGAAAGATCATCACCCTGCTCCGCCATCTGGCGCAGTACCTGACCGTTCTCGTCGTCCGGGAAATTCATTTCGTTGCTCATTGCGTTGTCCTCGCCTTGTCACGGTTATTTTCGGCTGCGCGTGTGATCGGCTGCATCGTTCTCAACCGGCCTTGTCGACAAGCGTCGATGACGATAACGCCTGCGCGTCGCGTTTCCAGAACAGGAAGTAAGCCGCTGGTACGAAATAGAACACCAGCCAGTGACCCGAAAAACCACGCAGCTCGTTGGCCTGGAACGCGGCAAACTCGGATGCGGTGATCTCCCGGATCAGCTTGCCATGCTGCATGAGAAGGTATTTGCCGTCTTCGAAAACGGGATTGCCGCCATCGGTGTGCACCATGAACACGACGAAGTTCATCAAGGCGTACACGAAGATAACGCCGCCCAACGCCGCAACCCACAGTGGCAAACCTTTGGCCAGATCCAGCGCCGAACGTGCGCCCTTGAAGTCTTTCCGGCTCAAAAGGACGAACGGAAGGAAGACAACAAAAATGCCGAGATGGAGCATCCATACGGCCGGCACGGACGACGCCACATCCCTGCCCATCAACGCCTGGATGTGCACGGCGAGGGAAAGCACAAACCCCAGCGCCGCCACGGCGCCCAGCACGTACCGAAAGAACTGAGACATGGTTGTGTTCCGCAGTCTGCGCACTCTGCGGTGCGCCCTTCTTCTCGTCATCACATGCACGAGCCCCTTTGTCGGGCGACTGTAGCGGCGCCCCACCACGGTTACAACGACGACGGATCGCGATCAGCCTGTCGTCGAAAACCCGGTGACGTCGCCCGGCTGCGCTGAAAGCCGCCGCGCAAACTCGGCATGCAAAAAGTCGACGAAACGACGCACGCGCGGCGGCTGGAAAACGTTGGGGTGATACATCGCATGGATAGGCGACGGCCCCGACCAGGCAGGCGCGTTGACCAACACCAGGCGCCCTTCGCGCACGTCCGCCGTTACCGCCCAGAGCTGCCGGTAAGCAAAGCCGTGCCCAAGCACAGCCCAGGTGCGTATCACTTCGCTGTCGGTGCACTCGTGATATCGGCGCACGCGTACCACCGTGTCGCCAAGACGCCATTCATTCCGCGGCCCGGCATTGGTGGTCAACACCAGCGTGGGAAGGTCGGCAAGGTCTTCCGGTTGCCCCGGCATGCCATGCGTGGCGATGCACGCGGGCGACGCACAAACCACGCGCCAGCTGTCGGCCAGATGACGCGCGACCAGATCGCTGTTTTCCAGCGGCCCGACGCGAATGGCGACATCGATATCGTCCGGCACGAAACGCGACAGCGAATCGGACAGCGTCAGCACAACGCGCACCTCCGGATGCAGATGCATGAAGCTGTCGAGTATGTGCACCAGCAGGTTGCGCCCCAGGTCCGAGGGCGCCGACACCCGCAAGGTTCCGCTGACGCCTGCCGTGCCGCTGCGTACCGCCAGCTCGGCTTCCCGCATGGTGTCGATGGCGGTTCGACACGACGCAATGTAGATGCGCCCTTCGTCGGTCAACCGCAGTTCGCGTGTGGTTCGTTCGAACAGTCGCGCGCCCAGCTGGGTTTCCACGCGTTGCAGGCACGCACTGGCGGCGGCCGGCGAAAGCCCTGCCCGACGACCCGCTGCCGAAAGGCTGCTGAGGTCGGCTGCATCGACAAGAAGCTGCATATCGCTCAGGCGATTCATGGGTCCGGTCCCAGGCGCGGAGGGCTCGGCACCGATCATCTTCAAACGCCATTTGAAGGTCAATAAATATCCAGACCCATTATCAAAAGGGAACGCCCAAGTGACGATCCCAGCACCTCACACACCCAAGGTGTCGCCATGTTCCGCAAACGACTTTTGCTGCTCGCCCTTCTCGCCGCCACCGTGACAGCGCCAGGCCTGGCCACTGCTTCCGGTCCGGCGACGGACATGAAAGCCGGCGCCAACAGCGCCATGGTGCCGAAGGAACTGGTGGGCGCCTGGACGCTGGTCAGCTGTGACAACGTCTACCCCGACGGCCACCGCGTGGAGCTGTACGGCCCCAACCCGCAGGGCATGTGGCTTATCGATGCCCAGGGCGATTACATGATGCAAATGGTGCGCGCCAAGCGCATGCCGTTCGCGGCGAACGACAAATCCAAGGGCACGCCCGACGAATACCGCGCCGCCGCCATGGACAGCAACGCGCACTTCGGCCACGTCAGCGCCGACGCCACCATGATGCACAGCGAGATCCTGCACGCCTCCTACCCCAACTGGGACGGAAAAAGCGGCGACACCAGTTACAGCATCAACGGTGACGAACTGACGTATCGCGTGGCCAAGCCATCGAGCGGCGCAGCCGAAGGTGCACATGGCGAAGTGGTGTGGCGTCGCGTGCGTTCCTAAGGTCTGTTCCATCGCGGCATGGATGCATGGCCCAGGCCATACGTGCGCCGCTGTCGAGCATGCTTGCGTGATCGAGCCCCAGACACGCCCGAGTGCCTGCGCAGAAAAGCGCGAAGCTTCATCCTGGGTGTGGCGCACCGCATGCATCACGGTGCGCCACAGGGGCGATC
The DNA here is from genome assembly GCF_003121485.1 of Dyella sp. C11. Taxonomy (GTDB): domain Bacteria; phylum Pseudomonadota; class Gammaproteobacteria; order Xanthomonadales; family Rhodanobacteraceae; genus Dyella. Next base: position 1,244 of record NZ_QAVX01000032.1, on the reverse strand, counting down.
AACGGACTTGCGACAACCTCACGCCAGCCTGTGGCTGGCCGCTTCCTCGTACCGATAGCGCCATGCGCGGCTCGCGCCAGCCGTGATAACCGGCCTCGTGCTCATCGATGATCCGCCCGTCCCTGCATGCCGTCCCTGATGTGTTGCATGCAGAGTCACACGTCGCCGTCCATGGACAACACGGTTGTCACCTAAGCGGGTCGAGAGTGCGGGAGGCGCGGTGCCGCGCGGGTGCCGTGTCAGCTTCGCCCTATGCGAACTGTCGGGGATGGAAGCGAGGTAGTCGTCTTGCAGGAAAGACGCGCGTACGCGTGCCGTATGATCCGGCGTAGCCATAGTCAACTCTCTGTTAGTTGGTGATGGTCAGCGGGTCGTATGGGTGCCAGCCCATGCGGCCCGCGCTACTCACAGCACTGCTGCTGCGGCCACTCGCAAACCCCGTCCGAAGACCCCGCGAGCAACACGACGAACGTAGCAAAGGCCGACCGGCCGATATGTAGGGATTCATCGCCACGCGGCGCGATCCGTTGGCGCGTTGGGTGGTAGTGCACGAGGTGTCGTTTCGTACGACTAGGCGAAGCGGCATGGGCTTATCGGTGGAATGTCTGCTTTGGGTCGAAAGCGGACCTAGCCAGTCGCTTCCTTCGGCTATGCCGACGTGGTCCAGACATAGTGAATGAACGAGTCCGGGGCTGTGAGAACCAGCTCCCATGTGTCCGGGCCATCTTCTAGAACATGCGTGGGCCAAGCGCAATCCACGGGCAGCTCAATGCCTGCAAAACGCTGCAAGTATTCGCGCACCAACCCGTAGCCCAACGACGCATCGAACTTAACGGTATCGCCCGCCTTCGCTATGACCTCGGATTCCACCCGAGACAAAAGAAAGCTCTCGGCATCAGGAAACGGAAATCGGGCGCGGGATGCGATCGCGATCTCAAGGTGCTCTTCGGTCTGAGGATCTTCAAACTCGAACTGATCAACCGTCACCGTACGCATGACATTCCTCAACGTTCAAATCGGCATGCACAATTTGCCCGACCAAGACCTTGTCGCACTGGGATTCTTCGTTCTATGACAATGTCCGCTTTGGGTTGCGACTTCAGCCGGTCAACGCAACACATTGCTGGAATCGTTCGGCCGGCGTATCGAAGTCCAACGTTTGGCGCGGCCGCTCATTGAGCTGTCGTGCAACAGCATCAAGCTTAGCTTGCGAGATGCCTGACAGGTCAGTGCCTTTAGGGAAA
>NZ_QAVX01000031.1 GCF_003121485.1 Dyella sp. C11 | reverse complement strand
CCAACACCTAAGACACTGGATGACCGGCCCTTCGGCCGTTGAAAAGCGCCTCCCGCCTTCGCGGGAATGACGGTGAAGGATAGGGGCGTCGGCGCGGGAATGACGGTGAGGGATAGGGGCGTCGGCGCGGGAATGACGGTGAGGGGTAGCTGCGGCATCGCGAGGATGGCGGTGAGGGATTGGAACGGTATCGCAAGCACCCGACCTTTATCCCCTTTTCGGGACTCACCCCCAACCCTCTCCCCGAAGGGGAGAGGGAGAAAAAGATGAGGCGAAGATCCATCTTCGCCCCACCCCATCACTCACTTCGCCTGCACGCTACCCAGACTCACGAACGGCAACGCCGAACTCCCCGCGTAAGTCGGCAAATGCCCATCCCACTTCTCGATCGCCGACATCTGCACGATGTTGGGATTCGCGCGTAGCGCTTCACCCTTCAGCTCGATGGCCTTGGCTTCCGCCTCGGCAATCGTGATCTGGGCCTGTGCACGTCCCTGTGCTTCAGCTTCCACCTTTTCCGCTTCGGCCCTCGCCTGTGCCACTTCGTTCTGGCGTTGCTCGGCCATCTGCGTGGCCTGGATCTTGGCGTTGATCGACTGCACCACGTTCTCGGGCAGGCGCAGCTCTCCGATCCAGTAGATTTTTTCGACATCGATGCCCACGGCACCCACCTCGTCGCTCACGTCCTTCTGCACCGCCTCGATCAGGTTGGCCTTGCCCTTGCCGTAGACGGATTCGATGTCCAGGCTGGCGGCCTCCTTGACCAGTGCGTCGCGGATCATGTTGCGCAAATAGACGTCCGTGATTTCGTCGATGCCCTTGCGGTACTTCTGGAAGATCAGCGTTACCTTCGACGGGTCGATGTGGTACGTGATGCCCACGTCCGCATTCACCGTCAGGCCTTGGGCCGTCTGGAAGCTGATGGACTCATCGGTCGGGCGGCCTTCGGACGTGGAACGCGTGAAGGTGTAGGTCTGCGTGAACGTGGGGAACGTGTACAGCTCGTAGCCCCAGCCCACCCAGTAGCGGCCGGGCGGCAGTTCCTGCAGCGAGCCCTTGTCGTCGCCGTACATCTGGAACTTCACGCCGACGTTGCCCGCCGGCACCTTGGAACAGGCGGCCAGCAACACGGTGCAAAGCGACAGCGTCAATTTCGTCATGCGTTTCATGGTGATCAGTCCTTGTGATGGAAACCGCGGCGCAACAGCAGGGCGCCCCAAGCCAACAGCAGCGTCAGCAACACCAGGCCGACAACGACTGCCGCCGTACTGGCGGCCGAGATGAGTTCCGGTCCGATGACTCCGACATACAGCACCAGGCAGAACACGAACGGCCATAGCCGTCGCGCCAGCCAGTCGACAAGCGTCTTCATGGTTTTCCCCAAGCGAGTGAAACGGCGACCGCCGTTTGGACGTCCATTTGCGCAAACCACCAGTGGCACGAATGCCACCACTGGAAGCGGACAGGACAAAAGCGAGTGGCTAACCCGTGGGCGGAAGAAGTCGCCGTGCGGGAGGGATCGGGTCAGCCATGGGTAGCGTGTGGGCCTTCATGTGAGCGCACTCCAGGCGCGCCGTTGGATGAGGACGGCGCGCACTCTACTCCGATTTTGGTGCGTTGCAACAAGTCAGCGCTGACGCAATCGACACCCTTCCGGCCTATTGACTACAACTGTAGTCACGGCGTAGTTTGACTACAGTTGTAGTCACAAGGATCTGGACCATGGGCAAGCCAAGCATCGGCGACCAGGAGCTGGCGCTCCTGCAGTACATCGCCGAACACAACAACGCTTCGGTGGGTGAGGTGGCATCGGGTTTCGGTGAGCCGCGCGGCCTCGCGCGCTCCACCGTGCTGACCATGATGGAACGCTTGCGCGGCAAGTCGTACCTGCGTCGCAAGCAGGTCGACGGCATGTATCGCTACAGCCCGGCCACGGGCCCTGGCGAAGTCATGCGCAGCGCCGTGGGCCAGTTCGTGGAGAAGACACTCAGCGGTTCGGTATCGCCCTTCGTCGCCTGGATGTCCGAACGCTCGGACGTCAGCGACCGTGAACTGGCCGAACTCGAAGCACTCGTGCATCAACTGCAGTCGCGCCGCAAGGAGACCTGACATGAGCGCCCTCGCTCCCCTCGCACAGGAAGTCGTTGGCCGGCTTGCGTGGACGTCGTTGCAAGCGGCGCTGCTGGTCGGCGCCGTGTGGCTGCTCAACCGGCATCTGCCGCGGCTTTCTGCCGCCACGCGTTCGCTGCTCTGGTGGCTGCTCGGCGTGCAGCTGCTGCTTGGCCTGCTGCTGCCAACGCCGGTGTCGATTCCGCTGCTCACGCCCGCGCCTGCACGAACGACCTTCGTCGCATCCAACACGGTGGCGCCGGCCGAACATCAGATTGTCGGTTTTGGCCAGGGCAGAAGCACGTCCAGTGAAAGTGCGGGCGTGACGATCGAACCCGTCAGCGCACCTGCCGCCACCGAAGCATCGTCGTGGAGTCGCTGGTGGTCCGCACTGTTCGCGCTATGGCTGGCAGGCGTGATCGTGCAGTCCATCGCCACCTGGCGTCACTGGCGTGAAGCACGCTCGGTAGTGCGCGCGTCGCGCCCGCTGGACGATGCCGCGCTGCAGGCCGTGTGTGTTGAACAGGCCCGCGCTCTGGGACTGCGGCGCTGCCCCTCCCTGCGCGTCTCCGATGCCATTCGTTCGCCGCAGGTCAGTGGCGTGTGGCGCCCGGTGGTACTGCTTCCCGCCGATCAGAACCTGTCGTCCGATGAATCCGCGCTGGCGCTGGCCCACGAGTTGACGCATCTGCATCGCGGTGATTTGTGGATGGGATGGATTCCCGGCATCGCGCAACGGCTGTTCTTCTTTCACCCGATGGTGTCGTGGGCGATGCGCGAGTACGCGTTGAACCGCGAAGCGGCGTGCGATGCGCAAGTGGTGCAGCAACATGACGCCGCACCGCAGGACTACGGTCGCCTGTTGTTGCGATTGGGCGTGGCCCATCCGCTGCATGCGGGCCTTGCCGGTGCATCGCCCACGTTCCACAACCTGAAGCGTCGACTGACCATGCTGCAGCTCAGCGACCAGGGCACCACGTCGCGTCTTCGCAGCGCGCTGCTGGTGGTGTTGGTCGCCGCCATCGGCGTACTGCCCTATCGCGTGACCGAAGCGAAGGCCGATGCGCCGGCAGCTGCATCGTCGACGTCGTCGACATGGACCATTGCACCCACGCCGCCGACACCGCCTGCGGCGCCCGTGCAGCCCGCACAGCAACCGACTGGCATGTCTGTCCCGCCTCCCATGCCAGCGATGCCCGCCATGCACGCCACCCCCAGCGCAAAGGCCGTGCCTGCTGTACCCGCGCCGCCAGCGCCGCCCGCACCGAAGGCACCGCAGCCCCTCCCGCCGACGCCTGCGGTACCCGCTCCGCCACCGCCACCACCTCCGCCGCCGCACGACTCGGACATGTCGGGCTTCATCGCCAACGACATCGATGTCTCCACCCGCAGCACCGACATCCAGTACGGGTTCGCGTTGCTCTCCAAGGACTCGGTCATCGTCAACGGCAGCAAGGAAGACCTGGCACAGGCCAAGCGCCTGCGCGGCGAATCCCAGCCACTGGTGATGTTCCGCCGCGACAACAACGCCTACGTGATCCGCGATCAGGCCTATGTGGCTCGTGCTCGCGCCGCTTATGCCGCGACCACCCAACTGTCCGAGCAGCAGGGTGAACTGTCGGGCGAAGAAGGTCGCATCAGCGGCGAGGAAAGCGGCATTGGTGCCCGGGAGGCCGCACTGGGTCAGCGCCTGGCCAGCATCGGCGAACGCGAAGCGGCGCTTGCCGAACGTGAAGCGCAGCAACCCACGCTATTGAGTGGCCAGGGCGAACGCGCCTCGTTTGCTGCCGAACGCGCCGAAATCGCGCTGGAGCAGAAGTCGCTTCAACTCGAGCAACGCAGGCTTTCGGAAGAACAGCGGCAGCTGAGCGAAAAGCAGCGAGAGCTCAGCCATCGCCAGGAAGCGGCATCCAGTGACGCGGTGAAGCAGATGAGCCACCTACTGGACGAAGCCCTCGCCAAGGGTGTTGCGCAGCCCATCAGCAACCGCTGAACCCGACGTGGCGGCGCATGCCGCCACGCTCACCCCGCACATCACACGCAACACGCCCCGGCACCTGCCGGGGTGACGGGCAACGCTTGCCTGCGTTCGCCCGCTACAGAAACGCACAAGGAGCCGACATGCTTGGTTACTACGCCACCACGGCCATCAGCAGCCTCCGCCGAAGCAAGGCGCTGGCTGCGCTGATGGTGCTGGTGATCGGTCTCGGCATCGGGGCCAGCATGACCATGATCACCATCTTTCATGTCTTGTCGGGCGACCCGCTGCCCGGTCGCAGCGATCATCTCTATGCGCCCGTGATCGACGTTCGTCCGCTGGAACGTGAGCGCGGCGAATCAGCCGAACCCAACGGCGACTTCACCTGGCCAGACGCAATGAACCTGCTCCGCGCCAACCGCGCGGACCGACAGACGGCCATGTCCGGTGGCGCCGTGCCCGTGCGTCCCATGCAGGGGGGCGCACTGCCGTTCTATGAAACAGGCCGATATGTCACGTCGGATTTCTTTGCCATGTTCGACGTGCCCTTCGCCTCCGGCGGCGGCTGGACGCGCGACGACGATGGCAACCGCGCACGCGTGGTGGTGCTCAACACCGATCTCGCCCGCAAACTGTTCGGCGAGGCGTCGCCCATCGGAAAAACGGTGCGCCTGAAGAACACCGATTTCCGCGTGATCGGCGTACTCGCCAACTGGCATCCGCAGCCGCAGTTCTATGCGCAGATCAACGGACGCGCGTTCGGCAAGCCGGACGAATTCTTCCTGCCGCTGCAGACGGCCCAGGGCCTGGGCATGGATTTCAACGGGCGCATGTCCTGCTGGGATGGCGACGGTGACGCGCGCACCAGCAATCACTGCGTATGGCTGCAGTACTGGGTGCAACTGGACAGCACGTCGAAAGCCGCCGCCTATCGGCAGTATCTGGCTGACTATTGGCGTGACCAGCAGTCGCACGGTCGCATGCGGCGACCCGCGCAGCCTCAGCTGTATCCCTTGATGTCATGGCTTGAGCACCAGCACGCCATTCCGGACGATCTGCGCCTGCAGCTGTCGTTGTCACTGGGCTTCCTTGGCGTATGCATGCTCAACGTGGTCGGTCTGCTGCTGGCAACTTTCCTGCGGCGTGGCGGCGAGATCAGCGTGCGCCGCGCGCTGGGTGCACGGCGATGGGACATCTTCCTGCAGCTCGGTGTCGAAGCGTGCGTGATCGGATTCGCAGGCGGCGCACTTGGCTTGTGCATCGCCTTCCTTGGCTTGTGGAGCGTTCGCCAGCGACCCGATGGCTACGCACAACTGGCTCAAATGGACCCGAGCATGCTGCTGGGAACGTTTGCGCTTGCCATGGTTGCCAGCGTCGCTGCGGGGTTGCTGCCCGCATGGCGTGCTTGCCGCATTCCTCCCGCCCTGCAATTGAAGACGCAATGAGGCCCGTCATGTCGCACTCACCCATGCTCGCCAGCCTGTCACGCCACAAGCTGACCGTTGGCCTGCTCGTACTGCAAGTCGCGTTCACCTGCGCCATCGTCTGCAACGTGGCATCCATCGTCGGCCATCGCCTTGCGCAGATGAATCTCGCCAGCGGGGTAAGCGAGAACGAGCTGACCATGATCCAGAGCATCAGCGTGGATGAATCAGCCAACCAGCTGGCCAAGCACGATGCCGATCTCGCCGCACTGCGCGCCATTCCCGGCGTGACGTCCGTGGCCGCCGTGGATTCCCTGCCCTTCAGCGGCAACAACTGGAGCAACGGCATCCCGCTGGTTCCCGATGGCCCGTCGATCACCAGCGCCACGGCGTACAGCGGCACGCCCAGCGCCATGCACACGCTGGGTCTTCGCCTGGTGGCGGGCCGCGCCTTCCAGCCCGACGAATACATTCCCCTCGATGCCCCGCACGACTCGATTGGCCTCAACCACGTCGCATCCACCATCATCACCCGCGCACTGGCGACCAAACTCTTTCCCGGCCAGGACCCGCTGGGCAAGGTGATCTATCCCGGTGAAGGTCCCGTGCGCATCGTGGGCGTGGTGGATGCGCTGTTGCGCCCCACCCTGGACGAATCGGAATCGGCAGGCTTCGTCACGCTGTTCCCGATGCTTCCCGATGCGACGGACATCATCTACGTGATGCGTTCCTCGCCACGGGATCGCGAACGCGTGCTCAAGGACGCACAGCGCGTGCTCGCCGCACTCGATACCAATCGCGTGCTACGAAAGCCGCAGACGTTCTCGCAAATGCGCGACGACTACTTTCGCCGCGACCGTACGATGATTTCGCTATTGCTCGCCGCAGCATTGGGCCTGCTGCTGGTGACTGCTGCCGGTATCGCCGGACTGGCCAGCTTCTGGGTGCAACAGCGCCAACGATCCATTGGCATACGGCGCGCCGTGGGCGCAACGCGCCAGGACATCCTTCGCTATTTCCAGACCGAGAACCTGGTGATCATGGGCGGCGGCGTGATGCTGGGCATCGTGCTGGCCTACGCGCTCAATGTATTGCTGATGGATCACTACGCATTGCAGCGATTGCCCTGGTTCTATGCGCCGATGGCTGCGGGGGCTTTGTGCCTGCTGGGGCAGATGGCGGTGTTGGGGCCTGCGTTGCGGGCGAGTACGGTGCCGCCGGTGGTGGCGACGCGGGGGTAGGTTTGGTGGTTCTTTGCTCTTTGGGGGAGGCCGAAGGACTGGTTATCCAGTGATATTGCTTCTTTTTTTGGTTTGATCGTTCGCCTCTTCGAGCGCTGCCGCGATCTGGCCGCTCGCGCCGCGGGGGCGTTTCGATCGTCTGCCGACGCTCGAGTCACTTTTCTTTTGCTGGCCCAAAAGAAAAGTAACCCAAAGAAAATGGCCTTCAGAGCCAAGGCTCGTAGCATTGCGACGGGATAAGCCCGAACGGTTGAGGTGCGTTGGCACTTGGCAACCTTCGCCGAGACACAGCGGGTACCTCATTGCGCTTCGCAACGCGCCGATGCCAAGAGGGCTTAAAGCAGGTGGTCGCTACGCTTCCCGACCACTGCGATGGATCAAAGCGAACGCTACGCTTCCCGACCACTGTGGTGTGACAAAGCCCTCGCCCTGCTTTCCGACCGCAGGGTCAATTCAAGAGACGCGCTTCGCTTTCCGACCGTAGTGGCAATGGGCTCCGTTGCGACGCGGCATTGCGCAACCGCCGCTTTGGCTCCCTCTCCCCTCCGGGGAGAGGGTTGGGGTGAGGGGCCAACCTAGCCTCACTCTTCCTAACCGTCATCGCTATGAAGGCAGGAGCACAGCGACCTGCCCACAACGCGATGTGCAGCGCAGCTGCACGAGCCGTACGCTCCGCTCTTGATCCTGGGCCCCCTGTGCGGCGGTGAGGGGTGGACGAGCAGGCCCCGCAGGGGTGCCTGGCAGGACGCCAGGCACTTTTCGTCCGGGCAGGAGCCCGGTCGAAAAGCCCGGCCACCCCTCACGGACTGGCTGGGCGTAGCCCAGACAGCGCCAAGTGGGGGTGCCCTTCTCTTTGGTTACTTTCTCTTGGGCAAGCAAGAGAAAGTGACCCGGCCTCCGGCAGGAGGTCGGAAGCCCGCGGCAGGCGTGCCAGATCGCGGAGGCGTTTCAACCGAGCGATAGAGCCAAAAACAAAGTCACTGGATCCCAGCCTTCGCTGGGATGACGGTGAGGGGTAGAAACGGCATCGCGAGCACCCACCCCTCACCCCAACCCTCTCCCCGAAAGGGAGAGGGAGCAGAAGCTACGCGCGGTCTTCATACTAACGCGCAGCCTCAATCCTTCGGCGGCTTCATCTCATACTCCCGCGGCGCCACATACCCCGCGAGATTCCGCACAAAGTAATCCCACCGCCTACGCATCATGTAATTCGCCGCCGCTCCATATGCATGATGTGCGTTCGGAATCATGACGAGGTCGAAATCCTTGTTGGCCTTGATCAACGCATCCACCACCAGCAGCGTTTCGTAAGGCGGCACGTTGTCGTCCATGGTGCCGTGCGCCAGCATCAGGTGGCCCTTGAGGCCGGCGGCATGATTCTGGTTCGCCTGGTCGTCGTAGTTGCTCTTGCCGTCCTTGTCGGTCGTGAGCAGACCCTGCCACTTCTCCGCCCAGTCGTCTTCGTAGTTGCGGTTGTCGTGGTTGCCGCTCTCGGCAATACCCACCTTGAAGACATCCGCGTAACGGAACATGGCGGTCACGGTGGCGTTGCCGCCGCCGGAGTGGCCCCAGATGCCGATACGATTCATGTCCATCCATGCATGGCGCTTGCCGAGTTCCTTCAGGCCCGCCACCTGATCGGGCATGGTGTTGTCGCCAATGTTGCCGTAGTACGCATCGTGGAATGCCTTGGAACGCCACGGCGTGCCCATGCCGTCGATGGCGACCACGATGAAGCCCAGTTCGGCCAAGGCCTGATGGTCCACGCGTGCCGGGTTGAAGCTGCGCGAACCCACGGAGCCGGTCTGCGGGCCTGGATACACGTAGTCGACGACGGGGTAAGTCTTCGACGGGTCGAAATGCGTCGGCTTGAACATGAGGCCGTACAGATCGGTCTTGCCGTCACGCCCCTTCACCGTGAACGGCTCGGGTGCCTTCCAGCCACTGGCAAGCAGACGCGAAATGTCGGCCTTGGCGATGTTGCTCACCACGCGGCCATCCTGGGAGTTGCGCAGCACGGTGGTGGAAGGTGTGGTTGGCGTGGAGTAGGCGTCCGCGAATAGACGTCCATCCGGCGACAGCGTCACGGCGTGGTCTGCCGGCTCGGGGGAAAGCAAGGTCGGCGCGCCGCCGTCCAGGCTCACCTTGTAGAACTGCTGGTAATACGGATCGATGCCCTTCTCGCGACCAACCCCACGGAACCACAGCGTGCGCGATGCCGCATCGAGCTTCAGCACTTCGGTGACGTTGCCTTCGCCGGTGGTGATGGCGTGCTTGAGCTTGCCGCTGTCCAGGTCGTACAGGTACAGGTTGCCCCAGTTGTTGCGCTCGCTGAACCACACCACTTCGTGGCTGGCCGGCAGGTACTGCCAGTTCACCTTGCCGTTGCCGCTTTCGTAATACGTCGGCACGGTTTCATTGAATACCGTACGCACGTCGCCGGTGTGGATGTCGGCCACGCGGAACCACGCCTGCTTGTGATCGCGCGAGGACGACACGAAGGCGAGCGATGAAGCATCCGGTGCCCACTGCACATCGTCCCAGCCGCCATCGCGGCCGCAGCTGATGTCGTCGCACAAGGTGGAGCGATGCTGATCCGGCTCCATCTTCAGGCGCAGTACCTTGCGCGCATCCACGTCGACGATGACGCGCTCGATCATCGTTACGTCCTTGTCGCCCACCAGCGGATATTTCCACTTCTCCACTTTGGGATGGCCGACATTGGTGCCCACCAGCACCATGTCGCCCGTCTTGCGCTGGTCCTGCTGGAACGTGGCGATGCGCTTGGAATCCGGCGACCACACAAGGATGGCCTTGTTGGTGTGTTTCCAGCCGGCGTTGTCCGTGGCGTAGCCGTAGTTCTCCACACCGTCCAGGGTGAGTTCGGTTTCCTTGCCGGTGGCGACGTCGCGCACCCAGAGATTCCAGTTGCGCACGAACGCTTCCGTGCGCTTGTCGGGCGACAGCACCACGGGCTCGTTGCCGGTGCCCTCCGCGTTCTCGTCGCGGCCCGCCGTGCAGGTGATGTTGCCCTTGGCATCGCACAGGTAGTGCTTGCCGCGCAGGTTCACGTCGAGGTGGCCATCCTGCGTGGTGGCAAACGACGTGATGCCGAGCTTCGTTGCATTCACCGGCTTGCCCGTGACCTTGCCCAGCGCTGCGGCGAGGCGCGCGTGGTCGAACAGTGGCTCGGTCTTTCCAGTGGTGGCGTCGTAACTCACATAGTGATCGCCGCTGGCATCGTGGTCGCGATACCAGAAGTGCGTGTCGTCCAGCCAGTTCACCGTCTGCACCGCGTGATCCACCAGCGGGGTGACGTTGTAACCGACGAAGCGTTCCGCCTGGGCGTAGTCGTCGTTCGTCAGTGTGCGACCCTGCGCCGCTGTGCCGAAGGAAAGGAAGCTCAGCGCTATTGCGCCGGCGAGGCGCGCGCTGCGTGTTTTCGATGTCATGTTTAGACCCCTGGCTACCACGGTATGCAGGTGCGGGTGGGCGGCCTGCGTTGGTTGCCAAGTGTTACCGATGATGGAGTTGGGTGCCATGCGGTGCTGAGGCTTATGGCAGCCTCAACGACTGGAGGCAGTTGGCCCCTCACCCCGGCCCTCTCCCCGGAGGGGAGAGGGAGAAAGGCGTTGCTCAGGCGAATTTCAGCAGGCACACGCCCAGGGTGATCAATCCCAGCCCCATCCAGCCGGAGCGGCGCAGGCGCTCACCAAACAGCGTGATTCCCAACACCGTGGTGGCCACCAGGCCCACGCCACCCCAGATGCCGTAGGCCACGGACAACTGGATGCCGTCGATGGCATAGCTGAGTGCCGTGAATGCCGCCAGCGCGCAGGCAATAGCGGCGACGGCGGGTCGCTTGTACGCAAAGCCGTGTGATTGCTTCATCAGCACGTTGGCGGCGATCTCCAGCACGATCGCGATGGCGAGATACAGCAGATGGATCGGCTCGAACTCAGGAAGCATGTTCGCGCTCCTGCGGTGCTTCGTCCGTGCCACGCTCCAGCAACACGATGCCGGCGATGATCAGCGCGATGGCGACCAGCTTCACCGGCCGCAGGTCTTCGGCGAACAGCCAGGCACTGCACAGCGTGATGAGCACCAGCCCCAGGCTTTCCCAGGCACCGTAGGCCACGGCCAGCGGTATGCGCTTCACCGCCATGGCGAGGCAGGTGTAGGACAGCACCAGCATCACGTACATCACGGCCATGCCTGCCGTGCGCGAACCGTGGTAGGTGCCGAATTTCATCGCCAACGTGCCGGCCACTTCGGTGACAATAGCGGCTGCCATGAAAAGCCAGTAACGCATGCGGTGCTCCTTGTGCGTACGCTTCCACTCCAATCCTACTCGTGCCTTCCCCGATCACGCCATGACCCCACCCGACATCGCCCCTGCCCTCTCCTCGCTGCCTGAAGCCCGCATGCTGGAGATGGTGTTTCCCGATCACACCAATCACCTGGGCACGCTGTTTGGCGGCCAGGCGCTGGCCTGGATGGACAAGGCCGCCTTCATCGTGGCGTCGCGCCATGCACGCCGCACCGTGGTCACCGCGCGATCGGAAGAAGTGAATTTCCGCGTACCCGTGCGCAAGGGCCAGCTCGCCGAGCTGGTCGCGCGCATCGTGCAGGTGGGGCACAGCTCGATGACGGTGGAAGTGGAATTGACCGCCGAAGATCCGCTCACCGGGGATCGCCGCGTGTGCACCACCGGCCGCTTCGTGATGGTCGCGCTCGATTCCAACGGCTCGCCTGCCACGGTGCCGCCGCTGCCGGTCGCCAGCGAATAAGGCAACGCCGTGCTGCGCGCCGGAACAACGCGCAGCGACAAACCCGCGTCGGAGGCTTCACCATGTCACCTCGCTTCACCATCGTCGGCAATTACATTTCGCCCTACGTGCGCAAAGTGCTGGTGTGCATGGACCTCAAGGGGCTGGCATACGACATCGATCCGATCACGCCCTTCATTGGCGATGACCGCTTCACGGCACTGAGCCCGCTGCGTCGCATCCCGATCCTGATCGAGGGCGACACGGTGCTCAACGATTCCTCGGTGATCTGCCAGTACCTGGAAGATCGCTTCCCTGCGCCCGCGCTGTATCCCGCCGACATCCTGCAACGCGCCAAGGCGCGCTGGCTGGAGGAGTACTGCGATACGCACCTGGCCAGCGTGCTGGTGTGGAAGCTGTTCTACCAGAAGGCCATCCGGCGCCACATTTTCCGCGAGGAAACCGACGAGGAAGTCGTGCAGCGTGCACGCGAGGTGGAAATACCCGCGGCGCTCGACTATCTGGAAGCCCAGTTGCCCGAGGAAGGTTTCGCGTTTGGTGAGCTGTCCATCGCCGACATCAGCATCGCCTCGTACTTTCGCACGGCCTCTTTCGTGCGCTATGCGGCGGATGCCGATCGATGGCCGCGCCTGGCGGCGCTGATCGAGCGCACGCAATCACTGCCCGCCTTCCAGCGACTGGCGCACTGGGAAGATCTGGTGTTGCGGCTGCCGATTACCGAACAGCGCGCCGCACTTCAAGCAGCCGGTGCGCCGCTCACACCGTGGACCATGGGAACCGATACGCCGCGCAAGGGTGTCGCGCGCATTGAGTAACGACTGGCGGCACGGGTCCGCCGCGGCTCAGCGCAGATGCAACCAGTGCAGGTGGATGCCGTTGGCGCGGTCTTCGGCGCGAAAGCCCTCGCGGCCTTCCACCACCAGGCCCCACACGCTGCGCAGCTTTTCGCCCTGCGGCTCGTCCACGCGCACGGGTTCACCCAGCGGAATGGCGAACCGGGTCTCCAGCATCATGACCTGGTCGCGTTCCCACACCAGGATGGCCGGGCGACCCGTGTTGGCGCCCCAGCCCAGGTGAATCTGCACGTCCTTGGGGCTGTACGTGCCGCGGTTGTCCAGCTTCCAGTTCTCGGATTTGCGCAGCAATGCCTGCAGGCGCGGATCATTCCAGTCCACGCGGTTTCCCTTCACTTGCGGCTTGTGTGCATTCATGCGGGCGAGACATCCCATCGGGCGGTACGACAACGCCGCTGCCCAGAAGGCCACGGCAAAACAGCGCGCCGATGCTTGGACGGATGACGCGCTTGGCCGGTTATCGGCCAAATCCCTGAGGACTTGAGGGTGCCGCCTGGTTGCTTAAGGTCGCGTCTTCAACGCGTGATCAAGACCACCGACGGTACGCATCATCAGTTGACGGGTAAAAGCGAGATGACCGGCAACGGGCACCACCTCGTCGCGCACCCAGCGCAGCCACGACGGCCGGCCATGCACGAGTCGCGTCATGGCGCCGATGCGACGTACAACGGCCTTGTGCACGGCGTGGCGCAGCTCGGCGTAATCGTTCATGCGACCCATGTCACCCGCCAGTGCATCGGCGGCGCAATCGGCATAGACGTAGGCATCTTCGATGCCCAGGTTCATGCCGCGCGCACCGATGGGCGAATGTATGTGCGCCGCATCGCCACCGAGCGACACGCGACCCATGCCCGCCTGCGATGCCACGCGGTGGCCAATGTGGAACTGCGATTCCCACGAGATATCCCCGAGGCTGCCATAGCGTCGCAGCGTGCCCAGCGGGTCGTGCGTGTTGCCGATCACGCGCCATACGTTGTCGCCCAGCCGCAGCACGAAGATGAAACCATCCCGCTCGAACAGGACGTGCGCGCGATAGGCATCGAGTGAGGTGTCCATCACCACGTCCCACAGCAGCCACGGTTCCGGCAGGCTGCTGCCCGCGAAATCCAGCTTCAACGCGTGACGCACGGTGCTGTGTGCACCATCGGCACCGAACACCAGTCGGGTGGTGACCTGTTCGCTACGCCCGTCGGCGTGCTGCAGGGTGGCGATCACTTCGGCCAGGTCCTGCGACAGGGCCTGGAAGCTGACGCCGCGATCCACAGTCACCCCGTTCGCTGCCAGTGCCTTCGTCAGCAACGCTTCCGTGTGCGCCTGCGGCAGCACGGTCATGGCCTGGGTGGCGTCTGTTGCCGGTGGCAGATCGAAGGCGAGGACATCGCGCCCGTCCTCGTGCAGCGTGCCGCCGCGTACCGCCCAGCCCTCCGCCACGATCCGGTCGGATACGCCGGTGCTTCGCAGCACCTCAAGCGTCCGGCTGTTCACCGCCAGCGCCTTGGACGTGGTGGCAGCCTGGGCCGCCGTGTCGATGATGCGCACCGGCACATGGCGCTGCGTGAGAAACAACGCGGCGGCCAGCCCGGTGGGACCGGCACCGACGATCAGCACATCCGGGTTCGATGTCGTCATGGCTACCCCTGGGAAACCGGAACCCACAGAGTCTGCAACCAACCGGCGTCGTGCCCGCGTCAAAGCGCGTCTAGCCCATCAGACACCCCCTCCCAGCACTATGGCGGCGCCTTCCGTGCGGCCATACTCCGCCGCGAACCCATCGGAGGCTTTCCCTATGCGTGCCCCGTTCGTCGCGTTCGCTCTTTGCCTGGCGCTGCCCTGCCTCGCCGACACACCTACCTCCGCCGAATCGCTGGCTACGCCGCCGGCCAATGCGCAGCGTTTTTCCATCCTCTCCACTGCCGGCAAGCACGGCACCTCGGCGCGCTGGGTCACTGCCGATGGCACCCGCATGGGCCGCGACAGCCTGCTGCTGCGCGGCATGGTGACCGAGGTGGACAGCAGCGCCACGCTGGGCAGCGACGGCATGCTGAAGAACGTGGTGATCCGCGGCCACACGCCCAACGGGGATGCGGGCGAGACCTTCACCATCAAGGACGGCACGGCCAGCTGGAAAAGCCCGGTGGACGCGGGCTCGGCACCCTATACCGGCCCTGCGGAGTACTCGGCCTTCGGTGGTCCGGTGGACCTCAGCGCCGACATGGTGGAGAAGCTGCTCGCCACGCCGGACAAGACGCTCGCCCTGCTGCCCGGCGGCAAGGCGCATGCGGAAAAGCTCACGTCCATGACGGTGGGAGAAGGCGCGAAGAAGCAGGAGGTCACCGCCTGGGCGATCACCGGCATCAACAACACGCCGGTGCCGATCTGGATGGATGCGAAGGGTCACTTCTTCGGTTTCATCTACGGGCTGGCGTGGTTGCCGGAAGGTTACGAATCCGCGCTGCCCGCGCTGGAGAAGGCGCAGACCGCCGCCTTGGCGCAGCACGCCAAGTCCATTGTTTCCAAGCTGGAACAGACACCCGCCGGCCCCGTCGCCTTCACCAACGTGCGCGCCTTCGTGGATGGCTCACGCTTTGTGGAAAGCCAGACGGTGGTGGTGGACAAGGGGGTGATCACGGCGATAGGCGATGCGTCGTCGGTGAAGGTACCGGCCGGTGCACAAGTCATCGACGGCAAGGGCAAGACGCTTGTGCCAGGCCTGTGGGACTCGCATCAGCACGTACCCGACGATGCAGCCGGCCCGCTGCTGTTGTCGCTCGGCATCACTTCGGTGCGTGATCCCGGCAACGACAACACGCAGACGCTTTCACGCGCGCAGCGCCGTGCGAAAGGCGAGTTGCTGGCACCGCACGTGTATCCGTCCATGCTGATCGACGGCAAGGGTCCGAACACCGCGCAGGTCGCCACAGTCGCCACCTCCCAGGACGAAGCCATCAAGCTGACCGACAAGGCCAAGGCCGACGGCTTCAAGGCGATCAAGATCTACGGCACGTTCAACCCCGACTGGGTGAAGGCCACCGCCGCCGAAGCGCACAAGGACGGCCTGCACGTGCACGGTCACCTGCCTGCCGGCATGCGTCCGAAGGAAGCCATCGACGATGGCTACGACGAAATCACCCACATCTATTTCGTGATGATGCAGGCGATGCCCGATGACGTGGTGAAGTCGTCCAACGGTATGGGCCGCTTCGAAGGTCCGGGCCGCTATGCGCGCAACGTGGACCTGGACAAGGAACCGATGAAGTCGCTGATCGCCGAGATGGCGCAGAAGCACATCACTTCCGATCCCACGCTGGTGATCGCCGAGAGCCTGTACGTGCCGGAGAACGGCGATCTCTCGCCGTCGTACGCGCCGTTCGTCGGCACCTTGCCGCCCGCCGTGGAACGCGGTTTCCGCCAGGGTGGCTTCACCGTGCCGAAGGACCTGACGCGCGCCGACTACCGCGCCAGCTTCGCCAAGTTGCAGGCCCTGGTGGGCGCCATGCACAAGGCCGGTGTTCCCATCGTGGCCGGCACTGACGGCTCGGGCCTGGAGCTGGTGCGCGAACTGGAACTCTACGTGCAGGCGGGCTTCACCAACGCCGAAGCGCTCGCCAGCGCCACCATCGACACCGCGCACCTGGTGGGCGTGGATGCACACACCGGCAGCATCGCCACGGGCAAGGCAGCCGACCTGGTACTGGTCGACGGCAACCCGGCGGTGAACATCGGCGACCTGCGCCACACCGAGGTGGTGATGATGGACGGCAAGCTGATGGACGCCAGTGCCCTGCGTTCGGAAGGCGGCATCAGCAGGCGTCCGGCGTGGGAGGAATGAGGTAACGTTGTGCGACCAGGGCCTGTTCGCCGTCGGGGGACGGGGAACAGGCTCCATCCCCGGGGGACGGGCCATGGCGCACCTGCTGATCTTCCTGCTCATCTTCGCCAGCGTGTTCGGCTGCGCGCTGCTGGGCATGTATGCGCGCACGCGCCTGCCCGATCACCACTTGGATGACGATTCGGCCTCGTCCATCAAGCTTGCCGCCGGTCTTATCGCCACCATCGCCGCGCTCGTTCTTGGCCTGTTGATTTCGTCGGCCAAGAGTTCATACGACGCCGTGGATGGCGACCTGGAACGCAACGCGGTGAACGTGCTTCGCCTCGACCGCGCGCTGGCGCAGTACGGACCCGAGGCGCAGCCGCTGCGAGACCAGCTCAAGCGGAACTACGCCAACTGGCTAGGCATGCTTTCCTCGAACGAGCGCGAACGCATCGACACGCTCGACAGCCCCACGGTGTTGCGCATGCTCAGTGATTTCCAGAGCGGGCTGGTCGCGCTTTCTCCCACCACACCGCTGCAACGCCAGCTGCGACACCGTGCACTGAAAATCTCCGACGAAGTGTTCACCGCGCGCTGGCTGGCACTCATGCAGAAAAGCGGCACCATTCCGAAGACACTTCTGCTGGTGCTGACCCTGTGGCTTTGCGTCATCTTCGGCACGTTCGGTCTTTTCGCGCCGCGCAATCACACCGTGCTGTTTTTCTTCCTGCTGTGCGCACTGTCTGCATCGGGCGCGATCTTCGTCATCCTGGAAATGGACACGCCACTCACCGGCATCGTGAAGGTGTCCCTGGCACCGATGCGCGAGGCCCTGGACCTGATGGGCCAGTGATGCGTTACCCGCTCAGCGCAGGGACGCCATCAGCTCGGCCACCCAATCGATGAATACGCGCAACCGCAACGGCAATTGCCGCTGCGACTGATACAGCACGCTCACGGGAAACGGCGGTGGTGGCATCGACGGCAGAATCTCCACCAGCGTGCCGCGCTCCAGCGCTTCGCCAAGCCGGTAACGCGGAAATTGCGCAATGCCCAGCCCTGCTTCGCAACAGGCGAGATAAGCCTCGGTGCCGCTCACGGTAATGGGCGCCGGCAAATTCACTTCGCGCATGCGCTTGCCCACCATGAATTCCAGCGGCGTCGTGCGGCGCGTGGTGGGCGACGCCCAGTTCACGGCGACGTGGCCGTCCTGCAAGTCCGCCAGCGTCTGTGGCAAGCCGTGACGTTTCACGTAGCCCGGACTGGCCACGGTGGCCTGCGACAAGCTCGCCACGCGCCGGCCCACCATGGTGGAGTCGGGAAGATCGCCCGCGCGCAACACGCAATCCACGCCTTCCTGCACGAGATCGATGAAGCGATCGCTGGTACCGATATCCAGCTCGATCTGCGGATAGCGCTCAAGAAAGCCCGGCAACGCCGGTATCAACACCTGGCGCGCCAGTGACGAAGCCAGGTCGATGCGCAACCGTCCCTTGGGTACCACCGCCGCCTCGCGGAAATCCGCCTCCACCGCATCCAGGTCCGCCAGCAAGCGCACGCAATGGTTGTAGTAGACCTCGCCATCGCGCGTGGGACGCACGCGGCGCGTGGTGCGCTGGAGCAGATGCGCGCCCACGCGTTCCTCCAGCCGCTTGATGGTGTGGGTGAGCGTGGCGCGCGGCAGGCTCAGGTCGTCGGCAGCACGGGTGAAGCTGCCCAGTTCCACGATGCGCGTGAACACCCGCATGGCTTGGAGACGGTCCATGATGATTGTTGACCATTTCGACAACAGACATGCCGATTATTGAGCATTTATCGCAAGCCTGTCATGGCCAAGAATGGCTGCTTCGCTTCCCCCAAAACCTGCGCAAGGAATCCCCATGCATACGCGACAGCTCGGCAAGAATGGTCCCTCCGTCTCCGCCCTCGGCCTGGGTTGCATGGGCATGAGCGACTTCTATGGCGCGGACCGCGACGATGCCGAATCCATCGCCACCATCCACCACGCGCTGGAGCGCGGTTTCAATTTCCTGGACACGGCCGACGTCTATGGCCCACACACCAACGAAGTGCTGGTAGGCAAGGCCCTCAAGGATCGCCGCGACCAGGCCTTCCTCGCCACCAAGTTCGGCATCGTGCGTGACCCCAACGACCCTTCCAGGCGCGGCGTGAACGGTCGCCCGGAGTACGTGCGTGCGTCGTGCGAGGCCAGCCTGAAGCGCCTGGGTACCGACCATATCGACCTGTACTACCAGCATCGCGTGGACACCAGCGTGCCCATCGAGGAAACCGTGGGCGCCATGGCCGAGCTGGTGAAGGAAGGCAAGGTGCGCCACCTCGGCCTGTCCGAAGCGTCCGGCGCCACGCTGGAACGCGCGGCCAAGGTGCACCCCATCGCGGCATTGCAGGTGGAGTTCTCGCTGTGGACGCGTGATCCGCAGGAAAACGGCATGGTCGAATCGGCCCACAAGACCGGCACCAGCATCGTGGCGTATTCGCCGCTGGGTCGCGGCTTCCTCACCGGTGCTTTCCGCACGCCGGAAGACTTCGATGCCGACGACTATCGCCGCCAGAGCCCGCGCTTCCAGGGCGAGAATTTCTTCCGCAACCTGGAACTGGTGGACAAGGTGAATGCCATCGCCGCGGAAAAAGGCTGCACGCCGGCACAGCTCGCGCTGGCCTGGGTGCTCGCACAAGGCAAGGACGTGTTCGCCATTCCGGGTACCAAGCATCGCCGCCGACTGGACGAAAATCTCGCTGCCATCGACATCACGCTGAGCGAGCAGGAACTGAAGGCCATCGATGCGGTGTTTCCGCCCGACGTTGCCGCAGGCGAGCGCTATGCCGGCCCGATGATGCAGATGGTGAATCGCTGATCCGTGGTGCGTATCGAGCAGCCTTACAAGAGCCGATCCGCATTCTTACTGAGTAAGTAGGACTTCGCTTACATCGAAATCTGCGACGCTCAGGCAATCTACACGGGTCGGATGTCCACGAGCATCCGGCAGCCCCTGGACTGGTCGCCCCCCTAGTGCCAGTCCATGAGGCCCCCGAAAGGGGGCCTTTTTTTTGCGTGTGGGCCGCCGATCCGTGGCGCGCAAGAAAACTTACATCGACAAACCGGCTTCCACGTCCAGCACCTTGCGGCGGGCCAGCGCGAGGTTGGAGCGCGCGCGGTCCAGCACCACGTAGAAGAACAGGCCAGCCTTGTTCGCGACCGGGCGGATGATGTGGTACTGCTTGCCCAGCGAGACCAGGATGTCCTCGATCTCGTCCTTCAGGCCCAGTGCCTTCATCGTCTTCATCTTCGAGCGCACCACTTCGGTGTTGCCCGCGGCGGCGACTTCCAGGTCGAACACCGTGCCTGATTGCGCCAGCGTCATGCCACTGGTGCTGTCCACCAGCGCAGCGCCGAGCACGCCGTCAAAGCCCATCAATTCCTTAATCGATTCGTTCAAATTGGACACAGCGTCTCTCCTGGATTGATGCATCGAAAAAATGACCGGGACGGTCGATGCGCCCGCTCCCGAATGTCATCGCGTATGGAACAGCTGCCCCAGCGACTCGCGGCAACCGCGCGCAGCCCACAACACCTGCCCCATCGTGACCTTGGCCCGGCACAACACGGTGAGAATCAACTTCTGTGCCGGATGCGGTATGTCCATCAAAAGAATGCGTCCCTGCGAAGCCTCGATGACGAGGTCGCGGCACTCGCCCAGCGAGCTCTCCTGACAGACGGCTTCGTTGATGGCCAGCAGCGAACTCGCCATCGCGGAAAGTTTTTCAGCCGACAGCTCACCCGTGAGCATCGCCGCGACGCGAAAACCATCGACGGTGGACACCAGCAGCCCGCAGATTTCCTGCTCGCGTGCCATCAGTGCTTCCATGTGATGGCGTATCACCATTTCCTCGCTGCGGCTCAGCACCGACTCCATCGCGTTCATGCCCATGCGGCTCCCTGCCGTGCCGATTCGTCGGCGGCCTCGATTTGGTAGAAGAGGATGTCGAGCAAGGTGATGACCTGCTCGCGTCGCCGCACGTCCGTCGATACCACCGGCACCTGCAAGCCAAGTTCGTGCAGCGCCTCGTGATAGTCGTCGAGCGAGGGCGACGGGTGCTGATCGAGCTTTCCCACGCCCACCACGGCACGCGATGTGCCAATGATGTTCGCGAATGCCTGCATGTATTCGCGCAAATCATCCAGCGGATCGGGTCGGCTGTTGTCGACCAGGAGAACCACGCCCAGGGCACCCTTGCCCAGGATGTCCCACATGAAGTGGAAGCGCGCCTGCCCTGGCGTGCCGAACAGCCGCAGTACCTGGCCGCCCGGCAATGTCACCTCGCCATAGTCGAGCCCGGTGGTCGTGGTCGCCTTGGCGTGCGTGGCTCTATCGCTGTTGCTGACTTCCGTGCGCACGGGCGTCACGTCACTCACCGCCGCGATGGCCGTGGTTTTTCCCGCACCCATGCTGCCGGTGAAAATGAGCTTGTACTCGCGCTCGGTCATGCTCAGCTCCGAATGCCAAGCACGCTGCGAATCGACTGGAACAATTCGCCGTAGCGCGAACGTTTCGGCGTCATCGGCCGCGCATCGCCACTCCCCGCCGAGGCAGGCAAGGCCTTCTCCTCCAGCAGGCAACTCATGGCGCAAGCACGCAGGAACGCGCGCGCTTCGGACACCGAGCGCCCCGTGACATCCGCGAGCGCCCGCGCACCCATCGGCTGCCGAACCAGCAGCGAGGCCATGCGAAGGTGATACGGCTCCAGCGCAAGCCGGCCAGCATCCGGCCAGCGTCGCAACACGTACGTGCCATCGACAGGCAGGCTTTTGTCGAAGAGTGCTTCCGGTGCCTGCAAGCCACAAAGCCACAACAAGCGATCGAGGCTGTCGCCATCCACGGCAGCGGCCATGGCCCGTGCGCCCTGTTCGTCGTCGATGACGTCCCATCGATACAGGCCGGCCAGACCGAGACGGAGCAACTCGCTCTCCTGCAGCGGCGACGCACTGGCCAGCCGCCGTGTCGCGGTGGACAACACCAGCGTGGACGCCCCCACGGTAATGGCGACGAAGCCCTTCTGCCCGGACAACAAAAGGCGGCGCAATGCCAGGACAAGCGGCTCGACGGTCACCTCGTCTGTCGTCGCCGAAGCCTTTGCCGGAACGACATGCACGAGCCGCTCGGACGCGCGATTGAGCACATCGATGAAATCGGCGCTGCGAATGGGAGCGCGCAGCATCAAGGTGTCGGGCAGTGCATGCTCGTCCTCGTGCACCACGGAAACACACAGCATGCCGTGCGAGTTCGCACGCTTGAGCGCCATCATGGACAAGGCGGAATCGGGGTGGCACAGCGCGACATTAGCCTCGAGGTTTTCCTGGAACATCCATTCCTCAGTGGTCTTGGCACTGACCATCTTGAGCAACGAACGGACGAGCAACTCCTCGCGCGCCGGCAACCCGACCGCGGTCAGTTTTCGAATTCGGGATGCCATGATTCACCTCATGGCTGGGCCGCGATGTCTCGCGGCACGCATGTGTCTGGTTCCGGTTTTCACGAGACAAACGGGCCCCGCTGCCGCATGCAACATGCGGCCGCCCAGGATGTTTATCGACATACGGAACGCCCCCTGTTTCCGCTTACTGACGACCGGCCTTAGGCAGAAAAGCTGCCTTGGGGCCGGCATTGGCTCGACTTCCAACGAGCACGCACGCAGCGAAGTTCTGAGTATCAGATCGCAAAACGAGGGATTCAGAATGTGACTCGCATCGCAAAACGTATGCGACCGCGGTCTGGATTGGTGAAAAGCGGACGTCCAAACGGCCTATGCCGAATAGACGTCTATACGGTTTCGACCATGTGTGAAGGCATAATCACAAAAGCTCACGAAAGCTATCTCGAAGCTTTCGCCGCTTACCGTTCTACGCAGGCGTCCAGCGATCAGTTTGATGCCGGCTGCCAGGCGTCGCGCTCTTCACTCGAAAGTGACAAAGTTTGCGCCCGCCCTTCGGCCGACGACGCCATGGCGGCCTCGATCACGGCCATGACCGTAATGGCCTGGCCAGGCGTTACCGGGTTGGCGCCCCGACCCAGCACGGCATCGCGGAAAGCGGCGTAGTAGCGACTCTGATCGCCGGCCGGGGTGCGGCGGTGCGTTACCTGGCCATGGCCGTCGTAAAGCATGAGGTCGTCGGCATCCTCGCCCCAGCCGTCATCGCCGGGCCGAATGCCTGCAAGCAATTGCGCTTCCTGCTGGTCGATCCTGGGTTTCACCAGGCTGCCCTGGGTGCCATGCACGGTGAAGCGGGCCGTGCCTCCTGCCACGAGCATGCCGGCATGAAGGATCACGCGGCGCGTGCCGTACTCCAGCACCACGTGTGCCCAATCAGGGCTTTCGCCGCCCTCGCGCTGGATCGCCAGGCTGCCCCACACGCGGTCGGGCAAGCCGAACAGGCACAAGGCCTGATCGACCAGATGCGGACCCAGGTCGTACCAGAGGCCACTGCCGGCGCCAGCCTGCTCGCGCCAACGCGCGCGAACCTGCGGCCGGAAGCGGTCGATATGCGATTCGAAGTGCGTGACTTCGCCAAGCGCGCCTTGCGCCATCATCTGGCGCACGCCGAGGAAGTCCGAATCCCAGCGGCGATTCTGGAACACCGACAGCACGCGGTCATGCCTTGCGGCGATGCTAGCCAGCGCGCGCGCCTGCACCAGGTCCAGCGCGAAGGGCTTGTCCACCACGACATGCTTGCCTGCCTCCATCGCCGCCTGCGCGAGCGGCGCATGCGTGTCGTTGGGAGACGCGATGACAATGGCATCGATGCGTGGATCAGCCAGCGCCTCTTCGGCATGCGCCACCACGTTCATGCCGGGAAGATCCGCGTGCACCTTGGCTGCATCGCGCGACACCACCGTGGCGAGCGACAGCCCGGGCACCGCGCGAATCAAGGGTGCATGAAAGGTCTTGCCGGCGTAGCCATAGCCGATCAGCGCCATGCGCAGCGTAGGGGAAACATCATTCATGGGTGGGGACCGATGGTACGAAGGCGTTCCATGATAGGCCACGCGGATGGCTCGCGGTTTCGCGCGGCAATAACGTTTTGGCGCGCACCATGCGGTCTCTTTCTCCGCGCCGAGGACCTCGCCATGTCGACCCGCCTTGTGCTGATCGCTGCATTACTGGCCTGCACCGGCCTGAGTACCTCCGCCCTGGCGCAGGACGCACCACCCGCGGGCGCGCCCCAGGCCAAGCGCACCATCCTCGATCAGCATGACCAAAGTGGTGTGCCTGGTACGCAGATCATCCTGGGCATGGCGGAAGTACCCGCCGGCGGCGCAGTGGGCTGGCACACGCACGATGGTGACGAGTCGGGTTACGTGCTCAAGGGCAACCTGGTGTTGAAGACGCGCGGCAAGCCCGATCAGGTGCTGAAGGCGGGCGATCACTTCTTCAACCCGCGTGGCGCAGTGCACAGCCTTGCCGCAGCACCTGGCACCGATGGCGGCACGGCGTTGTCGACGTGGATCGTCGACAAGGGCAAGCCGCTCGCGGAACCCGTGAAATAGCGAAAACCGCTGAAATTTAGGCCTTTGGGCCATACAACGCGCGACGCATACTTACTTATCGCGCGCCGGCTTGTGCGTGTCATTTCACGATCAAGTCACCGCCACGATGTTACTGACCAGAACGGTTGATCCGGTCAGGCGAAGGCGGTCCCATGAGCGGGCATGTGCAACGACGGCGGATGCATTTCATCCTATCGCGTCAACGCAGTCACTCGCGGCTCGCTTCGCTCCCCTCCCCACC
This sequence comes from Dyella sp. C11, assembly GCF_003121485.1. Taxonomy (GTDB): domain Bacteria; phylum Pseudomonadota; class Gammaproteobacteria; order Xanthomonadales; family Rhodanobacteraceae; genus Dyella. The sequence goes on along the minus strand of NZ_QAVX01000031.1, from coordinate 33,517 downwards.
TACATTGCTCGCCACTTGCCTGATGGCCGCGTTGTCATCGCCGGCATTCGCCAACTGTGTGTTGCAGCCCGATGGCGTGACCGTGGTGTGCGATACAAGCTCACCCAACCCGTATACGAGCAGCATCAACGCCATCACGGTGGGCACGGGTACGCTGGTGATTCCCACCAGCGGTGCCAAGGTGATCGTGAATGCGGGCGCCGGCATATCGACCACGGGTGCAGCGATACAGGTAAGCAACAACAGCACCGTGACGAACGGTGGGTCGATCAGCACCACCTTCATCAACGCCTACGGCATGTGGGCGGGTGATCCCAACAACGCATCGAGCACCACGGCGGGCTTCGGGAACACGCTGGAAAACGACGGCACCATCAAGACCACGGGAAGCAACTCCGTGGGCATGTTCGCGCGCACCGCCAATCGCACCACAGGCAACACGCTCATCAATCGTGGAAGCATCGACACCTACGGTTCGATTTCAGGCACCAGTGCGCGCTCGTCTACCGCGGGCATTCGTTCGGACAGCGTGGTCGCGAGCACCATACTGAACTATGGCACCGTGGCAGCGCATGGCGCGTACGCCACCATCGGCACCGGCAGCACCGTGGCCATTGCAGGCAACGGCGTGGAAATGGCGGGACCGGGCGGCTTCGTCAACGAAGCCGGCGCCAGCGTCACCAGCGACAACGCTTATGGCTTCTACGGCGACGGCCACAACGCCAACGGCATCACCGTGACCAATTCGGGCACGCTCAGCGGCAAGCTTGGCGCGATCCTGTTTGGTGCAGGGCAGTCCAACAACGCGGTAATGCTCGAAGCGGGTTCCAGCACGACGGGCTCCATCGATGCCGGCGCAGGTGGAAGCAACAACACGCTGGTGTTCGATGGTTTCAACGCGACGGCGTTCGCCAACGCCATTCCGAACTGGCAACTGGTCGCCTTGCGCAATGCCGCGTCCGTGTCGTTCACCGGCGCCACGTATGCGCTGACCAATCTCTCCCTGGATGCGGGCACCACGGGGACGTTCGCCACGCCCGCATTGACCATCAGCGGCCAGATCACGGACAACGGCGCGCTCGTTTTTTCGAGTCCTGCCAACCTGACCAGCGCCGCGCCCATCCAGGGTAGCGGTTCGGTGACCCAAACCGGCAGCGGCGTGCTGACATTGTCGGGCGCGGGCACGTACACGGGAACCACCACCGTGGCGAGCGGTACGCTGCAGGCCGGCGCAGCCAACGTGTTCTCTCCTTCAAGCGCGTTTACGGTGGACAACGGCGCGACGCTGGATCTTGGCAATGCCAACCAGACGATTGGCAGCCTCGCGGGCGCCGGCGCAGTCACCTTGGGCGCAGGCACGCTCACCGCGGGCGGCCTTGGTACGTCGACCGCGTTCAGCGGCGTGATCGGTGGCAGCGGCGCGCTGGTGAAGACAGGCGCGGGGACGCTCACACTCAGCGGCAGCGACACCTATACCGGCGGTACCACCATCGACGGCGGCACGCTGCAGCTGGGCGATGGTGCCACCAGCGGCAGCATCCTTGGCGATGTCACCGACAACGGTGTTCTCACCTTCGACCGCAGCGACATCGTCACGTTTCCGGGCGTGATATCGGGTTCCGGCAGCGTGACGCAAGCGGGATCAGGAACCACCCTCTTCACCAGCAACCAGACGTACACCGGTGGCACCACGATCAGCGCGGGTACATTGCAGCTGGGCAACGGCGGCACCAGTGGCAGCATCGTGGGCGATGTGGTGGACAACGGTGTGCTCGTGATCGATCGCAGCGACGCGGTGGCGCTTCCCGGCGTGATATCGGGCAGCGGCGGCGTGACGCAACAAGGGTCGGGCATCACCACGTTCACGGGAAACAACACCTATACCGGCGGCACCACGATCAGTGCAGGCACGCTGCATCTTGGCGATGGCGGCACCAGCGGAAGCATCACGGGCGACGTGGTGAACAACGGCGCGCTGGTGTTCGATCGCAGCGACAGCGTGACATTCCCCGGCCTCATTTCAGGCAGCGGCAGCGTGACCCAGCAAGGCACCGGCACCACGGTGCTGACCGCCGACAACACCTATGGCGGAGGCACCACCATCAATGCCGGTGCGTTGCAGTTGGGCGACGGCGGTACCAGTGGCGGCATCGCGGGCGACGTGACCGACAACGGGCGGCTGATCTTCAATCGTTGGGATGACACGACATTCGCCGGTACCATTTCCGGCAGCGGCAGCGTGAAGCAGCTGGGCAGCGGCACCACGATATTGACCGCCAGCAATACGTACAGCGGCGGCACCGTGATCGCCAACGGCGTGCTGCAACTGGGCAACGGCGGAACCTCAGGCAGCATCACCGGCGATGTGCAGGATGGCGGCACGCTGATCTTCAATCGCAGTGACACGGTGACGTTCAATGGCGTGATCAGCGACTGGACCGCCACCACGCCCGATCCCATCGGCGCCGTGCAGCAGAACGGTACCGGTACCACCATCCTTACGGCGAACAACACCTATAGCGGTGCCACGGACGTGAACGCCGGCACGCTCGTGGTGGGCAATGTGCCCATCAGCATTGCCGCCATATCGGGTGGCGGTCCGGTGACGGTGGCGCAAGGTGCCACGCTGGGTGGCTACGGCATGATCGGCCAGTACTTTGGCGCCAGTTCCGTCGTGACCAACAACGGCACCCTCGCGGTCGCCGATGCGTTGCCCTTGTTCCAGAACGGAAGCAAAGGCGACTTCGCCATCAACGGCACACTGATCAACAACAATCTGATCCAGCTGGCCGGCACCGGCGTGGGCAATTCATTGTTCGTCAGCAGCCTGGTGGGGCAAGGAAGTTCACGCATCGCGATGAACACCGTGCTGGATGGCGATGGCGCCAACTCGGATCTGCTGGTCTACGGCGCCGGCACGGCCACCGGCCACACTGTGCTCAATATCGCCAACGTTGGCGGACTCGGTGCGGCAACGCCGGGCAACGGCATCCTGGTGGTCGCCGCCAGCGGACCGGCTTCTTCCACCAGCGACGCCTTTACGCTGGGCACAACGCTGGAGGCGGGTCCTTATCAGTACGCGCTATTCAAGGGTTCGCGCGACTCCTCCTCCCCGGAGTCCTGGTATTTGCGTTCGGAGAATCCCAACCCGCCGACAGACGTGCTGGACGCACTCGGCATACCGACGTCTCCTGGCACGCCCACATCGCCAGGCTCCCCAACAGCACCAACCACGCCAACACCCTACGTGGCGTACTACCGCCCGGAAGTTTCGCTCTACGCTGCCCTGCCCTCGATGGCACTCAACTACGGTCGTACCTTGATCGGCACCTTGCACGACCGCGTTGGCGAAGAAGAGCAACTGCGCGACGCAGGCGATACCGTCGGTCCCAGCGGCGTGTGGGCGCGCGTGATCGGACAGGATGGCCAATGGGATGCCAAGAGTGGCGGCATTTATCGCGACGGTCCCTCCTTCGACGACAACATGGTGGCGGTGCAGGCCGGGCTGGATTTGTATCGCGCCGAGCACGACGGCGGCACGCGCGATTTTGCAGGCTTGCTGGCGTCGGTGGGTCACGGTCATGGCAGCGTGGACAACTACGACAACACGTCAGCGGGCAACAACCGGTTCGACTCGTATTCCTTCGGCGGTTACTGGACACGCTTCGGTGCGAATGACTGGTATCTCGACGGCGTCGCGCAGGGTACCTGGTACGACGCCAAGGCAGATTCCAACCAGCCATACAGCCTATCCACGCATGGCTTCGATGCCACACTGTCACTTGAGGGTGGCTATCCATTCCGTTTCGCCAACGGGTGGACGCTGGAACCGCAGGCGCAGACGATCTACCAGTCGCTGCATTTGAACAATGCATCCGACAGCGCAGCGCGCGTGCAATTTCGCGACAGCGATTCGCTCGCGGCCCGCGTAGGCGGACGCGCATCGCAGACGTGGTCGCTGGATCAGGCAGGTACGCCGCGCCAGATCTCGGGCTGGTTCTTCGCCAACATCTGGCACGAGTTCAAGTCCGATGCGATCACGGCGTTTTCGTCGGAGGAAGGCAACGTGCCCTTCCAATCCGACCTGGGCGGCAGCTGGTGGGAAGTGGGCGCCGGCATCAGCGCGCAGTGGCGAAAGGGCATGTCGCTCTACGCCACCATCAGCTACGACAAGGGCTTTGACGAAGGCATCAAGGCCATCAACGGCAACCTGGGACTTCGGGTCAACTGGTAGCGCGCCAAGGACCGAGCTGACGCTAGGGCTCGCTGTGTTCGGCGATCTCCAGGAACAGGCTTTGCAACTCGCCGCCGAGCTCCACGCCTTGATGCGTCAGGCTGAGGCCGCCACGTTCGTCGCTCAACATGCAGTTGCCGTCGATGACGCCCAGCACGTTCGCCACGGCGTCGATGGTGACCTGTCGCGTGAGTTCCAGCAGCACCTCGCGCTGGTCGGCGTCCAGCGTGCCGAACAAGGTCAGCACGCGTTGCCAGTAAGGGTCCGGCGCCTGGTCGGCGTGGGTATGCAACAGCACATCGCGGTAGATGGCGTGGTTTTCGTCCACCACGGCCGCGCCCAGCTTGGATACGAACTCGTACGGCGTCATCGCGCTCCCCCCCCGGTGTTTCCTGTTGTGCCGTCAACGTGGCCGGTGTGTGCCGCCTTCCAGAAGATCGGCCAACGCATCGGCGAGATCCATTTGCCGGAACGGCTTGGACAATCGTGGCAGATCAATGACCGCGTGATCGTTGAGCGATGCAAAGCCGGTAATCATCAGCACCGGCAAACCCGGCCGAAGCTGCACGGATTCCCGCGCGAGTTGCGTGCCGGTCATGCCGGGCATGGCGTAGTCGGTGACGAGCGCGTCCACCTGCAAGCCTTCGCGCAGCATCGACAACGCCTGGCGTCCCGACGACGCCTGATGCACCACGTACCCTGCATCCGCCAGCATGTCCGCCGTGCCCGAGCGTACGAGTTCTTCGTCATCGACCAGCAGCACGGGCGTGCCTTGTGCGCGGCGGAGCACTCGCTGGCCGGTGGCCGGCGTAGACCCATCGGCCAACCGCACGGCGGTGGCCGGAAGCCACAAGGTGGCGGTGGTTCCCTGCCCCGGCGTGCTGGCCAGCGCAAAGTCGCCACCCGATTGCGCTGCCAGGCCGTGCACCATCGACAGGCCCAGGCCGGTGCCATGGCCCTTGGCCTTGGTAGTGAAGAAAGGCTCCACCGCACGCTTGATGGTTTCGGCATCCATGCCGGCACCGGTGTCGGAAACGCGAACGCGCACGTAGTTCCCTTCGTCCAGCTTGGCATGCGCGGGGACGTGTTCCTGCGTCACCGATACGGTAAGCGCGCCGCCGTCAGGCATGGCATCACGCGCATTCACCGCAAGGTTCAGCAGCGCCAGCTCGAACTGGTTGGGGTCGATCATCGCCAGCGGCAGGTTCACCTCGCACTCGATGCGCAGCACCACCTGCGGCCCGAGCGAACGCGCGAGCAGATCCTCCATGCCGTTGACCAGCTGGCGCACATTGATCGGCCGCGCCTCCAGATGCTGGCGTCGCGCAAACGCAAGCAACCGCTGCACCAGCACGCGTGCGCGTTCGGCGGCCTGCAGCCCGGCCGACGTCAGCTTGCGGATGCGGTCGTCGTTTTCATGAAGTCGCGACACCATGTCCAGCGCACCCACGATGGGTGTGAGCAGGTTGTTGAAATCGTGGGCGACGCCGCCAGTCAGCTGGCCAATGGTTTCCAGCTTCTGCATCTCGTGGATGCGCGCCAGTGCAGCTTCGCGCTGGCCCACGACCTGGGCGATGCGTTCACTCAACTCGCGATTGACACCCTGCAGGGCCTCTTCGGCGCGCTTGCGCGTGGTGATGTCCTTGAACAACACCGCTACCTGCCGTCGTTCGGCGGGGCCAACACGGAATGCGGATAGTTCCAGGTAGCGGTCTGTCGCGGCGAGTTCGTGCTCGAACTGTATCGGCTGGCCGGTAAGCAGCACGTGGCGATAGATCTCGATCCAGATATCGGCTTCCTTCGGCAGGATCTCGCGCACGGTGCGTCCCACCGTGTTGGAAAGTCCCGAATTGGCGGTGTACGCCGGATTGGTCTCTACATGGGTGTAGTCGCTCAGCGGCCCGTGCGGCCCGTCGATGAATTCGATGACACAGAAGCCCTCGTCGATGCTGTCGAACAGTGACTTGTACTTGGCTTCACTGGCAGCGAGCTGCTGCTCGGTAAGACGACGTCCCTCGATGTCGATGAGCACGCCGGGAAACGACACCGGCGTGCCGTCGCTCGCCTTGTCGACGCGTCCGTTCGCTTCGATCCAGTAGTAACGCCCGTCGGATCGGCGTACGCGGTATTGGTGTGCATACGCGCCACCGCGATCCTTCGCCTCGGCAATGGCTCGTTCCAGCCCAGGCCGGTCGTCCGGATGCACCGTGGCGATGATCTGCGCCAGGCTCAAACCATCGCGCCCCAGCGACGGGTCCAGCCCGAAGTTGACGGCAAACTTTTCATCGACCGTGAAGCGGTCGGACCTCAGGTCCCACAACCATGTACCGATGATGGCGCCCGCCGCCAATGCCATCTGCACGCGCTCGGCGTCCTGTCGTTGGCGCGCCTCGGCCTGGCGCAACAGGGTTTCGGTGCGCACGCGTTCGGAAACCGACCAGCTGCGTGCGACGACGGAGCGGGCGAAATGCGTTTCCTCATCCGTCCAGTGCCGCGTTGGCGGATATCGCATGCGGAACGCGCCCACCTGACCACCCGAACGCGATACCGGAATATCGAACATGCCGCCGTCGCGTTCTTCCTGCATGGCACCGTTGGGCTGCACATCGGCGTATGACGCACTTTCGACACCCAGTTCGCGACACAGCAGATCGGATGCAATGGTCTTGGGGCCTTCGGCATCCTCGCTGCCACGCAGCGCGTCTTCCAGTTGGAGCAGGGACGCCTGCCGGCGCGATGCCAGCACGCGGCCCGTGGTTTCCGAGACGATGCAGAGCACGCCACCGACGGAGCCGTCGCCTTCGGGCACGGCCGAATAGGAGATGTCGAAGTACACCGTTTCACCAAAGCCGTGGCGTTCGATGTAGAACGGTCGATCGGCCGCAGCGAAGGTTTCGCGCGTGTCGCGCACATTGACCAGCAGTGGTTCCAGATCGCCCCACAGCTCGGCCCAGTTTTCCGATGCGGGACGCCCCAATGCACGCGGATGCTTGTCGCCGATGGTCGGCCTGTAGGCATCGTTGTAGAGCGCGACGAAGTGCGGCCCCCAGAACAACACGATCTGCGCCTGCGCGGCGAGCATCATGCCGACGGTGGTGCGCAAGCTCGGGGACCAGCTGTCGGGCGCCCCCAGCGGCGACTGCGACCAGTCGAGCCCACGCATGAACGTGCCCAAGCTGTCTGGACCACCGGAGAGGAAACCCAGTTGGGTGGCGGCGCTGGACACTTGCTCTGACATGGAACGCTTTACTCCGGATCACATTGCGTCGACCGCCCTGGTTTGGCGGATATTCCCGATGACGCCCTTGCCGGCCCACCGATCCTTCGTGTTCTGGATATCGCGCCGCGCGTGTAGGCGCTGACAAAGTCCTGCGTTCCCCGCGGTTTAGAAAGCCTCAAGGTAGCGTGATGATGGCCTGCAGGCCGCCACCCTCGCGTTGGGCCAAACGCAAATGCCCGCCAATGGAAGCGATGAGCTGCGAGGCAATGGCCAGACCCAGGCCCGTGCCACCGGTGTGGCGGTTGCGCGAGGATTCCAGCCGGTAGAAAGGCTGTAGCACCTGTTCCAGTTCATTCCCGGGAATACCCGGACCGCGATCGGACACCACGATGCTCAGGGCGCCCGCCGCATCGCGTTGGAGCGCCACTTCGGCCGAACCGCCGTACTTCACGGCGTTGTCGATCAGGTTGCCCAACACGCGGCGCAGGGCCTGCTGGCGCACGGTGGCAGTGGCTGTCACGTTGCCATTCATCGTCACGGGTTGCCCGACGTCCTGGTAATCGAACACCAGGCTTTCGACGAAGGCACCCACATCCAGCTTCACCGGCGTTTCCGAACCGCCATGCGCGCTGCGCGCATAGGCCACGCCTTCCTTCACCAGATGTTCCAGTTCGCGCAGGTCATCGAGAATGCGCTGCTGTTCGGGCGACTCGTCCAGGGCTTCCAGGCGCAAGCGCATGCGCGTGATCGGTGTCTGCAGGTCGTGTGAAATGGAAGCGAGTATGTGCAGGCGTTCTTTCAAGTGACGACCGATGCGTTCCTGCATGGTATTGAACGCCCGTGCCGCCCGCGCGACCTCGGTGGGGCCTTCCTGCGACATGCGGGGACCATCGGCCGCAGGCGTCATGGCATCGGCCGCCTGGGCCAATGTCGTCAACGGGCGCGTGGCCAGCCTCACTGCAAGCCATGTGCAGAGCAGCAGCAGGATCACCTGAAGGATGAACACGAACGGCAACCACGTCGCCAGCGGCTTCATGCGCGGCGTGATCTCCAGCGTCAGCGGCGTGCCGTCGTGCAGGGTGAAATGCACCTGATAGCGTTCTGGCGACATGGAAATGGTGTTGCCGAAGACGTGATAGTCCGGCCCCACTTCCTTGGCGATCAGGCCGACCACATAGGCCGAGCGATCCGTCTTGAGCGTGTTTCCCGGCTCGCCAGGCCCGAGGATGTAGAAGTAGTTGTCCCGTTCCAGCCGATTGAGCCAGCGGGAACGTTCGCTCGCCGGCAGGCGGTCGATCACCGCGACGGAGGTGCCTACGTCATGCTCCAGCGTGTTGAACATCACTGCCGTGGCGCTATCCATGCGCTCGGTGTAGAGCAGCGCAAAGGAGAGCCCCTGCGCCAGCATCAGCCCGGCGAAGATGATCAGGTACAACCGCGACGCCATGCTGCGCGGCAGCCAGCGGCGTGTTGTTTTGGCCTCGCTCATGGTTCCTGTCCGTTGAGCACGACCGGCATGGAGAACACATAGCCCTCGCTGCGCACGGTCTTGATATACGACTGGTCCTTCGCATCGTCCTGCAGGCGCTGACGCAGCCGGCTCACCATCAGGTCGATGGAGCGATCGAACAATTCCGCGTCCCTGCCCTGCGTGAGGTTGAGCAGCTGGTCGCGCGACAGCACGCGCTGCGGATGATCGAGGAACACGCGCAACAAACGAAACTCCGCACCACTCAGCGACACCACCGTGCCGTCTTCCGCCAGCAGGTGGCGTGCCGTGGTATCCAGTCGCCAGCGACCGAACGCGATGGTGTCGCTGCTTTCGGTGACGCGAAGATTCGGCGGCAACATGCGCGTGCGACGGATTACCGCCTTGATACGCGCCAGCAGCTCGCGCGGCGAGAACGGCTTGGTGACGTAGTCGTCCGCGCCCATTTCCAAGCCGATGATGCGGTCCGTTTCGTCGTCGCGCGCGGTGAGCAGCACCACCGGAATGTGCTTGTGCTTGCCGCCGCGCAGCGTGCGGCACAGCACCAGGCCATCGTCACCCGGCATCATGATGTCGAGCACCACCAGGTCGAACGCGGACGTATCCAGCTGCGCAAACATCTCGCGACCGTCCGCGGCTGCCGTGGCGCGCAAGCCGTTCTTGCGCAGGTAATCCACGATGCCCGTGCGTATCCCGTGGTCGTCGTCGACGACGAGGATGTGGTCGATGTGGTCCATGCCTTCTCCGGTGTTTCGATGAATCAAGACTTGCCGAGCAGCTCGCGGATGCGTGCCTCGGTCTGATCGTAGTCTCCCTCGCCGACATGGCGGTAGACCACGTGCCCGTCGCGGTCGATCAGGTAGATGGCCGGCCAGAAACGATTGTTGTAAGCGTTCCAGATCCGGTAGTCGTTATCCATCACTATCGGGTACTTGATGCCCAGCGTGCTGATGGCGTTCTTCAGCGCGCCGACGTCGCGTTCCTCGTCGTACTCGGGCGTATGCACGCCCACCACCACCAGGCCATCGCCCGCATAGCGGTCATAGAGCGCCTTGGTGTGGGGCAGCACGTGCAGGCAGTTGATGCATTCGCGCGTCCAGAACTCCACCAGCACCACCTTGCCCTGCAGCGACTGTGTGGTGAGCGGCGGCGAATTGAGCCAGCGCGTGCCGCCGTCGAAGCCGGGGGCAGCCACGGCCGCCTTGGGCGTTTCGGCGTTGGCATTGTTCCAGCCGCCGGGCCAGGCGGCAGCGAGGGCCGCGCCAAAGGCGGCGACAGCGGCGGCATAACGAAGAAGTTTCATGGGATGACTCCGTGCAGGGACATGAGCGACGGCGCGTGGCGCCGGCGTATGCGTATTGGAGCGCCGCCACTTGTATGGCGCGTGTCCCCCGGAACGGCTTTTTGTATCGGTTTGTATCCGGCCTTCCGGCCCGATCTGGCGCCATCGGCAGCCGCTTTGTATCCGAATGTATCGGGCCGCCGACGCTACACATTTCGATGCCGTTGGGCACGTCGCAGGACACATGAGCGATACGCGGCGGCGGTTTCCTATGCACACCGGCTGATGCACAGCCAACGCATGAAACCACCCACGGAGAACGCCACCATGTCCAACGACACCATCCTCTACACCGGCAAGACCACCACCATCGGCGGCCGCGAAGGCAACGCCCGCAGCGACGACGGCCAGCTCGACATCAAGCTGTCCACCCCGGGCTCCAACAAGCCGGGCACGAATCCGGAACAGCTGTTCGGCGCCGGCTGGTCGGCCTGCTTCATCGGCGCCATGACCCACGCCGCACTGGCCCAGAAGATCCGCCTGCCCGCCGACACCGCCGTCAGCGCCGAGATCGACCTGGCCCGCGGCGACGAAGGTTTCTTCCTCAAGGCCCGCCTCACCGTGTCGCTGCCGGGCGTGGATCGCGCCGTCGCGCAGTCGCTGATCGCCGCCGCACACCAGACCTGCCCATACTCGAAGGCAACGCGCGGAAACATCGACGTCGCCATCACCCTCGCCTGATTCGCTGCCCCATCACCAGGACACCTCCCATGAATCGCACACGCGCCACCCTCGCCGCCACCTTCGCCCTCAGCCTTGCCGCCTTCGCCATCAGCGGCCATGCGGAAGAAGCCAAGAAACCCATGGAAAAGTGCTACGGCGTTGCACTCGCCGGCAAGAACGATTGCGCTGCCGGTCCGGGCACCACCTGCGCCGGCACCTCCAAGGTCGACTACCAGGGGAATGCCTGGGTGCTCGTGGACAAAGGCACCTGCACCACCATCAAGACGCCCAAAGGCTACGGTTCGCTGGAGTCCAAGTCGTGAGCAGCGCGGCATCCCTGCGGGTGCCGGCGGTACGGATGACACCCGCGCGCCTGTCGATCGCCGATCGATGCGCGCGCGTGATTCCCGAATCGCTGTTGCTGCTGGTGGCGCGCCTGGGCGTGGCGGCGGTGTTCTTCCAGTCGGGCCGCACGAAGGTGGAGGGCCTGCTCACCATCAAGCCGTCGACTTACGACCTGTTCGCCTCGGAATACGCGCTGCCACTGATTCCTTCCGACATCGCCGCGCGATTGGCGACGGGTGCGGAACACCTCTTCCCGATCCTGCTGGTGCTTGGCCTGTTCACGCGGACATCCGCCCTGGCCCTGCTGGGCATGACCACGGTGATCGAGATCTTCGTCTACCCCGATGCGTGGCCCACGCACCTGAGCTGGGCCGGACTGCTGCTGCCGCTGGTGGCACGCGGTGGTGGCAAGTGGTCGCTCGGCCACGCCTGGCGCCAGTGGCGCGCCACGCACTGAACTCACCGATTTCTTCTTCGAACTTTCCACCCCGATTCCCGAAAGGACCGCCATGCGCACCCTGTTTGCCCTCGCCATTGCCTTGATCGCCGCACCAGGCCCCGCTCTCGCCGCCGACGCCAAGCCCACGCCCACCACCACATCCGTCCCAGCCGGCGTCAAGAACATCGTGATCGTGCCCGGCGCGTTCGTGGATGCCTCCGGCTGGCGCGTCGTGCACGACATCCTCATCCACAAGGGCTACACCGTCCCCGTTGAACAGCCTCGCGTGGAAACGCTGGCCGACGACATCGACCTCACCCGCGAACTCATCCGTCAGCAGGATGGTCCCGTGCTGCTGGTCGGCCACAGCTACGGCGGCGCCGTGATCACCGTGGCGGGCAACCGCGACAAGGTGAAAGGCCTGGTGTACGTCGCCGCGCTGGAACCCAGCGAAGGCGAAAGCGTGAGCCAGCTGCTGGGCTCGATGCCGTCGCCGAGCAACGACATCGCATCCACCCGCGACGGCCACCTGTACGTTCAGCCGTCCAAATTCCAGGCCGACTTTGCCGCCGACCTCACCTCCAACCGCACGGATTTCATGGCCGTCTCCCAGGCCTATGCGAACGCAGCGGCTTTCAACGCCACCGTGTCCGCCGCTGCATGGCACACCAAGCCCACCTGGGCCGTGGTGACCACGGAAGACCACGCACTCAGCCCGGATCTGCAGCGCTCCATGTACCAGCGTGCCGGTTCGAAAGTCACCGACATCAAGGCCAGCCACCTCGTCTACATCTCGCAGCCCGAAGCGGTGGCGAAGGTGATCGAGGAAGCCGCCACCAGCGTGCGTTGAGCACACCACCTCACGTCCTCCCCGGACTTTACTCACACAGGAAACCACCATGACCACTCTCGCCATCAAGTCGCGCACCAGCCTCGCCTCCGCCGCCGCGCTCGTTGCCCTCGCCGTCTGCTCCATCGCCTCGCCGGTACGCGCCGCGGACCAGCCGGGCGCCAAGGAAGAACCCGTGCGCTGCTACGGCGTCAACAGCTGCAAGGGCCAGAGCCTCTGCGCCACCGCCAAGAACGACTGCAAGGGCCTCAACAGCTGCAAGGGCCAGGGCGTCGTCGTGAAGACCAAGAGCGCCTGCGTCGCCGAAGGCGGCACGCTGACCGAGCCGAAGTGATCGTCCCGCGGAACCCGCGTCGCGGGTTCCGCCTTCTTCCCGCAAGGAGACCCACCATGTTCACGCCACCTCCGACGTTCTCCGGCTACGGCCTCGGCCTGCGCAAGGAGCATTACCGCGACTTCCTCGACACCGATGTGCCGGTGGATTTCGTGGAAGTGATCTCCGAGAACTTCATGGTCGACGGCGGCCAGCCGCGCCAGATCCTTCGGCAGGTCCGCGAACGTCATCCGGTGGCGCTCCATGGCGTGTCGATGTCCATCGGTTCGTTCGACGGGCTGGATCGCGACTACCTGCACCGCTTGCGCGCACTCGCCGACGAGATCCAGCCGCTGTTCGTCTCCGATCATCTCAGCTGGTCGCGCTTGGGCCGCTTCAACTCGCACGACCTGCTGCCGCTGCCGTACACGGAAGAAGCGCTCGATCTGGTGTGCCGCAACATCGACATGGCGCAGGACGTGCTGGGCCGATCGATGCTGTTCGAGAACCCGTCGACCTATGTGTCCTTCGTCGACAGCCCGATGACCGAGTGGGAATTCCTCGACCACATGTCGAAGCGCACGGGCTGCGGCCTGCTGCTGGATGTGAACAACGTCTACGTCAGCTCGCGCAATCACGGCTTCGATGCACATGCCTTCCTCCGCGGCATTCCTGCCGATCGCGTGCGGCAGATCCATCTGGCCGGCCATACGGAAACACCGGAAGTCCTGATCGATACCCATGATCAACCTGTGTGCGTCGACGTTTGGTCGCTGTATGCCGACGCCATGTCGCTGCTCGGCCCGGTCGCCACCATGATCGAGCGCGACGATGCCATTCCGCCGTTGCCGGAGGTGCTCGACGAACTGGCCATCGCGCGCGACATCGGCCGACGCAACATGCGCCTGGCGGAGGCCGCATGAACCTCGCCCGCTGGCAACAGGATTTCCGCGACTGGCTGACGGTGGCATCGAACGACGCTTCACATCGGCTGGTTCACGGCTCGACGACTGGCCTGGACATCTATCAGAACAACTACCGCGCCCAGCTGATGAGCGTGCTGGAAGCGAGCTATCCCCAGGTGTTGGCGCGACTTGGCGCGGTTCTCTTCCGCGACGCCGCCATCAACCACATCGATCGGCACCCGCCGCATGCTTGGACGCTGGACGTCTACGGCGAGAACTTCGAAGACACGCTGCGCAGCCTGCTCCCGCATAACCCCGATGTGCACGAGCTGGCATGGGTCGAGTGGTCCCTGGCCCAATCCTTTGTCGCCGCCGATGCCGATGACGTGTCGAACGATGACCTCGCAAGCGTCGACTGGGAAACCGCTGAGCTTCAGCTCGCACCAAGCCTGCACCTGCGACGCGTCACCACCAACGTCGAAGCCATCTGGTCGGCGCTCTACGACGATACGGAAGTTCCTGAGAGCGAAATGCTCGACGCATCCGGCGGCCTCATTACCTGGCGTCAGGGCACGAGCTGCCGTCTCAGGCAGACCGACGCCACCGAATACGCCGCCCTGCAATCGCTACATGAGGACGCGCATTTCGCTTCGCTCTGCGACGTCCTGGTCGAGCATCTGGGCGAAGACGCCGGCATAGCCCGCGCTGGCGAGCTGCTCGCCAACTGGATCAGCGCGGGCATCGTCATCGGCATTGAATCCCATCACTGAAAGCCATCAACGAAGGAATCCACCATGAAATCCCAACGCACCACGTTTTCGCTGACATCCTGGCACTCACAGCTCGCGGGCGGCGCCGTTCTGCTCGCCCTGGCCATCGTCGGCAATCCACTGCTGGTGGGCGAAGCTGCTGCCGCCACGGCGCCGCAGAACGCAATCATTCAACACGTCGCAGCCCCGGCCATGCCAACGCAGCTGGAAGGCAGTGAAATCGCCGGTCGCGCCGACTGGAACGTCGACTATCCCTCGCAGCTCGAACCTGTTGCATCGACGGCGCAGCCAGACACCGCGTCGTCGAACACGGCCAGCGAAGACGCGACCGATTGCAACTGCGACGTCGCCTCCACCAAGCAATAAATAGCAGCGCGAAGGCTACGCCAACGGGCTGAACCTGAACTCCCGGCGCGCGCCACCCGGTTCACGCACCATCGCGTGCCGGTGCGCACCGGCACCCACCTGTTCAGGCGCGAACTCGACTTCCACGCCCGGCCACGCGGATACGCGGGCAAAGACCTCGCGCAGATCCTCTTCGCTGTCCACCTTGAGGGCAAGATGGTGCAGGCCGATATTCCTGCGTCGATCGAACGCGACGAAACCATCCTCGGTATTGACCTGCCACAACGTCAGCACGGCCTTGTCGTCGGAGACGAACACGGCGGGGTAATCCGGTTTCTCGCCCACGACCTTCCAGCCCAGGCACTCGACGAAGAAGCGCCGCGACAGGTCGATGTCGGCCACGGTAAGGCCGACATGATCAATGCCGCGGGTCAGGGGATGATGTTCTTCCACGATGATGTCCTTGCAGCGTTACACGAGATGCACGTTCAGTCGTTCAACAGGTTTTCCCAACCACGCGGCACCTTGCCGTGGGGTCCCGGCACCGGCTGATCCAACGGGTGATGCAAGGGCGGCCGCAGGCGGGGGCCGTCGAACACCGCGTTGGAGCGGAAGTCGAAAAACCACGGATCGTCCGGCTCGAAATTGGCGATCACCGGATGCCCGGTATCGTGGAAATGATGCCGTGCGTGCTGGCTGGGCGAGCTGTCGCAACAGCCGATGTGGCCGCACTGTGCGCACCGCCTCAGGTGAAACCACCAGCCACCGGTGCGCATGCACTCCTGGCAACCGGTGCCACTGGGTTCGGCGTCGGGGTTGATGCCTTCGTTGCTTGCGTGCATGCCCAAGCTCCTGCGTCGGTGATGGAATGAAGCGGCTCAGAAACCGAGGTCGCTGAGTCCGGGATGGTCGTCCGGGCGACGACCGAGCGGCCAGTGGTATTTTCGTTCCGCATCGGTGATGCGCAGGTCATTGATCGAGGCGTGGCGATGCGTCATCAGTCCGTTCTCGTCGAACTGCCAGTTCTCGTTGCCGTAGCTGCGGTACCACTGGCCCGAGTCGTCGTGCCACTCATAGGCAAAACGCACGGCGATGCGGTTGCCGGCGAAGGTCCACAGCTCCTTGATCAGGCGGTATTCCAGCTCGCGGTTCCACTTGCGCTCCAGGAACTCCTGCGCCTCGGCGCGGCCGCGGATGAATTCCGCACGGTTGCGCCAGTAGGTGTCCGGGGCATAAGCCAACGCCACGCGGGCAGGATCGCGGCTGTTCCAGCCATCTTCCGCAAGGCGCACTTTTTGCGCGGCCGTCTCGGCGGTGAAGGGGGGAACCGGCTGGCGGACTTCCATAAGGCACCTTCGTTCGGGTGGGGAGAGGCAAGCTTAGCGTGGGTTTCATTCACGCTTTGCGAAGGTTGCCCCGCCCCACCCTGCGCGATCAGCGCCTGGTGTCGTTCTTCTCCACGTCGCCGCCCTTCATCACGAAAGCGACATGTTCCAGCTGCGTCACATCGCCCAGCGGATCGCCGCTCACGGCCACCAGGTCGGCGTAATAGCCCGGCGCCACGGCGCCCACCTTGCCCGTCATGCCGAGCAGATCGGCCGCATTGACGGTCGCGGCCTGGATGGCCTGCATGGGCGTCATGCCCCACTTGGTCATCACGGCAAACTGCCTGGCGTTCCAGCCGTGCGGATACACGCCGGCATCGGTACCGAAAGCCATCTTCTCGCCGGCCTTCACCGCGCGCTGGAAATTCTCGCGCTGCAGGCGGCCCACGGTCTTTTCCTTCTCGACGGTGCTGGCCGGGAAGCCCTTCTTGGCGTACTCGCTCAGGATGTAATCGTCGTTGTAGACGTCGAAGTCCAGGTACGTGCCGTGCTGCTTGGCGAGCTTCAGGCCTTCGTCGTCGATCAGGCTGCTGTGCTCCACCGAATCCACGCCCGCGCGGATGGCCATCTTGATCGCCTCGGCGCCGTGCGCATGTGCGGCCACCTTCTTGCCCCAGCGATGCGCCTCGTCCACCACGGCGTTCATTTCTTCCTGCGAGTACTGCGGTGCGCCCACGGAAGCCTCGGCGCTCAACACGCCGGCGCTGGCCATGAACTTGATCACGTCCACGCCGTTCTTCACGTTCTCGCGCACACGGTGACGGATGGCATCGACGCCATCGGCCACGCCGTTGATGTCATGGAACTGGATCCACGGCGAGAAACCCGTGGTGCCATCCGCGTGGCCACCCGTCGCACCCAGCGGCGGCCCGGACACCAGCATGCGCGGACCGGGAATGTCGCCACGGTTGATGGCGTTGCGCAGGGCGATATCCACGTAGTCGTCGGCGCCGAGATTGCGCACCGTAGTGAAGCCGGCATCCAGCGTGCGCTTGGCATACGTCGGCGAAAGAATGGCCGAGTCGATCGAGCTGCGCTTAAGCACGGCTTCGTAATAGTCGCCCTTCACTTCGTTCGGATCGCCGGTGAGGTGCACGTGGCAATCGATCAAACCGGGAAGCAGCGTCGCGCTGCCCAGGTCGATGACGTTGTAACCCGCGGGTACCTGCCCGTCGTAGCGAACCTCGGTGATGTGCTCGCCCTCGATGATCACCAGCGGATTGTCGCGCACCTTGCCGGCCTGCACGTCCACCAGATGGGCGGCGCGTACGGCGATATGGGCCGGTGCGGGCGCATCGTCCGCGAACGCGGCGCCAGCCGAGGCAAGACCGACGGCAATGGCAGCAACAAGGGGCAGCAAACGCATGGTGTTCTCCGTAGCAACGATGAAAGGCGGCGGGTGACACTCCGCCGCCACTCATGGCGCTACGGTTCTGCAATATCCCCCGAAACACACCTTAGCTTAAAAACGTACGCGTCCATCACGACAAGCGGTGGCACTGCGGCGCTGTCAATCGACGGGTGATGCGCGGTGTCGGGCGTTGAATGCAAATACCAGCACCTGCGCCAAGCCACCTCCCGCCAGCATGCCCATCACCACACGGCTGCCCGCAAGGTAAGCCACTGCGCCACCGGCCATCAGGGCGACGAGGAACATCAGGCCGCGCCATCGCTGTGAATGCTGCAGCCTTGCCTCTTCTTCGCGGCGGTTCGCGCGCTCGTGTTGGCGATCCTTTGCCGTCGCCATCACCGCGTTCGCCACCACATCAGCCTGCTC
Organism: Dyella sp. C11; assembly: GCF_003121485.1. Lineage (GTDB taxonomy): Bacteria > Pseudomonadota > Gammaproteobacteria > Xanthomonadales > Rhodanobacteraceae > Dyella. Next base: position 15,440 of record NZ_QAVX01000031.1, on the reverse strand, counting down.
ATTCGTCAGCATGTCACCCTCCCTGGTTGCCTGGCATGCCCGGATTCAATCACCCGGATGGTAAGTGCGCTCCACGTGACCCTTCAATTCCTCCGGCCAGAAATACACGGCGCGAAGGTTGCCCGTGGTGTAGCGCTCGGCTTCGTCGTTGAAGTGCGGCGAGTTGGGGTGTCCACTTTCGCCACCCGCCGTGATGGCGCGTGCACGCACCTTGTCGCCGAACTCCACCGCGGCCACGAAACTGTTGCCGCCCGTGCCGTAGTAACGCCGCGTGCCGGGCCAGCGATGCGCACCGAACGAGGCCAGCGAGCCCCAGCGTGATGACGTGAAGGGCACCGGGATGCTTGGCTTGCTGTCATCGAACGGCTGCTGGATGTCGCCGTTGATGCGCTGGTAGCGATTCACTTCACCCCACGGCACACCCCAACTGCCGAAATCCTTCTCCAGCCGCTCGGAGGCTTCCACCAGCGCATCGAGGCGCGCCTTCGGTCCCGCGCGCTCGGCCATGATGTCGTAGACGGAAAGGCCTTCCGACACATCCGACTTGTCCACCTTGTCCCATAACACGTCGCCCCAGAACACCGCCAGCGAGGTGGGCATGGAGGCGATACCCCAGCGGTAGTCCCAGCTGCGCAACAGGGCAATCTGTCCGGCAAGCTGCTTCTTCAACGGATCGCCGGCAGGCAGGGCGTCGTAGTCCTTCACCAGGATCGGGATCTGTCGCGCGAACGCCGGCAGGTATGAATCGAAGGCGGCCGTGATCAACGACGCCAGCGTGAAGTCGCGCTTGTCGCTCAGCACCATGGTGGCGTGGATGCCACGCGGATTTTCGCCGACGCTGTCCATGTAGCGCGGATAGTCCGCGCGCCTGGGACTATCCGGACCCGCCGCCGAATAGGGCCAGTTGTTGGTGTTCATGATCCAGCCATTGGCCGGATTGAGCAGATGCGGCGCGGCATCCAGCGGCAGCAGCCCTTGCCAGTCCGTGGCGGGATCGCTGCCGTCCACCGGCTTGGTGTAATCGAATCGGTTGTCGCGCTTGGGAATGAATTGCGGATGCAGGTACGCGATCTCGCCCTTGTCGTCCGCAAAGATGGTGTTGTTGGACGAGTTGGCCTTGAGCTCGGCGACTTTCATGAAGCTCGCATAGTCCGTGGCCTTGGTGCGCAACCAGCTCTGCTCCAAAGCTTCCATCGGCTTGTTCATCAGCGCGGTGGCCATCCACTTGCCATCCGCCTCGCGCACGATGGGACCGTGATGCGTCGCGTAGGTGGTGAACGTGCGATCGCCCATCGAACCGTCGCTCTTGCGATACGCAACGGTGATGGACCGCGTGGTGACGGGCCGCGTTTCCTTGCCGTACCGATACGCCAGCTTGCTGCCGTCATGCACGATGGTTTCGGCAAACTCGTCCACCACATCCGCCGTAGTGGAGGTGTGCATGAAGCCGATGTGCTTGTTGAAGCCCTGGTAGATGAAGAACTGGCCCCAAGTCACCGCACCATAGACATCCATCCCCGTGTCGCTCGACATCTGCAGCTCGGAACGGAAGAAGAACGACGTGTGCGGATTGATCAGCAACAACGCGTGACCATCGGCCGTGAGCCTGGGTGCAATGGCAATGCCGTTGGAGCCGGTCGGCTCCACCCAGCTCGATGGCGTATCGACGAACGCCACCGTGTCGGTGGGCTTGCCGTAGAACGCCTGCAAGTCCTTCAGGGATACGCGCTCGATGTCGCCGCCGATGCTGCCTTCGGTAAAGCTCAACGCCATCCACGGTTCGAAGTGCGCGATCACACGCGGATGCACATCGGGATGGGTCGCCAGGTAATAGTTCAGGCCATCAGCCCACGCATCCATCAACTCACGCAGCCACGATGGGCTCTTCGCGTAGATGCGTTTCAGCTCGGCGGGATCGATCCACAACTGTTGACGCAGATCGGACCAGATCGCCGCCTCGCCTTCCGCTTTCGCCAACCAGCCCAGCGAATTGAGGTAGTTCGTCTCGACGCGATTGAAGTCGTCTTCCGCCTGCGCATACGCCATGCCGAACACGGCATCCGCATCCGTTCTGCCATGGACATGGGCGATGCCCCAGTCGTCGCGGGTGATGGTGACGGCGGCGGCTTCGGACTTCCACCGAACGGTGTCACTGGTTACTGCGTGCGCCGGCAACGCGCCGGACAACCCAAGAAGCACGCAGAGCGAAAGCGCGTACTTCGCGTTACGGGGCAAGACAGTCGCTGATCTCATGAAGGGTCCGTTGCACACAGATGTTCCATAACCTTCCTACGTCGTCATCCCGGCGCAGGCCGGGATCCAGTGGCAGGGCGACGATCGAGGCCGATCGCAACTGGATTCCGGCCTGCGCCGGAATGACGATCGTGAGGGTCACGCCGTCCTGCAGTCTTACGGCATCGTCAACACATTATTCGTCCGATCCGCATCCGGCAGATTGTGCTCCGGGTCCAGCGTCAACCTGGCGATCTTCTTCGACGTATGCAGCGCCATCTTCGGCATGGCACTTTGGCGCCACATTTCCACCGGTACACGCACATCTTCGTGGCTGCCGTCGGCATAGTCGATGCGCAGCGTCGCCGGCATCACCAGCTTCTGCTTGCTGGCGAAGTTGACCTGCGCGCCCTTGGCCGGATCGTTGTCCACGTAGCTCGCGCCCGTGATGGCCATGTCCAGCTGCCAGTTGTTGAGGTACCAGCCGCGCCACCACCACGACAGGTCTTCGCCCGCTTCGCTGCTCATGAAGCGGAAGAAGTCCGACGGCGTGGGATGGTGATACGCCCAGGTGGCGATGTACTTGCGGAACGCCGGGTCAAAGCGTTCCGGTCCCAGGATCTGCTCGCGCAACAGCACCAGGCCAAGTGCGCCCTTGAAGTAGCTCACGGAGTGACGGTATTTCTCGGAAACGGAATCCGCCGGCGCCATCAGCGTGGGTGCGTTTGCATCGGCCAGCAGCGGCAGGATTTCATCCACCGGGTTGCCGCCCTTGGGCGCGTATTCGCTGTCGCGCTTGGGCGCGAATTCGCCCTTGTTGAACGCGTCGGAGGCATAGATGTCGATGAAGGTGTTGAAGCCTTCGTCCATGAACGCGTTGCGGCGTTCGTTGGAGCCCACGATCATCGGGAACCAGCCGTGGCCCAGTTCGTGCGCGGTGATCCAGAACAGCATCGGGCCCTTGTCGTCGTAGCCGTCGAACACGATGCCGGGATATTCCATGCCTGCGCCGTGACCACCCAGGTTCACCGCGGCCGGCCACGGATACGCAAACCACTTGGACGAGAAGTGCTCGATCGAACCCTTCACGTATTCGGTGGAACGGTTCCACGCCTCCTTGCCCACGCCTTCCACCGGATACACCGACATGGCCAGCGCGTGCTTGCCTTCAGGAAGATTGATGCGCGCCGCATCCCACACGAAGGCGGGCGACGCGGCGAAGGCGACGTCGCGCGTGTGGTCCATGTGGAAGCGCCACGTCTGCGTGCCATTCTGCTTGGGATGGCTGGAGGGGTCGTTCACTTCCTCCGGCGAGCGAATCATCACGGTGCTGTCGCTCTGCGCTGCCTGCGCAAGACGCTTCTGCTGCGTGGCGGTAAGCACTTCGCTGCCGTTGGTGAGCGCGCCCGAACCGGCAACGATGTAGTTAGACGGCACGGTGACCGCGTAGTCGATGTCACCGTATTCGAGATAGAACTCCGAACCGAGGTACGGCTGCGTGTCCCATCCGCGCAAGTCGTCGTAGACGGCCATGCGCGGGAACCACTGGGCGATCTCGTAGATGTCGCCGTTCCTGGTCGGCGTGACCGCGGTGCGGCCACCCCACGTGCCCGGCACGGTGTAGTGGTAGCGGATGCGCAGCTTGGCCTGCTTGCCGTTGCTGGCCAGCGCCTGCGCCAGGTCCACGCGCATGCGCGTGTCGTCGACAAGGAAATGCACCGGCTTGCCGTCCACTTCCACCGCGTCGATCTGGTAGCCATCGGTGGACTCACTGCGCGGCGCGCGCGGCGACGTGAGTGTGCCGCGTGAATCGCGGCGGTAGATGTTCTGGTCCAGCTGCACCCACAGCACATCCAGCGCATCCGGGCTGTGGTTGGTGTAGCTGATGGTCTCGTCGCCGCGCAGCGTATGCGTGGCGGGCTCGATGGTGGCCTGGATGGCGTAGTCCACGCGGTTCTGCCAGAACAGCGGACCCGGCTTGCCGGCGCCACTGCGGAAGGCGTTGGGCGCGTCGGGCAACGAGAGCGGCGCAAACAGCGCCTGGGGATCGAAAGCGGCGTCCGTGCCGTCGGCGAAGGCCGGAGCGGCAGCGCCGCCAGCCGCAAACAGGCCGGCCACCACGGCGCCGGCCAGGACGAGCTTCTTCATCAGGCGATTTCCTCTAGGTTCCCCAGAAACGAACACGACACTATAGGCACCGGGCCCGGCCGTGAACCGGGTCAGTGGTCATGGGGGGAGGCCGCAGCTTCATGCGACCCGGGCCGGGCCAGCGCGGCCGAGGCGGTACAATGGCCGCATGAGCACTCCCGAACACTCCCCGCTCGGCAAGACCACCGTCTACGCCGACCGGTATGACCCCTCCCTGCTGTTCCCCATCCCACGGCAGGCCAAGCGTGACGAAATCGGCGTGACCGAACCGCTGCCGTTCCACGGCGAGGACGTGTGGAACGCCTATGAGCTGTCCTGGCTGGACGAGCGCGGCAAGCCGGTGGTGGCGCTGGCCGAGTTCCGCGTACCGGCCACCTCGCCGAACATCATCGAGTCGAAGTCGTTCAAGCTCTATCTCAACGGCTTTTCGCAGGAGCGTGTGACCGACCGTGGTGAACTGGTCGCTACGCTCACGCGCGATCTTTCCGCTGCCGCCGGTGCGCCGGTGGCAGTGACGCTGACCGACGCCCAGGCCCGCGGCCATGCCGTCACGGATCTCGATGGCTTGCTGGTGGACGAACTGCCGGTCGACATCGACGACTATGGCCCGCCGCGCGCGGACCATCTCGTGATGGAAGACGGCAAGGGTGTCGTCGAGGAAACGCTGGTATCCAACCTGCTCCGCTCCAATTGCCCGGTCACCGGCCAGCCGGACTGGGGCAGCGTGCAGGTTCGCTATCGCGGTGCGGCGATCGATCACGCCGGCCTGTTGCGCTATCTCGTTTCGTTCCGCAACCACAACGAATTCCACGAGCAGTGCGTGGAGCGCATCTTCGTGGACGTGATGCAGCGTTGCCGCCCGGAACAGCTCAGCGTGTATGCGCGCTACACGCGCCGCGGCGGACTGGACATCAATCCCTACCGCAGCACCGGCAAGGAAACGCCAGGCAATCCGCGCGGTGCGCGGCAGTAATGCAGGCGGGTCGTTAAGACGACGTCGACTCTGAAGCGCGCAGTAATCGCAGCTTCAGTCCATCGGCGCTAGCCTCGGTTGAACAGCGCGGCAGGCCACGCCAGCCGCGCATGTCCGTTACCAGCCATGGGGTCAGTCAATGAACATCCAGCCACGCAACACGGCCTTGTACTGCGCGACCCTTGCCGGACTGCTTGTGCTGAGCGCGTGCGGCAAGAACGACGAGGCTTCCAACACCACGCCCACCACGCCAGCCACCAGTGCCCCCGCGCCGGCCGTACCGGCACCGACGACGTCGGCACCGGTGATACCACCCGCCAGTGCGCCCACGCCCGCCAGCACCGCGCCGGCGCCCGCGGACACCACCGGCAAATCAGCCAGCGTGAGCACGGGCGGCGACATCCGCATCGCCGCCGTCACCATCGGCAGCCAGGTGGATGCGGCACATGCCATCAGCAAGGAACAGCGCTCCTTCGCGCCGGAGGACAAGGCCATCTACGCGAGCGTCGCCACCATCGGCAACACCGACAACGCCACGCTCAACGCGAAGTGGAGCTACGTCGACGGCAAGGACGTGCCCTTCAGCAGCACCACCGAATCCATTGCCACCGACGGCCCGGCCATCACCACGTTCAAGGTGCAGAACCCGAACGCCTGGCCGAAGGGCAGGTACAAGGTGGTGATCTCGCTCAACGGCAAGCCGATGGCATCGGAAGATTTCGAAGTGCGCGGCTGAGTTCCTTTTGCGGCATTAAAAAAAGGCGCCGTCATGGCGCCTTTTTTCTTCCATCACAGCGCCCGTTTCCATCGATGCATGCGTACGCCGGCAATTACCTGCAGCACGCCATAGACCAACGCCGCGGCACCGATCCAGATGGTGACGGTGAGCAAACCCGCCACCGGATACGCCGCGAACAGCACACCCAGCAATACCGCCAGCACGCCGCTTAGCGCGATCATCCATTCGCCGCGGATTTCCTTGCGCACGCGGAAGGCAAACACGATGCGGTAGATGCCTGCCACGATCAGCCATGCCGACAGGAAGATCAGCAGCACGTTCACCACGGCCAGCGGATGCCAGATGGCAAGCAGGCCGAACACGATGGATGCCACCGCGTACAGTGCCAGCCAGCCTCGCGACATTGCCACGTGGCGATTGAACAGCGCGAACAGGCTGATGATGCCCTCCGCCAGCGCCATCACGCCGAACGCCCAGGCCAGCGCAATGGCCGTGCTGCCGGGCCACAGCAGCGCGCTGATGCCGAACAGGATGGAAATGACGCCATAGATCACCAGCAGCCAGCCTGTGCGGCTGATGCCGTGATGCAGGATGGAACTCATAGTCGCGACTCCTTGATGTTGAAGGACGAGCCGAAACGGCCCGCGGTCACCACGAGTGGATACCAACGATTCCTGCAGGCCCTGCGGCCGCTTCCCCTTCGTCGCGCGAGGCGCCGAGACACCATCCACGCATTCCGCATGTCGACGCAACGCGAATGCCGTCTCAGTCAGGCACATACGCGCATGAACCTGCGCGCCGGGTCGCAACATCGGCGGCACGCACACTTAACTGACAGGCTGCTCGAATCGATCCCGTCATGCGCATGGCACCCAACCCACACCCGATGAGGATCAATCAATGAATCAAGACACCATCCAGGGGCATTGGAAGCAGCTCAGCGGCCAGATCAAGCAGCACTGGGGCAAGCTCACCGATGACGATCTGAAGGTTGCGGAAGGCAATGCCGAATACCTGTCCGGCAAATTGCAGGAGCGCTACGGCATCGCGCGCGGTGAAGCGGAGAAGCAGGTCAAGGCATTCGAAAAAACGCTGCGTCACTGATGCCGCCACCATCGTCCGGGCCCGCCTGCTCCCGGGAGCAGGCGGTCCGTTACGACATCAAAGCGTATCGAGGGGAATCTTCAGGTAACTGACGCCGTTGCCTTCGGCGGCAGGCATGCGGCCCGCACGCATGTTCACCTGTACCGACGGCAGCAGCAGGCGCGGCATGGACAGCGTTGCATCCCGCTCGGTGCGCATGCGCACGAACGATTCCTCATCCGTGCCGTCGTGCACGTGGATGTTCGCGCGACGCTCTTCGTCCACCGTGGTTTCGTGCGCGAACACGTCGCGATCCTTGGTCTTGTAGTCGTGGCAAAGGAATACGCGCGTAGCGGCGGGCAGGGAAAAAATGCGCTGGATGGAATGAAACAGCGTGCGCGCATCGCCACCCGGGAAATCGCAGCGTGCCGTGCCGTAGTCCGGCATGAAAAGCGTATCGCCCACGAACGCGGCATCGCCGATCACGTGCGTCATGCAGGCTGGCGTGTGGCCGGGCGTGTGCATGGCGACCGCTTCGATGCTGCCCAGCATGTAGTGCTCGCCATCCTTGAACAGATGGTCGAACTGGCTGCCGTCGCGCTGAAAGTCACTACCCGCGTTGAAGATGGTGCCGAACGTTTCCTGTACCTGGCGGATGTGCTCACCAATGGCGAGCTTTCCACCCAGGCGCGACTGCACATACGGCGCGGCCGACAGATGATCGGCGTGCACGTGGGTGTCGATCACCCATTCCACCACCAGCCCGCTCGCATTGACGAAATCGATCAATGCATCGGCGGATACGCGGCGCGTACGACCCGACACCGCGTCGTAGTCGAGCACGCTGTCGATCACCGCCGCCTTTTGCGTGGCCGGGTCCCACACCACGTAGCTGAAGGTGTTGGTGGATTCGTCGAAGAAAGCCTTTACGTCAGGACGGTTCACGGCGCTACCTCATGAATAAGCAATGCGGCGTCCGCCCCTGCCGGCATTCGCGAATGCACACCATACCGAAACCCCGCGTGTCCGCGCGTCGGCAACATGGCTTAGACCCACCCGAAAAGCACAAAGCCCGCACGAAGCGGGCTTTGTCTACAAGATGGCGCGCCCGGAGGGATTCGAACCCCCGACCAATGGCTTCGGAAGCCACTACTCTATCCGGCTGAGCTACGGGCGCATGATGCAGAAACCGGCGCGAACCCTTCGGTCCGGGACACGGCGGACGCGCAGTATAGCGAACTTGGGGGGAGGAGCCCATGTGGGTGGAATTTGGGGAATTTCCGGGCGTTGTCGCCAGGTTGCCCCCTCGCCCCAACCCTCTCCCCAAGGGGGAGAGGGAGCAGAGCGGCGTGCCTCAGCGCGCCTTGAGCAGTTCCGACAGGCGATCCGCCTTGCCTTCGATGCGCTCCAGATGCGGGTACTTCAGGCCATCGTGGTAGTCGATGCGCAGCGTCTTGTACTCGTCGAAGTTCTTCACCAGCAGTTCGACCGGCTGGTTCTTGTCCTTCGCCGCCGCCGTCACGGCGTCCTTGAGCACATCGCCGGAATATTCCTTGCCGTTCACCGCGATCACCTTCATGCCCGGCGACAGGCCAGCCTTGAAGGCGGGGCCGTCCCACAGCACGTCGGCGATGTCGCCGCCCTTGGCCATCGACACGCCCAGCGAATACACCAGGTTGGTGCCACCCGTGCGGGCCTCGACGGCCTTGGCGGCGTCGGACGGCTTGTCGTTGTAGACCAGCTTCCAGCCATTCGCCTCGAAGCCGCCGATGATCGGGCCGTGGCCATCCAGGCGCTCACGCAGGTAGGTCGTCCAGTCGTACGGTGCGATGTCGTTGAGCGTCTTCACTACGTCTTCGAACGTGTAAGTGTTGACGTCCCACTCGCCGTTCTTCACACCGAAGAAGGCCTTGGCGAAATCGTCGATGGAGCGCTTGTCGCTGGTGAGGTCACGCAGCTTGCCATCCACGTCGAGCCAGATCATCTGGCCGCCGGAATAGTAGTCCTCGCTCATCTGGTAGTTGCGGTACGGCAGCGGACGACGCATCGCGATGATGGGATCGTTGGTGGTGTCCTGGATATTGCGCCACTGCTGCAGGCCAGGGCGGCCGCGATCGTACGTGGCAGCCACGTTGGCCAGCATGTCCAGCGCCTGATCCTGCTTCCACAGGCCCGAGCGCGCGGCCATCACGTAGCCCCAGAACTGCGTCTGGCCTTCGTAGACCCACAGCAGGCTGTCCTGCATGGGCACGTTGAAGTTAGGCGTGGCCAGGTCGGCGCCACGGCGGTACTTGCCGTCCCACGAGTGGTTGAACTCGTGCGGCAGCAGGTCGCGCATCACCATGCTCTTGTCCCACTCGGTGAAGTAGCCCGGGCCCACGCCGTTCTCGCTGGAGCGGTGGTGCTCAAGGCCATTGCCCGACATCTTCTCGCTCAGCGAGAACAGGAAGTCGTAGTGGTCGTAGTGGTGTGCGCCGTACAGCTTGTACATCTGCTGCACCAGGTTCTGGTGCAGCTTCAACTGCTCCGGCTTGATCTCCAGGTACTTCGGATCGTCCGCGACGATGTTGAGGAACACCGGCGTCTTCGCACCCGGATCAAGATCCACGCGCTTGAAGTACTTGCCGGCGTAGATCGGTGAGTCGACGAGGTCGTCGTAGTTGATCGGCTTGAACGACACCGTGTCGCCGTTGCGCGAGGCCACTTCCAGCGCACTGCCGAACTGCCAGCCGGCCGGGAACGTCACGGTGGTTTCAGCCTGGATCTGACGCGCAACATAACCGGCCGGATACAGCGACACCGAATTCCACTGCAGGTTGAGCATTTCCGGCGTCATCACCACGCGGCCCTGGCGCATGTCCTGCGAGGAGAGGAACTGGAATTCCACCTGCACTTCGCTTGCGCCCTGAGGCACGTCCACGTGGAACGCAAACACGTTGAGCGGATCGCGCTTCCACGGAATCACCTTGCCGTTGGCCTTCACCACCAGGCCGGCGAGCTTGTCGATCGAACCCGTCGGCGAATGGTTGCCCGGCAGCCACTGCGGATACAGCAGCGTGAGGGGACCCGCCTGCGCCGGCACCGTTTCGTGCACGCGGAACACGCGATGCGCGATGTCGGTGGCGTCCACGTTGATCTTCAACGTGCCGTTGAACGGAATGTCCTGCGGCGCAGGAACATCGGCGAGTGCCGCGAAGCTGCCCAGGCCAAAGGCCGAGGCAAGGATGGCGGAAGCAAGACGCGAGGCTTTCAAAGAGGTTCTCCTGATGGATCGATGTCGTTCAGTGCGGCTGCCTGCACGACACATGAACCTCTGATGCTAGTCCCCGTTGACACATGGCACCCCCTGCCATTGGTCATGGAGGTGTATGAACCTCTCCCTTCCGCAAAACCATTCAAGGGTTTCGCACAAGTTAAAAACCCGTATCCTTTTTTCACCGCGATCCCCACGCGGGCTGCAGCGACTTTCCCCCTTTGTTGTCGCTGCGGATCACAAAAAATAGATGGAGCATTCCATGAACAAGATTCTTCTTGCGGCCGCCTTGGCCGTGGTCGCTGCTGCGCCTTTTGCTGCCCAGGCCGACGAAAGCAATCAGCTCGACAACTTCTTCGTTGCCGGCAACCTCGGCCAGAGCAACTACCGTCTCGGCGGCGTCTCCGACAAGACCGACGTGTTCCAGAACGTTCGCTTCGGCTGGCGCTGGAACGGCATCGTCGGCGCCGAAGTCGGCTACGCGTACCTGGGCAAGGTCAAGAACGACTTCGATTTCGCCAGCGTCTCGGCCAAGCCGCGCGTGGCGCAGATCGGCATCAACGCCAAGTACAACTTCTACAACAACTGGTTCGTCACCGGCCACGGCGGCTATCTGCGTTCGCGCACCACCGGTGCAGTCACCGTGGGCGACGAGACCGCATCGCAGCGCAGCTGGAACAACGGCTGGTACGCCGGCGCCGGCGTGGGCTACGACCTGACCAAGAACGTTGCGCTCGGCCTGAACTACGACAACTACCACATCAAGTACGGCCGCGCGGGTGCGCAGGAGTCGCAGGTGAATGCCAACGTGGCCACCTACTCCGCCTCGGTGGAAGTGAAGTTCTAAGCGTCACGTTTGCCATGCAGACAAGAAAACGGCCGCGAAAGCGGCCGTTTTTCTTTGCATATCGTTTGCGGCTTTTGTGGGAGCGCACCCTGTGCGCGACAACCACGCGACACCGCACATCCACCCGCAGTCGCGCACAGGGTGCGCTCCCACAGAAACTTCGACTACTGCATCTTTTCCAGCTTGCTGTGCCGCATGCCATAGGTGAGGTAAACCACCAGGCCAATGCTCACCCAGATCAGGAACACCTTCCACGTGATGGCCGGCAGCTCCGCCAGCAGCCAGATGGAGAACGCGATGCCGACCAGCGGAATCAGCGGCACCCACGGCGTGCGGAACGAACGATGCAGATCCGGCTTGCGCTTGCGCAGGATCATCACCGACGTGCAGATCACGATGAAGGCCGACAGCACGCCGATGTTCACCAGCTTGGCGACTTCCTCGATCGGCAGCAGGCCCGCCACCAGCGCCGTGAACACACCCAGCACCACCGTCGGGCGATGCGGCGTGCCGTAACGCGGGTGCACGTGCGCGAACCAGCCCGGCAGCAAACCGTCACGCGACAGCGCGTACCAGATGCGCGTGGCGCCCAGCATGAAGGCGAACAGGACGCTGATCAGGCCGAACACGGCCGACACCGACACCGTCAACGCCACCCAGTGCAGGCCCAGGCCCTTGAAGGCATCGGCCACCGGCGCGTCGGTATTGAGCGTGCTGTAGTGCGCGATGCCGGTCAGCACCATCGACACGGCGAGATACATCGCCATGGAAATGCCCAGCGACAGCAATACCGCACGCGGCAGGTCGCGCTGCGGGTTCTTGGACTCTTCCGCCGCCGTGGTCAGCGTGTCGTAGCCGAACACCGCGAAGAACACCACCGCCGCCGCTGCGCCCACGCCCTGGAAACCGAAATGGCCCACGCCATCGGCACCGATCACGCGCTCGGGAATGAAAGGCACCCAGTTGGCCGGGTTGATGTAGAACGCGCCAATGCCGATCACCAGCGCCACGGCAGCCACCTTGATGGCCACCACCAGCGTGTTGAAGCGTGCGCCCCACTCGGTGCGGAAGATCAGCAGCGCCGACACGCCGAGCGTCACCAGCGCGGCAATGACGTTGAACACATGGCCTTCGCCCGTGCCAATCGCGCCTTGCGCCCATACCGGTATGTGGATGCCCATGCTGGTCAGAGCCGATTGCACGTAGCCGGACCATCCGATCGCCACCACCGCGACGATCAAGGCGTACTCCAGCAATAAGTCCCAGCCGATGAGCCACGCGGCCAGCTCGCCAAGCACGGCATAACCGTAGGTGTAGGCACTGCCGGTTACCGGAATCATGCCGGCGAACTCGGCGTAGCAAAGCGCCGCCGCTGCGCTGGCAATGCCCGCGATCAGGAAGGACAGCGCCACCGCAGGGCCGGCATTGATGGCCGCCTGCTTGCCCGCCAGCACGAACACGCCGACGCCGATAATGCCGCCGATACCGATGGCCGTGAGTTGCCACAGGCCCAACACGCGACGGAAATCGCCACGCTTGCCGGCCTCCGCCTGTAACAGCTCCACAGGCTTGTGGCGCACCAACTTGCTAAGGAAACCCATCGGCTCATTCCCGGGAAAACGAGCCGCGATCATAACGAATGCCTCCGCCCCTGCCATGCTGCAGCTGCGCGGTAGTGCCATAGGTCCTAGCCGGGAATGGGATTCCCCGAGCCCGCGCGGCCAGCCGTAGAAACGGCCAGCCAGCCCAGCACCAGCGCGCTGACGGCGGGAATGGCGACCAGCACAGCCACCACGCCGAGGTCCAGGTGCGGCACGCCGAACCAGCCGCCCGTCAGCAACGGGACGGCTGCTGTCGCAAGCAGGCGTGCGAATTCCAGGACCACGCCAATGCGCCGCCCTTCGGTCAACGCCCCCAGCGCGGCCAGGCTAAGCACCAGAAAGGCGGCGTAACCGACCAGCGTCGCTGCCGGAAGATGCTTGGCCAGATCCAGGAACTGCACCGCCATGCCGAGCAGCAACGCGAACTGCACCAGGCTGTAGATCGTCAAGCCACGCGACAGCGGCGGGACGAAACGCTCACGCGCGATATCGAACGCCGGCTTGGGAAAGCGCTCCGCCACATCGGCGGGACGCCAGCCCGGCGGCTTCAGCCACACCAGCAACTTGTCGCGCCAGCGACGCGCGTGCCATGCGTCCTTGGCCGTGGCCCAGTACACCTCGGCGTTCGCCCACAGCGGATTCCAGCTGCGCAACGGCGAGCGTGTGCCGTAAATCGGCGGATCCTTGTCGTCTTCTTCGATGAACGTGCCAAACAGGCGATCCCAGAGGATCAGGATCCCACCGTAATTCCGGTCAAGGTATTTGTCGTTCACCGCGTGATGCGCGCGATGGTTGGACGGCGAGCAGAACACGCGGTCGAACCAGCCCAGGCGCCCGACCAGTTCGGTGTGCACCCAGAACTGGTAGAGCAGATCGATCAGCGCCACCACCACGAACACTTCCAGCGGATAACCGATAACCGCCATCGGCAGGTAGAACAGCCATCCCAGCAACACGCCGCTGCCCGTCTGGCGCAACGCGGTGGAAAGGTTGTAATCCTCGCTCTGGTGATGCACCACGTGCGCCGCCCAGAGAATGTTGACTTCGTGGCCCATGCGATGCAGCCAGTAGTAACAGAAGTCGTAAAGCAGCAGCGCCGAGATCCACACCCACACGCTGCTGGCCGGCAGCGCAAAGATGGCGAAGCGTTCCACGCACCATGCGTAGATGCCCAGCGTCAGCAGCTTGCTGAAGACCGCCACGATCTGCGAGATCACGCCCAGCCCGAGGCTGTTGATGGCGTCGCTGCTGTGATACACGCGGCGGCCACGCAGTTTCGCGACCAGCAGTTCCAGCGCGATCAACGCGAAGAACACCGGCGTGGCCCAGGTGATGATGATTTCCTGCGTATTCATGGTCGCTCAACGACTCCCGCGAACCGATCGCGCCAGGCACCACAGTGCCGTGTAATACGTGGCCAGCACCCACACCGTCGACAGCGGAATGACGAAGCGGAAGCGGTCCCAGGCCAGCAGTGTATCGCTGACCATGAAGACCAGCGCACCCACCATCGACCACTGCGCCGAGCCTGTCAGCACATCCGCCGCATGACGCCGCGCGCGTACCACGGCCTGGCCACCCATCGCCGCCAGCACTAGCACGTACACCACCACCGGCAGATGCAACGCCGCCGGCAACGACGGCCACAACGCCCACAGGTTGAAGGCGCCATAAGCCAGGCAAGCGAGCATGCCCCACGGCCTTTCGGCAAAGCGGCTGTCGCCCAGCATGCCCACGATGAAACACACGTGCGCCAGCAGAAACGACACCAGCCCCTGCACGAATGCGTCCTGCGGCAACATCAGGAAGACGTCGCCCGCCAGGGAAAACACGATGCCCGCCACGATCCAGCGCCGATAGCGCGGCGACACCACCGGCGCAGCGCGCAGCGCCAGCCACAGGATGAGCAACGTCGTCAGCGGCTTGCACACCCAGTGCAGCCATCGCCAGCCATCGATCTCACCAGCAACGGCGAACGTGCCACCCACGATGGCACCCATGCCCGCCAGCACCACCGCAATATCAAGCCCTGGCGACGAGGCGCGCCCCACTGACGCGTTTGAAACAGACATGCATGGATTCCCCGATCCATCGAACTTCATGGATGGTAGAACCAACCGCTTCCGCAGCCCTGTCGCAACGCAAAAAAATGCCCTCCCCGATGATCGGAAGAGGGCTGACAAGAAGTGGGCAAGCCGGCGGGACGGCGGTGCCCTCTCCACCTTCCACAACGGGAAGGCCTTGCACAGGGGGTGTCCCGAACGCCACGGGGCGCTCTCATACAAGGACCGCGGCAAGGGGTCTTAGTTCTGGTGGGGGGATGGTTCTTGGCCGGAAAGATCGACGCCTCGCTTCGCCGCCCCTGCGGCTGGCAGCCGCTTTTGCCTTTTGCCTTTTGCCTTTTGCCTTTTGCCTTTTGGTTTTTGGCTTTTGGCTTTTGGCTCTTGGCTCTTGGCTCTTGGCTCGTGGCGGTCGCCCGTATGGAATCGGCTCTTGCGTGTAGCCATGTGACTCTGGGGAAGATCTTACGCGGGGAGCTCGAGGGGGGCGGCGGATGGTGTCGT
>NZ_QAVX01000002.1:214453-434146 GCF_003121485.1 Dyella sp. C11 | reverse complement strand
TGGCCGAGCTGCAGCGCAAGGCCGGCGCCAACGTCGAGTTGCCGCACAGCGAATGTTTTGTACCCGAACTGGTCGTGGGGGGGGGGGGCCGCGCCGCCCCCCCCCCCCCCACGCTTCAAGGGTTGTCAGGGCAGCGTAGCGGCCTTGGTGGTTGCCGGCGCGGCACTGTCCGCCGATGCCTGGCTTTCGGGCGTCGTATTGCGCGCAAGGAAGTCCAGCAGCTTGCGATAAGCCTCCTCGCGATGCTCCGGCACGAAGAACCCGTGGCCCTCGCCGGCTTCCACGACGGTCTCGTAGTGCTTGCCGTTCTGATCCAGTGCCCGCGTGAATTCCTGGAAGTTCTTGAAGGGCACGCGCTGGTCCGATTCACCGTGGATCAGCAACACGTCGGCCTTGATCTTCGCGACGCCTCCGAGCGGTGAGCGTCGCAGCAGGTCATCGCGATCCGTGCCCAGCACCAGGTGCAGATAGGCCATGCCCATATCGCTTTCCTGCGTATCGCTCTTGTCCATTTGCACGCGCAGGTCGTACACGCCTGCATAGCCCGCGGCGCAGCGATACAGATCAGGCTCGCGCACGGCGCCCTCCAGGGCGGCATAGCCACCGTAACTGGCGCCGTAGATACAAACGCGATGGGCATCGGCATAGCCCTGGTCGATGGCCCAACGTGTGGCGTCGGTCACATCGTCCTGCATGCTCAGGCCCCACTGGCGGTAGCCCATGCGCTGGAAGTTCTCGCCGTATCCGCCGGAACCGCGATAGTTGATCTGCAGCACCGCGTAACCGCGACTGGCCAGCAACTGCACTTCGGGGTCGTATCCCCATTCATCGTGGACGCCATGCGGACCGCCATGGGGCAGTACCACCAGCGGATAAGGTTTTGCACCGGCAGGCGTGGTGAGGAAGCCATGCATCACCACGCCATCGCGCGCGGTCACCTTGATCGGCTCCATGGGGCGCATGCGGCGCGGATCGATCCACGGGCGCGCATGCGCAATAAGTTGCGCGTTGCGCGTGGCGAGATCGAACAGATAGAAATCGCCCGGGTTGAGGTCGCTCTGCACATGGATGACGGCGAGCTTGCCGTCACGCGTGAAGCTCGATATCGAGACTGACTGGCCGGGGAAGCTGTCGACCAGTGCGCGGTTGATGCGTGCTTCGTTACTTTCTTCGTCGAAGTAGTGCAGGCCCGTGCGTCCGTCCCCGGTGGTGACGGCGTAGTAATCCTTCCGGTCGGCGGTTGGCAGCAGCTCACCCGGGCTGGCAAACGTGCCGCGATAGAGCACGGTGCGCTGGTGCGTCTGCATGTCCAGCAACTCGATGGCACTCGGGCCGTCGCCGGGGGCGCTGCGCACGTACAGCTTGCTGTTGTCACGGTTGAAGCCGAGGGGCGTCAGCTCGACGTGTGAATTCTGCGGCTCGTTGACCAGCTCCCATGGCGCGTCGTTGTCCTTGCGCAGCCACAGTCGTGAACCGGTGTAGTCGTTGTCGGCATAGGCAGCCCGTACCTGGCCGGCGTGGTCGGCCACCATCCACGCGTTGCGCTCCGGGCCCTGGCCAATCTTCAGCGTCTTGCCGTTGTTGACGTTGAGCCGCTCGATATCCAGCACGGTGCCGCCGCTGAAATTGGAGAATTCACGCGTGGCCACGAGGATCTGGTTGTCGGAGACGTATTGCTGCTGGATGGGCCACGCAACCGCGTAACGTTGCTGGCTGCCGGCAATGAGCGACGCGCTGCCTTTTCGTGCGCGATAGCCGAACAGCTGCGTCTGGCGTGAGCCATCGGGATCAATGGCGAACAACTCGCCAGTGAGCATGGGCGTGTCCAGGCCCGTTTGGCGGATGGCGAGTGCGGCGATCAGTCGATCGTCATCGCCCCAGAAATAGTAGGCGACGAGTGCGTCCTGCCCGGACGGAATGGCGTGCAGGATCTTGCCCGTCTTGCCATCCAGCACGGCCAGGATGTTTTCGTGCGGGTTGCCGATCTTGGGCACCAGTGCCGCGAGATATTTGCCGTCGGGCGACAGCGTGACGTCCGAGAAGTCCGTGGGCCGAACAAAGTCGCTGATCGGAGGCAGGGCCGCCTGCGTGACGGCAGTGCCCGGTTCGGCTGGCGCCGCATGAAGCTGGGGCAGCAGGCAAGCACTGGCGAGCGCAGTGAAGGCGGCCGCGCATACACGATGAAACATCAATATTTCTCCCCGTTCCGTGGTCGCGGATTCGTCGAATCCGCTTTCATTGGTGTTCGTCCAAGTCGTCATGCGCCAGGCACACACGCAGCAACGAGCGCGACCTCAAGGTCGAGCGGGTTGGGCGTGACGTGGCGATGTCCCCTGATTCCCCTGAAGACGGATCCCCCGATCCGTCGCAAGATCCTAGCGCAAGCCTGCCGTTGGAAAACATAGGGGCCAATCGAGCGAATTTTGATGACTTATTGCGCATGATTGCTGCAATGCAAAATTGGTTGGCGACGCTCGCTTCGTGGCTGGTGCCGGTCGATTCGTGAGCTGTGTCCGTTCGCGGAGCAAGTCCATCGAGTGGATTGGAAGATGGCTTCTCATGACACCAGTGTTTGGACGTCCGCACGTCCGAAGAGCAGACCAGTGTTTTGCGTTGACCCCATATTCACTGTCAACTCGTAATACCAGTGCATGCCTCTAGTCCGCATGCCACATGCAGTCCACTTTGGGGCGGAAAGGGCAGCCGAAAAAGCCTGCGGAAACCCTCTGGACCCGGCCGCAGGTTTTGCTAGTCTCGATGTATGACTACTGAAAATCCGCTGCGCCGCACAAAAATCGTTGCCACCCTCGGTCCCGCCACCGACGCGCCTGGCATGCTCGAAAAAATCATCGCCGAAGGCGTGGACGTGGTTCGTCTGAACCTCTCCCACGGTCAGCCGGACGACCATCGTGCCCGCGCTGTCGCCGTGCGCGATGCCGCGGCCAAGCTCGGTCGCGAAGTCGGCGTGCTCGCCGACCTTCAAGGCCCGAAGATCCGCGTCGAACGCTTCGCCAATGGCCCCATCGAATTGAAGGTGGGCGACAAGTTCGTGCTCGATTGCACGCCGGGCGCGCCGCTGGGCGACAACACCCGCGTGGGCGTCAGCTATTACGACCTGCCCAAGGACGTGTCGCCGGGCGACGTGCTGTTGCTCGACGACGGCCTCGTCGCCTTGACGGTAGACGACGTCGTCGGCCAGGAGATTCGCTGCACCGTGCTGATCGCCGGCAAGCTCTCCGACCGCAAGGGCCTCAATCGCCAGGGCGGTGGTCTTTCCGTGTCGGCGCTGTCGGACAAGGACAAGGCGGACATCAAGCTTGCTGCGGAAATCGGCTGCGACTTCCTCGCCGTGTCGTTCGTGCGCTCGGGCGCCGATATGCATGAAGCGCGTCGCCTGCTCGAAGAGGCCGGCGGCAAGGCGTCGCTGGTCGCCAAGATCGAGCGTGCCGACGCCATTCCCGTGCTGGGCGAAATCATCGACGCCTCCGACGTGGTGATGGTGGCGCGCGGCGATCTGGGCGTGGAAATCGGCGATGCCGAGTTGCCGGGCCTGCAGAAGAAGATCATCCGCGAGTCGGTGCAGCGCAATCGCGCCGTCATCACCGCCACGCAGATGCTGCAGTCCATGGTGCGCTCGCCCATCCCGACCCGCGCGGAAGTGATGGACGTGGCCAACGCCGTGATCGACGGCACCGATGCCGTCATGCTTTCCGAAGAATCCGCCGCGGGCGCGCATCCGGACAAGGCGGTCGCCGCACTGCGTCGCATCTGCCTTGGCGCCGAACGCCAGTTCGAGCCCAAGGAAGATCCGGCCACGCAGGGTCACCTGCTGGATCGCACCGACCAGGCCATTGCACTCGCTGCCATGGTGCTGGCCAGCCAGCTTGGCGTGCGCGCCATCGTGGCCTTGACCGAATCGGGTGCTACCGCGCAGTGGCTGTCGCGTTACCGCAGTGCGGTGCCGATCTACGCGCTGTCGCCGTTCGATGACGCACGCCGCCGCATGTCGATCTTCCGCGACGTGACCGCGGTGAAGTTCACCCATATGTCGCAGACCACCGCCGGTTCCGCGCGCGACGCCGTGCGCCAGCTCTTCATCGCCGGCAAGTTGGCCGAAGGCGATCGCGTCGTGCTGACGCACGGCGATCACATCGGCCAGGGCGGCGGCACCAACACCCTCAAGCTGCTCTCGGTGGGCGCCGAGGGCGTGGTGGAGTGCCTGCGGGACCTCTGAGCAAGTCGCGTTGAGTTGCCTCGTCCGTCGATCCGGTGTGGGCCGGATCGGCGGGCGATGGCGCTCCGTTGCAGGGCATCGCCACTCGGCTTTCCTGCTTCACGCGGTCGTCGCCGGTCGCGCGGTATCGCTAGAATCGCCGCACCGTCCCCGACCCGAGAGCAGGAGGTTCCCATGAACACGAAGTCACGTCGCCTGAACCAGACGCTGGTGCTGGCATTGGCCATGGCAGGGGCAACGCCACTGCTGGCGCAATCGCAGGCGCGCATGGTGAGCCCGGAGCAGATCCAGTCGTACTGGCTCATGCTCAACACCAAGGTCGACGCCGATGTTCCCAACTCCGGCCGCAACATGGACAAGCCTGGCTGCGTGGCCGTGAGCTACATGATCGGCTCCGATGGCGTTCCGCAGAACGTCACCGTGCGCAAGGTCGTCCCGCAGAGTGACCTGGATGCCGTGGCCAAGAGCGTGGCAAGCAATTTCCGCTATGGCCCCTCCCTGAAGAACAGCTCGCACGAGCCGGTGAACACCTACTTCATCGTGCCGTTCAACCTGCCGGCCGATGCGGCCCAGCGCCAGTCCATCATCAGCGCCTGCAAGCTGCCGGGCTACGACCAGGCCTGAGCCTGCCAGGGCCCCCGCCAGCGCCGTTCAGGGGCCCTCCGGACCCTGGACGGCGGCTTGGCCTATAATCGCGGCCTTTCATCCTCCGCCCTCACCGGGGCGGCATCACCTTGTGCGGCCCACACCGCCTAAGTATTCGGAGTTGTCATGAGCATCGAAGATCTCGAAAGCGTTGCCCTCGCGATGGTTGCGCCCGGCAAGGGCATCATCGCCATCGACGAGTCGACCAACACCATCAAGAAGCGTTTCGAGGCCGTTGGCATCGACAACACCGAAGAGAATCGTCGCGCCTACCGCGAACTGCTGCTCACCACGCCGGGCCTCGGCGAGCACATCTCCGGCGCGATTCTTTATGACGAAACCATCCGTCAGTCGACCAAGGACGGCGTGCCTTTCACCACGCTCATGAAGAAGAACGGCATCATCCCCGGCATCAAGGTCGACAAGGGCCCGGTGCCGCTGGCCGGCTTCCCGGGTGACGTGGTCACCGAAGGCCTCGACGGCCTGCGCGAGCGCCTGCAGGAATACGTGAAGCTGGGCGCCCAGTTCGCCAAGTGGCGCGCGGTGATCAATATTTCGGAAGACAACCCGTCATCCACCGCCATCGAAGCGAACTGCCACGCGCTGGCCCGTTACGCCGCGCTGTGCCAGGAAGCGGGCATCGTGCCGATGGTCGAGCCGGAAGTGATCATGGATGGCGACCACAGCATCGAAGTGAGCTACGAAGTGCACGAGGCCGTGCTGCGCAGCCTGTTCAACGCGCTTTACGAGCAGAACGTGATGCTGGAAGGCACCATCCTGAAGGTCAGCATGGTCATTCCGGGCAAGGATTCGGATGAACAGGCCGAAGTGGAAGAAGTGGCTGACGCCACGGTGCGCGTGCTCAAGACCACCGTGCCGGCCACGCTGCCGGGCATCGTGTTCCTCTCGGGTGGCCAGACCGACGAACAGTCCACCGCGCACCTCAATGCCATGAACCGCATGGGTCCGCACCCGTGGCCGCTGTCGTTCTCTTATGGCCGTGCCATGCAGCAGGCCGCGCTGAAGCTGTGGGCGAAGGACATGAAGGCCAACTACGCCGACGCGCAGAAGACCGTCCACGCTCGCGCGAAGGACAACGGTCTTGCCGCGCTGGGTCAGTGGAATGCCAAGTAAGTGGTGAGTCGGCTGCTTGCGCAGCCTGCAAGTCGCTTCGCTGCAAAGCGTAAAGGGTAAAAAAGAAAGGGCGCCGTGAGGCGCCCTTTCTGCTTTCTGCTCTTTACTACTGACGCTTTACAGCGAAGCGCAGCGAGCGACTGGCAGGCCGCGAAGCGGCCGACTTACCAGCCTCAGAAACGATACTCTGCGCTAACCGAGTACAGGTTAGTCGGCAGGTGGATGTTCTTGTCGCTCTGGCTGCCGTCGTAGTAATCCCAGTTCAGGCCAACACTGATGTTCTTGTTGATGTTGTAGCCCGCGCCGAGGCCGGCGTAGTAACGGGTGCTGTTGAAGTTGACGTTCTGCGGGTTGACCTTGTCGTTGGTCAGGCCCGAGCCCTTGGCGAAGAAAGCACCGCCGCGGACTTCGCCGTACCAGCTGGGGCTGAAGTTGTAGCGCAGGTTCAAGCCGGCGGTTGCGCCCTGCAGCTTGGACTTGCCGTTGTCGCCGTTGTAGTTGGCGTAATTCTGGGTGTACTGGCCACGCGCATCGGCACGGCCCAGGTAGACATAACCGACTTCGGCACCCAGGGAGGTCTCAGGGTTGATCGCGAAGCGGTAACCACCCTTCACGCCGCCGGCGAAATTGCCGTCGTCATAAGGACCCTTCTGGACGTTGGCGTAGCCGGCATTGGCGCCGACGTACCAGCCCTGCTGGGCGTTCTGACCGGCATCCTGGGCGAAAGCCGCCGGAACGGCCGCGAAGCCAGCAGTAGCCAGGGCGAGAGCAAGAATGGTGTTCTTCATGGGGTACTCCTCATTGGTCTTATTGGCCAGTCCGCGTCGCCGGGGGTTCGGTCGTTGCACGGCTGGGCACCTCGTGCCGACGGTGCTGTTACTTAGATGGGCGTCGGGCCAAAGAGTTTCAATACCGGTTAGTTCATTATTAAGGTTGAGTTAATTTTCTTAACAATTCGGAAGGGTCCCGTGAAAGGGGACAGGGCGGAGCCGGATCGGCGACAATATTCATCTTTATGGCCGCCTTCCCCGGAGACCCCTAGATGACCACTCGTCGCGAACTCGCCAACGCCGTGCGCGCCCTTGCCATGGACGCTGTCGAAAAGGCCAATTCCGGCCACCCGGGCATGCCCATGGGCATGGCGGATATCGCCGAAGTGCTGTGGAACGACTTCCTGCAGCACAACCCGACCAACCCGAAGTGGTTCAACCGCGACCGTTTCGTGCTCTCCAACGGCCACGGTTCCATGCTGCAGTACGCGCTGCTGCACCTGACCGGTTACGACCTGCCGATGGAGCAGCTCAAGCAGTTCCGCCAGCTGCACTCCAAGACCGCCGGCCATCCGGAAGCCAGCGAAACCCCAGGCGTGGAAACCACCACGGGCCCGCTGGGCCAGGGCTTGGCCAATGCCGTGGGCTTCGCACTGGCGGAGAAGGTGCTTGCTGCGCACTTCAACCGTCCGGGTCACGACATCATCAATCACCACACCTATGTGTTCCTGGGTGATGGCTGCATGATGGAAGGCATCTCGCACGAAGTGGCTTCGCTGGCCGGCACGTGGAAGCTCGGCAAGCTGGTCGCCATCTATGACGACAACGGCATTTCCATCGACGGCGAAGTGCACGGCTGGTTCACCGACAACACGGCGGAGCGTTTCGAGGCCTACGGCTGGAACGTGATCCGCAGCGTGGACGGCCATGACGCCGAGGCCATCAAGAAGGCCATCGCCGCAGCGGTCAGCCAGTCCGAGAAGCCCACGCTGATTTGCGCGCGCACCATCATCGGCTTCGGCGCGCCGCACAAGCAGGGCAAGGAAGAAAGCCACGGCGCTGCGCTGGGCAAGGACGAAGTAGCCGGTGCTCGCGACGAGCTCGATTGGCGCTACGCCCCGTTCGAGATCCCGGCCGAGATCTACGCCGGCTGGGATCACAAGAAGGCGGGCGCCGAGCGCGAACAGAAGTGGCACGACGCGGTCGCCAAGTACACTGCGGCGTTCCCGGAACTGGCGGCCGAATTCAATCGTCGCGTGTCCGGCGAGCTGCCGTCCGACTGGGCCGAGAAGTCGCAGGCCTACGTCGACAAGATGCAGAAGGAAGGCCCGGAAGTGGCTACCCGCAAGTCGTCGCAGATGACGCTGGATGCCTTCGGTCCGCTGTTGCCGGAACTGATCGGTGGCTCGGCTGACCTTGCAGGCTCCAACCTCACCAAGTGGAAGGGCAGCGTCGACGCCGGCAACGGCAACGACCCGAAGGGCAACTACGTCTATTACGGCGTGCGCGAGTTCGGCATGACCGCGATCGCCAACGGCCTGTCGCTGCACGGTGGCTTCATTCCCTACGACGCCACGTTCCTGGTGTTCTCCGACTACGCACGCAACGCGGTGCGCATGAGCGCGCTGATTCCGGCGCACGCCATCCACGTGTACACCCACGATTCGATCGGCCTGGGCGAAGATGGCCCGACCCATCAGCCGGTGGAGCACATGGCTTCGCTGCGCTACATCCCCAACAACCAGCTGTGGCGTCCGTGCGATGCCGTGGAAACGGCGGTGTCCTGGAAGTTCGCCATCGAGCGCAAGGGCAATCCATCGTGCCTGGTGTTCTCGCGCCAGAACCTCAAGCACCAGCAGCGTACTCCGCAGCAGGTGGCTGACATCTCGCGTGGTGCCTACGTGCTGTCCGATCCGCAGGACACCAAGTTCAAGGCCATCCTGATCGCCACCGGTTCCGAAGTGGAGCTGGCGATGGAAGCGGCTCGCACGCTGGCACAGCAGAATGTGCCGGTGCGCGTGGTGTCCATGCCATGCACGGAAGTGTTCGATGCCCAGCCGCTGGAATACCGCGAAGCGATCCTGCCGGGCTGGTGTCGCGCGCGCGTGGCGGTGGAAGCGGCCACGAGCGACTTCTGGCGCAAGTACGTCGGCCTTGATGGCGACGTGGTCGGCATGACGACCTTCGGTGCGTCGGCGCCGGCACCGAAGCTGTTCGAGTACTTCGGTTTCACCGTCAGCCACGTGGTGGATACGGTGAAGCGTGTGATCGGCTAAACCGTCGCGGTTTTGCTGTCATGAAAAAGCCGCGGCGTGCCGCGGCTTTTTCTTTGGGTCATGCCGAGCCTTAGCGCTTCAGCCAAACGGGGGCTCTGCCTTCACCGTCATTCCCGCGAAGGCGGAGGGCGCTCTTCAACGGCTGAAGGGTCGGTCATCGAGTGGTTCTCAACCCTGTGCTAACAAGGGCAAAGTCGCTGGATTCCCGCCTTCGCGGGAATGACGTTGAGGGGCAGGGATGTCGAGGACATGCTGGTTGGCTTGTCGCAACCTAGACCGGCAACCGGCAACCGGCAACCGGCAACCGGCAACCGGCAACCGGCAACCGGCAACCGCAAACCGCAAACCGCAACCTGCAACCTGCAACCTGCAAGCGCGCCGATTGCCTCGCGTTATGCTTCACGCTTCTCTAGTCGCGGATACCTTGCCATGACACTTGCCCCGACTCGTGCCGACCATGTTCGACAGATGGCTGCCTACAACGCCTGGATGAACGAGAAAGTCTATGCCGCGGCGGCGAGTTTGCCGGCGGAAGCTGTCGTGGCCGATCGCGGTGCCTTCTTCGGTTCCATCCATGCCACGCTCACGCATATTGCCGTGGCGGACACCATCTGGCTGCAGCGCTTCGCCACGCATCCGGCGAACTACAGCGCGCTGGAACCCATGCGTGGCATGCCCATCCAGCGTGACCTGACGGCGCAGCCGTTTGGCGACCTTGCCTCGCTGAGTTCGCATCGGCGCGTTCTGGACACGATGATTGTCGACTGGGCTGCCGCGATGACGGAGGTCGACCTGGATCACGCGCTAGCTTATGCCAACACGCGCGGGCAGGCGTTTCGCAAACCGTTCTTCTTCCTGGTGATGCATTTCTTCAATCACCAGACACACCATCGCGGCCAGGCGAGCACGTTGCTGACGCAGGCCGGTGTGGATGTGGGTGTGACGGATCTCTCGGCGTTGATTGCCGAGGTGTGACGCCAGAGAGCATTCACTGTGGGAGCGCACCCTGTGCGCGACTGCCCGGCGGAGCAGTGGATCGACAGGTTGCTGTCGCGCACAGGGTGCGCTCCCACAAAAGCCGTTCGTGTCAGGCAGTCAGCAGTTCGGCCAAATGCTCGGGGTCACGCGCCAATACATGCGCTCCGGCCTTCTCCAGCTCCGCGCGTGTACCAAAACCCCACAGCACGCCAATGCCCTGCACGTGGTTGGCCACGGCGCCATCGATATCGAAATGACGATCGCCGATCATCACCGTCTGTGCCGGATCGGCGCCGAAGTCGCTCAATGCGGCAGCGATCATCGTGGCCTTTTCGCTATGCGGGCTCGACGGATCGGGACCGTATAGACGGCTGAACGCCGCGCCGAAGGGCAGGTGCTCCACGATGGGGCGCGCGTGGCGTTCCGGCTTGCTGGTAACCACGGCAAGCGTATGGCCGGCGTCCTGCAGACGTTCGATCATTGCTTCAATGCCGGGATAGACCGTGTGTTCTTTCCAGCCCGTGACGTGGAAACGCTCGTGGTAGAACTCCACGGCCTGCTCGATGCGATCGTGGTCGTGATCCAGCAGCGGCGCAAAACTGTGCCGCAGCGGTGGACCAATCCAGTGACGCATCTCGGCCGGGTGTTCCACGCCCAGCTGCGTCAGCGCATGGCGGACGCAACCCAGGATGCCGATCTCCGAATCGATCAGCGTGCCATCAAGATCAAACAGACAGAGCATTACTTACCTGCGCGCGCCTTGAGTGCAGCCACGGCCGGCAGTTCCTTGCCTTCCAGGAATTCAAGGAACGCGCCGCCACCCGTGGAGATATACGAGACGTCCTTCTCGATGCCGTACTTTTCGACCGCTGCGAGGGTGTCGCCACCGCCGGCGATGGAGAACGCCGGCGAGGAAGCCACGGCGCGGGCCAGCGTCTCGGTGCCATGGCCGAAGGCGTCGAATTCGAACACGCCTACCGGGCCGTTCCATACGACGGTACCGGCCTTGGCGATCATCTCGGCGTAGCGCTTGGCGGTCTCGGGACCGATATCCAGGATGAGTTCGCCGTCCTTCACTTCGTCCACCGGCTTCGCCGTGGCGGGCGCATGCGCGGAGAACTCCGGCGCTACCACCACGTCCACCGGCACCGGCACGTCCGCATTGCGGCGCTTGGCGTCGGCGATAACCTTCTTGGCGGCCGGGATGAGATCGGGTTCGTACAGCGAATTGCCGACCGAGTGACCCATGGCGGCAATGAAGGTGTTGGCGATGCCGCCACCGACGATCAGCTGATCGACCTTGCCGATCAGGTTTTCCAGCAGGGTGAGCTTGGTCGACACCTTGGAGCCGGCGACGATGGCCAGCAGCGGACGGGCAGGGTGCTCCAGCGCCTTGCCCAGCGCGTCCAGCTCGGCCGACAGCAGCGGGCCAGCGGCAGCAACGGGGGCGAACTTGATCACGCCGTGCGTGGAGGCCTGCGCGCGGTGCGCGGTGCCGAAGGCGTCCATGACGAAGATGTCGCACAGGGCGGCATACTTCTTCGAGAGTGCTTCGTCGTCCTTGCCTTCGCCGACGTTCATGCGGCAGTTTTCCAGCACCACCACTTCGCCGTCGGCCACGTCGACACCGTCGAGATAGTCGGCGACCAGGCGCACCGGCGTGCCCAGCTTGTCGCCCAGCCACTTGGCGACCGGCGCCAGCGAGGATTCGGCGTCGAACTGGCCTTCCTTCGGGCGACCCAGGTGCGAAAGCACCATCACCTTGGCGCCGGCGTCGCGGGCGGCCTTGATGGTCGGCAGGGACGCGTCGAGGCGCTGGGTGGACGTGATGTGACCGTTCTCGATCGGCACGTTCAGGTCTTCGCGGATCAACACGCGCTTGCCGCGCAGATCAAGATCGCTCATGCGGGTAACGGACACGGCGCAACTCCCTGGTCGAATTCATGGATAACGGACGCCCGGAGGCGCGAACCGCCTATTGTCCTGCCCGTGTCGCGGTGATGCAAACCGCATGACAGGTATCCTACGGGCCCGATGTGTCGCCAAGAGGACAGCGGTATGGGGCAAGACCTGGTGTTGTACGGCTATTGGCGCTCCAGCGCCGCCTACCGCGTGCGCATTGCGCTGAACCTTAAAGGGCTGGCCTATGAGTCCAGGGCGGTTCACCTGGTCAACCAGGGCGGCGAGCAGCATCTGCCGGATTTCCAGGCGCTGAACCCCCAGGAACTGGTGCCCGCGCTGGTCGACGACGGCCGGGTGTTCACCCAGTCCATGGCCATCATGGAATACCTGGACGAAACGCGGCCCCAGCAGCCCTTGCTGCCCGGCGACCCCGTGGGCCGGGCGCGTGTGCGCGCGTTGTCGCAGGTCATCGCCTGCGATCTGCATCCGCTGGGCAACCTGCGCGTGCTCCAGCATCTGGTGACGCAGTTCGGTGCCGACGATGCGGCCAAGGGCGTCTGGTCACGCCACTGGATCAGCCTGGGCCTGCACGGCATGGAAGCCATGCTCGCCGGCAACGTGGCCACGGGGCGGTTCTGCCACGGCGATGCGCCGACGATGGCGGATGCCTGCCTGGTGCCACAGGTCTACAACGCGGTGCGCTGGAAAATTCCGTTGGACGACTACCCGACCATCCAGCGTATCCACGAGGCCTGCCAGTCGCTGGAAGCGTTCCAGCGTGCGGCGCCCGAGGTTCAGCCGGACGCACCGGCGGCCGCCTGATAACCCTCACCGTTACCACCCACCTCACCGTCATTCCGGCAAAAGCCGGAATCCAGTGACTCATGGGGTGATATCTCAGAGCCGCAAAGGCCGTGATTCCGGCTTTCGCCGGAGTCACGGTAAGCGATTTGGGACGACACGCGGCTTGCTTAGAAGCCGAGCCCGTAAGGGTCGCTGCCGACCAGTTCCGTGTTTTCGGCGTTGCCGCTGTCGGACAGGCGAACCTTGAGCGCGAGGCCATCGCGCGAGTCGGCCTTGTTGAGCGCTTCGTCCAGCTCGATGCGGCCTTCCTTGTACAGGCGGTACAGCGACTGGTCGAAGGTCTGCATGCCTTCCTGCAGGCTGCGGTCCATGGCTTCCTTCACGTCGTGCACCTGGCCGCGGCGGATCATGTCGCGGATCAGCGGCGTGTTGAGCAGCACTTCCGTCGCCGGCAAGCGGCGGCCGTCCTTGCCGATCACCAGGCGCTGGCTGATCACCGCGCGCAGGTTGAGCGCGAGGTTCATCAGCACGTTCTTGTGCGCCGATTCCGGGAAGAAGTTCAGGATGCGCTCCAACGTCTGGTCGGCGTTGTTCGAGTGCAGCGTGGCAAGGCAGAGGTGGCCGGTTTCGGAGAACGAAATGGCCGCTTCCATGGTGTCGGTGTCGCGGATTTCGCCGATCATGATCACGTCCGGCGCCTCACGCCTCGCGTTGCGCAGGGCCTCGTGATAGCTGTGCGTGTCCAGGCCGACTTCGCGCTGGTTCACGATCGACTTCTTGTGGCGGTGCAGGTATTCGATCGGGTCCTCGATGGTGAGGATGTGGCCCGAGGAATTCTGGTTGCGGTGGTCGATCATCGCCGCCAGCGTGGTCGACTTGCCCGAGCCCGTCGCGCCCACTACCAGGATCAGGCCGCGCGGCTCCATGATCAGCTCGCGGAAGATGCTGGGCAGCTGCAGCTGGTCGATGCTGGGGATTTCGCTCTTGATGGCACGGATGACCATGCCCACTTCGCCGCGCTGCTTGAACACGTTGATGCGGAAACGGCCGGCTTCCTTCACCGCCAGCGCCATGTTCAGTTCCAGGTCGCGTTCGAACTGCGGCACCTGGCCCTCGTCCATCAACGAGTAGGCGATTTTCTTCACCATGCCACTGGGCAGGCCGGTGTTGCCCAGCGGGTAAAGCTTGCCCTCGACCTTAATGTTCACCGGGGCGCCGGTCGTCAGGAACATATCCGACGCGCCCTTGTCAACCATTAGCTTGAGGAAATAACCAATGTCCACTCGAATCCCCTAGTTCCGTGCGCATTGCTAAAGTGGATTATGCCCGCCCACAATACGCTGCGACACTCCGAGAGGACTGAGTGATGGTGCACATCTTTTCCCCGCCGAGACGGCAAATGAAAACGACTCGCTTGGCGGTTTCCACCCTGACGTTGGCCATGACGCTGACCTTGGCCGGCTGCGCGTCCGCGCCGCCGCCGAACGGCATGATGAATCAGGCGCAGTCCCAGCTTCAGGCTGCGCGCGATGCCGATGCCGCGTCGTACGACCCGATCGATTTCGGGGCCGCGCAGGACAAGTTCCAGCAAGCCCAGAATGCGATGGCCAAGCGCGACTACGACGAGGCCGCCCAGCTGGCGGACGAGTCCCGCGCCGACGCCGAACTGGCCCGCGCCAAGGCCCGCCTGGCCGCAGCGCGCTCCCAGATCCAGAGCAAGACGGCCGCCAACCAGCAGCTGCGCGAGCAGATCGACCAGTCGCTGGCCGACCAGCAACAGCAGGACCAGACCCAGGCTTCCGGGCTGCCCCAACAGCAGCAAAGCATGGACATGCCGGCGCCGGCGAGCTCGGCGCTGGGCGAACCCATCCCGCAGGGGCAGGGCTTCCAGACGTACCCGCAGAACCCGAATCCCGACCAGCCGGCTCCTGCGTCGAGCACTGACCAAGGAGGTCATCCATGAAATCCCTGACCTTCCGTCTTTCGACCCTGCTCGTCGCCGCGATGGCCGCGGGTACCGTCCATGCCGCCAAGCAGGACATGGACGTGATGAGCCTGACCAACAGCCTCGACCAGCTGTCCAGCGACCCCACCATCGGCATGTACGCGCAGGCCGAACAGGCACGCGCCCGCGACGCCATCAACCAGCTGTCGCAGGCACGCTCGCGTGACCGCGCCCATGCGCTGTACATCGCCCAGCGTCGCGTGGATCTGGCCAAGGCCACCGCGCAGCTGCAGGACGCCCAGCTGCAGGTCGGCAAGCTCGATCGCGAGCACGACCAGATCCAGCTCGACGGCAGTCGCCGCGAGACGGAAATGGCCCGCAAGGAGCTGGAGCGCCAGCGCCTGCAGTACCAGGCGGCCCAGGAAGAGTCTGCCCGCCAGGTCGCGGCCGGTGCGGAAGCCGCCGCCCAGGCGCAGGCCCAGGCCGACCAGGCCAAGAAACTGGCCGCTGCCCAGGCCAAGGTGGCCAATGCCGCCAAGAAGCAGGCCGACCTGGCTGCCCAGGCGGCCCGCGCCATGCGCCAGCAGATGCAGGGCGACAGCTCGACCTCGAAGGATCAGGGCAAGTAAGCCCCGCGATCACGAAAGCCCAAGGGCCGGCGTTCACAGCGCCGGCCTTTTGTTTATCCAAGGACGGTTGAGACTTGGCGCCTTCAGGCGGTCTTTCGTTCAAAAACTGCGAGCAGTGTGTTGAGGTTGCGCAAAAGACTGTTTTGGCAGTCTTTTTTCCGAAAGTTCCGCTCGCTTGCCATGCCCATGTGACGCTTGCATGACCCCGGAACCGGGAGTAGGGTCGAGTTCCCAGGGGCACTTCAGCGCCTGGGTCATCGACCGGAATCATGCGCCCATTTTTCTCCTCCAAGCATTCTCCATGGCCCGCTAACCCGGCATGGATCGGAGGTGCGTGCGCCTGATTCATGGTCAGCGGGCGTCCCTCTCGAACGCCCGTGGCTCTCTCCAGAGGAGGTTCGATCATGTTTGAAAACCAGCAGCGTGATGATGTCGAAGCTTTGATGAAGGCCGACGCTGAATTCCGTCGGCTTTACCAGCATCATCAGGAACTCGACAGCAAGGTGCACGACGCCGAAATCGGCGTGCTTCCCATCGACGACATGACGTTGTCGGGCATGAAGAAGGAGAAGCTCTACGCGAAGGAGCGACTCCAGCGCATGTGGGACACCCGAGCGCACCGCATCAACTGATCTGCGAGGTTTTTTCGCATGAACGCGGCCCCGGCGCCTTACGGCTTCCGGGGCCGCGTTGTATCTGGAGCTTGTGTAGGAAAGGGGCGCTTCAAGGAGGCTTGGGGTCGCTCGGTTATGATCAGCGTCCCAAGCGGCCGCCGAAGCGGGGCCGTCGCCTACAGCAAGGAGTTGTTCCCATGTCGGTCCACCAGAGTGTCCTCGAACTGATCGGTCGTACCCCGATGGTACGCGCGCAGCGCCTGGACGTTGGACCGTGTGAACTCTTCCTCAAGCTGGAAAGCGCCAACCCGGGCGGTTCGGTGAAGGATCGCATTGGCCTGTCGATGATCGAAGGCGCCGAGAAGGCCGGCAAAATCCGTCCCGGCGACACCCTGGTGGAAGGCACCGCCGGCAACACCGGCCTGGGCCTGGCGCTGGTGGCACAGCAGAAGGGCTACCGCCTTATTCTTGTCGTTCCCGACAAGATGAGCCGCGAGAAGATCTTCAATCTCAAGGCGATGGGCGCCGAGGTGGTGCTGACGCGCTCGGATGTGGCCAAGGGCCACCCCGAGTACTACCAGGACATGGCCGAGCGCATTGCGCGCGAAACGCCCGGCGCGTACTTCATCAACCAGTTCGGCAACCCGGACAACCCGGCGGCGCACATCGCGACCACGGGCCCGGAAATCCTCGAGCAGCTCGACGGCAAGGTCGACGCCATCGTGGTCGGTTGCGGTTCGTCGGGCACGCTGAGCGGCCTGTCCAAGTTCTTCGCCGAACATTCGCCGAATACCGACTTCGTGCTGGCCGACCCGGTGGGTTCGATTCTTGCGCAATACATCAACGAAGGCGTGCTCTCCACCAAGTCGGGCAGCTGGATGGTGGAAGGCATCGGCGAGGATTTCCTGCCCAGCATCAGCGACTTCACGCGCGTGAAAAAGGCCTATGCGATTCCGGATAAGGAAAGCTTTCTGGTCGCGCGTGAATTGCTGGCGAAAGAAGGCATTCTCGGTGGATCGTCCACCGGTACGCTGCTTGCGGCAGCTCTGCGCTATTGCCGCGAACAGACGACGCCCAAGCGCGTGGTGACGCTGGTGTGCGACACGGGCAACAAGTACCTGTCCAAGATGTACAACGACTACTGGATGCTCGACAACGGCTTCATCGAACGCGAGCAGCACGGTGACCTGCGTGATCTGCTGCTGCGCCCGTTTGCCCAGCGCGACACCGTTGTCATTGGCCCCAACGAGCTGTTGATGACGGCCTACACGCGCATGAAGCTGTATGACGTCTCGCAGTTGCCTGTCATGGATGGCACCCGCCTCGTGGGCATCCTGGACGAATCGGACGTGCTCATGCACGTGCACTCGGACGAAAGCCGGTTCCGCGACCCCG
This sequence comes from Dyella sp. C11, assembly GCF_003121485.1. Classification (GTDB taxonomy): domain Bacteria; phylum Pseudomonadota; class Gammaproteobacteria; order Xanthomonadales; family Rhodanobacteraceae; genus Dyella. The sequence continues at coordinate 416,820 of NZ_QAVX01000002.1, read as the reverse complement.
TGTCCACCGCCATGATCACCAGCCTGCACATGCTGGACGTGCGCTCGCCCATCGAATCGCTGCTGCCCGTGTTCGATCGCGGGCATGTGGCCATCGTGGTGGACGGCGAGCAGTTCCTGGGCCTGATCACCCGCATCGATCTGCTGAACTATCTACGCCGCAAGGTGCATTGAAGCGCGGGTGGCGAGGCGTCCAGCATAGACCATCGGACCGCCCGCCCTTCGCCATGAAAGTTTGTTGAAATCGGCTGCCGACAAAGTCGCGGTTTTCCGCGGCCTTCGTGTCTGCGCCGTTTGAAGGAGTAACAGCTCATGTGTGGAATCGTTGCCGCCGCCGCCCAACGCGATGTGGCCCCCTTGCTCATCGCCGGCCTGAAAGCCCTGGAATACCGCGGTTACGATTCGGCGGGTCTGGCGGTATTGCATGACGGTGACATTCGTCGCGTGCGCGCCAAGGGCAAGGTGCGCGAGATGGAGTCGTTGTATCTGGCCGATCCGTTCCCCGGCGGCACCGGCATTGCACACACGCGCTGGGCAACGCATGGCGTGCCCAACGAAGCGAACGCGCATCCGCACATGGCGGGCAGCGTGGCACTGGTGCACAACGGCATCATCGAGAACTACGCCAGCTTGCGTGCCGACCTGCAGGCGCGCGGCCATGTCTTCACGTCGGAAACCGACACCGAAGTGATGGCTGCGCTCATCAACGAGCACGTCGAATCCGGCATGAGTCTGCGCGAAGCCGTGCTCGCCACCGTGCGTGAACTCGAAGGCGCCTACGCCATCGCCGTGATCAGCAGCAAGGAGCCTGGCCGCGTGGTGGGTGCGCGTCATGGTGCGCCGCTGCTGGTTGGCGTGGGCATTGGCGAGCATTTCCTGGGTTCCGATGCGCAGGCGTTGATCCAGGTCACCAACAAGATCATCTATCTCGACGAAGACGACGTTGCGGAAATCACGCGCGACCAGGTGGACGTCTTCAATCTCGATGGCCAGCGCGTCGAGCGCTCCATGCACGAGAGCGAGCTTTCTGCCGACGCCGTGGAACGTGGCGAATACCGCCATTACATGCAGAAGGAAATCTTCGAGCAGCCCCATGCCGTGGCGGCGACGCTGGAAGCGCGCATCGGTCCGCATGGTGTGCTGCCGAATATCTTCGGCGTGGATGGCGACGAGTTGCTGGCCAAAGTTCGCGGCCTTCACATCATCGCCTGCGGTACGAGCTATCACGCCGGCATGGTGGCCAAGTACTGGATCGAGGAATACGCGCGCCTTCCAGTGAGCGTGGAAGTGGCGAGCGAATATCGTTATCGCGAGGCCGTGGTGCCAGACGGCACGCTGTTCGTGGCGATCTCGCAATCGGGCGAAACCGCCGACACGCTGGCGGCCATGCGTGAATCGCGTCGTCGTGGTTATCTCGGCACGCTGGCCATCTGCAACGTGCCTGAATCCTCCGTCGTGCGCGAAGCCGACCTCAAGCTGATGACGCGTGCGGGTCCGGAAATCGGCGTGGCCTCCACCAAGGCATTCACCACGCAGCTGGCGGCGCTGGCACTGCTCACCCTGCACCTCGCCCAGCATCGCGGCATGGACGGCACGCGCTATACCGACCTGTGCGCCCAGCTGCAGCATTTGCCGCGCGCCATCGAGGATGCCCTCAAGCTCGAACCCCAGGTGGTCGAGCTGGCGGGGCACCTGATCCATCGCCAGCACGCGCTGTTCCTCGGTCGCGGCGCGCAATATCCCGTGGCCCTGGAAGGCTCGCTCAAGCTCAAGGAAATTTCATACATCCACGCCGAAGCGTACCCCGCCGGCGAGCTCAAGCATGGTCCGCTGGCGCTCGTGGACGAAGACATGCCCGTCATCGCAGTGGCTCCCAACGGTCCCCTGCTCGACAAGCTCAAGTCCAACCTGCAGGAAGTGCGCGCGCGCGGCGGCGAATTGCTGGTGTTCGCCGATGGCGAAGCGAGCCTGGAAGGCAATGATGCGCGTGGCGTCACTTTGCGCATCAATGGTGGCGGCGATTTCATTGCGCCGGCTGTGTTCACCGTGCCGCTGCAACTGCTTGCCTATCACGTGGCCGTGCTGCGCGGCACGGACGTGGATCAGCCGCGCAATCTGGCGAAGTCCGTCACCGTGGAATGAGTCTGGCGCGCCGCTCTGCAGGAATGCCCGGGCGGCCTTGATATGACGCCGGCACTCGCCGCTGAGTGCCGGCGAGAGCAGCCAGCAGTAGAATGACGGGCTGTTTCTCGCCGGTGCCGATCCATGAAGTGCTTCAAAGCCTATGACATCCGGGGCCGCGTGCCCGATGAGCTCAATGAAGACATCGCCTACCGGCTTGGACGCGCCTTCGCGCGTACGGTTGGAGATGGCGCGGTGGTCGTCGGCTTTGATATCCGGCGTGACAGCCCCGTGTTCGCCGAGGCCATTGTTCGGGGCCTGAACGATGAAGGGCGCGATGCGATCGACATCGGCCTCTGCGGTACCGAAGAGGTCTATTTCCAGACCTTCCACCGCAAGGTTGCTGGCGGGATCATGGTGACGGCGAGTCACAATCCCATCGACTACAACGGCATGAAGCTGGTTCGCGAAGGCGCGCGCCCGATCAGTGGCGATACCGGGTTGCGCGACATCGAGCGCATGGTGGAGGCGAACGACTTCGGTGACGCTGTTTCGACGCGTGGCCATGTCACGCGGGATCACCACAAGTCGGCGTATATCCAGCACCTATTGGGATACGTCGATGCCTCGGCCATGCGTCCGCTCAAGGTGGTGGTGAACGCGGGCAATGGCGGCGCGGGAGCGATAGTGGACCTGCTCAGCGCGCACCTGCCGCTGGAGTTCGTCCGCATGCATCACGAGCCGGACGGCAGCTTTCCCCATGGCATTCCCACTCCATTGCTGCCGGAGAATCGGGCGGCGACCGCTGATGCGGTCCGCCAGCACCAGGCGGACTTTGGTATCGCCTGGGATGGCGATTTCGACCGTTGTTTCTTTTTCGACGCCCAGGGCGAATTCATCGAGGGCTACTACATTGTCGGCTTGCTGGCCGCGCAGCTGCTGCAAAGGCACGCAGGGGCAAAGGTCATTCACGATCCGCGGCTGACGTGGAACACCATCGACATGGTGGCGCAGGCCGGGGGCAAGGCCATTGAGAGCAAGACGGGTCACGCTTTCATCAAGGAACGCATGCGCGCGGAAGATGCCATCTACGGCGGCGAAATGAGCGCCCATCACTACTTCCGCGAGTTTGCGTATTGCGACTCGGGCATGATTCCCTGGCTGTTGATCGCCGAGCGCATGTCCAAGACCAACATCGGCCTGTCCGAAATGTTGGCGGAGCGTGTCGCGGCCTACCCGTGCAGCGGCGAGATCAACTTCGTCGTTGACGACGCAAAAGCCGTGGTTGCCAAGGTGCTCGCGCATTTCGCGGAGCAGCACCCGACGCTGGAGCACATTGATGGCGTCAGCGCCGATTTTGGACACTGGCGCTTCAATCTTCGCTCGTCCAATACCGAGCCGTTGCTCCGCCTGAACGTAGAGTCGCGCGGGGACATGGCGCTTATGCAAGCCAGGACGCGGGAGTTGTCGGCACTGATCGAAGCTTGAAAAAAAGGGCCCCACGAGGGGCCCTTTTTCATGGCGTCGGCTCAGATGGGCCAGCCGTAAGGCGGTCGCTTATGCGCGCCCGTAGACGTCGTCGTAGCGCACGATGTCGTCTTCGCCAAGATAGCTGCCCGACTGCACCTCAATGAGCTCCACGGGTACCTTGCCAGGGTTGCGCAGACGATGCTTGCTGCCCAGGGGCAGGTAGGTGCTCTGGTTTTCCGCCAGCAGGAAGACCTTGTCGTCACAGGTGACTTCGGCCACGCCCTTGACCACGATCCAGTGCTCGGCACGGTGGTGGTGCATCTGCAGGCTGAGCGCAGCGCCAGGCTTTACGACAATGCGCTTGACCTGGAAACGATCGCCGCTTTCCAGCGAGTCATACATGCCCCACGGGCGGCGCACCACGCGGTGCAGATCGTGTTCCGTGCGACCAGCGGCCTTCAATTCGTCGACGATCTTCTTCACGTCCTGCGACGCATCGCGACGTGCCACAAGCGTTGCATCCGGCGTGGTGACGACGACAACGTCTTCCAGTCCCACCGTGGCGACGAGGTGGCGATCGTGCGAGCGCACCAGGCTGCCCTTGGTGTCGAGCGCAATGACGTCGCCCTCGAAATGATTGCCGTTGGCGTCCTTTTCGGCGGCGAGCCACAGCGCGTCCCAGGAGCCGATGTCGGACCAGCGGCAGGCCACCGGCACCACGGCGGCGTGGGACGTCTTCTCCATCACGGCGTAGTCGATCGAGTCGCTCGGGGCGGCGGCGAAGGCCTCGGCATCCAGGCGAATGAAATCGAGGTCGGTGTTGGCCTTGTCGAACGCGGCGCGTGCAGCGGCAAGCATGGCCGGCGCGTGCTGGCCGAGCTCTTCGAGGTACTGGGCGGCGCGGAACATGAACATACCCGAGTTCCAGTCGTATTCGCCACTGGCGACATAGCGCTCTGCCACGTCGAGCTTGGGCTTTTCGACGAACTGCTCGACCTGGAACGTCTCGCCGTCCAGCGGCTTGCCCCGGCGGATGTACCCGAAGCCCGTTTCCGGACGATCCGGACGGATGCCAAAGGTGACCAGCCAGCCCTTCTCCGCCAGCGGGCGCGCCTTGGCAACGGCGTCGCCAAACGAGGCATCGTCGCCGATCAGGTGATCCGCCGGCAGCACGAGCACGATGGCATCGGGACTCCTGGCCAACGCCTGCAGGGCGCCCACGGCGATGGCTGGCGCCGTGTTGCGGGCGATGGGTTCGAGCAGGATGTTGGCGTCCTGGATCGCCAGTTCCTGCAATTGTTCGGCGGCAAGAAAGCGATGGTCCTCACTTGCCACGACCACCGGTGAGGAGACGACCGGCAGGCGAAGCGCCCGCTGCACCGTCTGCTGGAACAGCGTTTCCTTGCCCGCAAGCGAAAGGAACTGCTTGGGAAGATTCCTGCGGGAAATGGGCCACAGGCGCGTGCCGCTGCCGCCGCTGAGGATGAGGGGAATGAGCATCTCGTTTCAGTCCTTTGAGAGCGCCAGCTCATCCAGTGTTCGATCCAGTCCCACCTGCCAATCGGGCAAGGAGAAGCCGAACGTGCGTACAAACCGGGTGTTGTCGAGTACGGAGTACGCCGGGCGCTTGGCCGGCGTGGGGAATTCATGGCTTGCGATGGCGTGGACCGTCGGTGCCTTTGCGAGCAGGCCGCGTTGGGCGGCACGATCCATGATGGCCGCGGCGAACCCGTGCCAGCTCGTCTGCCCACTGGCGGTGAGGTGGTAAGTGCCCTCCATCGACTTGCGCGACTCATCGTCGGCAGCCAGCCAGCGGTCGATGGCTGCAAGCGTTCCTTCCACGATCAGTCCGGTATCGGTGGGACTGCCGACCTGATCGGATACCACGCGAAGCTCATCGCGCTCCGCGCCCAGGCGCAGCATGGTACGCAAGAAGTTATGTCCGACAGGCGAGTAAACCCAGGCCGTGCGGAAGTTGAAATGCGATGCGCCACTGGAGGCGAGCTCTTCCTCGCCCGCCAGCTTGCTACGCCCATAGGCACCCGCCGGCGCGACGCGGGCGTCCTCGACGTAGGGCTGCCCGGCATCGCCAGCGAACACATAGTCGGTGGAGTAGTGGACAAGCAGTGCGCCGTGCGACCGTGCCCAGCGCGCGATCTCGCCCACAGCCTCGCCATTGATCCGCTTCGCGGCCGCTTCTTCCTGTTCGGCACGGTCCACGGCCGTATAGGCGGCCGCATTGACGATGACATCGGGTTGCTCGCGGTCGAGCAGCTCAACCAGCGTGCCGGCCGCCGAAAGGTCGCCCACCACGCCTTGCCCGCCTTCCATGAGGTTGCCGTCGCGCGTGGCTGCCGCCACATCGCCCCGGGCCGCCAGGCCGCCATGGCTCAGGAATGTCCGGCCCAGCTGGCCGTTGGCGCCCAGCAGCAGGATCTTCAAGCGCGGTACTCCGGCAGGCGATCGGGTGACACCTCGGCCAACAGCGGCGCCTTGCCGTCCTTGTCCGAAAGCAGGGGCTCGCTGATCGGCCAGTCGACGCCGATGGCCGGATCGTTCCAGCGGACGCCGCCGTCAGCCTTGGCGTCGTACAGGTCGGTGCACTGGTACGAAAACGTGGCGAACTCGGAGAGCACGCAGAAGCCGTGCGCAAAGCCTTCCGGTATCCAGAAATGGCGATGGTTCTCCGCCGTAAGCATCACGCCCGTCCACTTGCCGAACGTGGGCGATCCACGGCGAATGTCGACCGCGACGTCGTACACCTCGCCCTCGAGCACGCTGACCAGCTTGCCCTGCGGACGGGGCCACTGGTAATGCAGCCCGCGCAGCACGCCACGTGCGGAGCGGGACACATTGGACTGGACGAAGCGTCGGTCGATGCCCGCTTCGCGGTACTTCGCTTCGTTGTAGCTCTCGTAGAAGAAGCCACGCGAGTCACCGAACACCTGCGGTTCGATGACAACGCAGCCAGGCAGGGAGGTTTCGATGAACTTCATCCAACGTAGCCTTGTTCAATCAGGTTCTGCAGATACTGGCCGTAGCCAGTCTTGGACAGCGGTGCGGCCAGGCGCAGCAGTTGCTCGGCATCGATCCACTGGTTGACGTAAGCAATCTCTTCGGGGCAGCAGACCTTCAGGCCTTGGCGGTTCTCGATGGTCTGGATGTAGTCGCCCGCTTCCATCAGCGATTCGTGCGTGCCGGTATCGAGCCACGCATAACCGCGACCGAGCTGCTCCAGATGCAATGAATCGTCTTCGAGATAACAGCGGTTGAGATCGGTGATTTCCAATTCACCGCGCGGCGAAGGCTTGAGTTCTGCAGCGAAGCCGGGTGCGCGGTTATCGTAGAAATACAGGCCCGTGACTGCGTAATGCGACTTGGGGGCGGTCGGCTTTTCTTCCAGGCCAATGACCTTGCCGCTCTTGTCGAACTCAGCCACGCCGTAGCGCTGCGGGTCTTTCACCCAGTAGCCGAACACCGTGGCGCCGTGCTCGCGCGCTGCCGCGCGCTTCATCCGCTCAGTGAGACCGACACCGTAGAAAATGTTATCGCCCAGCACCAGGCAGCTGCGGTCGTTGCCGACGAAATCCTTGCCGATGATGAATGCCTGCGCCAGGCCATCTGGCGAGGGCTGCACCGCGTAGGTGATGTTGATGCCCCACTGGCTGCCGTCGCCGAGCAGTCGCTGGAACAGCGCCTGCTCGTGCGGCGTGTTGATCATCAGCACATCGCGGATACCCGCCAGCATCAGCGTGGCAAGCGGGTAGTAGATCATCGGCTTGTCGTACACCGGCAGCAGCTGCTTGCTGACTGCCTGCGTGATCGGATACAGGCGCGTGCCCGAGCCGCCCGCCAGGATGATGCCTTTCTGCTTGCTCATGCGCCGAGCCGCTCCATGCGGTAGCTGCCATCGAGAACGCGCGACACCCACGGGGTGTTGCCCAGATACCAGTCGACCGTGTGTTCAATACCCGTTTCGAACGTCTGCGACGGCCGCCAGCCCAGTTCGTTCTGCAGCTTCGACGAATCGATGGCGTAACGGCGGTCATGACCGGGACGATCTTTTACATAGGTAATCAGCGATTCGCGCTTGCGACCGTCGGCCAGCGGCTGGCGCTTGTCCAACAGGGCACAAATGGCCTTCACAACCGTAATGTTCTCACGCTCGGCATTGCCGCCGACGTTGTAGGTTTCACCGATACGGCCTGCTTCAAGCACGCGCTGGATAGCCGTGCAGTGATCGCCCACGTAAAGCCAGTCGCGGATATTCAGGCCGTCGCCGTAAATCGGCAGCGATTCGCCTGCCAGGGCTTTCTGGATAATCAGCGGAATCAGCTTTTCGGGGAATTGGTACGGACCGTAATTGTTGGAACAATTGGTGGTCAGCGTCGGCAATCCGTAAGTGTGATGGAATGCACGAACCAGATGATCCGAAGCGGCCTTCGAGGCCGAATAGGGGGAATTGGGTGCGTAAGGCGTCGTTTCCTTGAACTGACCTTCCGCGCCCAGCGAGCCGTAGACCTCGTCCGTGGACACGTGCAGGAAGCGGAATTTTTGCTGCGCGTCCTCATCAAGCGAACGCCAGTAATCGCGGCTGCTTTCGAGCAGGCCAAGCGTGCCTACGACGTTGGTTTCAACGAATTCCGCGGGGCCGTCAATCGAACGATCCACGTGCGATTCGGCGGCGAAATTGACCACAGCCGTGACGTTGTGCGATTTCAGAAGGCTGGAAACGAGTTCACGGTCGCCGATGTCGCCTTGCACAAACAGATGGCGCTCATTGCCATCCAAGGATGAGAGCGTATCCAGGTTACCCGCATAGGTGAGCTTGTCCAGGTTCACCACCCTGTGCCCCTGGGCAACGGCCTGGAGTACAAAATTGGCACCAATGAAGCCGGCTCCGCCGGTAACTAGCAGTGTCGTCATAAGTCCTGAACTGGGCAAAATACGTTCGCCCATTCTGTCATGCTTTGGAAAGCCCGCAAACTTGCGCGGGGTCCGCCGAAAGCCTTATGGAAAGCCGATTTACCTGGGTTAGTTATAGGCCCGTTCATCTGGCTGCCGGGGCGCCCGTGGTTTTCCCAGTTAAGATAGGGGAATCAACCGGTATTCTTGACGAATCATTGACCGGGCCCATGGCCCGGTTTCCGACGTGGTGGCCATGGCGACGAAAAAGAAGCATCCAATACTCGGGCTCGGTACGCGAGCCATTCATGCCGGACAGCATCCGGACCCATCGACGGGCGCCATCATGACGCCCATCTATGCGACGTCCACCTACGTGCAAACCAGCCCAGGTGTTCACAAGGGCTACGAGTACTCCCGCACGCAAAATCCCACGCGCATGGCCTACGAGCGATGTGTCGCCGACCTGGAAGGCGGCACCGCCGGTTACGCATTCGGGTCCGGCCTGGCCGCTGCCGCCACCGTGCTCGACTTGCTCGACAGTGGAAGCCACGTCATCGCCATGGATGACCTGTACGGTGGCAGCTATCGCTTGTTCGAGCGGGTGCGTCGCCGTTCGGCGGGCCTGGACTTTACCTTCATTGATCTCAACGACACGAAGGCGCTCAAGGCCGCGATCAAGCCCAATACGCGCATGATCTGGGCCGAAACACCGACCAATCCCATGCTCAAGCTGGTCGATCTCGCCAAGCTCGGAGAGTTCGCGCACAAGCATGGCCTGATCCTGGTGGTGGACAACACGTTCTGCTCGCCGATGCTGCAGCGTCCGCTGGAATTCGGTGCGCACCTGGTCCTTCATTCCGCAACCAAATACTTGAATGGTCACTCCGACATGGTGGGTGGCATTGTGGTTGCGGGCAACGACAAGGGCCTGGCCGAGCAGATGGCCTTCCTGCAGAACTCGGTGGGCGCCGTGGCGGGTCCGTTCGATGCATTTCTGGCCATGCGTGGCCTGAAGACGCTTCACCTGCGCATGCGGGCACACTGCGAAAGCGCGCTAGAGCTGGCCACGTGGCTGGAGAAACATCCCGCGATCGATCGTGTGATTTATCCCGGTCTGAAAAGCCACGCGCAACATGCGCTTGCCAAAAAGCAGATGGATGGTTTCGGCGGCATCATCAGCGTGGAGGTCAAGGGTGGCCTCAAGAAGGCGCGCCGGATGCTCGAGCGCTGCCGCTTGTTCGCGCTTGCCGAATCCCTGGGCGGCGTGGAAAGCCTGATCGAACATCCCGCCATCATGACGCACGCCTCCATTCCACCGGCTAATCGCAAGCGCCTGGGAATCAGTGACGGACTTGTTCGACTTTCCGTTGGCGTCGAAGACGTCGGCGATCTCAAGGCCGAACTAGCCGCTGCCCTGGATTGATCCTGATTCGCGCCAACGGCGCGAATCCAGTCGGGAGTATTTATGCATTCAGTCCCAACACGTTCGTTGACGTTCGTGGGCAGCCCGCTTTCCGCACTTGCGCGGCACGGTTCACTGACCGTGGAATTGACCAAACGTGAAATCCTGGGACGATATCGCGGTGCAAGTTTTGGCTTGCTGTGGTCGCTGATCAGTCCCTTCCTGATGCTGGCCGTGTACTCGTTTGCGTTCGGTGGCATTCTCAAGAGTCGCTGGCCACAGGCCAACAATGAGCACGGAAGTTTTGCACTTATCCTGTTCTTGGGCCTGATCACTCACGCGTTCTTTGCCGAGTGCATCAATCGCGCGCCATCGCTCGTTGTCGGCAATGTGAATTACGTCAAGCGCGTAATTTTCCCGCTTGAAATACTGCCGTGGCCGATGGCGCTTTCGGCACTGTTTCACCTGTTCACCAATTTGGTCGCATTTGTTGTTCTTCAGCTTGTCCTGACTGGTCAGCTGAGCTGGACGATCGTGCTGTTTCCGCTTGTCGTCGCGCCCCTGTTCGTTCTTGCGTTGGGCGTCGCTTGGGGCCTGGCCGCGTTCGGCGTGTATTTTCGCGACATCAGTCAGGTGACTGGCGTGTTGACTACCGCGTTGTTGTTCACATCGTCCGCCATCGTGCCCGTGTCCGCCGTGGGACCAGAAGTGCGGTGGATCTTCGAAATCAATCCATTGACCTTCATCATCGATCAGGTCCGCGCGGTGGCCCTGTGGGGGCAGCTTCCTGACTGGAGTGGTCTTGGGTTGTACACGATGGCCGCAGTGATCGTGGCTTACATGGGCTTCAGTGCGTTTGCTGCCACCCGAAGAGGATTTGCCGATGTCCTCTGAGTTTTCCATCAGGGTAAGAGGACTGCATAAACGCTTTCCCGTTTACTCCAAACCACATCACCGGTTGCTTCAGATGTTCTCGCCGACATCGGCAAAGAACCGGTGGTTCCGTGAGTTCCACGCCTTGACGGGAGTGGACTTCGAGATTCATCGCGGCGAAACCGTGGCGATTGTTGGACGCAACGGTTCGGGCAAATCAACCTTGCTGCAGATTATCTGCGGCACGCTTGCTCCTACTGAAGGTTCGGTGGACGTGGATGGGCGCATTGCGGCGCTGCTGGAACTCGGAGCGGGTTTCAATCCTGAATTCACGGGCCGGGAAAATGTTTATCTCAATGGCACCGTACTCGGCCTGACGCGCGCCGAGATCGACAATCGCTTCGATGAGATCGCCGCTTTCGCCGACATCGGTGAGTTCATCGATCAGCCAGTGAAGAGCTATTCGAGCGGCATGTATGTACGCCTGGCATTTTCCGTGGCAATCCATGTCATGCCGGATATCCTGGTCGTCGACGAAGCGCTCTCTGTGGGAGACGAGGCATTTCAACGCAAGTGCTTTGCGCGAATCGAGAAAATCCGCGATGCGGGCGCCACGGTACTTTTCGTGTCGCACGCTCCCAGTACGGTGCTTGAATTGTGCAATCGGGCGATCCTTCTCGATCGCGGTGAACTGCTGGCGATGGGCTCCCCCAAGCATGTGATCTCGCGATACCAGAAATTGCTCTACGCTCCTGCGAGCATGGCGGCTTCCGTGCGTGCCAGGTTGCAGCATGAAATGGCGCTCAGTCGCCATGGCGTAAATGATGTGGCTCTGGAAAAGCCAGGCATAAGCGACGCCAGGCACGAAGATGTATCTCGTCCCGCGCTTTCGTTGGAAGATTCAGTGGATGATGCCTATCTGGATCCGGGCTTGGTCCCTCAGAGCACGGTGCGATTCGCCACGCATGGCGCAACCATCGAAGACCCGCATATCGAGACGGCCAGTGGCCAGCGCGTAAACGTGCTTAGGCCAGGGGGCGAGTTCTTCTACACCTATCTCGTGCGATTTGAACGGCCTGCCGTATCGGTCACGTTCGGCATGCTTATTAAGACGGTGTCCGGTGTCGAGTTGGGTGGCGCCATGTCCGCCACGCAGGCAGACGCTATTGACGTTGTGGAAACTGGTGCTCTGGTCAAAGTCCGGTTCAAGTTTCGCTGTCTTCTCGCACCGGGCACCTATTTTCTCAACGCTGGCGTGCGCGGGCGCGTGGAAGAAGGAGAGACGTTTCTGGATCGGGTGATCGACGCCGCGTTATTCCGCGTGCCACCGGATCCGGGCCGACTTGCGACCGGCTTTGTCGACTTTCACGTCCGCCCGGACGTTGAGGTGAGTAACGACCCAGCGGAGTTGCGCCATGAGCTCAAATGAAACCTTCCCTATGGCCCAGGCTACGGCCATTTTGGTATTGGGCATGCATCGCAGCGGCACGTCGGCAACCACGCGTGTGCTGAATCTTCTGGGGGCGGATCTGGGCTCCAACCTGCTCGAAGCCCAGGCGGACAATGCCAAGGGTTTCTGGGAGCACGCCGAAGCGGTAGAGATCCACGAGGAGTTACTGGCTGCGCTTGGCCGCACTTGGCACGATGTGCGCGAAATGCCCGACGGCTGGCTGGAGCAGCCGGCCAGTTACGCGGCGATCGACAAAATCGTGCACCTCATCCGTGGGGACTTTGCGGGCAAAACGCTTTGGTCCGTGAAGGATCCCCGTATGTGCCGGCTCGTTCCCTTGTGGCGAGAGGCACTCAGGCGAGTCGGGGTGCGGGCTGCCGCCCTGGTCGTGGTGCGCAAGCCAGATGAGGTGGCCGGCTCGTTGCTTGCACGCGAAGGTTGGAGCGAAGCCCACTCGGATCTCATGTGGACGCAACACTCGCTGGAAGCCATTCGATATACGAATGACATGCCGCGATCGATGATTCGTTACGACGATCTGCTGGCGGACTGGCGGCACGCAGTGGGTCGTATCGGTAGCGACCTGGGTATCGAGTGGCCCTGTCAGGATGAAGAGGTATTCCAGCAAATCGATGCTTTTATCAGCCCGGATGATAGGCACCATCGCTCCCCGGACGAAATGGAGAAACCCGTGCCATCGGCGGGCTCGTCCTCTGTCGTAGCGCAGTTGTACTCGTTATGCGCGGACGTGGCGGCAGGCCGGGCAGAGTGGTCCGTACTGGAGCAGTTTGATACACGCTATTTGGAAGCGGCAAATCTGTATCGCTGGGTTACGCAGCAGAAATACAAGCTCGACGGCGTGGCACTGGAGCGAATCAATCACATTCGATTGCTCGAGGGCGAACTTCAATCCGTAGGTAAGCAGGTCGCGCAGTTCAGTGGCCTGGCCGCTGAGCGTGCAAATCATATTCAACTGCTGGCAAGTCAGCACCAGCACATCATAGATGTCGCGACAGAACGGGAGACGCGCATCCATGAGCTTGAGGGCATCGTTGCAAAGAGCGCATCGCAGCAAGACGAGCTTCACCAAACCATGGCGCGTTTGCAGGCTGTTACGGATGAACTGCGGGCGCTGAAAACCATGATGGCCGACTTGTCGGTGAGGCATGGGCGACAGATCGAGGAAAACGAACAGTTGTCGAAGCGTTGTATCGAACTTGACGGTGCCTTGCGTCAGGAACAGGCACAGGGTGTCGAATCTGCTGTTGAACTAGCGGACTTGCGCGAGCATCGCGCGCAACTTTCGCAAATGTTTGAGCTGACGCTAAATCGGCGCTGGTTGTTGCGTCGATTCTGGGACGTGACGATAAAGGGTTCGACCTTGCGCGCCCATGGTCGCACAAGATAAGCAACCGGATCGACGTGCCCTTCGATAGAACCAGCGGGCGGCAGGGGCAGTGAATATCCAGAGCTGCCATTCGGTTGACTACCTGTCCGTCTTGAGTGAATGGCTTATTCATGAAGGACGCAAGGACAACCGGTATGCCATCGCGCATGCCACTGCGTAATAGCCTTCGGGCAGGCTACGTACGGCGTGCTGCTTCAGCACGCCGTACGTAGACAAGTCCATTACAGCTGGCCGTCAATCCATGCGCACAATGCAGTGACGCCCTTGCGCACGTCCCACTGCGGGTGCCAGCCAAGCTCAGCCTGGGTGCGGGAAATATCTGCCGATGCGGCGCGCACGTCACCATTGCGATAAGCGCCGTTTACAACCGGGGCGGGCGCTCCGTAGATGGATGCGATGATCTCCGCCAGCTCGCGGATTGTTGTGCCGCTACCGCAGCCTACGTCATAGGCATCCGCGGAAGGAATGTTCCCCGTGGTGACGCGGAAGACGGCACTGGCAACGTCATCAATGAACACGAAATCACGGACGATCTCCCCATCTTCGTAGAGGGGGATGACCTTGCCAGTTCTTGCCAGTTGAGCGAACAAGGAAACGATGCCGGTGTACGGGTTGCTCAGTGACTGGCCCGGCCCATAGACGTTCTGGAGTCGCAGCAGCCCGACTTCGACGCCGAACGACAAGGCCCATGCCTTGAGGATAAGTTCCTGCGCATATTTGGTGGATCCGTAAATGCTCGTCGGGCGGGGTTCGGTACGCGTTGATTCGAAGGGAAGACAGGTGAGGCCCGGAAAGTCCCACTGCTTGGCTTCAAGTTGTGCACGCGAACGCTGGCCGGGGTACGACACACGCCCTTGGGCATCCTGCCATGCGCCTTCGCCATAGACTGCCCGGCTTGAAGTGAGAACGACGCGCCTGGGTATGGCGTCATGGCGAACGAACGCATCTAACATCTGCGTCGTACCCACCACGTTGACATTGGCGTGGCGCGAACCCTCGGTCAGCGACTGGCCCGTCCCTGTCTCGGCGGCGAGATGAATAACCACGTCGGGCTTGAGCCCTGGCAGCAAAGCGTCCCAGGTCTCACGCTGGGACACGTCACCCATGACCAGTTCGACTTTTTCATGCAGGGCTGCAGGTCGGCTTGCCGTCGCGTGAATCTGCGGATGCATGTTGTCAACCGCGATGACGCGGTCGAAATGCTTTGCAAGCAGCGGAGAGATCGCGCACCCGATAAAACCGGCGCCGCCGGTAACGAGACAGATGTTAGACACGTGAGTTACTCCATAAAAATTTCATCATTGCGTGCGGCTCGGGTTGCCCGTTAGCGAACGCTTGAGCGATTGCAGCATCCGCGCAAGGCGTGGAGCACGATGAGCGAGCGAGCGCTTCAAGGCAATGGTCAACTCGCCGATCGCCAACGACAGCGACAGCGGCTGCCTGGCGGAGTCGGGCATGTTTGCGGCTCTGTAACCGGCCCGCTTCCATTCGTCGAGAATATGAACCTGGTAATTGAAGTCGCCATTCGGCAGCGCCGCAGAGAGGCGCTGAAGCTTATATTCGAGCATGGCGTAGTTCGAGGCGGCGAGATGGGAGCTGATGATCTGCTGCGTCGTGTACTGCGCGTCCTGCGCCACATAGGTAAGAAGGCGCTCCAGGGCGTGTCCCAGGCTGCCATCCAGTGGATAGGGCTCCGGCTCGAAGTCTGTCCATTTCCAACGATGTTCGAACAGCTTCGTCAGCGCCTTGGGTCGGAACCAGTACATGCCACCAAACGCGCCCACCGGGGTGTCAGGGTCAAAGCGGACGTTGAGCTTCAGCTGTTGTGCAATGTCCTGGGCGCGTGCCTTGTTGTCATACCATGCGTGCCCAAGCGTTCCGTAGGAAATGTGGATGATGGGTGGGACGGCCATGCCAATCCACGGGTTGTCCTGGAACATGTCCAGTACGTTTGCCGTATAGCCAGGGCTGTTGAGCAGGTTTTCGAACATGTGCCGCTTGAATCCGCCAGCGCGGCTTGATGCAAGGTGCGGTGTCTTCTTGGTGTGCAGGCGACAGACAACATCGTAGCGGTCCTCGAGGAACAGGTCGCGACACGTGATAAGCAGCGAAGACATGTCGCGGCCACGATTTTGTTCCACCACGCGCACGATGATATGGGCGATATTGTTGTGCTGGCGCGCCGCCGACTCGATAGCCTGCCTTTTTTCCTCGGTCTCCGTCGTGGCGATGAAGTCGTACTGGCCCGGTATCGTGTCACCCAACGCCAGGATCTCGTCCAGCATGTCCGTATAGAAAAGATGTACGCACAATGCCACGCGCAACCCGGCGGGCGGCGCATCTTGCTTGATCCGCACATCAGGAAGGACGCTGGTAAGCGCCGCATTCGTGTTGAGCGTACGCAACTCGGAAGAACGAGTGATGTTCTTCCAGATCATCGAGCGGTCGTAATCGGAAGTGCGCTCGACCACGTCAATGGCGCGCGGCAGATCCACACTGTAGTGCTCAAGGAAGCGGGGATCGTGAAAAAAAGGGCGGCGCTTTAGCAGCGGACTGCGGTCAACGATGGTTTCATCGATATCGATGAAGGCGGGATAGTGTGAGCCGTACTTTGTGCAGTCCAGATAGCACTCGCACACGTAACCCAGTTTGGTGAAGTGTTGCGTAAAAACCGTTTCGTGGCTTTGTACGGCGGTTTCGTAAGTCAGGCTGCCACCAAGTTTTTCCCAGTACGCGCGGAAAGACTTCGACCGCAGCATGTCCTTGCGGACCACGATGAAATTGGAGTTCAAGTGATAGGGCAGTGTGCCCTTACCCGTGAACGGGTTCGGTGTCATTTCCATGTGAGCCGTCACGCCCCAGAAATCGCACTTGCGCTGTGACATGACCGAAAACAGCTCGTCGAACGGGAAGATGGGGCCATAGCAGGTATGGTTGACCATCATGACTTCGTCGTAGTGGCCGTCCCGATCGAAGTCGATGAGCTCCAGGCCTTCCTTGTACGGAAGGATGTCAAAGCCCTCGTTGGGACGAAGGATTACTTCGTGCACGAGCCCTTGCAAGGCCACTTCTGCATCACGGGTCAGCGGGCCATTGGAGTAGAACAGGATGCGCTCGACATGGCGCCCCATTTCCCGGAGAAAGTAGATGACATAGTCATCTACGATGCCGTCGGCATCGTAGAAGGAAAAAATACACAGTCGGCGCATGATCGATTCCATCGGAACCGGTCTCTCTTGATTGGCGGACATCAGAAACCTAAAGGGTGATCAGATGGAGTGCTGTGCGCGTCATCAGTGCGTCAGCTCTTCCGGGCCAGACCTCGGTAGACCGGGCGCAAAAGCTTTGTGGTGCCGGGCGAGCGGTGCGCCAGCGAACGTTTCATGGCCAGCACAACCTCGCCCCAAGCCTGCCTGACGGTGGGCTGCCATGGCGCATGGTGAGCGACAGGGCTGTGCGTGGCCTGGACGTTCTCGCGATACTCCGCGCGCTTCCACGCGTCGAGAATATCCACCTGCTGATTGAATTCACCGTTGGGCAGCGATGCGGACAGGCGCTGCAGCTTGTATTCAAGCATTGCGTAATTGCGGGACGCGAGATGCGAGCTGATGATCTGTTGGGTGGTGAATCCTTCGTTCTGGGCGGCGTAACAAATCAATCGCTCAAGAACGTGAGCCAGGCCGCCATCCACGTGCCTGGGCTCGGCATTGAAATCGGTCCACTGCCAAGGGTGTGCGAAGAGCGCTTTGATCGCCTTTGGACGGAACCAGAACATCGTGCCGAAGGCCCCGACGGGAGTGTCTCTGTCCATGGTTACCCGGAGGCCCAGCATCTGGCAAAGCTCTTCGGCGCGCTCGCGGTTCGTGAACCAGGCATGCCCCATGGTGGGATAGCCAATGTGCACCAGTGGCGGCACGGCGACACCTATCCACGGGTTGTCGTGGAACATGTCCAGGACATTCGCCGTGTAGCCGGGGCTGTTCAAGAGATTCTCGAACATGTGTCGCTTGAAGTTGTTGGCCTGGCCCGCCGCTACCTGTGGCGATTTCTTCGTATGCAGGCGGCAGACGACGTCATAGCGATCCTCCAGGAACAGGTCGCGACAGGTGATGAACAGCGAAGACATGTCCCGTCCGCGGTTTTGCTCGACGACGCGCACGATTACATTGGCGACATTTTTTCGACCGCGAACCTTGTCCTCGATGGAGCGCTTCTTTTCTTCCGTCTCCGTGGTGGCGATGAAGTCATAGTTGCCCGGAATAGTGTCCGTAAGCGCCAGGATCTCATCGAGCATGTCGGTGTAGTAGACATGCGCGCATACCGCTACGCGCTCTCGTCCCTTCGGATACTCACCCTGCTTGAGCCTTACATCGGGCAATACGCTGGTGAGTGCAGCATTGGCATTGAGCATGCGCAACTCGGCCGATCGGACAGCGTTCTTCCAGATCAGCGCTTGATCGTAGGTTGAAGTTCCCGCGATGACTCCCAATGCACGCGGAAGATCCACCGCGTTGTGCTCGATCACCCGCGGATCGCTGAGGAATGCATCCCTGCGCAGGAGCGGATTGCGATCGATTAGTGTTTCGTCGATGTCGTAAAGCGCCGGGAGCCGCGTTCCGTATTTGGTGCAATCCAGGTAGCACTGATGCGAGTAGCCAAGTTTGGCAAAATAATCAGTGAAAACCCGCTCGTGGCTTCTGGCGGCGGCATCGGCCGTCAAACTCGGCTCGATGGCTTTCCAGTAGTTGCGAAACGCGTGGGATTGCAACATGTCCTTTCGGACCGCGATAAAATTGGTGTCGAGGTAATAGGGCGGCTTGCTCACACCCGAAGATGGCTTAGCCAGAGTCTCAAGGCTCGCCGTGACACTCCAGAAATCGCACGACCGTTCCGACATGGTCGAAAACAACTCATCGAACGGAAAGATGGGCCCGTAGCACGTATGGTTGACCATGAGGACTTCGTCATAGCGATTGTCCTTGTCGAACTCAATATGCTGCAGACCCTCTTTATAAGCCATCACGTCGAAGCCCGCATTCGATCGCTGGATTACTTCATGACCGAGATCCCGCAGCGCAATTTCCGAATCGCGCGACAGCGGGCCATTGGAATAGAAGAGAATGCGCTCGACGTAACGCCCCATTTCCTTGAGGAAATAAAAGACGTAGTCGTCAACGATCCCATCGCCGTCGTAGAACGAAAAAATGCAGAGTCGGCGCATGGTTGACGACGATTCCGCCTTGTCTTCCGGCATAGCTATTCCTCAAATACGGCAAACGCGAAGACCCGTGCGCATCCTGCATCGGTCCCGCAAAAAGGTGAGTGCATCCCCAGAGGCACCCATGGAAGTGATTGATTGTAATGCGCTTGCGTTTGAAAACCCACAGGGGAGGCATTGTCGTGCCGAGCACGCTCAGCCCCCGTGCACTTGGCTGTTAGCCGTGACGGCGGGGTGAAAAATCTGATCACGTTTAAAAAATAAGTACCTTATCGGCCTGATTTCAGCCCGCGACGCTTTTGAAGGTCAGGTACTTATGCCCCACGAAACTGGTCACCACGGGTACGGCAACGCCAATGGCATGGGCTACGGTTTCAGGATGCCAGCCGAACCCCGTGCGGGGAAACAGCCACTCGACAAGCAACAGGCTGATGGCAAGTGTCTGCAACACGGCTGCCAGGTTAACGACGGTGAACCAGAACACCTGGTGGCGCATCGAATGGCTCACCTGTTTGAATACCAGCAGGCGGTTGAGCACAAACGCCGTGATCATGCCCAGTACGTAGGCAACGACGATGGCCGCGCTGAAGACGAGCCAGTGACTGAGCACCATGCGGGAAAAAAAGTTTACGCAGGCGGCAGTACCGCCTGCGACGACGAACAAGATGAACTGCTTGTTCATCTCATGAGCCCTGGTTGCCTACCGCCGCTTTCACTAGGGTTTTGGCTACCTCAATGCTCTCATTGATCGACCGATCCTCGGGATAGTAATAGCCCGTGTCCGCCATGAAAAAGCCGTCCACCGGTGTCCTCATGCTGGGAAGCATGTCGTAGAAGCCCGGCGGGCAAATCGTTTGGGCGAACTCGTAGCGGTGGCAGTGCTTTGCCAGTACCCAGGTTGGGTCGAAGTTCGGATTGAGCTTCTTCAGGTAGTCAATGACCTCTTCTATGAGGGCATCGTTGCTTTGAGCCCACTTGGGGTGTGTCTTGGGCATGTAGAAGGGCGCATACACGATCGACGGCGACATGCGATTGAGGTTGGAGTATTCGATGACGCCAGGAATCTGAATGGACGGATCGTTGATGTTCATCCAGAAATTCTCACTGAGCGGCTGCTTCAGCTTCAGGATGACGCAAGCGACAGGGATATTCTTGATGGCATCGATCCGCTTCACGAAATCGGCCGGAAGCTCCGGCACAAGCCGTGGGACGTACTGAATCGGTGCCGTGGAAATGACACTGTCGCAAGCGATCGTTTCGCCATTGACGACGATGCCCGCGACCTTGCCCTCGTTGACTTCAACGCGATCGATACCCGACTTGAGATGGATTCGCCCGCCGCGTTCAAGGATGAATTGCTCCATCTTCTTCAGCAGCACATCCGAGCCACCTTCCAGGTAGCCCATGGTTTCCTGCATGAGGCTGCGGCGCGACAGTGCGACGCGCTTGATGCGCGTGCCGATCCAGGCAGCGGAGATGTTTTCGCTGTATTCGAACAGCTTGAGTTCAAACAGGCTCTTCCACAGGACGTTATAGGCGCGCTCGCCAATCCATTTGCGCAACCAAGCTGTGGCGTTCATCCCGTCATATGGGCGCCAGTCCTTGATGCCCTTGGTGTACATGGCGTGGAGGCCATAGCGGAACTTGCTGATCCAGCCTAGCCCGTCAAAGGCCAGCAACGCAGTGGGCGTTCCCCACTTGTAGAGTTTCCCGTTATAGAAAAAGCCCATTTTCGTGTCGGTCCAGCGCAGCTTGTCCGACAGCTTGAGCTCATCGAGCAATTGGAACAGCGGGAAGTCGGTTTTGCAGATGAAGTGGTAATAGCGCTCGATATCCAGCCCATCGAAATTGAAGGTCGCCGACATGCCGCCTATGCGATCGTCTCTTTCATAGATATCGACCTGGTGGCCTTGCTTCAGTAGCTCCATGGCTGCCATCAGGCCCATGGGGCCGGCGCCGAGGACGACAATTCGTTGATTGGTCATGAGGGCATTCTCTAGTGCATAGGCGCCGGTAAGGCGGCCAGGTTGTCTGCTGCCAGGGTGATGACGAGAGCGGGGGTAGGCCCTGCTCGCTTCAACCGCCCAGTGGCGGGAATGATGTGTTTTAAGAAGTGATAACCAGCTGGAACGGCAGTTTGCAGATGAGCTGGGCCGGATTCGCTGCTGTCGTCAATTGGACGGCATAATCTCCCGGAGGAACCCCCAGAAGGATTCCATAAGCACGATACCCAAATGTATCTCGAGGCTTCGAGTGCATGACCTTGACCACGTCCGGGCGCTTCATGAAAGGATTCACTTCCAGCCTGTAGGTCTTGGGGCCCGAAAGCACGATGAAAAAGCGCCCCGTGATGCGGCTTTGTGGGTTGATGACCCAGCCGTAAAAACGCATAGGATCGTTGCTTTTTGCAACGAAGGGGGCGGTGCTTACCTCCGTTTCATTGACGTCGGTGTTTGAGCACGCGCCTATGGGCGAGTCCCCAGTGCTCAAGTCGCCGTCTTCTTCTTTGAAGAAAATGGAAGGAGTAGAGACACCCAGCCCGGCCATGAAGTGCTGGACGGATTTCTGTATATCAAGCGCGGTATCGGCGAAAGACTTCTGATTCGCCGAGACGTCGGGAACAGAGGCACGGTCCGGTTGCAGCGATGGCGGCAGCAGGCTTTGGACGACCGGCGTATCTAGAAAGGTTTTCAACAGCTCTGCATTGGGAAACGGGATAGTCAGGGAAGGGTGTTGAAGGAATGCTGGGTTCTTCGAACGGAGGTAGGAGCGCGTATAAAAGGTCTCCATTCGACTGAAATCGTAACGTTGATGCACGACATCCATGTCATCAGGGAAACGCTTTATAAAGACGAAGGCGATAACTCCAGCGCCTAAGGCAATGGCGACCTGGCCAAGGGTCCTCCTGTGCGCGCCAAGTTGTTCGTCGAAAACCAAGCTTAAAGCGAGCCCGAGATTGGCCAGCAATCCGAGCGCACAGATGTTGGAATAACGCGACGGAATCGAAGTGATGTTGTGGCCTCTGGCATGGGCAATGGCAACGGCCTGGAGAAGCACCCACGCGATGATTCCCATGAGAAAAATGTCGCGATCCCTTGTGGTTCTGGTGATCAGAAACTTGATCAGCCAGATGAGGCTTGGTGCCCAGATCATGGTCGCGAGCAGGAAATGCCTGGGTCTCACAGGGACTAATGGCCAGACGAGTGCGAGGGCAAAAGCGTGGATGTGGTCGATCAGTCCTTGCGCTTTGTAGTCTCCATTCCCCGGTGTATCCGGAAGTAGCAGAAAGCCGCACAGTACGACCAGAATCATCGCTGCGACGACGCACGCAACATAGATTTTGGGCAAAGGCGCCCGCCATGTGCGAAGAACAACCACGGCGCAGACAGCAGCTGCTGCAAAAAGACCCGAAGCCATCGTAAACAGACCAACAAACGCGACCACTGCGAGCAGGCCGGCTGTGGCCAGGTTGGGGCGGCCATAGCTGGCGATACCCACCAGCGCTATGGCAAAAGCAATCATGACGTAGAACTGGTTCTGGAACCCGACAAGAGTGTTTTCCCAGTCGTACGGCATGATGCCCAGAATCACCACTGCAAGCAGCATGAGCAACGCAAAAGAGCGGGTGGCCCCGCGACATGCAAGGACATAGAACAGCGCCATGGTGACGCTATAGATGACCGTGTTCGCGTAAGCCTCGACCAGGTTGCTCCAGATGCCCCCGTTCAGCTCCATCAAGGCCATGCTGATCAGGCGGGTGAAGAGCACGCGGTGCTCGTTGTGGGGAGAAAAATATTCGCTGACCCGCCACGTCCCCTCTTTGAGTGGCGCAATCTGCGTCATGATCTGGGACCACTGGTCCCAGAACGGAATGTCCGTACCGTATAAGGACACCCAAACGGATCGGGCTGCCGCCACTAGGACAACTATCGCGAGGACCGCAACGAGCATTCCGGGTCGCGTTGCCGCTCTGGCTGTCGATGAATGTTGCACTTGAGAGGTCCTATTCATCATCTCTTTCCAAAAAAACTTGCCGAAAAAATTCTCGTTGTGCCGCAGAATGCTGCTCCCCGATTCGGCGCGTTCCGTGCCAGTGCAGGATTCGCTGCCTTATCTCCTCAGGACAATGCGAGAGTATTGCGGGTCGCAATAGCTCTCCTTGATGGCATCGGCAAACGGTGTCTGCCGGAAGCCGAAGACTTGCTGCGTGTCGATGCCGTGGAACTCATCTCCTGCTGTCAGCGCCTTGAGCTGGTCAGCCGTGAAGGGTGGCTTGCCACTGAAGATTGCGTACACCCGCAACAGGAAGTGGAACAGGCCATAGGGGATGTGCACGATCATGGTGTGCAGATTCTTGGCCTGCTTGATCGTCTTGATGATGTCCACGTAGTCGATACGCGTATCGCCCACCACATCGTAGACATCGCCATCGGGCTGCGTTTCGATGCAGCGTGCAATGCAGCGGCAGAAGTCGCGTTCATAAAGTGGCTGGCGCATGTAGCGGCCGTCGCCCGGAATGGGGAATACCGGCGTCTTGGCCATGAAGCGCGACAGCCAGCCCAGGTGCTTGGGATCGAACCAGCCGAACATCAGCGTCGGACGCAGCACGCAGTGCTTGATGCCACTTTCGACAACGAGCTTTTCCTGTGCTTTCTTGGAGTTGGTGTAATCGTCATCCGCGACGGAGATCACCACCGACGAACTGATGTGCACCATGTACGGCACGTTGTGCTGGCGCGTGGCGTCCAGCACGCGCTTGGTTGCATCGATGTTGTTGCGGGTGAAAAGCTCGGTGTACTTGCCGGTGATCTGCGCGTGCAGCTGCACGACGCAGGCAGCGCCGGCGAACGCGTCCTTCCAGTCGCCGTCTTCGGCGAGGTCGGCGTGGATAGCCTGCACATCCGGATGCAGCTGGCGAAGAATGCCGAGGTTGTATTCGTGCTTGTCGATGGCGACGAGGTTGGTGTAACCCTGCGCCTTCAATTCCACGATCAGGTTCTGGCCTACCAGCCCGGCCGCGCCGGTGAGAACGAGCTTGGAATGCTTGTCGATATTGTTCATGGGCGTTAGAGCTTGATGCGCTTGAAGATGAACTCGGGAATGTGGCGGATGATCAGCATGATCGGCAGCCAGAAGAAGGGCAGGTACATCACGTTGCGGCCGCGATCGGCGCCGCGCACGATGCCGCGCGCGATGTCGTCCGGCTTGGCCCAGAGTGCGCCCTTCTTGAATTCGCGGGTCATCGGCGTATCGACAAAGCCTGGCTTGATGGTCAGCACATTCACGCCGACCTTGGCCATGCGTTGGCGTAGACCGCTTGCGAAAGCCGAGACAGCTGCCTTGGCAGAGCCGTACAGGTAGTTGCTCTGGCGACCACGGTCGCCGGCGACAGACGAGATCACGGCCATTACACCACTGCGCTGAGCTTCAAATCGCGGTGCCATCGAAGTCAGCAGCGCAATAGTCGATGTGGCGTTGGTGGAGAACTCTTTCAGAGCCACCTCCACGGAAGACTCGCACTGTGCCTGGTCCGGAAGCGTGCCGTGTGCCACCAGGACCACGTCCACGGAGCCTAGCGCCGCCCAGGCCTGTTCAATGACATGTGCATGTGCATCCAGATCGTTGACGTCGAGCGAGGCATGGAACACTTCCTGCGAACCGCGCACGCGCAGATCGGCGGCGATGTCCGTTAGCCGCGTTGCGTTTCGCGCAATCAGGAACAATTGGGCCCCACGCGCGGCGTAAAGGCGTGCCGTGGCTTCGGCAATGGCGGACGTGGCGCCGATGATGACGACCTTTTGCATGCTTACTCCGTGACCCGACGCCAGAAGCTGGAAGAAAACTTCGGGTCGATGTATGGGCTGAAGGATTCCCACGCGGGGAAATAGTGTTTGAAGTACTTGCCCGGCATGCGCGCGTCCTTGGCCGGATACACGGCGCCGCCTGCGTTCGCCACGATGTCGTCCAGGCGATCGAGCAAGGCAAGGGTGCGGGGTCCGCGATTGGGGAAGTCCAGCGCCAGCGTGGCACCGGGTCTCGGAAACGAGAGCAGGCCGGGTGAAGGAACATCGCCGAATTGCTTCAGGACGGCCAGGAAGGAGCCTTCGCCGGAAGCGGCGATGGTCTTCACCAGCGTCTCCATGCAATCGGCCGATCTCGTCGGCGGCACCACGCACTGGTATTGCATGAAGCCTCGCGGCCCATAGATGCGGTTCCAGTCGCCGATGCCATCGAGCGGATAGAAATGCGGCTCGTAGTGCATGGTGAGATGACCCACGCTCTCGCGTTGCCGGTGGTAATAGAGCGTGTTGAATGCACGCAGGCTCAGCGGATTGATCAGCGAGATCGGCGGCGTGAACGGCACGCGCAAACGACGCGATGGTGCCGTTGGACGGCTATCTGGATGAGCCGGTGCGTGATTGGCGCGGGTGAAGATGCCGCGCCCCAGCGCGTTGCCTTCGCTCGCACAGTCGATCCACGCGACGGTGTATTCGTAGTCGCGATCAGATGCCTGGGACAGTCGGAAAAAACCATCCAGATCCTTGAAACGATGTACCTCGCCGCTCATCCACGGTCCGGCGACGCGTCGCAGCTGGATGGTCGCTTTGGTGATGAGCCCAGTGAGACCGAGACCGCCAACCGTTGCGGCGAACCAGTCCGGATGGTGCTCGGGGCTGCAGGTGCGCCTGCTTCCATCAGAGCGGAGCAGTTCCAGCGACAGAACGTGGCGACCGAACGTGCCGGCTTTGTGGTGATTCTTGCCGTGCACGTCGTTGGCAATGGCGCCACCCACGGTGACGAACTTCGTGCCGGGTGTGACCGGCAGGAACCAGCCCTGCGGTACGACAAGATCCAGGATCTCGGAGAACAGCACGCCCGCTTCGCATTCGAGCACGCCTGTTTGTGGATCGAAAGCGATGAAGCGATCCAGCGCACGCGCATGCAGCAGCGTGCCGCCATCATTGAGGCAGCTATCACCGTAGCTACGCCCATTGCCGTGCGGCAGCGCGCTTCCGGCTACGGAAGGCAAAGCCGCATGCCGATCGCTGATGGAAATGATCGTCTGGTCCGCTTGAGGATAGCGACCCCAGGATTGCCCGGTCTTGCTCATTGGATGGCAAAGAGGATCACGAGCGCGGCAATCACCAGCAGCCCGCGACTCAGTCTGTCGGTGACTGCGAAAACCACGGGATCATCATGCATGACACCGCGATGGGCGATGGCCCAGGTGCGACTGATCCAGTACAGGAGCAGCGGGCAAAGCAGCCACAGGTAATGGGGGTGGTGATACAGCACGCGACTGTCCGGGCTGTCGATGTAAAGCGCGAGCACGAGGACGGACAAGTAACCGCTGGCGGCA
This sequence comes from Dyella sp. C11, assembly GCF_003121485.1. Lineage (GTDB taxonomy): Bacteria > Pseudomonadota > Gammaproteobacteria > Xanthomonadales > Rhodanobacteraceae > Dyella. Next base: position 390,611 of record NZ_QAVX01000002.1, on the reverse strand, counting down.
CCCAGCGATTGGATGAGCGGAATGTCGCCTACATCGTAACCACGTCCACTCGCATTGATCTTGCCCGCCTTCTGTGCCGACAACAGTTCGATATAGCGTTTCACCATTGCCAGGCTGAGGAAGATGAACATCGAAAAGGCGAGCAGCCAGAACGAAGGCTTCGTCTGGATGGCGGCGGTGCCAGCCACGATGCGGCTGGTGTACAGCGTGGCTAGCACGACGACGTCGAGCATCACGATGCGCTTGAAGCGTAGCGAGTACGCACTGGTCAGCACATAGTAGCCAGCGAGTACCGCCACGAAGACTTCACGGAGGATCGTGGCAAGCGCAAAGCTGATCAGCAGAAGGCCCGCGGCAACAATCGGGCCGGCGATGAGTGGCAAATGGCCTGCCGCAAAGGGGCGATTCTTCTTGCGATGATGTTGACGATCAGACGCGAGATCGAGCAGATCGTTGGTGATATAGACGCTGGATGCGCACAGGCTGAAGCAGACGAACGCCAGCAGCGTGGAGACAACGGCTTCGACCTCGAACAGGCGATGCGCTGCCAGCAGCGGCAGGAACACCAGCGCGTTCTTGACCCACTGATGGACACGCAGTGCCTTCAGCCAGTGCTTGATACCTGGCGATGGCAACTTGAACCGCTTTTCCACCGTGGTGACTTGAGCTGCTGCTTCGCTCAGCGACTTGCCGGACTCCACAGTGATGGCTGCATGCGCGTGCTTCCACACCTTGAGGTCGACTTTGGCGTTGCCGATGTAATCAAAGCCACGCTCTCCATAGAGCTCGACCAGCGTCTGGGCTTTGTTGCTGCCGGAGAGGTTGCGCTGACCATCGCTGGCCAGCACGGCATCGAACCCTCCCACGTGCGCCGCGACGGCCTCAGCCAACTCGGCGTCGGATGCCGTGCAAAGAACAACCGGGCGTAACGGCTGTTGTTCCCTGACCCATTCAAGCACGTTGGCGTTGTAGGGCAGGAGGGCAGGATCAAGGGTGACCCGGCTGGCGATCTCTCGCTTGAGGTGGGCCTTGCCACGCAGTAGCCAACCCAGCATCGGAAAAATCGACCAGGGGCTCCGTGAAAGCAACGCAAGCGCCGACTCGACCAGCAGGGCGGAATGGATCAGGGTGCCGTCCAGGTCGACGCAAAGCGGCACGCACTCGGAGACGGGGCGGTGGGCCCCCACGTTGGCAGACAAACTTTCCATGACGCCCCTAGGTTCAATCCATGCCTGAATAGCGACCTTGATCGCTTGGCACTGGCGCATAAAAATGCGCACGGGCATGTTACTACGACAGCTTTACAGCATGCCTGATTGACCTTAACGCGGCCCATCCGTGGCCGGACGTTTTTTCACAATCGCCCGATGGCGACTTCAAAAACGTGACGGCGGGGGCTTTCCGCCGTCACGCAGCTCCTATATCAGCCCAGCGCCTGCTCGAGCTCCGGGAGGATCTTGAACAGATCGCCCACCAGGCCGATATCAGCGATCTCGAAGATCGGCGCTTCGCCGTCCTTGTTGATGGCGACGATGGTGCCGGCGTCCTTGATGCCGGTGAGGTGCTGGATGGCACCGGAGATGCCGATAGCCATGTACAGCTCCGGCGCGATGATCTTGCCGGTCTGGCCCACCTGCAGGTCGCTCGGCACGTAGCCGGCGTCGACGGCGGCGCGCGAGGCACCCACGGCGGCACCGATCTTGTCGGCGAACTTGTAGATGATCTCGAAGTTTTCCTTCGAACCCACGCCACGGCCGCCGGAGACCACCTTGCTGGCGCTCTGCAGGTCCGGGCGGTCGCTCTTGCCCGATTGCAGTTCGACGAAGCGCGTGTGCGTCGGCAGGGTGACGTCGACGCTCAGCGTTTCGACCGGCGCGTTGTTGGCGCCGGTAGCTGCTGCGGCCCACGAGGCGGTGCGGATGGTGGCAACGACGGTGCTGCCTGCGTCGGCTTCCACCGTGATGATGGCGTTGCCGGCGTAGATCGGGCGCTTGAAGGTGTGGCTGCCTTCCACGCTCATCACGTCACTGACCTGCGCGACACCCAGCAGGGCGGCCACGCGCGGCAGTACGTCCTTGCCGAACGTGGTGGAGGGCGCGAACACGTGGCTGTAACCGGCGGAGGCCTTGGCGATCTGCGGGGCCAGCACGGCAGCGAGCGGGTGCGCGTTCTCGGCGCGGGCGATGGTGAGTACGCGGCTCACGCCGTCGATCTTGGCGGCGTCGGCGGCAATGGCGTCGGCGTTGTCGGCCAGCACCAGCACGTCGATCGCATCCGGCTTGATGGCTGCAGCGGCGCTTACGGCGCGCGCCGTGGAGGAATTGAGCTTGCCGTTGAGATGTTCGGCGATGACGAGGATCTTGGACATGTCGTTATCTCCAGGGCTGCTCAAAGCAGGCCTTTTTGCTTGAGCGCGGCGACCAGTTCGGCCGCATCCTTCACCATCACGCCCTTGCTGCGCTTGGCGGGCGCGGCGTAGTGCGTGGTCTTCAGATGGTCGTTGGCTTCCACGCCCAGCGAGCCGAATTCGATCGAATCGATGGGCTTGGACTTGGCCTTCATGATGTCCGGCAGCTTGATGAAGCGCGGCTCGTTGAGGCGCAGGTCCGTGGTGATGACGGCGGGCAGTTCCGCCTCGATCACTTCCAGGCCGGCGTCCACTTCGCGCGTCACGGTGACCTTGCCATCGGCAATCTCGACCTTGCTGGCGAAGGTGGCCTGCGGGCGGTCCCACAGTGCGGCCAGCATCTGGCCGGTCTGGTTGGCGTCGTCGTCGATGGCCTGCTTGCCCAGGATCACCAGGCCCGGCTGTTCCTTCTCGATCAGCTTCTGGAACACGCGGGCGGCGGTCAGCGGCTGCACGGCGTCGGTGGTCACCACGTGGATGGCGCGGTTGGCGCCCATGGCCAGGCCGTTGCGCAGGTGAGCGGTGAGGTCGGCCGGGCCGATGCCCACGACCACCACTTCTTCCGCCACGCCCTTCTCGCGCAGACGCAGCGCTTCTTCGAGGGCGATGTCATCGAACGGGTTGGCGGAAAGCTTCACGCCGTCCGTCACCACGCCCGTGCCATCGGGCTTCACCTGGATGCGGACGTTGTAGTCCACGACACGCTTGTAGCCGACAAGAATCTTCATCTGCGGGTCCTTCACCAATAAGCCGCTGCGCGGGCAGAAAAGACCATTCTACCCGGCTTCAAACATTTGTATGAATACGTGCCGTAACTTCTGTCAGCTCAGTGGCTTAGCTGGTGCGGCGAGCGTATGGATAGGGAGTTTGCGAGGTGTGCGAGGACTGGCCGCAGAGGCGGGCGGCATCCTCGGCCTCGAAACCGGCCGCCGATATGGCCACGCGGACGATGCGTTCCAGGGCGTGGGCCGTCGTGCCATCGATCTGGCCGGACTCCTGCTCGAATTCCCAGGGTTCCATGTGGGCATCGAGCAGGGGGCGCAGGGCCGCCAGTCGGACCCAGAACATGCTTCCCGCAATGAACTGACCGTCCGGTGCAGGTTGGGGAAGTCCGAGGCGCACGCAAAGCGCTCGCACATTGCCCTCGTTGGCACCCCAGAAATGGTTCAGCGGCTGCGAATGCCCCTCAGGCATCACCAGGCCAAGGTGCGGGTCGGCGGCGAACGCTTCCAGGATGCGGGAGGCTCGATCGGGTGCTGCCAAATGATTCAGCAGTTCCTTGCGCCATTGCGCTCCGTCGTCGCGATGCACTGAACGTTTGGTGTGCAGCTTGAGCACGACATCGACACCCTCGTTGAGCAGTCGATCGGCGACGTGAAGGAAGGGCAGGATGTCTCGGCCGCGGTTCTCGAAGACATCGACTTCCGCCTCGACCCCAAGTGACGCCAGGCGAGCGCGAACGTCGCGCTCGCGCTCGGGCGACGTGGTGATGATGATGCGCCAGTCCATCGTATTGGCCTGCAGCTGCGCAACGATTTCATCGAGCACATCGACGTACCAAGCGTGTACAACCACGCATGGACGCTTGTCGGTGCCTTCGCGCGAAGGCAGCAGCGCCGCACGGGTCGCGTCCAGCCATGCGTAGCCAAGGCGCATGTCGGGCTCCAGCACCGCGCCTTCAGCCCACTCGTTCCACGCGTTGATGAAAACCATGGGAGCGCCAGGCGAACGCACCTTTGCCACGTCTACGGCATGGCGGAGCCAGTCGCGATAACCGCGTGGCGAAGCATGTGCGAGAACGCGGCCACGCCCGCTGCGTCTCGGCTCGTTGTCCCAGCCGGGGTTCACACCGGGATACAACCGATATGCCGGAGAAGCAGCCTTCATGGCATCGCGTGCGAGTTCGCGCCAGTCGAGCACGTCGCCGGCGAAGTCGGGATTGATCAGCTGCTGGTTGGCAGTGATGGGGGCAAGGGTTGTGTTGTTGGGAGGAAACTCCACGGCCGCATCGAAGCCGATGCTTGCCGGATCGACACGGTCGAAACTCTGCACGTACGCCAGATGGATATCGCCAATACCGTGATCGTGGCACCAGGTGCGCCAGCGAGCGGCTGTCTCCCTGGGTGAAGGAAGAAGACCCGGGCGATAGACCAGCAACATCGGCTTGCCATCGACCTTGAGATAACGCGGGTCCTTCAAGTAGGTAGCAACATGGGCGATGAATGCCAGATCGTCTTCGGCACTGTGTTGCTGTCCGATGAGCACATCTTCGGCGCGACCGTCCCAGCGTCGCGACCAGTTTTCGTTCGCCCAGCAAAGGCAGATCGGCAGATCGAGTTCAGGCCTGGAAAGCCATTGGCGCAACGGCGTCTCAAGGAGTGTCTTGCCCGCGAACCAATAAAAATACGTACAGAACGCGCCGATGCCGTACTCGCGCGCCAATTGCATCTGGCGGCGCATCGCGTCGGGTTGGCGCAGATCGTAGAACCCCAGATCTCCCGGCAAACGTGGCTGCGCATGGCCTTCGAATTGAGGCAGCGCTCGCGTCACGTTGCGCCACTCCGTAAAGCCTTCACCCCACCAGGCATCATTCTCGGGAATGGGATGAAATTGCGGGAGATAGAACGTCACCAGCGTGGCGGGGAGCGACGGGGGAAGCGGTTCTTCGCGGCGGTGCACGTAACCGATGGCGTGACCTGTCGCCCTTAGCAGCGGACGCCGCGCGCTGGCGACGGGCGCACGACCACGCGGACCGGACGGTACCAGTCCCGCGTAACGATCAAGGAAACGCTGCCGCCAGCGGTCACGCGTCGCCACCGGCATGGGCACCAGGCGGAAGCCCGTGCGCAGCAAATGAAACAACTGGCGTTTCGCGATATTGAAGTAGGACATGTACGTTACCCGGACGACCCGGGCATGGTCCCGGTTGCAGGGTGGCTGGTCAATCGAGCACGCGGCGGAGGGTGTCGGCAGCAGCCCGGGGCGAGAAATGCCGATCCACGTTGTGCAGGCTGTTCCGGGAAAGCGTAGTCCACAGGGCTTCGTCTGACCCAAGGCGTACCACTGCTTCAGTAAAGGCTGCCGGATCTTCCGCCACCAGTACGTCGACGCCAGGCTTCAGCTGCATGCCCTCTACGGCAGTGCCTGTGGCGACTACCGGCAAGCCGTGGCTCATGGCCATGTTGATCTTGCCCTTCACACCGGCACCGAATCGCAATGGCGCTATCGACGCCAAGGTGCGCTCCATGATGGGCGCAAGATCAGGGACGCGACCGTGGAAAACCAGGCCGGGGGAAGACAACTCATTGCGTGCTGCCTCCGGAATATCGCCGACGACATGCACCTGGATGTCCTTCAAATGTGCACGCAGAGCCGGGAGTATCTCCGCTGCGATCCAGCGGATGGCATCGACATTGGGCGGATGCCCGTAGCCACCGATGAACACCAGGTCGCGGCGACCTAGATAAGGGCGGTGACAGCCGAATACCTCGTGGATGTTGGACAGCAGCTCGACCTTTGCGTGAGGAAGTTCCGCCGCAAGCAAAGCCTGCTCGTGCGGGCTCACCACAAACGTCACATCGCATTGCTCGATCAGGGCGAGTTCGCTTTTGCGCGATGCCAGTGCCTGGCGCGCCATGCTGGCGTTGCCGCTGAGTTCGGCGGCGCGCTGTTCGCGCAGGAAGTGCAGGTCCACCGTGTCGAACAGCAGGCGCGCCTTGGGGGCGTGCTTGCGTACCAGTGATGCGTACTGGCCGGCGACGGTATGGCGGCACAACATGACGGCACGCAGTTCGTGGCCGTGTGCGCGCAACCAGTGCGGGAGATCGGAGATCCACGGGCGGCACAGCACTTCCGTGCCAAGTGCGCCGAGCGCACGGATTTCCTCATCGCTGGCGCGCCCGTCATCGGGCAGGAACGACACGGCCCAACCTTGTTCGTCGAGCAGCCGCAGGATGGCGCTCAGGCGCAGCGAACCCGAGTCGCGAGTCGGCTCGGGCGTCATGCTGTCGACGACCAGGATGCGCCCCTTGCGACGCCAGCGCAGCGCACGCAGCAGCGAGGTGCCCACCGGCGGTTGCTGCTCCAGCGCGTCGGCCCATTTCGCGGCAAACGTAGCCTGATTCACCACCTGGTGGCGTTTCATGCCACTGCTCAGGTCGGTGCCCGCGCTGATCCCTTCGCAGTGGATGACCGTGCTCGATGGCTCGTAATAGACCTTGAAGCCCTGGGCGCGCACGGAAAACGCAAGGTCCGTGTCTTCGTAGTAGGCCGGTGCGTAGCGCATGTCGAAACCGCCCACGCGATCGAACACGTCGCGGCGGATCATCAGCGATGCACCGCTGACGTAATCGACCTCGCGACGAAAGCGCCATGCCGGCGCGTCGCGCTGCTCGAAACGCCCGGATGTCCAGCAGGCGCCGTCGGCAAACACCAGGCCGCCCGCTTCTTGCAGCCGTCCGTCCGGATACACGAGACGGCTGCCCGCGATGCCGCAATCGCTGCGGTCGCCGAACGTACACAGCAGCCCATCGAGCCAGTTCGGCATGACCTGCGTGTCGTTGTTGAGGAACAGCAGGAATTCGCCTTGCGCTGCCGCCGCGCCGGCATTGCAACTGCCGACGAAGCCCAGGTTGTGCGCATTGCGCAGCAACCGCAGGCCTTCCACCTGGCCAAGACGTTCGACCGAATCGTCCGGCGACGCGTCGTCGACCACAATGACTTCGAATGGCGCATGCGGCGCGTGGCGCGTCAGCGAACGCAGGCACGCCAGCGTGTACGCGATCTTGCCGTGGATGGGGATGACGACCGAGACCAGCGGTTTCGCCGATGTCGGCAACGCGAAGGGCTCGAACGGCACATCCAGCGGTTCGACGTGCAAGGCGTCGTCGAACGTCGGACGCCGTTCGAATTCCTGTCGAACGCGCGCCAGCGTGCCGCGCCAACCGCGCAGCGCCACGCTGCCGCGAAATCGCTGCAGGGCGTAATTCAGGCGTTTGAAGCGCCAGGTGAGTCGGGCGGACAGCGCAGTGCCCTCACATCAGAGGTTCTGGTAATTCGGGCCCGAGCCACCTTCCGGGGTGACCCAGTTGATGATCTGGTACGGGTCCTTGATGTCGCAGGTCTTGCAGTGCACGCAGTTGGCGGCGTTGATCTGCAGGCGCTTGCCGCTGCTGCCGTCGGGCTTGGTTTCATCCACGATTTCGTAGACGCCGGCCGGGCAGAAGCGTGTGCACGGGTTGCCGTATTCGACGGTGCACTTGGTGACGCACACGTCGGTGTCGGCCACGTGCAGGTGAATGGGCTGGTCTTCGTCGTGCTCGGTGGCGGCGAAATACACGCCCGCCAGGCGGTCACGCGGCGGCAATTCGCGCGGCTGCACGTAGTCGCGCTTGGGTTCTTCGCATTCGCCGAGCTTGTGCAGCGAGGAGAAGTCCGCCTTGTTCTTCAGCGTCCACGGCGAGGCGCCGCCCGTGAGGGTTTCCCAGGCCGCGTTGACCATGCCGAACCACAAACCCTTCTTGAAACCGGGCTTGACGTTGCGGACAGTCTTCAGCTCCGCCATCACGTCGGAGGCGCGCAGCTTGGCGTCGAACCCTGCGGCATTGAGCGAGTTGGCGACCAGGTGCTCGGCGGCGAGCATGCCGCTCTTGATGGCCTGGTGCGTGCCCTTGATCTTCGGCACGTTGAGCAGGCCGGCGGTATCGCCGATGAGCAAGGCGCCGGGCATTTCAACCTTGGGCAACGACTGGTAACCGCCCGTGACGATGGCGCGCGCGCCCGCCGAGAGAATGGTGCCGCCTTCGAGCAGCGACTTCACCGACGGATGGTTCTTCCACTGTTGGAAAGCTTCCCACGGCTGGTAGTTCGGATCGCTGTAGTCGAGGCCGCTGACGTAGCCCAGCGCAATGCGGTCCTTGTCCAGGTGATAGAGGAAGCTGCCGCCGTAGGTATGGCTGTCGGCCGGCCAGCCGAAGCTGTGCACGATCTTGCCTGCCTGCGCACGACCTGCCGGCACCTGCCACAGTTCCTTGATACCGATGGAGTAGCCCTGCGGGTCGCTGTTCGCATCCAGCTTGAAGCGCTTGATGAGCTGCTTGGTCAGGCTGCCGCGCGCGCCTTCGGCCAGCACGGTGACCTTGGCCTTGATGTCGATGCCCTGCGTGTAGCCGGCCTTGTGCGAACCGTCCTTCGCCACGCCCATGTCGCCAATGCGCACGCCGGCGACGGAACCGTCCTCGTTGTAGATGGTGTCGGCGGCGGCGAAGCCCGGAAACACGTCCACGCCCAGCGCTTCGGCCTGCGGTGCCAGCCACGCGCACATGGCGCCCAGCGACACGATGAAGTTGCCGTGGTTGTTCATGCCCGGCGGCACCGGCAGCTTGCGTGCGCCGGTTTTGCTGAGCAGCCAGAATTCGTCTTCCGTGGCGGGCACGCAGATGGGCGGCGGATTGTCACGCCAACCCGGCAGCAACGCGTCCAGTGGCTGCGGTTCGATCACCGCGCCCGACAGGATCTGCGCACCGATGGTCGATGCCTTTTCAATCACGCAGACGCTGGTGTCCGGCTGCAGTTGCTTCAAGCGGATGGCGAACGCGAGCCCGGACGGGCCAGCGCCAACGACGACGACGTCGTATTCCATGATTTCGCGGTCGCTCACGGCGGACTCCAACGGGCTAGGGCGGCACGATACCGTTCCCTGACGTATGGAACGGACAAACCGGCATTGTCCGGGTTCAGGCCACCGGGGGCAACGGTGGCCAAATCCTTGCAAAGCCTTCATGTGCAGTAGTGATAATCCCTCCCAGAGCGAACCAGGGAAGAAAAAAAGCATGAATGCGCAACCTCCGATCAGCGAACTCGATCTGCGTCGCGCCACCATGTGCCAGCTGTTGCACTGGCTGGCGGTGGAGCGCGTCCAGCCACAGGCGCTGGCCGAGACGTACCTGGAGGCCATCGAACGCCTCAACCCCGAAATCAACGCCTATGTCAGCCTGAGTTCGGCGATGCTGCAGGAGCAGGCTCTTGCAGCGCAGCATCGGCGACGCGATGGCGTGATCGGCCGGCTCGACGGCATTCCCATCGCCTTGAAGGACAACTTCGACGTGGCCGGCTGGCCCACCGGTGCGGGCCTGGCGGGGCGGCGCAAACCGGTGACGGATGACGCCCATGTGGTATCGCGCCTGCGTGCCTCCGGCGCGGTGCTGGTGGGCAAGACCAACATGGATGAAGGCGCGCTGGGCGCGGTCACCGACAACCCGCATTACGGTGCAACGCACAACCCGCTGCGCCATGGCTACACGGCGGGTGGTTCATCGGGTGGTGCGGCGGCGGCCGTGGCTGCGGGCCTGGCCGTGGCGGCGGTGGGTTCGGACAGCCTGGGTTCCATTCGCATCCCGGCGAGCTATTGCGGCGTCTATGCGCTCAAGCCGACGCATGGAGAGATATCCGCCCGCGGCATGGTGCCCGCGGCACGGCGCCTGGACACCGTGGGCCTGATCGCACGCAGTGCCGATGACCTCACCGTGCTGTTGCAGGTGTTGGCCGGCTACGACGCCGACGATGCGCGCTCGCGTCGCCGTCGCGTGGCGTTGTCGCCGCCGGACTGGGAACCGGGCCGACTGCGCGCAGGCTTCCTGCCCGACCTTTCCGCCGTGGGTGTGCATCCGGATGTCATTGCCGTGTTCGAAGCCGCGTTGGCCAAGTGGCCGCGCGAGTTGGGCGAGCGTCGCACGGTCGATTTCGCCGACTGGGATTTCGCGCGCACGCGTCGCGCCGGCCTGTTGCTGATGGAAGCGGAAATGCTGGGCACGTTCGCCAAGGACCTGGCCGATACCGACCATCGCGTGTCGGAACATTTCCGCCGTTTGCTCAGCTATGCCGCCGGCAAGAGCGCGGCGGATTACGCGTGCGCCGACCGCGTGCTCGATGCCGCCACGCTCAAGATGCGGCGCCTGTTCGCGCAGATCGACGTTCTCGTGCTGCCGACCACGCCGCAGGGTGCGTTCCCGCTCGATGGCCCGGTGCCCGATTCGCAGGCCGACCTCACCAGTTTTGCCAGCCTGGCGGGATGCCCTGCGGTGAACATTCCCATGGGTTACCTGCCGGACGGCATGCCGATTGGTCTGCAACTGGTGGGTGCGCGCGGTTCGGACCTGCGGTTGCTCGAACTGGCCTCGGTGTGTGCGGCGACCCTCGACGTCGAACCGGCATTCCCGGCCATTCGCTGACAAGGCGCCGCGTGGGACTGTTCGATCAGACCTCCGCCGGCTGGCAGCCGTTGCGGTTGCCCGGCGGTGAGCTGTCGCTGTGGCCGCAATGGCTCGACGGCGACGAAGCCGACGTTTTGCTTGCCGAGCTGCGGGCGTCTATTCCCTGGGAAGTCCACCGCATCCGCGTCTTTGGCCGCGAGGTGGATTCGCCCCGTCTGAGTTGCTGGATCGGTGATGCGGAAGCCAGCTACGTGTATTCACGCACGCGCTTTGAACCGCATCCGTGGACGCCCGCGCTGGCCGCACTGCGTGACCGCGTGGCGATTGCCTGTGATGCGCGCTTCAACAGCGTGCTGGCCAATCTCTATCGCGACGGACGTGATTCGATGGGTTGGCACAGTGACAACGAGCCGGAGCTGGGCAAGCAGCCGGTGATTGCATCGCTGAGCCTGGGTGCCGTGCGGCGTTTTCGGCTGAAGCCACGCGCGGGTGCGGCGCGCCATGATGTGATGGGTATCGAGCTGGGTCACGGCAGTCTGCTGCGCATGGCGGGCGATACGCAGCGGCTTTATGTGCACGATCTACCGAAGACGTCGTCGGCGGTTGGGCCTCGGCTCAATTTGACGTTTCGTTGGGTGGATGCGGCGAGGTGGTAGGTTTTCGAGAGGCGAGGGCGCAGAGCTTTCAAGGCAAGGTCTCGCTTTCCCTCGTCTGGCGATGCCATGGCGCTGGATTTTCGTAGTGCGGCCTCATGTCCCCTCACCGTCATTCCGGCGAAGGCCGGAATCCAGAGACTTTCATGCAGTCCAGAACAAAGTCACTGGATTCCGGCCTTCGCCGGAATGACGGTGAGGGAATGTAGACGGTTAGGGAATATAGACGGTTAGGGAGGGCAGGCAGTGGGCTCGCGGAGGTGTTGACGAAGCCAAAGCAATGAGCAAGTTCGCGTGAAGGAGCCGGCACCGTGCCTGCACGCCCATGACTTGTGCCGCCCCCGCATCACTCAATGCCTCGCCGCTTCCCGCCCCTCCAGCGGCTGCTGCAACGTCCACGCCACCACCTGTGCAGCGAGTGCATCGGATGCCTGCCCAAAGGCCGTCACCACCTGCGGCACGGCCGTTCCCGATACCGGCTGTGAAATGTCGAAGCGTTTGGTTGCCACGATTGCCAGCCCGTTGTTGCGCACCAGCCGCGCGTCGTAGCGGATCACCACCACGGGCTGCCCGTTCTCATAGACCGACTGGAACGCGCGCAGGTCGCCGGACAGCGAGTAATCCGCCTGCAGGCTGCTGTCGTCGGTGCTGATGGCAGCGATACGGCCGTTGTCGCGGAATGCATCGACCAGGCGGTTGCGCAGCAGCGTGGTCGCCGAATCGGTCCAGCGCGCGCCCTTGTAGACGGTCACGGTGTCGCCCTGCGGAAGCACGGTGATGCGTGAGCTGTCGATCATGCGTTCGGCGTTGGGCGAGTCCACGCGCAGCGACCACGCCACCGCCGACGCGCTGTCACGCGGCAGTGGTGTTTCGGGCAGGCGATAGATGTCCTGAGGCTCCGACTTGGGCAGCACCGAGCAGGCGCCGAGCAGCGCGAGTGCCACGACGGCGGAGAGACGAATGGGCAACCTCATGGCTCAAACTCCTTGCTGCGTTCGCGGCCGAGCAGAAAGCCCGCCGGGTTGTCGTCGAGACGTCGCGAGATGCCGCGCAGCGAACCGGCGGCGTCGCGCAGTTCGCGCACGGCCGGCCCCAGTTCGCTGAAGCCCTGCAGGCCGCCGTTGATGGCGGCGCGGTTGTCGCTGAGCATGCGGTCGATATCCGCGGTGGAGCGTTCAAGCGAGGCCATTGCATTGCGCGCGCTGTCCAGCGTGGCGCGCCCCTGGTTGTCGACAAGACCGTTGGCGCTGCTGATGAGCTGATCGGTCTTGGCCAGCGTTTCGTTGGCCTGCTTGCTGGCCAGCGCCAGTTGCTGCAGCAGCTGGCGGATGTCGTCGCGCTCGCCGGCAATGGCGCCCGTTGCCTGATCCAGATGCTCCAGCGTGCGGCTGATGTGCTCCGTGTTTTCGGTGGACAGCAACATGTTGGCCTTGGCCACCACTTCGTTGATGTTGGTGACCAGGTCTTCGCCGTTGGCAAGGATGCGACTGAGTGGCGAGGGATCGGCCACGATCACCGGCAGCTGGCCATCCTTCGATTCCAGTGCGGGGCTTGCCGGCGAGCCGCCGCTGAGCTGGATGATGGAGAGGCCGGTCACGCCGGTCAGGGTGAGCTTGGCATGCGTGTCCTGCTTCACTGGCGTGTCGCCGCCCACGCGAATGCGGGCCAGCACCTTGCGCGGATCCTGCGGATCGAGCTTCAGCTGGACCACGTCGCCGACCTTGATGCCGTTGTATTGCACGGCGCTGCCCTGGGAGAGCCCGCTCACCGCTTCGTTGAACACCACCTGGTATTCGGCGAACTGGCGATCCGAGCTGGACTTGGCCAGCCACAGCGCGAACAGCAGGGCGGCACCGACCACGATCACCGTGAACAGGCCTATGAGTACGTGATGGGCACGCGTTTCCATGTCACTGCACCTCGGGGGATGAATCGCGCTCGTGCGCTTCTTCGGCGGCACGACCGCGCGGGCCGTGGAAATAGGCTTGCACCCACGGATCGGGGTATTCGGCTACCTCGTCGAGCGGGCCTACCACCAGCACCTTCTTCTGCGAGAGCACGGCCACGCGATCGCAGATGGTGTAAAGCGTGTCCAGGTCGTGCGTGACGAGGAAAACCGTCAGGCCCAGGGCGTCGCGCAGGGTCAGGATCAACTGGTCGAACGCCGCTGCGCCGATGGGGTCGAGGCCGGCGGTGGGTTCGTCCAGGAAAAGGATTTCCGGATCGAGCGACAGCGCGCGGGCCAGCGCCGCGCGCTTGACCATGCCGCCGGAAAGTTCGGAGGGATATTTGGCTTCGGTGCCCACCGGCAATCCGGCAAGCGCGAGCTTCACGCTGCCCAGCTGCTGCGCATCCGAACGCGAGAGGCCGGCATGCTCGATCAGCGGCATCGCCACGTTCTCCACCACGTTGAGCGAGGAGAACAGCGCGCCGTTCTGGAACAGCACGCCGAAGCGGCGCTCCAGGCGCGAGCGTTGTTCGGGTGGCAGGGCGAGCAGATCCTGGCCGAAGACGCGGACCTGTCCCGACGTGGGGCGCTGCAATCCCACGATGCTGCGCAGGAGCACGGATTTGCCCGTGCCCGATCCACCGACCACGCCCAGGATTTCGCCGCGGTGCACGTCCAGATCCAGATGCTCGTGCACCGTCTGCGTGCCGAAGCGGTTCACGAGGTCGCGAACCTCGATGACATTGGTTGCCGGTTGCGGCTTGGCCACGGCGTTCACCAGCCCATCTCCATATAGAACAGCGCGGCGACGGCATCGAGCAGGATCACCACGAAGATCGACTGCACCACGCTCGAAGTGGTGTGTTCACCCACCGATTCGGCGCTGCCGGTGACCTTGAAGCCTTCCAGGCATCCGATGACCGCGATGAGGAAAGCGAACACGGGCGCCTTGGCAATGCCGACCAGAAAGTGGCGTACGCCGATATCCGTCTTGACCAGATTGATGAACATCACCGGCGGGATGCCCAGCACCAGCGCACACACCAGGCCGCCGCCGATCAGGCCGGCGATCATGGCGAGAAAGGTGAGCATGGGCATCGAGGCGAGCATGGCGAGCACGCGCGGCAGCACCAGCAATTCCATCGGGTCGAGGCCCAATGCACGAATGGCGTCGATTTCCTCGTTCGCCTTCATCGAGCCGATTTGCGCCGTGACCGCGCTGGCGGTGCGGCCGGCCAGCAGGATGGCGGTACGCAGCACGGCGAATTCGCGCAGGAAGGACAACGCGACCAGGTCCACCGTGTAGATGGTGGCGCCGAAATCGGCCAACACGGTCGAGCCGAGGAAGGCCCCCACCGCGCCGACCATGAAGGTGAGCAGCACCACGATGGGCACCGCATCCAGGCCGGTTTCCTCCATGTGCGCCACCAGCGAGGTGACGCGCCAGCGGCGGGGGCGCCAGACGGTCTGCGCCAGCGTCTGCAGCGTCAGGCCGACAAAACCCAGCAGCTGTATCTGCTGGTGCCAGATGTGTTCCATCGCGGCGCCGATGCGCGCGAGCACGTCGGTCACGCTGTTGTGGCGGGGCGAGACCTTCGGTTGCACATGGCCGGCCATGGCCTTGCCGACGGTCTGCAGCAGGGCGCGCTGTGCCGGCGGCAGGGTGGGGTCATCCGTGGCCAGGTCGCCCAGTCGCGCTGCGCCGAGCAAGCCCGCCAGCAGCGCCGCGCCAGCGGTGTCCAGCGCGCCAAGTGCGCTCAGGTCGATGGGTGTCTGGCTGTCCAGCCGGCTCTTCAGGCCGTTGACCACGCGCTCCAGCGCAGCGTAGTGAGGCAACGTCCAGTCGCCAGCCACGCGCAGGCGTGGGGGCTGGGCCGTGGCATCGAGTTGTGCGCTTCCTGTCGCCATCGATGTGCTCATGGGGCGGGATAGTAGTGGAGTCTTACGTGGCTCAGGTGACGAAATGATGGTGAGTCATCGGTGGGCGACCTGAAGCGTTTCCTTACGCTCTGCGGCCCGTGGCGCTGTCCGGGCCGCGATTTTCCGCTAGATTGATCCATCGACCGCGTGCTTCCAGGCACCCGGCACACCTGAAACCAGTGGCACCAAGCATGACTTCCATGTCCCATCTGGACGCCCTCGAAGCCGAGAGCATCCACATTTTTCGTGAAACCGCCGCGGCGTTCGAGCGCCCGGTGATGCTGTATTCCATCGGCAAGGATTCCTCCGTCCTGCTGCATCTGCTGCGCAAGGCGTTCTATCCGGCGCGGCCGCCGATGCCGCTGCTGCACGTGGATACCACCTGGAAATTCCGCGAGATGATCGCGTTCCGCGAGCAGGTGGCGGCCGATGGCGACGTCGAGGTGCTGGTCCACATCAACGAAGACGGCGTGCGCCAGGGCATCTCGCCGCTCACGCATGGCTCGGCCGTGCACACCGACGTGATGAAGACCGTGGCGCTGAAGCAGGCGCTGGACAAGTACGCTTTCGATGCCGCCATTGGCGGCGCCCGTCGTGACGAGGAGAAGTCCCGCGCCAAGGAGCGCGTGTTCTCGTTCCGCAACGCGCAGCATCGCTGGGACCCAAAGCAGCAACGACCGGAGCTGTGGCACACCTTCAACACGCAGATCCAGAAGGGCGAGAGCGTGCGCGTGTTCCCGCTGTCCAACTGGACGGAAATGGACGTGTGGCACTACATCCGCCGCGAAGGCATTCCGGTGGTGCCGCTGTATTTCGCCAAGCCGCGTCCGGTGGTGGAGCGCGAGGGCGCCCTGATCATGGTCGACGACGAGCGCTTCACCTTGCGTGAGGGTGAAAAGGTGGAAATGCGCGACGTGCGTTTCCGCACGCTGGGCTGCTACCCGCTCACGGGTGCGGTGGAATCCACGGCGGACACGCTGGACAAGATCATCGACGAGATGGCTGCATCGCGCAGTTCCGAGCGACAAGGCCGGGTGATCGACAACGACGGCAATGCCTCGATGGAGCGCAAGAAGCAGGAGGGCTACTTCTGATGGCCGCCGTGGACGTCATCCCGACCGTCTCGGAAGAGACCAACCTGCTTCGCTTCATTACCTGTGGCAGCGTCGACGACGGCAAGAGCACCTTGCTGGGTCGCCTGCTCTACGACGCCGGCATGGTGCCTGAAGACCAGCTCGCCGCCCTGGCACGCGACAGCCGCAAGCTGCATGCCGATGCGCCGGACGCACTGGATTTCTCCCTGCTCACCGATGGCCTCGACGCCGAGCGCCAGCAGGGCATCACCATCGACGTGGCATACCGCTACTTCCATACGTCGCGACGCAGCTTCATCGTGGCGGACTGCCCCGGGCACGAGCAGTACACCCGCAACATGGCCACGGGCGCCTCCACGGCGCAGCTGGCGGTGGTGCTGGTGGATGCGCGCAAGGGCCTGCTGCCGCAGACGCGCCGGCACAGTTACATCTGCGCCCTCATGGGCATCCGCCAGGTGGTGCTGGCGGTGAACAAGATGGACCTGGTCGATTGCCGCGAGGACATCTACGCAGCCATCGCCCATGAGTACCGTGAACTCGCCGTGCAGCTGGGCATCACCACGGTGCACTGCCTGCCGGTGGTGGCGCCCACGGGCGACAACGTAGGCAAGCCGTCGACGCGCATGCCCTGGTACCAGGGCCCCACGCTGGTGGAGCTGCTGGAGGCGGCCGACACTGCCGTCGCGCAGGGTGTGGATTTCCGGATGCCGGTCCAGTGGGTGAACCGACCGGATGCATCGTTCCGCGGTTACGCAGGCACGATCTGCGGCGGCAAGCTCGCGGTGGGCGCGGAAGTGGTGGTGCAACCCGCCATGCGCCGGGCGCGGGTCGAGCGCATCGTGACGGCGGACGGTGATCTCCAGGAGGCGACGGTCGGGCAGGCGGTGACGCTGACGCTGGATCGCGAGATCGACGTGAGCCGAGGCGACGTGATCGCCGACGCACTGCGTCCCGCGCCGGTGGCCGATCAGTTCGCCGCGCACATCCTGTGGATGGGCGATGAACCCCTGCTGCCGAATCGCGCCTACTGGCTGAAGATCGGGTCGCGCACGGTGAATGCGCGCGTCACCTCGATCAAGCACAAGGTGGATGTGAATACCCAGGCCGAGCTGGCGGCCCGCCGCCTCGACCTCAACGAGGTGGGTTACTGCAACATCGATCTCGACCATGCCATTGCGTTCGAGTCATACGAGGCCAACCGCACGCTGGGTGCATTCATCCTGATCGATCGCACCACGAATGCCACGGTCGGTTGCGGCATGCTCGATTTCGCGCTGCGTCGTGCCACCAACGTGCACTGGCAGCACACTGACCTCAACAAGGACGCGCGCAGCGTCAGCAAGGGCCAGCAGCCGCGCTGCCTGTGGTTCACCGGTCTTTCCGGCGCGGGCAAGTCGACCATCGCCAACCTCGTCGAGCGCCGCCTGCATTCGCTCGGTTATCACACCTATATGCTGGACGGGGACAACCTGCGGCACGGCCTCAATAAAGATCTGGGCTTCACGCCCGAGGCTCGCGTGGAGAACGTGCGTCGCGTCGCCGAGGTTGCCCACCTGATGGTCGATGCCGGCCTGATCGTGCTGGTATGCGTCATCTCGCCCTTCCAGAGCGAACGCCGCTTCGCCCGCAGCCTGTTTGGCCAGGGCGAGTTCGTCGAGGTGTTCGTGGATACGACGCTGGAAGAGTGCGAACGGCGCGATCCAAAGGGTCTTTACCGCAAGGCGCGCGCGGGTGAAATCCTCACCTTCACCGGCATCGATTCACCTTACGAAGTACCCGATGACGCCGAGCTGCGCCTGCGCACCTCGGGCCTGCGTCCCGAGCAGTTGGCCGAACAAGTGGTGGAACAGCTCCTTTCGGGGCAGACGGACTCCAGGCACTAAACGTTCACCGCGGGCGATCAGGCGCCGCTCCGGTAGCATGGGGCGGCGCATTCGTCCTTGCGACAAGACAGCCCGCTCGCCTCGCACATGCTGCGCCGCACGATGCTGTTGCGATACGCCAACGCACGGTAAGTGCGCATTCCGCTTGGCTTGGAATGTATCGGCGCGGCCGGCGATAATGGTCCTTTCCCCAAGGCACCACTGCGATGACCGAGAAGACCGTACTCAATGAAACCCATCGTGCGCTCGGCGCGCGCATGGTCGATTTCGGCGGCTGGGACATGCCGATCAACTACGGCTCGCAGATCGAGGAACACCATGTCGTTCGCCGCGACGCCGGCATGTTCGACGTGTCGCACATGACCGTGGTGGACCTGCACGGCGCCCGCACGCGCGAATTCCTGCGCCACCTGCTCGCCAACAGCGTCGACAAGCTGAAGGTGCAGGGCAAGGCGCTGTACTCGTGCATGCTCAACGAGCAGGGCGGCGTCATCGACGACCTGATCGTCTACTTCCTGGGCGAAGAGTTCTTCCGCCTGGTGGTGAATGCCGCCACCCGCGAGAAAGACCTTGCGTGGATCGAAAAGCAGGCCAAGGCCTTCGGTGTCGAGGTGAAGGAGCGTCCCGACTTCGCCATGATCGCCGTGCAGGGTCCCAACGCCCGCAGCAAGGTCATCGGCCTGCTGGCCGAGGTTGATCACGAGCGCATCAAGAAGCTCGGCAAGTTCGCCGCCGCCGCTGCGCAGGGCCCGCATGGCATGCCGCTGTTCGTGGCGCGCACGGGCTACACGGGTGAAGACGGTTTCGAAATCATCGTGCCGCAGGAACACGCCGTGGCGCTGTGGCAGGCACTCGCCGATGCGGGCGTTGCGCCGGCCGGCCTGGGCGCGCGCGACACGCTGCGCCTGGAAGCGGGCATGAATCTCTACGGCCAGGACATGGACGACACGGTGTCACCGTGGGAAGCCAACCTCGGCTGGACCATCGCACTCGACGAAGGCCGTGACTTCATCGGCCGCAAGGCGCTCGAGGCGCAGAAGGCGGAAGGTGTAAAGCGCGTGATGGTCGGCCTGGTGCTCGACGACAAGGGCGTGCTGCGTCACGGCCAGGTCGTGCTGACCGCGAACGGCAACGGCGAAATCCTTTCCGGCAGCTTCGCGCCGACCCTTGGCAAGGCCGTGGCGTTTGCACGCATTCCCACCGGCGAGGCGGGCGACGTGCGCGTGGATATCCGCGGCAAGGAAGTGCCCGTGCGCCTGGTCAAATATCCCTTCGTGCGCGACGGCCAGCCCTGCGAAGGCATCTGACCTCAGCTTTCATCGCACGCGGGCGAGGCCCGTGTTGCCCATCCTTTGAAGCGGATAGAATTGCCGCTCCATCCACGACCCACATCAACGACTGGATCTGATCATGAGCGAGATTCCCGGCGATCTGAAATTCCTCAAGTCCCACGAGTGGGCCCGCGTCGAAGACGATGGCCTGGTTCGCGTGGGCATCTCCGACCATGCCCAGGGCCAGCTCGGTGACCTGGTTTACGTCGAACTGCCGGAGATCGGCGCGAGCGTGCAGGCGGGTCACGGCGTGGCCGTGGTCGAATCGGTCAAGGCCGCTTCCGACATCTACAGCCCGGTGTCCGGCGAGATCGTTGCCGTCAACGAAACGTTGAACGACAAGCCCGAAACCATCAACGAAGACGCCTTCGGCGATGGCTGGATCTTCCTGGTTCGTGCCAGCGACCGCGGCGAGCTCAACGAGCTGCTCGACGCTGATGCCTATGCCGACCTGGTCGAGAACGAAGACCACTAAGCATTTGCCGCTTGCTTTACCCGACGCCGGCCGCCCGCAGCGGCCGGCGTCTTTTTTGAGTGACGTCCAGGCGATTTTCGTCTTTCGACAGGGCGAACGCAGGGGTGAACGCGGCGACGTTTTTCGTGTTCCCTCATTCGCCATCCAGGCGGATGGATGGCCAGCGGAAGGTTCTTCCGCATCGACCTCGGTACGGCGATCGGACCCGCTTCGATGCCTTCGACGGTCGTCGGGGAGGGCCGAAGCGGTCGTTCGGGCGGGTGTCCCGAAAAAATAAATTCAGTCGTGTTTCGTTCATCCTGGAGGCTGCGTCCGGCCACCCCTCCGCATGTCATTGATGTGTCTGGCCTTGTGAGACGCGGATGAACGGAAATTTTTGGCTAATAAAACCAAAACACCTTGTTTTAAGCGGTTTTATTGCTATCGAGATAATGGAAAAGGCATTTCATTCTGGGCGTATGGACGTCCAAATGAAAATGCACAAAAACCCCTGAAAGGCCTTGTGTGACGGGGGTTTGGACCCTCCCCAGGGTGGATGAAACGGATTGATTTCATGGTTAAAATCAATTGACAGCTGAAATCTTCAGGAATAGCTTTCGCATCGGAACACGGAGAACGGGTGCCATGGCAACATCGAAATTCATCAAGCCTTATGTCGAGCACGGAGAAAAGGCCGGCGCAGTACGCAAGATCACGGTCTCGATTCCCTTGCACATCCTGAGGCCTCTGTCTGACGAACGCACCCGTCGTCAGGTGAACAATCTTCGGCACGCCACGAACAGCGATCTGCTGGTTGAGGCGTTCCTACACGCTTTTACTGGGCAACCACTGCCAACTGATGAGGAGCTGAGACGAACTATGGCCACTGCCAAGAAAGCCACTGCAAAGAAGGCCGCCAAGAAGGCGACCAAGAAAGCCGCCGTGAAGAAGACCGCGGCTAAGAAGACCGCTGCCAAGAAGCCGGTCGCCCGCAAGCCGGCCGCCAAGAAGGCTGCCGCCAAGAAGGTTGCCAAGAAGGCTGTTGCTAAGAAGCGCCCGGCTGCTGCCAAGAAGGCTGCCGTGAAGAAGGTCGCGACCAAGAAGGTTGCGAAGAAGGCTGCTAAGAAGCGCACCGTGAAGAAGGCTGCTGCTGCCAAGGTCGTCAAGGCGACCAAGGCTGCTAAGGCTCCCAAGGCCAAGGCTGCCAAGGCTGCCAAGGCTAAGTAAGCTTTACTGCTTTACTCTTAATAAGAAGCAAGAACGACTTTTCTCCCCGCGGTGCCCAGCGTGGGGAGAGTCCTTCGAAAGAGCGATTCGTCCCGGCCCTTGCCGGGACGCTTCGTTTCCGGGGTTCGGAAATTTTGGAGTAAGAAAATTTCCTACCGTCGACGGCCCTGCGTCAGCGATTGAGTGTGTGGGCTGACACTGCGCGGTGTGCGGTTCGTCTCCGACACGTTGAGTGATTTGCCGTAGTGCTGCATTACGGTTACCTTTCTCCCATCCGCGCCGCGGCCGCCCGGGGAGGGTGGACGCATCATGGATGCACAGGGGGAAGAGAGCTCATGGGTACCCGAAACACACATCATGCGCGTCGTCACGCGCATGGGGCCATTCGGCCCGCCGCCATCGCCATCATTGCTGTCGTTGCCGTTCTTGCCGCAGCGTCGTGGTTCCTCATCATCAAGCCGCACCAGGATCTGGTCGACTCCGAGGCCGGATCGCATCCGTCCACGCCGGTAAAGGCAGGTGCGGAAAAAGCACCGCCGCCGCCGGTCAACGTGGCCGCGATGAGCATGAACCAGCTGCTCGCCGAAGCGCGCAAGGCCGTGAACGAGCAGCGCCTGCTGGCGCCGGCCGGCAACAACGCCTTCGAGTTCTACCTGGAAGTGCTGGAGAAGCAGCCCGGTAACCAGGTGGCCACCGACGCACTGCGTGAAACCTTCCCGGTGGGTGCCAGCGTGGCCGAGCAGGCGATCAACCAGCGCGACTTCAACGAAGCACAGCGCCAGATCGATCTGCTGGCGAAAGCCGACCCCGCCAACTACACGCTGACCATCCTGCGTTCCAAGCTCGATGCCCAACGCAAGCTGCAGGATCGCGAACAGCAGCTGGCATCGGACAAGGAGAGGCAGGCGCAGCAACAGGTAGCCGCGCAGAAGGCGGCGGCTGACAAGGCCGATGCAGACCGCGTCGCCGCGGAAGCACAGCAGAAGGCGCAGGCTGACCAGCGTGCGGCGCAGGCCCGCGCAGCCCAGCAGCAACAGGCGACGGAAGCCGCTCGCCAGCAGGCTGCCACCAACACGGCGAGCACTGGCAATGCGTCGACGGCAAACGCTGCAGGCACCCATCCGGCGGTGCTCCTGCGCAACGTGCCGCCGCGTTACCCGACCACGGCCGTGCGCGCCAACCAGGAAGGCTGGGTGGAAGTGACCTTTACCATCACGCCGGAAGGCACGGTGGACGATGTGAAGGTGGTGGATGCCGAGCCGCGACACGTGTTCGATCGCGCTGCGACCGAAGCCGTGAGCCGCTGGAAATTCCAGCCGGCGACGCAGGATGGCAACCCGGTGCCTTCGCAGGACAAGCGCCGCATCGTGTTCAAGCTCAACTGACGTACGGCCTTCCGCGTAGCTGCGGAAGGCCACCAACTAAAAAAGCGCCGCATGGAAACATGCGGCGCTTTTTTCATGGGAACGGATGCAGGGTGGTCAGCCGCCGCTGTTGCGCGCCGTCGCCGCGTTCCTGCCTTTCCGGTGTGGCTTTCCCTTGGGCGCTGTGACCGGCGGTGCATCGCTTTCGATGCCGGCCCAGTCCACGTGGGGCAGGCCGAGCAGGCTGTCGAACACCATCGGCAGCAGGCCGGCGGGCAGCGGGTCGGCGGAGTTCCACATCATCACCAGGCCGACGTGGTACTTCGGCAGGAAACCGATCATGGTGCGGTAGCCCTCCACGGCGCCGGCATGGAAGATCATCGTTTCGCCTTCGTAGTCGAACACGCGCCAGCCCAGCGCATACGAGGCATCCTCCAGGCGTGCACGGCGCCAGGGCGCCGAATGCATCTCGATGGGGGTGGCTACCTCAGGCGTGTGCAGCGTGGTCAGCAGGGAGGCCGGCAAGACGTCTGGACGGCCACCCATCTGGGCGATCAACCACTGCTCCATGTCCTTGAGGCTCGCGTTGACACCGGCCGCCGGCGCCACGCGGTAATAGGCTTCCTTGGGTTCAAACGGAATCCAGCCGTTGCTGCCGGGACGATGCGGGCGCGCCCAGCTCTTGCTCGCCTCCAGTCCTTCGCGTCCGTAGCTGGCGGTCTTCATGCCCAGCGGGAAGAAAATGTTCTTGTCGACCTGGCGCGTGAAGAAGTCGCCCGTCTGCGCATAGACCACATCGCCGATCAGGCTGAAGGCGATGTTCTGGTAGCCATAGCACTGCCCCACGTCGCAGGTGAGGGTGACCTCGTCGAGCCGGCGCACCAGCTCTTCGTAGGGCACGTTCTCTTCCAGCATGCTGTCGTAGGTGTTCTTGGGCAGGCCGACGCGTTGGCCAAGGATGTCGCGTACCGTGGCCTGCTGCGCCGCGTTGTCGCTCTTGAGATGGAAGAACGGGAGCACGGCGGCGAGCTTCGTATCCCACGATAGCTTGCCTTCATCCACCAGCACGCCGGTGAGCGCGGTGGCGAACGCCTTGGAAAGCGAGGCCAGGCGAAACACTGTTTCGGGCGTGACGGGTTCGCGCGTGCTGGCGTCGGCATAGCCGATGGTGTCCTCGAACACGACCTTGTTGTCGGCGACCACGGCAGTGGCCAGGCCAGCGACCACGTTGCGCTGGTCCACGCGTGCGAGCCACTGCTGATAGGACGCCAGCGTGTCCTTCATGCGATCGGCGGGCACGCCTTGCAGCGCTACGGGCGGCGCTGCGGCGGGAGACGCGGGCGCGCGCGCGGCAGCAGGCAACCCGGTCAGGGCGAGTGCGGCGGCGATGAGCATGGGGAGCGTGCGAAACATCATGGGGTTCGAGTGCGTTGGGCGCCCCAGAAGCGGGCGGGAAAACAGCTCGGGAAGAGCCAGGCCTGAGTAATGCGAGCCGGTCCATCCATGACGACCGGCGGAGCGTAGCGCAGGGGCGCGGGAAAATCCGCTGTTCGTACGGCGGATGGACGTTAAGCCTGTGACAGCGCAACCGGGGCTGGGGTTTCATTCAGGATCAGCGCGCTGGCCCGCTCGGCAATCATGATCACCGGCGCGTTGGTGTTGCCGCTGGGCAGGCTGGGCATCACCGAAGCATCCACCACGCGCAAATTTTCCACGCCGCGTACACGCAGTTCGCTGTCGACCGGCGCCTGGGCGTCGCTGCCCATGCGGCAGGTGCCGACGGGGTGATAGATCGTCTCTGCCTTGCGCCGGATGAAGTCGGTGTACTCGGCGTCGCTGCTGATTGCCTGTTCGGGAAACACGGGTTTGCCGCGGTAGGCATCGAAGGCCGCCTGGGAAAGCAGTTCGCGCGACAGGCGTGCGCCTTCGATCATCCGCTTGAGGTCGTGGCCGTCCTCGTCACCCAGGTAGTTGGCGTGGATGGCGATGGGCTCGGCGGGATCGGTCGAGCGCAATCGAAGACGACCGCGGCTACGCGGGTGCAGATAGCACGCATGCACCGTGTATCCGTAGCCCGGCAGGCGGTGCTTCCCGTGATCGTCGAGCAACGCTGGAACGAAATGGAACTGCAGGTCGCAGCGCTCGTCGGTTGCCAGGCGGCTGCGGACGAATCCGCCGGCCTCGGCCACGTTGGACGTGCCCGGACCATCGCGATGCCGCAGGAAGCGCCAGCCGGCGGCGAGTTCGTTGAGGTGGTCGTAGGTGATCTTCTGCGTGCTGCCATCGAGCGTGCAGATGTCCAGGTGATCCTGCAGGTTGCCGCCCACGTCGGGGTGGTCGGCGTGGACGGCGATGCCGTGGTCGCGCAGGTGATCGGCGGGCCCGACGCCCGACAGCATCAGCAGCTGCGGCGTGTTCACCGCACCGCCCGCCAGGATCACTTCGCCCGCTTCGATGACGTCACGATGGCCATGCAGCTGCACGCCGACAGCGCGGCCCTGGGCGATCACCACGCGCGCCACCAGCGCACCGGTACGCACCTCCAGGTTCGAACGTTCCCGCACGGGTCGCAGATAGGCAGCCGCGGTGGAGCAGCGCTGCCCGTTGCGCTGGGTGACCTGGTAGAAGCCGAAGCCATCCTGCGTCGATCCGTTGAAGTCGTCGTTGCGCGCAAAGCCTGCGCTCGCCGCACTGTCGATGAACAGCTGGGACAGCGGATTGCAGTAGCGCAGATCGCTCACGCCGAGTGGACCGCCGCTGCCATGCAGCGTGCTGGCGCCGCGGGTGTTGTCCTCGCTGCGCAGGAACCAGGGCAACACCTGCGCCCATGACCAGCGTGCGTCGCCCGTGGCTTGCGCCCAGCGATCGTAATCACCGGGCACGCCGCGGATGTAGCACATGGCATTGATGGAACTGGAGCCGCCCAGCGTCTTTCCACGCGGCCACCACAGGCTGCGCCCATGCAACTGCGCCTGGGGCTCCGTGCGGTAATTCCAGTTGAGCCGACGATTGTTGGCCAGGCGCGCAATGCCTGCCGGCATGTGGATAAGCGGATGCCAGTCGGATGGACCCGCTTCCAGCAACAGCACGCGTTGACCGCTGGCGCTGAGCCGGTTGGCGAGCACGCAGCCGGCGGACCCGGCGCCTACGATGATGGTGTCGTACGTCAAACTGCTTCCCCTCAGCTGGGCCGTCATATCGCCATGCTAGTCTGTAGGGGACCCACGCTGGAAACGCCGGTGAATACCCCCCGACTTGCCACGGCGAACGAAGGCCGCACCACGATCCTCGCGACGGTGGCCTTCTTCTTCGTGCTGATGGCCTATTACATCGTCCGCGCCTTGCGCGAACAACTTGGCGGCGCGGTCGGCTCCAAGAACCTGTGGCTGTTCTACGCCATCACGTTCGTCGTGATGCTGATACTCACGCCCATCTTCGGTGCCATGGTGGCGCGCTTTCCGCGCAAACGGCTGATCGGCTACAGCTACAGCTTTTTCATCGCCTGCATGCTGGCCTTCGTGCCGGCCTTCGTGATGCAGGACCGCATCGGCGCCCTGGCGTTGGGCTCGGTGTTCTACGTCTGGCTGAGCGTGTTCAACCTGTTCGTGGTGTCGCTGTTCTGGAGCCTGATGGCGGACATCTTCCAGAGCGCGCAGGCCAAGCGCGTGTTTCCCATCATCGCGCTGGGCGGCATGGGCGGTGCCATCTGCGGGCCATCGCTGGGCAAGCTGCTGCTCGGCTTCATCGGCATGCCGCCCCTGCTTGTCGTATCGGCGGGAGCGCTGCTGGTTGCGCTGGGGTTGTTGCTGACGCTCTCCACGAACCACGACCACTGCGCCACAGGGGCGCATGAAGAAGTTATCGGCGGTTCGCTCTGGGCGGGCATCAAGGAGCTTTGGACGCGGCCGTTCCTGCGCTACATGGCCGTGCTGATGGTGCTGGGCGATGGCATTGGCACGCTGGCTTATGCGCTGATGGCTGACTACACCAACGTCCACTATCCCCAGAGCGCGGCGCGCACGGATTTCTATTTCGACCTGGATCTGGCCACCAACATCCTCGGTGCCGTGCTGCAACTCACCGTGACGCGCTGGCTGCTGGTGCGCAGGGGCGCGGGCTGGGCGTTGGTTACCGCGTCGCTGGTCAACCTGCTGTTGCTGCTGCTGGTGGTGGTGCTGGGCGTCGGGAAGGTCAGCGTCTTCGGCATTGCCGCCGTGCCCATGCTGGCAGTGATGATGGTGGGCTCACGCGGCTTCGCCTACGGCATGACCAAGCCCGCCACTGATTCGCTCTACACCCGCGTGCCGCGCGAGACGCGCTACAAGGGCAAGAATTTCGTGGAGACGGCGATCTGGCGCTTCGGCGACCTGGTGGTCACCAGTGGCGTCAAATGGCTGGGTGCGCTGGGTATGGCCGCTACAGGCATGGCCGCCATTGGCGCAGGTGTTTCCGTGGTTGCTACTTGGGTTTCCTCACGCGTATCACGCTCGCCGGACCTGCTGCCAGAGACGAGCGCCAACGCGCAGGCGGGCGCCGATAAGGGCCAGCGGCAAGCGGATGCCGCTGGCGCCTGAGTCACGTTCAGCTGGTGATGTAACGCTGCAGCTGCTCGATCTGCTCGGCCTGCGCGTCGATCACTTCCTTCACCAGGTCGCCAATCGAAATCACGCCTACCACGCGCTCGCCGCTCACCACCGGCAGGTGGCGGATGCGGCTGTCGGTGCACAGGCGCATGCAGTCGAACACGTCGGTATCCGGGCCCACCGTCAGCGCCGGGCTGCTCATGATTTCGGAGACGGCGGTCTGTGCCGAGGAGCGACCCTGCAGGATCACCTTCCGCGCATAGTCGCGTTCGGAAACGATGCCCACCAGCCTGTCGTCGCGCATCACCAGCAACGCGCCCACGCGGCGCTCCGCCATGTGCTTGATCGCTTCGAGTACGGGCGTGTCCGGTGCGATGCTGAAGACGTCCGTGCCCTTGCTCTCCAGCAAATGCTTGACCTGTCGCATGCTTGAACCTCCTGCCAGTGAGGATGGAAGCGCAGGGTGGCAGTCTACCGCCGCCGTGCCCACAGGGTGTTGGCCCGGTGTGAAGCGTTACCGTTTGGCGCGGGCCGAGCGACGTTCTTCGATGAAATAGAGCGGCCGCTGCTTGCTCTCGGCGTAGTTGCGACCCAGGTACTCGCCGATCACGCCCAGGGCCAGCAACTGCACGCCGCCCATGAACAGGATGACCACCATCAGCGACGGGTAACCGTGCACCGGGTCGCCGAAGAACAGCGCCTTGCCGAACACCCATGCGCCGTAAAGGAACGCCAACAGCGACGCCAGTACGCCCACCCATGTCGCCAGCCGCAAGGGCGCCGTGGAGAACGAGGTGAAGCCCTCGATGGCCAGCTGCAGCAGGCGCCAGTAGTTCCATTTGGTGGTGCCGGCCTGGCGCGGCTCACGCAGGTAGTAGACGGCCGTTTGCCGATAACCGATCCAGGTAAACAGGCCCTTCATGAAGCGCTGGCGCTCGCGCAGCTGGCGCAACGCATCCAGCGCGCGGCGCGACAACAGGCGAAAGTCGCCGGTGTCGCGCGGCACGCGCGTGTCGGACACGCGTTCCATGCTGCGGTAGAACAGGGCCGAGGTGAAACGCTTGAAACCGGTTTCGCCCTCGCGGGCGGTGCGGGTGGCGTAGACGACGTCGAAACCCTCGCGCCAACGCTCCACCAGCGAAGGGATCAGCTCGGGCGGATCCTGCAGGTCGGCATCGATGACCACGGCGGCATCGGCATCCACGTGATCCAGGCCTGCCGTCAGGGCGGCCTCCTTGCCAAAGTTGCGCGAGAGCTTGAGCGCGCTTGTGCGGGCGTCACGCGCGGCGAGGTCTTCGATCAGCTGCCAGGTGTTGTCGCTGCTGCCGTCGTCGATGTACAGCACTTCGCAGTCCAGCGGGAGCTCGTCGAGCACGCGGCCAAGCCGGGCGTGGAAGATTTCCAGAACGGCTGCCTCGTTGTAGGCAGGCACGACGACGGTAAGGCGTGGCATGGCAGCGGCGGATTTCCCCGGAAAGTCGGCAAATGCTAGTGCACGCGCGATGACACGGCGAGGGTATCAACGGCGACGCGTATCACGCGGCGCCTGTCGGGCCTGCAAATAAGCCGGACCGCCCAGCTGCCCCATCTGCTGCTGGATCCAGTTGGCACGGCTCTGCACGTACGCGGTGGGGTGGTCGGCGTGGAAGCGCCGGGGGCTGGGCAGCACGGCGGCCAGGCGTGCCGCCTGTGCGGCGCTGAGTCGTGCCGGCGGGGTGTGGAAGAACGCATCGCTCGCCGCGCCCACGCCATAGATGCCGTCACCCAGCTCGGCAATGTTCATGTACACCTCAAGGATGCGCTGCTTGGGCCAGGTCAGCTCGATCAGCACGGTGAAATAGGCTTCCAGGCCTTTGCGAACGAAGCTGCGGCCGTTCCACAGGAACAGGTTCTTCGCCGTCTGCTGGCTGATCGTGCTGGCACCGCGCAAACGACGGCCTTCATCCGCCGCGTCCATCGCCAGCTGGATGGAATCGAAGTCGAAGCCATGATGGAACGGGAATTTCTGGTCTTCACCCGCCACCATGGCCAGCGGCACGTAAGGCGACACGTCATTCCACGACACCCAGCGATGCTGCAGTCGGAAGTCTTTCTCGCCGCGGATGAGCGCGCCGGCCTGGCGCTCCAGCATGGTCGCCGCGGTCCGCGGCGGCACGAACCGAAGGATCAGCACCGCCAGCCAGCTGACGGCCAGCCAGACAATGGCGAACAGGGCAATGAGACGGAGCAGGCGAACGGCGAGCGGGCGTCGTGAAGTCATGGCGGCGCTTGAACAGGATTGGCGGCAGTATAGGAGGCGCCACCCCCGTCCCCGAAAGCCTGCAACGGCGGTTGTTGTGCCCGGATGCAGGCGCCCCCATGTAGGGGGATTGCTCTTGAGAGGTCCCTTCCGTGGAAACCGTGCTTGTCGAAGATGTGCTGCATCGTTTCATGCTCGAGCGCGCCGGCGTGCGCGGCGTGCTTGTGCGTCTTGGCCCGGCGTGGCGAGAAGTCGCCGGCCGTGCCGCCTATCCCGGAGCGCTGCGCTCCGTGCTTGGCCAGACGCTGGCCGCCAGCGCGCTGCTGACGGGCAACATCAAGCTTGATGGCGCGCTTTCGGTGGAACTGAAGAGCAGCGGCCCGCTGCGGCTGTTGTTCGCCGAATGCACCGACCAGGGCCGCCTGCGCGGTCTGGCGCGCTGGAACGATCCGCTGCCCGAGACGCTCGATCTGGCTGCCATGCCGGACGCCATCATGGCGATCACCATCGGCAACGCCGAGCGTGGCCAGCGTTATCAGGGCCTGGTGGATTTGCAGCATCCGGATCTTGCCTCCGCGCTGGAGAACTATTTCGGCCAGTCCGAGCAGCTGCCGGCGCGTATCGTGCTGGCTGCCGACGGCGAGCATGCGGTCGGCCTGATGCTCCAGAAGCTGCCTGACGAAGGTGGCCACGATGCCGTTGAAGACGAAGACGCCTGGACGCGCATCCAGCACCTTACCGCCACGTTGAGTGCGCAAGAGTTGCTGGCCACGCCGCCGGAGCAGTTGCTGTATCGCCTCTATCACGAGGAATCCGTGCGCCTGTTCGATCCCCGACCGCTGGCGTTCGGTTGCAGCTGCACGCGTGAGCGCGTGGAGGCTGTGCTGCGCTCGCTGGGTCGCGATGAAGTGGAAGCGGCGTTGGAAGCACGCGAAGGCGAGATCGAAGTGATCTGCGAATTCTGCGCGCAGCGCTACACGTTCGATCGCATCGATGCGGAGCACTTGCTGAGCGTGAGCCCGGGCGCGACGGCACCGCATACGGCGCAGTAACGACGTTGCGCTACTGTGAAAAAAAGCCGGCGCTGAGAAGCGTCGGCTTTTTTCTTGCCCGTCATTCCGGCGCAGGCCGGAGGTGCTTCTCAACAGCCGAAAGGCTGGTCATTCAGTCTCGTCGATGTCAGCTCGTCGCTAGGAAAAGCACGTCGCGGCATCGCGAAAACCAGGCCGTAACGCCGCTGGATTCCGGCCTGCGCCGGAATGACGGGCGGGGCGCATACACAACGTCTTCCAGCGACAAGCAGGTAGCGTCGCGCCACCGCGCTACGGCAACGCGAAGTGATGCTCACGCTGCAGCCACACTTCGGCCATCTTCGGCGTGGCGAACAGGAAACCCTGCCCATAGCGGCAACCGATGCGCAGCAGCGCCTCGCGCTGATCCTCGTCCTCGATGCCTTCGGCAATCACCTGCATCTGCAGCGAGTTGGCCAGTGCCTGGATGGCGCGCACCACCGCTGCACCGTGCCCGCCTTCGCGTGGCAATTCCACGATGAAGGAGCGGTCGATCTTCAGCGTTTCGATCGGGTACTGGTGCAGGTAGCTCAGTGACGAGTAGCCGGTGCCGAAATCGTCCAGCGCGATGCTCACGCCGTGACTGCGCAGGTTGTCCAGCATGCGCTTCACCTGGATGGCGTTTTCCAGCAACGCGCGTTCGGTCACCTCGATGCGCAGGCAGCGCGGCGGCACGCGGTGCGACTGGATGAGATCCAGCAGCTGCTTGTCCAGGTCCAGCGAGCGGAAGTGGCGACCGGACACGTTGATGCTGACGAAGCCATCCGTGCCGGCAAGCGCCTCGGCCTGTGCGCACACCTGGTCGAAAATCTGCCAGTCGATGCTTTCCGCGCAGCCGCTTTCCTCGGCCACCGCAAGGAAGTCGCCGGGCGTGAGCAGGCCGCGGTCCGGATGGCGCCAGCGAAGCAAGGCTTCGTAGCCCACGGTGCGTCCCGTCTGCAGTGCCACGATGGGCTGATAGAACGGTACGAATTCGTTGCGGCTCAACGCGCGGCGCAGGTCGCCTTCCATTTCCAGCAGCGACAAGGCTTCCCGGCGCAGGCGGTCGTCGAACACGGCCGCGCGGTGACGGCCTTCGTCCTTTGCGCGATACATCGCGGCGTCGGCGTCCCGCAGCAATTCTTCCGGCCGCTGGTAATGCGGGCCGGGCAGCGCGATGCCGATCGAGGCGGAGGTGAAAATCTCCTTCGCACCCAGGCGGAACGGCGTTTGCAGTTCGTCGATGATGCGCTCGGCGATCAGCATTGCCATCTTCGGATCGGTGATGCCTTCGGCCAGCACGGCGAATTCGTCGCCACCCAGTCGCGCCACGACATCGCGCGTCTTCAGGCAGGCGCGAATGCGGCCACCCACCTGGAACAGCAGATCGTCGCCCACCAGGTGGCCCACCGAATCGTTGATCACCTTGAAGCGATCCAGGTCGATGAACAGCACCGCGAACAGCTCCTGCGCATCGCTGTGGTAGCGCTGGAGTGCCTGTTCCAGGCGCTGCAGCAACAGGGTGCGGTTGGGCAGGCCGGTGAGCGAGTCGTGCAGGGTT
Source organism: Dyella sp. C11 (assembly GCF_003121485.1). Lineage (GTDB taxonomy): Bacteria > Pseudomonadota > Gammaproteobacteria > Xanthomonadales > Rhodanobacteraceae > Dyella. The sequence continues at coordinate 358,688 of NZ_QAVX01000002.1, read as the reverse complement.
TCGTACTTCAGGCGACGTTCGACGCGTTCGCGCTCGGCAATCTGTTCGCGCAGGTCGCGGTTGGCGAGTGCAAGTGCGCGCGTGCGCTCGGTGACGCGGCGCTCAAGGCTCGCATAAGCCTGCTTGAGCGATTCGGTGGTGTGCTTGCGTTGCAGCGCGTTCGCCACGTGGTATCCCACGAAGGTCAGCAGCTCCTGGTCCCGCACGTCGTACGTGTGCTCGGGCGAATAGCTCTGTACCGCCAGCACGCCCATCGCGCGGTCGCCCCACACCAGCGGCACGCCCAGCCAGCAGACCGAACGCGAACCGCGATGGGTGATTTCGCCCACTTGCTGCAGGCGATCGAATTCCGCCGGATCGGCCAGCAACGGCTTGGCATGGCGCAGCACGAATTCCGTCACGCCGCGCCCATGCGCACGTGGCAGGCGCACGGTGTCGAATTCGTCGACGGAGTAAGGAAAACTCAGCGTCTTCTGCTCTTCGTCCAGCAGCGCGATATAGAAGTTGCGGGCATAGAGCAGGCCGCCGATGACGCGGTGCACGGCGGCGTAGAAGTTGTCGATGCTTTCCGATGCGTTGGCGAGCTCCGCGATGCGGAACAGTGCCGCCTGGAGGCGTTCGCCACGCTGGCGCTGCAGCACCTGCTGGCGCAGCACGCGGTTGGCTTCACGCAGTGCGGCGGTGCGGCTGGATACGCGGCGCTCCAGTTCCTCGTGGGCTTCGCGCCGTTCCAGCGCGGTCTGCACGTGCTTGGCCACGTAACTGAGCAGCTCGCGATCGTGTTCGCTGTAATGCGTGTCCTCGCGATAGCTCTGCATCACGATGCCGCCCACCACGCGTCCATCGCGCAGCAGCGGCACGCCGAGCCAGTGTTCGCACACGGGGCCGAGCAACACGAAGCGTCCCTTGAATTGCTCGGTGAGCTCGGCCACGGAGCCCATGATCGCCTGGCCGCCCTGAAGCAGGTTCCAGGTGAGGCTGTAACGCATGTCCTGCAACGGAACCGACTCGTCGGGCGAGGGCGGTTCCTTGTCCATCGTGTCGACGTAGTACGGGAAGCGCACCGTGTCGGTGGCTGCGTCGTACAACGCGATGTAGAAATTTTCCGCGTACATCAGGCTGCCGAGAATCGCGTGCAGCGAGTGCATCATCTCGGTCATGTTGTGCTCGGCACCCGCCTGGTCGGCAATGGCGTAGAGCGCTCGCTGCAGGCGCTCGGCCAGCGCGAGGCGAGAGATGGCCTCGTAAAGCCGGGATGTTTCGGCGAGCTGTCGCAAACGGCCCGCGACCAGGCGGCCAATCCACGAGAGGTTCTCTCTCATCGGATCGGAGATCGTGCCCGTGGGCAGCGCCAGCACCAGCGAGCGCAGGCCCTGCGGATCTTCGGCCAGGTCCAGCTGCGTGAGGTGCTCGGTCGGCGCTTCCGTGTCGCCCAGCAGTCGCCAGTGCAGGCGACCCTCGATGCCCAGGTCGCGCAGCATGACTTCACAGATCTCCGCCACGCTGGCCGCATCGGCCGCGCGGAAGAGCCGCTCCACGGCGGCATGCATGGCAGCGACGGCGCTGTCAGCAGGCCACGCGGGCATATTGCTGGAAGGGACCGAAGTCATCAGCCGCGGGGTAAATCCGTACTTTGTCGACAGGTACGACTATATATCGCCTCCATTCAGCTTTGTCGCCAGCTCCGTGAACCGGGAACCTATTCGATTCCAAGATGTCAAAAATTTGTGATGAAAGCCCGGGAGAGCTGGCTCACAAATCCGGAATCCTGGTGTTAGCAAAAAGTAAAACGTGGTATCGTTAGACCTAACTCGTCTCTGGGAGGGGGCGAACACGTTTCCCGTTCAACGTATCGCGGGGGTTTTCGCGTTCATGCGTCGTCTGTACCTGTCATTGCCACTGTTGCTCATGCCGTTTGTCGCGGCAGGGCAGACTGCGGCCAGTGATTCGTACAGCGCAGCCGGTCGCCTGCTGTCGCAGCAGACGGCGGACCAGACGCAGGGCGGCGCGAACACCGGCACGTTGCTGTGGCGGGGCTCGGATGGCCGCTGGCTGTCCTTGCAGTCGAACAGCGATTCGCTGGCTTCCTCGCAGATCACCGACTCGCCGCTGCAGTTCCGCGCGGTGGATTCGGCGACCGTGCAGTCCTCCGACATCAAATACGGCATTGCTCCCAATGTGCAGGCTCACGTTGGCGTAAGCGAGCACAACTGGGCGAACAACCAGGCGCCGCGCATCATCGGCAGCGAAGTGGGTGCGACGTACAGCGATGGCCATTACTCGCTGGGTCTGAGCGTCGGTACCGACAACGTGCAGGGTGCCGCCACATTGCCGCGCCTGTTGCCGGGTGCCATGCCGGGCGTGAATGGTCTTTCCGGTTTCGACAGCAGCACGCAGCTCAACGCGCGCGGCCGCGTGGCTCTGGATGGAAAGAGCGGCATCGATCTGGGCGCCAGCGTGGGTCGCGTTCGCTTGTTGCCGGGCAATTTGCTCGGTACCAATGCACTCGACCAGAAGGCCGTGAGTTTCGGTGTGGATCATGGTTCGCTGAGCGGCAGCATCGTCGGCCGTTCGATGGCACCGGAAGCGGGCATGCCGGGCAATGCGTACAACCCGGATCGTCGCTGGAACAGCATCGATCTCGGTGTGACGTGGCGTTTGCCGTGGCAGGGCCAGCTGAGCGTGGGCGCGCAGAACCTGTGGTCGTCGGGCAGCGGCGTCAACACGCCGATGGGTCCGGAGCCGGATCAGTCGCGCACGCCGTACGTGCAGTACCACCAGGATCTCTGACACTCGCTGCTGACAACGTGTCAGCGACGCAGAAAAAAAGCCGGGCATTGCCCGGCTTTTTTGTTGGAGCCTTCGATGGCGTCAATCCTGCTGGCGGATGCGCAGGTCGCCACTGAAGGTTTCAATGTTCATCTTGGCGCCGCCGGCACCGGCCGTCGCGTGCAGTTCGCTGCCCGGGCCGTGTTCCACTTTCTTTACCGTGCCGAAGTCGCTGCGCAGGTCGCCACTGAAGGTGCTGGCCTTGATCACGGCCGACAGGTTGGAAGGCACCTGCACCTGTACGTCGCCGCTCATGCTGTCGACATCGAACGTGCCGTTCGGTGCGAGTCCGCCGGCGAGCTGCACATCGCCCGACACGGTGCTCAGGTTGAGCTTGCGCCACGGACCGCCGCTGACACGGATGCGGCCGGACACCGTCTGGAGATTGGCTTCGCCTCCCACATTGGGTGCGAGGATGTCGCCACTCACGGTCTGCAGGTTCACCTTGTCCGCATTGCCCGCGAGTTCGATGCTGCCGCTGACGGCATCGGCATCGATGCTGGGCGAGCGTGCGTTGATGCGTGCCTTGCCGCTCACCGTGTTCACCTTGAGGCTGCCGCCGTCGATGCCGTCGATGTTCATCGGCGCACTGACCACGTCGACGTCCAGCGAGGCGCCCTTGGGAACGCGCACGTCCAGGGTGGTTGAACTCATCGAGGTATCGCTGCCCCAGTTGAACCAGCCCGACTTGCCCTGCGACTCGACCTTGATGGTCATGTTGCTGTCGTCGCCTTCGATGGCGAGGGGTTTGGCGCCGTCACCCAGGCGGCCGGTGACCTGCACCTGGTTGCGATCCCAGGCGCTTACCGTCACCGCGCCCTTGACGTTGCTGATGCTTATGCGCGCGTTGGGCGTGGCGCTGTGCGTGAGGTTGATGGGTGTATCAGCCAGTGCCTGGCCGATGGACAGGCTGAGCAGGAGTGGGATGAAGCGTGCGGTTTTCATGGTGAAGGCTCCGCTGGACTCAACCAGCCTGGTGTTCCATCTGTCGCAGTTGCGACTGTTGTTTCTGGGTGCGGTATAGCAGTCGCTGCAACGCCGGTGAATTGGGCGCTTGTTCCATCGCTTGCTTGAGTTCCATGCTGGCGGCGTCGAGTTCCACGGCAGCGCCGGCAAGGCGCGGATCATTGGGGCGCCAACGCGAAGCTTCCGCCGTGGTTGTCGTGGTGGCGTTGGCCAGCGTGCGATCGCGCAGGTGCACGGCAAGACTGCCGGCGAAAAGTGACAGCCCGACAAAGCTCGCGGCAATCAGCCAGTTCTGTGGTTGCCGCAGCGGGCGCCGCGCAACCGGTGAATTCGCGCCTGTGTCGACGGTATCCAGCGCCGCTTCGATGCCTGACCAGAGGTCGCGGCGCGGCGATACCGGTTCGCGCAAGGCGCGTGTCTGGCGGAGCCATTCAAATTCGTTCATGAGCGTTCTCCCAATACTTTCCGCAGCAGGCCCCGTGCGCGATGCAGCTGCGCTTTCGATGAGCCCACCGCCATGCCGAGTTCGGCACCGATTTCCTCGTGTCGCCAGCCTTCCACATCGTGCAGCACCAGTACGGCGCGGGCACGCGGTGGCAGTTTGCCAATCGCACGTTCCAGTTCATCGCGTTCGGCCGCGCAGAAAGGCGTTTCACCGTGATCGGGGATGTGTTCCTCGTCCATCATGGTGACCGGATCCGATCCACGTGACCGGATGTCCATCAATGCGACGTTTACCGCCAGGCGATATATCCACGTACCGAACGAACTGTCACCGCGAAAGCCCGACAGTTTCTGCCACGCACGTACGAACGCTTCCTGCGTCAGGTCTTCGGCGCGAGCGTGGTCGTAGCCGGCAAGGCGATAGACCGCACCGTACACACGGTCGATGTGCATCCGGTACAGGCGCTGGAACGCCATGCGGTCACCGGCAGCGGCGGCCCGAACGTCGTCCATGTCGTGGGGATCCGCGGCGGGCGCTGGCGGCGGCATCGTGGGTCCAGTGGCGGGGCAGGCTGCGATCATCTTGCCAGCTTGGATGCGCTGGCGCGCCACAGGGTTTAACGGCGGCTGATAAGGACGGATCAGCGGCGATGTGCAAGTAAAGCAAACCCGCCGGCCTGGAAAGCCGGCGGGTGGCTTTCGTCAGGAGGCGACGGCGGCGAGCGGTGGCACGGCCACGTCGTCCAAGGCCTTGGCTACGCGCTGCTGTTCGGCGTGGAGTTCCTTCGGCATGCGACCACCGAAGCTGTCCAGGTATTCGCCGATGGCGGCCAGTTCGGCGGTCCAGCCGGCGTGGTCGACGTGTAGCAGGGTGTCCAGGGTGGCGCGATCGAGCGAGAGATCGTCGAGCTTGAGCTCGCTGGTCTTGGGCAGGGTGCCGATCGGCGTGGCGTTGCCGGCGGCGCGGCCTTCCACGCGATCGATCATCCACTGCAGCACGCGCAGGTTGTCACCGAAGCCTGGCCACAGGAAGCGGCCATCCTCGCCCTTGCGGAACCAGTTCACGTGGAAAATCTTCGGCAGGTTTGCGCCGGGCTTGTCGAAGGACAGCCAGTGCTTGAAGTAGTCGCCATAGTGGTAGCCGGCGAACGGCTTCATGGCCATGGAATCGCGACGCAGCACACCCACGGCACCCGTGGCGGCGGCGGTGGTTTCCGAGCCCATGGCGGCGCCGACGAGCACACCGTGCTTCCAGTCCTTCGCCTCGAACACCAGCGGGATCAGCGACGGACGGCGACCGCCAAACACGATGGCGCTGATCGGCACGCCCTGCGCATCTTCCGCACGCGGCGACCAGGTCGGGCACTGCCTGGCGCTGACGGTAAAGCGCGAATTGGGATGGGCGGCCGGACCGTTGGCGGCATCGTAGGGACGACCCTGCCAGTCGGTGACCGGACTGCCGGGCAGGCCTTCCCACCATGGCTGGTTGTCAGCGGTGACAGCGACGTTGGTGAAGATGGTGTCGCGCGCGATGGTGGTGAGCGCGTTCGGGTTGGTGGCGTCGCTGGTGCCCGGCGCCACGCCGAAATAGCCCGCTTCCGGATTGATGGCGTATAGACGTCCATCTGCACCGGGGCGCATCCAGCAGATGTCATCGCCCACGGTCCATACCTTCCAGCCGTCCTGGCGATAGCCTTCGGGCGGAATGAGCATGGCGAGGTTGGTCTTGCCGCAGGCCGAGGGGAACGCCGCGGCGATGTAGTGCGTTTCGCCCTGCGGGTTCTCGATGCCGACGATGAGCATGTGTTCGGCCAGCCAGCCTTCCGACTTCGCCTGATAGCTGGCAATGCGCAGCGCATGGCACTTCTTGCCGAGCAGCGCATTGCCACCGTAGCCGGAGCCGTACGACTTGATGGTCAGCTCTTCCGGGAAATGCATGATGAAGCGGCGATCCGGATCGAGTTCGCCCGTGGAGTGCAGGCCCTTCACGAACGTGCCCTCGCGCTCGATGCGCGCCTGTGCAGCGGCGCCCATGCGCGTCATGGTGCGCATGTTGATCACCACGTACGGGCTGTCCGTGATCTCCACGCCGCAACGTGCGAGCGGGGAATCGATCGGGCCCATGCAGTACGGGATGACGTACATGGTGCGGCCTTCCATGCAGCCGTCGAACAGCGCATCCATCTTGGCGTGCGCATCGGCCGGTGCCATCCAGTGGTTGTTCGGGCCGGCGTCTTCCTCGCCCTCGGTGCAGACGAACGTGAGGTGCTCCACGCGGGCCACGTCGGAGGGGCTCGACCGGTGCAGGTAGCAGCCCGGATGGGTCTGCTGATTAAGCTCGATCAGATCGCCGGTCTGCAGCATCTGCTGCACCAGCTGCTGGTACTCGGCGTCCGAGCCGTCGCACCAATGGATTTTTGCAGGACGCGTCAGCGCCGCGACCTCATCAACCCAGCGCTGCAGCGCTGCCAGCTTGCTCGACATGTTTCCTCACTCTGGTCTTGAGCTAAAAAAGAGCAGAAACGGTAACTTACGAGTAGTGGCATGGCAAGTGAGGGCGCAACAAAACGCAACTGGGCGCACCCCTAAAACGCTGCACGACCCGAAGGTTACAGATGCAACTGCATACCACTTGCTCGGCTGGTCTACCAATGGATTGCGGCCAAAAAAAACGCCGCCCGAAGGCGGCGTTCCCCTGGACTTCCCCGTGTACGGAATCAGCCCGGCGTCAGTGTCCGGATCATGTGCTCCACGTAGGCGTCGAACTCCTCGTGGCTGATGCGCGGCAGGCCAAGCGTGAAATTGAGCTGCAGGAAGCCGACATAGGCGGCGTACGTCAGGCGGGCGCGGTTGAGCGCTTCTTCCGGTACCAGGCCGGCTTCGCGGTAGATGCTGGTCAGAAATTCCAGGCGCCGCTGTGAGACACGCGCCATCACCGGCACCACCTGCGGATGATCCAGCGCCTTGAGCAGCGCGGCGTAGACGCGATGCGGCGCCAGTTCGTGCGCCACGCGGCGGAACAATTCGGGCAGGCGGGCGAGCGGATCGGGCATGGACTCGATCTGGGTGATGATCTCTTTTTCGCCGTACTGCTCCCAGCGCTCCAGCGCGGCCTGCAGCAACGCTTCGCGGGTGCGGAAGTGCCAATAGAAGCTGCCCTTGGTTACACCGAGCTGGCGTGCCAGCGCCTCGACGGCGAGTGCACCGACGCCCTGGTCGGCGATCAGCCTGAGAGCTGCGTCTTCCCAATCCTCGGCGGAAAGGCGGGTGCGTTCGGGTTTGGCGCTTGCATTCATATGCGTATGGTAGCCCCTGCAGCCGGCTTTGCAATTGGCGTTGCGGCAAGTCGTTGAATCGGGGCGAGCTGGCTTGTCGCAGCGCATATTGACGCAGCGCTTTGTCGCAATCCATACTCATGCGTATGGTAACGACAGCCGCCACCGAGAAGACTTTCAGCCACGTCCCGGCCATTGATGGCCTGACACTGGCCGTCGAAGTGCGCCAGCCATCGGGTCATCCGACGCTGCTTTTCGCGCACGGTTTTGGCCAGACGCGTGGCGCGTGGGTCGGTACGGCCAGGGCACTCGCGGCCGAAGGCTTTCGCTGCGTCACCTTCGACGCACGAGGGCATGGTGAGAGCGGCCATGTCGCGGGCGGCGACTACCACATGGAGCAGTTCATCGGCGATCTGCGCCTGCTTGCGCATGCCGAGCTGAGCAAGCCCGTGCTGGTGGGCGCATCCATGGGCGGCCTGCTCGGACTGGTCCTTGCTGGCGAAATCGATCCGACCGCATTCCGGGCGCTGGTGCTTGTGGACATCACGCCGCGCTGGGAGACCAAGGGCGTGGAGCGCATCCTGGCCTTCATGCAGGCGCACCCGGACGGCTTCGCCAGTTACGCGGAGGCTTCCGATGAAATCGCCAAGTACATGCCGCATCGCGCCGAGAAAAAGACCGAAGACCAGCTTCGCCCGTTGCTGCGCGAAGGCGCCGATGGCCGCCTGCGCTGGCACTGGGATCCGGCGATGCTCAACGGCCTGGTCTCCGAAAGCGAACGCTATCAGCCGCGATTGATGGCAGCGGCGGCGAAGGTGCGCGTGCCGGTGCTGTTGCTCTCGGGCGGTCGCAGCGACGTCGTCTCGCACGACACCGTCAACGAATTCCTCCAGTTGGTGCCGCATGCCGAGCACGTGGTGCTTCCGCGCGCCACGCACATGGTGGCTGGCGACGCCAACGACGCATTCACCCGCGAAATCGCACGCTTCGTGGGCGAGCTTTCCTCCCGTGATCGCAGCGATGCGGTCACTGTTTGAACCGATGAATCCTGTTCCACCCAGACGTCATTCGTAACGAGGTGTTGTGATGTCCGTGATACTGACTTTGCTGGCGGCGATCATTGCCACCGGCGCCTGTGCCTACCACCGCTCCAGCTTGCGCACCTGGGCCATCGCCACGGTGATTACCACCGTCGTGGTGGGTCTGGTCGCTGGTGCGCCGTGGACCACCTTCGTCCTCTTGGTGATCGAGCTCGCCATCGCCGTACCGCTGCTGATGGTGCCGTTCCGTCGCAAGCAGATCAGCGCGCCGCTGCTGAAGATGTTCGCCAAGGTGACGCCCAAGCTTTCCGAAACCGAGCAGACCGCGCTGGAAGCGGGCACGGTGGGTTTCGAAGGTGAGCTGTTCTCCGGCAAGCCCGACTGGCACGAGCTGCTCAAGCAGCCCAAGCCCGAGCTGAGCGAGGAAGAACAGGCTTTCATGGACGGCCCCGTGGAAGAACTCTGCGGCATGATCGACGACTGGCAGATTACCCACGAGCTGGCTGACCTGCCGCCCGAAGTCTGGGCCTTCATCAAGAAGCACAAGTTCTTCGGCATGATCATTCCGAAGTCGTACGGCGGCCTGGGCTTCTCGGCGCTGGCGCACTCGGCGGTGCTGCAGAAGCTGGCGACCATGTCGGCAACGGTAGCCTCCACCGGGGCGGTGCCCAACTCGCTCGGCCCGGCGGAACTGCTGCTGCACTACGGCAGCGATGAGCAGAAGAATCACTACCTGCCGCGCCTCGCCGTGGGCGAGGAAATTCCGTGTTTCGCGCTCACGGGTCCGTATGCGGGTTCGGATGCGACGTCCATCACCGACTTCGGCATCGTGTGCAAGCAAGTGGTGGATGGTGTGGAAACGCTGGGCATGAAGCTCACGTTCGACAAGCGTTACATCACGCTGGCGCCGATCGCGACGGTGGTGGGTTTGGCCTTCCGTTTGTACGACCCGGAAAAGCTGCTGGGCGACAAGGAAGACCTAGGCATCACGCTGGCATTGCTGCCGCGTAGCACGCAGGGCCTGGAAATTGGCCGTCGCCATTTCCCGCTCAACATCCCGTTCCAGAACGGTCCGCTGCACGGCAAGGATGTATTCGTGCCGCTGTCGGTGCTTATCGGTGGTCCGCACATGGCCGGTCACGGCTGGCGCATGCTGGTGGAATGCCTTTCCGTGGGTCGCGCCATTTCGCTGCCGTCGAACGCCACGGGTGGCGTGCGCGCCGCCGTTGCGGCGACCGGCGCGTATGCACGCATGCGCAAGCAGTTCGGCCTGTCCATTGCCCGCTTTGAAGGCGTGGAAGAAGCACTCGCCCGCATCGGCGGCCTGACCTACGCCACCGCTGCGTTGTCGCGCGCCACCGCTGCCGCGGTGGATCGCGGCGAGAAGCCGGCGGTGCCGTCGGCGATTGCCAAATACCATGCCACCGAGTGGGGCCGCACCATCGCCGGTGATGCGCTCGACGTGCACGGCGGCAAGGGTGTGCAGTTGGGTCCGAAGAACTACGCCGGTCGTGCGTGGCAGGGCGTGCCCATCGCCATTACGGTGGAAGGCGCGAACATCATGACGCGCAGCCTGATGATCTTCGGTCAGGGAGCCATCCGCTGCCATCCTTACGTGCTGAAGGAAATGCAGGCGCTGTCGATTGCCGATTATGGCGATCGCCTGAAGACCTTCGACCGCGCGCTGTTTGGTCACATCGGTTTCGGCATTTCCAACGCGGTGCGTTCGTTCACGCGGGGCGTGACGGGTTCGCGCATCGGCGACACCGCGGGCGATGCCTACGTGCGCCGTTACTACCGCAAGCTCAATCGCTACTCGGCCGCGCTCGCGCTGTGTGCCGACACCTTCATGGGCGTGCTGGGCGGCAAGCTGAAGTTCAAGGAAAAGTTGTCCGCTCGCCTGGGCGACGTGCTGAGCTATCTGTACATCGCCAGCGCCATGCTGAAGCGTTACGAAGATACCGGCCGCCCGGAAGCGGATCGTCCGCTGCTGGCGTGGGCATTCCATGAGTGCATGTGGCGCATCCAGACGTCGCTCGACGGCGCCATCCGCAACTTCCCGGTGAAGCCGATTTCGTGGCTGCTGCGTGCGCTGGTGTTCCCGTTCGGTCGCCGCGAGGTGCCGCCGTCCGATCGCCTGGGTCGTCGCGTCGCTGCGTTGATCACGGCCCCGGGTGAAGCGCGTGATCGCCTTACCGAGTGGGCCTACCTGACGCCGACGGCGAACAACACCATCGGCCGCATGAATGCGTTGCTGCCGGATGTGATTGCTGCGGAACCCGTTGAGCGCAAGTTCGGCAAGGCGCAGAAGTCGGGCCAGTTCAAGTCGCACGACTACGTGGGGCAGCTCACCGAAGCCATGCAGGCTGGCGTCATCAACGCCGCCGAATTCGATCTGCTCAAGCGTGTGCGCGAAGGCGTGTTCGAGTTCATTTCGGTGGATGATTTCGATCCGTCGGAACTGGGTGCCGCGGTGACGCGCGCCGACAAGAACAAGAAGCTGGCCGACGCGGCGTGATGGTGTGGCGTGGTTTCGGTTTTGGCCGGAACCACGCTTCGCTTCATTGAAGGCGCTGGATGACAGGCCCTTCGGCCGTTGAAAAGCGTCTCCAGCTTTCGCTGGGATCACGAGCAGCGTTTCGCGTCCCTCACCGTCATCCCAGCGGAAGCTGGGATCCAGCGCATCTTCAGCTCCAAGCCCAACCATCCACAGGAACACGCATCCATGAACCAGGCGCTGTCCCTTTATCGCCGCCTCGTGTCTCTGCCGGGTGGCCGTTGGCTCTATGGCCGCCTGATCTGCTTCAAGGCGCCTTACTTCGCCACCATCGCGCCGCGCTTCCTCACGTTGGAGCCCGGACGCTGCGAAGTCGCCATTCGCGATCGCCGGCGCGTGCACAACCACATCGGCACGGTGCATGCCATCGCGTTGTGCAATGCAGCCGAATTGACTGCCGGCATGATGACCGACGTGACCATTCCCGCCAGCATGCGCTGGATTCCCAAGGGCATGACGGTGGAATACCTGGCGAAGGCCAAAGGCACGCTGGTGGCCTTGGCGAAGCCGGAAAGGCCGGCTGTCGAAGCGGCCAACGGCTATGCGTGGCCGGTGCTGGTAAGCGTGCGCAACGAAGCGGGCGAAGACGTGTTCCGCGCGCGCATCGACATGTGGGTGTCGCCGCGCAAGGGCGCCTGACTCAGGGCGCCATCACGCAGCGGTTCTTGCCGCTGTCCTTCGCCTGGTAGAGCGCACGGTCGGCGGACTGGATCAGGTCTTCGTCGGACTGGCCGTCGCCTTTCCAGATCGCCACGCCGATGCTGGCGCTGACGTTGGCCACGAAGGGGCCGTGACGTCCTTCCAGTGGATACGGCTCACCGAGTGCGGCGCCTACTTCGGCACACTTGCGCATCAGCAGGGCGTCGTCGGCGACGTCTTCCAGGATCAAGGCAAATTCATCGCCACCCAGGCGAGCCACTGTGTCGTTGGCGCGGGTCTGGTCGCCAAGTCGCTCGGCGATGGCCTTGAGCAGCGCATCGCCAGCCGGATGGCCGTGGTTGTCGTTCACGGCCTTGAAGCCATCGATGTCGAGCATGGCCAGCGCGAAGCCGGGACCATGCCGCGGAACGCGCTGCATGGCCGTGACCAGGCGATCGTGGAACAGCGTGCGGTTGGGCAGGCCCGTGAGCATGTCGTGCGTGGCCTGGTGGCGAATCTGCGCCTCGATGCGCCGACGCTCGGCGATCTCCGTATTGAGCTGCTCGTTGCGTTCTTCCAGTTCGCCAAGCGTTGCCTTCAGCTCGGCACGTGCGCGGTAGAGTTCCAGGAATACGCGCACCTTGGACTGCAGGATCATGTCGTTGATCGGCTTGGCGATGTAGTCCACCGCACCGAAGTGGTAGCCGCGCACGCGATTGATGTCATCGGCGTAGGCGGCGGTGACGAAGATGATGGGCGTGTCGCGCAGGCGTTCGTCTTCGCCAATGAGGAAGGCGACTTCGAATCCATCCATCTCCGGCATGTTCACGTCGAGCAGGATCAGCGCGAATTCATTGTCCAGGCACATGGCCAGCGCAGCATTGCCACTGGAAGCTTCGTGCACCTCGGCACCGCTGTCCGCCAGCAGGTGCCGCATGGCCACGAGGTTGGCCGGCGTGTCGTCAACGACAAGGATCTTGGGAGCGGGCAGGGTCATGGCAGGCACAAGCGGTTGAGCAGCGGCGCGATGTCCGCCAGGGGAAGGCAATGGTCGGCGCCGGCGCGGGCGATGGCAGCGGCGGGCATGGTCGGCACTTCGGCATCATCGGGGTCTTGCACAACAGCCATGCCGCCATACTCCCGTATGCGTGCCAGTCCCGCTGCGCCGTCGCTGTTGGCGCCGGTGAGCACCACGCCGATGAGCGTATCGCGATAGGCCTCGGCAGCGGAATCGAACAGCACGTCGATGGAAGGCCGCGCAAAGCTTACGCGCCCATCCACCGAAAGGGAAAAACGACGGTTGTTCTCCACCAGCAAGTGATAGCCGCTGGGTGCGATGTAGATGACACCGCCACGAAGCGGGCTGCGCTCACGCGCTTCTTCGACCGGGAGCGTGGCGTGATGAGCGAGCAGCTCGCACATCAGGTCGACCGTGGACGCACCCGTGTGGCAGCACACGGCGACAGGTAGCGGCAGGGCGGCGTCCAAGCCGGCGAACAGCAGTTCCAGTGCGGTCAAGCCGCCGGCGGAACAACCGATCACGATGGCCTGTGGCGATGCCATGGTCAGTCCATGCCTGCGCTGCGGGGCCCGAGTCGGTAGATGCGGCGTGCCGCATCCACGGGCATGAAGTCGCCGGCCGAGGCCGCGAAATCCAGGCTTTCGCGCGTGCCCAGGCAAAGGAAGCCGCCACGCACCAGGCTGTCGCGAAACAGCGCCAGCGTGCGGTCCTGCAGCGGATCGGAGAAGTAGATGAGTACGTTGCGGCACAACACCAGGTGCGCTTCGCAGAACACCTCGTCGGTGACCAGGTTGTGGTTGGCGAACGTGACGTTGCGACGCAGGCGCTGGTCGAGCTTGATCAGTTCGTAGCGCGCGCTGTAGTAGTCGGCCAGCGTGTGGCTTCCACCCGCGGCCAGGTAATTGCGCGACCACAGCTGTGCTTCGCGCGCGGGATAGATGCCTTCCTGCGCGTGACGCAGTGCAGCCTCGTTGAAGTCGGTCGCATAGATCTGCGTGCGTTCGTAGAGCCCGGCTTCTTCGAGCAGGATCGCCAGCGAATAGACCTCTTGCCCGTGCGCGCAACCCGCCTGCCAGATATTGATCTGCGGGTAGGACGCGAGCACCGGAAACACCTGCTCGCGCAGCGCACGGAACACGTCGGGATCACGAAACATCTCGGATACCGGTACCGACAGGCCCTCCAGCACCACGGGCAGGAACTCCGCGTCGTGCAGCACGCGCGTGGTCAAGGCGCTTACCGTGTCGGCCTGCTGCGCATGCGCCAACTGCAACACACGCCGTTTCAGCGAAGCGGGCGCGTACTGGGTGAAGTCATAGCCGTGGCGCAGCTTCAGCGCGCGCACGAACAGCTCGATCTCGATGTCTTCGAGAGCGACGTCGGACGTGGGCGCCTTGCCGGCAAGCTTGTTCATCGATGCAGCCACACGTGCATCATCGACGACAGCTTGTCGATGTCGATGGGCTTGGAGAGATAGTCGTTGGCGCCGGCCTCAAGGCATTTTTCGCGGTCGCCACGCATGGCCTTGGCCGTGAGCGCGATGATAGGCAGCTTGGCCAGCGAGGGCTGGGCGCGGATCTCGCGGATGGTGTCGTAGCCGTCCATCACCGGCATCATCACGTCCATCAGCACGAGCTCGATGTCGTGGTTGTCCTCCAGCGCCTTGAGTGCCTTCAGGCCGTCCTGTGCCATGGTCACCTGCATGCCCCAGCCGCGCAGCACCTTGGACAGCGCAAACAGGTTGCGCATGTCGTCGTCCACCAGCAGCACCTTGCGCTGGGCGAGCTCGCCCGGATCCGATGGCGTTGCTGCGGCCGGGACGGTAGCCGTGGCCGTGGCGCCAACGGATGCCTGGCGCACGCGGGCGCCCTGGATGCTGTGCAGGAACAGGCTCACTTCATCGAGCAGACGTTCCGGCGAACGCGCGCCCTTGATCACGATGCTGTCGGTGTACTGGCGAAGCTTGAGGCTTTCTTCGCGACTCAGTTCGCGCCCGGAATAAACCACCACGGGCGGAATGCGGCCGCTGGCCGACAGCTTCTCAAGGAACTCCATGCCCGACATGCCGGGCAGCCCGAGATCCAGCACGATGCAGTCATAGGTCGTACCGGTCATGCGTTCCAGCGCTTCTTCGGCGCTGCCCGCTTCGTCGATGGTCACTTCATCGTTGCGCAGCAAGGTACGCATGGCGGCGCGCGAATCGGCGTCGTCGTCGACGATCAGCAGATGGCGCATGCGGCCTTCGGCGAAGTGCAGCAGGCGGTCGAAGGCGTCGCCGATGGCTTCGCGGCTCACCGGCTTGGTGAGGAAGCCCACGGCGCCAAGGTCACGGCCGCGATTGGCTTCGTCCACGGCCGAGATGAAATGCACCGGCACGTGGCGCGTGGCGGCGTTTTCCTTGAGTCGCTCGATCACGGTCCAGCCGTCCATGCCGGGCAGCATCACGTCCAGCAGGATGCCCGTGGGGCGATAGTGTGCGGCCAGCTGCAACCCCGATTCGCCATCGGCCGCCGCCAGCACGCGATACCCCTTGCGGCGGACCATGTCCGCCAGGATGCGCGCGAACACCGGATCGTCTTCCACGATGAGGATCACCGTGTCGCCAGGCGCGATGCTTTCGCGATCGTCCTCGATGGTCTCCGGCAGCAGGGCCGACGTGACACTGGGGCGCGACGGCGCGGGCGTGGGTGAGCTGACGGCGGGCGAGGTGTTTGCCAGCCCGGAGGGGCCATCCAGCGGCAGCAGGATGGTGAACGTGCTGCCGTGGCCGACATCGCTGTGCAGCACGATGTCGCCGTCCAGCAACTCGGCGATGCGCTTGGAAATGGTGAGACCCAGGCCGGTACCGCCGTATTGGCGACTCGTGCTGGCGTCGACCTGTTCGAAGGCCTGGAAGATCTTCTGCGCCTTCTCCGGCGGAATGCCGATGCCGGTGTCCGTGACGGCAATGGCCAGCACGTCCTTGCCGCGCAGCGACGGCGGCAGCGCGATGGCGGCCGACGGGCGCCCGATGTGCACCGTCACCGCGCCCTGGTGCGTGAACTTGAAGGCATTGCCGATGAGGTTGTTGGCGACCTGCTCCAGCTTGGTGGAGTCGGTGCGAATGGCATCGGGCAGGCCGGGGTCGATCTTCACGACGAAGGAGAGTTGTTTCTCCTGCGCTACATGATTGAAGGTTCGCTTGAGCGCGCGTTCCAGGTCGGCCAGCGGGAAGTCGTCGATGACGACGTCCATCTTGCCGGCTTCCACCTTCGAAAGGTCGAGGATGTCGTTGATGAGGCGCAGCAGGTTGCTGCCCGAGTCGTGGATGATGCGCGCCGATTCCACCTGCTCGCCGTCGAGGTTGCCTTCGCGGTTGTCCGCAAGGCTGCGCGAAAGGATCAGCAGGCTGTTCAGCGGCGTGCGCAACTCGTGCGACATGTTGGCGAGGAACTCGGACTTGTACTGGCTGGCGCGTGCCAGTTCCTCGGCCTTTTCCTGCGTCTCGCGCTGCAGCTGTTCCAGCACGTGCTTCTGCTGGTTGAGCGTGTCAGTCTTCTGGCGCAGTTCTTCGTTGGAGGCCTGCAGCTCTTCGGTCTGCACGCGCAGTTCTTCTTCCGACGCGAGCAGTCGTTGTGACTGTTCCTGCAGCTCGTGCGTCTTGGCGTTAAGTTCTTCGTTGGTGACCTGGAGATCCTGCTGCTGGCGGCGCAGGATGTCTTCGGACGCGCGCAGCTCGTCAGCCTGCTCGCTGGTGCGCTCAAGCAGATCCTGCGTGCGAATGGCGCGACCCAGATTTTCCAGCGACAGCGCAGCAATGGGAATGAGTTCCTGCAGCAGGCGCTCCTGCGGATTGGTGAAGTGCTGGAAGCTGGCCAGTTCCAGCACGCCAAGCAGCTTGCCGCGGTAAATCATCGGCAGCACGGAAATGCTGCGCGGCGAGGCTTCGCCCGTGCCCGAGTGGATGCGCACGTAGTCGTCCGGCACGTTCTGCAACGTGATGGGCTTCATTTCCACGGCGCACTGCCCAACGAGCCCTTCACCCAGCGTGTATTCGGTGCCCAGGTGGCGACGCTGCTGGTAACCGTAGGTGCCTTGCAGGCGCAGGCGATGCTGTTCTTCGTCGTAGCGATAGAACACGGCCACGCCGCATTCGAGCAGGGGACCCAGCGTGCCGGTGAGCTGCTCGGCGAATTCGCGCTCGCTTTCCGTTTTCTGCAGATCGCTGGCGATCTGCGAGACCTGTGTTTTCACCCAGGTTTGTGCGGCCGTCTCGATGGCCATCTGCTTGAACACCTGGAGCGCGCGCGCGATCTCGCCGATCTCGTCGCGACGCTCCAGCTGGCGGATCTCCACGGTGTGGTCGTGGTCGGCCAGGCGTGTCATCAGGTCTGTCATGCGCCGGATGGGGCGCGTGATCAGCCGGAACGTCATGTAGACCACCGAAATGCCCAGCACAAGGCTGAGCACCATGGTGATCCAGGTGACGGCACGCACCTCCAGCACGTCGCGGTGCTGGGTGGCCTGGCGTTCCTCCAGCAGGCCGGCCTCGGTGGCGTCCATCTGGTTGAGCACGCCCAGGATGTCATTGACGAACACAGTGCGGCGGCCCAGGTATTGCGTCTGCACGCGCACGTGTTCGATGGCCGCTTCGGCCGGATCGGTCGTGTGGATGGCCTGCAGCGGCTCGATGCCGTTGTGCAGGGCGTCCTGCTGCCATTGCGTGACCATCGACTCCACGCGGTCGATCCGCACCTGCTGGAGCGGGTTGTCGCTGGTCAGCGTGCGCAGGTCGGCGAGGTCCCTGAGGATGTCGGCGTTCGAGCGCTGATGGCCCGTCAACTCGCCGCCGTCGGGATTGAGCAGGTAACCGCGCAAGGCCATCTGGCTGGCCTGCAGATGCTCGATCACGTCATCGATCTTGGCGCGCACCTCGTAGGTGTGCCGCGACCAGTGGGCGCTGACCTCCTGGCGTGACAGCGATTGCAGGGTGACCACGCTGCATATCAGGAACAGCAGCACCAGCGTGCCGATCGCGACGAGGATCTTCTGCTGCATCGGCTGGTGTGCCAGCCAGGAGTAGCGGTTCTTGGTTGTGGCCATGCGTCTTCACATGTTTGAGGCCTGGCGGTCCTGCCAGGCCGGGGCGGTACGCGTCAGGGTATCCGCAGTTTCGTGAAGGCGATAGCTGACCTCAGGCGGCTGCGGACGGCCTGCGTCGCCAGGCAGGCGCAACGATGGTGCCGCGGCGCAGCGCCACGATGAGCAGCAGGGCCGAGCAGGCGGAGCAGACGATCAGCGCAACCACCGACGCTTCCGCGCCAAACACGCCGCCGCTCAGCCAGTCCGGACCGGTGCGGTTGGACACCAGCCATCCGTGCGCCGTGGTGCCCGACACGGGGATGCCATACACCGTGCCCTGCATGACGTTCCAGGCGGCATGCAGGCCAATGCACGGCCACAGCGAGCGGGTCACGTGATAGAGCAGGGCGAGCAGCACGCCGGCCTCGATGGCGATGGCGAGCGAGCTCCACAGCGTGGCGCCGGGGTTGAAGATGTGGGCGGCGCCGAAGAACAGGGCCGAGATGGCCAGCGCCCACCAGGTGCCCAGGCCTTCTTCCACCGCACGGAACAGCACGCCGCGCGTCAGGATTTCTTCGCCAATGCCTGCGCCCAAGCCGGTGGTCAACACGGCGGGCAGCCAGTTCACCTGCGGGTTGGTGCCGGTGACGTGGTAGCTGCCGGCAAGCCACAGCACGAGCACCACGGTACTGAACAGCACGGCGCCCACGAGCAGGCCTGCACCGCCGAGCGTGGGAACGTCACGAGCGGCCAGCTCGCGCATCGGGCGACGTTCAATGGCCTTCACCAGGATGACGTACGCCACCACGGCCGGAATCAACTGCATCAGCAGGATGCCGAAGGCGCGCGAGATGGGTGAAACCTCTGGCGCCATCAGGCCCGTCACGCCGATGCTCGCCGACACCAGCTTGAACAGCACGAAGTAGAGGGCGGCGAAGAAGACGATGCGGCCGAACGGCGAGAAGACCATCCAGCGTTGCCACGATGTGGCGTTGACAGGTGTGGTGAAGGCGATTTGCTCGGCCGGCATGCGTTGAATCCCCCTGGTGATGTCGGGGAGGGTAACAGCCTGCTCAGGATTCCAGACAGGGGCTGGGCGGTGTCGCGCACAGGGTGCGCTCCCACAACACCCATCGATGCTTGCCGAGGGAGCGCACTTTGTGCGGACTTCAGCCCTTGACTGTCGACCGGCATTGCACACAGGGAACACTCCCACTGGCACACCGGCCACTGTGGGAGCGCAACCTGTGCGCGACTTACGCCTTACAGATCAACCGACGTCGCATGCTCGCGCGTGGCCGAGAAGCGCACGGCCGGCGAACGCTCCTGTGCCAGCTGCAGGTTCACGCGTGAGGGTGCGAGGTACACCAGTTCCCCGGCCGCATCGATGGCCAGGTTGTTGGCGTTCTTCTCGCGGAATTCCTCGAGCTTCTTCGCGTCGCTGCAATGAATCCAGCGCGCGGTCGCCACCGTGACGGGTTCGAAGGTGGCGTCCACGCCGTATTCGTCCTTCAGGCGATAGGCCACCACATCGAACTGCAGCACGCCGACCGCGCCGAGGATCAGGTCGTTGCTCATCAGCGGACGGAAGAACTGCGTGGCGCCTTCCTCGGACAGCTGCGCCAGGCCCTTCTGCAGCGCCTTCATCTTCAGCGGGTCGCGCAGGCGCGCACGGCGGAACAGTTCCGGGGCAAAGTTGGGGATGCCGGGGAAGCTGACCATCTCGCCTTCGGTGAAGGTGTCGCCAATGCCGATGGTGCCGTGGTTGTGCAGGCCGATCACATCGCCCGGATACGCGTTCTCCACGATTTCGCGGTCGCTCGCCATGAAGGTAAGCGCGTTGGCGATGCGCACATCCTTGCCGGTACGCGTCTGCATCATCTTCATGCCGGCGTTGTACGTGCCCGAGCAGACACGCATGAAGGCGATGCGGTCGCGGTGCGCCGGGTCCATGTTCGCCTGGATCTTGAACACGAAACCGGTAAGAGCCTCTTCCTCGGGCTTCACTTCACGCGTGAGCGTGCCGCGCGACTTGGGCGAGGGCGCATGCTCGACGAAGAAATCCAGCAGCAGCTGCACGCCGAAATTGTTCACCGCCGAGCCGAAGAACACCGGCGTGAGCTTGCCGGCGAGGTACTGCTCGACGTCGAACGGATGCGAGGCACCCTGCACCAGTTCCAGTTCGTCGCGCAGTTCAGTCAGTGCCTCGGCACCGATGGCGGCTTCCAGGCCCGGGGCATCGAGACCCTTGAAGATGGTCGAATCCTGGCGCGTGAAATTCTTGCCCTGCTCGAACACGTGCACTTCGTCGAGCAGCAGGTGGTACACGCCCTTCAGGCGCTTGCCCATGCCGATGGGCCAGGTCAGCGGGGCGCAGGCGATGCCGAGCACCGATTCCACCTCGTCCAGCAGTTCGATGGGCGAGCGGCCTTCGCGGTCCAGCTTGTTGATGAAGGTCATGATGGGCGTGTCGCGCAGGCGGCACACCTCCATCAGCTTGATCGTGCGCTCTTCCACGCCCTTGGCGCAGTCGATCACCATCAGCGCCGAGTCCACGGCGGTGAGCACGCGGTAGGTGTCTTCGGAGAAGTCCGCGTGGCCCGGGGTGTCGAGCAGGTTGACGATGCGGCCCTCATAAGGGAACTGCATCACCGACGAGGTGACCGAAATGCCGCGCTCCTTTTCCAGCGCCATCCAGTCGGACGTCGCGTGGCGAGCGGCCTTGCGGCCCTTCACCGAGCCGGCCATCTGGATGGCACCGCCGAACAGCAGCAGCTTTTCAGTGAGCGTGGTCTTGCCCGCGTCAGGATGGCTGACGATGGCGAAGGTGCGGCGACGGCGGGTTTCGGTGAGATGCGTGGACATGGCGGGGTATCAGTGTCTCGAACCGGCCATTGTACCAAGGGCGGGGCAGGGGTGCCGGGACGGCCTACATGGCGAAACCCTTGTGGGAGCGCACCCTTTGCGCGAACACGTTTCGCCGCGCGCTTCAGGGACTGAGGTTCGCCGCCAGGTCGCGGTCGCGCACAAGATGCGCTCCTACAGGGGAGTGAGGCCGGGATGCCGGGCCACGGTCCTACCTCTGTAGGAGCGCACTTTGTGCGCGACCGCCTTTTGCCCGGGCTTCACGGGCTGAAGTGCGCCGCCAGTCCGCAGTCGCGCACAGGGTGCGCTCCCACAGGGCAGGATGGCGGACGGCTCAATCCCGCGTCAGCAGGTCTTCGTAGAACGCCCCGTAGGGTTCGGTCGGGTGGGCGATCTGGATTTCCAGAATCCAGAGCCCGCTGGACGGGTTGTCACCGTACTCGCCCAGGTCGCCGGCCTTGTGCACCGAATGCGGGAAGTCGCTGACGCGATGACCCTTGATCTCGTGGTTCAGGCGCCAGCCCATGGCTTCCGCCTGCTGCTCGGCAAACGCGTACAGCGCCTCGCCGGTCAGGCCTTGCTGGCGCCAGGCGTCGGCGGTGACACGGAACAGTTCGCGCGCCGCATCGGCGCAGGCCTGCTGTTCGGGGGCGTGGCCGATCACGAAGGTGTCGCCGGCATCGCCCTCGTGACCTTCGAAAACCAGGCCGAGGTCGATGAAATAGATGTCGTTCTCGCCCAGCCGAACGGGCTCCGAGCGCTCGCGATAGGTCTTGGTGGTGTTGGGGCCGATGCGGATGATCACCGGGTGCCACAGCCGCTCGAAGCCCAGCGCGCGGAACACCTCGGCCGCCTCGGCCTTGGCCTCTTCCTCGGTAATGCCGGGGCGCATGCGTTCGCGGATACCCTGCACGGCCGCCCAGGTGCGCTCGCGGGCGTGCAGCATGTGCCTGGGATCGAAGCGGGTACCTACCGCTTCCTGGTGGATGGTGGTCATGCGGGTGCCGGATAGTTCAGGAAGACGAAAAGCATGGCACAGCACCGTCTCCGGCGCAGAAACCGCCAAGCTGCGCGAGGCTCAGGTCAACAGGACCAGTACCAGGCCGATCAGCGCCGGCAGGCCCTGGATCCAGAGCACCTTGCGGGTGGCCGTGAAGCCGCCGTACAGCCCGGCAACCAGCACGCAGCCGAGGAAGAACAGCGCAACAGCGCGCCCGGCGTCGCCCAGCCACAGGCTCCAGAGCAGGCCGGCGGCCAGAAAGCCGTTGTAGAGACCCTGGTTCGCGGCCAGCACCTTCGACTGCTCGGCGAACTCCGCCGTCAGGCCGAAAGCGCGGCGACCGGCCGGGCGGGTCCACAGGAACATCTCCAGCACCAGGAACCACAGATGGAGCAGGGCGACGAGGGCGACGACGAGGTGGGCGGCGAGGGACATCGGCATCCGGGAGCGTAGGGTCGGGCGCGCAGTGTTGCAGCCCCGGTGCGGTGCCGGCAAACGCAGCTAACACTTCCGGCCAATGGCTGCCTGTCGAGGTGCGGCGTAGCGTGGCCTCACCGGGTCGGAGGGAGTGCACCCGACCGACAGTGACGTCTCCAGGGGACGTGGGCATCGCCCGGCAAAACCATCTCTGGAGAGTCCTCGCCATGAACAAGCCACTGTCCGCAGGCCTCGGCCTGCTATTGCTGTTTCCGCTGGCCGTGCTGGCCGACGGGCCGTTCGACGGCACCTGGAAGATCGACATGAGCAAGGTGCAGATGCCCAAGAAGCCTGATGTGCTTCTGCTCAAGGACGGCATGTACGCGTGCAAGACCTGCGTGCCGTCGATCGACATCAAGGCCGACGGACAGGATCACGCCATCACCGGGCACCCCTATCTCGATTCGATCGCCATCCAGGTGGTGGACGCGCACACCATCAAGGAAACCGACAAGAAGGGCGGCAAGGTCGTTGCCACCACCACCACCACGGTGGCCGCCGACGGCAAGACGGCGCACTTCGAGTTCACCGACAGCAGCAATACCAATGCCGCGCCCGTCACGGGCAATGGCGAACTGAAGCAGGTGGCCGCCGGGCCGGCTGGATCGCATGCCGTCTCCGGCTCATGGGTGACGGCCAACATTGCCGACATGTCGGCCAACGGCACCACGCTGGTCTATAAGCAGGACGGCAACATGCTCAACATGACCACGCCCACCGGGCAGTCCTATGACGCCAGGCTGGATGGCACGGAAGCGCCCTACAAGGGTGATCCCGGCATCACCAGCGTCACCGTGAAACAGACCGGCAAGATGTCCATGGTGGAAACCGACAAGCGTGACGGCAAGGTCATCGGCGTCATGACCACCACCGTAACCGCCGATGGCAAGACCATGAACGTGCAGTGGGACGACAAGCTGCGCGACCGCAAGATGGCTTTTGTCGCCACGAAGCAATAAGTCAGCGAAGCTGCGCCCGACGCAGACCCATGCCGGGCGCGGTTTCCCAGGTGGTTTCATGCGAAACAGACGTCTCCATCACGCCATGTACCGATGGCTAGATGCATAGACGTTTAGACGTCTATTGACACGACCATGTGTGGGCGTTAGATTCTCCTTCACTCATCGAGACCGGCGGAGGGACAGGCCCTTTGAAGCCGGGGCAACCTGCGGATTTTCCGCGACGGTGCCAATTCCTGCGGCAGCGCCTAGGGCGCACGCCGCGAGATGAGGGCAGATAAGCACCGCCGCGCCTCATGCCGGTTGTGCGTTGCTCTCCTCTCCGGTCCGCGGGTTCGATGCCGACCGGAGAAGCGCCAGATGTCCAGCCAGCCGCAACCCATCCCGACCGTCGCCACCGCTCCCGCCGCGGTGACCGTCGGCATGCGGCCGGACCTGGCCACGCCGGACCTCACCACCCAGCGCTGCACTCGCCGCCTCGCCATCACGCCCAAGTACGGCAGTGCGTCGTGCGAGGTGGAAGTCAGCTACCTGTGGTGCGGCGCGCCCGATGCTCCCACCGTGATCGTGCAGGGCGGCATTTCCGCCACGCGCGACGTGGTGGCACTGGATGGCGAATCCGCGCCGGGCTGGTGGCAGGAACAGATCGGCAGTGGCCAGCCGCTGGATCTGGATCGTTACCGCGTGCTGTCCATCAACTGGGTCACGCCGGCTGAGCTCACCGGTGTGCAGACCGTGTCGAGCGAAGACCAGGCCGACGTACTCGCCGCACTGGTCGAGGCATTGGGCATCAACCGCGTGCATGCCTTCATCGGTTCCTCCTACGGCGCGATGGTGGCGCTGGCGTTCGCTGCACGTCATCCCTATGCGCTGGGTCGCCTCGTGCTGCTGGCGGGCGCGCATCGTCCGCATCCGCTGGCCACGGCGCAGCGTTCCATCCAGCGCGGCATCGTGCGCCTGGGCCTGGAATGCGGGCAGCCGGAGCAGGCATTGGCGCTGGCCCGCCAGCTCGCCATGACCACCTATCGCGGCAGCGAGGAATTCGCCAAGCGCTTCAACGCTGCGCCGGAATTTCGCGATGGCCGCTTCCATTTCCCGGTCGAGGACTATCTCGAACACGCCGGTCGTCGCTTCGTCGAACGCTTCGACGTGGAACGCTTCCTGGCGCTGTCCGAATCCATCGACCTGCACGACGTCACGCCCGAGCAGGTCGCCGCGCCCGCCACGCTGATCGGTTTCCCGTCCGATCGCCTGGTGCCGCTGGCTGACCTGTGCGAGCTGCAGCGGCGCCTGCATGGCCCGGCCACGCTCGAAGTGGTCGAGTCGCCCTATGGCCATGACGCCTTCCTCAAGGAAACCGACCGTCTTGCGCCGCTGTTGCGCGATGCGCTGGCCGGTTGTTGAACCCAATCGAAAAAAGCACACGCACGGAGATCCACCATGAGCGACATCACCGCCCCCGCTACCCGCGCCGTGCGCGCCGGCATTGAATCGGACACCCAGCACGGCGCCGTGGTGCCGCCGCTGCACCTGTCCACGAACTATGCGTTCGAAGGCTTCGGCAAGAAGCGCGCCTACGACTACTCGCGCAGCGGCAACCCCACGCGCGATCTGCTGGGCGAAGCGCTGGCCGAACTGGAGCAGGGCGCGGGCGCCGTGGTGACGGCGAGCGGCATGGCGGCGGTGGCGCTGGCGCTCGAGCTGGTGCCGGCCGGCTCGCTGGTGCTGGCGGCGCACGACTGTTACGGCGGTACCTGGCGCCTGCTGGATGCATGGGCGAAGAAGGGTCGCTTCCAGGTGAAGTTCGTCGACCTCACCAACAACCACACGCTGGCGGAAGGTCTCGCGCTCAAGCCGTCGCTGGTATGGGTGGAAACGCCGTCCAATCCCTTGCTGCGCATTACCGACATTCGCCACGTGGCGCAGGCGGCCCATGCGGTGGGTGCGTTGCTGGTGGTGGACAACACCTTCCTGTCGCCGGCGCTGCAGCAGCCGCTGACGCTGGGTGCCGACGTGGTGGTGCACTCCACCACCAAGTACATCAACGGCCATAGCGATGTGGTGGGTGGTGCCGTGGTGGCGCGCGACGCCGCCGTGGCCGAGCAGCTCAAGTGGTGGGGCAACTGCAACGGCCTTACGGGTGCACCGTTCGACAGCTTCCTGACCCTGCGCGGCCTGCGCACGCTCAGTGTGCGGCTGCGCCAGCACCAGGAAAACGCCGTGCGCATTGCCGATCGCCTGGACGGCCATGCGGCCATTCGCAAGGTGTACTACCCGGGCCTGGAGAGTCATGCGGGTCACGCGCTGGCAGCACGCCAGCAGCTGGGCTTCGGCGCCATGCTGAGTTTCGAGCTGGAAGGCGGTGAGGATCAGGTCACGGCCTTCGTCGACGGGCTCCACTATTTCTCGCTGGCCGAATCACTGGGCGGCGTGGAAAGCCTGGTAGCGCATCCGGCCACGATGACGCACGCCTCGATGGCGCCGGAAGCACGCCGTGCCGCCGGCATTGCCGACACGCTGCTGCGCCTCTCCGTGGGCATCGAAGATGGTGATGACCTGCTGCGCGATGTCGATGCGGCCCTGCTGCGCGCCGAGGCCGCCCTGCACACCAAACGTCGGGTGAGCGCATGAGCGCGGTGCTGACGTCGGAAGCCGCGAACGTATCGAAAGCACAAGCGCCATCGTCCATTGTTGCCGTACTGCTTGGCACCGGCGTGGTGGGTGGTGCATTCCTCAAGCTGCTCAACACGCCGGCCGCGTCATCGATCCGGTTGGTGGGCGCGGCCAATTCGCGTCGCCAGCAGACACAGGCCGAACAACTCGCGGATCGCAGCCTGCGCGAGAAACTGAAAATCAACGGCGATGCCCGCAACGATGCGTCGTTGCTGGCCGCACTGGATGCCAACGAGGCATCGGTGAAAGTGATCATCGACGCCACCGCCTGCGGCACGCTCGCGTCCCGCCACGCGGAGTGGCTGGAGCGCGGCTATCACGTGGTGACAGCCAACAAGTCGCTGGCCGGTGGCGATCTGCCGGGCTGGCGTGCGTTGCAGGCAGCGTTGGCGAGTGGCGGTCGTTACGGCGACTCGGCGACGGTGGGCGCAGGCCTGCCGGTCATTTCCACCTTGCGCCGGTTGCGTCACTGTGGCGATGCGCTGCTAACGCTCGAGGGCGTTTTCTCCGGTTCGCTCTCGTACCTGTTCAACCAGTACGACGGCAGCCAGCCGTTCTCGGCATTGCTGCGCCGTGCGCGCGAACTCGGTTACACCGAACCCGATCCGCGCAGCGATCTGTCCGGCGAAGACGTGGCGCGCAAGCTGCTCATCCTCGCGCGCTGCGCCGGGTTCGCACTGCGTCCCGACGAAGTGGAAGTGGAAAGCCTGGTGCCCGACAACCTGCGCGGCGTGGACGTGGCCGCGTTCCTCTCGCGCCTGGAGGAACTCGACGAACCGCTGGCTGCACGTTTCGCTGAAGCAAAAGCGCGCGGCGGCGCCTTGCGCTTCCTTGCGCGACTCAACCAGCGTGGCCGTGCGCGCGTTGGACTGGTCGAAGTTCCCGCCAACCACCCTGCCACGCGCCTCTACGGCACCGACAACCAGTTCGCGCTCAGCACCACGCGCTACAACACGCAGCCGCTGGTGATCCAGGGGCCGGGTGCGGGTCCCGAAGTGACGGCGCAGGCGTTGCTGGGAGATGTGCTCGCGCTGGCGTGATGTATTCCGCACGTCGCGCACAGGGTGCGCTCCCACAAGAGCGCCGCCACACTGTGGGAGCGCACCCTGTGCGCGACTGACCTCCAGAGCGCGACACGCCAAACAAAAAAACGCGCGGTGATGAGCCGCGCGTTTTTCATTTCATGGTGTAAGTGTGTCGATTAATCGTGCACGTGTGGATTCGCTTCCGCTTCTTCCACCGACGGCGTACGCCAGCCGGACTTCACGCCCCACACGTAGAACACCAGGCCCACCGCCGCGACGACAGCGAGGTCGATGCCGTAGGGCAGGTAACCGTGGCCGCCGAAATCCGTGCTGCCCAGCCAGGACACGAGTGCCAGCGTCGGCAGGTAGAAAATGAGCCACAACGCGCCCTTCAGCTGGCGACCGAAGTCGTGCCAGTTGGCCTTGAACTGATAGAACAAGTACACCGGCAGCGCCACGACCATCAGCAGGATGATCTCGCCGGTCAGCGGCCAGCGCGCCCAGTACAGCAGTTCCGTGGCCATGATGAAGGCCACGCCGGCAAGAATCGGCAGGCCCGCGATGCGCAGCGGACGGTGCAGGTTCGGTGCCGTGCGGCGCAGTGTCATCGCGCTCACCGGGCCGGTGAGATAGGAAATGATCGTGGCCACCGAGATCACCGCAGCCAGCGTGCCCCAGCCGCGGAACTTGAACAGGAAGATGTAGGAGATGACCAGGTTGAACCACATCGCCGGACGCGGCACGCCCCACTTGGGATGAATGCGGCCGAGGATCTTCGGCATCGTGCCGTTGCGCTCCATGCCGTAGATCATGCGCGCGGTGGTGGCGGTGTAGGTCATGCCGGTGCCGCTGGGGCTGATGAAGGCATCCACGTACAGCAGCATGGCCAGCCAGTGCAGGTTGACGATGATGGCCAGCTCGGCGAACGGCGAGCGGAAGTCGATGCCGTGCCAGCCCGCCTTGGCGAGCATGTCCGGCGGCACCGCGCCCAGATACGCCACCTGCAGGATCACGTACACCACGGTGGCCAGCAGGATCGAGCCGATCACCGCAAACGGAATGCTCTTGCCCGGGTTGCGCGCTTCACCCGCCAGATTCACCGGACTCTGGAAACCGTTGAAGCTGAAAACGATGCCCGCCGTGGCGACGGCCGTCAGCACCGCGGCGAAGTCGATGGCATGCGCATCGCCATTCACGCCCACCGAGAAGTTGCCGCTGTGGAAACCGCTGGCGATCAACGCCAGGCCGGTCGCGGCCGGCACGATCAGCTTGAACACGGTGATCAAGGTGTTGGAGCGCGCAAACAGCTTCACGCTCCAGAAGTTCAGCAGGAAGTAGATCAGCACCAGCACGGCAGCGATATACAGGCCGGGCAGGGTGAGTTCGCCGTGGCCATCGGGCATGTGCACGTACAAGTCCTGCGCCCACTTCCACGGCCACGAGGCCATGTACTGCACCGAGGCTTCGGCTTCCACCGGAATCACCGAGACGATGGCGATCCAGTTGGCCCACGCGCCGATGAAGCCCACCAGCGAGCCGTGCGAGTAGTGGCTGTAACGCACCATGCCGCCGGACTCTGGGAACATGGCGCCCAGTTCCGCGTAGGTCAGCGCGATGGTCATGATGATCGCGGCGCCCAGCACCCAGGCCCACACGGCACCGGGACCGGCCAGGCCTGCCGCGCGCCAGGCGCCGAACAGCCAGCCGGAGCCGATGATGGAGCCCAGGCCGGTAAGCATGAGGGCGAACGGGCCGACGTCGCGGCGGATCGGAGATTGAGACATGCAGGTCCCCAGGTCAGTGGATCGACGGGCCGCCTCCCGGGGCGACACTCACGCGCCGCCTCCCGGGCGGCACAAGGGACGGATAATGACAGACCGCTCCTACAACTGTCAGCCCGCAGGGCGTCACGAACCGTGGCGCAGCGCAGCACTTAGGCTATTGAATCGACGCATGAAATGCCTTGTGCACGACGATCGGCATCGGGCAACCGGCAAATTGGCGCCCGTGGTCGGGCCGGCTACTATCGAGCCTTCCCACGTCAGGTAGGCGCACCATGATCCGTGCCGCGTTGCTGGTGGTGATGGCCGCGGCGCTAGCCGTGTTTTCGGTTCCCGTATCTGCCGATGCTGCTCGCGACGCGTTGCAGAAGAAGGCCGTGTCCGGCGATCCCAGTGCCCAGGTCGCGTTGGGACGCGCCTTGCAGAACGACGGCGCGCCTGCCGACAAGGCCGCTGGTGCGGAGTGGTTCCGCAAGGCCGCCGCCACGGGCAGTGCCGAAGGTGCATGGATGCTGGGCTCGTCCATGCTGGGCGGCACGGGTGTGCCGCGCGACGTGCCCGGCGGTATCGACTGGATGCGCAAGAGCGTCAACCTGGATCAGAACCCCGACCACATGGCGGTACTCGCCGTGGCATTGCTGGCCACCGGTGGCACGCAGGAAGCGCTGCAGTGGGCGCAGAAGGCGGCGGACAAGGGTTCGTCCAAAGGCATGGAAGTGCTCGCCATGGCGCGCCTGTCCGGCGAAATGGGCCTGCCCAAGGACCCTGCGCTCGCGGAGAAACTGATGACCACGGCGGCGCAGAAGGGCGACGTCGATGCCCAGTTGTCGCTGGGCCAGTTCTACATCACCGGCCTGTTCGGCAAACACGATGTGGTAGCCGGGCAACGGTGGCTGCAGGCGGCGGCCGACCAGGGCAGTGCCAAGGCCGAGGGCACGCTGGCTTACTTCCTCATTACGGGAAAAGAAAACGTGCCTCCGGACGCGGCGCGCGGTGTAGCGCTGGCGAAGAAGGCCATCGCCGGCCACGAAATGCTCGGGCACTACGCCATGGGCGTCGCTTATGTGACCGGGGCGGGCGTTGCCGAAAATCCGGCGGAAGGCTGGTACCAGATCTCGCTGGCGCAGCGCATGGACAACCAGCAGCAGCTCAAGAGCGCCGGCGATTACCTGGCCAAGGCAGCGGCGAAATTGACGCCTGCGCAGCTCACCCAGCTGAAGGCACGGGTGGACGCGGATGTGGGAGCGCAGACGGCGTCGGGTTCGTAAAGTTGTGGCGCGACCATTGTGGGAGCGCACCCTGTGCGCGACAGGCTACAGGGCGGTGAAGTGATGAATCCGTTCGCCACAGCCTCGCACTGAGTATCCACGGCCGTTCCGCAGTCGCGCACAGGGTGCGCTCCCACAGTACGGTGCCTTGGTGAGCTCATTGGCATGGTGATCCCGGATTTCTCCGGCATCACCACATCCATCGCTTCCTCAGCACTCGATCACATTCACCGCGAGACCGCCGCGCGAGGTTTCCTTGTACTTGTCCTTCATGTCGCGGCCGGTGTCGCGCATGGTGGCGATCACCTTGTCCAGCGACACGCGATGCTTGCCATCGCTCTTGAGCGCCATGCGGCTGGCATTGATGGCCTTCACCGAGGCCATGGCGTTGCGTTCGATGCAGGGAATCTGCACCAGGCCGCCGATGGGATCGCAGGTGAGGCCCAGGTTGTGTTCCATGCCGATTTCGGCAGCGTTTTCCACTTGCAGCACGTTGCCGCCGAGTGCGGCGGTAAGCCCACCCGCAGCCATCGAGCAAGCCACGCCCACTTCGCCCTGGCAGCCCACTTCCGCGCCGGAAATCGAGGCGTTTTCCTTGTAGAGGATGCCGATGGCGCCGGCCGTAAGCATGAAGTCGACGATGCCGTTCTCGTCCGACTTCGGGCAGAAGCGGTGGTAGTAGTGCAGCACTGCCGGCACGATGCCGGCCGCGCCGTTGGTGGGCGCGGTGACCACGCGGCCACCCGCGGCGTTTTCCTCGTTCACGGCGAGCGCGTAGAGGTTGACCCAGTCGAGAATGGTGAGCGGATCTTTCAATGCGGCTTCCGGCTGCGAGCGCAGGTCTTCTGCCATCTGCGGTGCGCGACGCGTCACCTTCAGGCCGCCAGGAAGCACGCCGGGCGAACGCAGGCCACGGTTCACGCAATCCTGCATGGCCTTCCAGATGGTGAGCAGGCCGGCGCGCGTTTCGGCTTCCGGACGCCACACCTTTTCGTTTTCCATCATCAGCTGCGCGATGGAAAGGTTGTTCTTCTCGCACAGCTCCAGCAGCTGGTCGCCGGTGGAGAACGGGTAGGGCTGTTCGGTGGTGTCGGCGACGATGCGATCTTCCGCGGCTTCGTCGTGATTGACCACGAAGCCGCCGCCCACGGAGTAGTAGTCGCGCGTGGCCAGCTCGTGGCCTTCGGCGTCGTAGGCGGAGAAGCGCATGCCGTTGGTGTGGAACGGCAGCTTCTGGCGCTTGTTGAACACCAGGTCGCGCTTTTCCTCGAACTCAATCTCGTGCTTGCCCAGCACGCGCAGACGATGCGTGGTGCGGATGCGGTGCAAGGCGTCGGGAATATGGTCGGGGTCCACCGTATCCGGGTGCTCGCCTTCGAAACCCAGCAGTACGGCCTTGTCGGTGCCGTGGCCGCGACCGGTCATGGCCAGCGAGCCGTACAGCTCCGCGCGCACGCGCACCACGCGATCGAGCACGCCTTTTTCTTCCAGCCACCGTTCCGCAAAGCGCGCCGCGGCGCGCATGGGACCCACGGTGTGCGAGGAGGACGGACCGATGCCGATCTTGAAGAGGTCGAAAACGCTGACAGCCATGGAGACACGCAAAGTGGGCGGGGAGAACCGTCCATTCTACGCGGGTGGTGTGACGGAGTTTTGCGCGGTGCAGCGATGCGGTCGGTGCGCGGGCGTATGGATGGAGCTCTTGCCTATGGCTCGTCATCCCAGCGAAAGCTGGGATCCAGTGTCTTTGGGCTCGTGATGAAGTCACTGGATTCCAGCTTTCGCTGGAATGACGAGCCAGGGATACGCTTAGAACGTGTACCTCACATTCAACATGTAACTGCGCGGCGCCGAGTAGAAGCCCTGGTTCCAGTACAGGCTGGTGATGTACTTGCGGTTGGTCACGTTGTCGATGTTGAGCGTGGTGCTCCAGTGCTGGCCGAAGTCGTAGCCGGCCATCAGGCCCAGCACCGTGTACGAGCCCTGCGAGGTGAAGATCTCGCTGCCGTCCAGTGCCACGTCCTGCTGGTCGCGATAGATGCGGTCCTGCCAGCGCAACGAACCACCCACCTTCAAGCCGGGCAGGGCGTCGAAGCGGTAGGTGCTGTTGAGGCGGAACATGCGGCGCGGCACATACGTGCGCACGTTGTTGCCGTCCGGATCGACGATGCCGAGCTGCGTGTAGCCGCCGCTCACCTGCCAGTTGTCGGTGATCTGGCCACTCACATCGAACTCGTAACCCTTCGCGGTCGCGTCGATGCCGGTGTAGTAATCCTGGTTGGTCACCAGGCTGTGGCCCGCGTATTCGGCCAAGCCATCCTGACGCGAGCGGAACAGCGAGAACGAGGCGTTCAGACGACCGTCGTACCACTCGCCCTTCACGCCCACTTCCACATTGGCGCCGGTGACGGGATCAAGCACCTTGTTGTTGATGTCCGTCGACGTCTGCGGATTGAACAGCTGCGCGTAGCTCGCGTAAGCGGAGTAATGCTGGGCGAAGTCGTATACCAGGCCGACGAACGGCGTGCTCTGCGTCTTCTCGTAATTGCTCGGCACACCGTAGTTGGAGCCGTATTGCTCGATGTGCGTGACGCTGGTGCCGGTGATCAGCGTGAGCGGATCGGCAAGACTCCAGCGCGCGGTGGCATACAGCGACTTGCGCTTGATGTGGAAATCGCCGTTGCCATACGAGGCATCGAACGGCGGCTCCGGATAATCACCGGTCCAGTCGTTGAGCGACGGCAGCGGCGTGCCGATACCTTCGCCGTAGCTGGACAGCTGATGCACGTTGTCTTCGGCCCAGTTCGCGCCGATCACGAGCTGGTGCGTACGGTCGAACAACTCGACCGGGCCGCTCGCGTAGACGTCGGCGAAGTACTGGCGTTCCTTGCTCGTGTAAGCCGAGGGGTAGGAATACAAGCCCAGCCCGGTCTGCGCATCCGGCGTGCCATACACGTAGAACAGGTCGCTGTCCTCGGCAATGCGGCGATAGTTGAGCGAACCCTTGATGCTCCAGTCGGCACCGAGCTTCTGTTCCAGCTCCACGAACGCGCGCGTGTCGGCGACATTCCAGCGCGACCAGTCGGCCGACGTGCTGGTGGAGCGGTCGTAGTCGGTCGGCGTGCCGTCGGTGTTGTACAGCGGCAACGCGCCCCACATGCCGCCGTGGGTCTTGTTCTTCTGGTACGTGACGCCGGCGGTGAGCAGGGTGGAGTCCGTTACGTCCGCTTCCACGATGCCGCCGAGCACTTGCTTGCGCAGGTTGTAGCGGTCCAGGTAGCTGTCGGTGTCCTGGGCGGCGGCGATGAAACGGCCGCGCACGCTCTTGGAGTCGTTCAGCGGGCCGGACAAATCGACGTCCAGGCGGCGGTTGTCCCAGCTGCCCACGGTGAGGCCGATGCTGCCTTCATAGTCGGCCGTGGGGCGCTTGCGCACGAAGTTGATCGTGGCCGACGGATTGCCGGTGAAGGACAACATGCCGTTCGCACCACGCAGCACTTCCACGCGCTCGTACAGGGCCGTGTCGATATCGCCTTCCTGTTCGCCATTGGCGAACGGCAAGCCCACGCCATCGACCAGGAAGTTGGTGACGTCGAAGCCGCGGGCGGTGTAGTACGTGCGGTCCGTTTCCACGCGTTCCACGTTCACGCCGGTGGTGCTGTCCAGCACGGCGTTGACGTTGGTGAGGTTGAAGTCCTTCATCTGCTGCTCGGTCACCACGCTCACCGACTGCGGCGTCTCGCGCAGCGACAGGGGCAGGCGGGTGGCCGAATCCACGGCCTTGGTGGTGTACGAATCGCCGTCGCCTGTCACGGTGGCCGTGGTCTGCACGCCTTCTAGGTTCTTCACCTTGGTCTGGTCGGCCGCGGTGGTGGTGTCATCGGCGTGCAGCAGCGGTGAGGCGAGGGCAAGTGACAGCGCTAAAGCGAGAGTGCGAAACGGCAGCGGGCGTCGCGCAAGCGAGGCAGAGGCGGGCATCGGGATAGCCTTGGATGGTTTTGTAGGTATGAAGGAGCCGGGCTGTAGGCGTCCGGCCTGGGGCTCTGTGGCCCTTATTTGCAAATGATAGTAATTATCATTTGAGTTTACCAGTCTCGACCATGGTCGAGATGCCGCAGCCACGCCCTCTTCGGCCCGCTTTTCGGCCGCGACATCGCCTCAAAGGCCGGCCGCAGGTATCTTCCCGCCCCTATGCCGACCCGATATGTGCTGTACCAACGCGACTACTGCCACCTGTGCGACCAGGCGCTGGCCGTCATGGCCCAGGCGCGTGCACCGGACTTCGACAGTCAGTGGGTGGATGACGATGAGGGACTGGAGCAGCGCTATGGCACCCGCGTGCCGGTGCTCCGCGACCGCGAAGACGGCCGGGAGATGGATTGGCCGTTCGATGCCGCGGCCGTGACGGCTTTCGTGGGCAAACGCTGACGTGTAGGAGCGCACTCGTGCGCGACCGCGGCGTGGCACGGTGCCGTGTTGTTCGAGGTGATGGTCGCGCACGAGTGCGCTCCTACAGGGAGTGCCGCAGCGGGGCGCGCGAACCATCGACTGTGTGGGACGCACCCTGTGCGCGACGGCGCCCTCACGCGCATCTGTACCGTGCGCGCGTTGACCTTCACTTCGTTGGCGATGACTGTCGTCGGCACTGTTGATGTGTAGGAGCGCACTCGTGCGCGACCGCGGCGTGACACGGTGCTGCGTCGTTCGAGGTGATGGTCGCGCACAAGTGCGCTCCTACAGGGAGTGCCGCAGCGGGGCGAGCGAATCATCGACCGTGTGGGAGCGCACCCTGTACGCGACGGCGCCCTCACGGGCATCTGTACCGTGCGAAGTGGCTGTCGCGCACAGGGTGCGCTCCCACAAAAGTGGTGCTGGCTTACCTGGCCGTGAGCACCGAGCGCGCGTTGACCTTCACATCACTGGCGATGACCGTTGTCGGCACCGTTGATGTGTAGGAGCGCACTCGTGCGCGACCGCAGCGTGGCACGGTGCTGCGTCGTTCGAGGTGATGGTCGCGCACGAGTGCGCTCCTACAGGGAGTGCCGCAGCGGGGTGCGCGAACCATCGACTGTGTGGGAGCGCACCCTGTGCGCGACGGCGCCCTCAGGGGCATCTGTACCGTGCGAAGTGGCTGTCGCGCACAGGGTGCGCTCCCACAAAAAGTGCTGCGGGCTTACTTGGCCGTGAGCACCAGGTGCGCGTTGATCTTCACGTCATTCGCGATCACCGACGTATCGGCGTAATCACCGCCGCCCACGCCGAAATCAAGACGCTTCACCGAACCGGTCACGTCCATGGTGCCGCCCGTACCTGCGGGCTTGAACGCCACGTTGAGGCTCACCGGCTTGGTCACGCCGCGCAGCGTGAGGTTGCCGTCGGCCACCACCTGCGCGCCATTCTGGCGAAAGCCGGTGGTGACGAAATGCGCCTTGGGAAACTTGGCGATGTTGAAGAAATCTGAGCCGGGCAAGGCACCGTCGCGATCCTTGTCGCCGGTCTTCACGCTGGAAAGGTCCACTTCCACGTCGAACTTCGAGGTGGCGAGCTTGGCCGCGTCGTAGCTGATGGCAGCGGTCCACTGGCCGAAGCTGCCGTCGAACGCCTGGCCCTGGAAGCTGCCGGCAAAGCCGAGCTTGCTGCCGGCAGGCTGCACGGCGTAATCGGCGGCACTGGCCAGGCCGGGCAGGGCAAGCGCGAGCAGCAGCGGGGCGAATTTCAATGCGGAGCGATTCATCAACGTTCTCCTTTGGGGTTCGGGCGCACGCGTGCGAAGGGGAGCATGCGCCGCAAGGTGTTGTCGCGGTCGACGAGGTGATGCCTGAGGGCACCGGCAATGTGCAGTACCAGCAGCGCCACCAGGAACCAGAACAGGTATTCGTGCACGCCGCGCCACAAGTGGCGCGCATCCGGGTTTGCGTCGGTAAGCGCCGGCAGGTTGAACAGCTTGAAGAACTGCAGTGGCTTGCCCACGATGGAGTTGAACCACCATCCGCTGAGCGGCAGCAGCGCCACCAGCAGGTAAAGCGTCATGTGCACGCCGTGTGCCACATAGTGTTGCCAGCGCGGCGCGGGTTCGTCCCTGGGCGGGCGGTTGGCCAGTCGCCACAGCACGCGCAGCAGGAACAGCGCGAGCACGGTCAGGCCGATCGATTTGTGCAACGCCAGCCAGTTGATCTTCTGCATGGGCCCGTGGGCCAGATCCATGCACAGGCCGAAGATGCCGTTGCCGATGATCAGCAGGGCAATCGTCCAGTGGAAGAATTTGGCCACCGATCCCCATTGATGCTCGGTGTTGCGCAGACTCATGGCGTTTCCTTGTTGTTATGGTTTGGATCGTCCTGCACGGCTTCCAGTTCCAGCCAGATGCTGACGCCGTGGCCGATGGAGTTGGGCGTTGCAGTGATGCCGTACTCGTCGCGATTGAGCGTGGTCGTGCCGGAGAAACCGGCGATGGTGCGCATGCCGTAGATGGTCGTGCCGCGCCGATTGACGGTGAATGCGATATCCACCGGATGCGTCACGCCGCGAAGCGTCAGGTTGCCGCGCAGCACACCGTGCGTGTCGTCCTTGCGTTCCACCGATGTGCTGATGAAATGCGCATAGCGTGCCTTGTCCGCGTCGAGGTAAGCCGGCTTGAGCACGGCGGCGTTCCACGCGGCATCGCCCATGTCCAGGCTGTTGAGGTCCACGTCCAGCTCGGTGGCGGCCTGGCTCCAGTCATCCGGATCGAAGCGCAGCCAACCCTTGGCGATGTGCAGCCGCCCGAACGGTCGCGAGAAGCCGTTGTGGTCGATGCTGAAAAGGATCTGGCTATGCGTGGTGTCGTACGTATACGTGGTCGGCGCCGCCCATGTCGTGGCGAACGGCGCCAGCGCGCCCAGCAAGGCGATGAGAAGTCGGCTGAGGAGGCGTGACCCTGGCATGGGCGGGAGTCTGGACGATCCGCCGGGGCGATGCCAGCCGCCCGCCGGAAACGGATTGTTTCCCCGGGAGAGGCTCGGCGCATCCTGCGGCAACGCGTCCTTCAAGGAAAGGGAAGTCGGCCGAAAGCCATGTTCGTTCCTGCGATGCAGGTCTGGCATGATCGAAAGATTCTGGGGGAAGTGCATGTTGCCGTCCGTGTTGCTCAGTGTTGTCCTGTCTGTGGCGACAACCACTCCGGTGGTTGCGTCCACGCAGGCCGCGCCGGGTTTGCCGCCGCCGGCGACGGTGCAGGCCACAGGCAACACGGCCCTTGCCACGCCACAGTTCCGTCGCTTCGGCACGGCCGAAGGCCTGCCGAGCAGTACCGTCTATACGCTGCTGCAAGGGCCGGACGGCACCATGTGGTTCGGCACCAAGAGCGGCATCGCCCGTTACGACGGCGTCAGCTTCGAAGTGTTTCGCCACGTGGCGGGTGACCCGCAATCGCTGTTCAACAACGGTATTTCCGCGCTGATGTTCGATCATGCCGGCCACCTGTGGGCCGCGGGGCTGGAGGCGGGACTCAACCGTTACGACGAACGTTCGAACGCGTTTCGCCACTGGGCGCACGACCCCGGCGATCCGGCGAGCCTGGCCAGCGACAAGGCGTGGTCCATCGCGCAGACCAGCGACGACACCCTCTGGGTCGGCACGGCCGTGGGCCTGGACCGCATGCGCAAGGACGGTCGCGGCTTCGACCACGTGCTGGTCACGGGTGCGACGCCCGAGGCGCTGGGAACGGTAGGCGCATTGTTCGTGGATGCGCGCGGTCAGTTGTGGGTGGGCAGCGACAGCGGCGTGTTTCGCCGCGACCTGGCGGGCGAGTTTCACCTGATTGCCACCGAGTCGCCGGACAAGTCGCTGGATGCATGGCGCATCGAAGGCGATGGCGATGAAATTCGCGTCGCGTCGTCACACGGGCTGTTCGTCGTGGGCAGCGACGACGTGGCGCGGCAGCTTGGCAGTGGCGAGTTGCCCGACACCAACATCCTCAGCAGCGTGCGCGATCGCGCGGGGCGCATGTGGGTGGGCACGCAGCACGGGCTTTTCCTGA
The DNA here is from genome assembly GCF_003121485.1 of Dyella sp. C11. Taxonomy (GTDB): domain Bacteria; phylum Pseudomonadota; class Gammaproteobacteria; order Xanthomonadales; family Rhodanobacteraceae; genus Dyella. The sequence goes on along the minus strand of NZ_QAVX01000002.1, from coordinate 320,791 downwards.
AGGAGCCCCAGGACGCACACATCCAGGCCGTTACCAACCAGCCGGTGCTCTACGGCAACCTGCCCGGCACCTGGGTGTGGCAGATCCGGCCTGACAGCGAAGGCGGCCTGTGGATTGCGTTGTTCGAAGGTGGCGTGGGTTACCTCGCGCCGGGCTGGGACAGCGTGAGCCGCTTCACTCATATTCCCGACGATGACAACAGCCTGCGCGATTCGGTCGCCTATTCCGTGGCGCGCGGGCACGAAGGCTCCATCTGGGTGGGTGAGCGCGGCGGCCGCGTGGATCGCCTGTGGCCCGCGACGGGCCAGGTGGATCATGTGATCTCGGGTTTGCGCGGCGATGTGCTCGCGCTGACCGAAGACGTGCCTTCGCGCCTGTGGGTCACCACGCAAGGCGCGTTGTTCCGCTATGCGAATGGCAAGCTCGATGCGGTGGACGGCTATCCGCACGGCATGAAACATCCGCTGGAAGTGGAGGTAGGCCCCGATGGCAAGTTGTACGCACGGACGTTCGGCGAAGGCCTGTTTCGCATCGACCAGGACACGCTCACCGTCACGCCCATTCGTGTGGTCCCGGAGCAGGAGAAAGCGCGCTGGGGCAGCCAGCTCACGCTGAGGAACGGCACGTTCTGGTACGCCAGCGACGGCGGCATGTTGCGCCTCGATCGTTCGTTCGATCATTTCGAGCCCGTGCCCGGCGTGGACAATCGCCAGGCCGTTGATGCCTTCGACTTCACCGACGATGGCATGTGGATGGCGCGTCCCAATGGACTGGAGCACTACCACTACGACGGCGACGGACTTGCGCTCGATCGCAAGGTCGACGCCACGCACGGCTGGCCATCCGTCAACGTGGTGGACCTGGCGGTAGACCAGCATCATCGCGTCTGGATCTTCGGTCGCGACGGCCTCTGGCGCTTCGACGCCGTGACCGGGCAATTCCGCGAGATGGGTTTGCAGGATGGCTTGAGCAACGGCGAATTCCTGCGCGGTTTCGGTCGCATGAAAGACGGCATGATCTACTCGCCCACGCTGGGCGGCGTGATGGCCTTCAATCCCAATCGATTGATGCCGCATGCCGAACCACCACGGCTGGCGATCACCCACATCAGCGTGCGTCGCAACGGCGCGCTGCGTGATCTGCCTGTGCCGGAGACAGGGCACCTGTCCATTGGCTGGAAGGATTCCGGTCTTACGGTAGACACGCGCGTGTTCTCGTACGTCGATCCCGCCGCCAACCGCTATCGCTTCCGCGTCGTGGGCCTGGACAACACCTGGGTAGACACGGGGAATCACGGCGAACGCGACCTCACCGGACTGCCACACGGCGACTACACGCTGGAAGTCATGGCGGCGGGTGCCGACGGCGTATGGACGCAACTGGCGAAGCCCTTGCAGATTCACGTGCAGGCGCCGCCGTGGGCGCGCTGGTGGGCATGGTGCGCGTATGTGCTGCTTGGCGTGCTGCTGGTATGGCTCTCGTTGCAGGTCTGGCGTCGTCGACTCGCCGAGCGCCATCAGATGCAGTTGGCCGAACAGCGCAGCACGCTTGCCGAGCAGGCCAGTGCGGCCAAGACGCAATTCCTCGCCACGCTCAGCCACGAAATCCGCACGCCCATGACTGGCGTGATGGGCATGGCGGAACTGTTGCTCAGTACACCGCTCAGCCGCGTGCAGCGTGATTACGCCGAAGCCATGCAGCGCTCCGGCGGCATGCTGCTCAAACTGGTGAACGATGCGCTGGATCTCGCCCGCATCGAAGCGGGCAAATTGGATCTGGAGAACGCGCCGTTCGACCCGCGCACGCTCATCGACGACGTGGCGACTCTTGAAAAGGGGCAGGCACAGGCGAAAGGACTGCGCTTTGACGTCGACATGCCGGCCGACCTTCCCGCGCGCATGATCGGCGATGCACTTCGCACCAAGCAGGTGCTGCTCAACCTGGCCAACAACGCATTGAAGTTCACCGAACGTGGTGGCGTGACGCTGCGGGTGCGCCGCACCGACGACGGTCTTCGCTTCAGCATCATCGACACCGGTCCGGGCATTCCCGAGGCCAGCCAGTCACGCCTGTTCCAGCGCTTCGAGCAGGCAACGGGCCCGCAACGCCGCGCGGGCAGCGGATTGGGCCTGGCCATCTGCCGCGAACTGGTGGCCATGATGGGCGGCAGCATCGAGCTGGAATCCAAGGTGGCCTTCGGCAGTACCTTCCACGTTCGCCTGCCGCTGCCGGTGACGCAGGAACCCGCGAGCGTCGCGAGCCAGCGTGGTGACGGGGTGAACGCAACGCCGTTGCGCATTCTGCTGGTGGAAGACGACGCCATCGTCGCCGCCGTGATTCGCGGCCTGCTCGAACGTGCCGGTCACGACGTGCGTTATGTCGCCAATGGTCTTGCGGCGCTCGCCGAATTGGCCCAGACCACGTGCGACATGATCCTGCTGGATCTCGACCTGCCGGGTATCGATGGTTTCCAGATTGCGCGATTGATTCGCCAGCGCGAGGAACCCGACCAGCACATCCCCATTGTGGCCATCACGGCGCGTTCGGGCGGCGATGAAGAAAGCCGCGCACGCGACGCCGGCATGGATGGTTTCCTGCGCAAGCCGCTGACGGGCGAGCAGTTGCAGGATGCGATCAACGCGCAGCTTGTGGCGTCGCGAGAGGTTGTCGACGGCTGAGCATTGCCAAAGCGGAAAATATCCCTGTGGGAGCGCACCCTGTGCGCGACAGGGGCGCGTCAGCGCACCGTTCCAGCCTGTTGTCGCGCACAGGGTGCGCTCCCACAGGTGACGGCTTTTCGCTGTTACATGTCGAACTTGTTCACGTCGAAGCCGCGGCGCTTGTATTCCGTCCAGCGCGTGCGCGAACCATCGCGTTCGGCCGGCTCGGCGGCCACCACTTCAAGCACGCGGTCGAAGTTGCCTGGCGCGCAGTCTTCGCGCAGGTTGATCAGCATCGGTCGGTCGGGCGTGTCCACGCCCGGTGGCACGATCAGCACGGCGGTGGCGTGGTCATCGTCGTCACCGGCGAGCTGGTGCGAGATGAAGCCGTCGGGGTCGAATTCCCACAACAGCTCGTCGATGGCCTCGGCCTGCGCGAAATCGCGGGCCAGCACCAGCGTGGGCTGCTGCGCGGCGAACGCGCGCTTGGCCAGCTCGCATACCAGCAGCAAGGGCTGCTCGCGGAAACGCGGCTTGTCGATCAGGTAGAAGTCGGCGCGAGGCATGGCGGAAGGCTCCGTGTTTCGTCATGCCGGCGCAGGCCGGAATCCAGTAGCGATGCAGTTCGGTCTTTGCAGCAAGTCGGGTGCTTTGACTGGCGGCGAAAACCGTACGCTTCCGTCACTGGATTCCGGCCTGCGCCGGAATGACGGTTTGGATATAACGTATCGCGGGTTACGCCGCGCGATCGATCAGCCACTGCACCAGCAGCGACACCGGGCGACCCGTGCCCAGGCCCTTTCGACCTTCGTCCCAAGCGGTACCGGCGATATCCAGATGTGCCCAGCGCTGACCTTCGGTGAAGCGCGCCAGGAAGCAGCCGGCGGTGATGGCGCCCGCGTTCTTGCCACCGATGTTGGCGACGTCGGCGAAGCCCGATTCCAGCTGCACCTGATAGTCGTCCCACAGCGGCAGGCGCCATGCGCGGTCGAGCGTGTGCTCGCCCGCTGCGATCAGTTCGGCGGCCAGATCGTCCTGCTTGGTCATCAGGCCGCTGGCGTGTTTGCCCAGGGCGATGACGCAGGCGCCGGTGAGCGTGGCGGCGTCGATCAGCACCTTCGGCTGGAACGTCTGCGCGGTGTAGGTGAGCGCATCGCACAGGATCAGGCGACCTTCCGCATCGGTGTTGAGCACTTCGATGGTGAGGCCGGAGAGGCTGGTGAGCACGTCGCTGGGACGATAGCTGTCGCCGTCGGGCATGTTTTCCACGGCCGGCACCACGCACACCAGGTTCACCGGCAGGCCCAGCTTCACCGTGGCCACGAAGCTGCCGAGCACGCCGGCGGCGCCGCCCATGTCGAACTTCATTTCTTCCATGCCCGGGCCGGGCTTGAGGCTGATGCCGCCGGTATCGAAGGTGATGCCCTTGCCGACGAAGGCGTACGGCTTGTCGCCCTCGTTGCCGCCCTTGTACTCAAGGATGACGAGCTTGGGCTTGTTGGCGGAGCCACGACCCACGGCGAGCAGCGAGCCGAAGCCCAGTTCGCCCATCTTCTCGTGGTCCAGCACGGTGCAGCTCACCTTGTCGTGCTGCGCGGCGAACTGCTCGGCCTGCGAGGCGATGTAGGCGGGGTTGCAGATGTTGGGCGGCAGGTTGGCCAGTTCGCGTGCGAAACGCACGCCTTCGGCCATGGCCGTGGCCTGGGCCAGGCCGGCCTGGGCGTCATCGCCACCGGCGAAGGTGATGGCGGTCAGCTCCGGCTGCGCGGACTTTTCGCGCGGCTTGAAGGTGGCGGTGTAGCGGTAGGCGGCGAAGTCCGCGCCCAGGGCGGCGGTGCGCACGCGCCAGGCGGCGTCGTGGCCGGGCACGTCCACTTCGGTGAGGTAGGACACGGCGCTGTCCACCGGCAGGCGGCCCACGGCGCGTACGGCTTCGATATTCACCTTCTGATAGCGTGCACCATCGAACGTCTTCTGCGTTCCCAGACCCACCACCAGCACGCGCTTGGCGACGATGCCCTCCGGGGCGTACAGCACAGCCGTGGTGCCGGCCTTGCCGCTAATGTCACCGCTTTCCACCTGGCGCTTGATGGCGCCGTGCGCGGCGGTGTCCACGCGGGCGGCGGCACTGGTGAGCAAGCCGTTCTCGTACACGCCGACCACCACGCAGGGGGTTTCGACGGTTTCGGGAGCGACGGAGCCAAGGCTGAACTGGAGAGTCATGGAGATGTCCTGCGGAAAGGTCCGGAAAGGTCCGGACAGGCTAAACTTGGGGTTTGCCGCATCCGGGGTGGGGCGGCGCCAAGCCCTTCATCTTATCGCATGTCGAGAAACAGTCCCCAAGAACCGGGCCGTAACCCGTACACTTCACTGCTGTTTCGCCTACCGCGCGCCCCGCGTGGCCTTCCGTATGCGTGAGGACCGGTTCTGAGCATCCTCGATCGTTATTTCCTGCGTGAGCTGGCGCAAACCGTCGCCGCCACCGCCATCGTGCTGCTGGCCGTCATGGCCGGCACCTCGTTTGCGCACGTGTTGCAGCAGGTGGCGAACGGCAGCTTCCCGGCCAGCGTGATGTTCCAGGTGCTGGGCCTGAACATGCTCGACGGCCTGTCCACGCTGCTTCCGCTGTCCGCCTTCCTCGGCGTGCTCAATGGCCTGGGCCGCATGTACCGCGAAAGCGAAATGCACGTGCTGGCCTCTTCGGGCATGGGTGCGTCGGGTTTGCTGCGTCCGGTCAGCATCCTGGCCGTGGTATTGGCTGTTCTGGTGGGCGCCGTATCGCTGTGGCTTGGCCCCTGGGCCGCGCGCACGTCGGATCAGCTGGTGGCCGCGGCCAACCGTTCGGTGATCGCCGCTGGCCTGGATGCCGGCCGCTTCACGCCGCTGCCGGGCAAGGGCGGCATCATTTTCGTGGACGAACTGAGTCGCGACGGCAGCACGCTGGGCAACACCTTCATCGCCACCGAGCGGGAAGGCCACGACAACGTGCCGCATCTGAAGATCGTCACCGGCAAGCATGGCCAGCTCTATCAGGAAACCGACGGCAGCGGCCGTTTCCTCGCCATCTGGAACGGTTTCCAGTACGACATCCCGCTGGGCGCCGACAACTGGCGCAAGATGAAGTACGAGCGCAACGACGCCTCGCTCGACAGCATCCAGTCCGACGACAACGACGAAGATCCCGCGCATTCCATGACGCTGGCGCAGCTGCTGCGCACCGACAACCCGGACACGCGCGCGGAATTCGCCTGGCGCACCATCGCGCCGTTCCAGACCCTGGTACTGCTGGCGCTTGCGTTGCCGCTGTCGCGCCAGAGCCCACGTGAGCCGCGCTTCGGCCGCATGTTCCTGGCCATCCTCACGTTCTATTTCTACTACCTGCTGCTGGCGATCTGCCGTGGCCAGATCATCAAGGGACATTGGCACCATTCGTTCCCCATGTGGATGATCACGCTGATCGTGTTTGCGGCCGCCGCGCGCATGTTCCAGAACCAGTACTCCGCGCGTAAGCCGCGCAAGGCGGTGGCGTGATGCCTTCCTTGCGTATTCGCCGCGTCGACTGGCTGGTGGGCACCACCGTGCTGGGCGCCATGCTCACCGTGTGGCTGGTGATCACCGGCCTCGATGCCGTATTCCAGTTCCTGCGCCAGCTGGGCAACGTCGGCAAGAACGGCTACACGTTGACCAACGCCGTGGTGTACGTGCTGGTCACGTTCCCGCGTCGCCTGTACGAAATGTTCGGCAACGCCGCGCTTATCGGCGGCCTGCTTGGCCTGGGTGGCCTGGCGGCCACCAACGAGCTGACCGCGCTGCGCGCCTGCGGCCTGTCCAAGTTGCGCATCGCGGCCTCGGCCGTGGGCGTGGTGGCCATTCTCGTGGTTGGCGTGGTGATCCTCGGCGAAACCGCGGCACCGTGGGGCGACCAGCAGGCGCAAGCCATGCAGCTGCGCCTGAAGTCCAACAACGTGGGCCTGGGTGGCGACTCCGGCTTGTGGGCACGCGATGGCGACCGCGTCATCAACGCCAAGGGCTGGATGGCCAAGCACACGGCCACGCACAGCACCGTGCAGCTGCACGATGTACGCGTGTTCACGCTCACGCCCGACGGTCAGGTGAAGCGCTTCGATTGGGCGCAGACCGCCGAGCACGACGGCCACCAGTGGGTGATGAGCAAGGTGCGCAGCACCACGCTGGACGATGCCGGCACGCATTCGACCACCGCCGACAGCCAGACCTGGGATTCCAAGCTCAATCCGCAGGTGCTGGAGCAGTCGGTGATCCAGCCGCAATACCTGCCCATGCGCGACCTGCGCCGGAACATCGCCTACCTGGAGCAGAACGGACAGAACCCGGGCGTGTATGCCTCGGCGTTCTGGACGCGCGCACTGTACCCGCTCAACGTACTGGTGCTGGTGCTGCTGGCCATGCCGTTCTCGTTCGGCACGCTGCGTTCCGGCGGCCTGGGCAAGCGCATGTTCATCGGCATGCTGCTCGCCATCGGCTGGTACTTCCTGCAGAAGGCGATGGTGAACTTCGGCACCGTGTACGGCGTGCCGCCGCTGGTCGCCAACCTGTTGCCGGCGGTGATCCTCGCGATCATTGCGTGGGTGTACTTCCGCAAGCACGGCTGACGCGTCGCCGCGCTCTGCGGCGACCGTTTCCACGGCTGCAAAGACATGGCTGCGTAGACGTGGCGGCCTGGCGGAACTTGCAGGTCACTCTTCGTCCGATGGTGCATCCGGCGCAAACTTGCCTTGTTGCGCCAATTGGGCGAACAAGCCTTCGTTCGCGATGAGTTCGTCGTAGCGGCCTTGCTCGACAAGTCGCCCCTGGTCCAGCACCAGGATCAGGTCGGCGTTGCGCACGGTCGACAATCGATGCGCGATGACGAACGTGGTGCGTCCCACCGTAAGGCGGTCAAGCGCACGCTGGATGCGCGCCTCGGTGGCGTTGTCGAGCGCGCTGGTGGCTTCGTCGAGTATGAGTATTGGCGCGTCCTTCAGCATCGCGCGTGCGATGGCCAGGCGTTGGCGTTCGCCGCCGGACAGTGACCGGCCGCGCTCGGCAACCAGCGTTTCCAGTCCCTCCGGCTTGCGTGCGATGAAGGTCGCGGCTTCGGCGGCCGCGACGGCGGCGTCGATCTGGGCGGGATCTGCCTCGGGATTGCCCACGCGCAGGTTGTCCAGGATGGTCCGGTAGAACATGCCTGCATCCTGGAACACCACGCCGATGTTCCGGCGCAGGGATTCCACCGTCACATCCCGCACATCGTGTCCATCCACCGTCACCCTGCCTTCGCTGGGATCGTAGGCGCGGTACAGCAGGCTCAAGGCCGTGCTTTTGCCTGCGCCGGTGGGGCCAACCAGCGCGATAGTGCTGCCCGGCGGTGCGCGGAAATTCAAATCGTGCAATGCCGGCTGCACCGGGTCGTAGCCAAAGCTCACGTGCTCGAACACCACATCGCCACGCAGGCGGGGCAGGGCGATGGCGCCGGGCCGGTCCGCAATCTCGGATTGGCGATCCAGCACGGTGAAGAAATCACGCAGCGACTGCGACTGGAAAAACAGGTTAGACAGGAACGTGGCGAATTGCTCCAGCCGTCCAATCAGCAGCATGGAAAAACCCACGAAACTGACGATGCCGCCCACGGTGATCTCGCCGCGCGAATGCAGCGCCGCTCCCACGGCAAAAATGGCCACGATGGTCAGCGTACTGGCGGCGCGGTTGAGCACCGACAGGATCGCCCAGCCACGCAGTACGGGATATTGCGCATTGAGCGTTCGCGTCATCAGGTCGTGCAGTGCGCGCGATTCCGCAGCGAGGCGCGTGAAACTCTGCACGACTGTCACATTGCCGAACACATCGCCGGCCCGCGTGGCGATCTCCTGATGCAGCTCCTCCACTTCGCCCTGCGCCTTGTGCGTGCGCTGCACCGCCACGGCGTTGAATACGGAGAAGCAGAGCAGCAACGCGATCATCAGCATCGCCAGCTTCCAGTTCAGCCACAGCGCCACCGGCACCATCACGAAGATCGACAGCAAGGTGGCGAGGTGTTCGCGGAAAAAACTCAGCCAAAGATTGAACAGGTTGCTGACGCCCACGTTCATGATGCGCGCCAGGCGGCCCGTGTGATATTCGCCGTGAAACGACATCGGCATGGATGCCGCGTGCTCGAAGAACAACGCAATCGCGGCAAGACGGCGCCGATGCGCGAGCCGGTCGGCATGCAGCGATACCCACACGTTGGCCAGCACGCCGGCAAAACCGACGCCCGCCCACAGGGCGATCAGGCGAGGCGCGTCGCCCGGGTGGCCGCCCAGTGCATCCACCACGCGACCGAACAGCACCGGCTCAAGAAAGAACACGCCCGCCAGTGCGAGGTTGGCTAACGCAAGCGTGATCGCCAGCTTCTTCTCCGGGGCGAGCAGCGCGATGACACGCACATAGAGCCGCAGGAACGACATGCCGTGGCCTCGAGTGTTTTGTCCCCGCGTCATGCCGGGACGCTGCCGCAAGGCTAGCCCAGGTCGATGTCACGCGCCCGTGTTCATGGCCCTTGCCCCTGCACAGGCATGCGTTCAAGCTTGCCTTCTGGTTTCCCAGCGGAAGAAGCACCGTGGAAGCGATCGACCTGCGCAGCGATACCGTCACCCGTCCCACGCCGGCCATGCGCGCCGCCATGCTCGATGCTGCCGTGGGCGACGATGTCTATGGCGAAGACCCGACGGTCAACGCGCTTCAGCAGCGCCTTGCTGCGGACCTGGGCTTCGAGGCCGGCTTGTTCGTGCCGACAGGCACGCAGTCGAACCTCGTGGCGCTGATGGCGCACTGCGAGCGTGGCGACGAATACCTGGTGGGCGCTGATGCGCATACCTACAAGTTCGAAGGGGGCGGCGCCGCCGTGCTCGGCTCCATCCAGCCGCAGCCGATTCCGCAGGATGCCGATGGCAGCCTGCCGCTGGACAAGGTGGCGGCGGCCATCAAGCCGGTGGACCCGCATTTCGCACGCACGCGCCTGCTGGCGCTGGAGAACACCTGGCATGGCCGCGTGCTGCCCATGGACTATCTGCAGGCGGCGCACGATTTTGCCCGTGAGCGTGGTCTTGCCCTGCATCTGGATGGCGCGCGTCTTTACAACGCTGCGGTGGCCTCTGGCGTGCTGGCGCGGGAGATCGCCAAACATTTCGACAGCGTGTCGGTGTGCCTGTCGAAGGGCCTGGGTGCGCCGGTGGGTTCCGTGCTGGTGGGCTCGGCTGCCGTGATCGACAAGGCGCGTCGCTGGAAGAAGGTGACGGGCGGCGGCTGGCGCCAGGCAGGCATGCTTGCCGCGGCGGCGCAATACGCACTGGATCATCACGTGGCGCGTCTTGCTGACGATCATGCGCGGGCGGCTGCGCTGGCGGCGGGATTGGGAGACATTCCCGGCGTGACGTTGCTGGGGCAGCACACGAACATGGTGTTCATCGATGTGCCGGCGGATCGACTGCGCGAATTGGACGTCCATTTGCGGGGTGCGGGTATCCGCATCAGCATCGGCTATCTGCCGACGTTGCGGTTGGTGACGCACCTGGATATCGATGATGAGGGTATGGCGCGGACTGTCGCGGCGTTTCGTCAGTTTTTTGGTTGACATCGTGTGCCGCTTTGCTCCCTCTCCCCTTCGGGGAGAGGGTTGGGGTGAGGGGCGGGTGCTCGCGATGGCGTTTCAACCCCTTACGGCCATCTTGGCGACGCCGATCCCATCGCTGACCACCATCCTCGCGATGGCGTCTCTACCCCTAACCGTCATCCCGGCGCAGGCCGGGATCCAGCGCCTTCGCATTAGGTTGTCGCGTGACGATGTTTGGTTCTTCTTTCGCGCTCTCGCAACCTGGCTCGCCTGCCGCGGGCTTCCGACCTCCTGCCGGAGGCCGGGTCACTTTCTCTTGCTTGCCCAAGAGAAAGTAACCAAAGAGAAGGGCACCCCGGATGACCGCGCCTTCCGGGCTTTCAGCCCTCCAGGTCCGCGTGCGGGTTACGGGGTTTGTCGACAGGGCATCCTGCCCTGACGACAAACTGGCCGGCGTCCTGCCGGCCACCCTGCGGGCTATTCCTTCACCCGCCCGCCGCTGTCATACGGGGACCCCGAAGAGCTAAGGGCTAAGAGCAAAGGCAAAGGCAAAGGCAAAAGCAAAAGCAAAGCAAAGCAAAGGCAAAGGCAAAGCAAAGCAAAGCAAAGCAAAGCAAAAGCCACGCTCGCGACTACGTATGTTTCCCTCACCGTCATCCCAGCGAAGGCTGGGATCCAGTGACTTTGCTTTTTCTTATAAGAGGCAGAGTCAATAGAGGGCGGAGCGAGGGCTTGCCTTTGGGTCTGCTTTCTCGAGCACCCGCCCCTCACCCCGACCCTCTCCCCGGAGGGGAGAGGGAGACGTGGGATTGAGGGTTCAGGTCCTCAAGGAAACCCGAATCACTCCGGACGCGCGTCAAACTTCCGGATGAATTCCTTCACCTGCGGATACACCGTCTGGCGCCAGCGGCGGCCGCTGAAGATGCCGTAGTGGCCGGCGCCTTCCACCATGCGGTGTTCGCGACGGTTGGCCGGAATGCCGCTGCACAAATCGTGTGCGGCTTCGGTCTGGCCGAGGCCGGCGATGTCGTCCAGTTCGCCTTCCACGGTGAACAGCGCGGTCGTGGTGATGGCCGAGGGCTTCACGCGCTCGCCGGAGACATCCCACAGGCCGCGCGGCAGCAGGAACTGCTGAAATACGGTGGAGATGGTGTCGAGGTAGTACTCGGCGGGCATGTCGAGCACGGCGTTGTATTCGTCGTAGAACTTGCGGTGCGCTTCGGCGTCGTCCTGGTCGCCACGCAGCAGGTTTTCGTAGAAATCCCAGTGCGAGTTGAGGTGGCGGCCGGGGTTCATGGCGATGAAGCCCGCATGCTGCAGGAAGCCCGGGTAAACCTCGCGGCCGGTGCCGGGATAGTTCGGCGGCACGGTGTGGATCACGTTGCCGCGGAACCAGCTGAGCGGGCGTGTGGTGGCGAGGTTGTTGACGCCGGTCGGGTTGCTGCGCGGCTCGATGGGGCCACCCATCATGGTCATGCTGAGCGGCGTCTTTTCGCCGCGCGCGGCCATCAGCGACACGGCGGCCAGCACCGGCACGGTCGGCTGGCACACCGAGATCACGTGCACGCGTTCGGCACCGATGTGGCGGATGAATTCTTCGATGTAGGCCACGTAGTCATCGAGATGGAACGGGCCTTCGCTGGCGGGCACCATGCGTGCGTCGACCCACTCGGTGATGTACACCTTGTGGTCCTGCAGCAGGGTTTTCACCGTGTCGCGCAACAGCGTGGCGTGATGGCCGGAGAGCGGCGCAACCACCAGCACGGTGGGGTCGTTCTTGAGCTTCTCGATGGTTTCCGGATCGTCGCTGAAGCGCTTGAAGCGCTTGAGCTGACAGAACGGCTTGTCCAGTACCACGCGCTCGATCACCGCAATTTCCTGGCCGTGGGCGGTGACCTGCGGCAGGTTGAAACCGGGCTTCTCGTATTCCTTGCCCAGGCGATGCAGCAGCTCGTAGCCGGCCGCCATGCGCTGCGCACCCGGCAGGTGCGAAAGCGGGCTGGTCACGTCGCTCAACAGCTTGGCGCTGGCTTCGGCGTAATGGCTGAGCGGGCCAAGGATGGCGCGCTGCCATTCGTGAATCTGATAGAGCATGGCGGAAACCGGACGTGGGTCAGAGGCCGCATCTTACCCGGTTTGGCGCCTTCGTGCTGCGCCGCGGCATAGTCTCAAGTCAGGTGAATCAGATGCTTACGTGCGACGACAGAGCAGCAGTAGTTCGTCGACGCCGTCGCAGACGGGCATGCCCAGCTGCCAGCGCAGCGGCTTCTGCATGCGCAGGCCCAGCGGCATGATCACCCGGTTGTACCACCACAGGGCGCGTTCGCGCTGGTGGGTGAGATACCACTGACCAAGCCGCAGCACGCTGCGGGATGAGGGTTGCATGCCGTAGATGGCGCTCTGCTCCACCGTCCAGCCGTGCTGGGACAGTTTGTGCAGGATCTGATCCGGTTCGTAGCGCCGGTAATGGCCCACGAAGTCGTCGAATTCGGTCCATGCCGATTCGTGCAGCGGCACGGAAATCAGCATGCGGGCATCGGATGCGGCGACGCGCGACAGCTCGCGCAGTGCCTTGTCGTCGTCCAGGACGTGCTCAAGGATGTCCAGCGCGCACACCAGGTCGAAGCTTTCATCAGCGCAGGGCAGCGCGCTGATGCTGGCGCGGGCCGCGCTGGCGCCGTGGGAGCGAAGTTCGCCCAACGCTGCCAGGCTGATGTCCACGAAATACGTGCCATCGAGCGGCAGGCGGGGACGCAGGCCAGGTGCAATTTCCAGGCGACGCGGCAACGCCATGGCCAGCTCGCGCACCATGGGCCACGTATTGAAACGGCGCGGGTCCACCAAGCGCGAACCTGACCACAGCGAATCGTAAAACGCCTGGTTGATGCGTTTCAGATCTGCATCTGCAGCAGTGCGATGGGGAAGGGCAAGCGTCGGCATACACAAAGTGTTGCCTGAAAGTCACTCACTGTAATGTGAAGTTTTCCTTACCTACGCAATTCCGTGCGCGCGATCACATCGTGGAGTGCTCGCTTGCGCGAATCGAATGCTGCAACGCCAAACCACGCCAGCCAGGCGAAAGCCACGCACCACAAAGCGGTCGTTGTGCCGAGCCATGGAGCGAGGCCAAGCAACAGCAGTGGTACTGCCGCAACGAGCAAGCGCACGATGGCCTGCATGAGTGATACGCGCTGTCCTTCCGAACCTGTAACGCGAATGCGCCAGGGGCGCATGCCGAGCGTTTGCCCGCCGCGAACCCATGACGCAACGAAGTACGCCGACACCACCAGCGCCTGCAGCGGCTGATACCACCAGGCGATGTGCGCATGACCGTCGGTCGTGACCACGTTGCCGCCGGTGATTCGCTGGCAGATGTAGCCCACGACCATCACCAGCGCCAGTACGGCGAGGAGGTCGTAGACCAGTGCCAGCAGGCGGCGCCACAGCGGGCAATGGACATCGGTAGCGGTGACGGAGCTCATCGAATCGGCAGCCTGCAACGTAGGGGTGCTTGCGCGTCACGAGGCCGACAGCGAGCATCGCGTCCATGCAGCAAGAAGAAAACAGTATCGCCGAAGCCGACCGCCGCAGCATCGATGCCTTCATCGAGCGCGTGTGGTCCGAAGATGGGTTATCCGATCGCACGCTCGATGCGTATCGCCGCGACCTGGAAGGGCTGGCGCGTTGGCTCGCCACGCAGGGGCAAAGCCTGCGCAGTGCGCAACGGCATCATCTGTCCGCCTATCACGGCAGCCAGCCGGTAGCGGTGCGTTCGCTGGCGCGGCGGCAATCGGCATTCCGTCGCTATTACGCGCACGTGGTGCGTACGGAACCCGGATTTGACGATCCCACGCTGCTGATCGAACGTCCGAAGACGCCGCGCAGCCTGCCCAAGGCACTGGCCGAGCGCGAGATCGAGGGCCTGCTCGAAGCGCCTGATTCGGGCACGACGCTTGGCCTGCGCGATCGCGCCATGCTGGAGCTGATGTATGCCTCGGGTTTGCGCGTGTCCGAACTGGTCGAGCTGCCGCTTGCCTCGCTCAACCTGCGCCAGGGCGTGGTGCGCGTCACCGGCAAGGGCGGCAAGGACCGGCTGGTGCCCATCGGCGAGGTGGCAACCAACCATATCGAGGCCTATCTGGCCGCCGCCCGCCCCGCATTGGCGCGCGGACGCCAGCCGGCGGCGCTGTTCCTTTCCAATCGCGCCGAAGGCATGACCCGGCAGATGTTCTGGACGCTGGTGAAGCGGTACGCGCAGACGGTGGGCATCGTGTCCAAGCGCATTTCGCCGCACGTGCTTCGCCATTCGTTCGCCACCCATCTGCTCAATCACGGCGCGGACTTGCGTGCGCTTCAGATGCTGCTGGGCCACAGCGCGCTGAGCACCACCCAGATCTACACGCTGGTGGCCAAGGAGGGTCTCAAGCGGCTGCATGCCCAGCATCACCCGCGCGGTTAGCTGTCATCGCGTGTGCCAAACGGCCCGCATCCGCGTTCATCTGCCTGTGCGAGAATGGATTTCCCCACGTTTCCCAGCTGGGAAAACGGATGTCGATGAGGTCTGCAATGCTCAAGAAATGGTTGCTGGCGCTGTGCGTCAGCGGATTGGCCCTGAATGCCTGCGCCGCACCCGATGCCGCCACGAGCGCCCCGGAAGCTGCGGTGCGCAAGGCCGTGCTGGGTCTGGTGCCCAATGCCAGCATCGACTCCATCCAGCCGGCTCCCATGCAGGGCTTCTACCAGGTCATTGCCTCCGGCCACCTCGTGTACGTGTCCAGTGACGGCAAGTACATGCTCAATGGCGCCCTGATTGATCTGGCGAAGAAAAAGAACATCACCGACGATGGCTGGGCTTCGTACCGCAAGGCCGAACTGGCCAAGGTGCCGGAGGCCGACCGCATCGTGTTTTCGCCGGCCAACCCGCGCTATCACGTCACCGTGTTCACCGACGTCAACTGCGCCTATTGCCGCCAGCTGCATGAACACATCGCCGACTTCAACAAGGCCGGCATCGCGGTGGAGTACATCGCGTGGCCGCGCGAAGGCGTGACCAACGAGGCGGGCCGTACCACGCAGACCTACAACGAAATGGTTTCCGTGTGGTGCGCGGCCGACCGCAAGGCTGCTTTCACCGCGGCCAAGCAGGGCAAGACGCCCAAGGCCACCAACTGCCCGAACCCGGTGAAGGACGAATTCGAGCTGGGCGTAAAGCTGGGCGTGACCGGCACGCCGACCATCATCGCGCAGGACGGCTCCATGGTCGGGGGATACGTCACTCCTGACGAGCTGCTGCAGGCGCTGAAGACGGGCGGCTGACCGCTGATAGCCCGGGCGCGCCGCCACGTGCGATGGCGCGCCATTTTTTCAGTTTAAACAGTAACTTGAGGCTGTTTCCCGGTGGTGGTGCTTTCGCCGCCACCGCAAGGGGTTCGATGCTGCGTCGCGGCAGCTTCGACCGTCCTTGAGGTACAATAGGTGTTTTCGCCTATCCCCGTTCCCCGATGATCGCACTCGACGGGCAGAGCGCCCTCTCGCCTTTTCGTCTCGAACGCCTGAACGCACGCCTGGAGGCCATTCACCGTGGCACGCGTGTGCAGGCTTCGTGGTTCGTTTATTTCATCGACGCCGACCGCGCGCCGGAGGGCGAGCAACATCGCCGCCTGCTCGAGGTGCTCGAAGCCAAGGAGGGCGTGCCGGAAGCCGCCTCCCTATGGGTCGTGCCGCGTCTGGGGACGATCTCCCCGTGGTCCAGCAAGGCCACCGACATCCTGCACGGCGCCGGTTTCGACGTGCGCCGCGTGGAGCGTGGCGTAGCCTGGCAGGTCGTTGGCCTGCCGGCGGCCGGCAGCGAGCAGTACGACGCCATGCTGGCGGTGCTGCACGATGCGATGACGCAATCGGTGCTGACCAGCCTGGATGAGGCCAAGGGCCTGTTCCTGGGCGGTACGCCCGGTCCGCTCGTGTACATCGAGCTGGGCAGCGAACCCAAGGCGGCGCTGGACAAGGCCAACAAGGAACTGGGCCTTGCGCTGGCCGACGACGAGATCGAATACCTCGTTGCGCGTTACGCCGAGCTGGGTCGCAACCCGACCGACGCCGAACTCTTCATGTTCGCGCAGGCCAATTCCGAGCATTGCCGCCACAAGGTGTTCAACGCCAGTTGGACCCTGGATGGCGAGGCTCAGGAAAAGAGCCTGTTCGGCATGATCAAGAACACCCACCAGCATTCGCCGAAGTACACGCTGTCCGCCTACAAGGACAACGCGGCGGTGATCGAGGGTTTCGAAGGCAAGCGCTTCTTCCCCGACCACGATGGCGTGTGGCGTGCGCACCCTGAGCGCATCGAATACGCGATCAAGGTGGAGACGCACAACCATCCGACGGCCATCGCGCCGTGGCCCGGTGCTGCCACCGGTGCCGGCGGCGAGATCCGCGACGAAGGTGCCACTGGCCGCGGTGCCAAGCCGAAGGCCGGCCTGACCGGTTTCTCGGTCTCGGACCTGCGTATTCCGGGCCTGCCGCGTCCGTGGGAAGTGGATCGCCCGCTGCCGCCGCACATGGCGACTGCATTTGAAATCATGCGCGACGGCCCACTGGGCGCCGCAGCGTTCAACAACGAATTCGGTCGTCCCGCCCTGGGTGGTTACTTCCGTACGTTCGAGCACGAGACCGGCGAAGCCGGCGTGCGTCGCGGCTACGACAAGCCGATCATGATTGCCGGCGGCCTCGCCAACATTCGCGCGGATCACGTGCAGAAGCGCGACGTGCAGCCGGGCAACAAGGTGATCGTGCTGGGTGGCCCGGCCATGCTCATCGGCCTGGGCGGCGGTGCCGCGTCGTCGGTGGCGTCGGGCACGTCCAGCAAGGAGCTCGACTTTGCCTCCGTGCAGCGCGACAACGCCGAGATGGAGCGTCGCGCGCAGCAGGTCATCGACAGCTGCTGGGCGCGTGGCGACAAGAACCCCATCGTCAGCGTGCACGACGTGGGCGCGGGCGGCTTGTCCAACGCCATTCCCGAGCTGCTCAACGATGCTGGCGTGGGCGGTCGCATCGACCTTTCCACCATCCCGTGCGACGACCCGTCGCTGTCGCCGATGCAGGTGTGGAGCAACGAATCGCAAGAGCGTTACGTGCTGGCCATCGGCGCCGACGACCTGGGCGAGTTCGAGGATTACTGCAAGCGCGAGCGCTGCCCGTATGCCGTGGTGGGCGATGCCACTGCCGAGCGTCGCCTGGTCGTGCACGACCCGCGCACCGACACGCTGGTGATCGACCTGCCGATGGACGTGCTGTTCGGCAAGCCGCCGCGCATGCATCGCGATGCCACGCGCCTGAAGCCGCGCGTCGATCTGATTCCGGATCTTTCGGGCATCAGCATGGACGAAGCGCTGCTGCGCGTGCTGCGTCTGCCTACCGTGGGCAGCAAGAGCTTCCTCATCACCATTGGCGACCGCACCGTCGGTGGCCTGAACGCGCGCGACCCGATGGTCGGCCCGTGGCAGGTGCCGGTGGCTGACTGCGCCGTCACCATCACCGACTTCGACGGCTACACCGGCGAAGCGATGGCGATGGCCGAGCGTGCACCGGTGGCACTGCTCAGCAGCCCGGATGCGGCGCGTCTTGCCGTGGGCGAAGCCATTACCAATCTCGCCGCTGCACCCATTGCCTCGCTGGGTGAAGTGCGCCTGTCGGCGAACTGGCAGGCGGCGGTGAATTTCCCGGGCGAAGACGCTGCCTTGTTCGACGCCGTGAAGGCCGTCGGCATGGAGCTGTGCCCGGAGCTCGACATTTCCATTCCAGTCGGCA
The DNA here is from genome assembly GCF_003121485.1 of Dyella sp. C11. Taxonomy (GTDB): domain Bacteria; phylum Pseudomonadota; class Gammaproteobacteria; order Xanthomonadales; family Rhodanobacteraceae; genus Dyella. The sequence goes on along the minus strand of NZ_QAVX01000002.1, from coordinate 302,716 downwards.
AGGACTCGCTGTCCATGCAGACCGTGTGGAAGGACGGCGACACCGTGCAGCGCACGGTCTCGCCGGTGTCGCTGGTCATCACGGGCTTTGCGCGCGTCACCGACGTGCGCCGCACGCTGACGCCGCAACTCCGGCTTGATCGCGGCGATTCCGAACTGTGGTTGCTCGACCTTGGCGCTTGCCGTGACCGTCTCGGCGGCTCCGCGCTGACGCAGGTGTTCAATCGCGGTGGCGGCGTGCCGCCGGATCTGGACGATGCGAAGCGCCTGAAGTCGCTGTTCGATCTGGTGCAGGAAGCCAACGCAGGCGGCCTGCTGCTGGCGTACCACGACCGTTCCGACGGCGGCGTCATCGTGACGCTGCTGGAAATGGCGTTCGCCGGCCATTGCGGCCTGGAAATCCATCTGGACGGCTGGGCGGAAGCCACACTGCGCGCACTCTTCAATGAAGAGCTGGGTGCGGTGATGCAGGTGGCCTCGGCCAACCGCGAGGCGTTCGAAGCCCTGCTGGTGAAGCACGGCCTGACCAGCATGGCGTACCGCATTGGACGTCCGAAGGAAAAGCTCGGCATCAAGCTGTTCCAGAACGGCGACACCTTGTTCAAGTGGAACTGGCGCACGCTGTTCGAGGCGTGGAACGAAACCAGCCACGCCATGCAGCGCCTGCGCGACAACCCGGTGTCGGCGGATGCCGAAAACCACTGGCGCCTGGACGATGCCGATCCGGGCATCACGCCCAAGCTGACCTTTGAACCGGCCGACGACATTGCCGCGCCGTACATCAAGCGAGGCGCCAAGCCGCGTGTGGCGGTGGTGCGCGAGCAGGGCGTCAACGGCCAGGTGGAAATGGCTGCGGCGTTCACGCGTGCCGGCTTCGAAGCGGTGGACGTGCACATGTCCGATCTCGCCAGCGGCCGCATCAAGCTCGCCGATTTCCGCGGCTTCGCGGCGTGCGGTGGCTTCTCGTACGGTGACGTGCTGGGCGCGGGTCGCGGCTGGGCCACGTCCATCCTGTACAACGAATACCTGCGCGCCGAGTTCAGCGCGTTCTTCGCCGACGCCTCGCGGTTTGCGCTGGGCGTGTGCAACGGCTGCCAGATGATGAGCCAGCTGAAGGACATCATTCCGGGCGCGTCGCACTGGCCGAAGTTCCTGCGCAACGCGTCCGAGCAGTACGAAGCGCGCGTCGCCACGCTGGAAGTGCTCGATTCGCCGAGCATCTTTTTCCGCGGCATGGCCGGTTCGCGCATTCCGGTGGCCGTGGCGCACGGCGAGGGCCGCGTGAACTTCCCGTACAGCTGCAGCCCGTCGAAGGCGGGTGCCGCGCTGCGTTACATCGACAACCGTGGCAAGCCGACCGAAGACTATCCGCTGAACCCGAACGGTTCGCCGGGCGGTCTCACCGGTTTCACCGCTGCCGACGGTCGCGTGACGATCATGATGCCGCATCCGGAACGCGTGTTCCGCAGCGTGCAGATGAGCTGGCATCCGGAGAAGTGGGGCGAGGATTCGCCGTGGATGCGCATGTTCCGCAACGCACGGGTGTGGTGCGGCTGATGCGTTCGGGCCACGCTAGGCTGAGTGTCTAGCATGGCCCCCGTCGCGCGCTGGCTGGTGCGGATACTGCCGGCAGCGACGTGGACTGTCTTTGTCGCGTTGTTGCCGTGGTGGGCAGGTTTGCCACTGGTGTTGCTCTCTGCGGCGGGAGCGGTGGCGTTCGACCGGCGCATCGTCCGTTACGCGGAATGGTGCCGGCGTACGCTTCGCTGGGGATTGCCGGGCCTTCTGTTCGCGGTGCAACGTGCGTTGGGTGGAGACCTGATCGCATGGGGCGCGGCACTGCTCGGGGCGCTGGCCGGTTTTTCGCTGGTGGTGCTGATGGAGTCGCTGCTCGACCATCGCGTGCGCCGCACGCAGGCCGCGCAGGCGTCGCCGGAATGGAGCGAGCTGGCGCTGGCTCCGGTGGGACCGCCCGCGCACATCATTGAGCTGGCGCGGATCGAGTGGCGGGAGATAGCCGGCGAATTCTCCGATGGCACCCTTGCCGCCAGATTCGAGGCGACCGATGCGGAGCACGGGCGTTACGTCTTCGGGCAGGGGCAGACCATCGATCGGGCGAGTCCGCGTTTTTGCATCAGCCCCGGTGGTCGATGGTTTGTCGCGAACATGTCGGGTGGTCGTGGTGAAATACTGTGGGATCGCCAGCATGGGCACATGCATCGGCTGGCGGGCTGGCAGCTCAGCGGCTGGGAGCATGACCAGCCTTGGCTGGCGCGGGGTAGCGATGGCGTACCCGTGTCCCTTCACGAAGTGCTGGGACGCTGAGGGAAAACGCAACCGTTGTAGCTTTGGAACGTACTGACGACGCATGACTGTAGCCGTGACTACCGACGCTTCTTCCTCCCTGTCCACCGTGCTGCCGATCAGCGTGATCGTGGTGGCGGCCGACAGTGGACCGAGCATGCGCGATTGCGTGCGCCGCGTGCTCGCGTGCGACGTGCCGCTGGAAATGATCCTGGTCGACAACGCGTCATCCGATGGCATTCCGCAGGCCATTGCGCGGGCGCATGAAGGTGATCATCGGCTGCGCGTGATCTACAACCACGCCAATCTGGGTTTCGGTCCCGCGATGAATCGTGGCGCGGCCCAGTCGCATGGCAAGTCCCTGCTTATCCTCAATCCCGATTGCCTGATCGACAACGACACGCTGGTGCGCCTGCTCGGGCTGCTGGCGGCGAATCCGCGCGCGGGTGTGATCGGTGCGGTGGTGTGCGACGAAAACGGCACGCCTGATCCGGCGTGCTATCGACGTGATCCATTGATGCGTCGTGCGCTGAACACGTTGTTCCATCGTTCCGGCGAAGGCATCAACATCGAAGGTCCCGTGCCTGACACGCTGGTTGAAGCGGAGGCGGTGTCGGGCGCGTTGATGCTGATGCCGCGTCGTGTGTTCGAATTCCTTGCCGGTTTCGACGAAGACTATTTCCTGCATTGCGAAGACCTGGACCTGTGCCGTCGCGTGCGTGATGCGGGCTATCGCGTGATGCTCGCTGGTGATGTGCGCGTGCTGCATGGCAAGGGCAGCTCAAGCCGGCATCGCCCGGTGTTTGTCAGCCGCCACAAGCATCGCGGCATGTGGCGCTGGTTCCGCAAATTCGATCCGGATGCGCGCAAGCCGTGGGTCGCCGCCGTGGTCTGGCTCGGCATCTGGTCGCACTTCGTGTTGCAGATTCCCGGTCAGCTCTGGCGGTTGGCCAACCGCAAGCGTACGAAGGACGCTGCGTGACCGCGCCCGCGTCACGCATGGCGGCCATCGCTACCGCCGGGCTTGTTGCCGTCACCGCCATCTGGGGTTCCACGTTCTTCCTGATCAAGGATCTCGTGGCGCGCATGCCTGTCGCCGATTTCCTGGCCGTGCGCTTTCTCATTGCCGCGCTGGCGATGGTGGTGATCTTTCATCGTCCACTGCTGCGCCTGAGTCAGCGGGAATGGTGGCAAGGCATTGCGTTGGGCGCGGTGTACGGCATTGCGCAGTTGCTGCAGACCTCCGGCCTGGAGCACACCTCGGCCAGCATCAGCGGTTTCGTTACCGGCATGTACGTGGTGTTTACGCCGCTGCTTGGCACCGTGTTGCTGAAGCAGCGCCTGCCGTCGGTGACGTGGATCGCCGTGCTGCTTTCCGTGGGCGGTCTTGGCCTGCTGGCGTTGCATGGTCTCAGCATTGGCTACGGCGTGTGGCTCACGCTCGCATCCGCGGCCCTGTATGGCCTGCACATCGTGGGATTGGGCAGCTGGTCGCGCGCCGGTAGTGCGTTTGCGCTGTCCACCGTGCAGATGATCGTGATTGCCCTGATTTGCCTTGCAGCCACGATCCCAGCCGGCCCATCGATGCCGCCTGATGCGGGTGCATGGGCGGCAGTGGTCTACATGGCGTTGGCAGCGGGCGCCGGTGCCATGCTGGTACAGACATGGGCGCAGGCGCATCTGTCGCCCACGCGCGCGGCCATCGTGATGACGCTGGAGCCCGTGTTCGCTGCCGGTTTTGCCGTCACGTTCGGCCAGGATGCACTGACCTGGCGCATGCTCGCCGGCGGTGCGCTGGTGCTGGCGGCGATGTATCTGGTGGAGCTCGCGCCGCGCAGTTCGGCGGTGCAGGCGGAAAGTCTGCATCACGAGGTGTAGGAATGCCGGATGCTCGTTGTGGGAGCGCACCCTGTGCGCGACTGCGGCATCGGATGGTCACCGCTCTGTGGTCTCGTCGCGCACAGGGTGCGCTCCCACAGGGAAGTGTTGCGATCAGTCCTTGCGCTTTGGCGGTCGTGGCTGCATGGCGATGCGCACGAGATAGATCACGATGGCGACGTTTGCCACGAGCGCACCCAGCTTGAGCCAGGTGAACTTGTGGACGGTTTCGTACAGCTCCAGCGGAATCAGCGAGCCGGTGGCGACGACGGTGAACCATTCCGCCCAGTGCTTGCGCAACCACAGGCCCGTGCCTTCGGTGGCGAAGATGGCGGCATAGGCAAGCGCGACCAGGCCGATGGCGACGAACTTGCTCGGTCCCAGTGACTGCAGCAGTTCCACCAACCGCCAGCGCAAGCCGTTGCTGTCGGTAAGCGACAGGTGTTCCAGCCAGTGCACCAGCTTTTCGAAGTTCTGCTCGCGGTCCAGGTGGAAGGCGAAGATCGCCACCAGGATCAGGCACACCGTCTTCACCGCCTTGTAGATGGCGATGACACGCAGGCCGAGGCTATGGCTGGCCTCGATCTCGGAGGAAGGCTGAAGGCGGGGATGGTGGTGATGTTCGGTCATCGGAAGTCGGGCAGGAGCGAGCAGCCATGATGGTCGCCCGATGATGAAGGGCAGGGGAGCATAAGCCTAGGGCCTTCTGTCCTCCTTTGCGCGGGTTCAGAGACGCCGAAGGCCGCACCCTGGCGGGACGCGGCCTTCGGCATGACCTGTGGTGGCGGGGTTGCCTTAACAGCAGCGCCCGCCCGTGCCCTTGTAGCGGGCGATCTGCCGCTCCCTGAAAAACTCCTTGTAGCTGGGCACGGGGCGCTCGGGATGGTGCTCGCGCAGGTGCCTCACATACACGTCGTAGTCGGGGACGCCACAGCAGAGGCGGGCGGTTTGTACCGCCCACTTCCTGATCGCCTGCAGCTTCGCATTCATGGTTGCGATCCTCAGCGGGTGGGCACCGTGCCCAGGGCGACATAAGGCTCCTCGTGCGCCGTGGGGTGGTTGATGCCCCAGGCCTTCACGATGGAGCGGATGGCGAAGGCAAGCATGGTCAGGATCAACAACATGAAGATGCCGGTAAGCGCCGCATCCACGTAGTTGTTGGTAATGATCCGCTGCATTTCCTCAGCCGTTTTCGCCGGCGCCAACAGCTTGCCATCGGCCATGGCCTGCGCGTACTTCTGCGCGGCTGCCGTGAAGCTGATCGGGCCGGTCAACTTTTCCCAACCCGCGGTAAGCGTGCACACCACCAGCCAGATGGCCGGAATGCCCGGCACCAGCACATAGCGTTCGCGCTTGAGCTTCACCGTCACCACCGTGGCCAGCATCAGTGCCACCGCAGCGAGCATCTGGTTGGCGATGCCGAACAGGGGCCACAACGTGTTGATGCCGCCCAGCGGATCGACCGCGCCCTGGTAGAGGAAGTAGCCCCACAGGCCGACGCAGATGGCCGTGGCGAGCAGGTTGCCCGTCCACGATTCCGTGTGTTGCAAAGGCTTGTGCACCAGGCCGGCGATCTCCTGGATCATGAAGCGACCCACGCGCGTGCCGGCATCCACCGTGGTGAGGATGAACAGCGCTTCGAACAGGATGGCGTAGTGGTACCAGAAGGCCATCATGCCTTCGCCCGGGATAATGCCGTGCAGCAGCTGGGCCATGCCCACCGCCAGCGTCGGTGCACCACCGGCGCGACTGAGGATGCTCGACTCGCCGATGTTCTTGGCGGTAGTGAGCAATTCGTCCGGCGTCACCACGAAGCCCCACTGGCTGATGGTGGTGGCCGCCTGTTGCGCGGTGGTGCCGATCAGTGCACCCGGCGAGTTCATGGCGAAGTAGACGCCCGGGTGCAACGAGCATGCGGCGACCAGTGCCATGATGGCGACGAAGGCCTCCATCAGCATGCCGCCGTAGCCGATCATGCGTGCTTCGCCTTCGCTGGCGATCAGCTTGGGCGTGGTGCCCGAAGCAATGATCGAGTGCCAGCCCGACACCGCGCCGCAGGCGATGGTGATGAACAGGAACGGGAACAGGTTGCCCTGGAACACCGGGCCGGTGCCGTCGATGAACTTGGTCACGGCCGGCATCTGCAGCGTCGGGGCGGCCAGGAAAATGGCCAGCGCGAGCAGCAGGATGGTGCCGATCTTCAGGAACGTGCTGAGGTAATCGCGCGGGGCCAGCAGCAGCCACACCGGCAGCACCGAGGCGCAGAAGCCGTAGGCGATCAGCAGCCAGGCGAGCGCCTTGGCGTCGAAATCGAACACGCTCGACCACGTGGGCGAAGCGGCGACGTGCGAGCCGAACCAGATCGATGCCAGCAGCAGGATCAGGCCGATGATCGACACTTCCAGGATCTTGCCCGGGCGAATCCAGCGCAGGTAGACGCCCATCAGCAGCGCGATCGGAATGGTTGCGGCGACCGTGAACGTGCCCCACGGGCTGTGCGTCAGCGCCTTCACCACCACCAGCGCCAGCACCGCAAGCACGATCATCATCAGCACCAGCACGCCGAACATGGCGACCACGCCGGCGGTTGGCCCGAGTTCGTCGCGGAGCATGTTGCCCAGCGAGCGGCCGTCACGGCGTACCGAGAGGCCAAGTATCATGAAATCCTGCACGGCGCCGGCAAACACCACGCCGAACAGAATCCACAGCGTGCCTGGCAGATAACCCATCTGCGCCGCCAGCACCGGGCCCACCAGGGGGCCTGCGCCCGCGATGGCAGCGAAGTGGTGACCGAACACCACCCACTTGTCGGTCGGCACATAGTCCAGGCCATCGTTGCGCAGCACGGCGGGCGTGGCGCGACTTGGGTCCATGCACAGCACGCGTTCGTTGATGAACTTGCTGTAGAAGCGATAGCCGATGACGAAGACGGCTATGGACGCGGCTACGAGCCAGATCGCGTTGATCGGCTCGCCGCGTCGCAGCGCGACCACGCTCAGACACCAGGCGCCGACGATGGCGATGGCGGCCCACAGAATCTTGCCTGCGGGGCTTGGTTTGACGGCGACGGTAGACATTCGCGCTGGCTCCTGGAAAGTCCCCCGCAAGGGTCAACCCGGTGGCGTCAGGGGTCAATGCCATTATGCGCCGTCAAACATTAGCCATTGGTCGAATGGGCCTTAGCCGCATGCTGACGCCGGCACCGTGGCCGACGCGTACACTGATCGTCTGGCCGCCACCCTTCGCGGCTTTGCTAAATCGATGACAAGGTGAGGTTTTTTCATGATCCACGAGATCCTCAAGATGGGCGACCCGCGACTGTTGCGGGTGGCCCCTCCCGTGCCCGACGCCATGATCGGCAGCCCTGAGCTGGACGCACTGATCGCCGACATGTTCGACACCATGCACGATGCGGGCGGCGTGGGCCTTGCTGCACCGCAGATCGGCGTGGACCTTCAGCTGGTGATCTTCGGCTTCGACCGTTCCGAGCGTTACCCCGATGCGCCTGCCGTACCGCGCACCATTCTGCTCAACCCCGTCATCACCCCCTTGTCGCAGGACATGGAGGAGGGCTGGGAAGGCTGCCTGTCGGTGCCCGGGCTGCGTGGGGCGGTGAATCGTTACACGCTGATCCGGTACCAGGGCGTGGACCCGAAGGGTGCGGTGATCGATCGCACGGCGGAGGGGTTTCATGCGCGTGTGGTGCAGCACGAATGTGATCATTTGATCGGGCGGTTGTATCCGTCGCGGATCACGGACTTCAGCAAGTTTGGGTATACCGAGGTGTTGTTTCCGGGGATGGATCCGGGGGCGGATGAGTAGTCGCTGCCTTTTCAGCTTCTGCTTCCTCTCCCCTCCAGGGAGAGGGTTGGGGTGAGTCCCGAAAAGGGGATAAAGGGCGGGTGCTCGCGGGAACGTGTCTATCTACTCACCGCCGCCCTCGCGACGACGTCGCTATTTCTCACCGCCATCCTTGCGACGACGTCGCTATTTCTCACCGTCATCCTCGCGATGACGTCCCTATCCCTCACCGTCATTCCCGCGAAGGCGGGAATCCAGTGACTTTGCCTTTGGGTTCTTTTGCGGCCTTTCCGCGACCTGGCTCGCCTGCCGCGGGCTTCCGACGATCTGCCGATCGCCGGGTCACTTTTCTTTGCTTGCCCAAAGAAAAGTAACCAAAAGAAAGGGCACCCCCGCTTGGCGCTGTCTGGGCTACGCCCAGACAGTCCGTGAGGGGCGGCCGGGCTTTTCGACCGGGCTCCTGCCCGGGCGAAAAGTGCCTGTCATCCATGTCCGGCACCCCTGCGGGGCCTGCTCGTCCACCCCTCACCGCCGCACAGGGGGCCCAGGATCAAGAGCGGAGCGGACGGCTCGTGCAGCTTTGCTGCACATCGCGTCGTGGGCAGGTCGCTTTGCTTCTGCCTTCAAGAAGGATCGATTGGAAGGGAGAGGCTAGATTGGCCCCTCACCCCAACCCTCTCCCCGGAGGGGAGAGGGAGCCAAAGCTGTGGTTGCGTACCGCCGCACGTATCCGAGTTCATTGCCCACGACGGTCGGAAAGCGAAGCGCGTCTCTTGAATCGCCCCTGTGGTCGGAAAGCAGGGCGAGGGCTTTGTCACACCACAGCGGTCGGGAAGCGTAGCGTTCGCTTTGATCCATCGCAGTGGTCGGGAAGCGTAGCGACCACCTGCTTTAAGCCCTCTTGGCATCGGCGCGTTGCGAAGCGGAATGAAGTACCCGCTGTGTCTCGGCGAAGGTTGCCAAGTGCCAACGCACCTCAACCGTTCGGGCTTATCCCGTCGCAATGCTACGAGCCTTGGCTCTAAAGGCCATTTTCTTTGGGTTACTTTCGACGCAACGCTAGTCCCCGTGGGATCTTTTGGGCCAGCAAAAGAAAAGTGACTCGAGCGTCCCACGGGACTAGCTTCGCGTCGTCGGCAGACGATCGAAACGCCTCCGCGGCGTGAGCGGCCAGATCGCGGCAGCGCTCGAAGTTGCGAACAACCAAAACCGCAAAAAAAAAAGCAAAGTCACTGGACTCCCGCCTTCGCGGGAGTGACGGTGAGGGAGTGGTGAAGGCTTTCGACACGCGGGAGCGAGAAACGCGCAAAGACACAGGCCCGCAGAATGCCATTCTCGCGACCACTCACCCGTCACGAGCCAAAAGATCGCAATGCCACGCTAAAGATGCCGATGCCTCAACCCTCTCCCCGCCGGGAGAGGGAACCAACCAGTGTTACGGCACGCCGCCGTCGCGCACCAGCGCGATCACTTCGTAGCACGCGCCCATCGTGTGGTAATCCGTCTTGCCGGCGGGGCTCTTCTCATCGTCGTACTTGCGGTTGTCACGCGTGAGGATGCGGAACCACGCGCCGTACTTGTGATCCACGAAGTGTTCCCACGAGTAAGCCCACAGCTTCTCGTACCACGTGTCGTATTCGGGCAGGCCCGTGCGGGCGTGCAACAGTGCTGCGGCAGCGAGCGACTCGGCCTGCACCCAGAAGTACTTGTCGTCGTCGCACACGGTGCCATCCGGGGCAAAGCCGTAGGCCATGCCGCCGAATTCGTTGTCCCACGAACGGGCGAGCGCCGTATCGAACAGGTGCTTGGCGGTCGGCACCAGCCAGTTTTCCTCGCGGCCGCGTTCGAGCAGCAGCGGCTCCATGATCAGCAGCAGCTTGGCCCATTCGGTCTGATGGCCGGGTTGGAAACCCCAGGGACGGAACAGGTGCTTGGGATTGTCGAGGTTGTACTTCCAATCGACATTCCAGTTCACGTCGTAGTGTTCCCACACCAGGCCGTCGGCCTTCGCGGCCTGGCGGCGCGTCATGTGGTCGGCGAGCTGCAGCGCGCGTTCGAGATAGCGCGGCTCATCGCTGGCCTGGTAGGCGGCGAGCATCGCCTCGCACATGTGCATGTTGGCGTTCTGGCCGCGGTAATCGGTGAACTGCCACTGGTCGTTGGCTTCGTCGCGATAGAGGCCCGCGTCGGCATCCCAGTAATGCTTTTCGAGCAGTTCCCAGGTTTCGTCCATCCATGCTTCGGCTTCATGCACACCGGCTTTCTTGGCGGTGGCGTAGGCGAGCAGGACGAAGGCCACGCCGTACGCGTGGTACATGGTGTCTTCGGGCTTGCCGTCGCGGATGGTCCACGCGTAGCCGCCCGTCGCCGGGTTGCGGTGCACATCGCGCAGGTAGCGCAGTCCGTGATGCACGGCGTCGAGATACTCGGCGTTGCCGAATTCGTTGTACGCCATGGCGTAGTTGAAGACGAAGCGCGTGCTGCTTACCAGGTGACGATGGCTGCGGTCGTAGATCGTGCCGTCGTCCTTGTAGTAATGGAAAAAGCCGCCGTCCGGATCGATGCAGTGCGGGTGGTAGAACGCCATCGTGGTGGCGATGTGTTCGCGCAGGAACGCCTCGCTGCGGAAATCGGGCGTGGTGGTCATGCGTAGGTCTCCATGAAGCTGAGCACTTCGGCTTCGTCGGGAATGGCCGAGAACGAACCCTGGCGCGTCACGGTGAGCGCGCCACAGGCCGATGCGAAGCGCAGGGCTGCATGCAGGCGAGGCAGTTCGGTGATGAGGTGGTCGATGCGGTCGTTGGTGTGTTCCAGCGTGGCGAGCTGATACAGCAGGCCGCCGACGAAGGCATCGCCCGCGGCCGTGGTGTCGACGGCGGGCACGGCATACACCGGCAGTTCGCCTTCCACGTCGGGATGGAACCAGCGCAGCGGCTTGTCGCCATCGGTGATGATGACCAGGCGCGTGCGGCCTTCCCACAATTTTTCCAGCGTGGCTTCTTCGCCATCCACGGCGAGCCAGGCGAACTCCTCGGCGCTCAGCTTCACCACGTCGGCCAGGTGCAGGGCCGGCCAGATCAGCGGGCGGGGTTCCACGTCGCGTGGCCAGAGCGCCGGGCGCAGGTTGAGGTCGAAGCTCACCAGGGCGCCTGCCGCGTGCGCGCGACGCATGCCTTCGCGCGTGGTTTCGGCCAGCGCGGCGTCGGTCATGCTGTTGGAGCACACGTGGAACACGGCCGCGCCATCGAAACTCGTGGCGTGGAAGTGCAGCGGGCGAAACAGCAGGTCGGCCGAGGGCGGGCGATAGAAGCTGAAGCTGCGTTCGCCGCTGGCATCGAGTGACACGAACGCCAGCGCGGTGTTCGCTTCGTCCGTGCGCGCGACGCCATCGGTATTCACGCCCATGCGCTGCAGGCTGTGCAGCAGATAGTCGCCGAACATGTCCTTGCCGAGCATGCCGGCGAACGCCGCATCGCCGCCAAGGCGGGCAACCGCCACGGCCACGTTGGCCGGCGCACCGCCGGCATAGGGAACGAAGCTGCGCGGGAAACCGGCTTCGTCGCCGCCTTCACTGTGGAAATCGATCAGCGCTTCGCCGAAACAGAGGATGGTACGTGACATCTACGTAAAGCCCGTCAGTGGGTAGCGGCTGCCACGGGATCGCGAACGATCGAACCGCGCAGTCCGTAAAACACGATGTAGCCGTAGCAAAGCAGCGGCAGGATGAAAGCGTGCTGGATGCCCATGTGGTCAGCCAGCAGGCCTTGTGCAAGTGGCAGCAGCGCGCCGCCAACAATGGCCATGATCAGCAGGCTCGATGCCTTGCCGGTCATCGGACCCATGCGTTCGATGCCGAGCGCAAAAATGGTCGGGAACATGATGGAGTTGAACAGGCCGATGGCGATCACGCTGACCATCGCCACGTCGCCATGCGTGAGCATGGTGGTGAGCAGCAGCAGCGCCGCCGCGCCGGCAAAGGCGGCAAGCAGCTTGCGCGGATTGAGCCACACCAGCAGTGCGGAGCCGGCCAGTCGGCCCACCATGGCGCCGCCCCAATACAGCGACACGTACTTGGCCGCCTGCTGTTCGCTCATGTGGCCGATCTCGGGCAGCGACAGGTAGTTCACCAGGAAGCTGCCGATCGACACTTCCGCGCCGACGTAGAAGAAGATCGCGAGCACGCCGAAGAAGACATGGCTGTGGCGCAGCGCATCCATCAGCGTGTGATGCGAGGTGTCGGCCTGCTCGGTGGATTCGGTAAGCGGCGGCAGGCGGAACAGCCACACCACCACGGCGAGAATCAGCAGCGCGCAGCCCAGGCCGAGATACGGCTTCTGCACCAGCTCGGCTTGCTTCTGGCGGTAACCGGCCAGTTGTTGCGCGGTGTCCTGCGGAAGGTTGGCGCGTACGCTGGCCAATTGCGCGGCATCGCTGGCATCGAGTCGCGAGGAAGCCAGCTTGTCCAGCGCCGTGGCGAGCGCGGCCGACGGCAGCGCAGCCAGTTGCTGCGGCGAAAGCGCCGACAGTGTGGCAAGCAGCGGCGCGCCGGAGAGTTTGTCCAGGGCCTGCGGCAACTGTTCCTGCGGCAGGTGCGCGATGCTGGCGCCAATGTCGTTGCTCGGCAGGCGGTCCAGCGCGCTGGCGGCTGCGTCGTTGAGTGCAGCGACCAGCTGTTCCGGCTTCGCCTGGCGGATGGCATCCACGGCCTGGGCGGGCGGTGCATCGTTGATCGTCTGCACCAACTGCACGGTTTCCGGTGCCTTGCGCACGCCGTCGGGCACGGCGGTGGAAACGGCGGCGAGAATCAGCAGGCCACCGAACCAGGGGCCCAGCGTGGTGCCCAGCGAATTCATGGCCTGCGCCAGCGTAAGACGACTGGAGCTGGTGCGCTCGGGACCCAGCAGCGCCACGTACGCATTCGCAGCTACCTGCAACACGGTGATGCCCGTGGCGAGCACGAACAGCGCGGCAAGGAACGCTGCATAGGAATGCAGTTGCGCTGCGGGCCAGAAGCCGAACGCACCGACGGCGGCAATGGCCAGGCCCGCCACGATGCCTTTCTTGTAGCCCAGTGCTGCCACCAGGCGGCCGGCTGGCAACGACATCAGGAAGTACGCGCCGAAGAAGGTGAACTGCACGAGCATGGCGCGCGCGTAATTCAGTTCGAACACCGTCTTCAGATGCGGAATCAGGATGTCGTTGAGGACGGTCAGGAAACCCCACATGAAGAAGATCGTGGTGGTGACCGCCATCGCCATCGGGTAATCGGTGTAGCGCGTCTTGCCGGAGGCCGGCGACGAGGTCGCCGACTGGACGGGTGGAGCTGCGAAGGCCATGCGAAATCCGTGGGTCAGGAAAGAGGGTTGCTGCTTTCGCGCACGACGAGTTCCACCGGCGCGACGGTGGTGCCCGAGGGAGCCTGCGGATCGCGCAGGCGGGCAAGAAGCATTTCCGCGGCCTGCCGTCCCCGCGCGCGGGGCGCCGTGGACAGCGTGGTCAGCGAGGGCATGCTCATGGAGGCTTCGGCGATGTCGTCGAAGCCGGTAACCGCAAAATCGCGTCCGGCCTGGCGGCCGTGCTGGTGCAGGCCGAGCATCAGGCCCAGCGCCACCGCGTCGTTGTAGCAAACTGCTGCGGTGGGCGCGGCACCCGGCCCGGCAAACAGCTCGCCGACAGCGCGCGCAGCGTCGGTACGTGTAGGTGTGCTCTGCACGCGCCAGTGGGTTTCCACCGGCAAACCGGCCGCCTTCATGGCCTGCATGTAGCCATCGTGGCGTTCGCGCGTGGAGCTGGCATGGTCATGGCCGCCGAAGAAGGCGATATGGCGATGGCCCTGGGCAATCATGTGTTCCGTGGCCGCACGAGCGCCGCGGGCGTTGTCCAGCATCAGGCGGTCCCAGTGCGCGTATTCCGGCAACTGGCCGCCGAGCTCGCGGTTGAACAGCACCACCGGCGTGTGCGTGCCGACGGCGGCGAGCACCTTGCGGGCCTCGCTGTCCTCGGCGGGGGAAAGAATGATGCCGCCCGGGCCATGCTCGATCAGCGAGCCCAGCACCGCATGCTCGCGCTCGGCCGAGTCGCCGGTGCTGCCCAGCAGGGTGACGAAGCCGGCCGCGCCCAGGGTTTCGTCCACCCCGGCGGCGAATTCGGCGAAGAACGGGTTGGCCAGTTCGTTGATCACCAGCGCCACGCTGGACGACGTACGCCGGCGCAGGTTGGCGGCGGCGCGGTTGTACACGTAACCCTGGCGACGCAGTTCCTCTTCCACGCGCGCCCGGGTGGCCTTGTTGACCAGGGGGCTGCCGCGCAGCACGAGCGAAACCGTGGCACGGGACACACCGCAGCCCGCTGCGATGTCGTTGAGTGTGATCTTTCTACCGACCGGGGTCTGGCTTTCCATCGCAGGCCTGGGTTGATTGGAACGATCTAAAGGTAACCTGCTCCCGCCAGCGAACGGAAACACTTTCGATGGCGCGACGCAGCATGCAACGATGCCTGCAGGGATGTTAGCGTCAGGCGAAATTAGAACGATTCAAATCCACTACTTTGGGGAATTCTATGCGCAATTTGCCGTTCCGTGCGTGGCTGCCCACTTTGCTGGCAGCCGCGGTGTCGATGGGCCTGTCTGCACCCGTCCTGGCGGCCGCCAGCGAGGGGCATTCGGCCGACGTCGACCCCCGCATCGGCACGGGCGGCGATGGCCATACCTTCCCCGGCGCCACGGTGCCCTTCGGCATGATCCAGCTGTCGCCCGACACGGCGATGCCGGACTTCAAGCACGCCTACAAGTACGCCGCCGGCTACCAGTACGGCGACAGCAGCCTGCTGGGCTTCTCGCACACCCACTTCTCCGGCTCCGGCCATTCGGACATGGGCGACGTGCTGGTGATGCCCATTGCCGGCGACGTGCGCCTGGAACCGGGCGACGTGGCCAAGCCGGGCAGCGGCTATCGCTCGCGCTTCAGCCATGACACCGAAGTGGAGCAGGCGGGCTACTACGCCGTGACACTGGCCGATTACAACGTGCGTGCCGAGCTGACCGCCGGTCGCCGCATCGGCTGGCACCGCTACACCTTCCCCGCAGGCAAGCCGGCCCACCTGCTGCTGGACCTGCGTCCGAGCATCTACGACTACCAGGGCAAGGTGCTGTGGGCGAGCGGGCGCGTGCACGACGACGGCACCGTCACCGGCTGCCGCACCACGCGCGGCTGGGCGCCCGGTCGCGAACTGTGTTTCGCCATGCGCTTCTCCCAGCCGATGACGGCGCGCACGCTCTACAACCGCGAAACCGACATCACCTATAAGGGCTTCAAGGGTCCGGGCAACCAGCCGGAAGATCATGACGGGCAGAGCGGTCGCGCGCTGGAAGGCGTGTTCGACTTCGGCACGCTCAAGCAGCCGCTGGAAGTGAAGGTGGCGATTTCTTCGGTGAGCGAAGCCAACGCGGTCGCCAACCTCGATGCCGAAGGGCAGGGCTGGGACTTCGATGCGCGTCGTGCCGAAGCCCGCGCAAGCTGGGACAAGGCCCTGGCGTCCATCGATGTCGAGGGCACCAAGGACCAGCGCGTCGGCTTCTACACCTCGCTGTACCACGCACTGCTGTCGCCCACGCTCAGCATGGACGTGAACGGCCAGTTCCGCGGTCCGGACGGCGCCGTGCACGAGGCCGTCGACAAGAACGGCAAATTCGAATTCCACTCCACCTGGTCGCTATGGGACGTCTACCGCGCGCAGCAGCCGCTGATGGCGTTGCTGATGCCCGAGCGCAGCACGGATTTCGTGCGTTCGTTGATCGCTTCCGCTGAAGCCAGCCCGTTCGGCATCCTGCCGGTGTGGGCGTACCAGGGTATGGAGACGTGGTGCATGATCGGCTACCACGCCGTGCCGGTGATCGCCGACGCGTACATCAAGGGTGTACGCGGTTTCGATGCGGACGAGGCACTCAAGAAGATGGTGGCGAGCGCCACCTACGCGCCGTACGGCGGCCTTGGTGATTACATGAAGCTCGGCTACGTGCCGATCGACAAGGAACCGGAAGCCGCCTCCAAGACGCTGGAATACGCCTACGACGACTGGTCGCTGGCGCAGATGGCCAAGGCCATGGGCCGCAAGGACATTGCCGCCACGTTCGACAAGCGCGCCGGCAACTGGCGCAACGCCTACGACCCCAAGACGGGCTTCATGCGGGCGCGGAAGACCGACGGCAGCTTCCGCGAACCATTCAACCCGGATACCGCCGGCTACGGCAGCGACTACACCGAAGGCAATGCGTGGCAGTACTCCTGGTACGTGCCGCAGGATGTGGCAGCGCTGATCAAGGCCATGGGCGGCGACCAGGCCTTTGTCACCAAGCTCGACAGCGTGTTCGATGCCAAGGTCGACAAGTCGCACTTCGCCAACGTCGAAGACATCACCGGCCTGATCGGCTGGTACGCACACGGCAACGAGCCCAGCCATCACCTGGCCTACCTCTACGACTATGCCGGCGCGCCGTGGCAGACGCAGAAGCGCCTCAAGCAGATCATGGACAGCCAGTACGCCACGCGTCCCGATGGCCTGGCTGGCAATGACGACCTTGGCCAGATGTCGGCCTGGTACATCTTCACCGCGCTGGGTTTCTATCCGGTGACGCCGGCCAGCGACGAATACGCCATCGGTCGTCCCTTTGTGTCGCGCGCTACCTTGCATCTGGCTGGCGCCAAGACGTTCACCGTCACGGCCGAGCCGCTGGACGATGCGCATCCGTACGTCGGCAGCGTGACGCTCAACGGCAAGCCGCTGGACCGCGTGTACCTCAAGCATGGGGAAATCGTGGCGGGCGGCGAACTGCACTTCACCATGCAGGCCGAGCCGAACCGGGCATGGGGACAGGCGGCGGGTGAGCGTCCGAGCTCCATGAGTGTCCCTTCGACCAAGGTCGCAGCTGCTTCCGGCAAAACTGAAGGCAAAACGCCACGTTAAGAGGTGGCGTTCGCCGGGGTGATTCTGCAACCATGCCTGACATGTTGCGCTCATCCTGGAAACTGGCGTCGACACTACGGCCCGCCATGAAGGACCGCGTCGCCCTGCGCTGGCGGCTCGGTGGCCTATTGGCTGCCGTACTGGTGATCGTGGCGTTGCCGTACGTGGTGACCCGCAGTGGCGCCAGTGAAGCCATTCGCGCCAACGAGCGGGTGACGCACTCCAGCGAGGTGAAATCGCTTACGTATCGCATCGCCTATGTCACACGTGACAGCGAGGCGGCGATCTATCGCCTCATTCATGGCGACAAGGATCCGCAGGTACGCCTGCGCGCCGAGCGTGCCACCCATGAAACCCCCGGGTTGCTGCAGCAGCTGCGCGAGATGACGCGCGACAGCCCCGACCAGCAGGCGCTGATCGGTTCGCTGAGTTCCACCGTGAGCGGACGCCTCGCCCTGAGCGGGCAGGCGATCATGCGCCATGACCACGGCGATGAGTCCGGCGCCAGCGACGCCATGCGCGACTCCGGCACGCTGTTCAAGATGGACGACCTGATCGACGGCGTCGTGCGCAACGAGAACAACACGCTGCTGAGTCGTCGCGATGCGGCAAGCCGCGAGTCATTCAACAGCGAACTGGCGCTGACCATCACCGCCATTGCGCAGGTGCTGCTGCTGACCATCGTGGTGATCGTGTCCGAGCGGCAGATCAGTCGGCGACTGAAGGCCGAAGTGCGCGAAGGCCAGGCCGTGCAACGCTCGCAGCTCATCGTGCAGGCGGTGCGCGAACCGATTGCGCTGCTCGATGCAAGCCTTGGCACGCTGCTGGTGAATGCCGCTTTTGGCGAACTCTACGGCTTGCCACCCGATTTCCGCCTGTCGCTGCCGCTTACGGAGATTGGCGATGGCGCCTGGACCGACAGCGCGCTGTTGCAGCGACTCAACGACGTGCTGCTGCTCGATCGCGAACTTTGGGATTACGAACTGATCCAGCGCACGGTCGATGGCGTGGATCGCCACGTGGTGATCAACGCACGCCGCCTCGAACAGGACGGCGGTGGCGATCCAGTGCTGCTGTTGACCCTGAGCGACGTCACGGCGCGTGCGCTCGTGGAGCAGCAGGTGAAGGAACTCAATCGCCAGCTCGAAGGCAAGATCGAGCAGGTGTCCGACGTCAATCGCGAGCTGGAAGCCTTCAGCTATTCGGTGTCGCATGACTTGCGTGCGCCGCTGCGCCACATCAGTGGCTTTGCCGGCAAGCTGCACCAGCATCTGGGTGAAGGCGCGGATGAACGGTCGCGCCACTACATCGAAGTGATCAACGACGCCGCCAAGCGCAGGGCGTTGTTGATCGAAGACCTGCTGGTGTTCTCGCGCCTGGGTCGTGGTGCACTTCGCCTGCAACCGGTCGACATGCAGTCACTCGCGGACGAAGCACGCGCGCTGGCCGAAACCGATGCGCACGGTCGCCATATCGTGTGGTCCATTGCGCCGTTGCCCATCGTCATCGGCGACGAGAACATGCTGCGCACCGTGTGGCAGAACCTGCTGGGCAACGCGGTGAAGTACACCGGCAAGTGCGAAGTCGCGCGCATCGACGTGGATGTGCAACGCCATCGCGATGGCAGCTATGAATTCGTCACCAGCGACAACGGTGCCGGTTTCGACATGCAGTACGCGGGCAAGCTGTTCGGCGTGTTCCAGCGGTTGCACCGCGCCTCCGAATTTCCGGGCAACGGCATCGGCCTGGCCAACGTGCGCCGCATCGTGACGCGGCATGGCGGGCGCGTGTGGGCGGATGCACAGCCGGGGCAGGGTGCGCGCTTCCACTTCACCCTGCCATCGTCGGACCTCGCCGAAAGCTTTGCGCAGAGGCGCCAATGAACACTCGAGATCTCCGTACCATCCTGCTCGTCGAGGACAGCCTCGCCGATGCCGAAATGGCCCTGGATGCGCTTGCCGGTGCCCATCTGGCCAATCCCGTGGTGCACGTCGAAGACGGCGTGGATTGCCTCGACTATCTTTATTGCCGTGGCGAATGGGCCGGTCGCGAGCCGACCGATCCTGCCGTGGTGTTGCTGGACATCAAGATGCCGCGCATGAACGGTCTTGAGGTGCTGACGAAGATGCGTGAGGACGACCGTTTCCGGCGCGTACCGGTGGTCATCCTGTCGTCGTCGCGCGAAGAGAGTGATCTGGCGCGCAGCTGGGACATCGGCGCGAATGCGTACGTGATCAAGCCGGTGGACGTCGATCAGTTTTTTGAAGCAGTTCGAACCTTGGGTCAGTTCTGGGCAGTGCTCAACCAGGCACCGGACCAGACCTGAAAGACACGAAGACGCGGGAAGCTCCACGACAGGGCGGGTGAAAGTGGACAGGCAGCAGTGGGCATTGCCCCGAATCCGGGTACTGCAGATCGAGGACAGCCAGCTCGATGCCGAGCTTGTGTTGTCCGAACTGGATGCCGACCACATCGAGTACGACGTGCACCTGGTGGACGCCGAGCGCGAATATCTTTCCGCGCTCGAACAGTTCCAGCCGGACATCGTGCTCTCGGACCTGAGCATGCCGGGCTTTTCGGGCCAGCGTGCGCTGGACATCCTGCGTGAACGCGACCAGGACCTGCCTTTCATCTTCGTCTCGGCGACGCTCGGCGAAGAGGCGGCCATCGAAGCGCTGCGCAATGGCGCCACCGATTACATCCTCAAGCAGAACCCTGCGCGACTCGCGTCCGCCGTACGCCGCGCCATGCGCGAGGCCGAGGCGCAGCGTGCGCGACGTCGTGCGGAAACCGAGCTCATCCGCGCACAACGTTTCGAAAGCCTTGCCATGCTGGCCGGCGGCCTGAGTCACGATTTGCGCAATCTGCTGCAACCACTGCTGCTGGCGGGCGACAGCCTGCAGGATTACCAGGAAGACCCGCGACTCGCTCGCCTGGGTCGCCTTGTGCGCGATTGCGGCAAGCGCGGCCTGGACATGGTGCAGTCCATGCTGTCGTTCGCACGTGGTGCGCGCCGTGCGGAGCAGGTGCGCGTGGGCGCGTTGCTCGATGCGCTTGGCCTGCTGCTGCAAGGCAGTGTGCCGCGCAACGTGACGCTGGAACTGGACGCCTACGATCACGACCTGAGCTTCGACGGCAATCACACCGAATTGCAGCAGTGCCTGCTCAACCTGAGTCTCAACGCCATCCAGGCCATGCCCGAAGGCGGCAAGCTGAGCATCAGCGCGTCGCTCGCCTCGTTGCCCGAAAGCTTTTTCCAGCCTGGCGAAGAAGTGCGCGAAGGCAACTATGTGTGCCTGACCGTGTGCGATACCGGCACAGGCATGGATGACGCCGCCCTCCAGCATCTGTTCGAACCGTTCTACACCACCAAGGAAAGCGGCACCGGTCTTGGCCTGGTGTCGTGCAAACGCATCATCACCGCGCACGGCGGCGTGATGCGCGTGGATAGCAGGCCTGGCGAAGGCACGCGTTTCCACATGCACATCCCGCTGATGCAGCAGGTTGCCGAGGTGATGGTGGAGCAGGAAACCGCCAACCTGCAGGGTGAAGCCGAACGTGTCCTGGTGGTGGTGGAAGAAGCCGGCCAGCTGTCGCTGCTGGTCGATACGCTCGATTCGTGGGGCTACCAGGCCCATGCAAGCCAGAGCGGCACGGCGGCCCTGCAATGGCTGGAAGCGCAGGGCGTGCCGGATCTGGTGGTGCTCGATGCGGACATGAACCTGTTCACGGGTGTGCGCACGCTGGCGGCGTTGTTCGATCACGGCTATCGACGCGCGGTGATTTTGCTGGCGCGGCCGGATGCGCCGCCGGACATAGACGAGTTGCCGGTGATGGAGCATCTGTTCCTGGTCGACAAGCCGATCTCGACGATGAAGTTGTTGAGGACGGTGAGAGAGGCGTTGGAGGCAGGTGCCTCGGGGCCGGAGGGGCCGTTGTAGGGTTTTCTGGCGCCGTTTAGCGGTGCCTGAAGCGCATGGAGGCACGGCTTTTTGCCCCCTCTCCCTTTCGGGGAGAGGGTTGGGGTGAGGGGCGGGTGCTCGCGGGAACGGTTTGCTGCCCCCGCTGGTAGCGAAGCCCTATCCCCCACCGCCATCCTTGCGATGACGTCTATACCCCTCACCGTCATTCCCGCGAAGGCGGGAATCCAGTGACTTTGCTCTTCGGCTCTTTTGCGGCCTTTTCACGAGCTGGCTCGCCTGCCGCGGGCTTCCGACGATCTGCCGATCGCCGGGTCACTTTTCTTTGCTTGCCCAAAGAAAAGTAACCAAAAGAAAGGGCACCCCGGATGACGCGCCTTCCGGGCTTTCAGCCCTCCAGGTTCGCGTGCGGGTTGCGGGGTTTGTCGACAGGGCATCCTGCCCTGACGACAAACTGGCCGGCGTCCTGCCGGCCACCCTGGCGGGCTGATCCTTCACCCGCACGCCGCTGTCATACGGGGCCCGGGAGCGAAGAGCCCAAAGCCCAAAGCCCAAAGCCGAAAGCCGAAGCTCGGCTTGGCGGTCCTTTCTCGAGCACCCGCCCCTCACCCCGGCCCTCTCCCCGGAGGGGAGAGGGAGTTGATAGGCGACGGTGGCTTTGACCCCGAAACAAAAAGGCCGGACTAAGTCCGGCCTTTCGTTGCGCATCGACCAGTGAATCTCAGTCGATGCCCAGCTTCTTCAACTTGTAGCGCAGCGCGCGGAACGTGATGCCCAGCTTCTTGGCCGCCGCGGTCTTGTTGTAACGCGACTCTTCAAGCGCCTTGATGATGGCGGTGCGTTCGAGGTTGCTGATGTAGTCGTCCAGGCCACCACTTGCCGTCGGCGATGCGGCAACCGGTGCCGGTTCCGCGACGGGCATGCCATGAGGTACAGCGGCAACGGGAGCAGCTTCGCCAGGCGAACGCGGCGTGCGCTGCGGCAGCATCAGGTCGCTCACGTCGATCTGGTCGCCGTCGCACATCGCCATGGCGCGTTCGAGGATGTTCTCCAGTTCGCGCACGTTGCCCGGGAAGTCGTAGCCCTCCAGGGCCTGCTGCGCGGCCGGCAGCAGGTGACCGGTGGCGCCGCCGCTCTTGGCGGCGAGCTGGCGGAGCACGAAGTTGGCGAGCAAGGGGACGTCGCCGCGGCGTTCGCGCAGGGGCGGTACGCGCAGCTCGATCACGTTGATGCGGTAGAACAAGTCCTGGCGGAACTGGCCCTGTTCGACCAGCGCGGCAAGGTTCTTGTGGGTGGCGGAAAGAATGCGCACGTCGACCGGCACTTCTTCGCGGGCGCCGATGGGGCGCACTGCCTTTTCCTGGATCGCGCGCAGCAGTTTCACCTGCATGTGCAGTGGCAGCTCGGCCACTTCGTCGAGGAACAGCGTGCCGCCATGCGCGGCCTGGAACAGACCTTCCTTGTCGCCCACCGCACCGGTGAAGCTGCCCTTGCGATGGCCGAAGAATTCGCTCTCCATCAACTCGGACGGAATGGCGCCGCAGTTCACCGGCACGAACGGTCCGGTGGCGCGCGGGCCTTGTTCGTGGATCAGGCGGGCGACCAGTTCCTTGCCCACGCCCGATTCACCGGCGATGTACACCGGCGCCTGGTTGCGCGCGAGCTTGCCGATGGTGGAACGCACCTGTTGCATGGCCGCCGAGTCGCCGATCAGGCGTTCGTTGCCGTCCGGCTTGGCGGCGGCCTGGCCACTGCGCTTTTCCTCGGCGAGGCGCAACGCGGTGCGCACCAGGCGGCGCAGCATCTGGATGTCCACCGGCTTGGACACGAAGTCGAAGGCACCGGCCTTCAGCGCGCTGACCGCCGCGTCCACGTTGCCGTAGGCGGTGATCATGGCGACCGGCGTATCCGGGTGTTCGGCGGAAATGAGCTCCACCACCTCATGACCGGTGCCGTCGGGCAACCGCATGTCGGTGAAGCACAAGTCGTAATGCCGTTCGGCGAGGGCTCGCCGGGCTTCGGTCACGGTACCTACCGCATCGACCAGCAAATCCATGCGGCCGAGGGTGATGGTGAGAAGCTCGCGAATGTCGCGTTCGTCGTCGATGACCAGGACGGTCTGTTGGCTCATGTCGTCACAGTGGGCTATGGACGCGACTAGGATAACCGGCGCCTTCCCAAGGGGCAAAGTCTGAAACTCGAATATGCGCCTACGTATGGGAAAAGTGACGATCGAAGCATTTCGCGATCGTCTTATGGACAGCCCGTGATTCGTCACCGCAACGAGCGGAGAGAAGTGCGAGCGGCTCTGCCGGGCTTGCCCGCTTAACCTGCCGCCGCCGTATCCCCGGCCGCCTTGCCCACGCGCGTTGCCGGCGTCAGTACCAGGCGGAAACAGCTGCCGCCGCCCGCCACGCGCACATACTCAAGCGATGCCTGGTTCGCCTCGCTCATCTGGCGCGCCAGGTACAGGCCCAGGCCCGTGCCGTACTCGTGCGTGGTGTAGAACGGCTCGAAAATCTGCGCCGCGACCTTGGGCGCAATGCCCGGGCCGCGGTCGATCACTTCGAGAATGGGCACGCCATGCTCGCCATGACGCGCCACCACCATCACGCGCGCCGGTTCGCCGGGCATGCGGCCATAACGCAGGGCGTTCTGCACCAGGTTCCACACCACCTGCTGCAATTGCTGCGGGTCGGCCACCGCGGCCACCGGCGTGCTGGCCTGGATCACGCGCAGCGAGTCTTCGCCCAGGTCGTTGCCCTGGCGATATTCGTCCACGAACAGGTTGGCCCAGGTGCCCAGGTCCAGCGTTTCCGGCCGTGAGCGCTCGCGGCGGGAGAGCTGCAGGATGTTCTCGATGATCTCGTTCAACCGCACGCAGTGGTTGTTGATGATCTCCACCATGCGCTGGTCGGTGGGTGGCAGGTCTTCCGACTCGGCCAGCAGCTGCGCCGAATAGCGGATGGCCGCCAACGGGTTGCGGATTTCGTGCGCGATCGAGGCCGACAGGCGCCCGAGCGAACTGAGCGTCAGCTCTTCGGCGCGGCGCGACACCAGCGAGGTGTCGTCCAGGAAGATCAGCACGTGCGAGTCGTCGTTCGGCGCCAATCGGGTGAAGCGCGGCACCACTTCGGGCACGCCGTCGGCCAGCTGGGTGGCCGATTCGTCGAGCTTGCCCGAGGTGATCCAGTGATAAAGGCGGCGCGACAGCTCCGGCGCCACGCGACCCAGGTCGCGCTGGTCGGCGGTGGGGTTGCCCAGCAGCATCCAGGCCGATTCGTTCATCTGGTGGATGCGGTTGGCGTCGTCCACCAGCATCACGCCCGTCTTCATGCGGCGGATGATCAGCTCGTTGACCTGCGCCAGGTTGGCCAGGTCCACGCCGCGCTGTTCGGCCAGCGCTTCGCTCGCGCGAATCTGCCGGCTCAGTACGTAACAGAGCATGGTGATGGCGAAGTAGGCCAGGCCGAACAGGCTCGATTCGAGCAGTTCGCGGTCCATGCCCACCTGGCCGTGCTGCGCCTCGACCACCGAGTGTCCGATGACGCCCAGCGTGGCCAGTGCCGCAAAGAAGCAGGACAGGCGCAGCGGCAGGATCAGAGCGCCGGCCGCCAGGTTCACCGCCAGCATCATGGCAATGCCGATGCGGGCGTCGTGCATGGTAATGATCGCCAGCACGGCGGCGATGATGTCCACCGTCAGGGCGCCCGACACCGTCCAGCGCATCCACGGGGTGGAGCGGCGCGTCAGCGACAGCATGCCCAGCGCAAACAGCAGGAACAGCACCGCCACGCCGCGGGCCAGCCCCACATCGGCCAGCTTGGGCCAGCCCAGCGTGTTGGGGCTCAGGGCCAGGCCGACGTAGACCAGGGCCTGGGCCAGCCGGAAACAGTTGAGGAACAGGAGTTCATGGCGCGCGGCCTCGGGAGTGGCGCGCGCATTGGGGTAGGCGGGCTGCACGGTGCTGGACACCTGGCGGGCTCTCCCGGGCTGTCTGAGGGTGGTTCCGAGCAGTATAGACGGGCCTCGGGAAGGTGTGAGCACCGGCCGCCAGAGGCCGGGAATGGGACATGTCGTAGGGCCGCCCCTTTCCATCGGGGGCCGGGGCTGCGAAAATACCGGGCCGTATTGCGCGGTTTTCGTCTTGTCGACAGGCAGGCGGCGGCGCACTGCATCCGGCAGCGCTTGTACCGCCGTCGTTCCCCTGACCGTATGGACCACCCACAGTCCATCACGGCCGCCACGTTCCCCGTACTCTCGAGGTATCCATGAATTTCCACGAGTACCAGGCCAAAGAATTGTTCGCGAAGTACGGCATTGCCGTGCCCCCGGGCAAGGTCGCCAACTCTCCCGATGCCGCTGTCGACGCCGCCAAGCACCTTGGTGGCGGGCAGTGGATGGTCAAGGCTCAGATCCACGCAGGTGGCCGCGGTAAGGCCGGCGGCGTCAAGTTCTGCAAGAGCCTGGACGACGTCCGTGCAGCAGCCAAGGGCATGCTGGGCACCAACATGGAAACCTACCAGTCCGCCGGCCGCGCGCTGCCGGTGAACCTGGTGCTGGTCACCGACGCCACCAACATCGCCAAGGAACTGTATCTGTCGATCCTGACGGACCGCGATTCCAAGTCGATCTCGTTCATCGCCTCCAAGCACGGCGGCGTGGACATCGAGCAGGTCGCCAAGGACACGCCCGAAGACATCCACACCATCGTGGTGGACTTCGTGGAAGGCCTGCAGCCGTACCAGTGCCGCCAGCTCGGCTTCGCCATGGACCTCAACGCGAAGCAGGTCGGCCAGCTGACCAAGATCATGCTGGGCCTGTACAAGCTGTTCAACGAGAAGGACCTGTCCCTGGTCGAGCTGAACCCGCTCGCCATCCTCGAAGACGGCAACCTCGCCGCCCTCGACGGCAAGGTCAACTCCGACGACAACGCCGAGTTCCGTCACCCGGACCTGGCCGCCATGCGCGACCTGACCCAGGAAGACCAGGCCGAAGCGGCTGCCGTGCAGCACAACCTGAACTACGTGACGATGGACGGCTCCATCGGCTGCATGGTCAACGGCGCAGGCCTGGCCATGGCCACCATGGACGTGATCCAGCTGGCAGGCGGCGAGCCGGCCAACTTCCTTGACGTCGGCGGCGGCGCCACCAAGGAACGCGTCACCGAGGCGTTCAAGCTCATCCTCTCCTCCGACAAGGTGAAGGCCATCCTGGTCAACATCTTCGGCGGCATCGTGCGTTGCGACCTGATCGCCGAAGGCATCATCGCGGCCGTGAAGGAAGTGGGTCTGAAGATCCCCGTCGTGGTTCGCCTGCAGGGCACCAACGTGGAGCTGGGCCGCGAACTGCTCGCCAACTCCGGCCTGGCGATCACGCCGGCCGACGATCTCAACGATGCGGCGCAGAAAGCCGTGGCTGCGGCCAAGGCCTGAGGAGCAACTGAACCATGAGCGTTCTCGTCAACAAGAACACCAAGGTCCTCGTGCAGGGCTTCACCGGCCAGCAGGGCACCTTTCACGCGCAGCAGGCGCTGGACTACGGCACCAAGGTCGTGGGCGGCGTGACCCCGGGCAAGGGCGGCACCGAGCACATCGGCCTGCCGGTCTTCAACTCGGTCGCCGAAGCCGTCGATGAAACCGGCGCCGACGCGTCCGTCATCTTCGTGCCGCCGCCGTTCGCGGCTGACTCGATCCTCGAAGCCATCGATGCTGGCATCAAGGTCATCGTGGCCATCACCGAAGGCATCCCGGTGCTGGACATGCTGCGCGTGAAGAACGTGTTGGCACAGCATCCGGAAACCGTGCTGATCGGGCCGAACTGCCCCGGCATCATCACCCCGGGCGAGTGCAAGATCGGCATCATGCCGGGTCACATCCACATGCCGGGCAAGGTCGGCATCGTCTCGCGCTCCGGCACGCTGACGTACGAATCGGTCTTCCAGACCACCAACGAAGGCCTGGGCCAGTCCACGGTCATCGGCATCGGCGGCGACCCGATCAACGGCCTGAGCTTCATCGACTGCCTGAAGATGTTCCAGGACGATCCGCAGACCGAAGGCATCATCATGGTCGGCGAAATCGGCGGCTCGGCTGAAGAAGACGCCGCCGAGTTCATCGGCGAATACGTCACCAAGCCGGTCGTGTCGTTCATCGCCGGTGCGTCGGCCCCTCCGGGCAAGCGCATGGGCCATGCCGGCGCCATCATCTCGGGCGGCAAGGGCACGGCAGCGGCGAAGTTCGCTGCGCTGGAGAAGGCGGGCGTCACCACGGTGAAGTCCCCGGCCGACCTCGGCAAGACCCTCGCCGGTCTGATGAAGAAGTAATTCGGGTTTTCACAACCGATACGAAAAGGGCCGCAGCGATGCGGCCCTTTTTCTTTGCATGGTCGCCACGCGCCTGGCTCGCTGTTGTAGGAGCGCACTCTGTGCGCGACAGCCCTTCGCGAGCAGGCTCATGGATAAGCTGGGTACAGGGACAGTCGCGCACAGGGTGCGCTCCCACAAAGTGGGCTCCCGCAAGGAGCCAAAACGTTCGGCTCTATCGACGCTGACGCAATCCACCGGCAGCAGCCTGCAACAACTTCTCCGTGACGATCGCCAGCGTCGTCGAGCGGATCGACCAGCACTGCCAGTACAGCGGAACATCCAGCGACCGACCGGGTGCGATCGGCGTCAACGTTCCTTCCGCAAAATGCTTGTCCAGCATCGACTCGGGCGCCATGGCCCAGCCAAGACCCAGCGCGGCACCTTCCACGAGCGCGGTGGAAGAGGGCACGTAGTGCACGGGCGGCGCGAGCCTGGCGCGGGTCACGCCATGGATGAAGCGCCACTGCAGCGCGTCCTTGCGGTTGAACACCAGCATGGGCGCCTGGCCAAGCGAAGCGGCGTTCACGCCATGGCCAAAATGACGTTTGACGAATGCGGGCGAGGCCACGGGCAGGTAGCGCATCACGCCCAGCTTCTTCACGCTGCAGCCCTGCACAGGCTGCGCATCGGCAGTGATGGCGCCGAGCACGGAGCCATCACGCAAAAGGCGGGTCGAGTGGTCCTGGTCTTCCACCCGGATGTCGAACAGAAGCGAGTGCTCGTCGTGCAGCCGTGCCAGCGCGGTGAGGAACCAGGTGGCGAGCGAGTCCGCGTTGACGCCGATGGAGACCGTGGTGGGGCCGCTGCTTTCAGCGCCGACATGGAAGTCGTTCAGCGTCTCCGCTTCCAGCAGTCGCATCTGTTGCACGCTGCGCAGCAGGCGCTCGCCTGCATCGGTGGCTTCGCACGGCGTGCGGCGAAGAATCAGCACCTGGCCGAGGCGATCTTCCAATGCCTTGACGCGCTGGGAGATGGCAGAAGGCGTCAAGGAAAGGCGTTGCGCCGCACAGTCGAAGCTTCCCTCGGCCAGTACGGCGGCAAAGGCAGTGAGCTGGGGATTGAGCAGGCTCATGGATAGGTTTCCCTCTGCGCAGCTACGGGCAACAAATTCAGAATTTCTTAATCGGTGTAAAGATAATTAGTTTTACTGAACCGGACGTCTACGTCACAGTAGGGCGCTTTCGGAGGATATTCCCATGATTTCCACGGCCTACCTGGCCGGCCTCGCCGCAGGCGCGGGCCTGATCATCGCCATTGGCGCGCAGAACGCGTTCGTACTTCGCCAGGGCTTGCAGCGGCATTTTGTGGGTTCGGTGGTGGCCGTTTGCGTGGTGGCCGACGTCAGCCTGATCCTGCTTGGCGTGGGCGGCATGGGACTAGTGGTGCAACAGCATCCCGGCTTGCTGCAGTGGCTGCGTTTTGCCGGTGCGGCGTTCCTGGCGGCGTACGGCGCCATGGCGCTGCGGCGTGCCTGGCAGGGCGAGAGCGGCCTGCAACCCGTCGGCGATGGCACGCTGAGTCGCGGCCGCGTGGTGTTGGCATGTCTGGCGTTCACCTTGCTCAATCCGCACGTGTATCT
Source organism: Dyella sp. C11 (assembly GCF_003121485.1). Classification (GTDB taxonomy): domain Bacteria; phylum Pseudomonadota; class Gammaproteobacteria; order Xanthomonadales; family Rhodanobacteraceae; genus Dyella. The sequence continues at coordinate 273,907 of NZ_QAVX01000002.1, read as the reverse complement.
GGATACCGTGGTGCTGCTGGGCAGCTTGTCCACGCACTACGAGGGAGAGGCGCGCTGGCTGTTCGCGGCGGGTGCATCCACGGCCAGCGTGGCCTGGTTCCTGGCGCTGGGTTATGGCGCCCGCCTGTTGTTGCCCGTGTTCCGCAGTCCGCGGGCGTGGCGCGTATTCGACGTGGCGGTGGCGATCTTCATGCTCGTGCTGGCCGCGATGCTGCTTCGCCAGCCGGTGGCCTGATTCCTGCGGGGTGCCGTCCCGGGCAAGCCCTTGCGGGTGCTCGGTTACAATGGGATTCCCCAGGCAACGGATCCCCACGGTATGTCTTCCCTACGCTTCGCGCTGGCCCAGTTCGATTTCCCGGTAGGCGCGGTTGCGGCCAATGCGGCCAAGGTGGGTGATTTGCTGGCGCAGGCGCGCGATGGCGGCGCGGCGCTGGTGGCCTTTCCCGAACTCACCCTCAGCGGTTATCCGCCGGAAGACCTGCTGCTGCGCCCCAGTTTCCTCGCGGCGTGCCAATGCGAGCTCAATGCACTGGCCGGCGCCACCAATGGCGTGGCCGCGCTGGTCGGTCATCCCCACAGCGAGGGCGAGGTGTACAACGCGGCCAGCCTGCTGCGTGGCGGCACCATCGAGCTGACCACGCACAAGCAGGCGCTGCCCAACTACGGCGTATTCGACGACAAGCGCTATTTTCGCCCTGGCCGCGACAGCGCCGTGGCGATGATCGACGGCGTGCGCGTGGGCATGCTGATCTGCGAAGACATCTGGGAAATGGAACCCGCCGCCCAGGCGGCCGCTGCCGGAGCGGAGCTGATCGTGGTGATCAACGCGTCGCCCTTTGACGACGCCAAGCAGTCCTCGCGCGAGGAAGTGCTGATCGCACGCGCGCTGGAAACGGGTTGCGCCATCGCTTACGTCAACATGGTCGGCGGCCAGGACGAAGTGGTGTACGACGGTGGCTCCATGCTGGTGAATGCGGATGGCAGTATTGCTGCCCGCGCACCGCATTTCGTCGATGCCATGCTGTGGGCCGAGTTCGACAGCGAGACACGCACGCTGCGCGCCGACAACTGGCCGACCACTGCTGATGATTCCATCGAGGCGACGCTGTACGCGGCGCTGGTGCGCGGCATTCGGGACTACATCGACAAGAACGGTTTTTCGGGCGTGCTGCTTGGGCTTTCCGGCGGCATCGACTCCGCCTTGACGCTGGCGCTGGCCGTGGATGCGCTGGGTGCCGACCGCGTGACGGCCGTGATGATGCCCACGCGCTACACCTCACAGCTGTCGCTGGATGGCGCGCGTGATCAGGCGGAAAAGCTGGGTGTGGAGTACCACATCATCAACATCGAGCCGATGGTCGATGCGTTCCTGGGTGCACTTGCCCCCGCGTTCGCCGGCAAGGCCGCGGACACCACGGAAGAAAACCTGCAGTCGCGCACGCGCGGCGTCACCCTGATGGCCCTGTCCAACAAGCATGGCCGCCTGCTGCTGGCCACCGGCAACAAGAGCGAGATGGCGGTGGGTTACGCCACGCTCTACGGCGACATGTGCGGCGCATACGCGCCGCTGAAGGACGTCTACAAGACCGTGGTGTATCGCCTCTCGCGCTGGCGCAACATGCATGCCGCGCGCAACGGCGAGCCGGAGTTCATCCCATCCGCCGTCATCGATCGCCCGCCCTCGGCCGAACTGCGCGACAACCAGACCGACCAGGATTCGTTGCCGCCCTACGATGAGCTGGACGCCATCCTCGCGCGCTTCATCGAAGGCGAGGAATCGCAGGCGGAGATCACGTCGCAGGGCTTCCACGCCGACACCGTGCGCCGCGTGGTGCGCCTGGTGTTGATCAACGAGTTCAAGCGCCGTCAGTCGGCACCGGGCCCGCGTGTGACGACGCGTGCGTTCGGGCGCGAACGTCGTTATCCGATCACCTCGGGCTGGAAGTGAGCGCGCGTTAGTCGGCCGCTGTGCGGCCTGTAAAGGGTCAGTCGCCGGCCTTGCCGGCTGTAAAGCTGTAAAGCGGTCAAAGAAAAAGCCGGTGCTCCAAAGCACCGGCTTTTTTCACTTCCAGGCCGTACAGCGGCCGACTAACCCTTTACAGGTCGCGCATGCGACCGACTCACCGTCTTAGTGATGGCCCGAGAACGGGATCATCTTGCGGATCGTCGACGGCGGATGCGGCCACTTCGGATCCTTCAGGTACGGGTGATCCGGGTAGTTCAGGGCCAGCACCTGGCGCGTCTGGTCGGCGAGGTTCTTCTGGTCCATGCCCAGGTAGCTGCGGGTGAGGATGGCCAGCGCGTCGCCGGTCTGCGGTGCCTGCTGATAATGCTCGATGACGTACTGCGAGCGGTCGGCAGCGGCCACGTAGGCCTTGTTGCGCAGGTAGTACTCGGCCACGTTGATCTCGAACTGCGCCAGCACGTTGCGCAGGTAGATCATGCGCTGGCGCGCGTCGGCGGTGTAGGCACTGTCCGGGAAGCGGCGCGACAGCTCCGAGAAGTCGTCGAACGACTTCAGGTTGAAGCCCTGGTCGCGGCGCGTCTGGGCCGCGTCGCCGCGCTGCAGCAGGCGCTCCATGGCGCCGCCGGTGCGATCGAAATTGATCAGGCCGCGCAGGTAATAGGCATAATCGACATGTTTCTGCGTCGGGTACGTCTTGATGAAGCGGTTGATCGTGGAATAAGCGTCGTCCGGCTGGTTGTCCTTGTACTGCGAGTAGGCCAAATCAAGCTGGGCCTGCTCGTTGTATTCGCCGGACGGGAAACGCGCGATCAGTCGCTGGTACGCTTTGGTGGCTGCCGAATAGTCGGCGTGCTCCATCGAGTCATGCGCCTTGGCGTAAAGCTTGTCCACCGGAAGCGTATCGTTGGTGTCCCTCTTGTGGTGGAACATCGAGCATGCGCTCATCGAAAAGACGATGGCGAGCACGACAAAGACTTTGAAAGCCTGCAGCTTGGTTACGCGCATGAGAAGGGTTCAGATGTTTGAGCGAAAAGGGATGATAGCCGAAACCGCCGGGTACCCGGGGAATCGGCCATGACGACGATCCGCCACGAGGCCACGGTGCCCCTGTCCGCGGCAGGTCGGAGGTTCGACCAAGCCTTGGCCGAGATGTTCCCGGACTATTCCAGATCGCGTCTCACGGCCTGGATCAAGGCCGGCGCGGTGACGCTGGATGGCGTGGTTGCGCCACCTCGCCAGCTGCTGCGCGGCGGGGAAAAAGTCCAGCTGGAAGCGGAACTTGAGACCGAAGTGGAGCTGGAGCCGGAGGCCATCGCTCTCAACATCGTCCATGAGGACGACCACGTGCTGGTGCTGAACAAGCCGGCGGGTCTGGTGGTGCATCCGGGCGCAGGAAATAGCGCCGGCACCGTGCTGAACGCCTTGCTTCACCACGACCCCAAGCTCGCTCAGCTGCCCCGCGGCGGCATCGTGCACCGCCTGGACAAGGACACTTCGGGCCTGATGGTGGTCGCCAAGAGCCTGCCCGCCCATACGGCGCTGGTGGACATGCTTTCGCGCCACGACGTGGAGCGCCAGTACGAAGCCGTGGTGCTGGGCACCCTGGTGGCTGGCGGCACGGTGGATGCGCCGATCGGCCGCCACATGGGTGACCGCCTGCGCCAGGCCGTCCGTGACGAGGAGGACGGCAAGCGTGCCGTCACCCATTACCGCCTGCGCGAGCGCTTCCGCGCCCATAGCCTGATCCAGTGCAGCCTGGAAACCGGCCGCACGCACCAGATTCGCGTGCACATGGCCCATATCAACCATCCGCTGATCGGCGATCCGCTTTACGGCGGCGGCCTGCGGCTGCCCAAGGGCGCTTCGCCGGAGCTGGTGGCGGCCTTGCGCGGCTTCCGCCGACAGGCGCTGCATGCCGAGCGCCTGGCCTTCGAACACCCGGTGACGCATGAGCCGCTGTCCTTCAGCGCGGAACGCCCGGCCGACCAGCAGGCCCTGATCGACGCCCTGCGCGCCGACGCCGCCCAGGCCGATCCGGACGATTGGCGGTGAGCCTGGGTGGCAACTGGGTTGTCCCGCGCTGGCCCGCCCCGGCCAACGTGCGGGCAGCGGTGACCACCCGGGAGGGGCCCGGTGTTTCCGACGGCCCCTGGGGCCGCTTCAACCTGGGCGCCCGCTGCGGTGATGAACCGGCGGCCGTGGTCGCCAATCGCGCCGCCGTCCGTACGGCGCTGGTACTGGATCGCGATCCGCATTGGCTGCAGCAGGTCCACGGTGTGGATGTCGTCGACGTGGACCGACTCGATGACACCGAGGAGCCGCGTGCCGATGCCTCGGTTACTCGCCACGCTGGCGAGCCCTTGGCCATCCTCACCGCGGATTGCCTGCCCGCGCTGTTCTGCACCACCGACGGTCGCGCCGTCGCCGCCGCGCACGCCGGCTGGCGCGGCCTGCAGGCCGGGGTGCTGGAGGCTGCCGTGCATTCGTTGCAGGTGCCCCCCTCGCAGGTCATGGCGTGGCTCGGGCCGTGCATCGGCAAGGCGAGCTACGAAGTGGGCGCCGAAGTGCGTGATGCGTTCATTGCGCTCGATGCGGATGCAGCGGAAGGTTTCGAAGCCACGCGACCGGGACACTGGCTGTGCGACCTGGCCTGGCTCGCGCGCCGTCGCCTGGAGAAAGCGGGCGTGGCCAGCGTGCATGGCGGCGGGTTCGATACGCGCACCGACGACCGTTTCTATTCCTATCGCCGCGACGGTGCGCAGAGTGGGCGTTTCGCCAGCCTGATCTGGCTGGAAGGCTGAATCCTCCAGCGGGTAACACCGAAGGCACGCTTATTCCGCCAATCTCCGCAGGAAGGCGTTGCGCCAGGCCGTGACATCCTGCTTTTCCAGCACATCCATCATGCGGCGCCAGCGCGTGCGCCGTTCGTGCAGAGGCATTTCCAGCGCCACGCCCAGTGCCTCGGCCAGCTCTTCGGTATCCGCCGGGTTGACCAGCAAGGCGTCGCGCAACTCCTGCGCGGCACCGGCAAAACGGGACAGCACGAGCACGCCGGGGTCTTCCGGGTCCTGGCTTGCCACGTACTCCTTCGCAACCAGGTTCATGCCGTCGCGCAATGGCGTCACCAGTCCCACGCGTGCACGCCGGTAGAAGCCGCTGAGCAGGCTGTGCGGGTAGGAATTGTTGACGTAGCGAACCGGCACCCAATCCGGCGCTGCGTAAACGCCGTTGATGTGGCCAGCCAAACGTTCCAGCTCGCGACGAATCTGCCGGTATTCCGGTACGCCGCCACGCGACGGCGGGGCGATCTGCAGGAAGCTCACCTTGCGGTGCAGTTGCGGCGAGCGCTGCAGCAAGCGGTCGTAGGCATGGAAACGCTCGGGCAGGCCCTTGGAATAGTCCAGCCGGTCGACGCCAATGATGAGCGCGCGCCCCTGCAGGCTTTCCTTCAGCGCGTGCACTTCCTCCTGCTCGTCGGCATGGCTCGCTGTTTCCGCCACGTGCGCCGTGTCGATGCCAATCGGGAACACTTCGGCGCGAAACGTACGCCCCTCAGGAGTGCGGATGCGCCCGTCGCGACGCATGGTGGCACCGACTTCGTAGAGGAAATATTCGTCGAGTGCGCGGCGATCACGCGGCGTATGCAGGCCCACCAGGTCGTAGCTCGCCAGCGTCTCCAGCAGTTCCAGGTGATGCGGCAGCGCAATCAGCAGGCTCGCCGCAGGCAGCGGCGTATGGAGGAAGAACCCCATGCGATTGCGCAGGCCGCGCTCGCGCAACATGGCGGCCAGGGGGATCAGGTGATAGTCGTTGATCCACACCAGGTCGTCCGGCTGGATCAGCGACATCAGCTGTTCGGCGAAAAGATTGTTGACGCGCAGGTAGCCGGCCAGATGCTTGCGGTCGTAATCGACCAGATCGGGCCGGTAATGCAGCAACGGCCATAAGGTGCGATTGGCGAAACCGTCGTAGAAGTCGTCATGGTCGGTCCGGGAAAGATCAATCGTCGCGTATTCCACCGGTCCGTCTTTCTGCCGGTGCACCTCGCCGGCCGTCTGCCGCGCCACTTTGCCGCTCCAGCCGAACCACACGCCGCCGCGTTCCTGCAGGGCGGCCCTCATGGCCGAGGCCAAGCCGCCGGTGGCGGTCTGGTCGGGCAAAGCCACACGATTGGAAACCACGATCAATCGTCCCTGATCGTTCTTGCGTCCTACCATCATCACATTGCGTCCTCCCATCGTCGCGACAGCCGCATGGCAGCCTGGATCAAACCCACCATCGAGTAGGTCTGCGGAAAATTGCCCCAGTGCTCGCCATTGACCGGCGCGATGTCTTCCGACAGCAGGCCCAGCGGGTTTCTCTGCGACAGCATGTTTTCGAACATCAGGCGCGCACGCTCCTTGCGACCCGTGGCGGCGAGCGCCTCGATGTACCAGAACGTGCAGATGTTGAAGCTGGTTTCCGGTGCGCCGAAGTCGTCGGGCGCGATGTAACGGAACAGATAGTCGCCGCGTCCCAACGCCGTGCCAATGGCATCCACCGTGGCGATGAAGCGCGGGTCCATGGCGTCCACGAAACCGATGTCGGCCAGCAGCAACAGGCTGGCGTCCAGGTGTTCGCCATCGTAGGCGTCAACGAACGTGCCGAGTTTTTCATTCCATGCGTGCACTTCGATGCGTGCGTGCAGCGCCACGGCCTCGTCGTGCCAGTAGCGTGCACGTTCGTCCAGGCCCAGTTCCGTGGCAATGTGCGCCAGTCGATCACATGCCGCCCAGCACATGGCGGCGGAATAGGTATGCACGGCGGCACGGCCGCGGTATTCCCATAAACCCGCATCGGGCGTCTCCGCCACGCGCAGCGCGATTTCACCCATGCGTTCGAGCCGGCGGAAGGTGAGTTCGTCGCCGGGATGTTCCAGGCGTCTATCGAAGAAAATCTGTGCAGAGGCGAGCACCACCGATCCGTACACATCGTTCTGCCGTTGTCGCCACGCATCGTTGCCTACGCGCACCGGCCCCATGCCGCGATAGCCGGCAAGGCTTTCCACCTGTGTTTCGGGCAGCTGATGTTCGAAGGTGATGCCAAACACGGGTCCGATCTCGCGGTCGCCGTCGGAGGCGACCAGGTTGAAGACGTAGCGGATGTACTCCTCCATGCTCCGGGTGGCGCCGAGACGGTTGAGTGCGCGCACGGTGAAGGCGGCGTCGCGGAGCCAGCAGTAGCGGTAATCCCAGTTGCGCCCGGAATCGGCGGATTCGGGTATGGACGTGGTGAGCGCGGCGACGATGGCGCCCGTCGCTTCGTACTGGCACAGCTTCAACGTGATGGCGGAGCGGATCACCGGTTCCTGCCATTCGTAAGGCACGTACAAATTGCGTACCCATTCGCGCCAGTAGGCCAGCGTGCTTTCCAGCGTGTGATGGATGAAATCGGCGGGATTGTCGGTAAGCGTTTCGTCCGGACCGAACACGAAATGCGCGGGCTTTTCGAGAAAGAACGGCAGCCCCCGCTCGATCATGATGGACGCCACGTCGCTGGTCAGGCGTTGCACCACGCCATCGAGCAGAAAGCGGATGTGATTGCTTCCCGACGTGGTCTGCGGCACCTCGCTGCCGTATTTGCAGAGCGGTCGGAGCAGTACGCGAATGCGCGGTGAGCCACCGATGGGCCGCACGCGCCGTGCCAGCAATACGGGGTGGTAGAAGCGTCCGCGCGCACGGAAACGCGGCATGTAGTCGACAATTTCCAGGCCTGAGCCATGGCGATCGTACAGGCGTGTCACCAGCACGGCCGTGTTCGGCATGTAGTGCTGTTCGGTACGTTCCAGGTCTTCCAGCTCGATGGCCCAGTCGCCACCTTCACACTGTGGCGACAACAGCGAGCAGAACGTCGCATCGCCATCGAAACGCGGCAGGCAGCACCAGACGATGCGTCCGCGTCCGTCGATCAGTGCGGCAACACTGCCGTTGCCGATGACACCCAGTTCCAGGCTGGAACGGGTGTTGCTGGATTCAGTGGTTTCCTCCTGAGGCTGAGGAGTGGGCATGTGAAAGGGCTCCATGCTTGAGCGCGTGCAGCACGCGGAACAGCCAGGCTCGCGCGGCGGCGGGCTCCGGCAGCGAATAGCGGGCGACGCTCGGTTCGCGGGAACCCACGCGCACGCTCAAACCGCCCTGGAGGTTGGCGGTGGCGAAACCATGTTCGTCGGTGAGGTCGTCGCCCACGTAAACGGGCTGACGTCCCTGGAATGGCCAGGCGGACATCAGCGTGGCCACGGCCGATCCCTTGTCCATGCCTTCGGGCTTCAGTTCGATCACCAGGTTGCCCGGTTGCATCTCGTAGCCGGCCAGCGACGGCAGCACGTCCTGCACACGCTGGCGCAGGCGGTCGAACATCTGCGGCGAAGTGCGGCAATGCAGGGCGACGGCCATGCCCTTGTCTTCGAGCATGACTCCGGGAAGTTCGGCCGCCACCGAACCGGCGATGTTGCGCACCAGCGTCTGGCGGCTCGCGCCGATGTGCACGCCACGGTAGCGGCCGTCCATGCCTCGCAATTCCAGTCCATGCAATCCGGCCATGGCCCACGGCGGATGGCCGAACAGATCGTCGAGATCGTCCAGGCCGCGGCCGCTCACCAGGGCGAGCGCGCCATCGAGCGCGCCGTAGAGGTCTTCCATCAATTCGCGCAGACGGGAGTCCACGCAAACTTGATCAGGGTGGTCGGCAAAATCGAGCAGCGTTCCGTCGACATCGAGGAACAGCGCCCAACGATCATCCACGCCAGGCAAAGGCGGCGCCGGCAGGGGCAGTTGGGCGGGCATGGCAGCTTGGGGCACGGGGGATAGCACGTGGCGCAGACTATCAAGGCGAATGTGAAGGCGACCTATGGGTGGCCAAACACGAACTGAAGAAAAAGACATACACCTTACGTTGACGCGGGTTGAATCACGCGCGTGCGATCCGCATCTCTGGTGCCAGTGGCGGCGGGGCCGCCAGATCCTATTGATCGAGGGGACAACCCAATGCGAATGGACAAACTCACGTCGCGTTTTCAGCAGGCATTGGCCGACGCACAGTCGCTGGCCGTTGGTCGCGACAACAACATGCTCGAACCCGTGCACGTCATGGCCGCGCTGCTCGACCTGCAGGGCGGCTCGACGGCGCCGTTGCTGACGCAGGCACAGGTCAACGTGCCCACGCTGCGCCAGCGCGTGAATGAAATGGTCGAGCGCCTGCCGCGCGTCAGCGGGCAGGAAGGTAACGTGCACGTCGGCAACGAACTGACGCGCCTGCTCAACCTCACCGACAAGCTGGCGCAGCAGCGCGGCGACCAGTTCATTGCCAGCGAACTGTTCGTGCTGGCCGCAGTGGAAGAGCGGGGCGAACTGGGAGCGGCGCTGAAGGCCGCCGGTGCCACCAAGGCCAACGTGGAAGCCGCGATCGAGAAGCTGCGCGGCGGCGAAAAGGTGCAAAGCGAGAACGCTGAAGACCAGCGGCAGGCGCTGGAGAAATATTGCATCGATCTTACGGCCCGGGCCGAGTCGGGCAAGCTCGATCCGGTGATCGGCCGCGACGAGGAAATCCGCCGCACCATCCAGGTGCTGCAGCGTCGCACCAAGAACAACCCGGTGCTGATCGGTGAACCCGGCGTGGGCAAGACGGCCATTGTCGAAGGCCTGGCGCAGCGCATCGTGAAGGGCGAAGTGCCCGAAGGCCTGCGTGACCGTCGCGTGCTCGCGCTCGACATGGGCGCGCTGATTGCAGGCGCCAAGTTCCGTGGTGAATTCGAAGAGCGCCTGAAGGCGGTCCTCAACGACCTGGCCAAGAACGAAGGCCAGATCATCCTGTTCATCGACGAACTGCACACCATGGTGGGCGCCGGCAAGGCCGATGGCGCCATGGACGCCGGCAACATGCTCAAGCCTGCGCTGGCGCGCGGCGAACTGCATTGCATCGGCGCCACCACGCTGGACGAATACCGCAAGTACATCGAGAAGGATGCCGCGCTGGAGCGACGCTTCCAGAAGGTCTATGTCGGCGAGCCGAGCGTGGAAGACACCATCGCGATCCTGCGTGGACTGAAGGAGCGCTACGCGGTGCACCACGGCGTGGAAATCACCGACCCGGCCATCGTCGCCGCGGCCACGTTGTCCAATCGCTACATTCCGGATCGCCAGCTGCCTGACAAGGCCATCGACCTGATGGACGAGGCGGCGTCGCGCATCCGCATGGAAATCGATTCCAAGCCGGAAGAACTCGACCGCCTGGAGCGTCGCCTGATCCAGCTGAAGATCCAGCGCGAGATGCTGAAGAAGGAAACCGACGACGCATCCAAGAAGCGCCTCGCCGACCTGGAATCGGACATTGAGAAGCTGGAGCGCGAGTTCTCCGACCTCAACGAGATCTGGAAGTCCGAAAAGGCCGCGTTGCAAGGGGCGACCAAGGTGAAGGAGCAGATCGAGGCGGCTCGCCTTGAGCTGGAAGCCGCCCAGCGTCGCCAGGACTACGCCAAGATGAGCGAGATCCAGTACGGCAAGCTGCCGGAACTGGAAAAGCAGCTCGAAGCCGCGCAGGCCGCCGAAAAACAGGATTTCAAGCTGGTGCAGGACCGCGTGACCGAGGAGGAAATCGCCGAGGTCGTCTCGCGCTGGACGGGTATTCCCGTCAACAAGATGCTGGAAGGCGAGCGCGAAAAGCTGCTGCACATGGAAGATGCCCTGCACAAGCGCGTGGTCGGCCAGGACGAGGCCGTGCGTGCCGTGTCCGACGCCATTCGTCGCGCCCGCGCCGGCCTTTCCGATCCCAATCGTCCGTATGGCTCGTTCCTGTTCCTTGGCCCCACCGGCGTGGGCAAGACCGAGCTGTGCAAGGCGCTCGCCGAATTCATGTTCGACACGCAGGATGCGATGGTGCGCATCGACATGAGCGAGTTCATGGAGAAGCACTCCGTGAGCCGGCTCATCGGCGCGCCTCCGGGCTACGTGGGATACGAAGAAGGCGGTTACCTCACCGAAGCGGTGCGTCGCCGTCCGTACAGCGTGATCCTGCTGGACGAAGTGGAGAAGGCGCATCCGGATGTGTTCAACATCCTGCTTCAGGTACTGGACGACGGTCGCCTTACCGATGGCCAGGGTCGCACGGTGGATTTCCGCAACACCGTCATCGTGATGACCTCCAACCTGGGTTCGCAGATGATCCAGGAGCACTCGGGCGACAGCGAAGCCGACTACGTGCAGATGAAGGCGGCGGTGCTGGGCGTGGTGCAGGCTCACTTCCGCCCCGAGTTCATCAACCGACTCGATGAGCTGGTGGTGTTCCGCCCGCTGGAGAAGAAGCAGATCCGCAAGATCGCCTTGATCCAGCTGACTTACCTGGAGAAACGCCTCGCCGAACGGCAGCTGCGCATGGAGATCAGTGACAAGGCGCTCGATTTGCTGGGCAACGTGGGCTTCGACCCGGTGTACGGCGCGCGACCGTTGAAGCGGGCGATCCAGCAGCAACTGGAGAATCCGTTGGCGAGGGAGATACTGGAAGGGAAGTTCCAGGCGGGCGCCACCATTGTGGTGGAGGCGGAGCAGGGGCATTTGGCCTTCCGCACGCAGTAAAGCTTCGTTGTCACTGTTTTGGAGAAGCGCTCGTCCTGTGGAAATGGGGCGGGCGTTTTCTTTGGGCGACGGTCGAGTTTTTGCTGTGGCTGATTTCGTCGTGGGCGAGCGCTTGGCTCCCTCTCCCCTCCGGGGAGAGGGTTGGGGTGAGGGGTGGGTGCTCGCGGGAGCGTTTCTATCCCGCGCTGTCATCCTGGCCCTGATGTCCAATCCCTCACCGTCATCCTCGCGATGGGGTCTCTATTCCTCACCGTCATTCCCGCGAAGGCGGGAGGCGCTTTTCAACGGCCGAAGGGCCGGTCATCCAGTGACTTTGCTCTTCGGCTCTTTTGCGATCCCTACGCGACCTGGCTCGCCTGCCGCGGGCTTCCGACCTCCTGCCGGAGGCCGGGTCACTTTTCTTTGCATACCCAAAGAAAAGTAACCAAAAGAAAAGGCACCCCCACTTGGCGCTGTCTGGGCTTGCAGCCCAGCCAGTCCGTGAGGGGCGGCCGGGCTTTTCGACCGGGCATCCTGCCCGGGCGAAAAGGGATCGGCATCCGTGCCGATCCCCCTGCGGGCCTGATCGTCCACCCCTCACCGCCGCACAGGGGGCCCAAGGTCAAGAGCCGGCCTGACGGCTCGTGCAGCTTCGCTGCACATCGCATCGCGTGCCCCCAGACCCCAAATCGCCCCACGCCCCCTCTCTGCTACCATTCGCCCCGCCTGAGGTGACCCCCAGCCAGTCGGCTGGAGGTTGAAACGGGAATCCGGTGAGGTGCATCAGTGCCAAGTCCGGAGCTGCCCCCGCAACGGTAGGCGAGCGCGATCCAGAGGGGATCGACGGAACGACATATAGCCACTGTGCCAAGCGCACGGGAAGGCGTCGGACCGGAAGACGTCAGCGTCTTCGCCCGCGAGCCCGGAGACCGGCCTTGAGGTACGACCAGACAGGCGGTGGGCCGTGTCATGGGTGCCGTATCTCTGACGGCAGCCACGCATCCTTCCGCCTGTCCTTATCCAAGCGTTCCGCGCGGGCAGGCGCGGTTGAGGAGCAATGCTTTGGCCATCCGAATTTCCACCATCCGTCGCTCCGTCCTGGCAGCGGCGCTTTTCACCGTTATTGCGCCCGCGTTTGCGGACGACACCACCACCAATCTCGACAGCGTCGTGGTGACTGCCACGCGTACCGAGCAGACGCAGGACCAGACGCTGTCGGCAATCACCGTGATCGATCGCGCGGATATCGAACGCTTGCAGCCCTCGTCGCTGGCCGACCTGCTGCGTGGCACGCCCGGTATGCAGATCGCCAACAATGGCGGCCCGGGCAAGGCGACCAGCGCGTTCCTGCGCGGCACCGAATCGGATCACGTGCTGGTGATGATTGATGGCATCAAGATCGGCTCGGCCACGCTGGGCACGGCGGCATTGCAGGACATTCCGGTCGACCAGATCGAGCGCATCGAAATCGTGCGTGGTCCGTTCTCCAGCCTGTATGGCTCGGAAGCCATCGGTGGCGTGATCCAGATCTTTACCCGTCGCCCGGAGGGCGCATTCGTACCGTCTTTCAGCCTGGGCGTGGGCAGCTACAGCACGCTCAACGGTTCGGCGGGCTTTGCCGGCAAGAGCGGCAACGGCTGGTATTCGGTGGAGGTGTCGCACGATCAGACGCACGGCATCAACTCGTGTCGCGTCGGCGCGGCGGAAGTAGGTGCGGCGTGCTTTGCCGACCAGCCTGACAAGGATGGCTACCGCAATACCTCGGCCACCGTGCAGGGCGGCTACAAGTTCGATGACCAGTGGGATGCGGATGTGCGCCTGTTCCGCGCCGAAGGTCACAACTACTACGACGGCACGTACACCGACTCTGACGAGAGCGCCACGCAGGTGGTGGGTGGCAGCGTGCACTATCGTCCGGCTGACAACGTCAAGCTCACCCTCAACGCAGGTACCAGCGGCGATTTCAGCAAGGACTTTTACCAGGGCGACTACGTCGACCGTTTCGACACGCACCGTGACGTCGCTTCGCTGCAGGCGGATATCGGCTTCTGGGGCGGCCTGCTGAGCACCGGTTTCGACTGGCAGCGCGACCATGTGGAAAGCACCACCGAATACGTCAATGCCCTCACCGATATCCCGGTGGATAGCCGTATCAATCGTGGCGTATTCGCGCAGTGGCAGCAGACGTTCGGCAGCCAGTCGGTCCAGGCCAGCGTGCGCCACGACGACAACAGCCAGTTCGGCAGCAAGAACACCGGCAGCCTGCTTTGGGGCTGGGATTTCACGCAGACGCTTCGCCTTACCGCCAGCTACGGCACCGCGTTCAAGGCGCCGACCTTCAACGATCTCTACTACCCGTATTACGGCAATCCGGATCTGAAGCCGGAGCGTTCGAAGAACTTCGAACTGGGCCTGCGCGGCACGTACGGCTGGGGCTACTGGTCGCTGAACGCGTTCCAGAACAAAGTCACCGACCTCATCACCTACGACGCCGCCACGCAGGCGCCGGGTAACGTGGACGAGGCGCGCATCCGCGGCGCCGAAGCCGTGGTGAGCACGAAGGTGGTGGGCTGGCAGGTAACGGGCACGGCCACCTGGCTTGATCCTATTGATCAATCGGCGGCCTACAAGGGCAACCTGCTGCCGCGTCGAGCACGTGACACTGCGAACATCGACATCGACCGCAACTTCGGCGACTTCAGCGTGGGTGGCACGTGGTTCTACTCAGGCCGCCGTTACGACGACCTGGCCAACACGCATCCCCTGGGTGCCTACGCCATTGCCGATTTGCGCGTGGCGTACGCGCTCACGAAGGATCTCAAGCTCCAGCTCGCGCTCAACAACGCCTTCGACAAGAACTACGAGACCGCCTGGTACTACAACCAGCCGGGTCGTAACTACATGTTGACCCTGCGTTATCAGCCGGCGCAGTAAACCGTGAAGCCGGGCTCCGCAAGGGGCCCGGCTCGTTCGTGATGGATCGATCAGGAGTCGTTTCATGAAGGCACTCTCCGGTTCCCGTTTCAAGGCGCTGTGGCTGGTTCTCGTGGCGGTGATGATTGCCACGCGCTTCAAGCACTTCGGCGACCTGCTGCATCTACCTGACGCATCGATGGCAGTGTTCTTTCTTGGCGGTCTTTACCTTCGTCGCCACTGGACGTTTGTGACGATGGTTCTGCTTGCCGTTGCGCTGGACTGGATCTCCATCAGCTACGCGGGCGTCAGCAATTTCTGCGTCACGCTGGCTTATTCCTTCCTGCCGCTGGCATATGCCGTGCTCTGGTATGCCGGCCGCTGGTACGCGCCGCGCATGGATCAGCGAGCCACGTCCTTTGTCGTCGCTTTTGCAGTGGCGTTTGTGGCTGCGTCGCTTTCGTTTGCCATCTCCAATGGCTCGTTCTATTGGCTGGGCGGCCGCTACGCCAATCCGCACATGACCGAATACCTCTCGCGCCTGTGGCAGTGGGGTCCGCTGTTCGTGCGCACCACCATGAGCTATGTCGCTGTAGCGTTGGCGCTGCATGCCGTGGCATTGCGCCTCGCATCGTCCTCCTTCACGCATCGCAAGGAAGCCTGAGCGTGAGTAATCAGCCTTCATCGGCCGGTGCGGAAGATCGCCACCGCGAGCGCATGCAGCGGAAGAAGGAACTGGTGGACCGCAAGATCGCCCGCGCCACCATCGAGCGTGGCGTGCTGGTGGTGAATACGGGCAACGGCAAGGGCAAGAGTTCATCCGGGTTCGGCATGCTCGCCCGCTCGCTCGGTCATGGATTTCGCTGCGGCGTGGTGCAGTTCATCAAGGGAAGTTTTTCCACGGGCGAGGAAGCCTTCTTTCGTCGCTTTCCCGATGAGCTGAACTACCACGTGATGGGCGAAGGCTACACGTGGGAGACGCAGGACAAGGCGCGCGATATCCAGGCAGCCGAGGCTGCGTGGCAGGTCGCCGCAGCGATGTTGTCCGACGCGTCCATCGACTTCGTTCTCCTGGATGAACTCAACATCGCGTTGGTGAAGGGTTATATCGACGTCGCGCGGGTGTGCGATGCGCTGCGGGCGCGCCCGCCGCAGCAACACGTGGTGATCACGGGTCGCGGTGCGCCGGACGCGTTGATCGAGCTGGCCGATACGGTGACGGAGATGCGCCTGGTGAAGCATGCCTTCCAGGCCGGCATCAAGGCTCAGAAAGGCATCGAGCTGTAAGTCGCAGGTGTTGCGCCCACGTTTGAATTCACGGAGTCATCGATGATCGGCACGCCAGCTTCCTGTCCCGCGTTACTGGTATCGGCACCAGCGTCGGGGCAGGGCAAGACGTCGGTGACGGCGGCGCTGGCACGCTGGCATAGCCGGCAGGGCAAGCGCGTGCGCGTCTTCAAGACTGGCCCGGACTTCCTCGATCCGATGGTGCTGGAGCGCGCAAGCGGTGCGCCGGTCCATCAGCTGGATCTGTGGATGAACGGCGAGGCCGATGTGCGCGCTCGTTTGCACGCCGCGGCTGCCGAGGCGGACCTGATCCTGGTCGAAGGCGTGATGGGTCTTTTCGACGGTGGCACGTCGAGTGCGGACCTGGCCGAGCGTCTCGGCTTGCCCGTGCTGGTCGTCATCGATGGCTCGGCGATGGCGCAGACGTTTGGTGCATTGGCGCTGGGACTCGCGCGTTATCGCGACGGTCTGCGCGTGCACGGCGTGGCCGCCAATCGCATCGGCAGCGCTTACCACGCGCAATTGTTGGAGGGCAGTTTGCCCCCTGGCCTCCATTGGCTGGGCGCACTCCCGCGCGATGCCGCGCTGGCGCTCCCCGAACGACACCTGGGCTTGGTGGCTGCCAGCGAGCTCGACGACATGGATGTGCGACTGGATGCCCTGGCCGATGCCTGGGGCAAGCATGCGAGCAAGGAACTTCCGCCAGCCATTGCGTTTCAGTCGCAGGCGAAAGCGTCGGTGCCGACAGACCTGCGTGGCTGTCGCATCGCGATTGCGCGCGATGCGGCGTTTTGCTTTCTCTATCCGGCCAATCTCGACCTGCTGCGCGAAGCCGGCGCGGAGCTGCGCTTCTTCTCGCCACTGGCCGGCGATGCGCTGCCCGAATGCGATGCCGCATGGCTGCCGGGTGGATATCCCGAACTTCACCTGCCGGCACTGTCGCAGCACGACGCATTGCGCCATGCATTGCATGCTCACGTGAATGCCGGTCGCCCCTTGCTCGCTGAATGCGGCGGCATGCTTTACGCGCTGGACGCGTTGGCGGGAACCGATGGTGTCGCGTTTCCCATGGCCGGCCTGTTGCGTGGACACGCCGCCATGCAGGCTCGCCTGGGCGGCCTCGGCATGCAATCGGTGGCTTTGCCTGAAGGCGCATTGCGCGGGCACACCTTCCATTACGCGCTGGCGCAGATCGGTGAGGAGCCGCTGGCCATGGCCAGCAATCCCGACGGTGGCCCGAGCCGCGAAGGGATCTATCGGCGAAATCGTTTCACTGCCAGCTTCATGCACCTGTATTTTCCATCGAACCCGCAAGCGGCGTTGGCCTTGTTCCGGCCATGATGACGGCCCTGGCCATGGCGGCGGCGGTGTTGCTGGATGCGTGGCTCGGCGAGCCCCGGCGTGCGCATCCGCTGGTGATGTTTGGACGTCTCGCCATCCGTATTGAATCGCGCGTGTACCAGGGTCGCCGGTACGCGGGTGTGCTTGCGTGGATGCTGGCGGTGATCCCTCCAGTGGCTGTGGCGTGGTGGCTGTCCGCGTCGTTGCGTCATGAGGTGCGCTGGTTGTCTTTCCTGTTCGACACCGTGTTGCTTTATCTCACCCTGGGTCTTCGCAGCCTTGGCGACCACGCGTTGCCGGTGGCGCGTGCGTTGGAAAGCGGAAATCTGCTTGCTGCGCGCGACGCCGTGGGACGCATGGTAAGTCGAGACACGCTGGCGCTCGACAATGCGCAGGTGGCGGCGGCAGCCACCGAATCAGTGCTGGAGAACGGCAACGATGCGGTGTTTGGCGCACTGTTCTGGTTTGCCGTGCTCGGAGCGCCGGGTGCGGTGCTCTATCGGCTTGCCAACACGCTGGATGCGATGTGGGGCTATCGCAACGCGCGTTACGAAAACTTCGGCTGGGCCGCTGCGCGCATCGACGATGTCTTGAATTTCATCCCCGCGCGGCTCACCGCACTGAGTTACGTGTTGTTGGGCGACGCGTCACGTGCGTGGCGATGCTGGCGCACGCAGGCGCCGCAATGGGACAGCCCCAACGCCGGACCGGTGATGGCGTCGGGCGCGGGTGCGCTCGGCGTGCGCCTTGGTGGTGCCGCGCCCTACGACGGTGTGTGGGAGCCGCGTCCCGCGTTGGGTGAAGGCAACTTGCCGGATGCGCATACCATCGAACGCGCGTGGCAGCTGGTGCGACGAAGCGTGCTGCTGTGGCTCGCGGTGATGCTCCTGCTTGGCTGGGTCGTCCAGGGAGCACGTCATGCTTGAGCACGGCGGACGCTTGCTGCGCGCATCACGCATCTACAACATTCCGGCTGCGCAATGGCTGGATCTGTCCACGGGCATCAGTCCTTTCGCGTGGTCGGTGCCGGACTTGCCTGCCTCGGCCTGGCAGCGTCTGCCGGAAGACGATGATGGCTTGGTGGAAACCGCCTGCGCGTATTACGGCTCGACACACATGTTGCCCGTCGCGGGCTCGCAGGCAGCCATCCAGGCGCTGCCGGATTTGCGTTCCCGTTCTCGTGTCGGTGTGATCTCGCCGGGATACAACGAACATGCGCATGCATGGCGTCGCGCCGGACATGTTGTTGAAACGGCGCCGGCCAGCGTGCTTCTGGACGATGCATCGCGCTTCGACGTGATCGTGCTTATCCATCCCAACAATCCCGCTGGCGATCGCTTCACCCGCGATGCGTTGCTGGCATGTCACGAAAACCTCGCGGCGCGCGGCGGATGGCTGGTGGTGGATGAGGCGTTCATGGACGCCACGCCGCAGGATAGCCTGTGCGGCGAAGCGCATCGCGAAGGACTGATCGTGCTTCGCTCCACCGGCAAGTTTTTCGGGCTTGCTGGAGCACGCGCCGGTTTTGTGGCGGCCCATCCCGCACAGCTGGAGGCGCTGGGCGAGCGGCTGGGGCCGTGGACATTGACGGGGCCCACGCGTGTCGTGGTCAAGCAGGCGCTCGCCGATCACGCATGGCAAGTGCGGGCGCGCGAGTGGCTGCATAAGGCAAGTGAGCGTCTTGCGGGCGTGCTGGCGCGTCGCGGCCTGGTACCGACGGCGGGATGTGCGTTCTTCCAATGGTGGTGCGATGAGCGAGCCGGCGACGTGCATGCTGCGCTCGCGAGGCAGGGCATTCTCACGCGGCTGTTCGAGGCACCGGCAAGCCTGCGCTTTGGATTGCCACCCGATGATGCTGGTTTCGCGAAGCTGGAGCAGGCACTGCATTTGCTCGACATGAAGGAGCATGCGCCATGACCGCGAGCGTGCTGATGGTGCAAGGCTGCACCTCTGATGCGGGCAAAAGCACGCTGGTGGCAGGCTTGTGCCGATGGCTGAGCCGCAAGGGCGTGGCGGTGGCGCCATTCAAGCCGCAGAACATGGCGCTGAATTCTGCCGTGACGGTGGACGGTGGCGAGATCGGTCGCGCGCAGGCCGTGCAGGCTCAGGCGGCCGGCTTGCAGCCACATACCGATTTCAACCCGATCCTGCTCAAGCCCAACAGCGATATTGGCGCGCAGGTGATCGTGCACGGAAAGGCCGTGGCCAACATGGATGCGCGGCATTACCACGAGTACAAGCGTCTCGCGATGGATGCCGTGCTCACTTCGCACCATCGTCTGGTGGCGCAGTACGACGCGGTGGTGGTGGAAGGCGCGGGCAGCCCGGCGGAAATCAACCTGCGCGACCGTGACATTGCCAACATGGGTTATGCCGAGGCAATGGATTGCCCGGTCATCCTGATTGCCGACATTGACCGCGGTGGCGTGTTCGCTCACCTGGTAGGCACGCTCGCCTTGCTCTCGCAGAGCGAGCGCAATCGCGTGGCGGGATTCGTCATCAACCGTTTTCGCGGTGATATCGGTTTGTTGCAGCCCGGCCTGGACTGGCTGGAACGCGAGACCGGAAAACCCGTGCTTGGTGTTTTGCCCTATCTGCACGGCCTTGAGCTGGAAGCAGAGGATGCGCTGCCGCGCGATGTGCGCAGCAACGTCAACGCGCGCCTGCGCGTGCTGGTGCCTGCGTTGCCCCGCATCAGCAATCACACCGACTTCGACGCGTTGCGCTTGCACCCGGATGTCGACCTGCGCTTCGTGGGACCGGACGAAACGCATCCGCCTGCCGACCTGATCGTGTTGCCCGGTTCGAAGTCCACGCGCGACGACCTGGCGTGGCTGCGTGCGCAGGGCTGGGACGAAACGCTTGCGCGACACCTTCGATATGGCGGCAAGGTCATCGGCATCTGCGGTGGCTTCCAGATGCTGGGGCGATTCGTGCATGATCCGCTGGGTGTCGAGAGCACGCCGGGCTCGAGCGAAGCATTGGGTTGGTTGCCGATGGAAACCACGCTGGAAGCGCGCAAGCAATTGCGCCGCGTGGAGGGAAGACTGGCCCTGGGAGATGCGCGGGTGAGCGGCTATGAGATCCACTGCGGCGTGAGTCGCGGTGAAGCGTTGGAGCAACCGGCAAGCATCCTGGGTTCGGGTGAACCTGACGGAGCACTGTCGCCGGATGGTCGAATCGTCGGCACTTACGTACATGGCCTGTTTGATGAACCGCAGGCACTGAACGCATTGCTCCATTGGGCCGGCCTGCGTGACGCTGCGCCGCTCGACATGCGCGCGATTCGCGAAGCCGCCATCGATCGCGTGGCCGATGCGGTGGAAGCGCATCTGGATACGTCAGCGTTGCTTCAACTGCTGCATCTGGCGAAGGAGTCCACATCATGCGAACGCTGATCCTTGGTGGCGCCCGATCCGGCAAGAGCGCGTTTGCCGAACAACTGGCGGCGGCATCGGGACACGAGGTGGTTTA
Source organism: Dyella sp. C11 (assembly GCF_003121485.1). GTDB lineage: Bacteria > Pseudomonadota > Gammaproteobacteria > Xanthomonadales > Rhodanobacteraceae > Dyella. The sequence goes on along the minus strand of NZ_QAVX01000002.1, from coordinate 253,342 downwards.
TATCGCCACGGCGCAGGCGCACGACGACGAGATGGCTGCGCGCATCGCACACCATCGAGCACAGCGCCCGACGCACTGGCACTGCGTGGAAGAGCCGCTGTCGTTGGCTGCCGCGCTCGCCGCCCATGCGCGCCCCGGCTGTTGCGTGCTGGTGGATTGCCTCACGTTGTGGCTCAGCAACCTGCTGGCCATGCCGAATGACGAACGTTTCAAACTGGAGCGCGACGCGCTGCTGCATCTGCTGCCTTCGCTGAAGGGGCAGGTCGTGATGGTCAGCAACGAAGTGGGGTTGGGCGTTGTCCCCATGGGCGAGCTGACACGACGTTTTGTGGATGAAGCCGGACGGCTGCACCAGGCGCTCGCTACCCAATGCGAGCGCGTGGTGTTTGTGGCCGCCGGATTGCCGATGCCTCTCAAAGGAAGCCTTGCATGAGCCACGACTGGCTGACCGAACCCTGTTTCGCCATTGACGAAGCGAGCCGACTGCGCGCGCTGGAACATCAGTCGCAGTTGACCAAGCCACCGGGCTCGCTGGGGGCTCTGGAGGCCGTGGCCGTTCGACTCGCCAGCATGCAACACGTGACGACGCCCGCCGTGCAGTCGGTGTGGATCAGCGTGTTCGCGGCCGACCATGGCGTGGCGGCGGAAGGTGTGTCCGCGTTTCCGCAGGTGGTCACGGGCGAGATGATCCGCAACTTCGCCAGCGGTGGCGCCGCCATCAGCGTGCTGGCGCGCAGTCTGGGTGCCATGCTGGAAGTGGTGAACCTGGGCACGGTGAACGATCCTGGCGAATTGCCCAACGTGCGTCGCGCCATCATCGCGGCGCAAACGAACAATTTCTGCGAAGGCCCTGCCATGAGCGCGCTGCAACTGGAGCGTGCCTTGGCCGCCGGCGCGGACAGTGCGCAGCTTGCGCAGGAAGCGGGCGCAAAGCTTTTCATTGGTGGCGAGATGGGCATTGCCAACACCACGTCGGCTGCGGCGCTGGCGTGCGGCTTGTTGCGTGAATCGCCTGGCGCACTCGCTGGCGCAGGTACCGGTCTTGATGCGGCAGGTATCCAGCACAAGGCCGCGGTGATCGAACGGGCGCTCGCGCTCTATCCGTCCGACGACGATGCGCTCGCGTGGCTGGGGCGCGTGGGTGGTTTCGAAATCGCGGCGTTGTGCGGTGCGTACATCGGAGCGGCGCAACGCGGCATTCCGGTGCTGGTGGATGGCTTCATCACCACGGCGGCGGCATTGGCTGCCGTGCGCATCAATCCTTCGACTCGCGACTGGATGTTCTTCGCGCACCGCTCGCGTGAGCGTGGCCATGCACGACTGCTTGCCGCACTGGATGCCGATCCGCTGCTCGACCTTGGCCTGCGCCTGGGCGAGGGTAGTGGCGCCGCCACGGCCGTGCCGTTGATGCGCCTGGCGTGCGAACTCCATTCGCGCATGGCGACCTTCGCGCAGGCGGGGGTGAGCGGCGCATGATCGGCAAGCACGTCGGCATCGACCTGTTGCGCCACGGCGACACCGGGCAGCGCAGCTATCGTGGTCAGCTTGATGATCCACTCAGTTCGCTCGGCTGGAGCCAGTTGCGTGCCGCGATCTTCGGGCGCACCTGGGATGCCATCGTCACCTCGCCGCTTCGTCGTTGCGCTGAATTCGCACAGGACCTGGCTGGTGCGCGCCGGGTGCCATTGCGCGTCGATCCGCGTCTGGCCGAGTACCACTTCGGCGAGTGGCAGGGTGTTCCCATCGAGACCCTGGCAGAAGAGCAGGGCGATGCGCTGGCGCGATTCTGGAAGGACCCTGTGGCGCATCCACCGCCGGGTGGGGAGTCGTTCGCGCAGTTTCGCAAGCGCTCGACGGCGGCATTGGACGAGGTGGCCGTGGCCGCGGAAACGCAGCGTGTCCTGGTGGTCACGCACGGCGGCGTGATCCGGCTTCTGCGCTGCGAGGCCGAAGAGCGCGATTTCGGCGACATGGCGAATATCGAAGTGCCCCACGCGTCGCTGCATCCGCTGGAGTGGGTACCGGCATCGGGTGCGCAGGGCAAGGAATGATGCGCGGTTTCTTCGCCGCCATCGGCTTCCTTACGCGCATTCCTTTGCCGGCGCGCGCATTTGACGAAGCGACGCCACCATCGGCGCCGCTGCCGTGGTATCCGATGGTCGGCCTGGTGATCGGCGCATGCCTCTGGGTGCTTGGATGGCTGCTTTCCGGCGCACCGCCGCTGCTGGCCGGCGCGTTGCTGCTGGCTGCGTGGGTCGCGCTTACCGGGGCGCTGCATCTCGATGGCCTGGCGGATAGTGCGGACGCATGGGTCGGTGGCCTGGGCGATCGCGAGCGCACGCTGGTCATCATGAAAGACCCCCGCAGCGGGCCGATGGGCGTCGCGGCCGTGGTGCTCGTGCTGCTGGTGAAGTTCGCCGCGCTTGCCAGCCTTGCCCAACCTTCGGTGGTGCTGTTGGTGGCACCGATGCTGGGACGCGCCGCGCTTACCGTGGCCTTCATGACCACGCCTTACGTGCGCAGCGGTGGGCTGGGCAGTGGCCTGGCCGAGGCGTCCCGCGCGGCCTGCCTTGTGGCGGCCATCGCTACCGCGGTGCTGGTGTTGTGCACGGGATGGCACGGGATTCGCGCGCTGCTGGTCTCGGTCGCCGTGTTCGCATGGTGGCGATGGGTTTGCGTCAGGCGCCTGGGCGGCATGACCGGCGATACCTGCGGCGCACTCACCGAATTGACCGAGCTGGCTGTATTGGTGGCCTGGGCGCTGTAGCGCCATGGCTTGAATCGTTGAATTCGGGCCGCACGCCTCGATAATGGTGGGCTATCGCCGTCCGCGGCCGGTCTCTTGCCGGCACGGCGTCGACCGATCTTCCGGAGTTTCCATGCCTATCTACGAATTCGAATGCAGCAGCTGCGGCCACCGTTTTGATCGCCTGCAGAAGATGTCCGATCCCGATCCGTCGGTCTGCCCCGCCTGTGACGTGGCCGAAGTGAAGCGCCGCCTGAGTGCGCCTGGTTTTCGCCTTGCCGGCAGTGGCTGGTACGAGACCGACTTCAAGAAGGACGGCGACAAGAAGCGCAACCTGGCGGGAGACGGCGGTGCATCGTCGTCGGCCTCCACGTCAAGCTCGGCCGGGTCGTCCCGCAGCGGTTCGTCGGGCGGCAGTTCGTCCAGCGACAGCTGAGTTGCCTGAATGCCGGCTAGCCGGCCGGCAGGTTTCTACGACTAGTCGCAAGATATTCAAATCCGGTTGAAGATGTGCCCACTAGCGTGACGTCCAGTCACGGCAAGGAGTGGGATAGATGTTCCGGATACGAACGGGTTTGATGGGTGTAGCGACCGGCTTGCTGGCCGGTCTGGTGTGGATGGCCGCGCCTGCCGCCCATGCGCAGGGCAACGCGGTCCGCTGCGGCAGCGACGACGGCCGCTTTACCCGCTGCCAGGTGCCCTGGCGCGACGCGGAAATGATCCGCCAGGAATCCAACAGCCCGTGTACCCGTGGCCAGACCTGGGGTGTGGACCGCGGTGGCTTGTGGGTGGATCGCGGTTGTCGCGGCCAATTTGTTGAAATCCGCCGCGGCGGTGGCGGTTATCCGCCGCCGGGGGGTGGTGGCTATTACCCGCCGCCGCCCCCGCCACCCGGCGGGGGCGGCTGGCAGCCAGGTCCGGACTGGAACCGAGAGATCCGCTTCCAGTGCGAAAGCAACGACCACGCGTATCACTTCTGCCAGGTGGACGTGGGCGGCCACGGCAGCGTGGTGCTGCTGAGGCAGCTGTCCGGCTCACCTTGCCAGGAGGGTTACAGCTGGGGCTGGAACCGTGCCGGCGTGTGGATTTCCAAGGGCTGCCGAGGCCTGTTCTCGGTCCAGCGCCGCTGGTAAACGCCGGAGAATGGGCCAGGACGCGGTTTGAACGCTGCCTCCTGGCTCGCCCGACAGGGCGCCGGTGTTAACATTCCGGGTCTTCTTGTCCACGCATTACGCCGCCAAGGCGGCCCGGAGTTCCAAGCGCATGCGCACGCATTACTGCGGCCTCATCGATGAGGCACTGGTCGGCCAGACTGTCACCCTGTGTGGCTGGGTCAACACGATTCGCCTGCAGAGCCACGTGGCTTTCGTCGACCTGCGCGACCACGAGGGCCTGGCCCAGGTAGTGATCGAGCGCGAGAACGCCGATGCGTTCGCCGTGGCGGGCGAAGTGGGCAATGAGTACTGCCTGCGCGTCACCGGCACCATCCGCAAGCGCCTGTCGGTGAACGACAAGCTGCGCACCGGCACGGTGGAACTGGTTGCCGACAAGGTGGAGATTCTCAACGCCGCGAAGGATCTTCCCTTCGCGCTGCACGAGAACCCCAACGAGGACATGCGGATGACCTACCGCTACCTCGACCTGCGTCGCCCTGAAATGCAGAAGATGATGCGTACGCGCATCAAGCTGGTGCAGTCGCTGCGTCGTTACCTCGACGCGCGTGGCTTCCAGGACATCGAAACGCCCATCCTCACCAAGGCCACGCCGGAAGGCGCGCGCGACTACCTGGTGCCCAGCCGCGTGCATCCGGGCCAGTTCTACGCGCTGCCGCAGTCGCCGCAGCTGTTCAAGCAGATCCTGATGATGGCCGGGTTCGACCGCTACTATCAGATTGCCCGCTGCTTCCGCGACGAAGACCTGCGCGCCGACCGCCAGCCCGAATTCACCCAGCTCGACCTTGAGTTCGCCTTCGTCGAAGAGAAGGACGTGCAGGATTTCGTGGAGGCACTGATTCGCCACGTCTTCAAGGAAGTGGTGAACGTGGAACTCGACGCCACCTTCCCCCGCATGACGTGGGAAGAAGCGATGCGTCGCTTCGGTTCGGACAAGCCGGACCTGCGCATCGCGCTGGAGCTGGTCGACATCGCCGAGGCGGTGAAGCACGTTGAATTCAAGGTGTTCGCCGAACCGGCCAACGCCGACAACGGCCGCGTGGCTGCGCTGCGCGTGCCCGGCGGTGCCACCTTCACCCGCAAGGACATCGACGGACTCACCGAGTACGTCGCCAAGTACGGCGCGAAGGGTCTGGCGTGGATGCGCGTGGACGACCTTTCCAAGGGTCGCGAAGGCATCAACTCGCCGGTCGCCAAGTTCCTCGACGACAAGGCACTGGAAGGTGTGCTCAAGCTCACCGGCGCCGAGAGCGGCGACATGGTGTTCTTCGGCGCCGGTACGTGGAAGGCCGTCACCGACTTCATGGGCGCGCTGCGCCTGAAGGTCGGCAAGGACAAGGGCCTGGTGGAAAACAGCTGGAAGCCGCTGTGGGTCACCGACTTCCCGATGTTCGAGTACGACGAGGAAGAAAAGCGCTTCGTCGCGCTCCATCATCCGTTCACGGCGCCGAAGGTCGATGACATGGCCGACTTGCGTGCCAACGCCGCCAACGCGGTGAGTCGCGGCTACGACATGGTGCTCAACGGTGCCGAGATCGGCGGCGGTTCCATCCGTATCCATCGTCCGGAGATGCAGAGCACGGTGTTCGAACTGCTCGGCATCGGCGCGGAAGAGGCCGAGGCCAAGTTCGGCTTCCTGCTCAAGGCGCTGAAGTTCGGCGCGCCGCCGCACGGTGGCCTGGCGTTCGGCATCGACCGCATTGCCGCGCTGATGGCCGGCACGGAATCCATCCGCGACGTGATCGCCTTCCCCAAGACCACCAGCGCACAGGACCTGATGACCGACGCGCCGTCGCTGGTCAGCGATGCCCAGCTCAAGGAACTGCACGTCAACGTGGTCGCCAAGAGCTGACGCCCACCATGCGTGTCGCCGGGGGGAGGGATACGTGGGCCACGGTCGCCGGCTTCGTGCTGGCACTGGGTCTTTGCCTGTACTACCAGGCGCACGCCGTCATCGATGGCCCGTTGCGCGCGGACGCCGCGCAATACGCCAAGCTGGCCATCAACCTTCTGCAGCATCACGTGTTGTCGAGCGCCGATCCGGGCTCGGCGGTGATGCTGCCGGAGAGTTATCGTACGCCGGGTTATCCGGTGATCCTGGCGATCATCTATGTGATCGCGGGTCAGGATCTGCAGCGCTTCTACGCCCTGGCACTTACCGTGCAGGCGCTGATGGCCGCGTTGACGGTCGTGTTTACGTTCCGGCTCGGGCGCCATTTTCTCAGCTTCTGGCCAGCCTTCATCGCAAGCCTGCTGCTGGCGTTGTGGCCCATGGCGATCACGCAGAGCGGTTACCTGCTGACGGAAACGGCTTTCGGTTGTTTCCTGATGGGCGGCTTGTGGCTGGCCTGCGTGGCGCATGCCCGCACCCGTTTGCCGCTCTACGCCGCCTCTGCCGCGCTGCTGGCGTATGCCGCCGCCATCAATCCGATGATCGCGCCGTTCCCGCTGGCGCTCGCCGCGGTGCTCGGGTTGCTCGGGAACAGAAAGGCGGCGCTGCTGTTCGTCGCCTTCATCGCCATTCCCTGGGCTGCCTGGCATGTGCGCAACGATCATTTGCCGCAGGCGTCGGAAAGCATCAGCCAGGGACATCGCCTGGCGGAGAACGTGCTGATCGGCATGTCGCCGGACATCAAGCGCTATTACAACGATCGCGGCAGCCCGGAAGGCGAAAGCGTCTTCGCCGATTTCCACCATATGCTCGACCTGCACGACCGGCAGCCGGATGCGTTCTACGCCGAGATGTGGCAACGCGTTGCCGCGCAGCCCGGGAAGTACCTGCACTGGTATTTCGTCGAAAAACCCGGGGACATCTGGTTCTGGCCGGTGATCCAGGGCGCGGGCGGCATCTACGTGTACCCGAATATCGAATCGCCTTTCGAGACGAATCCGTTCTACCGCCTTACGGCCGCCATCAGCATCACGCTCAGTTCGATCCTGCTGTTGTTCGCCTTTGTTGCTGCCGTCCAGGGCGTGGTGGGTTGGTTGCGTGGGCGGCATCGCTCATGGTCGCTGCTGCTGTTGAGCCTGCTGTTCTGGTACTTCAGCCTGCTGTATTGGGTGCTGACGCCGGACGGGCGCTATGTGACGCCGTTCCGCGGCGTGGAATTCCTGCTCGCCTTGCGCGGCATGGTGTGGGGCGCGACGGCATTCCGCGATTACCGGGCGCGTGCGGCACATTCGCTTTCCCGTGACGCGGCAGGCGCTGGAATGTCGGTTCCCGGACCCAACCGCTGATTGCGCATGGATCATGTGATTCTCCTGCACGGCCTGTGGATGCGCGGTTTCGCGCTACTCCTGCTGCACCGGCGAATGATGGAAGCAGGATTTCGCGTTCATCGTTTCGACTACATGAGCGTGGCCGCCACCCAGCAACGGATCCTGGGCAGCCTGCAGTCGCGTGTGCACGAACTGGGTCAGGATGGGCACACCGTGCACCTGGTCGGGCACAGCCTGGGTGGCCTTCTGGCCCTGCAGGCCTGCGTCGATGCGGGGCTGCCACCGGGACGCGTGGTGTGCATGGGATCGCCACTCAAGGGCAGCGCGGCCGCGCGGCGCTTCGCCGGCATGGGCAAGGGTGGCGAGGTGCTGCTCGGCCACAACCGCGACCTTCTGGAACATGGCTTTGATCGCTGGACGGGTGAGCGCGAGGTCGGCGTCATTGCCGGTCGCGTGCCGCTGGGGCTGGGAGCGGTGATCGGACAGTTCGAGGGTGACAACGACGGCTGCGTCACCGTGCAAGAGACCTGCCTGCCCGGCATTGCCGACCATTGCGCCATCGAAACCAACCACACCGGCCTGCTGTTTTCGCAGGAGGCCGCGCGACAGGTCACGCAATTCCTGCATCAGGGGCGTTTTCTCCGCGCCGAGGCCTGATCTGGCGCCATTCGTCGGGTTTTTTGTCGCTGCTTGCCTGCTCGACACCCTGAAGCGATAGAATTTGCCGCTTGTCCGTTCACCAGATTTGCAGGAAGTGCCATGGGTAGAGGCCCGTCCATCGAAGGTCGCAAGAACGCTGAAGACGCCAAGCGCGCCAAGGTGTTCACCAAGCTGATCCGCGAAATCACCGTCGCCACGCGCGCCGGCATGCCCGACCCTGCGCTCAATCCGCGCCTGCGTTCGGCGGTGGACAAGGCGCTGTCGGCCAACATGCCCAAGGACACCATCGAGCGCGCCATCAAGCGCGGCTCGGGTGCCGACGGCGGCGCGGCGATGGAAGAATTGCGCTACGAAGGCTACGGCCCGGGTGGCATCGCGCTCATCATCGACTGCTTCACCGACAACCCGACCCGTACCGTGGCCGAGGTGCGTCATGCGCTCACCAAGCACGGTGGCAATCTCGGCACCTCGGGGTCCGTGGCATTCCAGTTTGCGCGCGTGGGCGAGCTTGTGTTCCCGACGCATGGCGATGAAGCGGCAGAAGAGAAGGTTCTCGAAGCGGCACTGGAAGCTGGCGCGGACGACGTGGTGAACGAGAACGGTGAAAGCACCGTGTTGTGTGCGCCGGAAAATTTCGAAGCCGTGCAGCAGGCGCTGGGCGCCGCCGGTCTCAGCGCGCAGCATGCCGGCGTCGGCATGCGTCCGAGCAACCGCATGGCGGTGCCGGAAGAGGCGCTGGAGTCGCTGCTCGACCTCCTGGAAAAGCTCGACGGTCTTGATGACGTCAGCGAGGTCTCGCACAACGCGTTGCTGCCCGCCGAGGCAGCCGGCTAATTCGCTGAGCCGTCCAGGCCCGGCGAATTCCTCGCCCATGACACGCATCATCGGCATTGACCCGGGCAGCCAGCGCACCGGTGTCGGCATCATCGATGTCGACGCCAGCGGCAAGCTGTCCCACGTATTCCATGGCGCGCTGGCGGTGGCTGGCGAAGCCACCTTTCCGCTGCGCCTGAAACGCATATTTGACGAGCTGTGTGACATCATCGCGGCCCATCGACCGGACGAGTGCGGTGTGGAGCGCGTCTTCATGGCGCGCAACGCGGACTCGGCGTTGAAGCTGGGGCAGGCGAGGGGTGCCGCGATCTGCGCGGTGGTCAGCCAGGGGATCGCGGTGCACGAGTACGCAGCCACGGAAGTCAAACAATCGGTGGTCGGTAGCGGCCGAGGCGACAAGACCCAGGTGCAACACATGATCGGTGTCCTGCTCGGACTCAAGGGCCCGCTGCAGGCCGACGCGGCGGATGCGCTCGCCATTGCCGTCACCCATGCCCACACCCGCGCCAGCCTGGCGCGCGTGGGTATTCCCCGTACCGCCTGGAGGCGTCGATGATTGGCCGTCTGCGCGGTACGCTCGTTTCAAAGCAGCCCCCGTGGCTGATGGTGGAAGTCGGTGGCGTGGGGTATGAGCTTGAAGCGCCCATGTCCACCATTTACGACCTGCCGCAAACGGGCAAGGAAGTCACGCTGCTCACGCATTACGCCGTGAAGGAAGACAGTGTGGCGCTGTACGGTTTCATGCATGAAGCCGAACGCACGTTGTTCCGCAATCTTCAAAAAGTAAGCGGCATCGGCGCGAAGATCGCGCTGGCCGTGCTTTCCGGTGTCTCCACCAGCGACTTCGCGCGCCTCGTGCAGGCGGGCGATGTGGTGGCCCTCACCAAGATTCCCGGCATCGGCAAGAAGACGGCCGAACGCATGGTGGTGGAGCTGCGCGATCGCGTGGACGGACTTGGCACCACGCTCGCGGGCGCGCATCCCGCATCGAACGGTGCGCCGCTCGATCCGGCAGGCGAGGCTACCGTGGCGTTGCAGCAGCTGGGCTACAAACCGGCGGAAGTGACTCGCCTGGTGCAGAAGGTTGCCGCTGATGGCGACACGGCCGAATCGATTATCCGCAAGGCGCTGCGCGCCGCACTAGGACATTGACGTGACTCCGGATTCCACCCACGGCACGGCCGACGCCGACAACAAACGCCGCCTCGCCGCGCTCGCGCTGGGCGCGATCGGCGTGGTCTATGGCGACATCGGTACGAGCCCGCTTTACACCTTGCAGACCACGCTCAGCCACGACGGCATGAAGCCGACGCCGGAAAGCATCTACGGTGTGCTGTCGCTGATCTTCTGGGCGCAGATCATCGTGGTGTCGCTGAAGTACGTGGTTTTCATCATGCGTGCGGACAACAAGGGCGAGGGCGGCATCATGGCGCTGCTCGCGTTGGCCTTGCGCAGCGTGCGCGGCGACGCGCGGAAACGCTGGGCGCTGGCCATCATCGGTATTTTCGGCGCGGCCCTGTTCTATGGCGATGGCGTCATCACGCCGGCCATTTCGGTGCTATCCGCAGTGGAAGGTGTGAAGGTCGCCGCGCCGAACCTGGGTCACTGGGTGGTGCCCGTTACCGCGGTGATCCTGTTCTTCCTGTTCGCGCTGCAGCGGCACGGCACCGATCGCGTGGGCAAACTGTTCGGCCCGGTCATGGTGGTGTGGTTCATCGTCATTGCGCTGCTGGGCGTGCGCATGATTGCCCAGAATCCGCACGTGCTGTTTGCGCTCAATCCGATGTACGGTGTGAAATTCTTCTTCTCTCACGGCTTGCAGGCCTTTATCGCGCTCGGTGGCGTGGTGCTGGCGCTCACGGGTGCCGAAGCGCTTTACGCGGACATGGGCCACTTCGGGAAGCGGCCGATTCGCCTGGCCTGGTTCAGCTTTGTGCTGCCGGCCCTGGTGCTGAATTATTTTGGCCAGGGTGCCTTGCTGCTCGATCATCCCGAAGCCATCGACAGCCCGTTCTTCAAGCTGACGCCCGCGCCCCTGCTGTACCCGATGATTGGGCTGGCGACCGTCGCGACGGTGATTGCTTCGCAGGCGGTGATCTCCGGTGCGTTCTCGATGACGCGCGAAGCGATGTCGCTGGGTTATTCCATGCGCATGCCGGTGGTGCATACCTCACGCGAGATGTCTGGTCAGATCTTCGTCCCGTGGGTGAACAACTTTCTGCTGATCATGGTGCTGGCGGCGGTGCTGGGTTTCCGCAGTTCGGACAACCTGAGCGCGGCCTACGGCATCGCGGTGACCGGCACCATGACGATCACCACCATCCTTGCCTTGATCGTGGCGCGCCGTCAGTGGAACTGGAGTCGCCTTACCGTGATCGGCGCCGGCATCCTGCTGCTCACGATCGATCTGTCGTTCCTGGGCGCCAACCTGATCAAGATCGAGTACGGCGGCTGGTTCCCGCTGGTGCTCGGCGTGGGCATCTTCATCGTCATGACCACCTGGCGCCGCGGCCGCGAGCTGGTGGTGCGCGAGATCAAGCAGTCGGGCCTGGCGCTGGAGCCCTTCATCGAGAACATCGCCGAGCATCCGCCGCTGCGCGTGCCGGGTACGGCGGTGTTCCTCACAGCCAACCAGAACGCCGTGCCGCATGCGCTGCTGCACAACCTGAAGCACAACAAGGTGCTGCACGAGCGCAACGTGCTGCTCACGGTGGAAATGCTCGAAACACCCACGGCGGATTTCGGCGAGCGCATCGAAATTTCCGAACTGGGTGGCGATTTCTACGGGCTCAACCTGCGCTTCGGTTTTGCGGAGGATCCCAACATCCCGCGCGCCTTGTCCAAGTGCTCCAAGATGGGCCTGCCGTTCGACATGATGGACACCACGTTCTTCCTGTCGCGCGAAACCATCATCGCGGACGCCAAGCGTCCCGGCATGGCGTTGTGGCGTGACAAGCTGTTCGCGTTCATGGCGCGCAACGCATTGCCGGCCACGGCGTTCTTCCAGATTCCGGGCAATCGACTGATCGAGCTGGGAGCCCAGGTCGAAATCTGATGAAAAGGGCGCCCATGGCGCCCTTTTTCGTTGTGGAGCTTGGCACGGCGGCCAAATTTCAAGCCGTCGTCATCGGGCTCTGCCATAATTTCGCCCATGACCGAACATCGCATCGTTACTGCTGCCGCCCAGATGGACGACGAGGCACTGGAAGCCTCCATCCGCCCCAAGCGGCTGTCCGAATACCTGGGCCAGCAAGCGGTGCGCGAACAGCTGTCGATCTATATCGAGGCGGCCAAGAAGCGCGGTGGCGCGCTGGATCACGTGCTGATCTTCGGGCCGCCCGGCCTCGGCAAGACGACGCTGAGCCACGTCATCGCCAACGAGCTGGGCGTCAATGTGCGATCCACTTCTGGCCCGGTGCTGGAGCGGGCGGGTGACCTGGCCGCCCTGCTGACCAACCTCGAACCGCATGACGTGCTGTTCGTGGACGAGATCCATCGCCTCTCGCCGGTGGTGGAAGAAGTGCTCTATCCGGCGATGGAAGACTTCCAGATCGACATCATGATTGGCGAAGGCCCCGCGGCCCGTTCGATCAAGCTGGACCTTCCGCCTTTCACCCTGATCGGCGCCACCACGCGCGCCGGCCTGCTCACCGCGCCGCTGCGCGATCGCTTTGGCATCGTGCAGCGTTTGGAGTTCTATACGCCCGATGAGCTCACCGCGATCGTGCGTCGCTCCGCGCGGATCATGGGCATTCCTTGTGAGCTGGAAGGTGCGGTGGAGATCGCGCGCCGTTCGCGCGGCACGCCCCGCATCGCCAACCGGTTGCTGCGCCGTGTGCGCGACTACGCCGAAGTGCGTGCCGGTGGCCAGATCACCCGCGAGGCTGCCCGTGCTGCCACCGACATGCTCAAGGTGGATGCCGAAGGGTTCGATGAGCTGGATCGCCGCCTGCTCTCCACCATCATCGAGAGTTTCGATGGTGGCCCGGTGGGTGTGGAGTCGCTGGCTGCCGCCCTCAGTGAGGACCGCGGCACGCTGGAAGACGTGGTCGAGCCGTACCTGATCCAGCAGGGCTTCCTGATCCGCACGGCGCGTGGCCGCATGGCGAGCGCCAAGGCCTGGCGCCACCTTGGCCTGACGCCCCCGCCGCGGCACCCGGTTGCCGCCGACCTTTTCACTGCCGACAACTCCGATGTCTGACGTCAAGCAGGTTTCCGCCGCCGAGCCCTTCCAATGGCCGGTGCGCGTGTATTGGGAAGACACGGATGCCGGCGGGGTGGTCTACCACGCCAGCTACCTGCGTTTCATGGAGCGTGCCCGCAGCGAATGGCTGCGCGCCATGGGCATCAACCAGTCCGTGGTCAAGGAAAACACCGGCCTGGCCTTCCTGGTCCGGGAAATGCAGAACGATTTCCTGCGCGCGGCCCTGCTGGATGATGAACTGGCGGTAAGCGTCGAAGTCAAAGAACGCCGGGCAGCCAGTATCCTTTTCGCCCAGACGATCCGCCGGGCGGACGGCGCGGAGCTGATCCGCGCAAAGGTGCGCGTGGCGTGCGTCGATGTTCGCCGCATGCGCCCGGTGCAGATTCCGGCCGACCTCATCCCCGGCCTTCCCCCTCAATAAATTAAGTACGTGCGCTGGAGAACCTTCAAGCAATGAACGGTGGATTGAACATTTTCAAGTTGATCGCGGAAGCGAGCATCCTGGTGCAGGCCGTCATGCTGGTCTTGCTGGTGTTCTCCTTCCTCTCCTGGGTGATCATCATCCGCAAGCACCAGCAGCTGAAGGCGGCGATGGAAGAAGCCGAGGGCTTCGAGGAGCGCTTCTGGTCCGGCGCCGACCTTGCCCAGCTGTTCCGCGAAGTGAGCAATCGCGGCGCCGAGAATGGCGGCATGGAAAACGTGTTCGAGTCCGGCTTCCGCGAATTCGTGCGCCAGCGGCAGCGCCGCGTGCATGACATGCGCATCGTCATCGAGGGCTCCGAGCGCGCCATGCGCGTGGCAGGCACCCGCGAAATCGGCCGCCTTGAGCGCAACCTGGAATTCCTCGCCAACGTCGGCTCCATCAGCCCGTACGTCGGCCTGTTCGGCACCGTCATCGGCATCATGGGCGCCTTCCAGGGCCTGGGCGAAATGAAGGACGTGACCATCGCCGTGGTCGCGCCGCACATTTCCGAAGCGCTGATCGCCACGGCCATGGGCCTGTTCGCCGCCATCCCGGCCGTGTGGGCGTACAACCGCTTCGCCAACAAGGTCGAACGCGTCGCCTCGCGCTACGAAGTGTTCCAGGAAGAGTTCTCTTCGGTGCTGCAGCGTCAGATCCAGACCGACGAAGCGGCCTGAGCAGAGGAGCTAAGCCATGCGTAGCTCTGCGCGCCACAAGCGCTTCAAGTTGAAATCCGAGATCAACGTCGTTCCCTATATCGACGTGATGCTGGTGCTGTTGATCATCTTCATGGTCACCGCACCCATGATCAACAAGAACGTCGACATCAACCTGCCGCAGGCGAACGCCAAGTCGCTGCAGGACAAGAAGGACCCGGTGATCGTCGCCGTCGACCAGAACGGTCAGCTCTATCTGACTCTTGGTACGGAAAAGCGCACGCCGATCGATGTCGACACCATGAAGACCAAGGTGGGCGCCTTCGTGAAGGCGAACCCGGACGTCAGCGTGCTCGTGGCGGGTGACCGTGACGGCAAGTATGACGGCGTCTATCAGGTACTGGCCGACCTGCAGCAGGCCGGCGTCTCCAAGGTCGGCCTGATGAGCGCACCGGAGTCGGGCGGCAAGAAATGAGGGATGAGACCCCCAAGGGAACGTCCACCGCGGTCGTCCTTTCCGCCATCCTCCATCTGGGCATCGTGGGTTTCCTGACCCTCGCGGTGATCCCGTGCTCGTTCTACGAGAAGGTGTTCGAGACGCTGCATTTGCCGGCGAACTGGAACCCGATCACCTGCGCCAAGCCCATTCAGCTGCAGGGCGAGATCATCGAGGCGACCCTGGTCGGCCCCACCGGTGCGCCGCCGCCGAAGTCCGCACAGCAGTCCAAGCCCACGCCGGCCACAGTTCCACCGCCGCCGTCCATCCCTCCGCCGCCTTCGGAAGAAACGCCGAAGATCAAGACGTTGCCGCCTCCGCCCGAGCATCCGGATACCAAGGATCAGGAGAAGGTGGTGGCCGATGCTGCGCAGAAGGCTGAGGACGCGAAGAAGGAACAGGAAGAGAAGCAGCGCCAGCGTGCTGCCGAATTGGACGCCCAGGCGGCCAAGCAGAAACTGGAAGAACAGAAGAAGGTCGACGAGCTGTTTGCCAAGATGGATGCGGCCGACAAATCGGTGAAGGCTGCGCAAAGTAAGGCTAACCAGGCCAAGCAGCAGCTGGCCGACCTCAAGAACGCCCAGGCCGACAGCCAGGACAATGTGCCGGTCGCCGCCCAGCGCCAGACCGGTCAGAACGGTCCGGATGCAGGCCTTTTGGCCCAGTATCTGGCGGCGATTCAGAACGCGGTCACGCAGAATTGGCTTCGCCCGGATAACATGCCGAACACGCCGTGCGTCGTGCATATCGTGCAGTTGCCAGGTGGCGACGTGATGAGTGCCAAGGTCGACTCGAGTTGTCCGTACGACGAGGCCGGCAAGCGCTCCATCGAAAATGCCGTGCTGCGCGCTCAACCGTTGCCCTACAAGGGCTTCGAGAGCGTGTTCCAGCGCCAGATCGATTTCACCTTCAGGCCGCAGTGATGGATCCCATGCGCAAACTGAGTTCTACCTTCGCCCTCGTCCTGCTTCTCGTGACCGCGTTGATCGCCGGTCCCGCCGCAGCCCAGTCGTCTGCCCAGTCGCTCAACGTCGACATCGTCGGCGGCCTGAAGACGGCCACGCCCATTGCGGTGGTGCCCTTCGCCCAGGCGGGCGGTGCACCGTTGCCCACCGACATCGCCGATGTCATGCGCAACGACTTCAACCGCTCCGGCAAATTCCGCTCGCTCGCCAAGAGCGAAATCGTGGAGACGCCGTCCAAGGGTGCCGACATCAACTTCGCCACATGGCGCCTGCTCAAGCAGGACTACCTGACCATCGGCCGCATCAGCGATGCGGGCGGCGGCATGCTTCGCGTCGAATACGAACTGTGGGACGTCAACAAGCAGCAGAGCCTGCTGGCCCAGGCGTTCACCGCGCCTGCCGGCGACCTGCGTGGCGTCGCCCACCAGATCGCCGACGCCATCTACGAAAAGATCACCGGCGTGCGTGGCGCGTTCTGGACCCGCATTGCCTACATTACGTCCGTGGGCCTGGGTGACAACACCACCTACTCGCTGATCGTGGCCGATTCGGACGGCTACAACCCGCAGGTCGTGGCGCGCTCGCGCGAGTCGCTGCTGTCGCCGGCCTGGTCGCCGGATGGTCGCAAGATCGCCTACGTGTCGTTCGAGAGCGGCAACTCGGCCATCTACGTGCAGGACATCACCACGGGTTCGCGTCAGCTGATCTCGGCTCGCGCGAAGGGCATCAATGGTGCGCCTTCGTGGTCGCCGGACGGCACCAAGCTGGCACTGGCCCTGTCGTACCAGGGCAACCCCGAGATCTACGTGATGGACGTGGGTTCGCGCCAGGAAACCCGTCTGACGAACAACCTGGCCATCGACACCGAGCCGCGCTGGACGCCGGATGGCCAGAGCATCATCTTCACCTCGGATCGTGGCGGCAAGCCGCAGCTTTACCAGATGTCCGCCAGCGGCGGCGGGGCAGAGCGCATCAGCTTCCAGGGCCAGTTCAACGCCAACGCCTCCGTCAGCTATGACGGCAAGCAGATCGCGATGGTGCAGGGCAACGGGAACGTGTATCGTATTGCCATTATGGATCGCAGTCTGGGTGGGCAGGTGCGCTTCATCTCGCCGGGTCCGATCGACGAAACGCCGAGTTTCGCGCCCAACGCGAGCATGTTGCTGTATGCCGCCTCCGAAGGTCGACGCGGTGTGCTGTACGCCGTGTCCGCGGATGGCTTGGTCCGTCAGCGACTGGTGCTTGCCGATGGCGACGTTCGCGAACCGGCTTGGGGTCCCTATCGTCAGCGATAAAGCAGTTCATGTTGTGGCGCGTAAGCGTCATGACCATGTGATCTGGACGTGAAGCCTTGGGCGACACCACCGGGTCAAACAGCTTGCCAGCCGCGGCAATCCGTCGCGGAAGGCGGGCCAGGTGGTTGCGAGACAGCGCACCGCCGCCAGCAAAAATGTCAAAATAACAGCCGGTTCACCGGCGAAAACTGTCCCGAAACCGCAATCATTATTGACTGTCGGAACTCAAACCTGTTTGAAGGAACGTCCACCATGAATAAGACCGTTCGCGTCGCCCTGGTCGCCCTGCTCTGCGTTGGCGCGGCCGCATGCTCGAAGAAGCAGGAAGTCAAGCCGCAGGCTCCCGTGGAGCAGGCTCCGGTTGCAACCGCTCCGGCTGGCCCGCAGAAGTACACCCCGGCTGACCTCGACACCGACGCCTGCCTGCGTCAGCGCGTTGTGTACTTCGATTTCGACAAGGACGAAATCAAGCCGGAGTTCCAGCAGATCATGGCGTGCCACGCCAAGTACCTGCAGGACCGCCCGATGGCTCAGATGCGCCTTGAAGGCAACACCGACGAGCGCGGCACCCGCGAGTACAACCTCGGCCTCGGCGAGCGCCGCGGCAACGCCGTGTCCAGCGCCCTGCAGTCGAACGGTGGTTCGGCCAGCCAGATCAACGTGATCTCGTATGGCAAGGAAAAGCCGGTGTGCCGTGAGCACAACGAAGACTGCTGGTCCAAGAACCGTCGCGTCGAGATCGTCTACACGGCGAAGTAATGAAGAAGACTCTGGCTAACAGTTTCACGGCCAGGATGGGCATGGCGGGCGCACTAGCGTCCGCCATGCTTTTTTGTGCCTCGGCCCACGCGCAGGATTCCCGCCTGAGCCTTGCCGACCGCGTGTCGCGGCTGGAACAGCAGGCGCAGAACCAGAATCAGGGTGGCACCACGCTGGTCAATCAGGTGC
Organism: Dyella sp. C11; assembly: GCF_003121485.1. Lineage (GTDB taxonomy): Bacteria > Pseudomonadota > Gammaproteobacteria > Xanthomonadales > Rhodanobacteraceae > Dyella. The sequence continues at coordinate 235,684 of NZ_QAVX01000002.1, read as the reverse complement.
AGGCGCTGCAATCGCAGCTGCAGCAGATGCAAGGCCAGATCGAGGAACTGCAGCACCAGCTGCAGGAAGCCAACGACAAGAACAAAGCGCAAGCCGCGGATTTCGACTCGCGCCTGGGCCGTATTGAAAACGGTGCCGGTGCAGCGAACGCCAATCCGGGGAATGCCAACGCGAATCCGCCGCCGGCCGCCAATGCGGCACCGGCAGCGCCGGCCGTTGCGCCGGCTCCCGCAGCCAATGCCAGCAAGCCGGCACCCGCCGCGGCAGGCAAGGGTGGCGCAGCTTCTAACAATGCCGCTGCGCAGGCTGCCTATGACGATGCCTTCAAGTCGCTGCGTGCGGGCGACTATGTGAAGTCGTCGCGCAACTTCCGCGATTTCATCCAGCAGTACCCGGACAGCTCCCTGCTGCCCAACGCGTTCTATTGGCTGGGCGAGTCCTATTACGCCACCAGCAACTACCAGGTGGCGATGGAAGCGTTCCAGCACCTGGTCAGCCAGTTTCCGCAGAGCGAGAAGGTGCCGGACGCCTTGCTCAAGGTCGGCTACAGCCAGATCGAGCTGAAGCAGGTCGATGCGGGCAAGGCGACGCTGAAGAACGTGACCGCGAAGTACCCCGGCTCCAAGGCCGCCAGCCTTGCTCAGGAGCGCCTGCGTCGTCTGCAGGCCCAGCCGGCCAACTGAGGTCATGGTAGTGGTCGGCAGTAAAGAGAGCGTGGCATCCACCACGTCCGAGCAGGCGCCCGCAGAGCGTCTGCGCATCACAGAAATCTTCCACTCGATCCAGGGTGAGGCCGATGCCATCGGTTGGCGCACCGTCTTCGTGCGACTCACCGGCTGCCCGCTGCGTTGCGTGTGGTGCGATACCGAGTATTCGTTCTACGGCGGCGACTGGCGCAACATCGACGACATCGTGGCTGAAGTCGCCTCGCATGGTGCCAAACACGTCTGCGTGACCGGTGGCGAGCCGCTGGCGCAGAAGCGCTGCCTGATCCTTTTGCAGCGTTTGTGCGATGCAGGCCACGACGTGTCGCTGGAAACGTCCGGCGCACTGGATGTGTCCCCGGTGGACCCACGCGTGCGCAAGGTGATGGACCTGAAGGCGCCGGACTCGGGCGAGTCCAAGCGCAACCTGTGGTCGAACATCGAACATCTGCTTCCGCATGACCAGGTGAAGGTGGTCATCGCCAGTCGCGCGGACTACGAATGGGCGCGCGACGTGGTGGCCGAACACCGTCTGGTCGAGCGCTGCATGGTGCTGTTCTCACCCGTGCATGGCGCGATCAAGCCGCGCGAACTGGCGGAGTGGATCATCGAGGACAAGCTGGATGTCCGCTTCCAGTTGCAGCTGCACAAGTTGCTCTGGAACGACGAACCCGGGCACTGAGCAGGCCAATTCGCGCGGCACCCCACGTGTCGCGCTGCCGACCTTTCACCTTTGCCAGCAAGCCCCCAACTTAGTATTTCCGCGCGTCGGCCTATCTTGCCGATGGCGCTTCTCGGCTGGATCACCGGCCTGAACCCAAGAGTGGATGTCATCCCATGTCTCAAACTTCTTCCCGCAAGGCCGTCGTGCTTGTCTCCGGCGGCATGGATTCCGCGGTCACCATCGCTATCGCCCGCGAGCAGGGCTATCAGGTCCATGCGCTCAGCGTGGCCTACGGCCAGCGCCACAGCGCGGAACTGGCGGCGTCCGAGCGCGTATCGCGCCTGCTGGGCGCGGTCGAGCACAAGACGGTGCACGTTGATCTGCGCACCATTGGCGGCTCCGCGTTGACGGCGGATATCGACGTGCCGCTCGACCAGACCGGCGAGCAGGGCATTCCGGTGACCTACGTGCCCGCCCGCAACACCATCATGCTTTCCATTGCGCTGGGCTGGGCCGAAGTGCTCGGTTCCACCGATATCTGGTGCGGTGTGAATGCCGTGGACTATTCCGGCTATCCGGACTGCCGCCCCGCCTTCATCGAAGCCTTCGAACAGCTTGCCAATGTGGCTACCAAGGCAGGCGTGGAAGGCGCCGGCATCCGCATCCACGCGCCGCTGATGCGCATGAGCAAGGCGGACATTGCCCGCGAAGGTCAGCGCCTGAACGTGGATTTCGCCGAAACCGTGAGCTGCTACCAGGCCGACGCCGAGGGCCGCGCCTGCGGTCATTGCGACGCCTGCCGCCTGCGTGCCGACGGCTTCCGCGCGGCCGGCCTGCCGGACCCCACGCGCTACAGCTGAACGGGCTCGCTTGTGCCATGGGCGTGTAGCCCATAAAATATAGGGCTTGCTTTTGCAGTGCGGGCCGTTAGCTCAGTCGGTAGAGCAGTAGACTTTTAATCTATTGGTCGATGGTTCGAATCCATCACGGCCCACCAAATGCATCCGGGACCCGCAGACATGCGGGTCTTTTTTTGTCTGCGATAAGAGGGCTGCCGGCTAAGGCTCAGCTGGCCTGGCGCCACGCGGCCGGGGCCTGCTTCTGCGAAGGGTTGCTGTTGGTCGAATGCCGTTCCATGACGGGCATGCGCGGCAGGTCGAACCAGAACGTGCTGCCACGCCCTGGTTCCGAACGCAGGCCGATGCGCGTACCCAGCAGGCGTGCTAGACGTTCCGCGATGGCCAGACCCAATCCATAGCCGCCCCTGCGCTCGCTTTCGCCGGCCTGCAGCTGGACGAATTCTTCGAAGATGCGTTGCTGGTGGATCACGGCAATGCCCGGGCCGTTGTCGCGCACTTCGATGCGCACGGCCTGCCCGCGACGGCGCGCGGCAATCAGCACGCGCCCATCCGGTGCGTTGGCGATGGCGTTGCTCGCCAGTTGATAGAGCAGGCTGGCGGCGACGTCGGCGTCACCGTGCAATTGGTGGTGACTGCCGCGCCAGGTCAGCTCGACGTGATGCTGGGCCGCTTCGTGATTGAGCGATGTGCGATCGCGCATGAAGAGTTCGGCCGCGGTAAAACCGACGGGCTTTACGGCAATCACGCCGGCATCGAGCCGCGAGATCTCCAGCAGCGCATCAAGCAGGCGTGTCATCGAGGCAATGCTGTGACGCATTTGCTGGAACAGCGACTGCTGCTCGCCGCTGGCGTTCTGGTCCAGGCCGGCGGCAAACAATTCCAGCGCCTGCAGCGGCTGGCGGAAGTGATGGCTTACCAGGGCGATGAACTGGGATTTGCTGCGCGTGGCGGCCTGGCTCTGGCGCAGTCGATCGAGTGCCTCGACGGCGTTGTCGTGCTGCATGGCACTCCAGTCGCGGCGCTGTTCTTCCTGCAATTCGGAAACGCGTTGCAGGGTTCGGCGCAATTCGACGAATTCCGCGCTGACCGGCGTGTCATCGAGTTGCGGATGCCGCGCATTCACCAGCTCGTGCACGGCGTAGCGCGCCTGCGACAGCGGTTCGAGCACGCGATGGCGGATGGATACGCGCGCCAACCACGCCAGCACCAGGATGCCCGCGCCGCACAGTGCGCCGAGCAGCCACACCATCAGCTGGGCTTTGCGCAACGGATGCGTGTCGACATCCATGCTCACCCACGACGAAATGCTGCCGTGTGGCCGCAGCTCGCTGCGATACGTCGAGACGTCCAGACTCGGCGATGCACCGCTGCTCAACAGTCGTCCGTCCGAGCCGTGCCATTCCACGCGCAGAACCTGGTCTACCTTGCCTTCCTGCAGGGTGCGGTCCAGTGCGGCCTGCGGCGATATGCCGTCGCTGGCATCCAGCTCACCGGCCAGTCGTGCCAGCCGCTGTCCAGCCGCGGCATCCTGGCGCTCGCTCAGGTTGTGGGTCTGCTGCACGCACAGCGCCAGCACCAGGGCCAGTGCGGCGATGGTGCTGGGCAGGACCACATCGATGAACAGGCGAGGCAGCAGGCGCGCGCGCGACTCCATGCGTCAGACCTCCCGGGCGCGAAAACGCGCCGCAGGCCGGCGGCTGTTCTGCCACCGGAGGTTTGAACACGCAATGGCACAACTCAACGGCATGACGCTTGGTTCCGGCAACAGGAAACAAAAGAACCCATGGGCTCCGCGCGATGCGGAATGGCCTCGATTGGCACTGTAAAGAATCCCCCCGGGGGCGACGATACGCACTTCGTTCTAGCGCGAGGCGCCATAGTGCTAACGGTCTATGGGTCAGTTTCGTGACGCATGTCCGCGTTTTTCTGGTGGATACACGTCTGGCGTGTTGCATCGCAGGATGCCTTGGCATGACGTCGGGCGCGTTTGGCGCTACCTTGCCAGCCGCACGGTCCGCCCCGGGCCGATAGGAGAACCTCATGTCTTCACGTTGTCGCTGGTTGCTCGCTGTTTCCCTGCTGGGTCTGGCCGGTGTGGCCGTGGCGCAGGACATTCCCGCCAACATGCCCAAGCGCAAGCCGGGTCTGTGGGAAATGCAGACTTCCGGCATGGGCGGCCAGTCGCAGACGACCAAGTTCTGCCTCGATGCCGACACCGATACGGCGATGTACAAGATGGGCACGCACATGAGCGGCCAGATGTGCAGCAAGTTCAACATCCAGGCGGACGGCAGCAAGGTGACCACCGATGCCGCATGCAAGCTCAATACGCCCAATGGCGCGGTCAACATGACCAGCCACAGCGAAACCACGTACCAGGGCGATACCTCGTACAGCACGCAGGGCCACATCAAGTACGAGCCGGCGATCATGGGTCACAGCGACATGGACGTCACCAGCTCGGGTCGCTGGGTGGGCCAGTGCGAGGCCGGCCAGAAGCCGGGCGACATGGTTCTGCCCAACGGACAGACCATCAACATCAAGGACATGCCGGGCCACTAAGCCCTGCTGATCACGGGCTGCTGGGCGCCATCAACTGGCGCACCAGCGCCTCATGTTCGGTGTCGATCTTCTTCAGGCGCGCCTGCATTGCCGCGTCGCTTACCCATTGCGCACTGTAGGCGCGACGGCGATCAAGGTTGAATTCGATATCGGCAAACGGCACCAGGGTCTCGTTGCCGGCCGGCGAAAAACCGCTGATGTCGTGGATGAGATGCAGCTTGGCCAACTCAGGCGCCGCGTTCTTGCCCTTGGCGTAACTGGTGAGCGCAGCGGCGACACGCTGGCGCAGGTCGGGCGGCAGATCCGTACGAATCACCACCACCGCATGCGGAATCAGGCTGGACGTCCAAAGCACGCGCAGGCGCGCGTACTGGTCGGGAAAGCGTTCGGCGAAGCGTTCCATGTCCGCCGTGTTGTTGGTCGCGACATCCACCTCGTTGTTGGCCACGGCCAGCGCGTTGTTCTGGTGGTTGTCCACGGACACACTGGCGAAGAAGGTGTCCGAGTCCAGTTTGCGATTGGCGAACACCTGGGTTTCCGGCACCAGGTAGCCCGATACCGATAACACCTCACCACGCGCATAGCGCAGCTTGCCGGGTTGGCGATACATGTCGTCGAGGCTGTGTATCGGCGAGTCCTTCGCCACCAGCAACACCGAGTAATAACCACGCGATCCGTTGCTGCGGGTGAGCTGCGCAATGACCTGCATGCGGTCATGGATCACGGCATCCAGTGCCAATCGCCCCGACACAAAGGCGAAATCGACGCGTTCCTCCGCCATCGCCTGCCCGAGGCCTTCATAGGTGCTGACGGAAAGGCTGCGAATGGGGATGTGCAACGTGTGGCTCAGGTCATCGAGCATGGGCCGCCAGGCGGCCAGCGATTCCGATGGCCCGCCGATGGGCAGGATGCCGAACGTCAGCGTGTTGATGTGGCCGCTTTGTTGCGGCGGCGCGGCCCACGCGGATGGGAATGCGAAGAACAGCGCGAGCCACAGCAAGGCCGTCCAGCGACGGCTTGCCGATCGATGTTTCCGTAATGGCCCAGGGAGCGCGGCGTCGAGGTGTCCATCGGACCGAACGTGGCGTCCGACGGCGAGTGCTGCGGCAGTTGCGTCCGGAGCGAGGGGCATGGGCTGGCTTGTGGCCGTGGGGTTCTATGCCAGTGTCAGAGGCCGCTTATGCGGCGCGATGCCACCACGGCTTCCACGCGATTGCGTACGTTGAGCGCGCGGAAAATGGCAGCCAGGTGAATCTTCACGGTGCCCTCGCTGATGCCCAGATCGCGGGCGATGAGTTTGTTGGGCTTGCCTTGCGAGAGCAGCCGCAGCACGTCGATCTGGCGTTCGGTGAGCAGTTTGCGCAGCCGCTCCTCCAGTGAATCGGCGGCGCTCTGTGGTGTCTGCATGGCGGTGGCGGGCGGAGGCGTGGGTACGGCCCCGTCCACGCGTTCCTGCAACAGCAGCGGTGGCACGTAAATGCCGCCGGAGAGCACCAGTCGCACAGCCGACAGCATGACGTCGGGCGAATACGCCTTGGGAATAAAGCCTTGGATGCCCATGGCGAGCAGGCTTTTCATCAGCGTGGCGTCTTCGGAGCCGGAGAGCACCATCACGGGCACATGAGGCAGGTGTTCGATGACTTCCGCGAGATGCTCGCTGCCCTGCACGCCAGGCATGGCCAGGTCGATAAGCGCAAGCGCCAGCGACGGGGCCTCCGGTGCGTGGATTGCCTCGCGTAGCTCGGCCATGTCCATGGCGATGACGAAGTCCATGTCCGGCCCAAGCTCGGCTAGCTTGAGCTTGACTCCTTCGACGATCAGCCGATGGTCGTCTGCGATCAATATGCGCATGTTATTCCCCATGGCGCCACACGACACTCCCATCGCCGCGCATCCGCCTGCGCAACATAGCCCCACCCCGTGCGCGCGGCAACCTTGGGGTGCCTACGAATGACATAGCCTCAACGGGATATGGCTGCCCGGATGGCTGGCCGTACACAATTCGCTCACGACCGGGGGAGTCGCTCATGGGTACCACGCTTGGGTGAGTGCGGAACAACACGGATCGTGCAGACCATCGGCACGTCCGATTTACCGAACACCGAGAGCCTTGTACCTGGATGAGACCCACGCAAAGCGTCACCGGCCTGCCGGACCATGCAGCAGGCGATGTCATGCTTACCCTGGACCGTTTGGAGCTGTCGGTGTGCGGGACATGATGCCCGCATCGACGAGTGGTTGGCCATGGATGGCTCTTTCCTCGGGCTGGGCGCCGATCGCCGGTTTCACGCGTTATGTCTCAGGCTGGCCATTCCGTGGTCGGCACGACGGCGTGTATCGTCGTAGACTCCGCCGCTCATCCCCGGCCCGTGCACCCAGGTGCTCCGCCAGGGGCATTGGAGCGACATGCAACAGGCTCTGACGGCTATACGTGCCATGCGGCTGCTGGAATGTTTTGCACCTCTGTTTGCCTATGGCTTGCTGGTCGACGAGCAGGCCGCGAGCCAGGATCTTCGCGACGACGAATGGCCGTCCGTGCACGCGCGCGCGTTGGCGCTGGTGGAACAGTGCCGTGGCGTGGCGTTTTCGCGTGGCAAGTCACTGGCTGAGGTGGAGCTGGCCGCGTTCGCCGTGGCGGCGTGGTTCGACGAAATGGTGTCCCGCCGTGGTGGCTGGCAAGGGCAGGTGAGCCCGCTCCAGCAAACGCTGTTCCGTACGGGTAACGCGGCGACCGAGTTCTTCGACCAGCTGGGCCGTCTTGGCAACAGCGACGAAGAAGTGCGCGAAGTGTTCAGCATGGCGCTGCTGCTGGGTTTCACCGGCCAGTACTACTACGAGAAGGGCGACGGCGGCGAACTGGGCCGCATCAAGGCCCTGTACTGTCCGGCCAGCACGGGCGCCACGACGGTGCTGCAGTCGTTGCAGCGCGAATCGATAACCCCGCAGCCCTACATGGTTCCCGGTTCGCCCGTGCTGCGCCTGCCGGGAACATGGATGGGGAGGCGGCTGGCGCAGCTGGTGGCCACGCTGGTTGTGCTGCTGGTGTTCGTGGCGTTTGTCGCGCCTGTTTTCAGTCAGGGCATTTCCCAGCAGGCGTGGTTTACCGGTGGCATCGCGGTGGCCGTGCTGGCTGTGCTCGGCTGGACAGGCGTGCTCGCGTGGCAATCGCTGGTGATGATGCGTGCGCATACGCGCGTGGCCGACAGCACCGAGGCCGGCTATGGCATTGGCAGCTTGTCGGCCGCAGTGAAGGACGCCGCACGCCGGTTGCGCGGTGCCGTGCTGCATCCCTTCCGTCGTCGTGGCCCCTGGCGGCAGTTGTCGCGTCATCCCTGGTTGCTGTTCCTGGGTGACAGTGCGGCCGACGTGCGCTCGCTGCTGCAGGCGGCGGCCTCGGCACCGCATGCACGCGAGTTGTCGCGCGCGAACGACACACGGCCGTGGCACTGGTGGGTTTTTCGTTCGGTGGTGGCGATTGAACCGGGTCCGCGCCTGTCGCATCCGCACGCCACCATCGGCGATGGCGACGCGCCGTGGTCCAAGGCGCTGGCCATGCTGGCTACGGAACGCCGCAAGCTGCCCCTGGACGGCATGGTGATCTGCATCGCCGCCCAAAGCCTGCGCGAACCGGATGCCGTGGTGGCAACGCATGCGGATCGCCTGCATCGTCTTGCCGATGAAGCCACGCGCCGCCTGGAACTTCAGTTGCCGGTATACGTGGTCGTGACCGGGCTGGAAGCGCTGCCGGGCCATGCCACGTTCCGCTCGGCGTTGCCTGCCTCGGTATTTCGCCGCGTGCTTGGCTGGCGCCATGCCGCCGTGGCAGCCGATGGCGTGCTCGATGCCAACCTGGAAGCACAGGCCGACGGCGTGATGGCGCGATTGCTTTCCACTGCACAGGCCGTGCTGGCGACGGAGCGCGATCCGCGTCGTCGTCGCGAGGCGTTTGCCTTCGCACAATCACTGCATGGCGTGCGCCGTGGCTTGCGGACGTTCCTCGATCGCCTGCAGGCGAATGAATCGGGTGGTGCGCGCCGCTTGCACTGGCAGGGACTCTATGTAACGGGCGGCTCGCGCAATGAAGCGCCCAGCGGCGATTTCGTGGATGACCTGTTCGGTCGCTTCCTTCCGGCCGACCGTGTGCTTGCCCGACGTGTAGCGCCGAAGAGCTAGCCCTCAGGCCAGGGTGCGCGTGGTGCTCCACGCCTCCATCAGCGCTTCCCGCAACTGTTCCGGAGACACCGGCTTGTAGAGCACGGGTATGCGCGCGGCCATGATTTCGCGCAGGCGGTCGCTGCGTGTTTCGCCGGTGATCAACAGGCGGGAGAAGGGCGGGTTGCCGTCGATCTGATAGTGCGCGTCCAGCGCGGCCAGTACATCGAGGCCGCTTTCGCCGTCGCGCAGGCGCAGGTCGGAGATGACGATGTCCGGCGGCACATTCCATTCCTCGGCCGCCTGCAACGCCTGCACGCGATCTTCGGCAACGGCCACATCGCAACCCCAGCTCTTCAGCAGGTAGCGAATGCCGGAAAGAATGGCCGGCTCGTCGTCGATCACCAGTACGCGCATGCCCGATACGTCGGGTGATGATACTTCGCCACTCGGCACGGGAATGTGCTGCGCGGGAACTTCAGGCAGGTGGAATCTGAAGACGCTGCCGCGGCCGGGCTTCGACTTCAGCAACACCTGCGTGTCGAGCAACTCGGCCAGGCGCTGCACGGTCGCAAGGCCAAGACCCAGGCCACGCCGGCGCCCCACGTCATGCTCGTTGCTGTGGCATTCCACACGGTAGAACTCGTCGAACACACGCATCTGGTGTTCGGGTGCAATGCCGCTGCCGGTATCCCACACATCCACGCGCACGGTGCCATCTTCCCGGTGCCTCGCGACCACCAGCACGCCGCCGCGGCCGGTGTAACGCAAGGCGTTGCTCACCAGGTTGTTGAGGATGCGCGACAACATGGTGCGATCGCTGCGTACCCACAGGTCGGTGGTGCGCATGATCAGGCGCAAGCCGTGCTGCTCCGCGATCATGCGGAAGTTGCGACTCACTTCCTGGAATACCTGGTCAAGCGGGAATTCGGCGATCTCGATCTGCATGGCGCCCGTTTCCAGGCGCGAAAGATCGAGCAGTTCGCTGAAGAGATGGTCCAGCGCTTCGACGCATTCCTGGATGTGCGCAATGCGATCAAGCCGCACGGGATCGCGTTCGTCCTCCGCCAGCGCGGAAGAAAACAGCGTGAGCGCATAAAGCGGCTGGCGCAGGTCGTGCGATGCGGCGGCGAGGAAGCGCGCCTTGGCGACACTGGCTGCTTCAAGTGCCGCGTTCTTGCGCGCCAGTTCCACGGTGGCGTGTTCGATCTCGCGTTCCATGCCGCGCTGCACGTCGAACAACGCCATGGCGGCGCTGTTGAAGCCGCGCTGGAGTTCGCCGATTTCGGTCTGGTCGGTGACTTCCACCTCGACGTGCCGATCGCCACGACCCAGCTGGTGCACGGCGTCGACAAGGCGACGCAGAGGCGCACTGATCCATCGTGCGGCCTGCCACGCAATGACGGCGGCGACGCAAAGACTGATCGCCAGTGCGAGCAGTGCGTGGCGCAGGCTTGCCTGCTGCATGGCAATCGCATCGCGAAGACTTACATCCACCACCACCGAACCCAGCACGGGCTGGCCTGGACGTTCGCTGTCCACCACGTCACGAACGACGGTGAGGCTTTCGCCGTTGTCTGCGCCGCTGCGGCCGAGGCTGTCGGCCAGGATTTCGCCGTCGGCGGCACGAATCTGCACACGGGCGACGTGCGGCAGGTCACCAATGGATTCGGCAATGCGCACCAGTTCGCGGCGTTGCATGTCACGCAAGGGCGCGACGGTGACGGAGGCGGCCTGCGTGGCGATGGCATCGGCGGTGTTCTGCGCCATGCCGCGCAGTGTCATCAACTGTTGCGGGGCCAGCATGGCCACCAGCAGCGTGGCCGTAATGAGCGTCGGTGCAAGCGTCACCAACGCAAGCCGCTGCATCAGCGACGTGCGACGCCACCATTGCACCGTACGAGAGTTGGCCCCTGCGACCATCGGATCCCCTTGCACGCTACATGCGCCAGGTTGGATCAGACTAGCGCGATTTACCCTGTCAGGCAGCAGGCCAACCGGACGAGGTGCTTAGGCTGGGGTGGCTGTAAGGCTTAGTGCCGTGAGGTGACGGATTCATCCGACAGGGCGCTTTTGTGACGGCGTCGGGTAAATCGTTCGACCAGGAGCGGCAACAGGGCGAGTACGGCGATGGCGGTGAGCGGCATCCAGACGCCGCGCTGCATCAGCAAGCCGGGCCCGAAACGGCCGTGGCTTTGCGCCAGCGCCTCGCCAAGGCCCGCCCCGATCGACGTCTCGAAGATGGTGGAGACGGTGCCACCCAGCCAGCTGGCGCCCACAAACAGCCACAGCGGGCAGCGCAGCCATGCCAGCGCCACCGTGACCAGGCCGAACGGCGCCACGGGCACGAAACGCAGAAACATGGTGTAGGCGACCGGGTGCCGCTCGAAGCCGTGGTGAAGCTTGTCGACCAGCGCGGGCGGGTGCTTGCTGCCGGCGCCGAACGCATAGCGACTGGCGAGGAACAGGATCAGCGTGCCCAGGATCAGCCCGATGGACGAATAAATGCTGCCTTCCACCGCGCCGAAGGCAAAGCCGCCGGCCATGATGATCAGCACCGTGCCCGGAATGCCGGTGGACATGGCCAGCGTGAGCAGGCCGATAAAGGTGAGTCGGCTAAGCCAGGGGGCGGCTTCGATATTCGCGCGCATCTGCGCCTGGTGCTGCACCAGTTGTTCCGGGTGCAGCCGATCCATGACGCCCGAGCTGAACAGCACGATGCCGGCGATCACCAGCAGGATCAGCGGCAAGGCGGCGCGCAGGCGGCTCAATAGTGCTGTCCGCTCTGGCCGTAGGTCGCCAGCACGCGGCGGGCGTCATCGCGCAGGATGTCGCGCCGCACGGCAATGCCGCGCTTCTCGAGTTCGCCGATCCAGTCCGCCGGCAGCGGGCCTTCGTCGAACTCGGTGAGCTCTTCCACGTCTTGGGCACGCGCACCGATCAACAGCTCATCCACGCCGGCCCACACGGTGGCGCCGTAGCACTGGCAGCATGGCTGCGCACTGGTGGCCAGCGTGTACTTGCCACCCTCGGCGTTGAGGCGGAACGTGGCAAGACGTTGTTGCGCACTCATGTACGCCATCATTTCGGCATGCGCGACGGAGCACGTCTGCGGCACCACGCGATTCACGCCCACCGAGATCACGCGACCTTCGCCGTCGAACACGGCAGCACCAAACGGGCCGCCATGGCTCCGCTCGATGTTCAAGCGAGAGAGTTCGATGGCAAGAGCCACGCGTTCCTCGTCGGTGATGTAGCGCTTGTGGGTATCGACCACTTCGTCGATCCACGGCGGAAGGGTCAGGTGAATCTGTTGACGCAGCATGCAACGTTCCTTGTGAAATCCGGGCTTAGGGATGCGCTGAACAAGTTAACGCAGTCGCCATGATGTCTGGAACGCCCCCTGCGGGCACCGCGCGGCGCAGGGGAGACTGGCCGTCTTGCCAAGTCGTGCGGTGCCCGCAGGGGGCGTTCCAAACATCACCATAACCCTTAAAACCAAATGTGATGGCCGGCCCTGTCTGCCCGCATCTCTTCGGAGCGTCGACTCGACAGACGGCCAGTCTGCCTTCGCCGACGCCCCTGTGATCTGCGAGCAGATAGAGTCGGTGGCGACTGCGTTAACTTGTTCAGCGCATCCCCAGGCAACGTCTTGCATCAGACGTTGCGCACGAGCTCAACCAGCCTGCTTCGCCCATGCGTCACGCAGCGTGACGGTGCGGTTGAAAACAGGTTTGGCCGGCGTGTGGTCGATGCGGTCGGCCACGAAATAACCCAGGCGCTCGAACTGGAAACGCTGTTCCGGATCGACCTGCGCAGCGGCCGGCTCCAGCCATGCCTGCACGACGCGCTTGGCTTCCGGGTTGATGTGCTCGATCCACGTCTTGCCATCGGTTTCGTCGTCCGGGTCCGGCACATTGAACAGACGATCGTATACGCGCACTTCGGTGGCAACGCCATGCTTGGCGCTTACCCAATGAATGGTGCCCTTCACCTTGCGATCCGCGCCCGGCATGCCCTGGCGCGATTCGAGATCCAGCGAGCAGCGCAGTTCGACGACGTTGCCATCGGCGTCCTTCACCATCTCCTCGCACTTCACGATGCCCACGCCGCGCAGGCGCACTTCGCCTTCGGGCTTGAGGCGATGGAAGCCCTTCGGCGGCACTTCGGCGAAATCCTCGCGCTCGATCCACAGCTCGCGCGAGAACGGCACGTTGCGCGTACCGAAGCTTTCGTCCTTCGGATGGTTGGAGAACGTGAGCTGTTCTTCGTGGTCTTCCGGCAGGTTCGTGATGACGAGCTTGATCGGATCGAGCACCGCCATGCGACGTGCTGCAATGGCATCCAGGTCTTCGCGCACGCAGTTTTCGAGAATCGAATAATCGATGATGCTGTTCTGCTTGCTCACGCCCAGGCGCTCGATGAGCAGGCGCAGGCCGCCCGGCGTAAAGCCGCGGCGACGCAGGCCGCGCAGCGTGTTCATGCGCGGATCGTCCCAGCCATCCACCAGGTTTTCGTTCACCAACTGGGCGAGCTTGCGCTTGCTGGTGATGGAATAGGAAAGGTTGAGGCGCGAGAACTCGATCTGTCGCGGCTTGGCCGGCTCCGTGCGAAAACCGCCTTCGCGCAGGTGCTGCCACAGCTCCGGATGATTGACCAGATCCACCTTGTCGACGAACCAGTCGTACAGCGGACGATGGTCTTCGAATTCCAGCGTGCACAGCGAATGCGTGATGCCTTCCAGTGCGTCGGACAGGCAGTGCGCGTAGTCGTACATCGGATAGATCGGCCACGCATCGCCGGTGTTCTGGTGCGTCACCTTGCGGATGCGGTAGATGGCCGGGTCGCGCAGGTTCATGTTGCCCGACGACATGTCGATCTTCGCGCGCAGCGTCTTGGCGCCATCAGCGAATTCGCCCGCGCGCATGCGCTGGAACAGGTCGAGGTTTTCTTCCACGCTGCGATCGCGGAACGGTGAGTTGCGGCCGGCCTCGGTGAGCGTGCCGCGATAGGCGCGCATGTCTTCCGGGCTCAGGTCGTCCACGTACGCCACGCCGTCCTTGATCAGCTTGATGGCCGAGTCGTAGAACACCTCGAAATAATCCGAGGCGTGACGCAGGTCGTGCCACTCGTAGCCCAGCCAGCGCACGTCGTCCTTGATGCCTTCGACGAACTCCGGGTCTTCCTTGCCGGGGTTGGTGTCGTCCAGGCGCAGGTTGCACCAGCCGGTGAACTCGCGGGCGATGCCGAAGTTCAGGCAGATCGCCTTGGCGTGTCCGATATGCAGGTAGCCATTGGGCTCGGGCGGGAAGCGCGTGCGGATGGCGTGATGCTTACCGGTGGCCAGGTCCTCGCGGATGATCTGGCGGATGAAGTCACGCTGTTGCCCCTCGGCCTGCGGGGCAGCGGGCGAGGCGATGGGTTCAACGGCGGCGTTTTCGGTAGACATCGGTGCGAAGCTCGTACGCGGTGGCGGAAACCGTGAAGTTTACCTTGTCCTTAGGTGGGGGTGTTTCACCCGGATTTCAGGCTGAACCCTAGGCCGGCAACGTGCGGCAAACGGCCGCCAACGGCGGTCTTCACCCCGCCAACACGCCAAAGACAAGAACTTGCCCATAACCCCCTCCAGCGCTAGCGTTCACCCATGCGCATTGCCTACCGAGCCGAGAGCCTGATTGACGCCCATCTGGTGAAGGACGCCCTGGAGCGCGCCGAGATTCCAGCGTTCGTCTCCGGCGAATACCTCACCGGGGCCGTGGGGCAGCTGCCCGCCCTGGATTACGTGGCCGTACTGGTTCCCGAAGGCAGCCTCGCGGCGGCCGAACAGGTGGTGCGTGAGGTGGAGCGGGACCTCCAGGAGGCCCGACTGGCGCTCGCCGACCCTGACGAAGACCCTGACGCCCCGATGCCGGCGTTTTGCTGAACACCATCGGTTGATTCACGGCCGGGTGCCAGGGAGGCCGATGGGGGCGCCACGCTATGCTGCCCGGCCGTCTCACTGGAGAGCAGACCTTGGACACCTCGCTGCAACAGATTGCGTCGCTGATTCGCGCCGTACCGGATTTCCCGAAACCCGGTGTCACTTTCCGCGATATCACGCCGTTGCTGGCCGATGCCGGCGGCTTCGCCCGCTGCATCGATGCCTTGGCCGAGCCGTGGCAGGGCAGTCGCGTGCAGGCGGTGTGTGGCATCGAATCGCGTGGATTCATTTTTGGCGCGGCGATTGCGCAGAAGTTGCATGCCGGCTTCGTGCCGTTGCGCAAGCCCAACAAATTGCCGCCACCGGTGGTATCGGTGGATTACCAGCTCGAATACGGCGTGGATCGCCTGGAAGCGCGCAACGACGCTCTGCGTCCCGGTGAACGTGTGTTGCTGGTGGATGACGTTCTTGCGACAGGTGGCACGGTGGCGGCGGCGCGCGAGCTGGTGCTCAAGCTGGGCGCGGAGCTGGTGGGAGCCAGCGTGGTGATCGAGTTGGCTGCGCTGCAAGGTCGCGAGCGTTGGGTCGATGAAGGTACACCGTTGCATGCGTTGCTGCGTTACTGACGAATGAGGCCTTTGTGCCTCGTTGATATGGCCTGGGCTCAACGCCATCTCGGTCATATCGATCAGTGACGGAGGTAACTCATGCTCGGTATCGGCGCTTTCAAGCAACGGATGCCGCACCGCGAGGATGCGTTGCCCGGTCGTGATCGACCCATCACACCCTCCGCACCACATCATGTCTTGCATGCGTCGCTACATCCCGAGGCGTTTCCGGGTGCGCACGTACTGGTCGTCGGCATGGGTTGCTTCTGGGGCGCCGAGCGCACGTTCTGGACGGTGCCCGGCGTGCTGACCACGGCCGTGGGTTATGCGGGCGGCTACACCGCCAATCCCGCCTATCGCGAAGTGTGCTCGGGGCAGACCGGCCACGCTGAAGTGGTGCGCGTGGTGTATGACGCCGCGAAGGTGAGTCTGGATACGTTGTTGCGCACGTTCTGGGAAAACCACGATCCCACGCAGGGCATGCGCCAGGGCAATGATGTCGGCACGCCCTATCGATCGGTCATCTACGTGGGTGATGTGAAAGAACTGGCCGCGGCGGAAGCGTCGGCACATCGGTTTCAGCAGGAACTCACGCGCGCAGGCCACGGACCGATCACGACGGAGATTGCGCTGGCCGGGCCGTTCTACTTTGCCGAAGACGAACATCAGCAGTATCTGTCCAAGCATCCGGACGGTTATTGCGGATTGGGCGGCACGGGGGTGAATTGTCCCGTCGGGATGGCGCGCGTCGGGTGAGTGACTGAGGCGCAAGGCGTCGCGCACAGGGTGCGCTCCCACAGGTTCAACGGAGTCGCCCTGTACGCGACGCTCCTACAGATTCAACGCGATGTTGTGGGAGCGCACCCTGTGCGCGACAAGCCCCTCACGGTTCCACGGGTTCAGCCGGCTCCACGCTCTCCACATAAACCAGCTCGCACGCCCCATCGCCAACGTCATCGCGCGTCATCGACGTATGCCATTGCCAGCCATCGGGCCGGCTGGCGTCGACAAGAAAACCTTCGAGATGGATCACTTCACCGCGACGAACGCGTTCGAGTTCGCGCCGCGCGTTGTCGTCGGCCGGAATCATGTGCATGTTGGCGCTGGATTGCTCGATCTCCCGCCGTGGAATCGGAAAGTGATCGACATGCCAGTGATAGAACCGGAACGACTGCGTGATCTGGATCTGCGACAGCACGCTGCTGTCGGACATGCGGCCCCAGCCAAGCGCGAGGTCGATCGGTGCAATCGATGCACCGGCATCGAAGTGATAGTCCTCGCGCGACAGCACGCGCGCCGTCAATTCGAAGCGCGCACGCGTGACCAGAGTGACGTCGCCATGTCGCAGCGTGGAGCCGGGGTTGAGGTTGATCTGCGTCGGTGCTTCCAGCGCAAGCACGCCGGGCGCTGGTGATTCGGGTCGATGATGGCGCCACCATTGCGCGCCACCGAGCAATGCGACCAGCAACAGGCCGATCAGCACAAGGCGCTGCATGCGCGCGTCAGCGTCCAGCCTGGCGTGTGGGTTTTGCCTCGGCAATGCCCGGTTGCAGCAGATCGGCGGGCAGGCCATGGATCACTTCGGCAAAGCGCTTGAGGAAGGTGGCCATGGACGAACTCTTGCGCCACACCAGCGCGATGCGCCGGCTCGGCGGGCGCCCGGCGAATTCCAGCAAATGCACGTTGTCCGTGCGCGCCACGGGCGGGTTCACGGCCAGCGTGGGCAGCAACGTGATGCCGACGTTGGCAGCCACCATCTGGCGCAGTGTTTCCAGGCTGGTCGCGCGGAAACCCGAGCGTTCCCCCGCGCCGGCCAGCTGGCACACTTCCAGTGCCTGGTCGCGCATGCAGTGGCCGTCTTCCAGCAGCAACAGGCTTTCGTCTTCTAGGTCGTCGAGCTTCAGGCGCTTCTGCTTGTGTGCAAGCGGGTGCCCTTCGGGGACGGCAAGCACAAAGGGTTCTTCGAACAGGAACTCCGCATGCAGGCTGTCTTCGTGCAGCGGCAATGCAAGGATGCCCACATCCAGCGAACCTTCGCGCAGCATGCGGATGACTTGCTCGGTTTTCTCTTCGACGAGCAGCAGTTCAAGTCGCGGGAAATGCTTGCGTACCAGCGGCACGAGATGCGGCAGCAGATAAGGCCCCAGCGTGGGAAAGATGCCCAGGCGCAAGGTGCCCGATTCCGGATCGCGCGTACGTTGCGCAATCTGCTTGATCTCTTCGATCTCCGACAGCACGCCGCGTGCGCGACGGGCGATTTCGCGGCCGGTCTCCGTCAGCAGCACCTTGCGCGGCGTGCGTTCCACCAGGGCGACGCCCAGCTCGTCTTCGAGCTTTTTGATCTGCGTGGAAAGCGTGGGCTGGCTCACGAAGCTGGCCTCGGCCGCGCGGCCGAAGTGGCGATGTTCGGCGAGGGCCACGAGGTAATGAAGGTCGCGCAGGTTCATGGGTGGGGTCCATGTCCTTGTGATAGGTCGTGTCTATGATTGTGGGGTTGTTGATCGCTTGAGGCAATGCTTGGGCGAGGCCAAAAAAAAGCCCCGGCGTTGCCGCCGGGGCGCCTAGGAGGCGGGGCAAAGGTTGCGGGGTCTTACGGGGCTACAAAACTGCCGATCACGGTGACCTTGCTGAAGTCGACCACGCCGACCACGCGCAGGTAGTACGTGCCGGCGGTTGGCACACTGATCACCACGGATTCGGAATTGCCGGGCTTCACCGACTTGTACGTGGCATCGGAGCCGTCGAGTGCCGGCGCGGTGCCGACCTTCACGAACAGCGAGACGTCACCGGTGCCGCCGAGCGTGCGCAGGTTGAGGCTGCGGGCGCCAGCGGGCACGTCGATCGCGTACAGCAGGGTGTCGCTTGCCGCACCGGACAGGTTGGCCACGGCGGTGCCGTTGATCAGCTGCGTCGCGGTCGGGTCGGTAGTTGCCGGGTTCGATGCCTTCACCACCGCTGCGTACGCATCGAGGATGCCACTGCCGACCGTCTGGTCCGGCTTGCTCGGGAACGGGCGCGCGGTGCTGATAAGCACACTGCGCACCTGGGCCGGCGTGAGTGCCGGCAGGCCAAGCGTCATGCGCGCGCTGGCCATCAACGCCACCACGCCACTCACGTGAGGAGTGGCCTGCGAGGTGCCGGCCATGCCACCGTAGGTTTCCGCAAGGGGCTCATGCGTGCCGCTGTTGAGGGTGGACCACACGAAGCCCGCCTTCACCGGGGACGTGCCGGTGCTGGCGTCGTTGGCGTAGACGCCGCCACCGGGCGCAGAAAGCGACACGCCGCTGCCGTAGTTGGAGTAGAAGGCGCGCTTGCCGGCGATGCCGTTCGACGCGACGGCGATGACGCCGGGGCAGCTGGCGGGCGTGAAGTTGGCGACGTCCGCGTTGCTGTTGCCGGCGGCCACCACCACTGGCACGCCGCGACTGATCGCGCCGGCAATGGCGTCACGCGTCACCGGGTCATCGGAACAGGCGCCACCGCCGCCAAGGCTCATGCTGATCACCTGCACCGGCGTCGTGTTGTCCGGCACGCCGTCCACGTGACCGCCCGACGCCCACGTGATGGCGTCGGCGATGTCAGAGGTGTAACCGCCGCAATGGCCAAGCACGCGCACCGGCAGCACGCGCGCCTTGTTGGCGATGCCGGCCATGCCGAGGTTGTTGTTGGTGAGCTCGGCGATGGTGCCGGACACATGCGTGCCGTGCCAGCTGCTGTCTTCCGCCTGCGAAGCGTCGACGCAGCCGTTCGCCGGATCGGTGTACTTCGCATCCGTGGTCCAGTCGCCCAGGTCCCAGCCGCCCGGCACGCGCGAGTCGTCGGCACGGCCGGAGATGAAGGCACTGCTGATGAAGTCGTAGCCCGCATTGGCCAGCGACATGTCCAGGTCCGAATGCTGGGTGATGCCGGTGTCGAGCACGGCCACCGTCACGCCATGGCCGTCGGCGAGGTTCCAGGCCTTGGCCACGTTCGCACCACCGAGATTCGCGAAGGACGTGGTGTCGGTGCCAATGGTTTCCTGCGTGCCGTCGCCGGCACGGAAGTGCCACTGATACTTGGTGTAGTTCGGATCGTTCGGCGTGACGGGCGCAACATCCAGCTTCTTCATCAGCACGTCGGGCTGCACGCTCACCACGTTCGGATCGGACGCCAGCTGCTGCATGAACGCGTTGGCTTCGGCCACGGTGAGTTTGCGGTTGGTGCGCACCAGGTCGCTGCCAGCACCGACTTTGCGCTGATAGATCACCGGTGCCGATTGCACGCGCGTGGCGGTGAGCTTGATGCCGCCGCGGGTCAGCGCGGCGGCGGCGTTCTGCACCACCACGGCGCTATTGCCGTGCGTTGCGGTACCGGGCTTGTAGGTGACGATGAAGCGATCGTGTGCGTCCTTGGCAGGCGACACCGTGGCGGCAAACGCGCAGGGCAGGGCGAAGGAAAGGGCAACGGCCAGCGTGGCGCGCCGGAAAAGGCAGGCATAGGACATGTGTGAGTTCCCCGAATGACATTGACGTTGGTCTGCAAAGCAACGGCCCGGCAGTGATCTGCCGGGCCGCGAGATGTCGTCACCAGCCGAAGCTGACGCCGACCGTGCCGCTGGATTCACCGCCGCCGGCGATGGTGCCGCCGACGATCACCGCGCCATTGCCCGGCAAGTGACGGGCATAGCCCACGGCGAGTGCACCCTGGCCGCTGTAGTTCCCGACCGCCGCGCTGACGCGGTTGTCGGTGCCCGGTGCGGCTGCAATGGCGCCCGCCATGCCGGCCATCGCCGAGCCCATGGCGCCCACGCGGTTGAGTCGCGTGTTCACCGAATGGAACTGGTCGTTGACCTGGTCGCGGAAGGCGTTGAAGTCGCTGGTGCTGACGGTGTTGGTGAGCTTGGAATCGGTGTACGCCTTGGCGCTGTTGAGCGTGGTGACGTCACCCGCATCGGCATACGTCTTGGCGGTGGCGAGTGCTTCGTTCACCTGGCCGACGTTGGCCGCATCGGTGGCTGCCGTGCCGGCGGCCACATTCGTGATCTGGCGCTCGGCCCCCACGCTGCCCACCGAGACGGTGTTGGCGCGATCGGCCACGGAGTTCGCACCCAGTGCGACGCTGTTGGCTGCCGTAACGGAGGCCGCCTGGCCCACGGCTGTACCCGAAGCAGCGGTAACGTTGCTGTCCGCGCCCACGGCGACCGCGTTGGTGGCGGCGGCAGCGATGGTGGCGTTGTTGCCCAGCGCCGTGCTGCCGTCCGCGCCGATCACGGCACCGTTGCCGACAGCGGTATCGCGGCCATCCGTGGCCACGCTTCCCTGTCCGATGGCCAGGCCATTGCCGTCTCCCATGGCCGGACCACCCGTCAGCTGGTTCACCCGGTTGCCCAGGCTGTTGATGCTCGACACGGCATTCGTCATGGCGCCATCGAGTGCGGACAGCGCATCGCCCACGTTGCCGTAGCTGGTGCCTTGAATCAGGTAAGCGGGAGGCGTGAAGCCGTTCACGCCGTAGCTCGCGCCGCCGCCAAGGATCTGCGCCATGCCTTCGCCAATGGCGGACATGGAGCCACCGAGATTGCCGCTGCTGGTGGCGAGTGCCTGGTTGAGCTGTGCGACGTTGACGGCATCGGTGTCGTCGGTGCCCGCAGCCACATTGGTGATCTGGCGATCGATGGCCGAATGCACCACGCCGGCGGCATCGGTCCAGTCGGCCGATGCGCCGACCGACACGCTGTTCGCGCGATCCGCCAGCGAACCGGCGCCGCGCGCGACGCTGTTGG
>NZ_QAVX01000002.1:0-214357 GCF_003121485.1 Dyella sp. C11 | reverse complement strand
CCGTCCAGTCGGCCGATGCGCCGACCGACACGCTGTTCGCGCGAGCCGCCAGCGAACCGGCGCCGAGCGCGACGCTGTTGGTGGCGCCCTTCGTGGTCCACGCATTGCTGCCGATCACCGTGCGGTTCACTGCCTGTGCGTAGCTGTTGTAGCCCACGACCGTGGCGCCATCTTCAGTGGCCCACGCTTCCGAACCGAGTGCGGTGGTGTAGTCACCGTTGGTGGTGGTGTTGGCATCTGCACCCGCGAGCGCGTTCGCACCCAGCGTGGTGCTGTTGGCGCCGGTCGCGTAGGTGCCACCGCCCACTGCGGTGGAAAGTGCACCCGACGCGCTGGCGCCCCCGCCGAAGAAGCTGGTCGTGCCGCCGATGGCGACGCTGGCCTGGCCGGAGGCGGTGGACAGATAGCCAATCGCAGTGGAATAGCCGCCGGACGCAAAGGCATTGGAACCCATGGCGGTGCTTCCCCACGCCTGTGCATAGGCGCCCGAACCGAAGGCACTGGACTGCCAGCCGTCTGCTTCGGCGAACGTACCCATCGCGACGGAGAACGGGCCATTTGTCAGTGCGCCGGCACCGATGGAAACACTCAGCGCACCATTGGCCTGGCTGCTATTGCCAATGGCCACGCCGTTGCCGGCGTTGTTGATGGCGTTGTAGCCCAGCGCCACGCCGCCGTTGTACGACTGCGCATTGGCACCAATGGCGGTGCCGGTGTCGTCATTCACAAGGCTGTTGCTGCCAACAGCAACGGAAGAGGCGCCAAAGGCCTGCGCGTTCTCGCCATAGGCTGACGAGTGATCGCCCATGGCGAGCGCGCCATAACCCATCGCCGTGCCGTACAGGCCAACGCTCACCGCGCCCGTGCCCACGGCGGTGCCGCCCGTGGCATACGTCGCCGCGCCCGAGCCTGCGGCCAGCGAAAGATCGCCAGCGGCGAGTGCATCGTCCGAACCATCGCCATCGCCAGCGCCGGTACCGGTGACCTGGAAATAGTGACTTGCCGTGCCGGCGGCCTGGTTCACCACGCTGTTGAGCTGCGCCACGTTCACCGCATCGGTGTCCTGTGTGCCCGCGGCCACGTTGGTGATCTGGCGATCGATGGCCGAATGCACCACGCCGGCGGCATCGATCCAGTCGGCCGATGCGCCGACCGACACGCTGTTCGCGCGATCCGCCAGCGAACCGGCGCCGAGCGCGACGCTGTTGGTGGCGTCCTTCGTGGTCCACGCATTGCTGCCGATCACCGTGCTGTTCACTGCCTGTGCGTAGCTGTTGTAGCCCACGACGGTGGCGCCATCTTCAGTGGCCCACGCTTCCGAACCGAGTGCGGTGGTGTAGTCACCGTTGGTGGTGGTGTTGGCATCTGCACCCGCGAGCGCGTTCGCACCCAGCGTGGTGCTGTTGGCGCCGGTCGCGTAGGTGCCACCGCCCACTGCGGTGGAAAGTGCACCCGACGCGCTGGCGCCACCGCCGAAGAAGCTGGTCGTGCCGCCGATGGCGACGCAGGCCTGGCCGGAGGCGGTGGACAGATAGCCAATCGCAGTGGAATAGCCGCCGGACGCAAAGGCATTGGAGCCCATGGCGGTGCTTCCCCACGCCTGTGCATAGGCGCCCGAACCGAAGGCACTGGACTGCCAGCCGTCTGCTTCGGCGAACGTACCCATCGCGACGGAGAACGGGCCATTTGTCAGTGCGCCGGCACCGATGGAAACACTCAGCGCACCATTGGCCTGGCTGCTATTGCCAATGGCCACGCCGTTGCCGGCGTTGTTGATGGCGTTGTAGCCCAGCGCCACGCCGCCGTTGTACGACTGCGCATTGGCACCAATGGCGGTGCCGGTGTCGTCATTCACGAGGCTGTTGCTGCCAACAGCAACGGAAGAGGCGCCAAAGGCCTGCGCGTTCTCGCCATAGGCCGAAGAATGATCGCCCATCGCGAGTGCGCCATAACCCATGGCCGTGCCATACAGGCCAAGGCTCACCGCGCCCGTGCCGACGACCGTGCCGCCGTCGTTGTACGTTGCGGCGCCCGAGCCGATGGCCGTCGAATAGGCGCCGCTGGCGAGCGCATCGTCCGAACCGTCGCCGGTGCCGTTGACCTTCACATAGCGGCCCACGGCGTTGAACTGCGCGACATTCACCGCATCGGTATCTTCGGTACCCGCGGCGACATTGGTGATCTGCCGGCTGGTGGCGGGATGCACCACGCCTGCCGCATCGGTCCAGTCGGCGGATGCACCGACCGACACCGTGTTCGCGCGATCAGCCAGCGAACCCGCGCCAATCGCCACGCTGTTGGTCGCGTCCTTCGTCGTCCATGCATTGCTGCCAAGCACGGTGCTGTTCTGCGCCTGTGCGTAGCTGTTGTAGCCGACGACGGTGGCACCGTCTTCGGTGGCCCACGCTTCCGCACCGACAGCCGTGGTGTAGTCGGCGTTGCTGACGGTGTAATAGTCCTTGCCGGCAAGCGTGTTCGAGCCAAGCGCTACGCTGCTGTTGCCGGTGGATGCCGCACTGGCGCCCACGGCGGTACCCACGTTGGCGCCAATCACCGTGCCCGAGCTGTCCGTGATCTGGGCGCCAGCAACCGCGCTGTAGCCAATCGCAGTGGACGCGCCGTTCGCGTAGCTGTAAGTGCCGGTGGCCGTACCCAGTATGTCCGCGAAGCTGCCCGTGCCCAAGGCGGTGGCGTACAAGCCTTGCGCCGTGCTGCTGAAACCGAATGCGCTGCTCTGTGTGCCCGTAGCCCAGCTGTTGCTGCCAACTGCCGTGGCGAATGCGGCCTTGGCGGCTGCGCTTGCGCCAAAGGCGGCGCTGTCGAGGCCCAGCGCCGTGCTGGCCGCACCGACGCTGGTGGCGCCACCAGCATTCGTGACGACACCCGAGCCGATGGCCACGTTGCTGGCGCCGGATGCGGTGGTGTTCACGCCGACGGCCACGCTGTTGGCGCCCGCCGATGTGCTGTTGTAGCCATTGGCCACGCTTGATGCGCCAGTAGCCTGCGCAGACGTGCCCGTGGCCGTGCTGTTGTTACCGCTGGCCACGCTGCCGTAGCCCAACGCGTTGCTGAACTGCCCGGTGGCATTTGCGCCGTTGCCGACGGCGGTGGCGCCCGTGGACATCGCGAAACTGCCGCCGCCGATGGAGGTGCTGTAGTCGCCCTGCGCATAGCTCTGGTTGCCGACGGCGGTGGACTGCACGCCATTGGCATTGCTGCTGGCGCCCAGCGCCACGCTCTGGTCGGCCACGGCGAGGCTGTCGGCGCCCAGTGCAATCGATGTCGTGCCCAAGGCCAGGCTGCGCGCGCCAAGCGCGGTGCTGTCGTCGCCGAGCGCTGTGGCCATCGCGCCGGCGGCCGTGGCGGTGTTGCCGGTGGCCTTCGCGTCGTCGGAGCCATCCGCCTGGCCGGTTGCTTGGAAGAAGCCGCTGCCGAGCGGCACATTCGTCGCCATGGGCGCGGAGAGCGCACGCATCCACGAAATGCCGCCGGTCTGTGTGGTGGGGGACGTCCCGGCGTCGGTCGCCTGCGCCATCAGTGGCGTGGCAAGGGCCATGCCGCAAGCCAGGGCGGCCCGTGCGCGACGGCTTGCGCGTCCCTTGCCGTCGGACTTGGCCAATTCAGAGGCAACAACGAGCCGCTGGAGCGACTTGCTCCAGATCTTGCTGTGGATCTTGTTCACGAAAAACTCCCCGATGAATGATGAATCGATGGTTGGCGCCGGGCGCCAGCTCGTTCACATGGCGGTACGCATCACCGGACGGCTCCCCAGCCGATCGGTCATGTTTGGACGTCTAGACGTCTTGCGTCGATGGATCGTCAAGGCCAAGCATTGGTCACGGCCATATGTGCAGTCACGCACGCTTTTCCACGTGACGTTTCGTGGTGTTAGGCAACCTCACCGAAATTCACGCTTGCTCACGGCGCCAAGGCATGCGAAAACTTGCGGGTGGACGCAGGCGACCTGGGGAGAGCGCGTGATCCGAAAGACGATGAGCGCGGTCGGTGCCTGGCTGGCACGGGTTCCCGTGGAAGATCCGGTGGACCGGCGCAATGCGCCGTTCGTGCAACTGTTGCTGCTTGCCATGGGCACGCTGATGCCCATCAACAAGGTGGTGCACCTGTTTTTCACCTCGTTCCGGCACAGCATGAGCGTGCCCGGGCTGATCACGGACATGCTGACCGACGTGCTGATGATGGGGGCCGCCTGGTTCGGCATCTTCCTCATCCGCCGGGGTGCGTTCCGGCCGGCGGTGAAGATGTACATCGGCGTGATGCTGTTCTCCGCCGCCTGGGCCTATTCGCTGATCGGCCTGGACCGGCTTTCCAACGATCCTTTCCCGTTGTTGCTGCTGGGCCTGGGCGGCCTGGTGCTTGGGCGTCGCACGCTGTGGACCGTCTACGGCCTGCTGATGGTGGTGTTTGCGCTGGGCACCGTTGCCGACATCTACCACCAGTGGGGCAGTGGGCCGCTGGATATTCCCATCGGCAAGAAAGTGTCCATGGCGATGAGCTATGCCGTGGTGGCTTTCGTGCTTGACCGCACCATCGACGCGTTGCGCGAAAGCCTGGCCGAATCCAATGCGCGCGGGCAGTTGCTGCAGATCGTCAACGAGCGGTTGCGCCGCGAGATGGACGATCGTGCGCGCGCCCAGCAGTTGTTGATCCACGCCCAGAAGCTGCAGACCGTGGGACGCGTGGCGGGCGGCGTCGCCCACGACTTTTCCAACGTGCTCGGGGTGATCCTTGGCTACGCGCAGCGACGCGAACGGTTGGCCGACAGTGGCACCGGCGCGTTGCTCACGGCGCTGCAAGGCGTGGAGAAGGCGGCAACGCGCGGCATGAGCATCACGCGTCGCCTGTTGGGCTTCAGTCGGCAGGAAGCCACCCAGCTGGAAGTGTTCGACGCAAGCGAGGCATTGCGCGAACTGTTGCCCATGGTCTGCCAGCTGTTCGACACCAATGTGCGCGTGCAGCTGTCACCAGCCAATACGCCGCACGCCATTCGCTTCGACCGCACGCAGTTCGAGCTGGTGGTGCTCAGCATGGCGGCCAACGCGCGCGACGCCATGCCGCTCGGCGGAAACTTCATGATGGCCGTGCAGGGCGATGCGGAGCACGTGGAAGTGGTGCTGTCGGACAACGGCACCGGCATGAGCGACGACGTGTCGTCGCGCGTGTTCGAAGCCTTCTTCACCACCAAGCCTGCGGAAAGCGGTACCGGTCTCGGGCTGGCCGTGGTGAAGGATCTGGTTTACGCCGCGGGCGGGCAGGTCGATGTGAGAAGCGCCATCGGTTTCGGCACCACGTTCCACATCCGGTTGCCGCGCAAGGATCTGGCCGCCGTGTCGATGATGCCGCTGCCGGCGTGACCGTCCGCCTCAGTGCGGCGAGTCAGTCACGAAGAGATAACCCGCGCCACGTGCGGTGACCAGCGGCACGGATTCACCGGTCTGCTCGCTGATTTTGCGTCGCAGGCGATGGATCACCATGTCCAGGCGATGCGGGTCGAAATCGTAGACGTCTTCGGTCAACCCGGCGATCAGGGCTTCGCGCCCCACCGGCGTGCCGGCGCGCGATACGAGGATGTGGAGCACGCTGCGCTCGGGCACCGTCAGTGCCACCACCACGCCCGAAGGCGACACCAGGCACCAGCCATCCGTATCGAGACGCCAGCTGCCCTGCGGCTTCGGCGCGGGCGATGACGACGCGGTGGGTGCCGACGTGTTGCGTCCCTGCAACCGGCGCGAAAGGCTGTGCAATGTGGCGGCCAGCACCTCCACGTCGGCGGGCTTGGCAAGGAACGCGTCGGCGCCATCGCCGAGCGCCTTGATGCGGTCCTCGCGGGTGCGCTGACCGGTCAACATCACGATGCCCAGGTCCGACAGTTCGCGCAGATGGCGCACCACGCTCAGTCCATCTTCGTCGGGCAGGCCGATATCCAGCACCACCATGTCGAACGGTTGGCGAAGCATGTGGCGATAGAGTTCGGCCGCCGTGCCGGCACCGGTAATGTCGAAGCCGTAGTCGCGCAGGCCCGGCACCAGGATGTCGTCGCGCAGGTCCGCGTCGTCTTCCAGCACGGCCACGCGGGGCATGCGGGGGGAGGGGCGTGATGGGTGGTGTTGCGCAAAATCCTTCATCGGGCCGCCCGTGCCAGAAATTTCTCACGACTATAACAAGCTGTCCCGGGGCCTTCGCAAGAAGTTGGTTTGTTTCCGGGGGGCGGCCCCGGCCATGCCTTCTGGCACTGTGTCCAAAGTCATGCCAGCGCCTAGCTTCGTGGTTTGTCTTGCCCACGGGGAGCCCTTCGCGCATGCGCCGTTTCGTTCGTCCTCTCGTTCTTACCGCCCTCGCAGCCTGCTGCGGAGCCGCCCTGGCCGCCCCGGCAGCCGATGACCAGCCGCACGGCCGACTGCCGGGCTGGGCCCAGCCGGAGTCTTACCAGCTCGACTTCAAGGTCGACCCGCGCCAGCAGGATTTTTCGGGCACCACCGTGATCAAGGTGAAGCTGACCCAGGCGTCGGATCACCTGTGGCTGCACGGCCGCGAGCTGAAGGTGGGCAAGGTCAGCGTGACGGATGCCGCCGGCAAGGCGCACGCCGCCAAGTACGTGGAGGTGGCGCCGCAGGAAGGCGTGGTGCGCATCGATTTCGGCAGCACGCTGAAGCCGCAGGAACTGACGCTCACATTTGTTTACACCGCGCCGCTCAACCAGCAGCTGCAGGGCCTGTACAAGGTCAGCCACGAAGGCCAGCCGTATGCGATGACGCAGATGGAACCCATCAGCGCGCGCTTCGCGTTCCCCGGCTTCGACGAGCCCGGCTTCAAGACGCCGTTCGACATCCGCCTGACCATTCCGAACGATGAAGTCGGCGTGGCGAACACCAAGCAGGTGAAGGAAGAAAAGGTCGGCGACGGTTGGAAGAAGCTCACCTTCTCCACCACCAAGCCGCTGCCGACGTACCTCGTTGCGTTCGGCGTGGGTCCGTGGGATGTGGTGAAGGGCCCGGACATTTCGCCGACCACCTATCGCGCCGATGCACTCGAATTGCGCGGCGTCGCCGCCAAGGGCGAAGGCCACCGCATGCAGCACGTGCTGAGCGAAACGCCGAGCATCATCCACACGCTGGAGGACTACTACGGCTTCGGCTATCCGTGGGACAAGCTCGACCTGCTCGCCGCGCCGGACTTCTCCGCGGGCGCCATGGAAAACCCGGGCCTGGTCACGTTCCGCGACTGGCTGCTGCTGATCGATCCCGATTCCCCGGCCAACTACGTGCGTGGTTCGTTCAACGTCACCGCGCATGAGCTGGCGCATCAGTGGACCGGCGACACGGTCACGCTCGCGTGGTGGGACGACCTGTGGCTCAACGAAGCCTTCGCCACCTGGATGCAGCAGAAGGTGACGCAGAAGGTGCACCCGGAATACCGCGCCGATCTCGATCGCGTGCGCGGTGCGCAGGGTGCGATGAACGGCGACAGCCTTGTCACCACGCGCAAGATCCGTCAGCCGATCACCGGCAACGGCGACATCGAGACCGCGTTCGACAGCATCACCTACCAGAAGGGTGCGGCGGTGCTGGGCATGTTCGAAGGCTACGTGGGCGAGGCCACGTTCCAGAAGGGCATGCGCTCGTACATCCAGGATCACAAGTTCGGCAACGCCACTGCCGATGACCTGATCGACGCCATCGCCAAGGCCGCCGACAAGGGCGACAACTTCAAGCAGGCGTTCAAGAGCTTCCTCAACCAGCCGGGCGTGCCGTACGTGCAGACCGAGCTGGCGCAGGAGAACGGCAAGACCGTGCTCAAGCTCAGCCAGAGCCGCTATCTGCCGGTTGGCAGCAAGGGCAACGCGAGCCAGGTGTGGGGCGTGCCGATGTGCGTGCGTTACGGCACAGCCAGCGGCAGCAAGGTGAGCTGCGAACTGCTCGATCAGACCACCGGTTCCATGGTGCTCGATGGCGCCAGCAAGAACACCTGGGTGCTGCCCAACGCCAACGGTACGGGCTACTACCGCTTTGCCATGGCGAAGAAGGATCTCGCCAACCTCGGCAAGCAGGTGAATACGCTCGATGACGCCGAGCAGCTCGCCTACGCCGACGCCGTGTACGCGAGCTTCAAGCACGGCGATATCGATGCTGGTGACGTGCTCGCTGCGCTGAAGCCGCTGACCTCGTCCAAGACGCGCGAAGTGGCCATCGCGCCGCTGGGCAGCTTCAACTGGATTCGCCGCAACCTCGCGCAGACCGACGCGCAGCGCGCCAAGCTGGATGCGTGGGCGAAGGCGGCATACCTGCCGCGCATGCAGCAGCTCGGCTATCACCGCAAGCCCAACGAAGCGGACAGCGATTCGTTGCTGCGTGTGACGCTGGCTGACGAACTGGCGCTGGTCGTGAAGGTGCCGGAAGTGCGTGCCGAACTCCTCAAGCAGGGTGATGCCGCACTCAAGCACAAGGCAGATGGACGCCTGGATCTGGGCACTGCCGACGCCGACCGCGACCTGCTCGGCACCGCGCTGGGCGTGGCCGTGCAGGAGCGTGGCAAGAGCGCGGTCGATGCGCTCATCGCCGAACTCCCCCAGACCAGCGATCCGGCCCTGCGCAACGCCATGCTCGATGGCCTGAGCGAAGTGGAAGATCCGGCACTCGCTGTCGAAGTGCGCAACTTCGGCCTCGACAAGAAAGTGAAGGTCGGCGAGATGGCCATGCTGCTCGATGGCGGTCGCTACACCCGCACCGAACGCGACGCTTCGTGGCAGTGGGCCACCACCAACTACGACAAGATCGTGGAGCGCACCGGCAGCTTTGCCGGCGGTCGCCTGCCCGAACTCGTTGGCGGCGGCGGTTGCTCGCAGGATGAAGCAGATCGTCTGCAGTCGTTCTTCAAGGATCGCGTGAAGGCGGTGACCGGCGCCGAACGTGGCCTTGCCCAAGCCACGGAAACCACCGTGCTCTGCCACGCACTGGTACAGAAGCAGGACGCTGCCGCGATCCTGCGTTGAGTTAAGGAGGCCCTGATCTATTCCACGTAGGCGGCATGACCCCAGAGCGTGCGCAGGGTGTGAGGCGTGACGCAGACCAGGCTGGTTGCCTGGGCAAGACGCGCCTCGCGCCCTGCGCACGCTCTGGGGTTCACCCCAAGGGCCGGCTCTGCGAGGGGGCAGCTGCGTGCCGCGTCGATTCGACAGGCAACCAGCCTGCCTTCATCGCCACAGCACCCATCCGCGCCCTCGCAGAGCCGGTGACGCCTACGTGGAATAGGTCAGGGCCTCCTTAAGGGCTCCAGGCAGTGGACCCAGGCCGGGCGACGAAAGTCGCCCGGTTTTTTTTTGTGCCTTCCAACCCCATTCGCCGCGCCACCTCGTTACATCGGAGGGAGGCGCCTTCCGGCCACCCTCTGCCGGCCCCTACACTGGGCCGGCCCACCCGGGTAGTCAGGGAGAAAGACATGCGTCGTCCGTGGGGATGGTTGTGCCTGCTTGCGTTGTTCGCCTCGCCGCTGATGGCGCAGGACGTACCGCCGGCTCTGAAGGATTGGCAGGATTGGGTGTTGCACAACGAGCCACAGCACGCGTGCCCCGTGCTGGTGGCATCCACCGGCACCACGTTGCAACGGCAATGTGCGTGGCCGGGACGGCTTGCACTGGACGCCGGCAAGGACGGCGCGCGCTTCGCGCTCGACGTGCACGTGGACGGTCGCAGCTGGGTCGCGCTGCCGGGCAATGCGCGCGACTGGCCGCAACAGGTCACCGCCAACGCCAAGCCCGTGGCCGTGCTCGATCACGAAGGCGAGCCATCGCTGCTGCTCGAAGCAGGCGACTACGCACTGCGCGGCAACTTGGCGTGGGACAGCCGTCCCGCCAGCGTGCACGTGCCGGCATCCATCGGGCTCGTCGCCTTGACGCTGGATGGGAAGGCCGTGGCGCACATCGAGCGCAATGGCGAGGACCTCACGCTCGGCGAGGCCGCCGCCACGCAGCGCGCCGCCGATGCGCTTTCGCTCCGCGTGTTCCGGCGGTTGGTCGATGGGCTGCCAGCCGATCTGCTGACGCAGATGCAGTTCAACGTGACTGGCACGTCACGTGAGCAATTGCTGGGACCGGTGCTGCCGAAAGGCTTCGTGGCGACATTCATCGAAGGCAGCCTGCCGGCGCGACTGGAAAGCGATGGTCGCCTGCGGGTGCAACTGCGTCCGGGACAATGGACCATCACCCTGGGCGCGCGCAGCACCGATGTGCCCAAGCAGATCGCCTTGACGCCGCCCGGCGAACCCTGGCCCGCACAGGAAATCTG
Source organism: Dyella sp. C11 (assembly GCF_003121485.1). Classification (GTDB taxonomy): domain Bacteria; phylum Pseudomonadota; class Gammaproteobacteria; order Xanthomonadales; family Rhodanobacteraceae; genus Dyella. The sequence goes on along the minus strand of NZ_QAVX01000002.1, from coordinate 204,059 downwards.
GAGTTACGCCGATGACCCGTCGCTGCGCAGCACACGCGTGGAAGGCCAGCCTGCCGACGCCGGGCAGGCCGATGTACCGCACGAATGGGCCGAGCTTCCCGCTTACGCACTCGATGCCGGCCACGGCCTGACCATCGAACAGGGCACGCGCGGCGGCGAAGGCGGGCAGGGCGACCAGCTCACGTTGCGTCGCCACCTGTGGCTGGATTTCGACGGCCATGGTTTTACGGCGGCCGACACGTTGACCGGTACCCTGCGGCGCAGCCAGCGCCTGGATGTGGTGGCGCCGTGGCAATTGCAGAACGCTTCGCAATCCGGCCGTCCGCTGCTGGTGACGGAAGGCGAACACGGCCGCAGCGGTGTTGAACTGCGCGACGCGCAATTGAACCTGAAAGCCGGCCTGCGCTTGCCCGAACGCGGCAGCACGCCGACCGGCGGCTGGCAGTTGCCGCTGGAAAGCATCGATGCCGAGCTGCACTTGCCGTATGGGTATCGCTTGATCGGCGCAGCGGGTGCGGATCGTTCGCCTGATTCGTGGATCGCGCAATGGAGCCTGCTCGACCTGTTCGTGGTCGCACTGATCGCGCTGCTTGCCGGTCGCCTGCTGGGCTGGCCGTGGGCCATCGTGGCGCTTGGTTTCCTTGTGCTCGCACAGCACGAAGACGGCGCACCGCGCTGGACGCTTGCCGTGGCCTTTGCGCTGGCGTTGTTGATGCGTGCGTTGCCGGAAGGTCGACTGCGCCTCGCATCGCGACTGGGCGCCGCTGCCTTGCTGTTGCTCTCGGTGCTCTGGTCGCTGCCGTTTGCGTCGACGCAGATGGAATACGCCTTGCATCCGCAACTGGAAGAAGGACATTTCCGCGAAGGCATCGGTGACGAGAACTACGTGCCGGCTTCGCCGCAACCGGTCGCCATGGTAGAAGCGCCATCAACCCATGCAGCGCCGGCGCAGGATGCGATGGCCCCTGAGGCCGCGCCTGCGCCGCCGGCTCCGCCCTTGATGCAGGCGAATGGTTCGATCATGGCGGGAATCTCCTACCGTTCGAACACGAAAGCCAAGTCCCCGCCGCAACGGCAGCTATCGTCCGTTGTGGTCACTGGCACCGCGTACACCGTGGGACAGGAGCCGGACACGCGCAACATCATCCAGGCCGGTCCCGGCACGCCGCACTGGGATGTGGGCAACGACTATCGTCTCGGCTGGTCGGGTCCGATCACCGCCGAACAGACCACGCGACTGGTGATTGCACCCGCATGGCTGGTTCGCCTGTTGCGTGTGGCCATGCTGGCGCTGCTGGTGGCGATGCTCGGCAAGCTGGCGACGCGCCTGTGGCCGGCGTTCCAGGGCCAGTGGCGCGGCATGCGACTGAAGGGCGGCGCCGCCGCGCTGCTGGTGCTTGCGTTGATGCCACATGGCGCGCAAGCGCAGGCGGTGCCCACTGACAGCGTGCTTGAGCAATTGCATGGTCGCCTGATCGAAGCACCGAAGTGCGCTCCCGATTGCGCTACCGTGGCACAAGCCACCTTCCAGGCAGTGGGCGACCAGCTGTCCGTGGATATGGATATCCACGCAGGCACCGATGTCGCCGTTCCCCTGCCGCAGGGCGATGCGGCGCTGTCATTGCAATCGGTGAGTTCGGATGGCAAGGACGTGGCGCTATCGCGTGTAGCGGGCGATCTGCTGGTCAAGCTCGATCGCGGTGTGCATCGCGTCACCTTGCACTACGGCGTGACCTCCGCGGATACGGCGACGCTGCACTTTCCGTTGCGACCGCAACACGCGGTGTTCACTGGCAGCGGCTGGAAGGCCGATGGTGTCGCTGAAGGTCGCTTGCTCGGCGACAGCGTCACCTTCAATCGTGTGCGACTCGCCGATGACGGCAGCGCACTCGCCACGGCATCGCAGGCGTTTCCGCCGTACGTCAGGCTGACGCGTACGCTGGTGTTGGGTAGCGAGTGGACGGTGCGCAACACGGTGCAGCGCATCGCACCCAGCGACGCTGGCTTCAGCCTGGATCTGCCGCTGCTGCCGGGTGAACACCCGCTGGGTGACGACGCGCGTGTGCAAGACGGCCGTATCGGTGTGACCTTCAATGCCGGCGAGGTGGAAAAGACCTGGCTCAGCCGACTGGATCGCTCGAACACACTGACGTTGTCGGCGCCGGGCCTTGGCGAGCGCGCGGAAACGTGGATCGTGCAGTCCGCCACGTTGTGGCACCTGGATACCAGGGGTGTGCCTTCCACGCAGGATCTCGACGGCCTGCAGTTCCAGCCGCTTCCCGGTGAAACTCTGCACATCGCGGTGACGCAGCCCAAGGCCATCACCGGGGAAAGCCTCGCGTTCGATCGTGTGGTGGTGGAGAGCCGCGCGGGTGACCGCACCACGGAAACCACGCTCACGCTCAAGGCGCGCAGCACGCGTGGCGGAGAGCATGCCATCGGTCTGCCGAAGGGTGCGGAACTGCTGGAAGCCAAGCGTGACGGCGTTCCACTGAGCCTGGCCATTCGCGATGACAAGCTCAGCCTGCCGCTGTTGCCTGGAGCCCACGAGTACACGTTGCGTCTGCGCGAGCCGATGGGCGTGGCCTTCGCCACGCGTACCCCGGAATTCTCGTTGAACGCACCGGTAGCCAACATCCAGTTGCATCACGTGCTTCCCGAAAGCCGTTGGGTGCTGTGGACGTGGGGACCGAGCGTGGGTCCTGCCGTGCTGTACTGGGCGCAGCTGCTCGTGCTGCTGATTGCCGCGTGGTTGCTGGCACGTTATGCGCCCACGCCGCTGCGGTTCCATCAGTGGCTGTTGTTGGGCCTGGGATTCTCCGCCTTCGCCTGGGGTGCCTACGCGTTGGTGGTGATCTGGTTGATCCTGCTGGGGCTGCGCGCGCGCCATGTGCTGCCCGAGCGCTACGGTGCCAGCTTCAACCTGGCGCAGGTCGCGCTGGCCATCGTCACGGGCATCGCCATCGTGGTGCTGATTTCTGCCGTGCCGAAGGGCCTGCTTGGCCTTCCCGACATGCACGTGGATGGCTACCAGTCCACCGCATGGCAACTCAACTGGTTTGCCGACAAGACCGACAGCGCGCTTCCGCAGGGCGGTGTCTTCAGCGTCTCAGTGTGGGTCTACAAGATCGCCATGCTGCTGTGGGCGCTTTGGCTGGCGAATGCGTTGATCGGCTGGTTGCGCTGGGGCTTCGAGGCGTGGAGCACCGGCGGCTACTGGCGGAAGCGTCAACCCAAGGCTATTGAGCCACCGCCGATACCTGAGGTTACGGAGTAACAAAAAAAGGCGCCGCGATGAAACGCGGCGCCTTTTTCCATTTGAGGCAGTCGCGCACAGGGTGCGCTCCCACAGTGCTGACGGATATTGTGGGAGCGCACCCTGTGCGCGACTCATGCAACCTCAGTCTTCAGCCACCTTCAACACCAGCTTGCCCGTGTGGCTGCCATCGAACAGGCGATTAAGCACGGCCGGTGCGTTCTCCAGGCCTTCGGCCACGGTTTCGCCCGCCTTGACCTTGCCGCTCATCACCCAGCCGACCAGGTCCTGCACGGCGCGCTGCTGATCCTTGTAATCGAACGCAAGGAAACCGCGCACGGTAAGGCGCTTCACGATGATGACGCTGTAGTCGTCCGTGGCGCGCCCGCTGCCCGCGTAGTTGGCGATGAGTCCGCACAGCGCGACACGACCGCCGTTGACCATGCGCGACAACACCGCGCGCATCACCGGTCCGCCGACGTTCTCGAAATTCACGTGCACGCCATCGGGCGTGGCTTCGGCCAGCTTCTGCTTGAAGTCGTCGGCCTTGTAGTCGACGGCGGCATCGAAACCGAGATCGTCGATCAGGTGACGGCACTTCTCCGCGCCACCGGCGATTCCCACCACGCGCGCACCGCGCAGCTTGCCGATCTGACCCGCGATGGAACCCACGGAACCTGCGGCGGCCGAAACCACCAGCGTTTCACCGGCTTCCACGGGCGCGATTTCCGTGAGGCCGTAGTAGGCGGTGATGCCACTGAAGCCGCATGCACCCAGCAGCGTAGGCAGTGCGACGGGTGGCTTGGGCGGCAATTTCACCCAGTAGCCCGTTTTGCCTTCTTCGATGAGCGCGTAGTCCTGCCAGCCCACCAGGCCCTGCACAAGATCGCCCTCGGCATAGTGCTTGGATCTGGACGCCACCACGCGACCAATGCCAAGGCTGCGCATCACTTCGCCGATGGCGACGGGTGGCATGTACTGGGGGATGTCGCTCATCCACACGCGGTTGGTCGGGTCCATCGACAGGTACAGCACCTTGACCAGTGCCTGTCCCTCTTTCAGCTCCGGCGTGGACGATTCGCGCAGGTCGAAGTTGTCCAGGCTCACCAGCCCTTCCGGACGGGTTTTCAGCAGCAATTGGCGATTCGTAAAGCTCATGGTGATCTCCGGATCAGACGGCGCGTGCGCCGCCATCGATGACGAGTTCTGCGGCGGTGACATAACGGCTTTCGTCCGATGCGAGATAAAGCACGGCGAACGCCACGTCGTCGGGTTCGCCGAGGCGATGCATGGGGATGCCGCGGATCAGTTTCCTGGTGGCTTCCTCTTCACCGAGCGTGTCGAAGAACCACTTGACGATATTGGTGCGGATGAAAGCCGGGTGGATCGAGTTGCAGCGCACATCGATCTTCTGCCGCGTGCAATCCATTGCCACCGATTTGGTGAGCGCGGCGACGGCAGCCTTCGAGGTGTTGTATGCCGTGTAGTCGGGATCGAACTTGAAGGCGGCGAGCGAGGAAATGTTGACGATGGATGCCGGCTGCGCGTCGCGAAGATAGGGCAGGGCATGCTTGCAGCCCAGCATGATGCTGTCCACGTTCACGGCCATCACGCGATGCCATTCCTTCAGCTCGACGCGTTCCACGCTGCCAAGTGAACCGGTGCCGGCGTTGTTCACCAGCACGGAAAGCCCACCCATGGCCTTCACCGCTTCCGCCAGCGTGCGTTCCCACGTGGCTTCGTCGCGCACATCCTGCACCGCGGACCACGCGACGGTGGCGCCGTTCTCCTTGTTGATGTCGGCCGCCACGGCGGCTACCGCATCGGCGTCGATATCGGTCAGGAACACCTTGGCGCCGTGCCGCGCAAGCATGCGTGCGGTCGCCGCACCCAGGCCGCCACCAGCACCCGTGATGAAGGCGCGCTTGCCTGCTGCACGCGGGGAAAGGTTTGAACTCATGCTGTGCTCCCTGATATCAGACGCTGAGATAACCGCCATCGACGTTCAACACCGCGCCCGTGGTGTACGAGGCGGCATCGGAGGCGAGATAGAGTGCGGCGCCCGCCATTTCCGACGGCTGCGCTACGCGGCGCATCGGTACATGCGCCAGTGCCTGCTTAAGGATGGCCGGCGTGTTCACCAGTACCGACGCAAACTTGGTATCGGTCAGGCCCGGCAACAATGCATTGCAACGCACGCCTTGTTCGGCGCATTCCACCGCGAAAGCCTTGGTCATCGAGATGACCGCCGCCTTGGTGATCGAATAGATGCCTTGCTGGAAGCCTGGCACCACACCGTTGACGGACGCGACATTCACGATGGAACCGCCGCCGTTCTTCACCATCAGCTTCGCGCCGTGCGTGGACATGTAGAAGTAGCCGCGGATGTTCACGTCCACCGTCTTCTGGAACACCGACAGATCGGTGTCGGTGATATGGCCGAAGTAAGGATTCGTCGCGGCATTGTTGATCAGGATATCCAGGCGGCCATGCGCCTTCTCGACCTGCGCATAGAGCGATTCGATCTGTTCCATCTCGCCGATGTGGCATGCAACGGCCTCGGCCGATCCACCGTCGGCCACGATGCCATCCACCACGGCCTGGCAGTCGGCCTGCTTGCGGCTGGAAACGATGACATGCGCGCCATGCGCGGCAAGCAACTTGGCAATCTCGGCGCCAATGCCACGGCTGGCGCCGGTGACGATGGCGATCTTGCCGGTGAGGTCGAAGGTGGTGGGTTGCGTCATGGAGTCGGTCGTCCTGTGGAGAGCGGATGCAAATCGTGCGGTTTTCTTTTGCTCGTCATTCCGGCGAAGGCCGGAATCCAGCGCCTTTGCTTCTACCAGTAGAGCCATGGCACGCACAAACGAAAGGCACTGGATTCCGGCCTTCGCCGGAATAACGAGCTTGAGCGGTGGCGCGACACATACTTATAGTCACAGTCATCGCAACGTCAGGAGCGATTCGTCGCGCTCGCGCTCCAGATGTGGCCATGCGTTATAGGTCATCAAACTGGCGCCGCGCGAGCCTAACCGCAGTCTCGTCACGCCAGTGTTCACGAGTGACCAGCTCAGGTCGAAGGTTTTCGCTTCCGGCGCCCGAAGCAAAGCGGTGGCGATGATGGCGACCGGGCCACCCGAGGTGAATGCCCAGAGGGTGCTGGCCGGCGATGCGGCGAGCTGTTCGAGCGCGTCCATGACACCCTGGCGAAATGCCGTCCAGCTGACGCTGTACTCCGCGTCATGCGCACCATTCGTCCAGCGGGCGAGAGCATCGACGAACAGGCGCTGGAACGAACGAAATGGATCGGCTTCCTGCTTCATCGATGCGCGCAAGGCACCTGGCGCAGCCAGGTCAGGGCGCAGGCGTGCGAGCAGTTCGAGATGATCCACTTCATCCAGTCCGGGCAGCACCACGGGCGCGATGTCGACGTTCGCTGCCTTCATGCACGCGCTGGCCGTGTCGCGATGACGTGATCGTGGCCCCATCGCAACCAGGTCAGGTCGTCCACCGACTTCGCGGAGCCACGCGCCGAGCAGCGTGGACTGCCGTTCGCCCAGTGGCGACAACTGGTCGTAGTCCTCGGCGTGGAAGCTCGCCTGTCCGTGCCGGATGAGCAGCAGTTCGCGCACGCTCACACCTGCGCCATCAAGCGGCGGCAGCGCATGCCCATGTATTTCGCTGCGTCGCCAAAGCCGGTGAACTGCGGGTTGGTGGTCTGGCCCAGCGCAAAGCGGCGGTAAATCTGCTGGATGATCACCATCAGGCGGAACAGCCCGAAGATTTCATAGAAGCGCCAGTGCGAGACATCCATGCCGGTGCGCTCGCCGTAATAGGCGACCACCTCACCGCGCGTGAGCATGCCGGCCTCGTGCGTGGGCTGGCGGCGGAACGACTGGAAGATCGGATCGTCGTCGGCCTGCACCCAGTAGGCGAGGGAACTGCCCAGGTCCATCAACGGATCGCCGACGGTGGCCAGTTCCCAGTCCAGTACGCCGATGATCGTCAGCGGGTTGTCCGGCGACAGCACCACGTTGTCGAAGCGGAAGTCGTTGTGGACAACGCAGCTGGCGTTGTCCTTGGCGGGTTGCTGGGAGGTGAGCCACGCGATCACGTCTTCGCAAGGGTCGGAGCCTTCCGTCGCCGCCTGTCGCCAGCGCTCGTTCCAGCCGGATACCTGCCGTGCGATGTAGCCCTCGCCGCGGCCGAGTTCCTGCAACCCGGGCTGCGTGGCATCGACCTGGTGCAGTTCGATCAGGCGATCGACGAATCCCAGGCACAGCGCGTGTACGCCGTCGCGCTCCAGGCCGAGTTCCGCGGGAAGATCACGGCGAAGAATGGTGCCGTGCAAGCGCTCCATCACGTAGAAATCCTGCCCGATGATGCTCTCGTCGTCGCAGCGCGCGAGGATGGCGGGCACGTAGTGATAGCTGTTCTTCAGGGCAGCCATGACGCGCGCCTCGCGCATCATGTCGTGCGCCGACTTGGCCTTGGCGCCTCGCGGCGGGCGACGCAATACCAGCTCGCGATTGTCGTAGATGAGCAGATACGTGAGGTTGGACGCGCCGCCCGGAAACTGCTTCACCGATGGCGTGCCTTGCAGGCCGTCGATGTGTTGCTTCAGAAAGGCATCCACGTTCGCCATATCGAACGCGTCTTCGTCGCGAACGGGGCGTGCCTGGTCCGGAATGGCGGTCATGCATGGTTCTCCGTGGCGAGCTGGGCCTTGGCTTCGAGTTTGGCGACCACGGCGCGGTGCACTTCGTCCGGGCCATCGGCCAGTCGCAGCACGCGCGCATAGGCGTAGAGCTGGGCGAGCGGGAAGTCGTCGGTAAGACCCGCGCCGCCGTGAATCTGGATGGCTGCATCGGCGGCCTGCTGTGCCACGGCGGGCACCACCACCTTGATCTGCGAGATCAGGCTGAGCGCGGCCTTGCTGCCTTGCGTGTCGAGGGTCCACGCGGCTTTCAGCGTGAGCAGGCGTGCCTGTTCGATGGCCATGCGCAGGTTGGCGATGATGTCCGCGTTGCCGCCCAGCTTGATGAGCGGCTGGCCGAAGGCGACGCGCGCTTGCGCGCGCCTGCACAGCAATGACAGCGCACGTTCGGCCGCACCCAGTGCGCGCATGCAATGGTGCACGCGACCCGGTCCCAATCTTCCCTGCGCGATCTCAAAACCGCGCCCGGTTCCCAGGATCACGTTGGACGCCGGTACGCGAACCTGGTCGAAGCGCAGCTCGCCGTGTCCCGACGGTTCGTCGTAGTCGTGGAATACCGGCAGCATGCGTTCGACATGCACGCCCGGTGTGTCGAGCGGGCAGATCACCATGCTGTGGCGCCGGTGCGGTTCGGCGTTCGCGTCGCTCAGCCCCATGAAGATCACGAAACGGCAGTGCGGATGCCCCAGGCCCGTGGTCCACCACTTGCGGCCGTTCAGGACGATGTCATCGCCGTCGATGGTCGCGGTCGCCTGCATGTTGGTGGCGTCGGACGAGGCGACATCCGGTTCGGTCATGGCGAAGCCCGAGCGGATCTCGCCGCGCAGCAGCGGTTCCAGCCAGTGCTCGCGCTGTTCCGGCGAACCATAGCGATGCAGCACTTCCATGTTGCCGGTGTCGGGTGCGTTGCAGTTGAACACCTCCGGCGCGATGAACGAGTGGCCCATGATTTCCGCCAGCGGCGCGTAGTCCGCGTTGCTCAGGCCGGCGCCGCCTTCAAGATCGGGCAGGAACAGGTTCCACAGGCCGGCGTCGCGGGCCCGTGCCTTCAGTTGCTCCATCACCACTGGCTGGCGCCACTGTGTGTGGTCCGCACCGCCGGTGAGCAGAGAGGCGTACACCGCTTCGGCGGGGAACACCTCCTCGCGCATGAAACGTTTGAGGCGTTCGGTGAGCTCGCGGGTGCGTTCGGAAGGGGCGAAATCCATGGCGGTTCTCCTCAATACCTGTCGAGCGTACGCCTCAGGCAACCGATAATTGAAATGAATATGCTTTATGGGGGTGCATTAGCAGCATGAATGGGTATGACCATGGAACGCGATAGCCGTATCGACCTGAACCTGTTCCGCGTACTGGACGCCATTTACACGCATGGCGGCGTGAGTGCCGCCGCCCGCGTGCTGCACCTGACCCAGCCCGCGGTGACGCACGCGCTGCGCCGTCTGCGGGATCACCTGGGCGATCCGCTGTTCGTGCGGCAGGGCAATCGCCTGCTGCCCACCGACAAGGTGCGCGCGATGATGCCGGCGGTGCAGGCGCACCTGAAGGGGCTGCTGGCCAGCACGCATGCGCAGGCCATGTTCGATGCCTCCCGGCTGCAGATGGAGTTCGTCATCGGCTTTCGCGACATCCTGGAATCCATTGCACTGCCGGGCTTGATGGCCAGCATCGCCCGCGAGGCGCCCGGGGTTCGCATCGTGAGCCGGCGCGTGGCGGCGGACGACGTGGAACGCGAACTGACCATCGGCGCGCTGGATCTGGCGGTGGATCGCCCCTTGCGCGCCGGCGATCACATCTCGCACCGACGCCTGTTGAACGAGACGCTGGCGGTGGCCATGCGGCGCGATCATCCGCTGTCGCGACAGCTGCGGCGTGCCGACTACTTGGATGCACAGCACGTCACTGTCTCGCCACTGGGCGAGTCGAGTGCACTGGACACCTTGCTGGGCCAGAACGGCATGTTCCGTGAAGTGCGCATGGTGGCGCAGCACTACTTTTCCGCCTGCCAGATCGCCGCGGCCAGCGACCTGCTGGTCACCGTGCCACGCGCCTATGCCGAGCATCTGGCCACCTTGCTGCCCATCGCGTTGCAGCCGTTGCCGATCCGCATCAAGGCCATTCCCATCCTGGCGTACTGGCACGATTCCAAGGACGCCGACCAGGCGCATCGCTGGTTCCGTGAACGCCTCGTCACGTCCATCACGGGCGCCATGCAGGCGTCGCCGCAATGACTTGCGAGCGACATGGTCGCGGGCGCACGATGCTCGTTGTTGTGCCGCGTTCCCCGCGGCCACCGCTGTAATGACTTCAGGATGCGCCTGGTGCATGCCACCGGGGCGTCCCCGTGACGAGGTGTCTTGCATGTCCGAGCAGTCGCCAGCCCCCGAGGTCGTCTACGACCCTACGGACCCGATGAATCGCAAGGAGCAGATGTTCCCGCGCCTGGATCCTTCCATGGTCCGGCGCATTGCAGCGTACGGCCAGGAGGAAAGCGTGCCCGCGGGCACGATGCTGTTCGAACGCGGACAGCGCGGCGTGGATTTCTTCCTGGTGCTCGACGGCCTGGTGGAAATCTTCGACGTGGACAAGCACGGCCACGTCAACGTGTTCACCATGTACTCGGCACGCCAGTTCAGCGGCGAGATGAACATGTTCAACCGTCGTGCGGTGATGGCCTCGGCACGTGTCGCGATGGAAAGCCGTGTGCTGCGCGTACGCTCGGAAGACTTCCGTCGCATGGTGGCGGCCGAAGCGGATATCAGCGAAATCATCATGCGTGCCTTCATCCTGCGGCGCGTGGGCTTGATCCGCGCCGGGTTTGGCGGCGTGGTGCTTGTAGGCCCAGGGCACAGTGGCGACACGCTGCGCCTCGAACGCTTCCTGGTGCGCAACGGTTATCCGCATCGCCTGATCGACACGGAAACCGATCCCGAGGCGGGCGGTTTCATCGAGTGCTTCCAGCTCACCCACGATCAGTTGCCGGTGGTGATCTGTCCCGAGCGCTGCTTCCTGCAGAACCCGACCACGTCCGAGCTGGCCGACGAACTTGGCCTTACCGAAACCATCGATCCGGATTTCATCTACGACGTTGCGGTGGCGGGCGCCGGCCCCGCCGGTCTTGCCGCCGCGGTGTACGCCGCGTCCGAAGGCCTCTCCACCATCGTGGTGGAAGGCGTGGCGCCGGGCGGGCAGGCGGGCACCTCGTCGAAGATCGAAAACTATCTGGGCTTTCCCACCGGCATCTCGGGGCAGGCATTGGCCGGCCGCGCGCAGGCCCAGGCGCAAAAGTTCGGTGCGCGGCTGGCGATTTCGCGACAGGCCTGTGGCATCGATTGTTCGGTGCAGCCGTATCGCCTGTTCCTCGACGATGGCCAGAGCGTGCAGGCGCGTTCGGTGATCGTGGCCACGGGTGCGCGCTACCGCAAGCTGTCCGTGCCGGGCTACGAACAGTTCGAGGGCACCGGCATCCATTACGCCTGCACGGCGATGGAAGGCCAGTTGTGCAAGAACGAGGAAGTCATCGTGGTGGGCGGCGGCAATTCCGCCGGGCAGGCCGCGGTGTTCCTCTCGCGCATTGCATCGCACGTGCATGTGCTGGTGCGTTCGTCGGGCCTTGCGGCCACGATGTCTGACTATCTGGTGCAACGCATCCTGCTGTCGTCGTCGATCACGCTGCATGCGCACAGCGAGATCACCGGCCTGGAAGGCGAGGGCCGCCTTCACCGCGTGACATGGCAGCAGCGCGAAACCGGCGAATACACCGCGCGACCGGTAAGCAACGTGTTCGTGATGATCGGCGCCGAGCCCAACACCGACTGGCTGAAGGATTGCCTCGCGCTCGACACCAAGGGTTTCGTCCTCACTGGACGCTGTGCGCAAGGTCATTTGCTCGAATCGCCCTACGCCACGACCAAGCCCGGCATTTTTGCGGTGGGCGACGTGCGTTCCGGGTCGGTCAAGCGCGTGGCGTCGAGCGTGGGCGAAGGTTCCGTGGTGGTGCAGGCCGTGCATCACTACCTGGCGCCGACGCCGGCCTGAGAGGGCGGTCAATGGCTTTACACTGTGACTTCTTCATGCGGGGAAGTCGCCATGCCGGGTCGATCGTTTCAAGGGAATCACGTGCATGGCTGAGGTGCGCGAAACCATCGCGCAGGCGGCGCGCGAATTGGGCGACCGACTGGAAGCGGAGTTGCTGCTCGTCCATGTGCTGGACAAGCCGCGCAGCTGGCTGATCGCGCACGCCGACGATGAACTTGCATCGGCCGACCTGGACGCTTATGGCGCGCTCGTGCAGCGTCGCCGCGATGGCGAACCGGTGGCCTACATCACCGGTCGCCGCGGCTTCTGGACGCTGGAGCTGGAGGTCACGCCCGCCACGCTGATTCCCCGTCCCGAAACCGAGTTGCTGGTGGAACTGGCGCTGGCGCGCATGACCAGCAAATCCCGCGTGGTGGATTTGGGTACCGGCAGCGGCGCGATTGCGCTGGCCCTGGCGCGCGAATGCCCGACAGCAGGCATTGTCGCTACCGACGCCAGCGCGGAAGCGCTCGCCGTTGCCGAGCGAAACGCAGTCAAGCACGGCATTCGCAACGTGCAGTTTTTCCACGGGGACTGGCTGGCGCCACTGGCTGGCGAGACGTTCGACGTTGTCGTCTCCAACCCGCCTTACATCGAATCGGATGACGTGCATCTCGGGCAGGGCGATTTGCGCTTCGAACCCGCCAGCGCACTTGCGTCCGGTGTCGACGGGCTCGATGACATCCGCCGCATCGTGGCACAGGCGCGCGAGCATCTCGTGCCGGGCGGCTGGTTGCTGATGGAGCACGGTTGGAACCAGGGTGATGCCGTGCGCGGCGTGCTTGAGGCCGCAGGCTACGAGCAAGTGTTTACCGAGCAGGATCTGGAAGAACGCGACCGCGTCAGCGGCGGCGCCTGGACACGCTCCTGATTCGCGCATGAAAAAGCCGCGCAATGCGCGGCTTCTTGATTCAACGGTGAACCCCGATCAGGCCGTGACCTGATTACGCGTGCCGATGTGTGGGAAGCGCGCACGAATCGCGTTGCGGATGCTCGGCAGGTCCAGGCCGGCCATGGTCAGCACTTCTTCGCGGCTGCCGTGTTCGAGGTATACATCCGGCAGGCCCAGATGCAGGATCGGCTTCACGATGCCATGTGCGGCGAGGCACTCGGCCACGCCACTGCCCGCACCACCGGCGATGGCGTTGTCTTCCAGCGTGACGAACGCATCGTGCGTGCGCGCAAGTTCGAGAATCATCGCCTCGTCCAGCGGCTTCACGAAGCGCATGTTGACCAGCGTGGCATCCATTTCAGCCGCGATTTCCGCCGCCGGCGCCAGCATCGCGCCGAAGCTGAGCAGCGCGAGGCCATGGCCGCGGCGACGCATTTCCGCCTTGCCGATCGGCAGCGTTTCCAATTCTTTCTGCAGCGGCACGCCTGGGCCGGTGCCGCGCGGGTAGCGAATGGCCGCCGGGCCGTGGTGCTCGAAGCCCGTGCTCAGCATCATGCGGCACTCGTTCTCGTCCGCCGGCGCCATGATCACCATGTTCGGCAGGCAGCGCAGGTACGACAGATCGAAGCTGCCCGAATGCGTGGCGCCGTCCGGGCCGACCACGCCCGCGCGATCGATGGCGAAGGTGACGTCCAGGTTCTGGATCGACACGTCGTGGATCGCCTGGTCGAACGCGCGCTGCAGGAAGGTGGAATAGATCGCCACCACCGGCTTGGCGCCTTCGCACGCCATGCCGGCGGCCAGCGTCACCGCGTGCTGTTCGGCAATCGCCACGTCGAAGTAGCGCTGCGGGTATTCCTTGGAGAAACGCACCAGGCCGGAGCCTTCGCGCATGGCCGGCGTGATGCCCAGCAGGCGCTCGTCGGCGGCGGCCTGGTCGCACAGCCAGTCGCTGAAAATATCGGTATAGGTGGGCTTGGACGGGCCGGACTTTTTCGTCAGGCCGGCCTGCGGATCGAACGGGCCCACCGCGTGGTATTCGATCTGCGCCTGTTCGGCCGGCGCGTAGCCCTTGCCCTTGGTGGTGATGACGTGCAGCAGCTGCGGGCCGGGCAAACCCTTCACCGTGCGCAGCGCAGCGAGCAGCTGCGGCATGTCGTGGCCGTCGATGGGGCCGGTGTAGTGGAAGCCCAGTTCCTCGAACAGCGTGCTGGGCACGATCATGCCCTTGGCATGTTCTTCCCAGCGCTTGAAGAAGCGGCCGAAGAACGACTGGCGCGGAATCGCCTTCTTCGCGCGTTCGCGCAGCGCGTTCAAGCGACGGCTGGACATGGCTCGCGCGGCCATCTTGGTCAGCGCGCCGACGTTCTCGCTGATGGACATGCCGTTGTCGTTGAACACGACCAGCATGTCCGGTTCCACGTCGCCGCCGTGGTTGAGTGCTTCGAAGGCCATGCCGGCGGTCATCGCGCCGTCGCCGATCACGGCGACGACCTTGCGGTGGTCGCCCTTGCGCTGCGCGGCGATGGCCATGCCGAGCGCCGCCGAGATCGAGGTGGACGAATGGCCCACGCCGAACGTGTCGTACTCGCTTTCCTCACGACGCGGGAACGGCGCCAGGCCGTCCTTCTTCTTGATCGTGGTGATGCGGTCGCGACGCCCGGTGAGAATCTTGTGCGGATAGCACTGGTGACCCACGTCCCACACCAGGCGGTCGTGCGGCGTGTCGAACACGTGGTGCAGGGCCACCGTGAGTTCCACCACGCCCAGGCCGGCGCCGAAATGGCCGCCAGAGCTGGCCACGGCTTCAATCAGGTACTGGCGCAGCTCGTCGGCGACGGCCGGAAGGTCGTCGTCAGCCACTTTGCGCAGGTCGGCCGGCGTCTCGATGGGCGCCAGATGGGGGTAGCGGGACAGGTCGTTCATCTGCGTATTGTTGGACCAGCGGGGAGGCGGGGCAAGGGCGGCGGGGTGAATTCCTGCGGGCCGGCCTCCACATGGCGCTGACATGGCGCGGGCGAGGCTCCGACACATCCGTTCAGCCGAGACCTTCCCATGAGCACGCGCAAGGCTTTCCAGCGTTTCGCTGAATACGTCGCCCGCTATTCCGGTCGGCCGGTGGCCTTCGTGCTGGCGGTGATCGTAGTGCTGGCCTGGGCGGTCACCGGGCCGATGTTCCACTTCGGGGATACCTGGCAACTGGTCATCAACACCGGCACCACCATCGTGACGTTCCTGATGGTGTTCCTGATCCAGAACACGCAGAACCGGGATTCGGCCGCCGTGCACATCAAGCTGGACGAGCTGATCCGCAGCTCCCAGGCCCACAACGCGCTGCTGAACCTGGAGGAGCTGGACGAGGCCATCCTCGAGCGCATCCGCCGCCGCTACTGCATGCTGGCGGAGGAGGCCCGCAGCGAGCTGCAGCGGATCGAGGATGAGGAGAACCCGTTTGGGGATGAGGCGGACAGGCCTTAGAGCCGTCCCGGTTGGTCGTACCGCTCATATCCCTCACCGTCATTCCCGCGAAGGCGGGAATCCAGTGCCTTTGGGGTTGCCGTAACGTTGAAAGGCGCTGGATGACCGGCCTTCGGCTGTTGAAAGTCGCCTCCCGCTTCCGCGGGAATGACGGTAAGGAAGTGTGCGGTCTATCGGCGAAAATCGGACCGCAATCAGACCATGTGCTCGCGCCGATCGCGCGGCAGGTGATTGACCAGGAATTCCATCTGGTCGGCCAGGATGTTGCGGTTGGACAGGATCAGGTGCTCCACCCAGCTCGGGCGGTATGGCACGGCCAGCAGCGGCATGTTGGCCTGCTGCGGCGTGCGGTTGCTCTTGCGGAGATTGCAGTGCAGGCAGGCGCTGACCACGTTTTCCCAGGTGTCCTTGCCGTGCTTGGAGATGGGCAGCACGTGGTCGCGGGTCAGCTCGCCGCGGCTGAAGCGTTCGCCGCAATACATGCACAGGTAGCGATCGCGCGCGAACAAGGCGGTATTGGTGAGCGCCGGCGAGGGGTCGATGGCGTGATCGCGGCAGTGGCCGGTGCTGGCGATGATCGGGTGCAGCGAAAGCATGCTCTGCACGCCGCTGAGCCGGTTCTGGCCACCGTGGACGGTGATGCAGGGATCACCCAGCGTCCAGGCCACCGCGTCGCGGACATAGAGGCAAACCGCTTCCTGCCAGCTGATCCAGTCGAGAATCCGTCCGGCGGCGTCCAGCGACAGCACGCGGGTCGAATGAAGGTCGACAACGCGTCCAGGTACTTCCATCAGCATGCAAAACCGTCCTTCAACCCGAGGGAGTTAACGTTCCGGTGCAGCAAAAGGCTTGTATCTGACCGGAGGATAGACCAATTCCATGACAGAACACACGCAAATGGTTGTCAGGGCAGGGGAAGGTGGCTCCCGGGGCAAGTGTTCTCCCGCCGGCAGGGGCGCTGATATAGTGTCCATTCATCTGTAGACCCGAGGCCGGGTTTGGGAGGGGGAGCCTGGGTGGCGACCCCGGCGCGGCTGGGGAGAGGTAGTTAACGTGGCTGAAGTTCTTTTCTACGAGCGTCCTGTTCCGCTCAATCGCAACCAGCACAAGGATCTGCGCATCAAGCCGATCCCGAACCTGAAGTTCGCGAGCCAGATCCACTCGGTGCCGCTGACTGGCGTGGAATTCCCCGCTGCGGCGCGCGACCTGCCGATCCTGTTCGGCGGCCTCACCGTTGAAGACTGCGGTCCGATGGCGCTGCTGGGCCTGCGCGAGAACGAGAACCTGTTCATCGACGCCGACGGCCGTTGGGAACAGAACATCTACATCCCGGCCTTCGTGCGCCGCTATCCGTTCGTGCTGGCCGAGAAGCCGGCCGGTGCGGAAGGCGACGACTTCACCGTGTTCCTGGACGAAGCCTATGAAGGCTTCAACACCAGCGAGGGCGAAGCCCTGTTCAAGGATGACGGCAGCGAAACCGAGGTGCTCACCAGCGCCGTGCGTTTCCTGGGCGAATTCCAGCAGCACGTGAGCCGCACCCAGTGGTTCATGGAGCAGCTGCGCAAGCACAACCTGCTTGAGCCGCGGAACATCCGCCTGGAGAAGGATGGCAAGACCATCAACCTCAACGGCCTGTTCGTGGTGAACGAAGAAAAGCTGCGCGCGCTGGACGAGAAGACCACGCACGAGTTCCTGCGCGAAGGCGTGCTGGGCTGGGTCTACGCCCACCTGCTGTCGCTGGCCAACATCGACCGTGTGTCGACGCGCCTCAGCCAGCGCGAGCAGGGCGAAGGCGCCAAGCCGGCGCTGACGAACTGATGTTCCGTACGTCACGGCACCCACGGGTGCCGTGACGTTGCCTGCTGGCGCGCAATGCGTCGGGATGGGCTCCCTGCCTTGGCGGGTGTCCTCACGTCGTCCACGCAGGACTGGGCGATATGCTTGGAAGGGCGGTGACGCGCATTCCTCGGCGCGACCCGTGCCGGGGCAGACATGTCCGAGCAGAACAAACGCGTGGTGATGTCGTATGTCGACGCTTTCAATCGCGGCGACCTCGATGGCGTGTGCGCCATGTTCGCTGGCGATGCGCTCATCCATGGCGCGCTTGGCTGGGGCGGCCTCGATGTCGCGCGGCCCTTATGGGATCAGTGGATGCGCTGTTTCCAGATGAGCCTGGAAGTCGATGCGGTGGCTGCGGAAGGCGATGTGGTTGCCGTGCGTTACACGGAGCGCGGACGTTCCGTGCAGTCGTTCCGTGGTGGCCCGGTGACTGGACGCGATTACGAAGTGCTCGCGATGGAATGGTTCGTGGTGAAGGAAGGCCATATCGCGCGGCGCTGGGGCGTGCGCGATACCGCGTCCATCTTCCAGCAGATGGGTTTGCCACTGCCCTGATGTCGGATCGATCAATCGCCGTATGTCAGGCCTGGCCGCCAATCGACGCCTCGCCCCTCGGGGAGGCAATCCAGCAGGCTCCATAACGGCCAGATGGGATCGACATGGCGCGGGTCTTGCCCGGGTTCCGAGGGCACGAACATCAATTCGCTGCACCACGTGTGATGAATCTGCCCGTCGCGCTTCAGGAAGATGTTGAGCGCCGGCATCTGTCGACCGTCTGCTGTTTCGCCGTGGTAATCCGCGTTGTAGGTGTTGTGCGCGGACGAGAGCAGATGCAGATGTCGCCAGCCGCGTTCGCGGGCGAAATGGCGAATGCGTTGTATGGGCGACTTGGCCACCACGGCGACGTTCACGCGCTGCCGCAGATGAGGCATCTCGCCATCGAGCGCATCGAGGATGGACGAACACGACGGGCAGGGCGCGGACATGGCGGGGCCGTACATGAAGCTGTAGACGACCAGCGAATCCTTGCCCTCGGCGAACAGGTCCGACAAGCGTGTCTGCCGTTCGATATCGGTATCCAGCGGCGTGTCGCCTTCGTCATCGAAGTGGTAGTCCACCGGAATCGCACCGCCCAGCGGCAGCGCGCGCCGTAGCGCGGCGGTGGCTTCGGTCTGTCGCCGCAAATCCATTTCCGCGCGCAGCAGGCGGTCACGCGCGACGCGATAGGCGTGACTTTCACCGGGAAATCGAACGGTATGAAGCGGTTCGGTCATGACGCTCTCCCGTTGCACGACTGCCGGCGTGGCAGCCGTCCATGCATGCACGTACTCAACGCACCGGCTTGGCCATGCGCAGCAGGTCCGTGGCAAAGCCTGCGTTTTCGTAGATGGCTTTCGCGCGCTCGTTGCCGGGAAACACGGCCAGCGTCATCAATTGGCAACGGTGCTCGCGCGCCCAGCTTTCGGCATGTTCCAGCAGTGCGCGAGCGATGCCGCGACCTTCGTGCGCGGCGGCGACCGCGATGTCGTTGATGTGGCAGTTGTTCCTGCCCGTGAAGTAATCCAGCGTCTTCTGCAGGTGGACAAAGCCCACCGGTTCGCCATCGTCATCCTCGGCGACGAACAGGTAGCTGTTGGCTGGCTGCTCATCCAGGTGCCGGCGGAGATCCTTGCGGATGCCCTCGATGCATTCGTGGCGTCGTCGCCAGGGCGGCAGGGTGAAGTCCACGAAGCGGGGGACAAGGCCAAGGATGAAGTCGTCGTCGTCTTCGGCCAGGCGGATCAGGTACGTGGCGTCGCTCATGCGGAACAACCGGATTCGCGAGAAAGGTTCGCCGTTTCTACACCCGGCGGCGTGGACGCGGAAGTACCGAAGGTGTGAAGAACACCCCAACAAAAAGCGGGCCCTTCCTCGGCGGAAGGGCCCCCTTGAACGCCTTACATCAAGCGATGGCGGGGATCGTATCCACGCCCGCTTCAATGGCGGCCTTGTGCATCAGGCAACGCGGCAGGATGCGGGCGAAGTAGAACGCCGCCGTGTCGCGCTTGGCCTGCTTGAACGATTCCTGCTGGCCGCTGCCGTTCGCCGCTGCCACGCTGCGTGCCCACATGTAGGCCAGCGCGATGTAGCCGGAGTAGTAGAGGTAATCGTTGGCGGCCGCGCCCAGTTCTTCCGGGTTGGCCTGCACGCGCTGGGCGAGGGCGATGGTCAGGTCCGCCCATTCCTTGGTGACCTTGGCGAGCGGGCCGATCAGGCCGGCCAGCGAGGCATCCTGCGCGTGCTGCTGGCAGAAGGCCTGGATCTCCTTCAGGAACAGCTTGAAGCCGGTGCCCTGCAGCTGGAGGATCTTGCGGCCCAGCAGGTCGGCGGCCTGGATGCCGGTGGTGCCTTCGTACAGCGTGATGATGCGGGCATCGCGTACGAACTGCTCCACGCCGTTCTCGGCGATGTAGCCGTGGCCGCCGTAGATCTGCAGCGCTTCCTTGGTGCACTCCTGCGCCAGCTCCGTCACCACGCCCTTGGCGATGGGGATGAGGAAGGCGACCAGGTCGCTGGCCTGCTTGCGGGTGGCTTCATCGGCGGCGCGTGCTTCCACGTCCGTCTGCAGCGACGTGTACAGCAGCAGTGCGCGCGAACCCTCCACGAAGGCGCGCTGGGTGAGCAGCATGCGGCGCACGTCCGGCTGCACCATCAGGTTGTCGGCCGGCTTGTCCGGGAACTTGGTGCCCGACAGCGAACGACCCTGCAGACGCTCGCGTGCGTAGTTCAGGCTGTTCTGCAGCGCGCGCTCGGCCAGCGCCAGACCCTGCACGCCCACGCCCAGGCGTGCGGCATTCATCATGGTGAACATGGCGGCCAGGCCCTTGTGCGGCGCGCCGATCAGGAAGCCTTCGGCCGCGTCGAAATTCATCACGCAGGTGGCCGAGCCGCGCAGGCCCATCTTGTGCTCAATGGCGCCGGCGGCAACGGCGTTGCGCTCGCCCAGCGAGCCATCGGCGTTCACCTTGAACTTCGGCACGATGAACATGGAAATGCCACGGCTGCCGGCCGGTGCGTCGGGCAGGCGGGCCAGCACGAGGTGCACGATGTTGTCGGAAAGGTCGTGCTCGCCGGCGCTGATGAAGATCTTGGTGCCGGTGATCTTGTAGCTGCCGTTCTCGCCGGGCTCGGCGCGCGTCTTGAGCAGGCCCAGGTCCGAACCGGCCTGCGGCTCGGTCAGGCACATGGTGCCCGTCCAGCGGCCTTCCACGATGGGCTTGAGGTAGGTGTTCTGCTGCTCTTCGGTGCCGTGCAGCTCCATGGCGTGGCAGGCGCCTTCGGACAGCAGCGGGTACAGGCTCCACGACAGGTTGCCCGACTGGAAGATTTCGGTGGTGGCCGTGCCCATCAGGTTCGGCAGCGCCTGGCCGCCGAAATGCTCGCCCTGGGTCAGGCCGGTCCAGCCGCCTTCGGCGAAGGCCTTGAAGGCTTCCTTGAAGCCCTTCGGCGTGGTCACCGTGTGAGTGGCCTTGTCGAAGTGGCAGCCTTCTTCGTCGCCGCTGGCGTTGAACGGCGCCAGCACGGCTTCGCTCAGGCGACCGGCTTCTTCCAGCACGGCGTCCAGCAGGTCGCGCGTGTGGCCTTCACCGCCCTGCAGCGTGGTGAGCACGGCTTCTGCGCCGAGCACGTCGAAAAGGGCGAAACGCTGGTCGTCGAGGGGAGCCTTGTAGATCGTCATGGCGAAGTTCCTGAGTGGGTCATGCAAGCGCTGGCTATCAGCGCCAGGTGTTGGGAATTCCCGGCACCGGCGAAAGCCAGTCATTGCCGTGGAAACTGAAATCGCGGGAGTCCTTTTCCTGCTCGGGTTTGGCATTTGAGGTGCCCGTGACCGAGTACGGCACGCTGCCGGCGCTGCCTTTCACGGCGGCGGCCTTGATCGCGGCCGTCATCTCGGGCGTCGGCAGCACGTCGATCTGCGTGACATCCGCGGCGAACGGCGGAATGTCCAGGTCGAAGCGCGCGTGCAGGCGCACCGGCAGGCTGTTGGCGACGGCGAGCTGGCCGTCGATGGAATGGAAATCCATCGAGCCGTAGCTGTTGTTCTGGATGCGCAGGGTCAGGCGCCACTGGCCATCGGGCCGCGTCGCCATTTCCTGGATGCTCACGGTCGGCGGAAACACGCTCTTCTTTGGCGGCCCGCAGGCCACCAGGCCAGCCACCAGCACGAGCAGCGTGATACAGCCGAAGAGTCGTTTCATGAGTTCACCTCAAACGATTGTTTGAATCTTAGGGGACGGCTTTGGCATCTGTCCACGGTCGCCCCGTATGGTCGGGTCTCGACGCGCATGCGATCGCGTCCGAATGACAGATTCGCGGGCGCGCGGGAGGTTCCCATGTCGCGGCGCAGCAGGCATCATCGCGGACTCATCCCTGACATCTTGCTGCCCATGACCCGACGTATCGTTGCCCGCCGCTCCCCCATCCACGGTAATGGCGTGTTCGCCGTCGCCCCGATCAAGAAGGGCGAGGAAATCATCGAGTACAAGGGCACGCTGATGAGCCACGCCGAGGCCGACGTGCTGTACGGCGATGGTGGCGAAACGGGTCATACGTTCCTGTTCACGCTCAACGACGACTACCTGATCGACGCCAACCGCAAGGGCAACACCGCACGCTGGATCAATCACAGCTGCGATCCGAACTGCCAGGCGGTGATCGAAGAAAACGCCGATGGCAATCCGAAAAAGGATCGCGTGCTGATCGAAGCCATCCGCAACATCAAGCCCGGCGAAGAGCTGACCTACGACTACGGCATCACGCTGGATGTACCGCATACCGCGCGCCTCAAGAAGCTGTGGCAGTGCCTGTGCGGTTCGCCGAAATGCAGCGGAACGTTGCTGAAGTCCAAGCGCTAAGCCTGGCGCACACCCTGCCTTCTTGTAGGAGCGCACTTGTGCGCGACCGCAGAGCCAGGGTGTGCCACGTCGTGGGGTGCAGCCTTTGGTGGCGAGAGTCGAATCAACCAGGTACTGATGCCCGTTGTCGCAATACGGTCGCGCACAAGTGCGCTCCTACAAAAAAGCTTAGTCGTCCTTGTAGGAGCGCACTTGTGCGCGACCGCAGAGCCAGGGTGTGCCTCGTCCTGGGGCGCAGCCTTGGTGGCGAGAGTCGAATCAACCAGGTATTGATGCCCGTTGTCGCCGTACGGTCGCGCACAAGTGCGCTCCTACAAAAAAGCTTAGTCGTCCCCGGGGTACTCGATCGCGGTGATCTCGACGGCCAGGTCACCCGCCGGCCGCTGCCACGTCACCTCATCACCCACGCGCGCACCCAGCAACGCTTTGGCCAGCGGTGATACGTAACTCACCCAACCATGCTCCACGTCGGCCTCGTCTTCGCCCACGATGCGGTAGTGCGCCTCGCCTTCGTCGCTGTCCACCGTAACGAGTGCACCGAAGGCCACGCGATCACGCGGCTGCTGCGCAAGATCCACTTCGATGGCGCTGCCGACGCGCGTATTGAGCCAGCGCAGCTCGCGTTCAATGGCAGCCAGCTCGCGCTGCTGCGGCAGCGCCTCGGTAGAGGCACGCAAAGCGTCGCGTCGCTCTCGCACCTCCAGCAACCGCGCGCGCAATTGCGCCAGCCCACGCGGCGTGACGTAGTTGGGATGTTCGCTCAGCGGGATATCCGGCAGCCGTTCGCCGACGGACTCGTCCGCATCCTTCACGAAGGAGCGGCTCATCACATGCCTCCAGCGCCGCGCGTGGCAGCGCAATCATCACGATGGACATGGCGGCGTATTGGCACGCCTCAACTGCCGAAAGACGAACGGGCGCGACGTCGGTCGCACCCGTTCAGGCGATGAACCGCAGGGTTCAGTCCTCTTCCACGTGCGGCTTCCACGCTTCGCTCAGTTGCTTCTGCACCGGTGGCGGCACCGGTTCGTAGTGGCTGAGATCGAGGCTGTAGCGCCCGCGGCCGCCCGTCATGGCCTTCAGTTCCGTGGGGTAATCGGTGAGTTCGGCCAACGGCGCCTGCGCCTTGATTACCAGCTCGCCACCACGCAGCGTGTCCGTACCCATGATGCGCGCTCGCTTGCCCGCGAGTCCGCCGGTGACATCGCCTACGTTGGCTTCGGGAATGGATACCTCGACATCCACAATCGGCTCCAGCACCACCGGACGTGCCTTGCCGATGGCGTCGAGGAAGGCTTTCTTGCCGGCGCTGATGAAGGCCACTTCCTTGGAATCCACGGGATGGTATTTGCCGTCGTAGACGGTGACGCGCACGTCCTGGATGGGATAGCCGGCAACCGCGCCGGAATCCAAAGCCTGGCGTACGCCTTTCTCGATGGCGGGCAGGAATTGCCCGGGTATGACGCCGCCTTTGATCGCATCGACAAATTCAAAGCCGCTGCCGCGATCCAGTGGTTCCACGCGCAGGAAGACTTCGCCGAACTGGCCAGCACCACCGGTCTGTTTCTTGTGGCGATGGTGACCTTCCGCACGTCCGGCGATGGTCTCGCGATAAGCGATTCGCGGTGGATGCGTGGTTACTTCCACGCTGTAACGCTCTTTCATGCGCTCGAGCATGATCTTCAGATGCAGGTCGGACAGGCCACGCACCACGGTTTCGTTGAGTTCCTTGTGATGCTCAAGCCGGAAGCAGGGATCTTCCTCGGCCAGGCGCGCAATGGCTTGCGAGAGTTTCTGTTCCTGCCCCTTGTGCTTGGGTTCCAGCGCAAGCCCGAACATGGGCTGCGGGAAACGAATCGGCGCCAGGTGGATGCGGTCTTCGTCATGCGAGTCGTGCAACACGGCATCGAAATGGATTTCTTCCACCTTGGCAACGGCGGCGATGTCGCCGGGAATGGCCTGCTCGATCTCCTCATGCGCCTTGCCGCGCAGTCGGAACAAGTGGCCCACCTTGAAAGGCTTTTTGCTGTCGTCGATGAACAGCTGCGTGTCGCGCTTGATCGTGCCTTGCCATACGCGAAACACGCCAAGCTTGCCGACGAAGGGATCGTTGACGATCTTGAACACGTCGGCGACGACGTGCTGTTTCGGATCAGCTTCAACGGTGATTTCTTCGTTGTCGCCGTTGAGGAAGGGCGGTGGATTGCCTTCGGCAGGATTCGGTAGCAGTCGATCCGCCAGCTCAAGGAATTCCTTCACGCCGGCGCCATTGCGCGTGCTCACGAAACAGATGGGCACCAGATGACCTTCGCGCAGGCATTGCTCGAACGCATCGTGCAGTTCCTGCGGCGAGAGATCGCCTTCACCGGCATCCAGGTAGTGACCCATCACCGTTTCGTTGACCTCGACCACTTGATCGAGGATGCGTTGATGCGCTTCGGCGAGCGATGAAAAATCGGTGGCGCCGTCACTGTGGAAAAAACAGTCGAGCACCTTGGTTCCGCCATCGGCGGGAAGATTGACGGGCAGGCACTGCGTGCCGAATTCCTCGCGCAACGCATCCACCAGTGGACCCAGTTTTGCCACGTCGCAGTCGATCTTGTTGACCACCAGCACGCGTGCGAGTTTGCGTTCGGCGGCGCGCTCCATGATGCGTCGCGTACCGTATTCGACGCCATTGGACGCGTTGACCACGATGGCCACGGTCTCCACCGCGGCGAAGGCGGAGAGGGTGGGGCCGCGGAAATCCGCGTAGCCCGCCGTATCGATGAGGTTGATGTGGCTCTTGCCGAACGGGATGCCGGCGATGGCGGTATCGATGGAATGACCGCGCGCTTTTTCCTGTTCGTCCACATCCGATTGCGTGGTGCCGCGCTCGACCGAACCTGGGTTCTGGATGACGCCAGCGGCGTGCAGCAATGCTTCGAACAACGTGGTCTTGCCGGCGCCGGCATGTCCGGCGAGTGCGATGTTGCGGATATTTTCCGTGGTGTACGACACGATGCGACCCTCCCATGGCTGGGCGCGGAATCGTGCCGGCAATGACCTGCGGCGCCGCACGAAGCCGCGCAAGCGGCTGACGATGGCGGGCCGTCATGGTCGTCCAGGCGTGCAGGACGCGGGGGCGGTCATGGCGGGTTACGGCCGGGGTGGCCGTCTGCGTAGGTTTTCGCCATCCGCCCCCGGGGTCAAGTTGCAGTGCGGTGAAAGGGGAACCGGCCAGCCTGTCGGGTTGTCTTTAGTGACTACCCCTTGCACGGTCGGCCGGGATGTCCGCCGTGCGCTTTCCCCAGGCAAAGAAGGGAATCCCCATCGAGCACACCGAGCAGGTCGAACACCATCGCTGGACACCTCCAGGCCCGTACTCCCGCGGGCTGGCGCCTCTCGATGGACCCACACGCGCGTTGCTGCATCAGCTTCGCTGGCGAAAGGCTCCGCCCAACCGCGGGCGTCGCTGGCTGGTGTTGGGCATCGTGCTGGTGCTGCACGTCCTGTTCGGCTGGCTGACCTGGCATGAAATGCAGCTGAGGAAGGCTTCCGAAATGGTGCGGGAAGACCGTGCCGGTGCGCTGCAGGTGCGGTTGATTCCGCGTGCCTTCTCGTCGCAGGGTCCGGTAGCGCCGCCAGAACTGGTGCCGCCGCCGCCACCCGAGCCCGCACCGCCTCCGCCCCCGGTAAGTCGGCCTGTGGTGCACGAGCCGCCAGCGAAGAACGCCATGACGGTCAGTCTTCCGCCGGAACCGCCGGCGCCAGCCACCTCAAGTCCGCCATCGACACAGCCGCCCATCGGCAACGCAACCGGCGAGGCCGCGTTGCCGACCAAGGCAACGACTGTGGCGCCACCGGCGGAGCCGGGCTACGTCGACAGGACACCGCAGGGCGACACCAGCATCATGCAGCACACCACCACCGTGCCCTACAAAGCCACGCGCTTCGAAAAAGACTGGCAAAAGGGCGGTGGCAGTTCGGTGGACGATGCCCTGCAAAAAGCCGTGGACAAAAGCACCGTGGAGCACACCTTCCACGTGGCGCCTGGCGTGCGAATTCACTGCTCGCTGTCGCTGGCGATGCTGGGTGGCGGTTGCGGAGGCGATCCGCCGCCACCGCCGTCCTACAAGAATCGCGACATGCGTTTGAACATGGCACCGGCCAGCCAGCTGGCGCCGGGTTCGCCCGAGCCCGCCAAGCCCAGCGTGGAGGAATGCATCGCCATCTATCGCGCGGACAAGCCCTTGCCGTATGGCTGCCCGGTCGACACGCCCACGCGCGCCGTGGATGCCGAAATACAGGAGCGGGCCGCGCACCCGGCGAGCCAGGACGGCCATTGAGCCGTCTATTCGCAGGGGACTTCTCAGAACGTAACCGGTGCCCGCTACACTTCCCCAATGAACAGGGATTCCGTTAGCCGGCTGACCGTGACGCTTCCATCGCCAAAGTCGGCGGCGGAGAGCGCGGCTGTGTATCGTCGGCGGCGCGGCGAGCGGCCTCGCGATCGCTGGTTGCGCATACTCGCGCTGGCCGGCGCGCTCATGGTCCATCTCGTTTTCCTGTTCGGCGCCATCCTCGGGCCTGCTTACGAGATGGAAGAAATCAACGATGAGACACCACCGCTCGTCGTGCGCCTGATCGACCATCCCAAGGAAGAACCACCGCCGCCACCACCCGTGCGCGGCACGCCGCCCAAGCAAGTGGGGCCGGTGCACAAGGGCAATGCAAGCGATGCGCCGCACACGGCACGCCGCAGCAGTTCGTCCACGCGTACCAACAACGATCTTGCTCCCGTGCCGGTGCCTGCCATACAGACGCCGGTCGTCACCGACGTGCCCAAGGCCGAGGCGCCCAAGGTCGAAGCAACTGCCGCGCCGCTGCCTCCCGTGACGGTGCCCAAGCCGGCGTCGGCTGAGCAGCTGCAGCCCGTGCCTACCGCGCAGGAGCCGCCGCAGGTGGCGTTGGAAACGCCGGCCATCGACAAGCCGGTGCCGCCGAAATTCCAGCCCGAGCCCGAGCCCGTGCGCAAGCCGCAGGCCGACGGCAGCCAGCCCATGCCGCCGCCAGCGTCGCTGGCCATTCCCGAAGTGCCGCCGCAGTCGGCGCCCGTCGTCACGCCGCCCACGGTGGCGATGGAGAAGGCCGTGCCCGCCGACACCAAGCCGAGCATTGCGCCGGTGGCACGCCCTGAAGAACCCGCGTCGCCGCCCGAGCCGGAGATGCAGGCCGTGCCGCTGCCGGCTCAGGCCGCACCCACGGTGAACCTGCAGCCGCAACCAACCCCTGTGGTGCCGGTGGTGCCGCGCGAACAACCCAAGGTGGAGTCGCCGGCCATCCGCGTGGCGGAAGAACCCCAGCTGGAAGCGGTGCCCTTGCCGCCCAACGCGCAACCCACCATCAACCAGCCGCAGGCGCCGCACCTGGATATGGTGGCACCGAAGGCCGTCGCGCTGGACAACAAGCCGTCCATCGAACGTCCCCAGCTGTCCGAAACACCGGCGGAATCGGCGCCGGCGCAAAGCGCAGCCACCTCGTCGGCGTCGAATGCGTCTTCCCAGAGCGCGTCCACCGCGCAGGCAAACAGCGCCAGCAGCGAAGCCAGCCACACCGGCGAAAGCGGTGAAAGCAGCGCACCCAACGCCACGCCGCAGGGCAGCCGCAGCGGTACGCCCGGTCAGCCCAATGGCGTCGAGCGCTCGCCGAGCGTGGCGGCCGGCAAGGGGCTCAACCTTGCGTTGCCGCCTGGACAGGGCAACGGCAACAGCAATGGGAACGGTGGCAAGGGACAGGGTGAGCAGCCCGAAGGCGTCGTCGGCACGGACGTGCAGCTCAAGCCGCATGGCAACACGGAAGTGATGTCGCACGGCACGCCGAATATTGGCTACACGCCCACGCGTTTCGAAAAGGACTGGACGCCGGAAGGTGAAAGCTCGATCGACACCGCGCTGCGCCACGCCGTCGAAAAGACCACCATGCGGCACACCTTCAACCTGCCGCGCGGTGTACGCGTGGAATGCGTGGTGATGCCGCTGTTCCCGATGGCCCTGTTCGGTTGCGGCGACGGCAATCCGCCGCCTGCGCCGGTGGACGATGTCGTCTACGACAAGATGAAACTGGCGCCGACCAACCCGCTGGTACCGCCGTCGCCATCGGCCGGCGCGGTGCCGACCGTGGCAACGATAAAGCTGGACAACAGCGCGCAGTGCGCCGCGGCGCGTGTGGCAGGCGGCCCGCTACCGCCAGGTTGTCCGGCGGACGTTACCCTGCCGACAGGCCCTGCTCGCAGCAGCACCACGTGGGTTCCGGCAAGCGATCAGTTCCACTGACGCTTGCCGGTTTTCCAACGGACGATGCCGCTCAGCGCAGGATGCCGTCAGTCTTCAGCTTCGGAATCAGCGTCTGCGCCAGTTGCGTGGTGGCCTTCGGAATGTCGTTGGTGCCGATGCCCTGGGTGGTCACGGTCCAGACGAGCTTCTCCGTGCGCGGGTCCCACACACTGGTTTCCAGCGTCACCACGTCGTACTGCTGCACGTCGGGCACCGAGGCCCACGCGCCGCCGTACCAGCCGTAGAAGCCGCCGTACATCGGGCCGCTGGGCGTTACGCTGGTCTTCTGCTCCACGCGTTGCACGCGCGTCACCAGCACGGCTTGTGCGCCGCTGGATTTCACCAGGTCACGCAAGCCAATGGCGCCGGTGGTGCCGGCCGGAATCTGCGTATAGCTGGGCGATGCCTGGATGCCAGCTGCCTGCAGCTGCTGCGAGAAGGTGTCTTCAAAGATATGGCGCATGGTGTCGCTGCGGGAAATGCCCACCACCACCACGTTGGAAGCCGGCGGTCCCGGCCAGGATGGATCGCGCCACTGATTGGTGACGCTCACGTTGGAACATGCGCTCAAGACCAGACCGGCTGCGATGACGATGAAACGCAACGCTTTCATGATGAAGGCTCCTGGTAAATGGCCCAGCTCGACGGATGGGCGGCAATGAAGTGTGCGGCGACGATCGTGCAGGCTGCGCGATAAACCACTTCGTTCCTTCGAGCGTCACGGATTGGGTCGCAGCAAGGACCCGAACGTGAGGTAGACCGAGTTGTGCCCACCCTGGGCGTAGCCGTATCCGAGGAACAGCGGCCCCAGCGGTGTCTGGATGCCCAGGAAAAGGCTGCCCGCATAGATCAGCGAGTCGAGCTGCACCTGGCTCTTCGTCTGCCAGGTGTTGCCCGCTTCCAGGCTGGCGCCGACATAGATGGGGGTGGAAAAGATGGCATCCGTGGCGCCGGTACGCCGGTACACCACGGCACGACCGAGAATGGACTGGTCGCCGTGCAGCGAGCGCTCGGGATAGCCGGAAAGGTTCAGGAATCCGCCCAGGAAACTCTGCGCCTCGAAGAACTGGTCCATCTGCTTGTCGTGGGTTATCGCGCTGCTGGCATACATGCCCAGCAGCACGTGGTAGCGCGTCTGCGCAAGGCCGAAATCCGGTACCCAGTCGGCTTTCAGTTGCGCCACATCGCCGGTCTGGTCGCCGCCCAGCCAGGGCCGGTAGAAGTTGTAGGAGAAGTTGACGTGTGCGCCCTTGGACGGGAATTGCGCGTCGTCCAGGCTGTCCCAGTCCAGACCGACCTTGGCCTGGCTGTAGTCTTCTTTCTCGTTGAAAAAGTCTTCCGGATTGCCGATGCGCAGGTCGCCCTTGTCGCGGCCGCGCGTGTACGCCGCCAGCACACGCCAGTACGATGCCGGCGTCCAGCCTGTCTCGAAACCCAGGTAGCTGCGCTTGACGCGGTATTCGGCCAACTGTTTTTCGCCCGCATCGTTGAACACGGGGAAGTCTTCGTTGCGGATCAACCCGTAGGGCATGACGTAGGTGGACGCGCCCTGGCCGAACGGTTGATAGAACTCGCTGGCCAGTCCGCCGATGCGCCCCGCCCACAAGGTGCTGCGCCATTCCGCGCCGAGCTTGTTGAGGTTGGTGGCGGTGACTTCGCCTGAGATCAGGTATTCGCTACGCCCTGCAAAATCATCGTCGAGTTCGAAACCGAGCTTGCCGTACACCGGCCCCCACGGTTTGTCGCGCGGGATGATCAGCAAGCCTCGCTGGTTGTCCTGCTGTTCAAGCCGATAGTCGATCTGCTGATAGTTGCCGCGGCCGTAGATGCTGCCGATCTGCGATTCGAGCTTGGTCGGATCGAAGGTCTGGCCCACGTCCTTGGCGAGGCTTTCCTGCACGTAGTCGGCCGTTTCCGTGTGCTGGGCGTCGACCTTGAGGAACGCGACGAGGCCGGGATCAAAGTGTCGCTGGCGGTGCTGCGCGATGAAGGCATTCCATTCCTCGGGGCCTGCCGACATGGCGCGCAGTCGTGGCAGCGCCGCTTCGGCTGCCGCCTTGCCGATGGCGATGGCTTCTGCACCACGGTTGAACTCGGCGGCACTCATGTTCCCGAGCGCAGGCGTGATCAGGATGTCATTGCTGCCAAGCGTGGCGAGCTGCCGCTGTGTCTTTTCCTCCATCAGCGCACTCACCATCTGGTTGAGCACGGCCACGGGATTGCTGAGCTGTTCGCGATCCAGCAAGGGCGAGCCCACGTTCACCACGATGAGTTCGGTGGCTCCCATGCTTCGCGCGACATCGATGGGGACGTTGTCCATCAGGCCGCCATCGACCAGCAACTTGTCGTCGACGTTGGTGGGGGCAAAGGCACCCGGGACGGACATGCTGGAACGGATCGACAGTGCCAGGTCGCCGGTGCCGAACACCACGGGCTTGCCGGCCACGATGTCGGTGGCCACCGCGCGGAAGGGCACGGACAGCTGATCGAAGTCGTGCACGTCCCACGTCGAAATGAGCAGGCGCCGCAACAACAGCAACAACTTCTGTCCCTGCACCACACCTGCCGGCGTAATGATGTGGCCGTTCTTGTAGCCGACCTCGAAGTTGAGCAGGTAGCGGTAATCGGCATCCTTGCGCCGCATGGGAAGTTCCACGCGTGCCGGGTTGTCGGAGAACAGGTCGGCCCAGTCGAGCGTGGTGATGATGTGGTGCATTTCCTCCGGCGAATAGCCCGCCGCATACATGCCGCCCACGATGGAACCCATGCTGGTGCCGGAAATGCGGCAGATGGGAATGTGCTCGCGCTCGAGCACTTCCAGTACGCCGATGTGCGCGGCGCCTCGCGCGCCGCCACCACCAAGCACAAGACCGATACAGCGACTGGGAGTGGGAGACGGCGCAGTTTGTGCCCACGACAGCGGCACGATGCACAACCAGAGCACGGCGATCGACGCGAGCCAACGACGCATTACCACCCCCGGACAAGAGAACGGCGCTACGCGAGTAGCGCCGAAGTCGAGGCATCGTAAGGCAGAAAATGGATTCGTGCGTCCGTGAAATTACTCAGACACAGCGGACATTTTGCGCGCGAATGCGTACACGATTTCCTCACAAAGCTGTCTGCGTTGAACCCGCCAGAAGCTTTGTGGTGCAACGGGGCGGCAGGTCGCCGCTCCGTTTGTTACAGCATGCGCAGCATTTCCTTCAGCAACGGCAGGCGACGCACACGCACCGCGCTCACGCGGAACACGGCATTGGCGAGCGCCGGTGCCGCACTCGGCATGCCCAGGAAACTCGCGCCTGCCGGATCGCCATCGCCCGGCACGATGATCACCTCGGTGGTGTCGGGCAGTTGCGCCATGCTGGCCAGTGGGTAGTCCTTCCAGTTGTGCTGCTGGATCTGGCTGTCCTTGTAGCTCAGCGAGAGATTCAACGCCGTGGACAGCGCATCCAGCGTGGCGCCAGCCACTTGACCCTCAAGCCCCATGGGGTTGATGACACGACCCACGTCCACCGCGCAGACCACGCGCTCGATGTTGAGCTTGTCGCCCTGCAGGGACGTTTCGATGGCGTGCGCGACATAAGCGCCATTGACGTGCCAGCACGCCATGCCCAGGCCATTCACCGTGCGCAGCCAGTTCTTCCACTCGATGCGATCGGCAACGAGCTTGAGCACGTTGGCAAGCCGCCCCGTGTCCAGCGTGCGGCCATCGCCGAGCGGAATCATGCGCGGCTCGCCGATAAGACGCAGGCGCGTGACCAGCGGGTCTTCCTTCAGCGAGTGCGCGATTTCATCGATGAAGCTTTCAACCGCGAAAGCGTTGCTGACGTGCGGCATGCCGCGCGACGGACCGCGCAACATCGCCGACGGCAACGAGTACCAGTCGCTGCGCAGATTGGGCACGAGCCCGGCAGGCAACTGATGAGCATCCACTTCGGACGTCCACAGGCGATTGTCGCCAAGCCCGCGTTGCGCAAGCGCCGAGGCACTGGCCATGCGCTGATTCCAGGTGACGATCTGGCGCTTGCCGTCGAGCGTGGCGCTGAACTTGTGCACGCTGCCGGAGCGGTAGAAATCCTGCGTGAGGTCTTCGTCGCGCGTCCACATCAGCTTGACCGGCTTTTCGACGGCCTTGGCGAGCATCACGGCTTCGGCGACGAAGTCGTGATCCAGGCGACGACCGTAGCCGCCGCCCACGCGCGGCACGCTGATCTGGATCTGCGCGGGTGCAAGGCCTGTAAGGCGCTGCACCACCTTCCACGCCTGCTGCGGCGCCTGCGTGGGCACGACCAGCGTGGCGCCGTCCTTGTCGATCTTCGCCAGGCAATTCATCGGCTCCGGCGTGGCGTGGGCAAGCCACGGCTGCACGTAGGTCGCCTCGAGGCGGTTCTTGGATTTCTTCGCCACGGCATCGACATCGCCATCGTTGCGCACGCGTGCCGCGGGTTGTGCGTCCTTGTCGTTGACGACATCGGCGGCCTGCTGCTCGAACCACGCACTGCTCTCGCTTTGTGCGCCGGCCTTCCACTGCAGCTTGAGCTTCGCACGGCCTTGCAGTGCCGCCCACGTGTTCTCCGCCAGCACGGCGACAGCGGGTGAGCGGACGGTCTGTCCCAGCGGAATGCCTGCTTCAGGCTTGAGCTGTACCACCTTGACCACACCCTTCACCGCCAGCGTTTCGGTGGTGTCGAGGCTGTCGACGCTGCCGTCGCTCCAGGGACAGTGCGACAGCACGGCGACCAGGGCTTCGGCCATGTACGTATCGAGCGCGTACGCCGTCTGGCCGGTGACGATGGCGCGTGCGTCGATGTCGCCGGCCGGCTGGCCGATCAGCGTGTAGTGTTCGGGCGCCTTCGTCGGCACGGGATTGGCGGGCGGGGCGATTTTCGCGGCGGCTTCGGCCAGCGAGCCATAACCGAAACGGCGGCCATCCGGCGCGATGACGCTGCCTTCCTCGCAACGCAGTCGATCGGCAGGAACGCCAAGACGCCGTGCGGCCGCCTGCATCAGCAGCCAGCGTGCGAGCGCACCGGCTTCGCGCAAATCGGCCCATGCAGCCGGGACGGAATCGCCGAGGCCACTGGTTTGATGGCCATAGGTCCAGCGGGGCTTGCCGTTGTCGTCTTCCACGCCAAGGCCCAGGGATACGACGCTGACGAGCGTCCAGTCCGCATCCAGTTCGTCGGCGATGATGCGCGCGAGTGACGTGGATGTGCCGGTGCCGGTATCCGGATCGCGGATGCCGATGAGCACGTTGCCGTCTGCATCGATGCGCACGTACGCGCCCAGGCCGTAAAGCGTGTCGCCCAGCAACGCGGCCGGCACGGGTGCATCGGCGGCATCGGCGAAGGGAATGCCGACGATGAGGGCGCCCGCCGTACCGGCGAGCACTTTCAGGAAGCGACGACGCGACAACGCCATCGTGGTGGTGTCGTGCGGGTGACTCATGCGTGTGCTCCCTTGGCGGCGCGCTTGATGGCGCGTCGCACGCGGGTCTGGCAGCCGCAACGGCAAAGGTTGGGCAACTGGTCGATGTCGTTGTCGGAAGGTTGCGGATGACGGTTCAGCAGATCGAGCGACGCCATCAACCAGCCCGGCGTGCAGTAGCCGCAGCCGATGGCGTCTTCGTCCACGAAGGCCTGCTGCAGCGGATGCAGCTTGCCGTCCGAAGCGGCCAGGCCTTCCACGGTGGTCACCGCTTTGCCGGCCAGCTTGGCGACCGGCAGGGTGGTCGCCGAGGCGAGCTTGCCGTCGACCAGCACCAGATCGTAGCCACCTTCGCCGTGTTCACCGCTGTATTTGGTGCCGGTGAGGCGCAGCACGTCACGCAGATACCAGAGCAGGGGCATCTGGTCATCGCCGGTGTGGCGATAGCTTCTGCCGTTGATCTCCAGGTCGACGCCCTCGCGCACCTTCTCGGGCACGATGGTGTTGCTCGTTCCGGGTGTCGGTAACTGGTCTTGCGCGCTCGCCATCGCTTCGGGGCTCCGTGGGATGGATCAGGACATCCCTTGATCCACCCATTGTGGCATTGCGAGCCGATTCTTAGGAGGTAACCCGGCTGAACAGGCGTCGCCAGACCAGGTAAACCGGGATGCCGGCGGCCATGATCAGCAGGCCCATCCCCGTATTCCTAGGGCTGGCCTGCAGGCTTTGCACCACCACCAGACCCACCGTGCCGATGAAAATGAGCGGCAGCACGGGGTAGCCCGGCACGCGGAAGCTGGCCTGCGCCCCCTCGTGGCGGCGATACCAGAACAGCGTGCCCACGCCCACCGCGCAGGCCAGCCAGTCGCCGAACGTGGCGTAGTCGAGCAACTGGCCGTAGCTGCCCGACAGCACCAGCACGATGGCCCAGCCCGACAGCAGCAGCAGCGCGATATTGGGCGTGCGATGCACCGGGTGCAGGCGCGCCACGCTGCGGAAGAACAGCCCGTCTTCGCCCATCACCTGCAGCACGCGCGCACCGGACACCAGTGTGATGTTGCAGAAACCCAGCGTGGAAATGGCAATGCCCACGGCCATGATCTTGGCGCCGGTGGTGCCGAACACGCGCTGCATCACGTCCGCCGCGGGCGTATGGCTGGCCGCCAGGCCGTCATGGCCCAGCACGGCGAGGTAGGCGAGGTTGCCCAGCGCATAGGCCGCAATCACCAGCACCATGCCGATGACCAGCGCGCGGGGCAGCGTGCGCTGCGGTTCGGCCACTTCGCCAGCGAGATTGTTGAGGTAGGTGAAGCCCGAATACGCAAACAGCACCGGCAGGGCCGCGCCCATGAAGCCCACCCCTTCACGCGCGGGATCGGCTGCCAGCACGTTGTTGCCACCGGCGCCCGCCAGAAACAGGCCGCACACCACCAGCACCGCCACGGCCAGCAATTTCAGCAGCGTGAACAGGTTGTGCACCTGCGCACCCAGCTTCAAGCCAAACAGGTTGATCAGCGCCACGAACGCCAGCGCACCTGCGGCGAGTGGCGTGACCATGGTGGCAGGCAGGCCGAATACCGCAGCGGCGTAGCTGGCGAAGATCGTGGCCACGGCGGCGCTTGAGCCGGAATAGATCACCAGCAGCATCGTCCAGCCGAACAGGAAGCCCGCCAATGGTCCGAACGCATCACGCAGGTACACGTAGCTGCCGCCAGCGTGCGGGCGACGTGCGCCCAGTTCCGCATAGCACAGCGCGCCAATCAGCGTGAGCACACCGGCACCCACCCACACCAGCAGCAGGGCCAGCCCGGATTCCGTGCGGTTGGCAGCGATATAGGGGTTGAGGAAGATGCCGCCGCCGATCAGTCCACCAACCACGATCAGGGCCGCGTCCCAGGGGCGGAGGCGACGGACGTAACCGGTGGGCGTCGAGGTATCGCTCATGGAAGCTTCGCTGCGGGAAAGTGCGGCGAGCATGGCAATTGGGGCCGTCGTCAGCAAGCCCTTGGATGGCGCGCTGCCTCAAACGACAAGGGCCGGCGTGGTGCCGGCCCTTGCGTGTACGAGCAACATCGCGGATCAGAACACCGTGAGGAACAACGCCAGGTTGGTCACGTTGAGCGTGCCGAGGCCCGCACCCGGTTCATACCCGCTCACACCCTTGTAGAACCAGTTGTCGCCAGCCTTGATGTCGTTGAACGGCGAGAACGGGCCGTAGCCGAAGATGTTCTGCAGCGGATAGATCTGCGGGTTCCAGAAGCCCTGGCGACCGTGCGTGGCCTGCTTCAGCAGGGCGCTGATGCCGTTGAGCTGCGGTGCCACGAAGCTGGTGCCGCCTTCGCCGGTGAGCAGGCCCGGGCCATCCAGCGACGACACGAAACTGTAGCCCGATTCCGGATCAGCGTTCAGCGAGATATCCGGCAGGTTGCGGCCCTTGAAGTTGGCCGGCAGCGTGTAATCGATGCCGTATTCGGGGAACAGCCATGTCTGGTTCTTCTCGCTCTTCTTGATGCCGGGCGTGAACGCCTGATACAGCGGCAGCGGCCAGAACACGCTGACACCACCGCCGCCGCCGACCGAGAACACGCCGACGCTTAGCCCAAGGTACTTCTGGAAATACGTCTGGATGTAATCCCAGCCCCAGACGCTTTCCTGCTTGATCGACTGTGTCGGGCCGCCGCGGAAACTGTAGCTGAAGGGCACCGTGGTACCGCCGGCCGTGGTGATGTACGGATCCGATCCGGGCGCATCCGCCGTCAGCGGCGGCGGTACGGGATCGCTCAACGAACCGCCGAAGTCACGCACCGTGTCGTAGGCGCCTGAGTCGCCGGCCGTGGCGAACATGGAGATGCCCTGGGCAGCCGCTTCCATGAACACCTGGTGGAAGGCGCGCAGTTCGTCGGTGAAGTCTTCACCGCCTTCCGTCTGCGGGAAATACAGGATTTCCGGCTCGCCCCAGCTTACTGACAGGCTGTCCACCTTGTTGTCCGAGATGGACTGGTTGAACACGTCGAAGAAGCCGGCGTCCGTGTTGGGCGCGTCGTACACGATGATGTCCGCCCATGGCGCCAGGCCGCCGGACTGTTCCACGTCCAGTGACGTTTCGCCGGAGCCATCAGGGCCGCTCAACGGGCCGCCGCCGTCCACATGCACCTGCGTGATGCGGTTGGGCTTCACGGCCAGACCGATGGTGCTCCAGTACGTGTAGGCGTCTGCCGGCAGGAAATCCGCCAGCGTGGCGATGCCGATGGTGGAACCCTTGCCGTTCACGCCGGCCTTGTAGAGCGGATTGATGTTGTAGCGATTGGCCACATCGCCCACGGTGAACGCGCCGGGCGTGCAGGTTGCCGTCGCGTTGCCCGTGCAGCTGGCTGCCGGTGCGGCTGCCGCAGTGGTTTTCGCCATGGGACTCATCGTGGATGCGGACGACGCTGTCGACGTCGATGCAATGGGCTCGATGGCCGACATGCGATTGGAATGGAACTTCGCCTCGCTGCTGAGGCCTGACGCCACCACCAGCGTGCCCGACAGGGACGACGGCAGCGTCGGCTTCGCGTTCGGACGATGGAAGGTCGTGCCATCCGCATTGCGATAGTCGTGTATGGACGTCTGGAAGGCCTGATTGAACTGGCCGATGGTGCCGCTCACCTTGATGGCGATGTGATTGGGCAACAGTTCGACCTGCGTCAGGCCCTGCTGCTTGATGAAGGCCTGCACCTTGGCGATGTCGCTCGCTGACGCGCCGTACTGGTCGGCGAACTGGTCCGTGGTGAGGAAGCGGTGGTAGGAGGGACTACCCTGGGTCACCGTGCTGCTGATGAAGCTTTCCAAACCCGCCTGGTTGCGCAGACCAAGGACGAGCGTGACGTTGACCTTCTGGCTGGTGTTGCTGGGCCCTAGATCGGTCGGTGACGACCCTGCGGCCATGGCCACCGAAGTGGCACCGCCGAAGAAAAGAAGGCCGAGAGAGACCGCGAGCGACTTGCGATGCAGCGTCGAGAGCATGTTGTTTCTCCAGGGTAGATATGACCCTGACCGCGCGTTGGCAGCGCCCCTGTGCGCCACCACGCCCTTCGGCGGGTCATAAGACGGGCTTCGATTGCACTCCCCAAACCGACGGGCCCCCTGGAAATTTCTCGCGCCGGCGCGGCCAAGCTAGCGCCGAACTCGGCATACCGTGAAGTGCCCGGCCTGCCGCAAGAAATAATGGCATTGAGGCCAGGCCTCAAAGGTTGCCGCAATAAATTTCGGATAGGCCGTTTGGCCTAAGCATTTGATGCTTCGAAATCAGGCCTTGCCGGCCTTCCGGTGCCGGCATGCAGGCACGGAATAGCCGGAATCACGGAACGCATAAGTGATTTGGCGGCCGGCGCCGGGTGGGGGCCCGGAAGGCACCCCTGGCGGGTTCATTGAACTCACTGATCTGGAGGCAGGCCGCGAGTGAAAGGCCGCCCGGGGGCGATACGACCGAGGTTTTGGGGCAAGTACGCCATTTGCGGCACAATAGTAGGGTTGTGCGTCGTGGACAGTCCCCGTTTTCGACGCCGTAACCCCCGGAGTCGAAGCAGCCGCCATGACCACCATCAAGCAAGACGATTTGATCCAGTCCGTCGCCGACGCCCTGCAGTACATCAGCTACTACCACCCCGTCGACTACATCACCAACCTCGCCGCCGCCTACGAGCGCGAGGAATCGCCGGCGGCGAAAGACGCCATGGCGCAGATCCTGATCAATTCGCGCATGGCCGCCGAAGGCCATCGCCCGTTGTGCCAGGACACCGGCATCGTCACCGTGTTCCTGAAAGTCGGCATGAACGTGCGCTGGGACGCCACGATGTCGTTGGACGACATGGTCAACGAAGGCGTGCGCCGCGCCTACAACGACCCGGACAACAAGCTGCGCGCCAGCGTGCTGGCCGACCCGGCCGGCAAGCGCACCAACACCAAGGACAACACGCCGGCGGTAATCAACGTCTCCATCGTGCCGGGCGACACCGTCGAGGTGATCGTGGCGGCCAAGGGCGGCGGTTCGGAAGCCAAGTCCAAGTTCGCCATGCTCAACCCGTCCGACTCCATCGTCGACTGGGTGCTCAAGACCGTGCCGACCATGGGCGCCGGCTGGTGCCCGCCGGGCATGCTGGGCATCGGCATCGGCGGCACCGCCGAGAAGGCGATGCTGCTGGCCAAGGAATCGTTGATGGAACACATCGACATCCAGGAGCTGATCACCCGCGGCCCGCAGAACCGCATCGAAGAACTGCGCATCGAACTGTATGAGAAGGTCAACGCGCTGGGCATCGGTGCGCAGGGTCTGGGTGGCCTCACCACCGTGCTCGACATCAAGATCAAGGATTACCCGACGCACGCGGCAAACCTGCCGGTGGCGCTGATCCCCAACTGCGCCGCCACGCGCCATGCGCACTTCACACTGGATGGTTCAGGCCCGGTCGCGCTCGATCCGCCGTCGCTGGAAGACTGGCCGAAGCTGACGTACGACTCGAGCAAGGGCCGTCGCGTGAACCTCGACACCGTGACGCATGAAGAAGTGGCCAGCTGGAAGCCCGGCGAAGTGCTGCTGCTCAACGGCAAGCTGCTCACCGGTCGCGACGCCGCACACAAGCGCATGGTCGACATGCTCAACAAGGGCGAGCCGCTGCCGGTCGATTTCAAGAACCGCTTCATCTATTACGTGGGCCCGGTCGATCCGGTGCGCGACGAGGTGGTGGGCCCGGCCGGCCCGACCACCGCCACGCGCATGGACAAGTTCACCGAGCAGGTGCTGGCGCAGACCGGTCTGCTCGGCATGGTCGGCAAGGCCGAGCGTGGCCCGGCCGCCATCGAGGCGATCAAGAAGCACCAGTCGGTGTACCTGATGGCCGTGGGTGGCGCCGCCTACCTCGTGTCCAAGGCCATCAAGGCCTCGCGCGTGGTCGGCTTTGCCGATCTGGGCATGGAAGCGATCTACGAATTTGAAGTGCAGGACATGCCGGTGACGGTGGCTGTCGATTCCGCGGGTACGTCGGTGCACCAGACGGGCCCAAAGGAATGGCAGGCGCGGATTGGCAAGATTCCTGTGGTGGTGGCGTAACGCCACGTGCTTTTCCCTCTCCCCTCCGGGGAGAGGGCAGGGTGGGGGGCGGGTGCTCGTGGAAAGGTTTCAAGTGCGAGCTTTTTTGCGGCCTGAAACCGAGGCAAGAGCAGCCCCTCACCCCAACCCTCTCGCCGGAGGGGAGAGGGTGCTAAGAGAACTTCCCATACGCTCCCGCATTTAGCCATCCAAACGGCTACACGCATTCGAGGTTGCAATCCGCCTGCTGCGGCGCAACACTCAGTCAATTCATTTCCTCAACCACTACCGAAGGTACTCGTGAACCCGCAAAGCCCCGCGTCGCTGTCTAACGACGCTCCCTGGATCGTGATGAAGTTTGGCGGCACCAGTGTCGCCACCCTGCCGCGCTGGCAGAACATTCTGGAACTGGTGGCCAGCCGCCGCGCCGAAGGCGCCCGCGTGCTCGTCGTCGTTTCGGCACTGTCAGGCATCACCGACGCACTCAAACAAATGTGCGCACAGGAAGACAAGGGCAAACGTATCGAGGCTGCCAAAGCGATCGCACAGCGTCATTACGACCTGCTCGATCACATGCAGCTGGCGGTTCCGGAAACACTCGGTGCACGACTCGCCGAACTTGCACAGCTGGCTGAGGACGGCCCCACGCTGCTGGGCGAGCTTGCGTGGTCGGCGCTGATCCAGGCGCACGGCGAGCTGATGTCCAGCGCGCTGGGTTCGGCCTTCCTTACCCACAGCGGCTTGAACACGCAGTGGCTGGATGCACGCGATTGCCTCGCGGCCATCGCGCTGCCCAACCAGAACGAGCGCACCAAGCTGCTCTCGGCCATGGTCGAGTGCAAGCCTGATCCCGCGCTCAACGCACGTCTGGCGGGTCTGGGCGAGGTGTTCATCACGCAGGGCTTCATTGCGCGTGAATCGCAGGGCCGCACGGTGCTGCTGGGACGTGGCGGCTCGGATACGTCGGCGTCGTATTTCGGTGCGTTGTTGAAGGCACAGCGCGTGGAAATCTGGACGGACGTGGCGGGCATGTTCACCGCCAATCCACGCCAGGTGCCGAGCGCACGCCTGCTGCAGCGCCTGGATTACGAAGAAGCCCAGGAAATCGCCTCCACCGGTGCCAAGGTGTTGCATCCGCGCTGCCTGTCCCCGCTGCGCGAACCGCGCGTGCCACTGCTGATCAAGGACACCAACCGTCCGGAACTGGAAGGCACGCTGATTGGTCCGGAAGTGCGTGAACACGCGCCCAGTGTGAAAGCCATCAGCGCGCGCAAGGGCATCACGCTGGTGTCGATGGAGTCGGTCGGCATGTGGCAGCAGGTCGGCTTTCTTGCCGACGTGTTCGCCCAGTTCAAGCAGCACGGTTTGTCGGTGGACATGATCGGCTCGGCCGAAACCAACGTCACCGTGTCGCTGGACCCCACGGAGAACCTGCTCGATTCCGACGCGCTTGCCGCACTCGCGAGTGATCTGGCGAAAGTGTGTCGCGTAAAGGTGATTGCACCGTGCGCGGCGATCACGCTGGTCGGTCGTGGCATGCGTTCCATGCTGCACACGCTGTCAGCCGTGCTCGCCGAGTTCGGCCAGCTGCGCGTGCACATGATTTCGCAGTCGTCCAACAATCTGAATCTCACGTTCGTGGTTGACGAGAACGTGGTCGACGATCTGCTGCCGCACCTGCATGAATTGCTGATCACGGCCGGTGCTCTGCGCACCGACGATAGCGCGCTGTTCGGTCCCAGCTGGCAGGCGTTGTACGGCACGGGCGACGTGTTGCCGCCGGCAGCGTCGTGGTGGCGACAGGAGCGTCGTGACGATCTGCTGAAGATCGGCGCCGGTGCCACGCCGCGCTACGTGTATCACCTTCCTACCGTGCGTCAGCAGGCACGCGAGCTGAAGACGCTGGGCGCGGTGGATCGCCTGCATTACGCGGTGAAGGCCAATACGCATCCGGCCATCCTCAAGGCCCTCGCCGAGGAAGGTTTCGGTTTTGAATGCGTGTCGCCGGGCGAGTTGAAGGCCGTGATGGCGGTGGTGCCGGAATCGGCGCCGCTGCTGTTCACTCCCAACTTCGCTCCCCGCGAGGACTACGCCTGGGCGCTCACCACGCGCGCCACGTTGTCGCTGGATTCGTTGTACCAGCTGGAGAGCTGGGGCGAATTGTTCCGTGGCAAGGAAGTGGTGCTTCGCCTCGATCTCGGTCGCGGCCTGGGTCATCACGAGAAAGTGCGCACGGGCGGCAGCGGCAGCAAGTTCGGTCTGCCGGTGGAACAGCTGGATGCGTTCCTTCGTCTCGCCGACACACATGGCGTCACCGTGCGCGGCCTGCACGCGCACCTTGGGTCGGGCATCCTCGATGACGGTCACTGGGGTGAGGTCTACGGTCAGCTGGCCAGCCTTGCCGAGCGCATCGGCAGCGTCACCTTCCTGGATATCGGCGGTGGCCTTGGCGTGCCGTCGCATCCGGGCGAAGCGCGGCTGGATATCGCCGCACTCGACAAGGTGCTGCGCGAAGTCAAGGCCGCCTATCCGCACTACAAGCTGTGGATGGAGCCGGGCCGTTACCTCGTCGCCGACGCGGGCGTGCTGATCACCAAGGTCACGCAGACCAAGGGCAAGGGCAACGGCCAGATCCGTTATCTGGGCGTGGACACGGGCATGAACAGCCTGATTCGTCCGGCGCTGTACGAGGCCTGGCACGAGATCGTGAATCTCACGCGGCTGGATGAGCCGGCCACGTCGCTGTTCCAGGTGGTCGGCCCGATCTGCGAAAGCGGCGACGTGCTGGGCACCGACCGCCGCCTGCCGGAACCGCAGGAAGGCGACGTGGTGCTGGTGGCGCAGGCCGGTGCGTACGGCAAGGTGATGTCCTCGCCTTACAACCTGCGGGATGAGGCGGAAGAGATCATCCTCGAATAAGCCTCGGTCCCGCCATTCACTCCCTCTCCCCTCCGGGGAGAGGGCTGGGGTGAGGGGCGGGTGCTCGCGACAAGGTTTCAATCAAGGACGCTCAAGGATGAAGCGTTTGCACGTAGACCGCGCAAGAACGCTGCGCGCCGGCCAAACGGATGCCGAGCA
Organism: Dyella sp. C11; assembly: GCF_003121485.1. Lineage (GTDB taxonomy): Bacteria > Pseudomonadota > Gammaproteobacteria > Xanthomonadales > Rhodanobacteraceae > Dyella. Next base: position 161,016 of record NZ_QAVX01000002.1, on the reverse strand, counting down.
GCTGCTTTGGCATCAGCTACGCAATCGCCGCCTGCAAGGCTGGAAATTCCGGCGCCAAAATGAAATCGGCCTGTACATCGCCGACTTCGTCTGCCCGGATGCTGGCTTGATCGTGGAGCTGGACGGCGGTCAACATGGCGAACAGATGGCTTACGACGAGGCGCGCACGCGAAAGCTCAGAGAAGAGGGCTACCGCGTGCTGCGTTTCTGGAACAATGATGTCCTGACGAACATTGAAGGCGTGCTCGAGGCAATTCTGGAGGCTCTAGCCAGCCCCAACCCCTCACCCCAACCCTCTCCCCGGAGGGGAGAGGGAGCATGCGATGGAGACCGAGGCGTGACCACCAACATCAACCCCCGCCTGACCCAGGTATTCCGCTTCGTGCGGTGCAGCTACGCCGATGGCGTGGCCGAGCTGGTCTACGCCTTCGATCACGGCGATGAGCTGATCGAGCGCGTGCGTTTCCCGAACGCGCCGACGCTGCCGGCCAGTCATCAGGCGGCGTTCGAGCAGGCGTTGAAGATCCTGCACCTGGTCGCGGGCGTGAGCTACTACAAGGCCGGCGTGCCGCCGCGCATCGAGGTGGCCAGTGGTCCGCTCGATGACAACACGGCGGACCTGCTCGATGCGCTGTATCTGCACGGCCTGGCCGAGTTCGCTTATCGCAATGGCCTGGATCTGCGCGGTCGCATCAACTTCCCGCGTGGTGGTGTGAAGCAGCCTGAGGCGAAGGCGCTCGGCCTCCCGCATCGCACCCTGGTTCCCATCGGCGGCGGCAAGGATTCGCTGGTTGCAGTGGAAGCCATCAAATCCATCGATGGCGACGCCACCGCCGTCTGGGTCGGCAACTCGCCGCTGATCGCCGCCTGCGCCGAGCGCACCGGCTTGCCCATGCTCAACATCCAGCGCGAGCTCGCCCCGGGTCTGTTCGAACTCAACCGCCTGGGTGCATGGAACGGCCATATCCCGGTGACGGCGGTGAACTCCGCCATCCTCGCCGTGGCCGCCATTCTCTACGGCTTCGACAGCATCGCCTTCGCCAACGAGCGCTCTGCGTCCGCTGCAACGCTGGAATACGACGGCCAGCAAGTGAACCACCAGTGGAGCAAGGGCTACGCGTTCGAGCAACTGCTCGGCGACTGGCTGCACTCGCATGTCGCTGCCGACCTGGATTACTGCTCGCTGTTGCGTCCGTTCTCCGAGCTGGCCGTCACGCGTGCCTTCGCCAAGCTCACGCCGTATTTCGACGTATTCTCCAGCTGCAACCGCAATTTCAAGATCCTCGGCCCCAAGCCGGCGGATCGCTGGTGCGGGCAGTGTCCGAAGTGTCACTTCGTGTTTCTCGCGCTGGCGCCGTTCCTGGCCAAGCCGCGCCTGCTGTCCATCTTCGGGCGCAAACTGCTGGACGATGAAAACCTCGCGCCGGGGTTCGATGCGTTGCTGGAATACCAGGATCACAAGCCGTTCGAATGCGTGGGCGAGGGCGCCGAGGCGCGCGCGGCCATGTATGCGCTGAGCCAGCGATCGGAGTGGCAGGAAGATGCGCTGGTCGCACGCTTCATCCACGAGATCCTGCCGCAACTCGACACCAGCGAACTGGCGCTCGAACCCTGGCTGCAAGGCTCGGATGAGCAGCGCCTTCCCGCGCGCCTGAAACCGGCGCTGGCCTTCTTCGCGTGACGCAGGCGACGCCGCTGCGCATCGCTGATCTCGCTGCACAGCGCGTGGCGATCTGGGGTTTTGGTCGCGAAGGCAAGGCAGCGATCACGGCGGTCCGCTCGCGCTTGCCCGGCTTGCCGCTGAGCTTGTTCTGCAGCGAGGCAGAAGTCGCTGCCGCCCAGGCCTTCGATGCAAGCCTGGTGGTGCAGGGCTGCGAGCCGGATGCGACAGCGCTGTCCGCATTCGATGTAGTGGTGAAATCGCCCGGCATTTCGGCATACAAGCCAGCGCTGCTGGCTGCCCGCGACGCCGGTGTTCGGGTGACCTCGGGCACCGCGCTATGGTTTGCAGAAAACCCAGCGGCGCGCGTGGTCGCCATCACCGGCACCAAGGGCAAGAGCACCACCACGGCGATGCTCGCGCATCTCGCGCGCAGTCTTGGTGTGCGCACGGCGCTGGCCGGCAATATCGGCATGCCGCTGCTGGAATTGCTCGATCAACACGCTGATCTGTGGGCCATCGAACTGTCGAGTTTCCAGACCGGTGAGGCGGGCCCGCTCGAACTCGGCGTGATCACCAGCCTTTACGAAGAACACCTCGATTGGCACGGCTCGCGCGAGCGCTATATCGAAGACAAGCTCAAGCTGGCCGATGTATCCGCCAAGCTGCTGGTCAGCGCCGCGCAGCCATCGCTGCTGCAGCGGACCGCGCGCCATCCGGATCGCTTCACGTTCGGTACGGCGGGCGGCTGGCATGTGGCGGGCGGCCATATTCGTCGCGGCGCACAGGCGGTGTTCGACATCGCGCAGTTGCGTGCGCCGGGCGAACATAATGCGCTCAATGCCTGCGCGGCCTTGATGGCGCTGGAAACCATGGGTTTTGATACGCTGGAGGCTGCGCCATCGTTGGCCACCTTCCGCCCCTTGCCGCATCGTCTGCAGCCGCTGGGCGAGCATGGCGGTTTTCACTGGATCAACGATTCCATCAGCACCACACCGCAAGCCACGCTGGCGGCCCTGGCCAGCCTGTCGGGTCGCGCGGTGACGGTGATTGTCGGCGGCCACGATCGCGGCCTGGACTGGAAGGACTTTGTCGACGAGATGAAGGCGCACCGGCCCCACGCCATCGTGGCGCAGGGTGCCAACGGTCCCCGCATCGCGCAGGCATTGCGCGAGGCCGGCGTCGCGGTTGAAGAAGCGGATAAGCTCGATGCCGCGGTGAAGCGCGCACGCGAGCTGACGCCTGCAGGTGGCAGCATCCTGCTATCGCCTGGTGCGCCCAGCTTCGACCAATTCCACGACTACGCCGACCGCGGTCGTCATTTCGCCGATATGGCCGGCTTCGACGGCCGCGACATCGCTGGCATCGACGGCCTGGGCATTCACTGAAGGAAGCCTGTGATGCGCTTCGAGATCCGTGTCGATGATTTGCGCGGCCCGGAGATCGCCGCGTTGCTGCAAGAGCACCTCGACGACATGGCGAAATGGTCGCCGCCTGAAAGCATCCACGCGCTCGACCTGGAGCGCCTGCGAAAGCCGGAAATCACCTTCTGGACCGTGTGGGAGCAGGGCGAACTGGTCGGTTGCGGCGCGCTGCGCCAGCTCGACGCGACGCATGCCGAGATCAAGTCCATGCGGACGTCCAATCACCATCGCCGCAAGGGCGTGGCGGCATTCGTGCTGCAGCACATGCTGGATGAAGCGACACGTCGGGGTTATCGTCGCGTGAGCCTGGAAACCGGCTCTCCGGCCGCCTTCGAACCGGCGCGACAGTTGTATGCGCGCTTTGGATTCGTGTTTTGCGGGCCGTTCGGGGATTACCTGGATGACGCCTTCAGTGTGTTCATGACGCGAACGCTCTAGGCCGTTCGTCCAGCATCAACCCGCGATCGTGGGGCATAGACTGCCGCTCTCGTCGACATGGCGGAGGTGGCGATCATGAACGACACGCAGCGCCTGCAGCTTCTTCGCATCGCCCTGGTGGCCCTGGGCGTGATCTGTCTGCTGATCTATCCCTTGATGCAGCTGTGGCCATCCGGCTGGTCTTGGCATGAAGGCTATTCGGATTACCCGCTGATGATCGTAGGCGTGTACGCGACACTCGGCGTGTTCCTGATCCGTGCCGCGCGCGATCCGCTGGCCAATCTCAGCCTGATCTGGTTCACCGTGTGGTCGAGCGCGGTGCACGGCGCCATCATGGCAGTGCAGTCGTTCATGCATCCGGGGCATATGGGGCACTTGGCTGGCGATGTGCCCGCCTTGTTTATTGCCGCCCTGGTGCTTGCGCTGCTTACACCCCGGCCCGCGGCCTATTGAGTCACCGACCTGACGAACACCAGTGCGGCACTGTCGCGCGTGACGGTGCGTTCGGTAACGGCAAGCGTCGAATCGCGACGCGGTTTCAGAGGACTCTCATGTGCCTGCGTGCGAGAGGCGCACAAAATATGCATCTTCTTAGTGAGCTGGATGCTGTCTGCCGTGAACGCCGTCTTTGCCTTGGAACCGGGTGGCCCGGAACGCCTGGTTGTCAAATTGAAACCCTTCAGAAAGGGAAGCATCACGCTTGATGGGCAGCCGTTGGTCGCGGACGTCCCGACCAGGCAGTTAACCAAGCAACTGAAAGAGGGCATGAGCTTTCCCTATGGCAATGGGTCGGTCATCACGATCCAGTTGATGGCCGGGAACATCTTCAAGCTCGTCGGCATGGTGGCGAAACTCGATGGCGTTGTCCTGCCTGGATCCATCGGGACTGCCTTGCATGCCAAACAGGCCGCGAAGTCGGCTGCCGTGCTGCTCTACTGGATTGCCGGCTTCAATGTTGTCGGTGGCATCGTCATGCAGTTCGTTGCCAACAATCCGGACGGGTTTCTCGCCGGGTGCCTTATCGCAGTGGTTATGGCCGTCCTGGGCTGTTTCGTTCACCGCCGGTACTCTCTGATCGCTCTGGGTCTGGCGATGGCGCTGCTGGCCGTCGACGGTATTGCCACACTCGGCATGCAGGCCGCAGCGGGTGAACGCCCCAACACAGGTGGTTTATTTGTGCGGGTGATTTTCGTGGTCATGCTCGTCAATGTATTCCGCGCCATCTGGCCGCATCGACAATCACTGCGCAAAGGTTGATGCACCCGTGATCGACGTGGCGGGGCGGTCTCTTGATCGTAGTGAATCAGTACGGTGGCGCGCTGGGTCACGCATCAGCATGGCGATCTGAAACAACGCTTGATCGTCAGCCAAGAAAAAAGCCGCGCCTCGATGAGGCACGGCTTTTCCTGTTTCAAGGCATTCGCGGAATTACCAGATCTTCACGCGATCCGCCGGGGCGAGGTACAGGGTTTCGCCCGGCTTCGGCTGGAACGCATCGTACCAGCCGTCGAGATTGCGCACGGTCTGCGCGCGGAAACGGCCCGGCGAGTGCTCGTTGCCGATCACCTGGCGACGCATGGCGGCATCGCGGATCTTCTCGCGCCAGCTCTGGCCGAAGGCGAGGAAGAAGCGCTGGTCGCCGGTAAGGCCGTCGATCACCGGAGCAGGCTTGCCGCCGAGTGACTTGTGGTACGCCACGTAAGCCACGGTGAGGCCCGACACGTCGGCGATGTTCTCTCCCAGCGTCTGCTGACCGTTGATGTGCAGGCCCGGCAGTGCTTCATAAGCGTTGTACTGCTCGACCAGCTTCTGGCCCGCGGCCTTGAAGTGCGCCTGATCTTCCGGCGTCCACCAGTTGGCGAGGTTGCCTTGCGCATCGAACTCCGCACCAAGGTTGTCGAAGCTGTGGCTGATCTCGTGGCCGATCACCGCACCGATGGAACCGTAGTTGGCGGCGGCATCGGCCTTCGGATCGAAGAACGGCGCTTCGAGAATGGCCGCAGGGAAATTCAGCGCGTTCTGCAGCGGCAGATTCACCGCATTCACCGTCTGCGGCGTCATCCACCACTCGTTGCGATCCACCGGCTTGCCGAGCTTGGCCAGCTGATGTTCGTACTCGTACTTGTCCGCGCGCTGCTGGTTGCCCAGTGCATCGTTGGCGCGCACTTCCAGCGTGCTGTAGTCACGCCACGTTTCCGGGTAACCCACGCTCACGCGAATGCTGGCGATCTTGGCCTTGGCCTTCTGGCGCGTTTCCGGCGCCATCCAGTCAAGGTGATCCACGCGTTCGTCGAAGGCGGCGAGGATGTTCGTCACCATCTGCTCGACCTGCTGCTTGGACGAGGCAGGGAAGTACTTGTCCACATAGAGCTTGCCCACGGCATCGCCCAGTGCGTTGTTGGTGCTGCCCACCGCGCGCTTCCAGCGATCGCGCTGCTTGGGTGTGCCCGACAGCGCCTGGCCGTAGAAGCCGAAGTTGAGATCGGCAAACGCCTTGGGCAGCAGCGGAGCGCTTTCATTCAGCGCGTGGAAGGTGAGGTAGTCCTTCCATGCCTGCAGCGGCTCGCTGGCGGTAAGGGCAGAGAGCGACTTGATGGCGGGCACCTGCCATACGTCCACGGTCTTTTGCTGATCCAAGCCGGCAGCCTTGAAGTACGCGTTCCAGTCCAGGCCCGGCGCATTCTTGACGAAGGCATCGATCGCCCACGGATTGTTGGCCTTGTGGATGTCCTGGCTGTCGACGATGTCGACCTGTGCCTTGGCGATCTTCGTTTCAAGATCGAGGATGGATTTGGCCTTCGCATCCGCGTCGGCGATGTTCGCCTGCTTCAGCAACGCGACGATGTACGCCTGGTACTTGCCGCGCGTATCCACCATCGCCTTGTCGTCGGACAGGTAGTAGTCGCGCGTGGGCATGCCCAGGCCTCCCTGCAGCAGGTACGGAATATTCTGCGATGCATCCTGCAGGCCGTGCGACACGAACAGGCCGAACAGGTGTTCCGTGTGGAAGTTGGTGGCATTCACCGGGTCCACGTCAGCGCGCAGGCCATCGCCCAGCACGCGGGCGAGATCGGCCTTGGTGCTGATGGCGTCAATCTGCTTCAGCTCGGGCTGCAGCGGTTCCAGGCCGCGCTTCTCGATGGTGGCCTCGTCCATGAAGGCCGCGTAGTAATCGGCGATCTTGCGCTCGTTGCTGCCCGGCGCCGGCTTGCTGTTGCCCGCGGCCTGGATCAGGTCCGCATTGCGCTTCTCGGCCTTCTGGAACACCTGCAGGAAGATGCCGGTGCTGGAACGGTCCGCCGGAATCTCCGCCGTCTTCTTCCAGTTGCCGTTGGCGTAGTTGTCGAAGTCATTCCCCGGCAACACGCTGTGGTCGATGCCCGCCAGATCGATGCCGCTGGGGCCACGCGCTGCAGTATGGGTGGGAGCCGGCTGGGTTGCCGTGGCCGCCATGGTGCACGTGGTGGTCATTGCCGCGGCCGTGAGAATCCAACGAAGTTGCCGCATGGGCGGTCTCCTGAAACGGGAAAGGGTAACGATAGTCGCTCAATTCGCTGTCGCGAGCGTGACTTATGGCCTATAAGTGCACCGCCAAGGACAAGACGGCCGCTGAAACTTGCGATGGATGCGGTAGGCTTTAGCGCCTGTTTAAGAAGATTGCGGTCAACCGCCAAGGAAGGTTTGCGTGGAAAGTCTTCGCTCCGTCGTTGACACCAAAGTCCTCGAACGGGAAAACGCCTTGAAGGTGCAGTTCGCGTCGGCCGAACCGTTTCGGCACGTGATCATCGATGATTTTCTTGCCCCCCGTTTTGCGGACGCGTTGCTGGCCTCGTTCCCGACGTTCGAAAAGGGAAACTACATTGGCGATGACGGCCGCCCCGGTGGCAAGTCGACAGTTGATCGCGTGCGCGGCCTGGGTGAGGCCTACCAGAAGCTGGACGACGTCATCCAGACACGTGAGTTTCTGGATTTCGTGGGGCGTATTACGGGCATCGACGACCTTATCTACGATCCCTTCTACCTCGGCGGCGGTACCCACGAGAACCGCCACGGCCAGGCGCTGCGGGCACATATCGACTTCAACTATCACCCGAGCGAACGTTGGCATCGCCGACTCAATCTCATCGTGTACCTCAACCATGAATGGGACGAGTCATGGGGCGGCATGTTTGATCTGTATCGTGATCCCTATGCCGCCACAAAGCCTCAGGTACGGGTTGCGCCGCTGTTCAATCGCTGTGTGATCTTCGAGACGAACGAGAAGAGCTGGCATGGCTTCGACATGATCAACATGCCGGAGGAACAGCGGCACCTGAGCCGCAGGTCTGTTGCGTTGTACTTCTACAGCGCCGCTCGCCCCAGTGAAGAAACGGCTGGCCGCCATACGACTCACTACGTCAATGCACAGCTTCCGGAACACATGGCGCCTGGGCGAATGCTGACCGATGCGGATGTGGCACATATCCGGCAGCTGATCGCACAGCGCGACGAGCAGCTGCGGAACCTTTACGATGAAAACAGCCGCCTGCTTCAAGCACAGGACAAGGGCTTTGGCGGACACCTTCTCTATCTGTTCAAGCGACTCTATGTGCGATATCGCCGTTGAGCCGGTTCAGCGCTCGATCCGGTAATTGAGCGAGGCGCGGTTGAAGTCGGTGGCGCTTTGCGCTTCGAAGTTCCAGCGGGCGTTGAAGTGGTAGCGCAGCACGATCACCTGACCCGGATCGAAAAGGCCTACGCCGTAGCTGATGTAGAGACGCGGCGAAAGGTATTTGCCCACCGTAAACGCGGAGCTGCCGTTCAAGGCGTCGCTGCTGCTCACGCCGATGTCGTCCACGCCCAGGCGTGAACCGATGCTCTTGGCCAGCAGGTTGCCCGTGGCCGATCCCAGCGCCTGCGCCGCAGCGCCCACCATGTTGCCTTCACCCCCCTTTACCTGCGACAGCGGTTTGCCGGTAATGAGGTAGGAGAGGGCATCTGACTGTTCCATGGTGGGTTGCGAGAACACGGTGAGCACGGGGCGCTGCGCCGTGCCGGCGATGTTCAAGCCCACCTGCTGGCCATCGTCGATGGTGGCGTTGGGATTGAGTTTGCGGATGGCGCGAATGTTCAGGCCCGGATTGTCGATGGGCGTGCTGGCGAACAGCAGCTGGCCGCGGTCGATCTGCAGATTCTGGCCGTACGCCTTGTAGGTGCCGCTGACTTCGACCTGTCCCTGGCCGGTGGTCGCGCGGCCCGGTCGGTCGGCGACCACCAGCTGACCGCTCAACGTGCCATCCAGGCCCATGCCGACGAGATGCGCCTTCTTGCCAAGATTCACCGGGACGGTGGCGGAATGCGGCTTCTGGCTGGCGGCTTCCTCCTGCTGCTTTTCGTCGACGATCACGACATCGGACGAGGCCTTGGTAGCACCGGCGCCGGGCAGCTTGTCGAGGTTCACGTCGGCGCTGTCGAGCGTGACGTTGCCTGTGATGTTCAATCCGTTGTTGTCGTGCTTCACCGCAAGGTCCGGCGAAATGGCCACCTTGGCGGCGGGAATGTCGATCGCCTTGAAGTTGCTGCCTTTCACCGAGAGCACGCTCTGCGCATCGGCGCCGAGTGCAGCCGTGCCCGCGAGAACCACGTTGCCGTCACCCGAATGCAGCGTGCCGTCGATGCGGTAATGCTGTGCATCGGTGGTGCCGATGGTCACGCGCCCCTGCGTGAGCTTGAGGCCCATGCCGGGAATTTCCGCCGAGAAATCGGTGAGATTGGCCTGGCCGCTGATGGCCGGTTGCGAGAGCGTGCCGGCGAGGTTGAAGTCGCCATTCATCGCGCCCTTGGGGTTCACCACTTCAGTAGTGAATATTTCCAGCAGCTTGAGGTTGCTGACATGGATGCCGACGTGGCCGCCGAGCGCTTGCTGCGCGCCGGTGAGCGTGACGTTGCCATCGATGCGTCCGCTGTTGGTCAACCCCGCGTGCAGTTGCAACTGCTGGCTGGAAGGACTGAGCTGCGCGGTGAGGGCGAGGTTGTCATAGGTCACCAGCGGTTGATCCGCGCGATCGGCATAAGCGACGGAGCCACGCGGCGACGTGATCGATGCCTGACCCGTCAGCGCACCTGCCGTGTTGCGACGAATACTGCCATTGCCGTCGAGTGAACCTTCCACGCGCATCGGCACCTTGCTGGTGCTCACTGCGCTCATGATCAGCGCGATGGGCAAGCCATGCAGGCGATAGTTCGCATCCAGATTGCCCGCCTTGTCCTGCTTGGCTGCCGCACACAGCAGCGGTTCGCCAGCCGTAAGACACAGTTCGGAGAGGTTGAGTGCGCCGTCGTTGTACGAAAGCTGCGTCGATTGCTGCAAGCGCCAGCGGGGCAGGCCGGCGAAGTCGATGTTGAACGTGGACAGCGTGCCGTTCCACGCCGAACCCTTGAGGCCACCACTGAGCGCCAGGTCAGTGGACAGCGGCGAGCCGTGCGCGCTGAGCGTAAGACTGTGTCGCTCCGCCGTGCCGTTGCCCTGCACATTCACCTGCGTGAAAGCGAGGCCGCCTGCAGTGACGCCGCTGGTCTGCAAATCGAGCTTGCCGCCGGGATGGCTGATGTCCGGCACGTTGGCGACCAGCCGCAGACTATCTACGCGCTGTCCCGCATAGCTCAACGCGCTGCCTTGCAGGTTCGCATCCACCGCCAGCGCGGGATGCTTGCCACGCACCTGGATCGTACCCTGCAAGCGGCCCGCCGCTTCGGGCAACCAGTCGCCCAGCGACGCCACGGCAAGTGTCACGGTGATGTTGTTCGTGTTGCTGGGTTTCGCGTCGATCAGCGCGTCGCTGCCACCGGAGATGAGATGCAGTTTGCCGTCCACCACGCCTTCGGGTGGCAGATGCAATTTGCCATCGCCATGCACGGTGCGGTCGCGCAGGCGACCGTCGAATTTCCTGATGTCCAGCGTGACATCGGGGTGATCCTGCGGCAGCGACCCTTGCGAAGCGATGTCGAAATCCAGCGAACCATTCCATTTCGCCAGCAGGTGGCCCGGATCGAACTTGTTGGCGATGGCCTCGATCTGCCATCCCAGCGCCGGCTGCAAGGTGAGTGTGCCCTTGGCCTGCAGGTCGCCCTGCGCCTGCTTCACGGTCAGCGCATGCAGCTCGATGAGTTTCTGCGTGCCGTCCAGATTGAGCGCCACATCTGCAAGCTGGTCCTGAGGGCCGATGGCGAGCGCGCCTTCAGCGTGGAACTGATCGATGCTGCCCTTGGCGCTGAGACTGCCATGACTCAGCAGTGTTTGCCCCGCCACTTCCTCGGGGAACACCACGTCTTTCCATTCGACGGCAAGGTCGGCTGACAACGGTTTTGCCGCGAGCTTCACCACACCGTGCGCGTTCACCGCGCCCTTGTATTGCGGTGATGTAACGCCGAGTTGTTCCAGCGTGAGTGTGTCCAGGTTTTCGCTGAAGCTCGCGCGCAACGGCTGCAACATCATCTGGTAGTCGTTGATGCCCAGCTGGCCCGTCACGTTACCGCTGCGGCGATTGCCGTTGCCGGTGAGCTTGACCGCGAGCCCGCTGATCGAGCTTTCGCCGATGAACGGCTTGGGATCAAAGCGCGGTGCGTCGAGCGTGCCCGTCCATGCGTAGTCATCACCTTGCGCCATCTCCAGTTGCAGGCGCGCCGCCATGGGCTGGGTGAGCTGCAAGTCGATGTGGGCCTGCTTGCCATCGCCGCGCGCGGCAAGTTCGCCGGCGTACGGGGTGCCATCGATGGTCCACGCAAAATCCGTCTTGCCATCGCCCTGGTATTTGCTGCCGATGACGAGAGTGCCGGTAAGGTCGGCATGGCCTTCGGGCGCACGCAACGCGAGCTGGCGCAGTGCGATGCCCTGATTGCCCGTCCAGCTGCCGGCGAGGTCGAGCGAATCGGAAGCGAAGATGGGAGCACCGGCTTGCGTGATCTTCACCGAACCCACATGCGCTCGGTCAAGCACCATGTCCAGCGGTGCCTGCCACGAAAAACTGCTTTCGCTTTCCGGTTGTTCCGGCTGGCTGGGCGCAAGGGCGACGACCACGCCATCGACATTGAGGTCCAGTACATGCAGTCGCTTGCGCAGCAAGGAAGCGGCCTTCAGGTCGAGATGCGCCTTGGCGATCTGGACGTCCAAACCCGTGCCATCCGCGTAGCGCAGCCCGGTGAGGTCCAGCGGGCCCACGAGTCGTCCGCTTGCCGATTGCACCGAGAGACCGGGCAGGAAACCCTCGGCCCGATCCAGCGCAAATCGCAGGCCGGGTGCCGTGCCCAGCAGCCAGGCAACGAAGGCCACGAGCACCAGCAGCAATGCCAGCAGCGAAAACAATGCCCAGCGCAGCCAGTGGCGGCGGGGCTTGGATGCGGGAGCGGGCGTGGTCGTTTCTGTCATGATGGATGACTCACAGATCCGGGCCGATCACGATGTGCAGCTCCACACCGTGCACATCCGGATTGGCCACCGGTGTGCCCAGGTCCACCCGGATCATACCCACCGGTGACAGCCAGCGAACGCCCAGGCCTGCGCCGATCTTGGGGCGGTAGTCGGTGCCGTTGAACGCGTTGCCCGCATCCACGAAGGCCGCCATGCCCCATTGGCGGGTGAAGTAGTGCTCCACTTCGGTACTGCCCACGAGGAGATTCTTGCCGCCGATGACGCGGCCATAGGCGTTCTCCGGGCCGATGCTCTGGTAGCTGTAGCCGCGTACCGATCGATCGCCGCCCGCGAAAAAGCGCAGCTGTGGCGGCAGGTCATCGAAATTGTTCGTCCAGGTGGCGCCGGCCGAGCCGCGCACGATGAAGCGGTTGTTGCCCCAGAACGACGTGATCCATTTGCCGTCAGCCGTGACCTGGCTGAAGCTCGCATCCGAAAGCAGCGAACCCACCGTGGTGCGTGCCGTGAACACCAGTGACCAGCCGTTGCGCACGAAGATGGGGTTGTCGCCTGATTTCTTCGACAGCGAGGCTTCGGGATAGAACAGGTTGCTCTGGCCATGCTCCAGGCCCGTCACGTTGTCCGCCTCGCCCGCCTTCTGGCCGACGGTGAACGTGCCATCCAGGGCATGCAGGCCAATGGTGCGTACCCAGCCGTGCCATTCGCGCGTTTCGTTGGCGACCAGTTCCAGTGTCTTGGATTTGGACGTGTCGGTATTGGAATCGCGGTACGTGGCACCGTAGTTGAAGCTGCGCTGATTCGGACCCGGCATGGGTACCGTGTACAGCGTCGACACCGTCTTGAGTTTCTGCGCGACGATGACCTCGTTCTTCCACTTGTGGCCGCTGGCATTTACCCAGCGGCGCTCCATGCCGGCGCGCACGCCAAAACCCGTATCGGTGCCGATGAAAGGACCGCCGGTGTAGACGGTGCGCTTGGCGGGGGACAGTTCCACCTTCACATCGACCACGCCGTCTTTCTTGTCGTCGACATCGGGCAGCACGTTCACCACGGAAAAATAGTCGGCGCCATTCAGGGCCTGCTGGAGCTGCAGCAGTTTGTCCTGCGCGAAATAGTCACCGGCCTTGAAGGGCACGTAGCGCTGCAGGAAGCCTTCCTTGAATTGCGAGCCTTCGAAGTGGACCTGGCCGAACTTGTAGCGCGGACCTGCTTCCCACGCGAGATGGATCACTGCGCTGCGCTCGCCACGATTCACGTCCACACGATGCGTGACCAGCTTTGCATCGAGAAAGCCGTTGGCCGTGAGCGTGCCGCTCAGCGCATCACGGTCGGCATCGTAAACGCCGTGATTGAGCGTCTGGCCCTTGAGGTTCTGGATTGCCGCCTGCGCGCGCCGGATGGCACCGATCTTCGCTGCCGTGGCATCGAGCTTGAGATCGACCTCGGTGACCACGACGGGCTGCCCCGGCACGACATGCAGCGTGACGCGCCAGTCGGTGCCGACGGGATCGATCTGTCCGGTGACTTTCGCTTCGTAATAGCCGTAAGGCTCAAGCGCCGTTTTGGCTTGATCCAGCGCCTGCTCGTAGAGGCGATGCGCTTGTGCATCCGTGACGTCGCGATTGGCGTACTGCGAAATGTCGACGCCCGAGCTCACGGCAAGCTTCAGCGGGTCGTCCACGCCATCCACCACCACCTGCACGCCTGCATGCGCCAGCCAGGGGGCCAGCAACAGCGGCAACAGCATGAGGCGTCGAATTCGGCGCATGCGCTCCTGGTTTCCGTCCTGGAAAAAAGTGGGCCGCATGCGCGATCAAACGCATGCGGCCCAAGCTTAGCCGATCAACCGGTCCATGCCGGTGAATGGAGCGTCGTGAAACCTCTGGTTTTCAGCCTGCCTTGTCACCGGCTTTGTGCGCAATCCAGGCACCGATCACGGCGGAAACGTAAGGAATCGATTGCGCGGCGAGGATGAACATCCACAATGTGCCTTCGATGTAGTGCGTGCCGAAGCGCAGGCCCATGCCCACGATGCAGCCCACCAGCGCGATGGCCATGAGGAATTCCTCGCGTACCGGCGCAAACGCGGCGAAGTTGCTGCCACCCAGGCGGCGGCTCTTCGCCGTCACCACGAACGAGGTCTTTTCGCGCGTCAGGCCATGCAGGATGCCGCGTGCGATGGCGTGCGACAGGCTCATGCTGGCCAGCGACGCCATCAGCGTGTCGTACCAGCTGCAGGGCACGCGCACGCGATACAGCACGATGCCGAAGATGGCCTTGGCGAAGAAGAAGCCGATCACGGGGATCAGGAACAACTGCATCGGCAGGTTGAAGATGGTGGGGAAGGCCACCATGCCCGCGGTCCAGAAGATCGCCATCATCGTGAAGATGAGATGCAGCGCATCGGCGAACCAGCTGAACCAGCCGGTGAGGAAGTGGAAGCGCTGACCGGAACCCAGCGGGCCCTTCTTGGTCATCCAGTCCCAGCGACCCTTGAGGATCTGCATGGCACCGAACGCCCAGCGATAACGCTGGCTCTTGTATGCCTTGAAGTCGGCCGGCGTCAGGCCCTTGCCCATCAGCTCATCGACGTACACCAGCTCGTAGCCGGCGTGCATCAGGCGCAGGCCGAGTTCGGCGTCCTCGCAGATGGTCCATTCCGACCAGCCGCCGGTGCCTTCCAGCGCCGAACGACGGACCATGGTCATGGTGCCGTGCTGGATGATGGCGTTGCGCTCGTTGCGATGGTGCATGCCGATGCGGAAGAAGCCGTCGTATTCCCACGCGGTCATGCGGCGGAAGCGGTTGTGCTCGTAATCGCGATGCGCCTGCGGGCACTGCACCACGGCCACCTTCGGGTCGTGGAAGTAACCGGTGAGCGCGGCCAGCCAGTCTTCGCGCACCACGTAGTCGGCGTCGATCACGGCCACCACGTCGGCGCGTTCGTCCGTTTCCTTCAGGCCGAAATTCAGCGCACCGGCCTTGAAGCCCGGCCAGGGTTCCAGATGGAAGAAGCGGAACTTCGACCCGAGCTTTTCGCAGTATTCCTGCACCGGCTTCCAGATGGCCGGATCCTTGGTGTTGTTGTCGATCACCAGCACTTCGTAGTTCTCGTACTGAAGCGCAGCCAGCGAGTCGAGCGTGACGATGACCATCTCCGGCGGTTCGTTGTAGCAGGCCAGGTGGATGGACACGAACGGCTGCTTCTCCACCGGATCGGGCGTGAGCAGGCCGGCTTCGCGCACCCACTTGCGACGCCACAGCACCTCGGTGAATTCGAAGCCGTTGATCAGCAGGATGGCGAGAATGGCGATCTGTGCCGGGAACAGCAGCACCAGCATCGTCCAGTCGATCCAGCTCAGGTAGAAGTTGAAGGGCAGGGTGGCCGACCACGTCACCAGGCCGCAGGCCAGCTGGATCAGCGCGCAGAAGAAGAAGCGCCCCATCAGCTTGAAGCGGCTGTAGCGCGTGGCGAACCAGATCATCGGGATCAGCGCGAGCAGGCTGGCGCCCAGCGCCTTCCACGGCCACGCGGTGTCCTCGGTCACCGGGCCGGTGAACGGGAATTTCAGCTGGCGATCGGCGTTGAACATGCCCCAGTACGCTTCGGTGCGTCCCGACAGCGCTTCCTTCCACGGCTGGTCGAACGCTTCCATCACGTAGTAATCGATGTTGCGCTTCTTGGCTTCGTTGAACCACGTGCGCAGGAAGATCGCCTCGTTCGACACCGACGGGTCGGCGTACTTGAAGCGGTCGCCGTTGGACGGCCAGCCGATTTCGCCGATCACGATCTTCTTGTTGGGGAACATCTTCTGCAGGGCTTCATAGCTGCCCAGCGCATCGCTCACCGCGGGGAAGGCCTCAAGGCCCTTGCCCTGGCCCGTGACCGCAATGCCGTTCCAGTAAGGGAACAAGTGCACCGTGATGAAGTCGACGTGCTCGGCCAGCTCCGGATACTTGGCCCAGATGTGCCACGGTTCGGCGATGGTCACCGGCTGGTGGATGGCAGCGCGCACGCGGTCGGCGTACGCCATCAGCTCTTCCGGCGGAATGTCGTTGCGGAACAACACTTCGTTGCCCACGACCACGCGGTTGATCGAGTTGGGATAACGCCGCGCCTGCGCGATCAGCGTTTCGATTTCCTTCTCGTTGTTGTCCAGGCGCCGATCGATCCACGCGCCGGCCATCACCTGCAGGCCGTCCTTCTCCGCCAGGCGATACATCTGCGGGTTCTGCAGCGTGGAATAGGTGCGGATGCGCGAGGTATAGCGCTTGAGCAGCTTCAGGTCGCCGTCGATCTCGTCGTCGGACGGGAAATCGTTCTTCAGCGGGTTCTGGTAGCGCTGGAACGCGGACAGGGCGAAACCGCCAATCGGGCCATCCCAGTTTTCCGGGCCGTGCGGCAGGTTGCTCCACCACCAGAGGCCGATATTCATGGCCGCCACGATCAGGGCGAGCAGGATGGCTGCGAGCAGCGGGTGCCGGCTGTCGTGGTTGGTAGTCGATGTCGCGCTCAAAACGATCCCCGTGGCTGCCTCACACGAGGCCGAAAAGCCTGTTGAGCTTAACCAGGGAGCGCTTTTGGCTCAATCAATAGGGTCGATGATGGTCAGCGCGAGGTCAGTTGCATGTGTTGCAGCGTCTACCGGCAGGGGCCCGCCAGGCGGCAGAGCGCTGCCACCAGGGTCGCCTGACTGTGCCTGACGGTCTTGGCAAAGACATGCTTCAGATGGTTGCGTGCGGTGCCTTCGCCCATGTCAAGCAGGCGCGCGCAATCGCGCAGTTCGTGCCCGTCCGCGAGCAAGCCGGCCAAGGCCGCTTCGCGAGGGGTCAACCCGAATGCAACGGCCAGCGCCTCGCGTGGCATGGGCTGCAAATGTTCAGGAGCCGTGATGAAGATCGCGACGCCCGGCGGCGGTCCGGGTGACGGCGACAGGCGCAGCAACAGCGGCGATATGTGATGAAGGCGCCGCGGCATGCCCAGATAGCGGGTGGCGGGTGCCGAGTCGTGCGGGCTTTCCGCCAGGGCAGCCGTCAACGCCAGGGCTTGACGAAGGCGGCGTGTGTCCGTGGATGTCTCCGCCAGAAGGCCGCCAGCGCCGTTGGTGAGGCCGTCGTGCCTGGCGAGCAAATCGCGTGCGGCGCGGTTGGCGTAGCGAGGGTGGCCGTGCGCATCGGCTAGCACCACGCCGATCAGCAACTGATCGAGCAGGGATGGCAGCACGGCCGATGCGTCGGCGTCGGACAACGCCGGTACGAGGTGTTCCCCTGCGTTTGAGTGTCGTGTCGCTCGTGACATGGCGGACTTCCGCCGCAGGCCGGGTGCTTCGTCGCTGTCCGGTATGGGACAGGCGTTGAGATCGCTGGCGGCGTATGCAGGAGATTCCATCGTACTCCATCGGGTAGTGACGGCCATGGCTATCGACGAGCAACGACTCAATGCTTTCCTCGGCAAGGCGGTGACCGATCTGGGGGCCGCGATCAGTGCCACCCTGATCCAGATCGGCGACGCACTGGGCTTCTATAAAGCCCTGGCTGACGAACGACTGACGCCGGCCGAGCTGGCCGAACGCACCGGTACCCATGAGCGCTATATCCGCGAGTGGCTGGGCAACCAGGCGGCGGGCGGCTATGTGGAGTACGACGAAGCGAGCGGCCGATACGGGCTCAGCGAGGAGCAGGCGCTATGCCTGGCCGATCCGAACGGCCCGGTGGACCTGCCAGGTGCCTATGCCATCGTCGAGGCCATGTTTCACGCCAGGGAGCGCACCGAGGAGCATTTCCGCAGCGGCCAGGGCATGGAGTGGGGTGAGCATCACCCGTGCCTGTTCCACGGCACCGAGCGCTTTTTCCGCGCCGGTTACAACGCCAACCTGATCGGTGCATGGTTGCCGGCGCTGGACGGTGTCGTGGAGAAGCTGCGTCGAGGCGGCAAGGCTGCGGACGTGGGCTGCGGTCACGGCGCAAGCACCATCCTGATGGCGCAGGCGTTTTCGCAATCGCATTTCGTGGGCTACGACTATCACGCACCCTCCGTCGAGGTGGCACGCACTCGCGCCAAGGCCGTTGGTGTGGCGAATGCGTCGTTCGAGGTGGCCGATGCCACCAGTTATGACGGCAGGGATTTCGATCTCATCGCGTTCTTCGATTGCCTGCACGACATGGGTGATCCCGTCGGCGCCGCGCGACATGCCCGAGGTGCGCTCAAAAGCGACGGCAACTGCATGATCGTGGAGCCGTTCGCGGGAGACAGCGTGAAGGACAACCTCAATCCCGTCGGGCGCGTGTACTTCGCAGCATCCACGCAAATCTGCGTGCCCGTTTCACTCGCGCGCCATGGGCCCGCGCTGGGTGCACAGGCTGGTGAAGCGAAACTGCGTGACGTTGTCGTGGGCGGCGGAGGTTTTCAACGATTCCGCCGCGCCGCCGAAACGCCCTTCAATATCGTGCTTGAGGCTCGTCCCTGAGAGGGGTGCCCTCGCAGGGACGGGCTGCGTTTACTTGAGCAGCGAGCGCAACATCCAGGCGGTCTTTTCGTGCTCTTTCAGGCGCCCGGTGACGATGTCGGCGGTGCCTTCGTCGCCGCCCTCGTCGGCCACCTTGATGACCTGGCGTGCGGTGTGGGCGGCAATCTCGTGACCTTCGACCAGCTGGCCCACCATGTCCTTCCAGTCCGGCACGCCGGGCTCTTCCTTGATGGAGCTGAGCTTGCCGAACTGGCTATAGGAGCCCGGCGCAAACACGTCCAGCGTGCGGATGCGTTCGGCTACTTCATCCGCGGCCAGCCACAACTCGTTGTATTGGGTCTCGAACATCGTGTGCAGGCTGTTGAACTGCGGCCCGGTGATGTTCCAGTGGAAGCTGTGGGTCTTCAGGTACAGCGAATACGTGTCGGCCAGCAGCTTGGACAGCTGTTCGCCGATCTGTTCCCGGTCCTTCTTGGCGATACCGATGGAAATGGCCATGACGTGCTCCTTTGGAGGGGTGGGGATCGAACCTGGAGCCAGCTTAGTGAGCCCTCTTGAATCGAGGAAATGAATCCTTCCGATGCCGGTGATAGCTCGTGCCTATTGCTGGTTCGCTGGGGGTGTCATGTTCAAGCTGGCGACGTCGGGCGCGAAAATCGACCGACACGCGGCAACCCGCCGCAGCGCGAACGGGCTGGTGAGAGAGGACGCCAGCAGGGCCGGCACAGGCGCAGGGCGCTGGCAGGCTTCTCACCGGCTATCATGTGCGGTCCGATGACCTCCACTGCATCCAACGCCGCCTCCACCGACGCGCGTCTGCGTCCGCTGCGCCAGGCGCTCGACGACGTGTCCAGCCGCGACTATGGCCGTTTGCTCGGCCGGTGGCGCGAGCTGACGCGCCGCTTTGACGAAAAGAAGCTGGCCGCGCTCACCGCGGATATCGACGCCTCGCTCGCTCGGCGCAAGGCACGCGCCGACGCCAAGCCGGCGATTCGCCTCGACGAATCGCTGCCCATCACCGCGCGTGCCGACGAAATCGTCGAGCTGATCCGCAAGCACCAGGTGGTGGTGATTGCCGGCGAAACCGGCTCCGGCAAGACCACGCAGCTGCCCAAGCTGTGCCTCGCGGCCGGTCGTGGCGAGGCCGGCATGATCGGCTGTACGCAGCCGCGACGCCTGGCCGCGCGATCCGTGGCACGTCGCGTAGCGGAAGAATTGGGAACGCAGCTGGGCGACCAGGTCGGTTTCCAGGTGCGCTTCAACGACCAGGTATCCGATCGCTCGCTGATCAAGTTCATGACGGACGGCATCCTGCTTGCCGAGACGCAGGGCGATCCGTGGCTGAGCGCGTACGACACCATCATCATCGACGAGGCGCACGAGCGCAGCCTCAACATTGATTTCCTGCTCGGCTATCTGAAGCGCCTGGCGGTAAAGCGGCCATCGCTGAAGATCATCGTGACGTCCGCCACCATCGATACGGAACGCTTCGCGGAGCATTTCGATGGTGCGCCCATCGTCTCCGTGGAGGGCCGCACCTATCCGGTGGAAGTGCGCTGGCGTTCCGTTGACGAGGTCGCCGCGCGACGCAATCAGCGGGCAGGCGACCTGCAACAGGGTGGTGCGGACCATGTGGCGGCCGTGCTGGATGAAATTACGCACGACGATCCGCGCGGCGACGTGCTGATCTTCCTGCCTGGTGAGCGAGAAATCCGCGACGCGCACTTGTTGCTGTCGCGCCGCCAATACCGCGAGACCGAAGTGCTGCCGCTCTACGCGCGGTTGTCGGCCGGCGATCAGGACCGCGTGTTCAAGCCCGGCACCAAGCGCCGCGTGGTGCTCGCCACCAACGTGGCGGAAACCTCGCTGACGGTGCCGCGCATTCGTTATGTGGTGGACACGGGACAGGCGCGCGTCAAGCGTTACAGCCAGCGCAGCCAGTTGGAGCGCCTGCACGTCGAACCGATTTCCCGGGCCGCGGCCGACCAGCGCAAGGGCCGCTGCGGTCGCGTGGGACCGGGCATCTGCTATCGGCTGTACGACGAAGCCGACTACGAAAGCCGCGCCGCGTATACCGATCCGGAGCTGCTGCGCTCGTCGCTGGCCAACGTCATCCTGCGCATGCTGTCGCTGCAGCTGGGTGAGGTGGAGGACTTCCCGTTCCTGGAAGCGCCCGACCCGCGCGTCGTGGCGGATGGCTATCGCCGGCTCGCCGAAATTTCCGCGATCGACGACGCGCGCCGCCTGACGGCCATTGGCCGCACTGTCGCCAGGTTGCCCATCGACGTGCAGCTGGCGCGCATGCTGGTCGAAGCACAGCAGTTGCACAGCCTGCGCGAACTGATGGCCATCGTGTCGTTCCTCAGCATCCAGGACCCTCGCGAACGTCCGGCCGATGCACGGCAACAGGCCGATGCGGCGCATGCGGCGTTTGCCGATCCAAAATCCGATTTCGTGGGTGTGCTCAATCTGTGGCGCGAGTACGGCAAGGCGCACGAGGAACTCACGCAATCGAAGTTGCGCGACTGGTGCTCGCGGCACTTCCTGAGCTTCATGCGCATGCGCGAATGGCGCGAGCTGCATCGGCAGTTGCTGCTGGTGGTGCAGGAGCTTGGCTGGACCTTGGACTCTCCCTCTTCCCTCCGGGGAGAGGGGCGGGGTGAGGGGCGAGCCTCGCGGGGCGCTTCGCAAGCCAAGGTCGTGGCTGTTGAAAAGAACTCGGGTAGGCGGGGTTCCCGCGAGCACCCACCCCTCACCCCAGCCCTCTCCCCGGAGGGGAGAGGGAGTGACGGCGACGAGGCGGCGAAGCAATACGAAGCCATCCATCGCAGTCTGCTGACGGGCTTGCCCACGCAGGTCGGCCACAAGGACGAGAAGGGCGTCTATCGCAGCACACGCGAACGCCGCTTCCAGGTGTTCCCTGGTTCGGCGCTATCCAAAGTCCCACCCAACTGGATCTTCGCCGCGCAGATCCTCGACGTGGGTGGTCGCGTGTGGGGCATGATGTGCGCCCGCATCGAGCCAGTGTGGATCGAGCAGCAGGCGGCGCATCTGTTGCGCTCGTCGTGCCGCGATGCGCACTGGTCGCGCAAGCGCGGTCACGTGGTCGCTTACGAGCAGGTAAGTCTGTTCGGGCTGACGCTGGTCGAGCGTCGCCCGGTGACGTTCCAGAAACAGGACCCGGCGCTGGCGCATCAGATCTTCCTGCGCGAGGCGCTGGCGCGCGGCGACATCGACGCGCGAGCCGACTTCGTGCGCGCCAACCTGCGCGTGCTCGAAGACGCACGCGGCATCGAAGCCAAGCAGCGCCGGGAAGGCCTGCTGCGCAGCGAAGACGAACTCGTCGGCTTCTTCGAAGGCAAGCTGCCGCAGGACATCGCCGATAGCCGCGCGCTGGATGCGTGGTATCGCAAGGCGCGTCCGGCGGAACAGGCCGCGCTGCGCTGGTCGCTTGACGATGTGATGAGCGGTGGTGCTGGGCTGGACCCCAAGGCGTTCCCGGCGTCGCTCGATGTTCCACCGATGACCATGGATGGTCGAGTGCCGCGAGCGCAGGATGCGCAGGAGCGGCCCCAGAAATACCGCCTGGAATATCGCTTCGTGCCAGGCGACGACGCAGACGGCGTGACATTGCACCTGCCGCTGGCCATGCTCAATGCGCTGCCTGCCGCACGTTGCGAATGGCTGGTGCCCGGCTTGCTGGCCGAGAAAGTGGCGGAATTGATTCGTGGCTTGCCGAAGGCGCTGCGTCGCAACTTCGTGCCCGCGCCGGATTTTGCACGTGCGTTCGTGGAAGCGGAGGCGCCACGCGATGAATCGCTGACGAAGGCGCTGGCAACTTTCCTCAAGCGCGCGACCGGCGTGGACATCGCTGCTGCCGAATTCGATACGGTGGAACTGCCTGCGCATTTCCGCATGCGTTATCGCCTTCACGACGAAAACGGCAAGACCCTGGCGACGGGTCGCGACCTGGCCGTCATCCGCGCGCAGTGGGAAGGGCAGGCGCGCGAGGCGTTCTCGCGCAAGACGGACATCGAGCTCACGCGCGAGAACGTCGCCAGCTGGGATTTCGAGGAAATCCCGGCGCAGGTGCGCTCAGCGGGTGGTTTGCTCGCCTTCCCGGCACTCGTCGACCTGGGTGATGCCGTCGCGTTGCGCGTGTTCGAGCGCAGCGACGAGGCGCGCGAAGCGCATGTGCAGGGCGTGATTCGCCTGCTGCGCAATGCGTTGGCCAGTGACATGAAACAGGCGCGTCGTCGCCTGCCCGTCGGCAACCCGCTGGCGCTGAAGTACGCGCCGCTGGGTGGCGTGGATGGCCTGCGCGAGGATCTGGTGGAAGGCGGCTTCCAGGACCTGCTGGCTCGCTACGCGCTGGATGTACGCACCGCGGGCAAGTTCGAAGCGCTGCACACGCAGGCGGCGCGCGAACTGTTCGGCGCGGCCGTGGAACGGTTGAAGCTGGCCGAGCCGATCATCGAAGCGCAGGCCGATCTGAAGTCGTGGCTGCAACCGCCACTGATGGGTTTTGCACGCGCCAGCTACGACGACCTGCGCGAACAATTCGACGCGCTGCTCACGCCGGGTTTCCTGCGCGAGCTGCCGACGTCACGCCTTGCGCACTATCCGCGTTATCTCAAGGCCATGCGCCTGCGCGCCGAGCGTTTGCGGCAGGACCCGGCAAAGGACCAGCAGCGCCTGTTGCAGGTGTTGCCGTTCTGGCGCGACTACCTCAAGCATCGCGCCGCCGGCACGCAGGGGCTCGACGAGTTGCGCTGGTTGATCGAGGAATGGCGCGTATCGCTGTTCGCGCAGGAATTGAAGACGCCGGAGCCGGTCTCGGCGAAGCGGCTGATGCGCGCGCTGGAAAACCTGGCCTGACCCGAAAGCATTGTGGGAGCGCAGCCTGTGCGCGACTGGCAGGCATGGACACGCCAATCGCGCACAGGCTGCGCTCCCACAAAGAGAAGGCTTACTTCACGCGCGTGAGCGGCGCCGTGTCGTTGCAACCGTTCACGTCGGCCAACCAGTTGCCCATCAGCGACCGGCGAATGGTGATCTTCGGGTTCTGGCTGGTCATGCACGACAGCTTGGTGCTGTCCACTTGCTGCCACACCTGACCGTTGTCGAGCGTCAACTGGGTGTGGCCGGAGAACCCGCTGAAACCACCCTGCACGTGCGCCTGGATCGGGCCCGCCTTTTCACTGCTGGGATAGAACACGGGCTTGCCTTCCTGGTCGACCGTCTTGGTCACCACCTTGCCGTGACCACTCAGCCAGGTATCGAGGGTCTTCAGTTCATCCGGGGAAAGCTTGTCCAGGCCCGCGGCCTTGAACTCTTCCGGCGTCATGCGCTGCTGCAGCGGCACGTATTGATCGGCAGCAAGGGAAACCATCGGGACAACAAGGGCAGCACTGAACAGCAAGGGCAGCAGGCGAGCCAGACGCATGGGGTCATCCTCATCGGGAGCAAGGGAAAGCGTTGCCGGCGCAGCATACACGGCATGAACCGCGCGTTCATGCGTGGCTAGGGTGCCCCCCGGGTGCACTAGAATAGCTGCATGGTTCAAGCCGCCCTCCATGCAAGCTCGGGACTCGCCGAGTGGCGCGAACGCGCCGGCAGCGTGCCGCCCGTGCTGGGCGAGGCGCTGGATACGTGCGCACTGCTGCCCATGAACCAGGCCGAATGCGTGGACGTGCTGGAGCTGCTGGCCATGCTCGGCTGCGACACGCAAACCCAGGCAGCTGCCTTGTGGTTCGAAGTGTCGCGCATCGATCCTGCGCTGTGGGCCCTGCGCGAACCCCATCTGCCGCAGGAGTTGCAGCGTCTGGTCGGCGGCCAGGTGGCTGCCGAACGCGTGTGGGCCCTGCATGCGCAGCATGGCGCCGACCACGGCGCCGAAGGCCTCCGACGCCTGTTGCTGGCGATCATTCGCGACTTGCGCGTGGTGTTCATCCTGCTGGCGCGGCAGCTGGCGCGCATGCGTGCGGCCAGTGGCCTGCCCGACGACGAGCGGCAACCGCTCGCACGCCTGACGCGAGACATCCACGCGCCGCTCGCCAACCGGCTCGGCATCTGGCAGTTGAAGTGGGAGCTGGAGGATCTCAGTTTCCGCTACCTGCAGCCGGATACGTACAAGCGCATCGCACGCCTGCTCGACGAGCGACGTGTGGATCGCGAGGACTTCATCCGCGAATCGCTGACCACCTTGCAGGGTTCGCTGGAAGCCGCCGGCATCCGTGCAGAGCTGGCCGGACGTCCAAAGCATATTTATTCGATCTGGAAGAAGATGCAGCGCAAGGCGCTGGAGTTCTCCGATCTCTACGACATACGCGCCATTCGCGTGCTGGTCGATTCCATCGCCGACTGCTATGGCGCGCTGGGCGTGGTGCATGCCCTTTGGCCGCACCTGCCGGGCGAGTTCGACGATTACATCGCACGCCCGAAGGGCAACGACTATCGCTCGCTGCACACGGCGGTGATCGGGCCGCGCGGCAAGACGCTGGAAGTGCAGATACGCACGCACGAGATGCATCGCATCAACGAGCTGGGCGTGGCCGCGCACTGGCGTTACAAGGAAGGCGGCACCGGCGACAGCGAATTCGAGGCCAAGATCGCCTGGATGCGCCGCCTGCTGGAACCGCGTCCGGAAAGCGAAGGCGATCTTGCCGCGGAACTGCACACCGAACTGCTGGAAGACCGCGTCTACGTGCTCACGCCCAAGGGCGAAGTGGTGGACCTGCCGCGTGGCGCGACGGTGCTCGACTTCGCCTACCACGTGCACACCGAAGTGGGTCATCGCTGCCGTGGCGCGAAGGTCAATGGGCGCATTGTGCCGCTGACGTTCCAGCCGACCAGTGGCGACCGCATCGAGGTGCTCACGGCCAAGGTGGCCGAGCCGAGTCGTGACTGGCTCTCCACGCATCACGGCTATCTGCATACCTCGCGTGCGAAGGAAAAGGTACGCACGTGGTTCCGCCGCATTGCGCACGACGCCAATCTCGCCGCGGGTCGCACCATCTTCGAAAAGGAGATCAAGCGCCTTGCACTGCCGGCCGCGGACATCAGCAAGCTGCCTGCGCATTTCCATCTGAAGACGCATGACGAATTGCTTGTCGCGTTGGCGCTGGGCGAAGTCGCGCCGGGCCAGATTTCGCGAGCGTTGCAGGAAGCTGCCGCGCCGCCCATGCCGCCCGTGCCTTCCACCGCCAGCCAGGCACGCCAGGCGCTGCGCGATCAGAGTGCGCTCAGCATCGAAGGCATTGGCAACCTGCTCACCACGCTGGCCCGCTGCTGCCAGCCCTTGCCGGGCGATCCCGTGCGTGGCTTCGTGACGCGTGGACGTGGCGTCTCGGTGCATCGTGCCGATTGCCCCAGCCTGGCGCGGCTGGCCCGCCGCGATCCGGATCGCGTGATCGACGTGGAGTGGGGCAAGGCCGCATCGCAGGCTTATGAAGTGGATATCGAACTGCGCGGCTACGATCGCAAGGGCCTGCAGAAGGACGTCACCAGCCTGATCAGCAACATGGGCACCCACATCATCGCCTCGTCCAGCCGTGTGTTTGCGCAAACCGGCGAGGTGGAGATGCGTTTCACCCTTCGTGTACGTGACTTCGAACAGCTCTCAGGCCTGCTCGGCCGACTGGTGGCGCTGCCCAATGTGGTGGACGCGCGCCGCGTCAGCGGTGCCTGAACGCCGCGCGTTACCGCCTGAGTGGCCCGCCAGCGCAATGTTAAGCTGCGGCTGTTCAATCCCCACCCACGTGAACCCATGAACGGACGCAAAGACCAGCACGACCACGGGTCGCCCGGACGCACCGAGCCCACTCTTGGCAACCTCGACAACCTGGACGGACCTGCGCCCAAGTCCCAGGCGGACGACGGCCTGCCCAAGTTCACGCAGGATGCCGACCTGCGCCGCGGCGGTGGTTCGCCCCGGCCGCCGGTTCGCCGACCCAAGCGTCGCGGATGGCTGGTGCCGGTGGTTCTGCTGATCGTGATTGGCGTCGGCACGTCGCTGTGGATCGGGCAGGACAAGTTGCGCGGCCTCGTGCCGAACACCGAACTCGACGGCATCCTGGGGCGTGCGGAAACCGCACTTCAGCAAGGTCCCCTGGACGGCAACGACGGCACCAGTGCGCGTGAACTGTTCGAGGCCGCGCGCGCCTTGCAGCCGGACAACGACCGCGCGCGCGATGGCTTGCGCAATGTGGGGCAGGCGGAAATCGCCCAGGCCGATGCCGCGCTGCAGGCCGGCAAGCTCGACGAGGCGGACCAGGCGCTTGTTTCCGCGCGTGAACTGCTGGGTGGTGGCAGCGATGTGGATCGCCTGACCCAGGCGATCGCCGCCGCACGCAGCCATGGCGTGCCCACCGACAGCCTGGTCGAACAGGCGCAACAGGCCTTCGACGCCGGCAAGCTGGATGGCGACGACGGCGCCGGTCCGCTGTATCGCCGCGTGCTTACCGCCGATCCCAACAACGCCGTCGCCAAGCATGGCCTGGACAAGGTTGGCGATGCCATGGCCGTGCAAGTGCACAAGGCGCTGGATGCAGGCGACCGCACCACGGCGTCGACGCTGGTCGACCATCTCGCCGTGCTGCTTCCCAACTACGCCGAACTGCCTGAACTGCGCGCGGCCCTGGTGCAGGTGGGACAGCAGGACAACGGTGCGCTCACCGACGCCATCAAGCAGGGCCAGGACGCACTGCGCGATGGCCGCATCGTCGGTGATGGCAACGACACCGCGCTGGCACACTTCAAGGCGGCGCTGGCCATCGATCCGGATAATGCCGATGCGAAGGCTGGCCTGGGACAGGTGGCACAGGCCCTGATCGTGCAGGCGAACGCGGCGATCGATCACGGCGACAGCGCACATGCACGCCAGTTGCTTGACCAGGCAACCGCCATTGCGCCGCATTCGGCCGATCTCGCCGCGGCACGTGGCCGCCTTGGTGAGGGCCGTCGCTCAAATGCTTCGCAGGTGGCCAATGACGTCGCCGGCGATGTGGCCGCCGACAACGGCGACAACCTTCAGCATCCGCCGATGACGCCGCAGCAGAGCGCCGAGCTGGCGCGCATCGTGCAGCGTGCAGATGCGGCTGCCAGTCGCGGCAACCTGATGCTGCCGCCCGGCGACAGCGCGTACGACCTCTATCGTCAGGCCTTGGCGATGGATGGCAACAACGACGCGGCGCGACGCGGGCTGGAAGCCTTGCCGGGTCTCGCCCTGAACCAGTTCAACCAGGCGCTGTCCAGTGGCAACCTGCCTGCGGCGGGCAATCGCCTTGCGGATCTGTCGGACCTTTCGCCCGGCAACACGAACCAGGGTGAACTGCGACTGCGCCTTGCCGGTGCGTGGATGGACCAGGCCGAGCAGGAGTTGCAGAACGGCGATCGCGCCAGCGCGGCGCAGGCGCTGGACAGCGCGCGCAAGCTGGCGCCGAACAATCCGCGCCTGGCCAGCCTGATGGCACGCCTGCAATCGGGCGGCTGAGGACAACGGCATGTCCATCGTCGTGTTCGGGGCCAGCAGTCAGATTGGCCACTTCCTGCTGCCGCGTCTTCGTGCGCGTGGTGAATCGGTGCTGGCGCTGAGCCGCAAGCCGCGTCCCGCGCAGGCCGGCGTGGCCTGGTTGCAGGGCGAGTTGCCGGGGGAGGTACCTGACGTGGGGCAGCCCTCGGCGGTGATCAGCTTCGGCCCGTTGAAGACGTTCGCCGAGTGGCTGGCTTCTACACGTTTGCCTTCGTCAACGCGTGTCATCGCCACCAGTTCGATGAGCGCCGAATCGAAGCAGGCGTCGGATGTACCTGCCGAGCGTGCGCTTTCGCAGATGTTGCGCGATGGCGAAAGCGCCGTCGCCGCCGCCTGTGACGCCAAAAACATGCCGTGGACCATTTTTCGGCCCACCATCATCTACGGTGCCGGTATCGACAAAAGCCTGACGCCCATCGCGCAGCGGGCCAGTCGCTTGCACGTGTTTCCGCTGCCGGCGGGGCGTGGTCTGCGCCAGCCCGTGCATGCCGACGACATCGCGGCGGCGGTGGTGGCGGCGATGGACCAGCCGGCCTCGGCGGGCCGCATTCTTCCATTGGGTGGCGGAGAACGACTCACCGCAGGTGAGATGTTTGCCCGCGTGCGCGAAAGCCTCACCACTCCCACCTTGCCCGTGCCCATTCCCGCGGCGTTGCTGCGGTTCGGGCGCACGGCGGTGCCTCGCCTGCGCGGACCGTTGACCCGCCTGGAAGCGGATCTGGTGGCCGACAACGACGAACTGCGCCGCCTGCTGGGCGTGTCGCCCCGTCCGTTCCGGCCCGACGCAGCCTGCTGGGTGCCGCAACCGCCGCTCTGAGCGGCGTTTCCGTCAGAGGGCCCCGGGCGTGCCTCATCCACGCCCGATCCGCGCCACAAGCGCCGGCCTGCGTTCAGATGCCCGCTGGGAAGCAGGCCCTATGATCCCCGAGCCTTCCTGTTCAGGATTCCGCCTACTTGGACTTCATGACCCGTCTTCGCACGATCTTCAGCGCCGTCTGGCCCTGGATCCGCATTCCGTTCTGGGTCTGCATGGGACTGCTGTTCGGCTTTGTGCTGCCGTACACGATGGTGCTGAACAAGCGCGTGCAGGATCGCTTCAACGATCTGGTGTTCGCCGTGCCCACGCGCATCTACGCGCGACCGCTGGCCTTGTCGGCCGGCACGCCCATGACGCCGAACGCGCTGGAACTGGAGCTGACCTTCGCGGGCTACAGCAACGATGGCCGCGCCGACGTGGCGGGCACCTGGGCGAAGGAAGGCAGCACCTACACCATAGCCTCGCGCGGCTATGCCGGTCCGGATGGTGGTGAACTGCCCAAGCGCATCCGTGTTGCGCTGGGCAAGGGCCAGGTCGCGAATGTGAAGGATGCGGTCAGCGGCAAGCCCATCGACACCACGCATCTGGACCCGGCGCGTATTGCCACCGTGTACGGATCGCAGCAGGAAGAGCGCCGTATCGTGCGCCTTACCGACGTGCCGCCGTTGCTGTTGAACGGATTGCAGGCGGTGGAAGACCGCGACTTCAAGCATCACTTCGGCATCGACCTCACGGCCATTGCGCGCGCCTCGTTCGCCAACCTGCGCGCGGGTCATACGGTGCAGGGCGGCTCCACGCTCACGCAGCAGCTGGTGCGCAACCTGTTCCTCGATCGTGAGCAGAACTTCAGCCGCAAGTTCAACGAAGCGCTGATGTCCATCCTCATCGAAGCGCACTACGACAAGAGCCGCATTCTCGAGGCCTATGTCAACGAAGTGTTCCTCGGCCAGCAGGGCAGTCAGGCCGTACACGGTTTTGCCGCCGCGTCGGAGTTCTATTTCGGCCGCCGCATGGAAGACCTCAAGCCGCAGGAGATGGCGCTGCTGATCGGCATGGTGAAGGGTCCGAGTTACTACGACCCGCGCCGTTACCCGGATCGCGCGATGTCGCGCCGCAACCTGGTGCTCGACCAGTTCGTGGAAACGGGTTTGATCAGCGCCGATGAAGCGAAGGGATACAAGGCCACGCCGCTGGGCATCGTCACCAACGGCCAGCTGCCGCACAACCGCTTCCCGGCCTTCATGGACCTGGTGCGCGTGCAGATCACCAACGACTTCGACGACGACACGCTTTCCAACGGAAACCTGAGCATCTTCACCACGCTCGATCCGGCAGCGCAGGTGTACGCCGAGCAGGCGATCACCACCACCATGAACGGCCTGGGCAAGCGCGGTGATGCCGCGCAGGCGGCCGCAGTGATCACGGAAGCGCAGACCGGTGCGGTGCTTGCCATCGTGGGCAGCAAGGTGCCGGGTGACCAGGGCTTCAATCGCGCGCTGGATGCGCGTCGCCAGATCGGTTCGCTGGTGAAGCCGCTGGTGTACCTGGTGGCACTGACGAATCCGGAACGCTGGAACCTTGCCAGCCCGGTGGAAGATTCGCCGATCAGCCTGCGCCAGCCCGATGGCAGCTTCTGGACGCCCAAGAACGACGAGGGCGACGTGCACGGTTCGGTGCCGATGGTGGATGCGCTGGTGCATTCATGGAACCTCGCCACCATCAACCTCGGCATGAACGTGGGCGTGTCGCGCATCAAGGCGTTCCTGGAATCGTTCGGCCTCACCAACGTGAACCCAAGTCCGTCGCTGCTGATCGGTGCCGTGGACATGTCGCCGCTGCAGGCCACGCAGCTTTACCAGTACATCGCCGCGGATGGTCATGCGCTGCCCCTGCTGGCGGTGCGTGGCGTGGTGGATGCGCGCGGTCAGACCGTCAAGCGCTACGAGGTGAAAACCGGTGGCGGCGAATACCAGCCCGCCGTGCGCCTGGTGACGTGGGCCATGCAGCAGGTGACGCGCTCGGGCACGGCGGCGTCCATCGGCAACTCCGGCCTCGCGTACCTCAATGCCGCCGGCAAGACCGGCACCAGCAACGACATGCGCGACAGCTGGTTTGCCGGTTTCACCGGTGAACATCTCGCGGTGTTCTGGATGGGCCGCGACGACAACAAGCCCAGCGGCCTCTATGGCGCCACGGGCAGCCTGCGTGCGTGGCAGGAGCTGTTCAAGAAGCTGCCCACGCGTCCGCTTTCGGCAACGCCGGGCGAAGGCCTGGAGATGGCCTGGATCAATACATCCGATGGCAAGCGTTCGGAAGAGGGCTGCGAAGGAGCGCGGCAGGTGCCGGTGGTCGCCGGTACACTGTCACAGGATGCCGAGGGCTGCTTCTGGCAGCACGTCGGTAATTTCTTCAGCGGCGGTGACGCGTCCCCCGCGTCGTCCTCCACCGCCCCCAGCCGGGATTGATCATGCTTCGTCGCGCCCTTCGTTATTCCGCCGCTCCCTTGTCGCTCGCCGTGATGCTGGCTGCCTGCACCCAGCCGCCGGCACCCGTGCAGGCGACGCGCCCCACGGTGTCCGATGACCAGATGGTGTCGTCCATCCATGCGGCGGGTGACAAGGAAAAGTCGGTGATCGACGTGAATCCCTTGCGCGACCCCGGCGTGGCTGCGCTGCAGGATGCTGCAGAAGGTGATCTGCGCGTGGGCAAGTACAACGACGCGGCGGTCAAGCTGGATCAGGCGCTGAAGATCAGCCCTGATTCGCCGGATCTGTTGCAGGACCGCGCCGAAGTGGCCATTCGCCTGAAGGATTACGCCAGCGCCGAGAAGCTCGCGCATCGCTCATGGGAGCTGGGCCCGCGCCTGGGGCCGCTGTGCGCGCGCAACTGGCAGACCATTGCCGAACTGCGCCGCCATGCCGGTGACGATGCCGGCGCGGCCGACGCCACCAAGAGCGTGGCGCAGTGCCACGTGGAAGGCATGCAGCGCTACTGACCACGGCTTTTTGTAGGAGCGCACTTGTGCGCGACCGGAGGGTGAGGTCAAGCCTCAATTCCAAGAATGCGACCATCTCTCGGGCGCTGTTCGGGAGAAACGGTGGATCGAGACGAAGGCGCGCACCGGGTCGCGCACAAGTGCGCTCCTACAGTGGTAAGGCGGCTTGCCTCAGCGCCGCCGCTCTTCCATCAACCCCACCAGGTTGCCATCCGGATCGCGCAGGAACGCCAGCCACAGCGTGTGGTCGGAAAGCTCGGCCGTCGCCTGCGGTTCCCGCTCGCCCACCGCACCGTGATCCAGCAGCGAGCGGAACACGGTTTCGATGTCCGCCACCTTGAAGTAGATGATGGAATTGCCGCCCACGCTGCCGTGGCCTTGCGGTGTGGACAGCATCAGCCGCACGCCGCCGGCGTCGAGAAACGCCAGGTTGGTTGCCGGACGGAACAGAAAGGGCAGTTCCAGAATGTCGCGATAGAACGACAGCGCGGCGTCGACATCGCTGACGGTGACGGCGACCTGGCCGATGCCGGTGATCCGTGAAGACATGGCAAGACTCCAGCGGTGGAATAGCCGGAGTCTAGAGCATTCGCGGTTGCCCACCGGGTCGGCGATACTTCACAAATGATTGATCACGAGGATGTTGCCGCGCTGCTGGGCACGGAAGGCCCCTTTGCCCGCGAGCTGCCCAATTTCGCTCCACGCGCCGCTCAGCAGGAGATGGCGCGGGCGGTGCAGCACGCTATCGCCGAGCGCGAAACACTGATTGCCGAGGCCGGCACGGGCACCGGCAAGACCTTTGCGTACCTGGTGCCGGCGTTGCTGTCGGGCGAGCGCGTCATCGTGTCCACGGGTACCAAGGCCCTGCAGGACCAGCTCTATTTCCGAGATCTGCCGCGGGTGCGCTCGGTACTCGATGCGCGACTCAAGACGGCACTGTTGAAAGGCCGCTCCAACTACCTGTGCCTGTATCGCCTGGACCAGACGGTGCGTGAGGGCGCCACCTTCGATCGCACGCAGGCATCGCAGCTCGCGGCGATTCGGGCGTGGTCGGCGCGCACCAAGCGTGGCGACCGCATGGAACTGGCCGAAGTGCCTGAGGAATCGCCGCTGTGGCCGCGCGTGACGTCCACGCCGGAAAACTGCCTGGGCGTGGAATGTCCGTTCTACGACGACTGCCATGTGATCAAGGCGCGTCGCGACGCACAGGAAGCGGACCTTGTCGTGGTGAACCATCACCTGCTGTTCGCGGATCTGGCACTCAAGCAGGAAGGCTTTGGCGAGATCCTGCCGGGTGCCAGCGCCTTCATCCTGGATGAGGCCCATCAGATTCCCGAGTTGGCCGGGCAATTCTTCTCGCAAAGCATCAGTGCGCGACAACTCACGGATCTTGCGCAGGACAGCCTGAGCGAATGCAATGGTGTCACCGGTGCCATCGGCCTGGTGCTGGAGCCGGTCGAAGCCTTGCAGGATGCCGTGCGCAAATTGCGACTGGCGATGGACGCATTGCCCGAGCGCGGGCCGTTCCATCAGCTGGAGCTGCAGGCATCCATCAACAGCGCGCTGAACGATGTGCGTGAAGTCCTTGCCGCATTGACTGACGTACTGGCCTCGCAGGCGGAACGTTCGCGCGGTTTTGCCAACGCCCATGAGCGCGCAGCCTTGCTGAGCGAGCGACTCGATCGCATCGCCGAGCGCGAGAGCGAACGCGATGTACGCTGGTACGAGTTGTTTCCGCGAGGCTTCGCGTTGCATGCGACCCCCTTGGACCTCGCCGCTCCCTTGCGTGCGATGCGCGAACAGACGCAGGCCGCCTGGATCTATACGTCCGCCACGCTGTCCGTGTCATCCAGTTTCAACCATTTCGCCCGTCAGCTCGGTCTGGACGATCCGCAGACGCTGCACGTGGAAAGCCCCTTCGACTATGGCAAGCAGGCGCTTTGCTACTTGCCCGCCGGCCTGCCTGATCCCTCTGCGCGCGATTACACCGACCGCGTGATCGAGGCGGTGCTTCCCGTGCTGCATGCCTCGCATGGACGGGCCTTCCTGTTGTTCACCTCGCACCGCGCGCTGCGTCGCGCGGCCGACCTGTTGCAGGAGCGCGTGCCGTGGCCTTTGTTCGTGCAGGGTACGGCGCCGCGCCATCGGCTGCTGGAGGAGTTTCGTGCCAGTGGACACGGCGTACTGTTGGGTGCGGCGAGCTTCTGGGAAGGTGTGGACGTTGCCGGCGAAGCCCTGAGCGTGGTGGTGATCGACAAGCTGCCCTTCGCGTCGCCGGACGATCCCGTATTGCAGGCGCGGCTGGAAGCGCTGGAACAGTCGGGCATCAATCCCTTCATGGGCTGGCAGGTGCCCAGCGCAGTGATCGCGCTGAAACAGGGTGCGGGGCGCCTGATCCGCGATGTGCACGATCGCGGCGTGCTCGTGCTGTGCGATCCGCGCCTGACGACCAAAGGCTATGGGCGACTGTTCCTCAACAGCCTGCCAGCCATGCCGCGAACGAAAGAACTCGCGCAGGTGCAGGCCTTCTTCGACGACGAAATTTCCGCGCCGGCCTGACTCTTCGGCCGGCACTGGTTTCCAGCGCCGGACTGCCGGAGGATACGTCAATCACTTTGGCGGGGAGGGCGCACACATGGCGAAGGTCATCGGTTTCGGCGGCATTTTCTTCAAGGCGAAAGACCCCAAGGCGTTGAACGCGTGGTATGGCAAACATCTGGGATTGAATATCGAGAAATGGGGTGGCGCGCGTTTCGAGGATGACGCCACGCGCCATGGCTACATCGCCTGGTCGCCGTTCTCTGCGGACACCAAGTATTTCGAACCCAGCACGCAGCCTTTCATGATGAATTTCCGCGTGGATGACTTGCACGCGTTGCTCGCCCAGCTTCGTGCCGACGGCGTGACCGTCGATGATCGCGTCGATGAAAGCGAATTCGGTCGTTTCGGCTGGATCATGGACCCCGAAGGCAATCGCGTGGAACTGTGGCAGCCACCGGCGTAACGCACGCAGGCATCGAAATTGCCGGGTGACATGAAGCGTTCACGACAATGCTGCCGCGAACGCCGCCCGGTCTCTGCCACAAGTCGTTGCCATCCTGGCCGCACATGGCCCGTTTGTTCGCTCGCCTGTCGGTTCTCATGCACGCTCCGACACAAGGGAACGGGTCATGGGACAGTGGATGAAAGGATGGACCGCCAAGGTGCTTGGCGTGGGGTTGCTTGCGTTGGTGATGCTGCTGCCGTTGTGGCGGGTGCAGTCGCTGGTGGAAGAGCGGCAGGACATGCGCCAGGCCGCTATCACGCAGATTGCGCAGGGTTGGGGCGGTGAGCAGGTATTTGGCGGATTGGTGCTCGCGGTTCCCACGCGCCAGCAGGTGAGCGTCGCCAGCAACGACGTGCGCGAGATCAGCGATACGGCATATGTGATGCCCGACACCGTCGCCACGGACGCCACCATGACGGCCGAGAAGCGGCGCTTCGGCATCTACGAGACGCCCGTCTTCGCCTCCAATGTGCAGTTGCACGGTCGCTTCCTGCCGGAGGACATCGCACAGGCGAAACAGGGCGACAGCGCCAGCTGGCTCGACAGCAAGGCCGAGCTGCGCCTCGTGATAAGCGACCTGCGCGGCCTGCAGGAGGTCTCCGAGCTGTTGATCAACGGCAAGCCGCAACGCTTCAACTCGTCGACGGCCACGTTTGCCGGCAACCTGGCGACAGTAGCCGTGCCGATCGATCTCGACAGCCTTGGCTCTGGGCCCATCGAGTTTTCCATCAAGCTGAGGCTTGCAGGCACACAGTCGTTGCAATGGCTGCCGCTGGCGCGAAGCACCGAGGTGAAAGCGCAAGCGCCCTGGCCCGATCCGAGTTTCGTCGGCGCGGCACTGCCGTTGGAGCGCTCCGTGGATGCCAGCGGGTTCCACGCGCGCTGGCACTTGCTCGACCTCAATCGCAACTTCGGGCAATCGGGGCACGCCGGTGACGAACATTTTTCGCAGGCCGTGCGCGCATCGACATTCGGCGTCGCGTTGTTTCAGCCGGTGGACGTCTATCAGCGCAATGTGCGCGCCGGGAAATACGGGCTGTTGTTCATCACCATGACGTTCGTGGCGTTCTTTTTGTTCGAGGTGCTCAAGCGTCTGCGCGTGCATCCCGTGCAGTATTTGCTGGTGGGTGCGGCGCTTACTTCGTTCTACGTGTTGTTGCTGGCCTTATCCGAGCAGATCGGTTTTGGTGGTGCCTACGCGATAGCGGCCGCTTCGGTGGTGCTGATTGTTGGCGGCTATGCGATGGCCGTGCTTGGCGCGCGTCGCGCAGGGGCATTGCTTGGCGGTGCGCTGGCGCTGGTTTACGGCATGCTTTACGTCGTGCTGGCGGCCGAGGCGTATGCCTTGCTGATTGGTGCCATCGTGCTGGTGATCACTGTGGCGCTGCTGATGTACCTCACGCGACGCATCGACTGGTATGCAAGCATGCCCGGCGCGGCCGGCCCGGCTATCATGGAGCAGCCATGAACCTGCTTGCCCTCGAAACCTCGACCGAAGCCTGCTCCGTTGCCCTGATCCACGGCGACGAAGTCATTGCCCGCAGCGAAATCGCGCCCAGGCGCCACGCCGAACTGGTGCTGCCCATGGCGGATGCCTTGCTGGCGGAAGCCGGCCTGGGTCGTCATGCGCTGGACGCCATTGCCGTGGGACGCGGCCCCGGTGCTTTCACCGGCGTGCGGCTGGGCATCTCGCTGGCGCAAGGCATGGCGCTGGCGCTGGATGTTCCCGTGGTGACAGTGTCATCCCTCGCCGCGCTGGCGCTGGAGGCACCCGAGGACGACGCCACCATCCTCGCCGTCATCGACGCCCGCATGGGCGAGATCTATGCGGCCAGCTATCGCCGCGACGACAACGGCGGCGTGGTCGAGCTCGACCCCGAGCGCGTGTGTCTGCCGGATGCGCTGATCCTCTCCGCGTCGCCTGCGTGGCACGTCGTGGGATCGGGCTGGGGCACGTACGAACAGGTGTTGCGCGGTCATCTGACCGGCGAGCTGCGTTCGGCGGAAGGCGCGCGTTATCCGCAGGCGCGCCACATTGCGGAACTGGCCGCACGCGAGTTTGCGGCCGGTCGTGCCGATGCGCCGGAGCATGCGTTGCCGGTGTATCTGCGGGACAAGGTTGCCCTGACGCTGGTGGAGCAGGGCAAGGCCTGAGTGGTCACGCGCGGATGCCTGTCCGCGCGTTATGCGTCAATCGTGTGATCAGCCTGCGCGTGTGGTCTTGGCGGCGCCGTCGCGTGCCGCCAAGGCCTGCTTGCTTGCCGCGCACTGGATGCTTTGGGCGTTCTTGATCGCCGGCAGCAGGCCGGGGAAGCGTTCTTCGATTTCCGCACAACGCGTGGTGTTGAGCATTTCCACGCCACGCCGCTCGCTGTGGACCAGGCCCGCTTCGCGCAATGCGCGAAAGTGCTGCGAGAGCGTGGATTTGGGAATACAGCGGTCTTCCAGCTTCAGGAACGCCGAGCACGTGTTGGCGCTGTCCGCGCAGGACAGTTGCCAGTAGATCGTGGCGCGGACGGGGTCCGACAGGGCATGCAGGATGCCTTCCACGGTCACGTCATCGATGGAGGGGTGGGTCAGGGGCCTCATGTGGTCATTTTAGCAGCACTTGAAAACTAGTTCATAAGTTCGTATGTTGCGAACTATGGGAGTTAAGAACTCCCAGGCGCATTCACTCACGAACCTGAACAGGTGATTCCCATGAGCAAGCTCAAAGGCAAAGTAGCTGTCGTTACCGGTGCATCGAAGGGCATTGGCGCCGCCATCGCCAAGGCGCTAGCCGCCGAAGGTGCCTCCGTCGTGGTCAATTACGCCTCTAGCAAGGCGGGCGCGGATGCCGTGGTAGCCGAGATCACCAAGGCGGGCGGCAAGGCCGTGGCCGTCGGTGGTGACGTATCCAAGGCCGCCGATGCCAAGGCGCTGGCCGATGCCGCCGTGTCCCAGTTCGGCCGCCTGGACGTGCTGGTGAACAACTCCGGCGTGTACGAATTCGGCGCGCTGGACGCCATCACCGAAGAACACTTCCACAAACAGTTCAACGTGAACGTGCTCGGCCTGCTGCTGACCTCACAGGCGGCAGCCCGTCACATGAACGACGGCGGCAGCATCATCAACATCGGCTCGCTGGTAACGCGCATCGTGCCGGCCGAAAGCGCCGTGTACACCGGCACCAAGGGTGCGGTGGATGCCATCACGGGCGTGCTCGCCCGCGAGCTGGGTCCGCGCAACATCCGCGTGAACGCCGTGAACCCCGGCATCGTGGAGACGGAAGGCACGCACGCCGCGGGCTTCATCGGCTCGGACTTCCATCATGGCGCCGTGGCGCAGACGCCGCTGGGCCGCATTGGACAGCCCGACGACATCGCTTCCATCGTTGCCTTCCTTGCCTCCAACGACTCGTACTGGCTGACCGGCGAACAGCTCTACGCCGGCGGCGGCATGCGCTAAGCATCGCGCGGTGACGCCAGCGCACCCCGGTGTGGGCCGGGGTGCGCTTTTCTATGCGCGGGATTAACGCCCGGCAGTGGAACATCAAAGATCCATGTCCGCGCCCCGGAGCTTTGCGATGAGCAGCCACGCCAACGGTATCGTGCAGTTCCGCTCAGCCTTCGATGCGTCGACGACCATCGACAAACTGCGCAATGCGTTCGAATCCCACGGCATCACCGTGTTCGCGCACATCGACTTCAGCGGCGATGCGCAGCGCTCAGGACTGACCATGCGGGCCGAACAGATGCTGATCTTCGGCAACCCCAAGGCCGGCACGCCGTTGATGCAGGTGGAGCCGCTGGTCGGGCTGGATCTACCCTTGAAAGCGCTGGTGTGGGACGACGAGCACGGCGCGACATGGATCGCCTGCAACACGCCCGAATACATTCTTTCCCGTCATCGTTTGCCCGAAGCGCTGTCAGCGAACCTGTCCGGTCCGCTGGCGATCATCAAGTCGCTGGCCGCGAACTAGCCTGATCAGGGCAGCTGCTCGACGAAGGTGACGTGGGCGATCCAGTTGGCCTGTCGCCTTGCCAGCTTGGATGACACATCTTCCTCGCTGAAACTGGCTGAGCGATGGTGCAGCAGGCTGGCATCGACGTTGTCCAGCGTGTTCACGTTCACGACGGCGTAGAGGTGATCGTCGACGGTACAGGTCACCAGTGGCACGCCGCCGCACGCACTGCACACGTGGAAATCGGCAGTGCGCGTGCCGAAGGCGTAGCGTGTTGCCATCGACGCATCGTGTATCGCGACACGAAGGTCGCCATCGGGAACGGACGTCCAAACGGCGCCATGCTTGGTGCAGAACGAGCAATCGCAGGCGCGTGCCGGGATTTCCGTGGGATCAGGTGACCAGTCCAGCGTGTAGGCGATGTTTCCGCAATGGCATTGCCCGTGGAGCTGCATGCGCGTGCATCCTCTGAAAGCGTTACGTCGCCAAGAGTAGTGGATGCCGGTGAGTGGATGCGGGCTCTTACAGCTGCCCGATCACCAGCTGCACGACCAGGCTGCTCACCGCCACCGCGGCCCACACGCCAAGTCCAAGCAGGATCGGGCGTGCACCCGTGGAGGCCATCTTGCGCAGGTTGGCAGACAGGCCAATGGCCGTCAGCGCCACGATGATGAGGAACTCCGCGGCCACATGCAGCGCTGGCTGGATCGCGACCGGCACGAGGCCCGCCGTGCGAATGCCCGATGCCACGAGAAACCAAAGGATGAACCAGGGGAAGATGCGCGCCAGGCTGAAGTCGCTCGCGCCCTGCTTCTTCTGCTTCCAGGCCGTGGCGAAAGCAAGAATCAGGCAGATGGGAATGATGAGCGTGGCGCGGGTGAGCTTCACGATGGTGGCGTAGTCACCTGCCTGCTTGCTGAAGCTGTAGCCCGCAGCCACGACCGACGACGTGTCGTTGATGGCCGTGCCCGCCCACAGGCCAAAGCCCAGGTCCGACAGGTGCAGCACATGGCCGAGCAGCGGAAAGAGCAGCACGGCGACAAGGTTGAACAGGAAGATGGTGGAAATGGCGAAAGCCGTGTCGTGCTCGTCCGGCTTGATGATGGGCGTGACTGCGGCGATGGCAGAGCCACCGCAAATGGCCGTGCCCACGCCAATCAGGATCTTCAGCTTGTCGTCGATTTTCAGCATGCGTCCCAACAGCCAGGCGGTGAGGAAAGCCACTGTCATGGTCACCAGGGTCACCGAAAGCGACTCCAGCCCCGTCTTCGCCACCTGGTCCAGGCTGAGGCCGAAGCCCAGCGCAATGATCGACCACTGCAGCACCTGCTTGCCGGCGAACTGGATGCCGGGCGTATAGGTGCCGCCGGGCGCCATCGTATTGCGCACCAGAATGCCCAGCACGATGCCGAACACGGGACCACCGATGAGCGGTGCCACCTTGCCGAGGCCCAACGCCACGACGGCAATGCCCACCGACAGCAACAGGCCGGGAAGACGCTGGGAAAGGTTGGGGGAACTGGGGGTGACGACGGCGGTGGCGTTCATGGCGTTCTCCTGCAATAGCGCCATTGTCCGCCTGCCTCTCCATCAGGAAAACTTTGAATTATTGATGATTGTTATAAGATGGCCTGATGATCAACATCAGCCCGCGTCAGCTGGAGGTGTTCGTGCAGATTGCACGCCTCGGCAGCGTGCGCGCGGCCGCTGAAGCCCTGCACCTGACGCAGCCCGCAGCAAGCATGGCTCTCGCCGAAATGGAACGGCAGCTCGATGCCACCGTTTTCGCCCGGGAGCGCGGACGGCTGCGCCTCAATACGCGTGGCCGCGAGTTGTTGCCGCTCGCACAGGAATTGCTGGAGCGCTATGCCGAATTCGGTCGCGTGGGCAGCGGCAGCGTCGACGAGCTGGGTGGCGAACTGCGCGTGGGGGCCAGCAACACGGTGGGCAACTATCGCGTGGGCGAATTGCTGGGCGAATTCGTCCGCTCGCATCCGCACGTGTCGGTTCGCCTGAGTGTGGCGAATACCTCCGAGATCGTGGCGGCGATGCTCGACCACGCGCTGGAGCTGGGCTGCGTCGAAGGGCCGGTCGCCCATCCGTCACTGGAAGTGCGCCCCTGGCGCGACGATGCGCTGGTGGTGTGTGCGTCTCCCGATCACCCGCTGGCCCGAAAGAAGCGTCGTCTTGAGCCCGAGGATTTTGCGGGTGCGCGCGGGGTGCTGCGCGAGCCGGGGTCGGCGACGCGCAGCTTGAGCGAGCGCGCGTTGTCGTCATTGCCCGCGGGCGAGACCGTGCTGGAGCTTGATCAGGCCGAGGCGATCAAGCAGGCGGTTATTGCCGGGCTCGGCATTGCCTGCGTTCCCGAAGTGGCAGTGATCGACGCCGTTGCCGCAGGGCGGCTGAAGGTGCTGAGAACGCCTTTCCTGGACCTGCATCGAAAGCTGTCGCTCCTGCTGCATCGGCAGCGCTATCGCGGCGCGCTGATCGATGCCTTCCTCGCCAGCGCCGGCTGAGCGCCGCGCGGATTAGAAGGATCAACCCGTGATGCTGGCCAGCAGGGATTCGGCTTCTTCGTGCGTGCGCGAACGAAGGATGCGTGGCGCATGCGCGCGCAGCACGGCATGGTCGAGCGTGGTCAGGCGATCGCGAACGTGCAATAGCTGGCTGGGATGCATGCTGAATTCGCACAGGCCCAGTGCCAGCAGCAGCGCGGTGAAGTTGGCATCGCCGCCGATTTCGCCGCACAGGCTCACGGCTTTCTTGGCGCGCCGGCCTTCCGTGATCACGTAGGCGAGCAGTCGCAACAATGCGGGCTGCAAGGGGTTGTAGATGTTGTCCAGTGCATCGTTGCCGCGGTCGGCAGCAAGCACGTATTGCGCGAGATCGTTCGTGCCGATGGCCAGGAAGTCCGCGTGTTCCAGCAGTGCACGCACGTTGATGGCGGCCGCAGGCACTTCGATCATCGCGCCAAGCTGCAGTTTTTCCGGCAGGTCGACGTTCTCGCGCTTCAGTTCCTGTCGCGCGAGCTTGAACAGCGTGCGCACCGCGATGAGTTCGTCGGGCTGCGTCACCATCGGCACCAGCACACGCACCGGGCCGTAACAGGCGGCGCGAAGAATGGCGCGAATCTGCGTGGTGAACACCGCCGGATAACGCAGCGACAGGCGCACGCCACGCACGCCCAGCGCAGGGTTGTCTTCGCCGCGCAACACGAGGCCGGCGGCATCTGCCTTGTCGGCGCCCAGGTCGAGCGTACGGATGGTGACGGGCAGGCCGCCCATGCCGAGCACCAGATCGCGGTAGGCGATGAACTGCTCGTCTTCCGTGGGCAGGCCCTTCTGGCGGA
Source organism: Dyella sp. C11 (assembly GCF_003121485.1). Classification (GTDB taxonomy): domain Bacteria; phylum Pseudomonadota; class Gammaproteobacteria; order Xanthomonadales; family Rhodanobacteraceae; genus Dyella. The sequence goes on along the minus strand of NZ_QAVX01000002.1, from coordinate 118,938 downwards.
GGAACAGGAACTCGGTGCGGTACAGGCCCACGCCGTCGGCGCCGCGCGAGCGGGCCATGGCGATGTCGGCCGGCATCTCGGCATTGGCGTACAGACGGATGTCCACGCCATCGCTGGTGCGCGTGGGTGCGTTGGCGAGCGTGGCGAGGCGACGGCCTTCCTGCGCGGCTTCCCGTTGCCAGGAGCGATAGCGGGCCAGGTCCTGCGCGGTGGGATGCACCACGGCTTCGCCGCGTTCGGCATCGAGCAGGATCAGGTCGTCGTCGTGAATGGTGGACAGCGCATCGCGCGCGCCCACCAGCATGGGCAGGTCCAGGCTGCGGGCAAGAATGGCGCTGTGCGAATACGGGCTGCCCGAGCTGGCCACCACGCCAAGCAATCCGCTGCCGGCCAGGTGCGCCATGTCGGCGGGTGCGATGGTGTCGGCGATCAGGATTTCACCCACGCGTGCGGCGAGCTTGCGTTCCTCGCGACTCGTCTGGCGTTGCAGCGCCGAGATGACGCGGCCGATCACCTGGTCCACGTCTTCCTTGCGCGAACGCAGATAGGGATCGTCCATCGCCTCGAACACGGCAGCCAGGCGGTCTCGCTGTTTCTTCAACGCCGCGCCGGGACGGTAGTGGCCGATGCGGACAAGGTCATCCAGTCCGCGCAGCAGTTCCGGGTCGTCCAGCAACAGGCTGTGCGCGTCGATGAATTCGTTGACCTCGCGCGCCAGCGCACCGTGCAGTTTGCCGCGCAATTCGCGCAATTCCTGGCGGGCGGTGTCGAGCGCACGATGGAGTCGTGCCAACTCGGCATCGACTTCGTCTTCGTTGAGTGGGCGTGTATCGACCAGGTAGCGGCTGGGCTGCACCAGGCGGGCGCGGCCAAGGGCCATGCCTTTTGCTGCCGTGGTGCCTGCCAGTACCTGTCTCATGCATGCCTTCCATGGTGAGGCGACCGATCCGGTCGCGCGTGACGTCGGCATCCGGCCAACGCGTCGAATGCTGACAGGGAAAGATCGCACGACGTAGCCCACCGGGCCGTGAATACGGCCTCACGTTGAAGCACGCGTGTCATCTCTTTCGCCACTCAGGCTCCTTCGTCGAACTTGCGATCGAACAGGGCGACCACGGCATCGAGTGCGGACTGCTCATCCGGACCATCGGCGCGAACGGTCAGCGGCGTGCCGATGCCTGCCGCCAACATCATGACGCCCATGATGCTCTGTGCGTTGACTTCGCGGCCCTTGCTGATCAGCCACACGGTGGATTTGAAACCCTGCACGAGCTGCACCAGCTTGGCGGATGCGCGGGCATGCAGGCCCAGTTTGTTGGAAACAACGATGTCACGTTCAAGCATGGTCGATGAAGATTCCTCCGCGGCCACCACTGGCGGCGATTTCCGCCAGCTCGTCCAACGGTTTTTCTGCGTAGTTGAGAACGCGCAGCAGCATGGGCAGGTTGAGGCCCGATACGCAGCGCAGGCGAACGCCGAGCGCGCCGAGCGACAGCCCGATGTTGCAGGGCGTGGCGCCGTACAAATCGGCCAGCACAAGCACGCCTTCGCCCTCATCGAGCTCTCGCGCGTGCCTGGCTGTGAGCGTGCGCATCACGTCCGGATCGGCCTGCGGCGGAACCTCGACGGCTTCCACGCGCAGGGGCAGCTTGGGCAACACGTGATGGGCGGCCGAAATAAGCGCCTGGCCAACCGCCTCGTGCGTCATCAGCAATACGCCAACGCTCATGACGGCAAGCCAGTGTGCTGGTGGGATATCGACAGCATGGCTATCACTCGAGTTCGCGATGAAAGGTGAGCACGCCTCCGCGGCGTGCACGGAAATGAGCGGCGAGCTTTTCCACCAGATACACCGAGCGGTGACGACCGCCCGTGCAGCCGATGGCAATGGTGACGTAACTGCGGTCGTCCGCCTCGAAGCGGGGCAGCCAGGTATCCAGCCAACGCGCCGTATCGTTGAAGTACTCGTCCACCAGGGGTTGTGCGTCCAGGTAGTCGCGCACCGCCGAGTCCTTGCCCGATAGCGGACGCAGCGTGGGGTCCCAGTGCGGGTTCGGCAGGCAGCGCGCGTCGAACACGAAGTCCGCATCCAGCGGCAGGCCGCGGCGGAAGGCGAACGACTGGAACATCAGCGTCAGTCCGTCGGTGGCCTCGGCATAACCGGTGGCAATCAGGCGGCGCAGCTGGTGCACGTTGAGTTCGCTGGAATCGATCACCTTGTCCGCAATCGCGGAAAGCGGTCGCAGTACGCGGCGTTCCTCGGCAATGGCGTCGGCCAGCGCCAGGCCCTTCCACGACAGCGGATGGCGGCGACGGGTTTCCGAGTAGCGCTTGATCAGCACATCGTCGCGGCAATCGAGGAAGATCAGGTGCGCGTGCACGCCCACGGAAGCGAGTTCCGACAGCATGGCGGGCATGCGCTGCAGGTCTTCGCCAGGATTGCGCACGTCCACGCCCACGGCGATGTTGCGGCGCTTGCCTTCCACATTGCGGCTCACCGCGGCCACCAGCTGTGGCAGCAAGGCCGTGGGCAGGTTGTCCACGCAGTAGAAGTCGAGATCTTCCAGTGCGCGCAGCGCCACCGTCTTGCCGCCGCCGGACATGCCGGTGAGCACGATCAGGTGGATGGCGTCGGGGTGTCGTATGGTGGGTGTGGTTTCACTCATGGGGCTCACCACGGAGGCAGCCGGCGCATCTGGTGCGCCTGGCGGTCGATGAAAGTCTGCGCCGGATCGATGCCCTTGCTCTTCAGCACGTGATTGCGCACGGCGGCCTCGACCAGCACGGCCAGGTTTCGGCCCGGAGCCACGGGGATGGTGATCATCGGCACCGGTACTTCGAAGATTTCGCGATGTCCGATATCGCCGGTAAGGCGCGTGAGACCATCGGTGTCTTCCCCTTCGCGAAGCGGCTTCAGGTGCACGACAAGGCGAAGGTATTTGGACGGCTTGACGGCGGTGTGACCGAACATCTCGCGCACGTTCAGCACGCCCAGGCCACGCACTTCGAGCAGATCCTGCAGCAGTTCAGGGCAGGTGCCGTCGATCACGTCCGGTGCGATCAGGGTGAACTCGGTGGCGTCGTCGGCAACCAGTCGATGGCCGCGGCTGATCAGTTCCAGCGCGAGTTCGCTCTTGCCCGAGCCCGATTCCCCCGTGATCAGCACGCCGATGGAAAACACTTCCAGGAACACGCCATGCAGCGTGATCTTCGGCGCGAGCGTACGCGCCAGGTGGTACTGCATCCAGGTCAGCAGTTCGTGACCGCGCTTGGAGCTGATCCACAACGGCGTGTTGGTTTCCTCCGCCACCTCGCGCAGGTCGGTGGGGATGGGCTGGTCCTTCGTCACGATCATCGCCACCGGCTGGTAGGCAGCGATCTTGTTGATCGCCTCCCAACGCTGACGCGAATCCAGGCTGTCGAGGTAATTCAGTTCCTCGGTACCGATGATCTGGATCTTGTTGGGATAGATGACGTTGAGGTAACCGATCAGCGATGGGCGGCGCGTAGTGGTCGCGGCCTGTTCAAGCACACGCGATTCGCCGCGCATGCCGGATACCCAGCGCAATGCCATGCGCTCGTGAACGCTGTCATACAGTTGTCGGGCGGAGAGCCGGTCCAAGCCTTGTCCTTTGCGCCGCCGGAAAGAGGGGGCCACAACGACATTGTGCCAGTTCGCACCGGCGGGCGCCTTGGACGGCCAGGGGCGGGGACGAAAAAGCCCGCCCGGACAAGGCCGGGCGGGCTTCGGAGGGGATCAGCCGTACAGGCGCTCGTCGCGCACGGCGCGCTGGTGCTTGTCGCAGATCTTCTCGCGGTGCTTGCGCAGCTGGGTGACCAGCTTGTCGAACAGGACATCGATGGAGACGTACATGTCGTTCTCAAGCGCTTCGGCGTGCAGGGTGCTGCCCGTGATGGAAAGCGTGCCTTCGGCGCGCTGCTGCAGTTTGTTCACGGAGAGGACGATGCTGAGGTTGACGATGCGTTCGTCGAGGCGGGTGAGGCGGTCAAGCCTACTGTTCACGTGATCCCGAAGGGCGGGGGTGACTTCAATCTGCTGACCGCTGAGTTGAACTTGCATGTTGCGCCTCCTCTGGTACATGCCGCCGTGGCGGCTGGAATCGATGCGCCGGTCGCGTATGCCGTGGCCGACACACCTTTTGAAACTCCGGTATTTCGATGGGCTTTGCGGGCCTCCTCACCTGGGGACAGTCACTATGCGCTTGTCGAGTTTTCTTCGCGTTATGAAGACCTTCACGCCTTGCGATGACTTCTGCCCTTCGGATCGTCTTACCTACAGTTATGGAGACGACTTTTTCGCAGCCAAGTTCCCCAGGCGTTTTGCCGCGCTGAGAGACAGTTTTGTTCAGCCGGCGCGCTGGCGTTCGCTGGAACTGGGAATACGCATGGCTTCGCGGTACTTGGCCACGGTGCGTCGGGCAACCTGAATGCCCTTGCGATGCAATTCCTCCGCGATGGCCTGGTCGGACAGCGGCTTGCGCGGGTCTTCGGCGTCCACCAGCTTGCGCAGCATGGCCTGGATGGCGGTGGCCGAAGCGCTGCCACCGTCTTCGGTGGACACGCCGCTGGAGAAGAAGTGCTTGAGCTCGAACGTGCCCCGCGGCGTATGGATGTACTTGCGGGTAGTTACACGTGAAATGGTTGATTCGTGCATGCCCACTTCCTCGGCCACTTCGCGCAGCACCAGCGGGTGCATCGCTTCGGGGCCGTAATCGAGGAAGGCGCTCTGGCGGCGCACGATGGCTTCGGCCACCTTCATCAGCGTTTCCGCACGCGATTCCAGGCTCTTGATGAGCCAGCGCGCTTCCTGGAGCTGTCCGCGCATCCAGCTGGCATCCGTACCACGCGCTTGCGCGATAAGGCCGCAGTAATGCTGATTCAGGCCCAGGCGCGGCTGGCAATCCGGGTTGAGGCTCACGCGCCAGCGGCCAGCATCCTTACGTGCATAGACATCGGGTGCTACGTACTCGACGGGTGTGACGTCGAGCGCGGCGCCGGGACGCGGATCGAGGCTGCGGATCAGCACCGCCGCTGCGGCGGTGTCGTCTTCGCTCGCACGCAACTTGCGCGCGAGACGTGCGATGTCGTTGCGCGCGAGCAATTCCAGTTCCGCATCGACAATGCGCATCGCGAGTTCGCGTTGCGGCGTATCGGGATTGAATTGCTCCAGCTGCACGTGCAGGCAGTCACGCAAGTCGAAGCTGGCGACACCTGTGGGGTCGAAGCGTTGAAGCATGCGCCGCACGTATTCCACTTCCGCGGCGTTGGCCTTGATGTCCGCGGGCAGGGCAGCGATGAGCGAATCCATGCTCTCGGTGAGGTAGCCGTCCGGATTGAGCGCATCGATCAGCACCGCCGCAATGGCGCGATCGCGCGCTGTCATGTGCGAAAGGTTGAGCTGCCACAGCAGGTGTTCCTGCAGGGTTTCCGGCGCAGCGCTCTGCGGCTCGAAGCCGTCTTCGTCGACGTTGTTGTTGCGCGACGAACCGCTGCCGCTGCTGAAGTCGATGGGGTCGTCGCTGTTGCCGTCCACTTCCACATCGCCCCATTCGGGCGCTTCGGCATCGTCGACGGTATCGGTGCTGCTGGAGCTGGACGAGCTGGCCGGGATCGCATCCATCGGCTCGCGTTCGTCGCCATCGGCGTTTTCCGGGTTGTCGTCGGAAAACTCCAGCAGCGGATTGCTTTCGGCAATCTGGCGAAGTTCCGCCTCCAGTTCGAGCTGCGACAGTTGCAGAAGCCGGATGGCCTGCTGCAACTGTGGCGTCAGCGTGAGCTGTTGATTGAGGCGGAACTGCAGTCCGGGTTTCATGCTGGCCGGTCAGGATGAACGTGAAGGTCATCCTAACTCGTGACCCCGGGGGCGACCATAGGTCGAAGGCGAAATCGCGTACTACCTCAGGTTTAGTCCTGAGGTATTCCCTGTTCCGGGGCCGTTACAGGCGGAATTCGCGACCGAGGTAAACCTCGCGGACCTTCTCGTCGGCAAGGATGTGTGCCGGCGTTCCGCGCGACAGCACTTCGCCGTCGTTGAGGATGTAGGCGCGGTCACAAATGCCCAGGGTTTCGCGCACGTTGTGGTCGGTGATGAGCACGCCGATGCCACGCTCCTTCAGGTGACGCACGATGCGCTGGATTTCGCCCACGGAAATGGGGTCCACGCCGGCGAACGGTTCGTCGAGCAGCATGTAGCGCGGATGCGCGGCCAGTGCGCGGGCGATTTCCACACGACGACGTTCACCACCGGACAGGCTGATGCCCTTCTGGTCGGCGATATGCGCGATTTTCAGTTCGTCGAGCAGGCTTTCCAGCTCGTTGGTACGGCGCTTTTCGTCCCAGCCTTCGCGCAGTTCCAGCACGGCCATGATGTTGTCGGCCACGGTGAGGCGACGAAACACGGACGCTTCCTGCGGCAGGTAACCGATACCGAGCTTGGCGCGCTGGTGCATGGGCAGGCCGGTGATGTCCTGCTTGTCCAGCTTGATGATGCCGGCGTCAGCTTCGATCAGGCCCACGACCATGTAGAAGCAGGTGGTTTTGCCCGCGCCGTTGGGGCCGAGCAGGCCCACCACTTCGCCTTCGCGGATGGAGAACGCGAAGTCGCGCACCACCTGGCGCGCCTTGAAACTCTTTTGCAGGCCTTCAGCAGACAGCATCGATCAATGACCCCCGGCCGGCTTGGGTGCAGCAGCTGGCGGCGTTGCCGGGGTGGCGGCTGCGTTGGGATGGCAGGTGGGAGAGGCCACCTGGCCCGCAGGTGCCGGTACGCCCGGCTGCGCCTTGGGCAGGATCACGCCATGCACGAGGCCATCGCCACCGGCTTCGCCGGTGATCAGTGCCGTCTGCGTGTTGTAGGTGAGCTTGTCGCCGTGGAATTCGCCGCGGCCCTGCTGTTTCACCACGGCATTGCCGGTGAGCACGGCAATGCCATTGATGTTGTCGTAGTCCAGCTGCTGGGCGTCGCCCTGCATCAGGTTGTTGCAGTCATCGAGCTGCTCGATGTGCGCCACGCCGCCGGCAGGAGCCGTCACTACGGCGCGCGCCACCTGTGTGTCGGCATCGAGGTAGAGCTTGGCCACGGCACCGGTGAGCTTCATCGTGCCCTGGGTGACCACGACATTGCCGGTGAGGGTGGTGACCGTGTTGGGCGCGTTGAAACCGTCCAGAGTCTTGGACGAGTAGTTCATCGGCTGGTTGCGGTCATCCTGCTTGGCCAGCGCCGGCTGCAGGATGAGCAGTCCCAGGCCCAGCAGGGCGAGGTGCAGCTTGAGACTTCTTGGGTCGCGGCGGAAACGAGCCGGTGACTTCATCGAACAGCTCCAGATGATTGGTGTTGAGGTTGGCACGCATGCCCACCCCGTTAAGTGTACGTGGCCCTTGCTTCATATGCGCTGGGGCGTCGGTCACCATGCGGTTTTCCTTCGGCCAGGCGGTGACGTCGGTGGTGTGCATTTCCGCCGCGTCCGTGTCGCCGAAGGCCGCACGGTGCATGTAGACCGGCCCCTGCAGCTTCAACAGGGTGCCGCTCTTGTCGACCCAGGCGTAGAGCGACTTGCCCAGCCAGGGCGGGATACCTTCCTGGTTGGAGGGCATCTCGAAGTCGGGCGTATTGATGTACAGCGACTCGTCGTTCTCGCGGCGCTCCAGGTGCGGGGCGACCATCTGGAAGCTGGGCAGGCCGTCCACGTCGTAGGACCACAGCTGGAAATTGGTCAGCGTGTAGCCGGAACGGGGCGGACCCACGAAATCGCTGACCTTGGGCGCCGGGGCCAGCCACCAGTACAGCAGCTGGGCCGCGCCCGTGGCGATGGCAATCAGCACGATCGCGACCGGCAGGCCGCGATCCCGTAGATAGGTTCGAAAACTCACTGCCAGCGCTCCCGCTCGGCAGCGGTCTTGCCCTGGGCGTGCAGCACCATGTCGCAGACTTCGCGGGCCGCGCCCAGGCCGCCGTGCAGGCGAGTTTGCCAGTGCGATTGCTCGACGACCCACGGATGGGCATTCGCCACGGCCACGGCCAGGCCGACCATGCGCATCGGCGGCAGGTCAGGCAGGTCGTCGCCGACGAAGGCGGCCTGGTCGGGCGTCAGGTTCAGCGCCTCAAGCAGCTGCTGCAGGCAGGCGCGCTTGTCGCCCTGGCCCTGGTAGACGTGGGCGATGTCCAGCTCTTCGGCACGCAGCGCCACCGGATGGCTGATGCGGGCCGAGATGATGGCCACATGGATGCCCTGGGCCATCAGCAGCTTCAGGCCCAGGCCGTCATGCACGTGGAACACCTTGGTTTCGTGCCCGTCTTCGGCGTACCACAGGCGGCCGTCGGTCAGGGTGCCGTCCACGTCGAACACGACGAGGCGGATCTTGGCGGCGCGGGCAAGGACGTCAGCGGAAATATCAGCCAGATACATGGTCGGATTCGGAGAGGGGGCGGAAAGTCGTCACCGTCAAACGCCGGGCGCGGCGGATGGTGCACGCAGTGTAGGAAAGCAGCTGAACCTTTCGATCAGACCACACGGGCGCGGAGCAGATCGTGAATGTTCAGGGCGCCCACCACCTGTTGCTGGTCGTTGACCACCAGCAGGGCGTGAATCTGGTGCTTTTCCATCAGCTGGGCAGCTTCGATGGCCAGCTTGTCCGCGCCGATGGTCTTGGGACCGCGCGTCATCAGGTCGGCCACGGTGGCACCGCGCAGGTCCAGGTCGTCATCGTCCAGCGCGCGGCGGAGGTCGCCGTCGGTGAACACGCCGAGCAATCGACGATCCGCATCGACCACGGCGGTCATGCCCAGGTGCTTGCGGGTCATTTCCATCAGCGCCTGCGTCAGCGACGAGTTCGGCGACACCGCCGGGATGCCTTCGCCGGTGTGCATCACATCGCTGATATGCAGCAGCAGGCGACGGCCCAGGCTGCCGGCCGGATGCGAGCGGGCGAAATCTTCGGACGTGAATCCGCGGGCTTCGAGCAGGGCGATGGCCAGCGCGTCACCCATCACCAGGGCGGCGGTGGTGCTGGCGGTGGGCGCCAGGCCCAGCGGGCAGGCCTCGGCGGCGATGCTGGCATCCAGGTGCACGCTGGCTTGATCGGCCAGCGACGACTTGGCGTTGCCCGTGATGGCGATGAGCGGAATGCCCTGGCGCTTGATCACCGGCAGGATGAAGAGCACTTCGTCGGTTTCGCCCGAGTTGGAAAGGGCGAGCACCACGTCCTGGGGCAGGATCATGCCCAGGTCGCCGTGGCTGGCTTCGCCCGGATGCACGAAGAACGCCGGCGTGCCGGTGGAGGCCAGGGTGGCGGCGATCTTGCGTGCGACATGGCCGGACTTGCCCATGCCGGTGACCACGACGCGACCGGCGCAGCCCATGATCAGGCGGCAGGCTTCCACGAATTCGGGGCCGATCCGGGGCTCCAGGGCGCGGATGGCTGCGGCCTCGGTGGCGATCACGGTGCGCGCGCTCTGCACGATGGTGTCGGCGTTGATCGCGTGCGGGTTGGCTGGGGCGACGTGGGCGTTCATGCGTCCTCGGAGGTCGGCCGGATTTCCGTCATGACCCTGAATGGGTCGCTGGGTGAGCGAAAAATCGGATAAATCATTATGTTATGCGTGGGTGGCGGCTCGAAGGGGGACGCCGCCCGGGACACGTGTCGTTTCTGCGACAGAGGTTTTCCATTAACATGGCATATTCGCATTTTAACGTCATAGTCGGTGCCATTGGGTCCGGTTCCCTTCCGGATCGACGGCGCTGACCACCTCTGCATTGGAAAAACCATGGACGCTGCCACCATCCAGGCAATGATCGAACAAGGCCTGCCTGGCGCGCAGGCCACCGTAAGCGGCGACGACGGCGTGCACTTCGAGGCTGAAGTGGTGGCTGATCAGTTCGCCGGCAAGCTTCCGCTGGCCCGGCATCGCCTGGTTTACGCCACGCTGGGGGATCTCATGGGCGGCGCGATCCACGCGCTGGCCCTGAAGACGCTCACTCCCGCGGAGATCGCCGCGCGCCGTTAAGGCTGCGCTGCGCTCCCGGACATTCTTTCGAAGGACTTTTGATGGCCAAGATCCTGATCAGTGGCGGCGAGCCGCTCCACGGTGAGGTGGGTATTTCCGGCGCGAAGAACGCCGTGCTGCCGATCCTTGCTTCCTGCCTGCTGGCCGACGAGCCGGTGGCGATCAGCAACGTGCCCCACCTGCACGATGTGACCACCTTCATCGAGCTGCTGGGCCAGATGGGCACGCAGCTGGTGCTGGACGATCGCATGAAGATGCACATCGATCCGCGCACCACCGATCGCCACTTCGCGCCGTACGACCTGGTGCGCACCATGCGTGCGTCCATCCTGGTGCTGGGTCCGCTGGTGGCCCGCTTTGGCGAGGCCGAAGTGTCGCTGCCGGGCGGTTGCGCCATCGGTTCGCGCCCCGTCGATCAGCACATCCGCGGCCTGCAGGCGCTGGGCGCCGAGGTGGTCGTGGAGAACGGCTACATCAAGGCCAAGGCCAAGCGCCTGAAGGGTGCGCGCATCTCGATGGACATGGTCACCGTCACCGGTACCGAGAACATCATGATGGCCGCCGCGCTCGCGCAGGGCACCACGGTGATCGAGAACGCCGCGCAGGAACCGGAAGTGGTCGACCTGGCGCACTGCCTGATCGCCATGGGCGCGCAGATCGAAGGCGCCGGCACGTCCACGCTGACCATCCACGGTGTGGAGCGTCTGCACGGTGCCGAATACGAAGTGCTGCCTGATCGCATCGAAACCGGCACCTTCCTGGTCGGCGCTGCCATGACTGGCGGCAAGGTGCGCGCACGCAACGCACGCGCTGACACGCTGGACGCCGTGCTCGCCAAGCTGGAAGAAGCTGGTGCGCATATTTCCACTGGTGCCGACTGGATCGAGCTGGACATGCGCGGCCGTCGCCCGAAGGCAGTGAACATCACCACGGCGCCGTACCCGGCCTTCCCGACCGACATGCAGGCGCAGTTCACCGCGCTCAACTGCGTGGCCGAGGGCGTGGGCGTGATCACCGAGACGGTGTTCGAAAACCGCTTCATGCATGCGCTGGAACTGCAGCGCCTGGGCGCGGACATCCGCCTGGAAGGCAACACGGCCATCATCAAGGGCGTGGAAAAGATGAGCGGCGCGCCGATCATGGCGACCGACCTGCGCGCTTCCGCGTGCCTCGTGCTCGCCGGCCTCGTTGCCGAAGGCGACACCACCGTCGATCGCGTCTATCACATCGATCGCGGCTACGAGAACATCGAAGAGAAGCTGGGCGTGCTCGGCGCGAAGATTCGTCGCCTGCCTTCCTGATCGTTGGCGTTTTCGACAAAAGAAAAGGCCGCTTGAATGGCGGCCTTTTTCATGCGCTTTGCCGGTAAAGATCAGTTGCCCTTGAAGCTCACCAGCTGAAGTTCGAGGTTGCCGCCATCGCTCTGCGCGAGCTTCACCGGCACGGGATATTTCTGCGGCGCGTACCACGCGCTGAAACTGTTCTGGTCGCCGCTGCGCACGACGCGTTCCGCCTGGAAACTGCCGGCCGGCACTTTCACGGCTTCCTTGGCGGCGACCTTGAATTCCTGCGTTTCCACGTTGCGCTTTACGGCCACGGGCAGCGCCACCGACTGCTTGCCTTCGCGCAATGCGAGGCCGATGGCATAAGGCGTGGTGTTGCGATCGACCCTGCCCGGCGCGCTGGGATACGTCATCGGGCCCTTGCCTTCGTTCACCGTGACCTGACCGCTGGTCCAGTTCACTTCGGTCTTGCGCTGCTTGCTCTTGAAGCCGGCGTCCATGCTGTAGTCGTAGTTGACGGTTTCCGGCGCGCCGTTGTTCCAGCGGAACGTGGTGGTTTCTGACGAGTTGGCACCGAGCGCCGCGGCAAGGCCTGCCGTGCCCTTGGTCTGGTTGCTGTAGACCCACTGTCCGTTGCTGCCGGACTTCAGTGAAATCACCGCTTCGCCAATCACCTGCCCACCCTGCGACACCTGGTAGGTCGCGGTGAAGGGCGCCGGTGCGGTGGTGGCGGCGAAAACGGCCGTCGTGGAAAAGGCCAGCACAAGGCCGGCGGCGCACGTGCGGAGAGTGTGGGATGCGGTCATGGGGACCGCAGTCTACGCGTCGAAACTGAACGTGCTGTAGAGGCGCCGTGCGGCGTCAGTCAACCAACGTGCCGTTGCGCAGTTGCAGCGGCGCGTCGAGCAGCTTTCCATCCAGGGCCACGCGGTTGGGCGCGATGAAATCGATGCGCCCATCCGCCATCAGGGCGAGTACGGCCGGCAACAGCTGGTGCTCGAAGCCGAGCAGGCGCTGCGCGAGGGCGCTTTCATCGTCGCCGGGAACCATGTCGATGCGCGCCTGGGCGATCACCGGGCCGCCATCGAGTTCGGCCGTGACGTAATGCACGCTGGCGCCGTGCTCGGTGTCCCCGGCGTCCAACGCGCGGCGATGCGTGTGCAGGCCGCGGTATTTGGGCAGCAGGGAAGGGTGGATGTTGATCATCCGTCCAACCCACGGCGCGAGTGCCGCACCGTCGATGATGCGCATGAAACCCGCCAGCACCAGCGCCTGCGCACCGGTCGCGGTGAGCCTGCGGAACAGCTCGAAATCAAAATCCTTGCGGCGCGCGAAGGCTTTGGGATCCAGCGAGAACGTAGGGATGCCTGCTTTCTTCGCCAGCTGCAGCGCGCCGGCGTCATCCTTGTCGCTGCCCACGGCGACAAGGTCGACAGGCAGCGTCCCGGCATCGCGGGCGGCGATCAAGGCCTGCAGGTTGCTACCGCGCCCGGATGCGAGCACGGCCACACGAAGACGCGAAGCGCTCACGGAATCAGCCGATGTGGACGCGCTCGTCGCCCTGGGCGGGCACGACTTCGCCGATCACGCGGCTGGCCAGGCCATGCTTTTCAAGCAATGCACTGGCAGCGGCAACGGCGTCGCGCGGCAGGATGATGGTGAAGCCCACGCCGCAGTTGAACGTGCGCCACATTTCCTCGCGCGCCACGTTGCCTTCGCGCATCAGCCACTCGAACACGGGCGGCAGCACGATGGCTTCAGCATCGATGTGGATGCCGAGGTTCTCCGGCACCACGCGGATGATGTTTTCCTTCAGGCCGCCACCGGTGATGTGGGCCATGCCATGCACGGGCGCGTTCTTCATTAGGTCCAGCATCGGCTTGACGTAGATGGTGGTGGGCGCCATCAGTGCATCGGCCAGCTTCACGCCGCCGACGTCGAGATCCAGCGGGCTGCCGGCACGCTCAAGAATCTTGCGGATCAGCGAGTAGCCGTTGGAGTGCGGGCCGGAAGAGGCCACGCCCAGGATCACGTCGCCCGCCACGATGGCGTCGCCGGAAAGCAGCTGGGACTTCTCGACCGCCCCGACGGTGAAGCCGCCCAGGTCGTATTCGCCCGGCGGATACATGTCCGGCATCTCGGCCGTTTCGCCGCCGATCAGCGCGCAGCCGGCCAGTTCGCAACCCTTGGCGATGCCGCCGACCACGGCCACGGTGGTGTCCACGTCCAGCTTGCCGGTGGCGAAGTAGTCGAGGAAGAACAGCGGCTCGGCACCCTGCACCAGCACGTCGTTCACGCACATGCCGACCAGGTCGATGCCGATGGTGTCATGGCGACCCAGCTGCTGGGCCAGCTTGAGCTTGGTGCCCACGCCGTCGGTACCCGAGACCAGCACCGGTTCCTTGTACTTGCCGGAAAGGTCGAACAGGCCGCCGAAGCCGCCCAGGCCACCCATGACTTCGGGGCGGGCAGTGCGCTTGACCAGCGGCTTGATGCGTTCGACCACGGCATTGCCTGCGTCGATATCGACGCCAGCGGCGGCGTAGGTGAGGGCGTCGGACATGGGGGCAACCCGGCGTTGGGAAACGTCGGATTGTAACAGCGTGGGGCCGCACTTTCCTGAGCGATGACGCGGAAGCGGGATGGCTTCGATGGACGGTCCGGGCCGGATTGGGCAGACTTCTGATGTTCCCCACCCGGAATTCGCCCCCCATGCGCCTGACCCGCCTCCTGCTCGTCTGTCTGATGCTGGGCCTTGCCCCGCTGCTGTCCGTGCACGCGCAGGGGCAGGTGTCACCCTATACCGTGGTCGTGAACGTGGCTGACACCAGCGACGCCGCCCGCGACGGAGCCTTTGGCGACGCCCTGGCGCAGGTGCTGGCCCGCACGTCGGGCGGCCAGGACCTCAGCAGCAAGCCCGGTTATGCGGACCTGCTCAAGGGCGCGTCGGGCATCGTGCAGCAGTACCAGTACCAGCGTGCCGCCAGCGGCATGGCGCTGCAGGTCACGTTCGACCAGGCAGCCGTGCAGCACGCCGTGGCGCAGATGGGCGTGTCGGGCGGTGGTTCCCGTCCGCCGGTGTTGCTGGTGGTACGCGACGAGGACGGCAGCGTGGTCACCCGCGACACGCTGGCCCCGCTGACGCAACTGCTGGCCACCAAGGGCTACAGCACCGTGCTGGCTGATCCGGCCAAGATCGGCGACACGCCCAGCCTGACCAGCGCGGAGCCTGATCAAGTGGCCGCCGTGGCGCGCCAGTACAAGACCGGCCTGATCCTACTGGGCCAGATTCACGGCAACGCCGCGGACTGGGCGCTTGTGTCGGGTGGTCCCCAGCAGAAATGGAGCACGCAGGGCGCCAACACGGCGGCGGTGCTCACGGACGCGGGCAACGGGTTGATGGATCGCCTGGGCAAGCAGTTGAACGTGATCGGCTCGGTCACGGTCGACGGCAAGCTCTGGGTGTCGCAACTCAATTCGGCCATGGACTACGCCAACCTGGTGGCCGTGCTGCGCGCCGACCCCAATGTGCGGCAGGTCACCACGCTGAATGCACAGGGCGATGGCATGTTGTTCGCGATCAAATCTTCACTGCCGATGGACGCTCTGGCCAACAGTCTGGCGGCGGGTGGGCGCGTATTGCGGGGCGACTCGCACAGCGATGCCGATGCCAGCCTGCGCTGGGTGCACTGATCGCCACGCGTTGAGCGCCGTGTCTTGCTTCGCTGGCCCAGCTCCAGCGTCGCGTTGTTTCTCCGACCTCAAGGGATGAGCCATGTCGATGTCGCCTGACAGCTCCCGCCGCTGGCAAATGCTCGCGCTCGCCGCGGTGATTCTCTACGTGTTCTGGCTGCTGGCACCGGTGCTGATGCCGTTCGCTTTCGCCGCCATGCTGGCCTACCTGGGAGATCCGCTGGCCGATCGCCTGCAGCGTTTTGGCATGGGACGCACGCTGGCAGTGAGCATTGTTTTCATCGTGATCCTGCTGATCACGGTGGGTGCGTTGCTGTTGCTGATCCCGCTCATTTCGCGCCAGGTCGAAAACCTGGTGACCAATATGCCGCGCTATGTGGACTGGGCTCGCGATACGGCGCTGCCCTGGGTACAGGCCAAACTGCATCTGGACCCGAGCGCCTTCGACACGGATCGGGTGATCCAGCAACTCAAGGATCACCTGGGTTCCATCGGCAATGCGGCCACCGTGCTGCTGGGCAAGATTTCCCGCTCCAGCGTCGGCGTGGTCATGTGGCTGACCAACATGGTGCTGATCCCGGTGGTGGCGTTCTACCTGCTGCGCGACTGGGACCGCATGGTGGCGTGGATCGACCGCATGCTGCCGCGTTCGATCGAACCCACGGTCGCCCATCTGGCGCGTGAGTCGGACAGCGTGCTGGGCGCCTTCGTGCGCGGCCAGCTGCTGGTGATGCTGGCGCTCGGCCTGTTCTACGGCATCGCGCTGACCCTGATGGGGCTGTCTGTGGGCCCGCTGATCGGTATGATCGCCGGCTTGCTCAGTTTCGTGCCCTACCTGGGCTTCATCGTGGGCTTCGGATCGGCGTTGATTGCCGCCCTGGTGCAATACGGCGACTGGACGCACGTGCTGATCGTGGTCGGCATTTTCACCGCCGGCCAGTTGCTGGAAGGCTATGTGCTGGTGCCGCAGCTGGTGGGAGACAAGATCGGCCTGCATCCGGTGGCGGTGATCTTTGCCGTGTTGGCGGGTGGCTACCTGTTCGGTTTCCTCGGTGTGCTGCTGGCGTTGCCGGCGGCATCGGTGATCCTGGTGGTGTTGCGTTATCTGGCCGAGCGCTACCGGCAGAGCGACCTGTACATGGAGGAGGGCGACGGCGATCCCGTGCTCACCGAAGTGGACGTCACCGTTCAAACACCGGAAGGCCATGTGGAAACCCGTACGATCGTGGACCGGGAAGGCACCAAGAAGGACGCAGTACCCCCTCAATGCTTCCGCAGTTGCCGCTCGCCTTGCGCTGGCCTCGCCGCCAGCGTTTCGAACATTTCCATCCCGGTGGCACCGCCGCGACGCTCGCCGCCGTGGAGCAGATCGCACGCGTGCCCCGCACGCCCTGGCTTTACCTGGCCGGGTCGACGGGCAGCGGCAAAAGCCATCTGCTGATGGCCGCCTGCCAGGAAGCCATCCTGGGTGGCCGTACCGTGCAATACTTGCCGCTGGCGAGCATTGGCGACAAGGCAGCGGCCATTCGTGGCGTGGCGGGCAGCGAGTTTCTGGCGCTGGATGACCTGGGCGCCATTGCGGGTGACCGCGAAGCCGAGCACGCCCTGTTCGACGTCTACAACATGGCGAAAGCCGAAGGCGCCGCCTTGCTGTTCGCCGCCGACGTGCTGCCCGTGCAACTGGGGCTGGGTCTGCCGGACCTTCGCTCGCGGCTGGGCGCCTGCCAGCAGGCATTGATCAAGCCGCTGGAAGATGGGGAGCGTCGCGCTGTCCTGCGCCAGCAGGCCGCCACGCGGGGCATCGAGCTGGACGACACCGTGCTGGATTGGCTGTTCAATCGCTACGCGCGCGACCTGGGTGCCTTGCTCGACCTGCTGGATCGCATTGACCAGGCGTCGCTGGCGGCCAAGCGACGCATCACGGTGCCGTTCCTGCGCGAATTTCTGCGCGAGACCGAGCCGGGCGGCTGACCGCGGCAAAGCATCTTGTAGGAGCGCACTTGTGCGCGACCGAGGGATGTCGAAGCGCCGGGGTCGCGCACAAGTGCGCTCCTACAGGGATAAAAAAAGGCGCCGTGAGGCGCCTTTTTTCTTCAATGGAGCTCAGGCCTCAGGCCATCAGCAAACGCGGCGTGGCATTCGCACTGATCGCATCCACCATCGCCTGCGCGACGTTGAGGTTGCCGGCGATGATGTTGCCGCTTTCCGGAATGCCATCACGACCGGCGAAGTCGCAGTAGCGACCGCCCGCTTCACGCACCAGCAGTGCGCCGGCGGCCATGTCCCACGGCTTCAGGCCGATCTCGAAGAAGCCGTCGTAGCGGGCGGCGGCGACATAGGCCAGGTCGAGCGCGGCGGAACCGGAGCGACGGATGTCCTCGGCCTGGCCGAGCAGGGCGCGGGTCATGTCGAGCTGGGCGTCCAGGTGCGAGCGCTGGCGGTAGGGGAAGCCGGTGCCGATCATGGCGCCGCCGAGGTTGTCGCGCTTGCTCACGCGGATACGGCGGTCGTTGAGGTACGCGCCGTCGCCCTTGCTGGCGGTGAACAGCTCATCGCGCAGCGGGTCGAAGATCACCGCGTACACCGGCTCGCCCTTTTCGAGCAGCGCGATGGAAACGCAGAAGTGCGGAATGCCGCGCAGGTAGTTGTGCGTGCCATCGAGCGGATCGATGACCCACACCAGCGGACCCTTGCCGATGGTGCCGCTTTCCTCGGCGAGGAAGGCATGCGTCGGGTAGGCGCGCTTGAGTTCCTTGACGATCTCGGCTTCGGCCAGGCGGTCGACTTCCGAGGCGAAGTCCATGCGTTGCTTCTCGACGACATTGAGTCCGTCGATGCGGTTCATGTAACGCAGGATGATGTTTCCTGCGGAGCGCGCGGCGCGCACCGCGACGTTGACGGCGGGTCTTGGCATGGCTTCGGCTTTCAAAAGAACGGGGTTTCGGCGCGAAAGTCTAGCAGAGACCGGCCCTCGGGTCAGGTCGGCGGGGAAGGCCGCCGTTGGGCGGTGTTTGACACGGGGCCTCGACGTTTCCAAGCTATGCGTCCGTTTGCACGAGTTTTCCTGTCCCGATGAGCGCTGATACCGACCTCGCCGCCCGCATCCGCTACGTGCTGGTGCGCACCTCGCACCCCGGCAATATCGGCAGCGCCGCCCGTGCCATCCGCACCATGGGCTTCGACAAGATGGCCCTGGTGGCGCCCCACAAGTTCCCCGACCGCGAGGCATCCGCCCTGGCCGCCGGGGCGGATGAGGTGCTTGAAAACGCCACCGTCAGCGACGGTCTGGTCGATGCCCTGGCCGGCACCAGCCTGGCGCTGGGGCTCTCCGCCCGCCGCCGTGGCGTGGACCTGGAAGAAATCACGCCGCGTGAAGCCGCTGCCCGTGCCTTGGCTGCCGCTGCCCGTGGTGAGCAGGTGGCGCTGGTGTTCGGCAACGAGCGCACCGGTCTGGAAAACGAGGAACTGGCCCGCTGCCACGCCATGGTGCGCATTCCCAGCGTGGACGATTTCAGCTCGCTGAACCTCTCGCAGGCCGTGCAGGTGATGGCCTACGAATTGCGCCTGGCCTCGCTGGGCGAGATTGCCGCCCCGGTTCGCGCCGATGCCGAACCGCCCGCCGACGCGGCGCGGATGGAGCGCTTTTTCGAGCACCTTTCGCAGATGCTCGACGACATCGACTTCCACAAGGGGCGCGCGCCGACCACGATCATGTTGCGCCTGCGCAAGCTGTTCCAGCGCGCCCAGCCGGACGAACGCGAGCTGCGCGTGATGCACGGCATCTTTGCCGATGCGCAGCGCATGGCGCACATCGCGACGGGCAAAACGAAGCCGCCGCAAGGCGATTAATTAGCTGTGACTACCTGTGGGAGCGCACCCTGTGCGCCACGGCTCAGGTGTCGATGAGTGCACCGCAGTCGTGCACAGGGTGCGCTCCCACAAGATAAAGAAGCCGCATTGCTCAACGGTTCCGTGGATCAGAACCCGTCTTCGTCCACGTCGATGCGCGGCAGGCGCGTAATCATCAACTTGTCGATGCGCGCGCCGTCCAGGTCCACCACTTCCACGCGGAAGCCGCGCCATTCGAAGGTTTCGGCAGTCTGCGGAATATGCCCCAGTACGGCCATCACCATGCCGGCGGCCGTGCGGTATTCGTGTTCTTCCTCACCGGGCAAGGTGTCGACCTTCAGCAGTTCGCGCAGGTCGTCGGTGGAAAGCGAGCCATCCACTAGCCAGCTGTCGTCGCCGCGCGGCGTGATCAGCGGACTTTCCTTGGTGTCGTTGCTGCCCAGCTGGGTGGCACCCACGATGGCGGCGAGCAGGTCGTTGAGCGTCACCAGGCCGACGATGTCGCCGTATTCATCCACCACCAACGCCAGCTGGGTTTCCGCGTCGCGGAATTCCTCCAGCAGATCGAGTGCGCGCGCAGTGGCCGGCACGTAGAGCGGCTTGGACAGATGGCCAAAGACGTCGGGCGTGCCATCCGCAAAGCCGCGCAACAGGCGCTTCACTTCCACCACGCCGAGGATGTCGCTTTCGTCGCCGCGATACACCGGGTAACGGGAATAGGGCGTAGTGCGCAAGGTTTCCGTGTTCTCGTCCAGCGGCGCTTCGGCGTCCAGCCAGACGATGCGGGTGCGCGGCGTCATCACGCTGTCCACCGAGCGGTCGCCCAGTCGCAGCACGCGATTCACCATGTTGTGTTCGTCGCGATCCAGCACGCCGTGCTCGGCACTTTCGGCCACCAGCAGGCGGATTTCCTCTTCCGTCGCCACGTCACTGCCGCGCCCCTGGATGCGCAGTAGCCGCAGCAGCAGGCCACTGGACAGGTTGAGCAACCACACGAACGGCGCGGTGATGCGCGACAACACCATCATCGGCATGGACACATAGCCGGCGATTTTTTCCGGGGCGGACAGGGCGACGCGCTTGGGTACCAGCTCGCCGATGACGATCTGGATGAACGAGATCAGCACAAAGCCCAGCACCAGGCCGATGACCTTGGCATACGGTTCCATCCAGGCAGCACGGCCGCCATGGATGGCGGTGGCGATGTGGTCGCCCAGCGCGTCGCCGGCCAGTGCGCCCGTCACCAGGATCACCAGGGTCATGCCCACCTGCACGGTGGACAAGAAGCGTTCCGGGGACTCGGCAATGCGCAGGGCCATGCGGGCCCGGCGGCTGTCGCGGGCCATCTGCTTGAGGCGGGTCTTGCGCGAGGCCACCAGGGCCATTTCGGACAAGGCGAAGAAGCCGTTGAAGAACGACAGCAGGATGACGGCGGCTATTTCGGTCAGCATGGGGTGGGCTGGCCTGCTCTTAGGTCGCGGATGGACATGAGACGGAGTGTAAGGCCTTCGTTCGCCCGGGAGGGTGGATGGCTTGGCAGGGCTTGATGCGGCGCGGCAGGGGGCTCCTGTAACATACCCGTCATTTTCCGCCCCGCACCCCAGGCAATAACCGCATGTTTTCATTGCAAACGATTTTCGGCAAAGGCGACAAGTTCTACGGTCTGCTCGAACAGAGCGCCGAGGCCGCGCGCGAAAGCGCCAAGGCTTTGCACGAACTGGTCACGCGCAAAGACCACGCGCCGGTGATGGCCGCCTTTGCTGCCGCGCGTCAGCGCGAGAAGGCACTTGCGGGGCAGATCAGCGAAGAGCTGGTGAACACCTTCGTCACCGCGCTCGACCGTGAAGACATCGAAGCGCTGAACTCCGCGCTCTACAAGATTCCCAAGACCATCGAAAAATTCGCCGAGCGCTACGAGATCGTGTCCGGTCGCGTAAGCGATGTGGATTTCGCCGCGCGTGCCCTGGTGCTTGAGCGCGCCACGGGTGTGGTCTCGGAAATGATCGGCGAGCTGCGCCGCGGCTTGCGCATCGACCCGGTGAAGAAGCTGCAGGATCGCCTGCAGACGCTGGAATCGGAAGGCGACCGCCTGTTGCTGTCGCCG
Organism: Dyella sp. C11; assembly: GCF_003121485.1. GTDB lineage: Bacteria > Pseudomonadota > Gammaproteobacteria > Xanthomonadales > Rhodanobacteraceae > Dyella. The sequence goes on along the minus strand of NZ_QAVX01000002.1, from coordinate 97,985 downwards.
TATCGCACGCTCTACGTGGAAGGCGGCGATGCCATGCGCGCGATGCTGGCGAAAGACCTGTTCGAGCTGCTCGAAAAGGCCATCGACAAGTGCCGCGACGTGGGCAACATCGTTTACTCCATCGTCCTGAAGAATTCCTGAGGCCGGCACGATGACGCTGCCTATTTCGCGTATCCCGGCCTTGCACCGGGACACGACGCCTGTGCGCGAGGTGCGCGCATGAGCATCGGCCTTGCCATCGCGGTGGTGTTGATCGCACTGGCTTTCACCTACATCAACGGCTTCCACGACACGGCCAACTCCATCGCCACGGTGGTGGCGACCAAGGTGCTGACGCCCGGGCAGGCGGTCATGCTGGCGGCCATCACCAACCTGATCGGTGCGCTTTGGGGCACGGCGGTCGCCAAGACCATCGCCGCCGGCCTGCTCAACAGCCATGTGGTCGAGGCTGGCCCCAAGCTGCTCATTTGCGCCTTGCTCGCGGCGACCGTGTGGAACCTCATCACGTGGTGGCGCGGCCTGCCGTCCAGTTCCAGTCACGCGCTGATCGGCGCGCTGGTGGGTGCGGCCATCGCAGCGTCTGGCGACAACTTCGCTTCGGTGATCTGGTCCCAGGGCGGCGATCACTGGTGGAACGGCTCGGGTGTGATTCCGAAAGTGATCGTGCCGATGGTGGTGTCTCCGCTGGGCGGCTTCGTCATCGGTTTTACCGTGATGGGCCTGCTCTATGCGTTGCTGAGCTGGTTCGCCAGTCGCGAAGGTTTCCTGCGCCGTTTTGGCCGAACGCCTTTCGTGAACAGCTTCTTCGGCAAGGCACAGATTCTGTCGGCAGGTGCGATGGGTCTGGCGCACGGCTCCAACGACGGCCAGAAGAGCATGGGCATCATTGCGCTGGCGCTGGCCGGTGCCACCGCGGCGGGTCAGTTCGAGGGCCTTCCCGGTTGGCTGGGTTTCCTGCGCATCCAGGGCACGGCAGCGGGTGGGTTCGATGTGCCGACGTGGGTGGCGGTGGTGTGCGCGCTGACGATGGCGGCCGGCACCGCCAGTGGTGGCTGGCGCATCATCAAGACGCTGGGCCACAACATGGTGAAGCTGCATCCGATCAACGGATTCGCCGCAGAAACCAGCTCGGCCACCGTGATTCTCCTGGCGACCCACTTTGGCATTCCGGTGTCGACCACGCACAACGTGTCGGCGTCCATCATGGGCGTGGGCGCTGCCAAACGCTGGAATGCCATCCGCTGGTCGGTGGTGGAGCGCATGGTGTGGGCGTGGATCCTCACGCTGCCGATCACGGCGTTGCTCGCCTACGGCATGGTGCGTCTGTTCGCCCTGTTCTGATGTTCACCGAGCCTGCGCTGGTACCCGGTGCAGGCTCGGCATCGCGCGATAACGCGCTCTTTCCGTTGCGGTAGTTTCGCGTTTCGATGAGACGCAATGTGGCGTTAAAGATCGTCACCACCCGCCGCGACGATGCGCTCCAGCTGATCACCCAGCGCGCCCAGTTCCTGGATCAAGCGCCTGAGCTCCATCGCGTCGAGCAGCTCGTAAGGTCGGTTCTCACACAGGTGCAGGTACGGCGAGCCATCCAGATCGGCAACCGCCAGAAATCCCTTGCGCTGTTCCCAGTTGAAACGCAGGCATCGTCGCGGATCGGCCCCGGCCAGCGGCCCGACAGGCGTGGAGATGCGTAGATAGCGACGACCTGCCTCGTCTTCCAGTTCCGCAAGATAAATGCCTTGATGGCGCTCATGCGGCAGCGTCAGGTCGAAGCTGATCAGGTACGGGTCGTTGTGGCGCAGCTCGTGCATGCTGCCGATGTGGGAACGCACGGCTTCAAAATGGCGCATGGTGCGATCTCCTTGGCAGGCAGCGACAGGCTCGTTACTGTGCCACGACCTGGTGTAAAGAGCCTGTTGAAGATCATGGACAAACCCATGAACGAAGCGCACGCGCGCATTTTTGCTGCCATCGCAGCCATTCCGCCTGGGCGCGTCGCGAGCTACGGCGCCATCGCGGCGCGTGCCGGTTTGCCGGGCCGGGCCAGGCTGGTGGGAAGGGCGCTCGGTGAAGTACCCGAGGGTATGGAGCTGCCTTGGTTTCGCGTGCTCCGTTCCAGCGGCCATATCGCGTTTCCGGCGGGAAGCCGAGGCTTCAAGGAGCAAAGCCGCCGTTTGAAGGCGGAAGGCGTCGAAGTGAAGAACGGACGCGTGCCGCTGGCCACGTTTGGCCTGGACGCCGATCTCGACCGTGCGCTCTGGGGTATCCCGGGCTGACAACAAGCGAGCCGGTTGCCCTGCTTTTTTCGAGAGCAGGATTTCTGGTTGTGTGGAACAGACTGCGCATCGTCGCGTGTCACCGAGCGCTTCTGGCTCATGCCGCATATGCCACGCCAGATGGCGTGGAGTACGCAGCGGATCTCACGTTGCAGGTTCCCTTGATGTCACCGTGTTCAACACGGCTTGCGCCTCGACTGGCGAGATGATGTCTTGATGCGGATGTTGTCGTGGCCAAGCGCATCGCCATTAGTTTGCAAGGCACATTTGCTAGCATGGGCCGATGCTTACCTCGCCTCTAGACATACTCCACAGCGTTTTTGGCTACACCGAATTTCGCGGACAGCAACAGGCCATCGTTGATCAGTTGATCGAGGGCGGCGATGCGCTGGTGCTTATGCCAACGGGCGGAGGCAAGTCGCTTTGCTATCAGATTCCCGCGCTGGTCCGGCAGGGCACCGGCATCGTGGTGTCACCGCTGATCGCGTTGATGCAGGATCAGGTGGACGCATTGCGCGAGGCCGGTGTCGCCGCCGCGTATCTCAACTCCAGCCTGGACGCGGCTGACCAGCGTGAGGTGGAGCGTCGTCTTCTGGAAGGCGAGTTGAACCTGCTCTACGTGGCGCCCGAGCGTTTGCTCACCTCACGCTTTCTTGGGCTGCTGGAACGCACGGAAGTGGCACTCTTCGCCATCGACGAAGCTCATTGCGTATCGCAATGGGGCCACGACTTTCGGCCGGAATATCGCGAGTTGGCGGTGCTGCATCAGCGCTTCCCGCAGGTGCCGCGCATGGCACTCACGGCCACGGCCGACGAACGCACGCGCGAAGAAATCGTGGAGCGCCTGGCGCTTCAGCAGGCGCGCCAGTTCGTTTCCAGTTTCGATCGCCCCAACCTTCGTTATCAGGTCGGCCAGCGTCATAACGCACGCCGCCAGTTGATGGAATTTCTTGAGCGACGCCGAGGCGAGACGGGTATCGTCTACGCGCTGAGTCGGCGGAAGGTGGATGAAACGGCCGCGTGGCTGGCCGAGGCGGGCATCGAGGCATTGCCCTATCACGCGGGTCTGGATGCCGCCACGCGCCACGCCAATCAGCGACGTTTCCTGCGGGAAGACGGCGTGGTGATGGTGGCGACGGTGGCGTTCGGCATGGGCATCGACAAACCCGATGTGCGCTTCGTCGCGCATCTCGATTTGCCGCGCAGCATGGAAGGTTATTACCAGGAGACCGGCCGCGCCGGGCGCGACGGCTTGCCCGCCGATGCCTGGATGATCTACGGCCTTTCCGACGTCGTGACCATGAGTCAGATGATTGCGCAGTCCGAATCCGCCGACGAGCGCAAGCGCGTGGAACGTCAGAAGCTGGAATCGCTGCTGGCGTATGCCGAAACCACGCAATGCCGCCGGGAATTGCTGCTCGCGTCGTTTGGCGAGTCGTTCCATGGGCCGTGCGGTCGTTGCGACAACTGCGTCGAGCCGCCGAAAACGTGGGATGCCACCGTGCCCGCGCAAAAAGCGCTGTCCGCCGTCTATCGCAGCGGGCAGCGCTTCGGTTCCGGGCATGTCATCAGCATCCTGCGCGGCGAAGACAGCTCACGCATGGGCGAGCTGGGGCATGACCGCCTTTCCACGTTCGGCATAGGCGCCGACATGGACGAGAAACAATGGCGCTCGGTGTTTCGCCAGCTGCTGGCGATGGGCATGCTGGAAGCCGATGCAGAAGGGTTCGGCACCTTGCGCCTGACCAAGGCCAGTCGCGATGTGCTGGTGGGCAATCGCACCGTGCGATTGCGTGAGGATGCCGCACCCGTACGTGCGTCCCGCAAGAAGCGCCGTGACAGCCAGCTGGTCACGGGGGGAAGCCTGGGTGTGGAAGCCTACGAGCAGCCGCTATGGGACGAACTGAAAAAGCTTCGCACCCAGCTCGCGAGGCAGCATGGCGTGCCGCCCTACGTGATTTTCCACGATGCGACCTTGCTCGCGATGCTGCGCGCGTTGCCTTCCAACGAGGCGGAACTGGCCTCGGTCAGCGGTGTGGGCGAGGCCAAGCTCAAGCGCTACGGGCGCGATTTCCTGGCAGTGATCAACGCGCACGAATAAGTGATTCGATGAGGCGCCCCGACTTGGGAGCCATCGCGCGATGTCAGCCGGCAAGGCGCCAGCGCGTGCCCTCGCTGGACACGCGCGAATGGGCAAGGGCCAGTTCGGGAATGTAACGCCACTGCGCAAGGTCGCCCGGCAGGCGCGCCTGCGGGCATGCCATGCGGCTGGCGATGAGGGCCGCTTCTGCGGTTTCGTGGCGGCCGATTTCCTGCTCCTCGCACAGCGCGCGCCATTGGCGCCCGTGGCGGATGATGCGGAACAGGCCGATTTTCGAGGGATGAACGTATTGCGTCAGCATGTTATTCGACGTTTTTGATGACGGCGGATGACGCACAGCTTGCCGATGGACCATGACTTCCTCGTGATTCCCATCTGGCTCGTCTGTGACTGCCATGTTTCCGTTGTGTTTTGCCGTCATCTGAATCATCGGCGTGTGAAAAACCCGTACGCAGGTGTTGGATCGATACAGAAAAAAGGCCCGCATCGCTGCGGGCCTTTCGTTTGCTACACGTGCCGGATCGCGCTTACTTGCGCTGCGCTGCCGTGGCATCACGGGCGGCGCGGAATTCCGAATCCTTGCTCCAGTCCGGCCAGGTATCGGAGTTGGCGAGATCGCTGCCGAGCTTGTAGAGGATCTGCAGGTCGCGCGCCATGCCGGTGAATGGCCAATCGGCCTGCCATTCGTCCGACGGCTGGTGGTAGTGCTTGGCGACGTATTCGTCTTCCGCTGCCTTGCCGGCCGCCAGGCCGCCGTCCACCCAGTCATTGCCCGAGCCGAACGAAATCGCCGGCACGCCGCGCTTGGCGAAGGAGAAATGATCGGAGCGGAAGAAGTGGCCCGCTTCCGGCTTCGGATCTGGCGAGTACACCAGGTTCCACTGCTTGGCCGTGGTGGTCAGCTCATCGAGCAGGTCGAGCTTGGCACTGCCGGAAATGGTGAAGTTGCGCGCCGGGCCGTGCGGATCGAGCGCATCCATGTTGATGTCGGCCACGGTGGTGGCCAGCGGGTAGAGCGGCTTGGAGGCGTAGTACTCCGAACCGAGCAGGCCCTTTTCTTCGGCGGTGACGTTGAGGAACACCACCGAGCGCTCCGGCTTCGGCTGGCTGGCGAACGCGCGAGCGAGTTCGATGAGCGCGGCCGTGCCGGTGGCGTTGTCCACGGCACCGTTGTAGATCTTGTCGCCCTTGGCGTCGGGTGCGCCCACGCCCAGGTGGTCCCAGTGCGCGCTGTAGATCACGGTCTCGTTCGGGCGCTTGCTGCCCTCGATGCGGCCGACGATGTTGTGCGAGGTGATCACCTTGGAGTTGAGCTTGTAGTCGGCGGAGAAGGTTTCGCCCTTCAGCACCACCGGCTTGAAGTCACGCGTCTGCGCCTGCTTCTTCAGTGCTTCGAAATCGAGGCCCGCCGACTTGAACAGATCGACCGCTACATCGCGCTGAATCCATGCTTCCACCGGCGTATGCACGCTGGAGGGGTGGTCGCGCACTACGTCGAACTGGGTGTTGGTATTGGAATTGGCGACGGTGGCCCAGCCGTACGAGGCCGGTGCGGTCTCGTGCACGATCAGCATGCCGGCGGCGCCCTGGCGCGCGGCTTCTTCGTACTTGTAGGTCCAGCGGCCGTAGTAGGTCATGGCCTTGCCGCCGAAGTCGCCCACGCCGGTCTCGAAATCCGGATCGTTGATCAGCACCACGGCGATCTTGCCGTGCAGGTCCACGCCCTTGAAATCGTCCCAGTTGCGCTCCGGTGCCTTGACGCCGTAGCCCACGAACACCAGCGGGGCGTTCTTGATGTCGACGGACTTGGAGCCGTCGAGCGCGGCGCGCGCGGCGATTTCCTTGCCCTGCGTCAGCGGCTCGTTCTTGCCGTTGACGGTAAACGACAGCGACGGCGTACCGGCGATGTCGGACTGCAGCAGCGGCACGGCCTGCGTCCATTCGCGCTTGCCGTTCTTCAGGTCGCCACCGGGTTGCACGCCTGCCGCCTTGAATTGGGCGACGACGTAGTCGATGGTTTTGGTTTCGGCCGGCGTGGCCGGGCCGCGACCTTCGAAGGCGTCGGACGAAAGCGTCTTGACGTCTTCGGACAGGCGGTGCGGGTCGATGGTCGGGGTGGTCGGTGCGTCGGCGGCGAACAGCGCCGACGTCACGGACAGGGCGAGCAGGGATAAGGCCAATCGCTTCATGGACAGCACCTAGCGTGGAAACGAAGCTCGATAGTAGATACGGCTGCGACCAGCGGTCCATAGCCGACAGTTAGCTGAAGGGCGATGGGTGGCTTCGACGCATTGAGAAAACCCCTGAAAAACAGGGTTTCGGCGGGGTCGATAGTGACTTTCTTCACCCCCGCGGCGCCCAAAGTGAAAAAAAACCGCATTTTTTCCGTTCTGCAGCTTGGCGTGATGCCATGGCATGCCATACATTCCGCATGCCGAGAGGCATCAAACACCATCTCTATCGATCACCACGGGGAAATGTAATGGCGAAGGCGCAGAAAGCAGCAGCAAAGAAGAAGGCCGCTCCGAAGGCAGCTCCGAAGGCCGCCAAGGCCGTCGTTCACAAGCCGATCAAGGAAGCACTGGGCAAGTCCGGCCTGGTTGCCCACATCGCTGAAACCAGCGGCGTGGTCGCCAAGGACGTTCGTGCGGTGCTGGCCTCCCTCGAGGCTGCCGTGACCGGTTCGGTGCACAAGAAGGGCGCCGGCAACTTCACCATGCCGGGCCTGCTGAAGATCACCGCCGTCAACGTGCCGGCCAAGCCGAAGCGCAAGGGCATCAATCCGTTCACCAAGGAAGAGCAGTGGTTCGCTGCCAAGCCCGCCACGGTGAAGCTGAAGATCCGCGCGCTGAAGAAGCTCAAGGACGCCGCTCTCTGAGCCTAGCGGTCCGCTGAAGCTTCAACGTCAGGTGCGGCGTTCGCGCCGCACCTGACGAATCTGAAAGTCCAGGCCGTGGGTTCGCCGGCCGCCTCGATGAAAATCAGTCCCTGTCGCTGCCAATGACTTGGCCGGAGTTCGGATTGAGCTGAAGGGCAACGCCCTTGCCGGCAGGATTGTCGGCCTTCGCTTTCCACACGCCATCCTTGAAATCCACGGCATGCACGTGCGTATAGCCCTGCGTTGAAAGCTGGGCGCGAATATCCGCCTCGCTCAGGCGGGCCACCTGCTTGTCGGGAAAGATCTGGCCGGTGCGTGGATCGATACGTACATCGACGCTCCTGTCGTCGGCGCTGCGCGCCTTGGCCGTCCAAACACCGTCCTTGAAATTGAGATCGTGCACCTTGCTGTAGCCCCGCTGCTCCAGCGACGCCTTGACCTGTGGTTCGGTCATGGCTTGCTGGGCGAGCGCGACGCCGGAAAAAACCAGCGCCATGGTGACGGTCAGGGTTGCGAGTGTCTTCATGGGCGCACCTCGTTGTGGCGGGAAATCGAGTGTGTGGTCGACCAGACAACTCTCGGTGAACGCATGCGAACCCATCGCTGAACTGGGGGCGATGCCGTTAAGCCGACAATCAAAGACACCGGAATCACACATTTCGTTGAGATGCCCGGGTTCATGCTTTCGTCGTGTGCCGGGCCCATAGTGGCTATCGGTGTCACCGTGACACCCGATGAGCAAGGCCGCTGCCGGAGGGGCACGGCGGCTCAACCTGACAAGATCTCCCAACGAGGGCATGACATGGCTACCCCGAGCGATCTCCCGTTGAGCCTCTACAAGGCCAATACCGAATTCCAGCTGCGCGTGAACAAGCTGGTGATGGAAAACTGGAAGAAATGGCTGGAGCTTTCCACGCGCGCCATGGATGACGGCATCGCCGAACAGCAGGCCCGTGTCGAGCGTTTGATCAAGGCGCAGGATTGGGCCGCGCTGGCAGCCATGCCGGCCGACGCCTTCTGGCGGCAACTGCAGCAGCGCATGGGCGACGCCACGGTCACCAACCAGATTGCCGCCAACGTGCAGGCCCATTTTGCCCAGGGGCTGCAGGATGCCGTGCAGACCTGGCAGAAGGACACGGCCGGTGCACTTGGCACCGTGAGCGAAGTGGGCCTGACCGATCCGTGGAAGGACATCCTTTCGCCCTGGGGCAAGTTTCATCCGACCCTCTGATCGAGAGTGGCGTGTCGCCCGGTGAATCCACCGGGCGACACGCGCCTTGCGTGACGGGCATCACCCTCGCCGCACCATCCTTGGCGTTCTGCACACTCCATCGCTTTACGGGCAGTGAGCTCGTGCTCAACTTCGCGGCTGCAACCGTGTGCACGGACATGAAACGAGCGCAGGCATGCGTTGCGTTTTCCCGGGAAAGAATCCAGCAATGGTCGAAGGATCGTGCGGGTTCCCCGTCTTGTCACATAGGTTTAGTTAGCTAGGGGGCTGGGGCTGCCGCGGCCATGTCCGTGATGCCGCAAGCATGGGGAGCAGGGGACGCGTGTGGAACGAGGACAGGGCATGACTCCCGCAAGGGCGGTCGGCACCGTGCAGGTCGAGACGAATGTCGTGGGCGGAACCTGCGGCGTCGGCCATGCGCGCCATCGTGCGTCCCGCACGTTGGCGCCGATAACGGATCGACGCAGGCCGGGCGGGCATTCGACAACCCCGCGTTCGAGTCGCTCCTCGATGCTCGCGCAGCGGATCGCGAAAGCCGACTTCTGATGCGCTACGCGATCTACTTTTGCCCGGCGCCGGCGAGCGCACTGGCCTCCCTGGGGCGCGACTGGTTGAGCACCGAGCTGGCGGCCAACGGCATTCCGGGCATTCCGCTCAGTCGCTGGAATGCCTTGCTGGCCGATACGCGGCGCTACGGTTGGCATGCCACGTTGCGTTCGCCCTTCACCTTGTCGCCTGATGTCGATCTGGGCGACTTGCGTCGCGCATTGAATGTCGTCGCGCGGTCACATGCACCGATCAATCTCCCTCTGCGCTGCGCCCGGCTTGCCGGTTTCCCGGCCTTGCGTCCCGTGGGGGACAGCAGGGCGGTGAATGCCCTGGCCAATGCATGCGTGGAAGCCATCGAGCCTTTGCGCCTTCCCTTGGCCGAGACGGACTTCCAGCGTCGAGCCTCCGGGCTGGACGCCATCGAAACCCACTACCTTGGACGTTACGGGTACCCCTACGTGTTCGAACGCTACCGTTTTCACATGACCCTGTCCGCGCCGGCCTCCATCGACGAAGAGCGCGCCTTGCAGCGCTGGTTGTCGCTTCGCGCCTCGATGTTGCCTACCGCGCGCATTGACGCACTGACGCTTTGCGTCGAGCCGTCGCCTGGCGCGGCGTTCGAGCCGCTGGAGCGCGTCGCGCTCCACAAGGCTTCCGTAGCCTGAGGCGTTTTTGCATCGGCCAAATCGCAAGGTGCGTGACCGCACGGCCGTGGTGCGAATAGCGCTCACGCCCGCTTGACGCGTACGCGCGGAATCTCGAAGACCCTGTGGGAATCTGCCACCTGCGGGCGGTCATCAAGGGCGAGAAACATCCACGCCCGCATTCCTGGTGAAGCATCCTGGGAGCGCGTCATGAAGAAAACCGTATGGGTCGTTGTTGCCAACCGTGGCGTCGCCCGCCTGTTCCAGGCCAGCCAGCCCACCGGTCCATTGGAGGAAATGGACGCGTTCATCCATCCCGAGGCCAGGCTGCACGATCAGGATCTGGTATCCGATCGCCCGGGTCGCGGCTTTGATCGTGCGGGTCCAGGGCGCCATGCGGAAGAACCGGACACCACGGTGGCCGAGCAGGAAACCACCAACTTCGCCCTGGAGCTTTCGAGGTTTTTGCTGAAAGGTCGTACCGACAAGCGATTCGATGCCCTGGTGTTGATCGCGGCCCCGGCATTTCTTGGATCGCTGCGGGAACGGCTGGACGGCGTGACCCGGGATCGCATCCTGCTGGAGGTTGCCAAGAACCTCGTGCACCTTGATCCCATCGGACTGCGCCAGTACTTGCCGGAGCGGCTCTATTCCGCCGTGGCGTCTTGAAGGAAGAGGGAGGGGCGCACGAAGTTGCGTGATTCGCGAAATGCTTCGCTCCTCCGTCCGCGCGTTGATCGTACTTTCACGACTCGATGCTGGAATGTTTGACGGAGTGCACATTTGGAACAACTGGGTGCGATACGATAGGACAGACGGATTGCCGGGGCGTTTCACGGTGTTTTCACGCCCCTCCCGATGTCATCGGCCGGCTATGCACAGCCCTGCGTAGCCGAGGGGAAACACTGAACAGGGGGACGCAATGCTGGACGCACCGTGGACCAATCCGTGGTTCCGCCGCATCGGCTTGGCCGTCTCCTATGGGCTGCTGATTTACCTCGTTCGCCAGATCGTCATCCCGCATTTCCTGCTGTTGACGGGCGTGCATCTCACCGTCCTCCTGCTCACGCGCTACCGCGATTGGCCGGTGCTCGTGGCCGGCGAAGTGGCCGTGCTCATTCCCCTCACCATCGATTGCGTCAACCAGTGGGGCTACGGCGTTCCCTGGGGCATCCTCAACGTCATTCCCGGCATCGTGATCATGGCGCCGGTGGTGTGGATCGTGCGCGAGCGCTGGCCTGTCATCACCTCGCGACACACCCTGAACATGGGGTCCTTGCTCGGTTGTGCCCTGGTGCTCTCGTTCCTCATGACGGGGTTCAACATCGCCACCACCATGGTCATGCACCTTCCGCCGGGCTATGTGGCGCATTTCGACAAGCTTGGCGTCGAATGGGTGCTGGGCAACTACCTCGGCATTCTTGCGGTCACGCCCACGGCGTTGTTCGCCTACCAGCTGTTCAGCGGCGCGCGCTGGCGCGAAGTCGGAGCACGCCTGCTCGACAATCGCACGGTACTCGACAGCATTTTCCTGGTCGTGCCGGCTTTGCTGTTGCTGGTCTGGATTGGCCTGGAATCTGCGCGCGTTCGGCAGATCGCACAGGTCGCCATGTTCCTTCCCATCGTGTGGCTGGCCATGCGTCACGGCTGGCAGGGCGCAGCGATCGGCGGCACGGCATCCAGCCTGGCCGTCGTTGCGTTGATGCCTGCCTCGCACGACCAGCAGACCATGCAGGCGGAAGCCATCGTCGCCTTCGCCATTTCGTCCATGCTCCTGCTCGGCGCACGCATCGGTGCGTTGCACCAGCATGCGGAGCAGGAGCGGATGGACGTCCGCATGGCTCTCGCGCTTGCGCAGCGCAACGTGCATATCGGCGAGATGCAGCTGCGCACGACGTCGCTCGCGCTGGAGCAGATTCGCGAAACCGTGCAGGCCAGTTTCTCGATGATGATGTCGCGGCTGCGCCATCTGCAGCCGACCATCGAAGACCGCAGCTATCACCGTCAGGCCCTGGTTGCGCAGGATCAGTTGTTCCGGCTTGCCGACAGCCTGTATCCGGTGTCCTGGCGCGAGCGCGGGCTGCCGGCTGCACTGCGCGAGGGTGCCATTCCGCGTGCGCTCGATGAAACGGGCGTGGGTTACTGGTGCGATTTGCGCGGGCCGCTGAGTCGGCTTTCGCAGACGTTGCATCTGGCCATCTACCGACTGGTCGTGGAAGTCGTGGCCGATGCCTGTGCCAAGCGGAATATCAGCGAAGTCATCGTGCGCGTACGCTGCGGCGAAAAGGCCGGGCGTCGCTGGGCGCTGGTCAGCATGATCTTTCGCGACACGGCCTCGACGGCGACCAACGTGCGCTGGGACGAGCTGCTGCCGCGCGTGATGCGGTCCACCAGCGGCATGGGCTGGTCAGGCATTCGTGATCGGGCGATGACGTTTGAAGGCGACGCTCGCGAGCACTTCATTGCCAATGGACGACGCGTCAGCCTGCTCCTGCTTGATCCGATCACGATCAGCGGCGTCTGAACGCCGCTGATCGCGGACCTTCTTCTTACTGCGGACTGTGCGAGTTGCACACGGCCGGGTCGCCTGAGCAGGCGGCAGCGGCTTTCAGCTGCAGCGTGCCATCGCTCAATGCCGTTGCCGTCACCGTAGTGGCGGAATCCTGATAGACCGTCGTCGGTGCAGCCGCTGCTGCTGCCGGCGTCACCGCGGGACCCTGCTGCGGCGTGGTTACCAGCTGCGAGAAGCGGCCCACCGGAAGCGTGATGAACTGTCCGTTCGCCGTGCCCACGGCGCCGATGACATTGCCGTTCGTGTCATTGATCTGCACGAACTGAATGCCGCCGAGCGTGAAAACGTAGGCGTGGAAATTCGGATTGCTGCTTACGTCAGACGCGTTCGGCCAGGATTGTCCAAGGCCGGAAGCGGGCGGCTGATCGGCCAGGGCGGCCCCCGACGAGGCGAGAGCCAGCATGCCAACGAGGCATGCACGGTGCGAGAGGGCTTTCAACATAAACGGACCCCTTTGTTGGTGGTGTGCTCAGACATTGAGCATCGGCCCGAATGTAACACCAACTTTGTCGCATCCCCTGTGACAAATGGTCGATTTATCAGGCTTTTTGCCGGAAACGCTTAAACAAAGTGGCGCAAGTGTGGAGTGCAATCTCCACGGCGCGCGTATCAAGTCGTCGCTGCACGAGCAAACGCGTTCCGTGCTCCTTGATGATGGCCTGACCTGTGCCGCCATTCCTTTGTTATGTGATGTAGTTCACATACTGAGGAGCGTATGCGTAGCAGCTGTCGGGTTGTTGCGCGAATGCCTCAATGGGGCCAGTTTGCTTTGCCGGGATACTCCGCCAAGTTGCCCGGCGTTCTCATGAGCTCAAGTTGCATCTGCTTTCGAACGGATTGCGTAGTGCGCCCTGCGTTTGTCGGAGAAGATCATTCGCTATGACTCGCGAGTGTCGATGTGCTCACGACGACAGTTGCTGCCATTGATATTTGCAACGCCATCCCGACTCAACGCGCACACTCGTTTCAGGGGCGTGGGTGATCGGCCTGGTGCTCTTCACTACGAAGTTCTTATGGCGCGATTGGAGCGCTGGCGCCCAAGTGATCTGCTACTGGCGACATCCCATTGAAACTCGTGGTGGGTTCCTCGTCGGTGATTCGCAGTGCTTCGATTCCTGCTCGATTGGTTTGTTCGCGCGGGAGTACATCATGGCCACCTGAGTAGCGGAGTTTTCAGATCAAGCCCAAGTTTCTGCCCGGACGTTGCGTCATGAGGAAAACAACAAAAAGCCCGCTCCTTGCGAAGCGGGCTTTTTTAAATCATGGTGGCCGGGGACGGAATCGAACCGCCGACACGGGGATTTTCAATCCCCTGCTCTACCAACTGAGCTACCCGGCCAGAATCCCTGCAAGCATCGAAGATGCTGCGTGGAGCCGTGCATTAAATCGGAAGTGGGGTGGTTCGTCAAGACTCCGTGTCGGGGGCGACGTAGCCTTCGGGCTGTTTCACGTCGCCGCCGAACAGGAATTTTTCCATTTCGGCGCTTAAAAACTGGCGGGATTTGGGGTCCAGCGGGTTGAGGCGGTATTCGTTGAGCAGCATGGTCTGGTGGGCCAGCCATTGCTGCCAGGCTTCCTTGGAAATCTCAGCGTAGATGCGCTGGCCCAGCGGGCCGGGCCACGGGGCGAAGTCGAGGCCTTCGGCGTCGTGGCCGAGCTTGGCGCAATGGATGATTCGGCTCATGCGATACGGCTCATGGGTAGTGATTCAAAGATCCTGCAACAGGGTTCGCACGGGTGCGGGCAGGCCGAGCGCGGCGCGCTCATGGGGGGCGCACCAGCGAAGGTCCGCATTATCGGCGACACGCTGGTGTGCTGTCGCCTCATCGAACAGCAGTGGCTCGACATGGAGGCGATAGTGGCTGAAGACGTGGACGAACGATGGCAGCGGTTGTGCGTCGTCGATGCGCGCCAGTGATTGCGCCGCGCGCCACGCGCCATCGTGATCGCTGGCTTCCGGAAGGCTCCACAGGCCGGACCACACACCTTGCGGCCCGCGCCGTTCCAGCAGGATGCGGCCGTCCGCATCGCGCAGGACCAGCATGATCGTGTCGCGCGTGGGTATGGCCTTGCCGGGTTTGGCGGTGGGGAGTTTCGCTGTAAGGCCGTCGCGAAACGCGATGCAATGACGCGCAAGCGGGCATGCATCGCAGCGAGGCTTGGAGCGCACACAAACGGTGGCACCCAGGTCCATGATGGCTTGCGTGTAGTCGGCGGTGCGCTCTGCGGGCGTCAATGCATCGGCTTGCAGCCAGAGCTGTTTTTCGACGGCGCTTTGCCCGGGGTGGCCGTGGATGCCGAGATAGCGCGTAAGTACCCGCTTGACGTTGCCATCGAGGATGGGAAAGCGCAGTCCATGGGCTTGCGCGAGAATCGCGCCGGCGGTTGAGCGGCCGATACCCGGCAGGTCGGCCAGTGCATCGAAATCGCGCGGCAGCTCGCCGCCGTGCTTTTCCACGCAGACCTGTGCTGCCTTGTGCAGGAAGCGCGCGCGGCGGTAATAGCCCAGGCCGGACCACAACGCGAGCACGGTGTCTTCGTCGGCCGCGGCAAGATCGCGGAGCGTCGGCAACGCAGTGACGAAGCGCAGGAAATACGGGATGACGGTGACGACCTGCGTCTGCTGCAACATCACTTCGGACAGCCACACGCGATAGGCATCGCGTGGATGTTGCCAAGGCAGGTCTTTGCGGCCGTGTTCGTCGAACCAGGCCAGCAAGGAAACGGCAAAAGGGTTCATGGTGTCTTGCGCGCAGGCTTGGTGGAAGTGGCCTTCGCGGCAGCGGGAGTTGGCGCGCTCGCAGCGGGAGCAGGGACGTCGTTGCCGGCCTGGATGCTCAAGCCTTCGATGCTGATATCGCCTGTATCGATGTTGGCAATCTCGGCATGTCCGTTGCCCGGTGGCACGCTGAGCCGCGGACCGTCATCGTGGTCCAGTTGCGACCACCAGTTGGCAAGCGCCAGCGGCGGAATCTGCAGGTCGGCATGGTTGTCCGGGCCATCCAGTTTCAGTGCCAGCATCAAGGGCTCGCTCTGGTTGGCCGGTGCCAGCTCGATGGAGGTGTTGTATTGCCCCGCATTGGCGTGATCGAGCTTGCCTGAGAGATTGGCCGATGCATCGGCGGCACCTCGCCAGCGCGCGCTGCCGGCGAGCTGCAGCGTGAACGTGGTGCTGTGCGTGAGATACAGGCCGATGTTTTCCAGCAGCAACGCGTTGCCCTTGATGCTTGGCGTTACCGAGACGCGCAATTGCGTGGGGATGCCTTGCGCGTCCTTGGCGGTGATGGTCAACGGAAAGGGATGATTGGCGGCCAGGCGTCCGGCATCCAGTTCCACATCACCCAGCAACATCTGGTTGCCGCGGACGAGACTGCCGCGCGTGATGTGCACGCCGGCATCGATGCTGGGAATGGTGGACGGCACGGCAGCGGGACCGGTAGGCAGGTCGTCCAGCCACGATTGCAGCGCATCGAGATCCACGCGTGGCGAATCGATCTGCATCTGCGAGATCACCGTTTCGCCGCGCACCAGCGTGCGCCAGGGCAGGGCGAGCGTGCCGCGCGCCGCCAGCAGGATCGGCATGTTGGCGTTCTGCGCGCTGAGCGTGATGCCTTCCAGCTCCAGCGCGGGGCGCGGAAACAGAGCCGGCGTGGCTGGGCTTGCCAGGCTCAGTTCAAGACCGGCATTGCGCGCCTGCTGCTGCAACATGGCGGTGATGCGCTCGGGTTGCAGCAATACGTGCACGGCGATCAATGCGATCGCCACCAGCAGCAGCGTGGCGCTGCTGAGGATGATGAGCGTGAGCCGGAGCCAGCGCGGCACCCGTCAGCGCCCCTCAGCCCTGGCCCAGGCTGGCGGGAAGCAACCCGTCGACGTAGGCGTCGGCGTCGAATACGCGAAGGTCCGTGGCGGTTTCACCCAGCCCCACGTAACGAATCGGCAGGCCGAATTCACGCGCCAGCGCAAACACCACGCCGCCCTTGGCGGTGCCGTCGAGCTTGGTCACGACCAGGCCGGTCACCCCGACGATCTGGCGGAACTGGCGCACCTGGTTCACGGCGTTCTGGCCGGTGGTGCCGTCGATCACCATCAGCACTTCATGCGGTGTCTCGGGGTCCAGTTTCTTGAGCACGCGGGCGATCTTGCCCAGCTCGTCCATCAGGCCGCCTTGCGTGTGCAGGCGACCGGCCGTGTCGGCGATCAGCACATCGGCGTTGCGTGAGCGGGCGGCCTGCAGCGCATCGAAAATCACGCTGGCTGCATCGGCGTCCTGGCCCTGCGAAATCACCGGCACGTTGTTGCGGGTGCCCCAGGTCTTGAGCTGCTCGACGGCGGCGGCGCGGAAGGTGTCGCCGGCAGCCAGCAGCACCTGGCGGCCTTCGTCGCGATAGCGGCGGGCGAGCTTGCCGATGGTGGTGGTCTTGCCGACGCCGTTGATGCCCACGGTGAGGATCACGAAGGGCTTGCGATTGCTCACATCCAGTGGCGCCGCGACCGGGCGCAGCAGGGCGATCAGCGACTGGCGCAGCGCGGCCAGCAACGCGCCGGCATCGGCAAACTCGCGCTTGTGCATGCGCTTGCGCAGGTCTTCCACCAGCTGCGTGCTTGCCTCGACACCGACATCGGCGGTGATGAGCGTGGTTTCCAGTTCGTCCAGAAGATCGTCATCCAGCTTGGGATGACGAACGAACAGCGACGACAAGCCTTTGGCGAAGGCGCTGCCGGAAAGCCGCTCGCGCCAGCTGCGCTTGGCCGGCGTGGCCGCTTCGACGACGGCGGCAAGTTCGGTGGCTTCGTCTTCCTGCGGCGGCTCGGGCGCGGGCGGGGTTTCAGCCAGTGCCTCATCCAGTGCGGGGCTGGCGTGATCAAGCGAAGCGGCATCCGTATCGTGCGTAAACCCGCTCGCCGGCGCGCTTTCCGCGGCGGGCGCGGTCGGCTGGTCCGGGGTGGCGTCGACGGGCTTCTTCTTCCAGAACTTGAGCATTGCGGCAGCGATTCAAAGACAATGGGCGGCATGCTACCACCCCCACCCAAACTCACCGCTGAGCCACGCCATCCATGAAGGGGGCGTCCGGGCGCATCCGCATCATTGGCGGACATTTGCGCAATTCACGTCTGGATGTGCCTGATTTGCCGGGTTTGCGGCCTACCCCGGAGCGCGTGCGCGAGACCCTGTTCAATTGGCTGGCGCCGGTGATTTCCGGGGCGCGGTGCCTGGACCTGTGCGCCGGCACCGGCGCGCTGGGCATCGAGGCGCTTTCACGCGGGGCCGCGAGCGTGCTGTTCGTGGAACGCGACGCGAAGGCCGCCCAGGCGCTGCGGGAGAACCTTTCGCGGCTGAAGGTGCAGGGTGGCCAGGTGGCTGCGACGGACGCACAGGTTTACCTGCAGGGCACGGCTGAACCGTTCGGGCTGGTGTTCCTGGACCCGCCGTTTGCCCATGATCTGTGGACGCCGCTGGCACAGCGGCTGGAGCAGGGCGGCTGGCTGACGCCGTCGGCCTGGATTTACGTGGAATCGCCGCGCGACGGCGCGCCGCAGCTTCCGGTGAACTGGCAGCCGCATCGCGAGGGCACGGCAGGCGACGTTCGTTATGCGCTGTACCGACGTGTCTCCTGACGGCAGCGTATGGTTTTCGAGTGGAACATCGGGCTAGGCGAGCGCTGCGAACGGTCCTAAGCTAGCCGCCCCTCCGCTGACAGTGACTCGTCACGTGAACAAGCCATCGGTCAACCAGCGCCTCGCCGTTTATCCGGGCACGTTCGATCCGATCACCAACGGCCATTCGGACCTGGTGGCGCGCGCCGCACCGTTGTTCGAGCGGATTATCGTCGCGGTGGCCGAGAGCCCCAACAAAGGGCCCGGCTTCAGTCTCAACGAGCGCATCACGCTGGCGCGTCTGGCGCTGGCCGATCTGAAGAATGTCGAAGTGCGTGGATTCGACGGCCTGCTGGCGCATTTCATCGAGGAAGTCGGTGCGGGCGTCATCATCCGCGGCCTGCGCGCCGTTTCGGATTTCGAGTACGAATTCCAGCTGGCCAGCATGAATCGCCACCTGATTCCGCAGGCCGAGACGCTGTTCCTCACGCCGGCCGAGCAGTACAGCTTCATCTCGTCCACGCTGGTGCGCGAGATTGGACGTCTGGGCGGCGATATCTCCGGCTTCGTGCATCCGGCCGTGCAGCAGGCGATGCGCCAGCGCTGGCGCTGAAGTTGACGATCGCTGTGGGAGCGCACCCTGTGCGCGACTGCAGCCCTCGATACCGCCCTGCAAGGATAGTCGCGCACAGGGTGCGCTCCCACAGAACAGCGGCTGCCGGCCCACCGCAGCGCAGCATGCCCCACGGTGTCCGGTGGGCGCGGGCTCGTGTATCCTCGCGGGCATCCTGCGGACAGGACAGTCGCTTGCCGCGGACCAGGGGAATGAGGTTGCGTTTCGCCGCCCATACTCCCGGTCCACCGGTTCCGTCACAGACGGTCGTATGGTCCAGTCATCCAATGGATTGTCCATTCCAAGAATTCCACCATCCAAGGTGACCACCATGTACAAGTACGCTCTCCTCGCCGCCCTCGCGATCACCGGCCTCGCCGCCTGCAGCCAGCAGGACGAATCCCAGCAGCAGCCGACCGAACAGGTCGCCGCCGCGACCAAGCCGAGCGATCCGAACGACACCAAGGCGTGGAACGCCTACCTCGGCCAGATCGTCCAGAAGAACATGCAGGGCATGACGGCTGACCGTCCGTTCCCGTACCTGGTGCCGGCCGGCGACAACGACGACGCCAATGCGCTGCGTCAGCGTCAGCTCGAGCAGGTGCAGGACACCGTCGCCCGCGGCGTACTGCCGGGCAACATGCTGGTGTTCGCCGGCCCGGATTCGGCCAAGACCGCCGAGTTCGTCACCGATGCCTTCAAGGACGCCAAGCCGGGCGCGTTCAAGGACGTGATCGTGCTGGTGATCGGCGATGCCGGCGACAAGGACAAGGTGACCACGGTGCTGCAGCCGACCGGTGCCACCATCCGCTATGTGAACATGTAAGTTCCGGTTTTCCGGGGCGATTCCAGGGCCCGCGGCGCGCAAGCGCCGCGGGCTTTTGGTTTTTGGGGCGAGAGGCGAGAGGCGGAAGACGCTTTGTCAAAGATATGCAGCAGCCTCTGGTGGTTGGACTTTTGCGCCCTCATAACTCGGCTCTCGCCCCTTAACTGCCCGTCCCGTGTTGCCGTACCGTGTAAACTGAAGCGATGTCCCTGAAAATCCTCGATACCTGCGTCAATTGCGACGTCTGCGAACCGGTTTGTCCGAACAAGGCCATCTCGCTGGGCGAGGAGTACTACGTGATCGAACCGTCGCTGTGCACCGAGTGCATCGGTCACTACGACGAACCGCAGTGCGTGGACGTATGCCCGGTCGAATGCATCATCGTCGACCCCGAGCACACCGAATCCAACGATCAGCTTGAACTCAAGTACCGGCACCTGATGGCCCAGGGCGGTGCATCCACCAAGGACAACGCATGAAGCATCCGCTTAACTGGCGCGTGACGCTGCTGGCCCTGCTTGTTTCCTCCAGCGTCGCGTACGCCGACAGCCGCCCGGCGGCGGCTCCAGCGCCCGCTGTCGCGCCCAAGGTTGTCGCGCAACATCCCGGCCATGCCGGTATCGCCAGTGCGAATTTCCATGCGACGGACGCTGGCCTGGAAGTGCTGGCCAAGGGCGGCAATGCGTTCGATGCGGCCATTGCAGTGGCCTCCACACTTTCCATCGTGGAACCGGAAAGCTCGGGTATCGGCGGCGGCTTCATGGCGGTGCTGCACCGCGCTTCCGACGGCAAGGAAATCTTCATCGACGCGCGCGAGACCGCGCCGGCCGCGGTGAATACCAAGGATTACCTCAACAAGGACGGCTCGCCCAATCGCGACACCGCGCTCAATGGCCCGCTTTCCGCAGGCATTCCGGGTGAGCCGGCCGGCCTTGCGTGGCTGGCCAGGCATTACGGCAAGCTGCCGCTGAAGGATTCGCTGGCGCCCGCCATCCATCTTGCGCGCGATGGTTTCCAGCCGGACGGTCGCCTGATCAACGCCATTACCGAACGCCAGGATGACATCCGCCGCTGGCCGGCCTCCGTCGCCAAGTACCTGCCCGACGGCAAGCCGCCGGTGGCTGGCCAGACGTGGCGCGACCCGGATCAGGCGCGCACGCTGGAAATCCTGGGCGAGCAGGGCGCGGATGGTTTCTATCGTGGCGAAGTGGGCAAGAAGCTGGTGGACGCCGTGCGCGCCGCCGGTGGCAATTGGACGGCCAAAGACCTGGAGAGCTACCAGGTCAAGGAGCGCACGCCGATCACCGTCGACTATCGCGGCTATCGCATCGTCACCGCGCCGCCGGCATCGTCGGGCGGCGTGGCGGTGGCGGAAATCCTGAATATCCTCTCCGGCTATGACCTGACCAAGCTCGATGAAGCGCATCGCACGCATCTGGTCATCGAAGCCATGCGTCGCGCGTTCCGTGATCACAACGACTACCTCGGCGATCCGGACTTCGTGAAGATGCCGCTGGACATGCTGCTGTCGCCTTACTACGCGGCCGGCCTGCGCATGACCATCCTGCCGGACAAGGCGACGCCGTCGTCCATGCTGCCTGGCAGCACGGGCATCGATCCGGGCATGCACACCACGCATTTCTCGGTGATCGACAAGGACGGCAACATCGCCTCCATCACGCTCACCGTGAACTACACCATGGGCTCCACGTTTGTGGCCGCCGGCACCGGCGTGCTGCTCAACGATGAGATGGACGATTTCGCGCTGGTGCCCAACAAGCCCAACGTCTATGGCCTGCTCGGCAGCGCCGCGAACGCGCCGGAGCCGGGCAAGCGCATGCTGTCGTCCATGACGCCCAGCATCGTGTTCGGTGCCGACCGCGTGGCCGCCATCGGTTCGCCGGGCGGTTCCACCATCATCACGCAGGTGCTGGAAGGCATCCTCGCCTTCATCGACGGCAAGGACGCGGCAGGCATCACCGCGCAGAAGCGCTACCACCACCAGTACATGCCCGACCGCGTGGACGTGGAGCCGGGTGCGTTCGATGCGGCGACCACCGATGCGCTGACCCGCATGGGTCATACGCTGAAGGAGCGCAGCCCCTGGGGTTACATGAACGTGGTGACGTGGGATCTGAAGACGAACAAGCTTGATGCGGCGAGCGATCCGCGCCGCGAGTCAGGCCTGGGCAAGGTGCAGTAACGATGGAATGGTGGTCGCTCATCGGCAACTCGCAAAAGCTTGATGGCGGCGCCATGTTTGTTCGGCCCATCCATGGGCCTCACCCCGCGCTGCGCGCGGGGCCGCCTTTGGCGTCCGGATTCGCTCCCGGCGAATCCGTGGCAACGCGAGGTATTTGACGTGGAACTCTGGTCTCTTGTCGGCAATTCGCAGAAGCTTGATGGCGGTGCCATGTTCGGCAACGCGCCTCGGGCGCTGTGGTCGCGCTGGATTGCGCCGGATGCGGAGAACCGCATTCCGCTCGCCTGCCGCTGCCTGCTGGTGAAGGGGCTGAACGGCAAGAACGTGCTGTTCGAAACCGGCATTGGCGCCTTCTTCGAACCCGCGCTGCGCGAGCGCTATGGCGTGGTGGAAGACCGCCACGTGCTGCTCGATTCGCTGGCGGAAGCGGGGCTCACGCACGAAGACATCGATGCCGTGGTGCTGTCGCATCTGCACTTTGACCATGCCGGTGGCCTGCTCGCGGCTTGGGAAGAAGGGCAGGCGCCGCGCCTGCTGTTTCCGAACGCCACCTACATCGTCGGTGCGGAGCATTGGCGCAGGGCCTTGTCGCCACATCCGCGAGATCGTGCGTCGTTCGTGCCGGAGCTGCAGCCCTTGCTGGAAGCCAGCGGGCGGTTGGAGCGCGTGGAAGGCGAGCATTCCAAAGCGTTGGGCAATGCCGTGCGGTTCAGCTATTCGGACGGCCATACGCCCGGCCTGATGCTGGCCGAGGTGGGCGGAGTGGTGTTCTGTGCCGATCTCATCCCCGGCCGCTTCTGGGTGCATTTGCCCATTACCATGGGTTACGACCGGTACCCGGAAAAGCTGATCGAGGAAAAACGCGCTTTCCTGGACGACAAGCTGGCCCGCGACGTGCGGTTGTTCTTCACGCATGATCACGATTGCGCGGTGGCGCGCGTGGTGCGGGACGAAAAGGGTCGTTACGGCACCACGGAAGAAAAGCACGACATGCGAGGACAGGCGGCCTGACGGTCGCCCACAGGGGGAGGGGCCACAATGCAGCCTTGGTTGGGACGCATACTGGGTGTGCTGCTGTTGCTTGCGGGTGCGGGACTGGTGGCGATGACCGAGCAGGGCCTGCTCGACAATCGTCATGCATCCGACCGTCACGGCGGGCAGATTCTTGATCTTGGCGACGGTGGTGCGCCTGGCGCAGGCCATCACGGCAACCTGGTGCGTGTCACCGGGCCGGTGCGCGTGGTGGAGGAACCGTTCGATCCCGAGTTTGGCCAGCACACGCATGCGCCGGTGATGATCCGTCACGTGGAGATGTTCCAGTGGCGGGAAATCCGTGTCGGTGGAGATGTGCATTACGAGCTGGACTGGGTGGATCGTCCGGTCGATTCGCGTCGATTCGCACAGCCGTCTGGCCATCTGAACCCGGAGCGCTTTCCGCTGGAAGGCAAGCAATTCGACGCCGGACAGGTGCGCGTGGGCAATTACTCGATGTCGCCGCCGCTGCTGCATGCGCTGCCGGGCGGTGAGCAGATCACGCCCGACATCAAGACGCTGCCTGCCAACCTGGCCGCGAGCTTTTCGGGCAACGGCAACTATTTCACGACCAGCATTCACCCCGAGCAACCGCGTTTGGGTGATCTGCGCGTGAGCTGGGAAGCCATCCCATCGCAGGTGGTGACGGTGTTCGCGCAGATCAGCGGCGACCAACTGGTGCCGTCGATGAGTGCGATGGACGGCAAGGGTTTCGACGTGCAGGTGGGTGAACGTTCACTGGTGGACGTGGTGCCCGATGTTCCCGCGCCGCCGTCGTTCGTGTGGCTGCGCCGCATCGCTTCGCTGCTGCTGGCGATACTCGGTGCGTTGCTGTTGTTGCCCGAGCGTCCCCGCACGCATCACGACATGTTGCTTGCCGTGGGAAGCGGTACGTTGCTGGTGTCTGCCGTGGCCTGCGTGATGTGGCTGGGCACCGACATGGCCGTGGGCGGTGCATGGTTCCTGCTGGCGCTGGCCGGCATGGGGCTGGCGGTGTGGAGGCTGCGCGCAACCGCCGCGTGATGTCGTAGAAGCCAAAGCCACCACTGTGGGAGCGCACCCTGTGCGCGACAGTCCTGCGGAGCGGTACAACGAAGCGCTGCGGTCGCGCACAAGGTGCGCTCCTACAGTGTGCCTCTGACTCGTCAGTTGGGATTAGTTCGCGCGCTGGCCGGCATGGGGTTGGCGCTGCGGAGGCTGCGTGATGCCGACCTGGAACTGTAGGAGCGCACTTTGTGCGCGACAGTCCTGCGGAGCGGTACAACGAAGCGCTGCGGTCGCGCACAAGGTGCGCTCCTACAGTGTGCCTCTGACTCGTCAGTCGGGATTAGTTCGCGCGTTGGCCGGCATGGGTTTGGCGGTGTGGAGCTTGCGCGCGATGGTCGCGTGATGTCGTAGAAGCCAAAGCCCCCACTGTGGGAGCGCACCCTGTGCGCGACAAGCCTGGTACAGGGAGGCGCTGCGGTCGCGCACAGGGTGCGCTCCCACAATGTGGCTGTACGCGCGATGGCAGGGATCAGTTCGGGCGCTGGTCGGCAAACGCGTAGACGTGATCCGCCCACTGCGTGGCTTCCAGGTAGATCGCCGCCATGCGACGGATCACCTGCGGCTGCACTTCGCCGCCGCGCAGGTTGCCGGCTTCCCAGTCGCGGATCTGTTCCAGCAACGGAGCGAACGGGCCCTTGTTTTCCAGCAGGGCGCTGCTGATTTCGCGAGCGAGCGGCAGGTGCCACAGCACGAAATCCATCGGTGCTTCCATCATCGCGTCCAGCAGCGAGAACAGGCCGGCGGTGAAGGCCATTTCACGCTGTTCGGACGGCATGTGCTGGGCAAGCTTTTCGCACATGTGTGCGCGAATCAGCGCGGCGCGCAGCAGTTCCGGCGGACGATCGCCGGTGCCGCTGAGTGCCATGGTGTAGATCCAGTTGCGCAGGCGGGCAGCGCCAAAGAAGATCGCAGCCTGCTGCACGGACTTGAGCTGGCGCGGCAGCGCGAAGTACGCGGAGTTCACGCAGCCCAGCAGCTTGTAGCTGAGGATGGCGTCGTCGCGCACGATCTGGCCCAGCTCGACCGGTCCCGGGTTGCCTTCCTGCAGCGCCTTCATCAGGCGCAGCAGGCTCAGGCGGCTGGCGGCGAGCACGGGTACGGCCACCGGTTCGGGCTTGAGCAGGAACTGGCCCTGGATCGCCTGCAACGGCAGCGATTCGCAACGGTGATAGGTGTCGTGATCGTCCACATGGCCGGCAACGACGTGCGTGCCGCGCGCATGCAGGTATTCGCTGCGCGAGCGCAGCGTGGCCGGGTCGAGTTTGCTGGCATCAAGGCGCACGAACTGCACGATCTTGAGCAGCGGCTCCACCGCCGGATTGAATTCGAGGGTAGTGTCGCCGGCATCGAGCATCAGCGGGCAACCGCGCTGCGCCATGCGCGCAAGACGTTCCACCAGCGCGATATCGGAAGCCGCTTCCGGACGCAGCAGCACGCCGAAGCGCGGCTGATGCTGCAGCACGTCGGTTTCTTCCATCAGCAGCTCGTGCGTGAGCTTGAGGAAGGTGCGGTTGCCGCGCACCAGGCGCGCGAGCGCGCCGTCGGTGATGGTGGCCAGCGCACGGCGCATCAATACGTCTTCGTCTTCCGCATCGTTCTGGAACACGATCTCGTAGGCGAAGAGTTCGCGCTTGCTGTCCAGCATGGGCAGGCGAATCACCGGCAGCGGCAGTTCGCTGGCGGCGGAGACGTCCTGGGCAGAGGGGATGGCCGCAGCTTCGCTCATGGTCGGTCGATGTGGTCGCAGTGGTTGAGTGGGGCGGCGTCTACCGCCGACAAACAAAGACGTGAAAAAACGAGGCCTAGGCTTCGGCCAACGGTTGCGAACGCAGGCTCGTGCGCAGGTCACCCGCGCGGCCGTACACGCTTGCTTCGGTTTCGTTGCCGGTGAGCACCGCCAGTGCCTTGCGTACCTGCTGCAGGCGGATACCGACGAGGTAGCCGTTGCGCTGGTTGAGCTGCTGGCAGGCGCGCAGCGACTGCAGGATGTCTTGCCACTTGGGCGCCAGTGCGCGGCTGGCTTCCGGCGCGCCCTGGCTCAGCTGCACGCGTTCGCTGTCGAGCTGCTCCAGCCGCATCATAAGTTCGTGCTTGCTGGCGCCGGACTTGTTCAGCGCGTCGACGTCGGCGGTTTCCAGCGCATTGCGCTCGGTGTGGAGCGCATCCACCAATTGGTCCACTGCCAGCCGCATCTCGTCGACCGCAGCCGTCAGGGCATGGTCCAGTTCGGCTTGCAGGGATGCGTTCATGACTTGCCGTTGAGCTGGTTGTCGAGCGAGATCATGCGGTCGGCGATGCGACCCGCGTCGACTTTGTACGTGCCGTTCGCCAGCGACTGGCGAATCTGCTCGACCTTTTTCGTGTCCATGGTGGCACCGCTGTTCGTGCGGGATGCTTCCTGCAGGGCGCGAGCGGAGTCGGTCAGCTGCACGCGGTCGTTGGTGCCCGCGCTGCTGGTGGTGGCGTCGCTCGCCGTGGTGGTGGAAGTGCCCTGCGTAGCGCTGCTGCCCTGGCCGGTGGGGGCCTGGGGAAGCTTGGGCAAACCGTTGTTCGAGATAGTGGTATTCATGGGTCCGTTCTCTTGTTTCTGGCCCTGTTGATGACAGGATCGGCCGGGCGGCCACAAACTTTAATGGTTCTTGCGACGGGTTCAGGGAAGGGCAAGCACCTCGCCCGGCGCCATCACCATCGCATCGATCACCTTGCCGGAGCTGCCGTTGCGCACCTTCAGGCGCGAACCGCTGTCCCCGCCACCCAGCGCGACGCCGCTGGCACGTACCTCGATGCCGTTCAGGCGGGACACCAGCTGTACCTGGTCCCCGGCCTTCACGGCGCTGCGTCCGCCCAGGGCGGCTGGCGTTACCACGCTGCCAGCACCCAGGGCGCGTGACAGCGTACGTCCTTCCAGCTCCGCCATGTTGTCGATGTAGCCATAACCCAGGCGTGTGATGTCGCGTTCTTCGCTGTGCACGTCGTCGGCACGGATGCCGTCGCCGCGCTGGAGCGGATGCACCACCACCAGCACCTGCCGGAATACCTGGAGCTGCACCGGTACATGCATGGTCCAACCATCCGTGCCCGGGCACTGCACCAGCACGTTCATGCGTGGCATGAGCCGGGCACCGGCCTGCAGGCCCACCTTGAGCGCGGCGGGGCAGGGCGTGAGCTGCAGCGTGCGCGTATCCAGTTCCGCTGCCTGCGCAACGACACGGCTGCCGGGCGTCTGGTACTGGCCCAGCAGCCACTGTTCCGCCGCCACGCGCGCCGCCTGTGCCGGTTCGGCGGCATGGGCGGGCAGCGCGAGTGCGCCGAACAGCAGCAGGGCCAGCGGACGCGGGGTCATAGGTCGGCCAGCAGCACGTTCAATTGGGTCAGCAAGGCCTCGCGCTCGCCTTCGAGCTGCTGCATGAGCTGGCCGGCCTGATCGAGCTGGCCATCGCACAGCAGCGTGGCGAAGGTATTGCCCTGTTCGCGCAGGCGCGCACCCGCAGCCGACAGCGCGCCTGCGGCAGGGTTGCTGCTGCGGGTTGCGGTGAGGCGATCCAGCGTGCGGGTAAGTGCCTGCGTGTCGAACCAGCGACGATCCAGCGCGGCAGGTTCCTGCAATGCCAGTTCCATCGCCTGGCGCAAACCCTGCGCCGACTCGCGAACGGTCAGGCTGAGGCTGGCGGGGTCTTCGCCGCTTTCCGTTTCCAGCCATTCCAGCGCGAGGCGATGACCAAGCAGGGCGCCGCGGCTCAACGCCTCGGACTGGCGCGTGGCCTCGGCCGACCGGCGATGCCACGCACCGAGCGCGGCCTGTGCGGCCACGGCACGCGCGTGCTGGGCATCCTGATTCTTGTGCATGGTGCCGATGCGCTCGCCGATCTGGCGCAGCGCTTCGCCGCTGTCGCGCAGCGAGGTCTCGGTCTGCGTAAGGCCACCTTGCGCGCGGTCCAGGCGCGACAGGCCCTGCTGCACGTCGCCATCGAGCTGCTGCGAGAACTCGCCGATGGAGCCGGTGACGGCTTCGATTTCGTTGGTGGCCTGGCTGGTCTTCTCGGCCAGCTGCTTCACTTCGTCCGCGACCACGGCGAAACCGCGACCGGCTTCGCCAGCGCGCGCCGCCTCGATGGCCGCATTGAGTGCCACGAGGTTGGTCTGGTGGGCGATCTCCTGCACCACGCCGGTGAGCTTGCGGATCTGCGCCACCTGCTCGGCCAGCTTGCTCTGGTTGCGGTTCATGGCCGACAGCGCGGTGCGCAGCAGGCGCAGCTGGCCGTCGAGCTCGCTGGCGCTGCGTTCGCTGGACTCGCCGGTCTGGCGGGCATAGTCCAGGCCGGTGCCGATCTGCTGGAGTGACGTCGAGATTCCGGCGCTGCCGTCCGTCAAACGGCCGACGTCTTCCCGGCTCTGCTGCGCGGACTGGTGCATGGACGCCTGCTCGCGTGCCAGCTGCTGCGAGGCGCCAAGCACCAGGCCCAGCTGCTCCATGGTCTGCATGGCGACGGCTGCTGGCGGCCGGCTGGTGAAAACGGTCGCCAGCAACGGCGCCAACGCCTGCGCGGCGCGCGGGTGGCGGGTCGACAGCTGCGCGACCTTCGCCTTGTCACCTGCCGCGGCGGCGCTGGCGAGTTCGGCGAGATGCTGGCTCCAGATGAGACTCATGGGTCGATCGTTCCTTCCTATAAGGGTCGCCTCCGGCATCGGCGGCGAATGTCGGAACTTGAGAAGCAAGCGACGTGCCATGGGTCATTCGCGCTCTCAAGCCGCCGCGTTCGCGGCCGATACGCGGGAGAGAAAAGGCGGCGATGCCGCGACGAAGGAATCCGCATGAGTGCGTGGATGGACAAGGTGGAGCAGCAGACCCGGCTGGCGGGCCATAACCGCATCGCCATGCTGCTGTTCCGCATGGGCGATGAGCAGCTGTTCGGCATCAACGTATTCAAGGTGCGCGAGGTGATGCGCCGCCCGCCCATGGAGCGCATGCCTGATGCCCATCCGTTGATTGCGGGCAGCTGCGATTATCGCGGCACCACCATCCCCGTGATCGACCTGGCCGTGGCCCTGGGTTACCCGTCGCTGCGCGACGTACCTTCCGCCCACCTGATGGTCACCGAGTTCAGCCGCAGCGTGCAGGGCTTTCTGGTCGCCGAACCGCAACGCATGGTGCATTGCGAAGGCGAGGCCATGGCCGCCCCCGCGGCGGCGCTGGGCTTCGGCAGCCGCGTCAACGCCGTGACGCGCGTGGACGGCGCCCTGGTGGCGGTGGTGGACGTGGAACACGTGCTGGCCTCGCTCAACGCCACCACCACGGAACTCTCCGCCCCGATGCAGCGCATGGCCCGCGTCCATGACCTGCAGCCCCGTCGCGTGATGGTGGTGGACGACTCCCTGGTCGCCCGCAACCAGCTGGTGAATCTGTTCCGCCAGATGGACGTGGAATGCGTGATTGCGCAGGACGGCCGCGAGGCATTGGAGCGGCTCGAGGCGCTGGCCGAGTCGGAGGGTGACGACGCGGTGACCCTGGTGGTGTCGGACATCGAGATGCCGCGCATGGACGGCTATGCGTTGACGAAGGCGATTCGTGAGGCGCCGTCGCTGCGCAGGTTGAAGGTGGTGCTGCACAGTTCGATCAGCGGCATCTTTAACGAAGCGATGGTGCGCGAGGTGAATGCGGATCGCTTTGTGGCGAAGTTTCAGCCGGATGTGTTGGCGCAGACGGTGTTGGAGTTGATGCCGGAGAAGTTTGGGGAGTTTTGAGGTTTGGTGGTCGCGAGGCCTCCACGCTCTTGGCTCCCTCTCCCCTTTGGGGAGAGGGTTGGGGTGAGGGGCGGGTGCTCGCGGGAACGGTTCTATCCCGCGCATCCATCCTGGCTATAACGTTTCTATCCCTCATCGCCATCCTCGCGATGACGCGCCTATCCCTCACCGTCATCATCACGATGACGTCTCTACCCCTCACCGCCATCCTTGCGACGCCGTCTCTACCCCTCACCGTCATTCCCGCGAAGGCGGGAGGCGCTTTTCAACGGCCGAAGGGCCGGTCATCCAGTGACTTTGCCTTTGGGTTCTTTTGCGGCCTTTCCGCAACCTGGCTCGCCTGCCGCGGGCTTCCGACCTCCTGCCGGAGGCCGGGTCACTTTTCTTTGCTTGCCCAAAGAAAAGTAACCAAAAGAAAGGGCACCCCGGATGACGCGCCTTCCGGCCTCCGGCCTCCAGGTCCGCGTGCGGGTTGCGGGGTTTGTCGACAGGGCATCCTGCCCTGACGACAAACTGGCTCGCATCCATGCGAGCCACCCTGCGGGCTATTCCTTCACCCGCACGCCGCTGTCATACGGGGCCCGGAAGAGCGAACAGCGAACAGCGAACAGCGAACAGCAGGAGCCAATGCTTGACTTGGCGGTGGTTTCTCAAGCGCCCGCCCCTCACCCCAACCCTCTCCCCGAAGGGGAGAGGGGGTGAAGAAACGCGCCGCGGGCATAGCCTCAAATCTCTTCGCGACAACCTTCCGACACCCGCCACCAACGCGTCGCGCCCGATCATCGACGCGCGTCAATAAAGCGCCGCCGTTCCGTCGCCATTCCTCGCAAACCCAGTCATACCAACGCTTTTCAGCGATGGCATGCCGTTTGCTATCAGTGGTCATGTGTCACCCATGGCGGGTGACCGATGGCAAACGACAGGAACGGGATTCACATGGCTCAGAACGAGCAGGCGGAAAACAAGGCGGCTCCGAAGAAGGGGGCGAACAAGCTCGTGATCGGCATGGGTGTGGCGATGCTGGCGATGGCGGGTGGTTCCGCTTACGTGGTGCTGGGTGCGCATCACGGCAGCCAGGGCGGTACTGAACCGGAAGAGCCGAAGGTGGTGATGTCCAAGCAGGAGCAGTACCTGACGCTGGACCCGCCGTTTGTCGTGAACTTCAAGGACGACCAGTCCATGCGCTTCCTGCAGGTGGGCGTGAGCCTGATGTCGCACGATGCGGCCTCGCTGGCTGCTGCGAAGGAAGCGGACCCGGTGATCCGCAATGCGCTGGTCATGCTGTTCAGCAGCCAGGACTACACCATCCTCAGCGACGCTGCGGGCAAGCAGAAGTTGCAGGCACAGGCGCTGGATGCCGTACGCAAGATTCTTGAGAAGCGCCTCGGCCGTCCCGGCGTGGAAGCGTTGTATTTCACCAGCTTCGTGATGCAGTGACGGGAACGCGTCGATGAGCGACCTGCTTTCACAGGAAGAAATCGATGCCCTGCTCGACGGCGTGGAAGGTGGCGCCGTCGAAACGGGCAACGATGAGCCGTTGCCGCCCGATGCGGTGATCACCTATGACTTCACGCAGCAGGACCGCATCGTGCGCGGTCGCCTGCCGACGCTGGAAATGGTCAACGACCGTTTCGCGCGCTTCTTCCGCAGCGCGATTTTCGGCGTGCTGCGCAAGACCTGCGAAGTCTCGGTGCTGGGCGTGAAGATGGTGAAGTTCGCCGAGTACGTGCATGCGCTGACCGTGCCGAGCAACTTGAACCTGGTGCGCATCAAGCCGCTGCGCGGTACCGCGCTGGTGGTGATGGAGCCGCGCCTGGTGTTCACCGTCATCGACAATTTCTTCGGTGGTGATGGCCGCTTCCACGCACGCATCGAAGGTCGCGATTTCACGCCGACGGAAAACCGCGTGATCCAGATCGTGCTGGCCGAGCTGTTCGCTTCCATGGTGGAAGCGTGGGCACCGGTGCTGCCGCTGAACTTCGAGTACCTCAATTCCGAAATCAATCCGCAGTTCGCCAACATCGTCAGCCCCACCGAAACGGTGGTGGTGTCGAAGTTCCATATCGAACTCGATGGCGGCGGCGGTGAAGTGCACCTGACCCTGCCGTACGCCATGGTCGAGCCCATCCGCACGCTGCTCGATGCTGGCGTGCAGAGCGACCGCGTGGACCGCGACCATCGCTGGGCAGAAAACCTGCAGGACGAAGTGCTGGACGCCGAAGTGGAGCTCAGTTCGCTGCTGCTCGAAACGCGCGTGAGCATCGGCGACTTCCTTCGCCTGCGTCCCGGCGACGTGCTGCCGGTGCAGCTGCCCGAATTCACCACTGTGTTTGCCGAAGACGTGCCGGTGTTCCGTGCGCGCTACGGCCAGAACAACGGCCGCAACGCCGTCCGTTTTCATGCGCCGACAGGCCGCCGCGAAATACGCCTGTCGACCGAACCCACCCTGGAGATTGACCCCGCATGACCACCAACGACGCCGCCTCCGCCACCCAGCGTGTCGAGTTCGACCAGCTCAGCGCGCCCGTGGCCGATGGTTCCGATGTGAACCTGGACATGATTCTCGACGTACCGGTCACGCTCGCCATGGAAGTGGGCCGTACGCGCATCAGCATCCGCAACCTGTTGCAGCTCAACCAGGGTTCCGTGGTGGAACTGGACCGTTCAGCCGGCGAACCGCTCGACGTGTTCGTCAACGGCACGCTGGTCGCCCACGGTGAAGTGGTGGTGATCAACGAACGCTTCGGCATTCGCCTTACCGACGTGATCAGCCCGGCTGAACGCGTGCGCAAGCTGCGGTGATCTGAATGATGCTTGCGCTTGTCCTTCCCGTCGCTGCTGCGCCCGAGATCAATGTCGGTGGCGAACTGGTGCGCGTATTGCTGAGCCTGCTCGGCATCGTGGCGCTCATCTTCGCTGCCGGCTGGTTCAGTCGCCGCTTGCAGGCGCGCGCCACGCCGGGCGGACGTCGCCTGCGTTGCGTGGAAACCATGACGGTGGGCGCACGCGATCGCCTGATGCTGATCGATGCCGATGGCAAGCGTCTGCTGATCGGCGTGGGGCAGGGCGGCATGCGCACGCTGCACGTCTACGAAGGTTCGGCGCCTGCGCCGGAAGCCAGTCCGCAACCGCCGATCGCGCCGTTTGGTGACGTGCTGGCCCGTTGGAAGCGCAAGTAATGAAGGTTTCCCGTTGGATTCTCCTGGTGTTGCTGCTGGTGTGCCCGGCGTTGCTGTGGGCCGCGCCGGCCATGCCCGCGATGCCGTCCATGCCGCAGATGCCCGCCTCGGGTGCCGGCATTCCCGTGCTGACGGTGCAGAACGCACCCGGCGGCGCGCAGAACTGGACGCTGTCGCTGCAGGTGCTGGCGCTGATGACGGCGCTTACGTTGTTGCCGGCCGTGCTGCTGATGATGACGTCGTTCACGCGCATCATGATCGTGCTGAGTTTTCTGCGTCAGGCGCTGGGCACGCAGTCCACGCCGTCCAACCAGATCCTGCTTGGCCTGTCGCTGTTCCTCACGCTGTTCGTGATGTCGCCGGTGTTGAGTCACGCGTACGCCGACGGCGTGAAGCCGTATATGGATGGCCAGATGGCCGCGGAGCAGGCCGTTCCCGCTGCTGCGGCGCCGTTCAAGCATTTCATGCTGGACCAGACGCGTGACGCGGACCTCCAGTTGTTCACGCATCTGGCCAACGAACAGCCCTATGCCAGCAAGGACGACGTGCCGTTTCGCGTGGCCATGCCGGCCTTCGTCACCAGCGAGCTGAAAACCGCGTTCCAGATGGGCTTTCTGCTGTTCATCCCGTTCCTCATCATCGACCTGGTGGTAGCCAGCGTGCTGATGTCGATGGGCATGATGATGGTGTCGCCCACCATCATCTCCCTGCCGTTCAAGATCATGCTGTTCGTGCTGGTGGATGGGTGGACGCTGCTGCTGGGGACGTTGGCGGGGAGCTTCTACACATGATCCATACGTACTTCTCGCCCGTGGCTTCCGCTCTTGATCGTCATTCCTGCGAAAGCAGGAATCCAGCGCCTTTGCATGGCCTGACGATTGAAAAGCGAAAGTCACTGGATCCCTGCTTTCGCAGGGATGACGATGAGGAATGCCATGCGCGCATGCGTGTTGCGGCGCTTGTCGCCTCGTTGTCGCAAGCGAAGCTGGAGCGCGCGCCATGACGCCTGAATCCGTCATCGAATTCGGCCAGCACGCGCTCTACGTCGCCATGATGGTGGCCGCGCCGCTGCTGCTCACCGCGCTGGCCGTCGGCCTCATCATCGGCGTGGTGCAGGCCGCCACGCAGATCAACGAAATGACCCTGAGCTTCATCCCCAAGGTGATCGCCATGGCGGCGGTCGCGCTGATCACCGGTCCGTGGATGCTGCGCACGCTGGTGCAGTTCACGCGCCAATTGATCGAGAGCCTGCCAGGGGCGGTGAAGTGACCACGGTACAGCTCGCCCAACTGCAGGGCTTGATCGGATCGCTGCTGTGGGCGATGGCCCGCGTCGGTGGGCTGTGCCTGACCGCCCCGGTGTTCGGCGACTCCGTGCTGCCCCAGCGTTTTCGCCTGGGCATCATGCTGATGCTTGCGTTCGTGCTGGCGCCACTGGCGCCGACCACCATCAATCCCATGTCGGCCGATGGCATCGCCACCATGGTGAGCCAGGTGCTGATGGGCGCGTCGATCGGCTTTGTGTTGAAGCTCGCGTTCGAAGCCGTGTCATTGGGCGGCCAGCTGGTTGGGCAGAGCATGAGCCTGGGCTTCGCCGAAACGGTGGACCCGCGCGGTGGCGGCAGCTCGCCAGTGCTCAGCCAGTTCTACCTGCTGATGGTGACGCTGCTGTTCCTGGCCATGAATGGCCACCTGCAATTGATCTCGCTGCTGGCCGACAGCTTTCGTGCCTTGCCGCCCGGCCAGCCGGTGATCGACACCAAGAGCCTGTACGCCGTGGTGACGTTCGCCACGCATTTGTTTGGTGGTGCGGTGCGCGTGGCGTTGCCGGCCATGACGTCGTTGCTGATGGTGAACATCGGCTTTGCCGCGATCAGTCGCGCGGCGCCTTCCATGAATCTTTTCGCGGTGGGTTTTCCCATCACGGTGACCCTGGGTTTCGTCGCGCTGTGGCTGTCGCTGCGCAGCGTACCGGGTGCGTTCGAATCGTTGCAGAACAGCGCCTGGTCGCTGATGCACGAACTGGCCGGCGGTTGAGGACAGCGCCATGGCCGAGAACGACGATCAGGAACGCACCGAACAACCTTCGGAAAAACGCCTGCGCGAATCGCGCGAGAAAGGCGATGTTCCCCGATCCCGCGACCTGTCGGGTGCGGTGGTGGTGCTTGCCGGTGTGTCCGCGTTGATGAGCGGCGGCGAAGCCGCGATGGATCATGTGCGGCGCATCTATGGGTTGGGTTTGAGTTACGGGCGTGATGCGCTGTTTTCCGATCAGCTGCCCGGACGCGTGCTGTCCATGGCCATGCACGAGGCGTTCGGGTTGTTCGCGCCGGTAGCCTTGGCCACGGTGCTGGCTGCACTGGCGGCGCCGCTGTTGCTGGGCGGCCTGAATTTCAGTGGCGAAGCGTTGCAGCCGAAGTTCGAGCGGCTCGATCCCATTGCGGGCTTGGGTCGCATCTTCGCCATGCGTGGTCTGGTGGAGCTGGGCAAGTCGTTGCTGAAGCTGTTGCTGATCGGTTCCGTGCTGGTGATGGTGCTTCGCAGCTGGCAGACCGACCTGATGGCGACGGGTGTGGGCGAAGTCGGCGCCGGCACGGTGCGTGCGATGAGCCTGCTGGGTCATGGCGCCTTGCTGTTCGGTTCCATTCTCGCGCTGATCGGCGGCGCCGACGCGCTGTACCAGAAGTTCGATCACACCAAGCGCCTGCGCATGACGCGCCAGGAACTGAAGGACGAATCGAAGGAAAGCGACGGCAACCCGGAACTCAAGGGCCGCATCCGCCAGATGCAGTTCCAGATGGCGCGCAAGCGCATGATGCAGGAGCTGCCCAAGGCCGACGTGCTGATCACCAACCCCACGCATTTCGCCGTGGCGTTGCGCTACGACGAAGGCCGCATGGGTGCGCCGCGCGTGATCGCCAAGGGCATGGATGAACTGGCCTTGCAGATACGCCTGGTTGCATCCAGTCATCGCATTCCCACGGTGGAAGCACCGCCGCTCGCGCGCGCGCTGTACGCCACCACCCAGATTGATCGCGAGATTCCCTCGGCGCTGTACGTGGCCGTGGCGCAGGTGCTCGCGTACGTATTCCAGCTCAAGCAGGCGGTTTCGCGCGGCGACACGCCGCCGAAGGCACCGCAACCCGATGTCGATCCGGACCTGATGGGTCCCTACAAGCTCTGAGATAAGTGATGGCTAACGCAAGCACGCTAGGCACCCTGAAGACGCTCGGCCGCCGTGGGCTCGGCGCGCCGGTCATCATGCTCGCCGCATTGGCGATGATGATGTTGCCGCTGCCGCCCTTCATCCTCGACATGCTCTTCAGCTTCAACATCGCGTTGTCGCTGGTGATCCTGCTGGCGGTGATCTACGTGATGCGTCCGCTGGAGTTCGCCGCGTTTCCCACCGTGGTGCTGATGGCCACCTTGCTGCGCCTGGCGCTGAACATCGCCTCCACGCGCGTGGTGCTGCTGCACGGCCACGACGGCCCCGGCGCGGCAGGCAAGGTGATCGAGGCGTTCGGCGAGTTCGTCATCGGTGGCAACTTCGCGGTCGGCCTGGTGGTGTTCGCCATCCTCACCATCATCAACTTCGTGGTGGTCACCAAGGGTGCGACACGCGTGTCCGAAGTGACCGCGCGCTTCACCCTGGATGCCATGCCCGGCAAGCAGATGGCCATCGACGCGGATTTGAACGCCGGCCTGCTCAACCAGGAACAGGCGCGCGAGCGTCGCCAGGAAGTGCGCGAGGAAGCCGACTTCTACGGCTCGATGGACGGTGCCTCCAAGTTCGTGCGCGGCGACGCCACGGCCGGCATCCTGATCCTGATCATCAACATCGTCGGCGGTTTCTTCGTCGGTATCCTGCAGCACGGCCTTTCCGCCGGCGAAGCGGCGAAGACGTACACGCTGCTCACCATCGGTGACGGCCTGGTGGCGCAGGTGCCGTCGCTGATGCTGTCGATTGCGACCGCCGTGATCGTGACGCGCGTGTCCAAGTCCACCGACATGGGTAAGCAGCTCGTGGGCCAGTTGTTCGGCCAGCCGCGCGCACTCGGTGTGGCCGGTGTGGTGCTGGGCGTGATGGGTCTGCTCCCGGGCATGCCCAATATTGCGTTCCTGTTGCTGGGTGGCACGTGCGGTGGCGCGGCGTGGCTGATGATCAAGCGCGAACGCGAAACGCAGGAGCGCGTGGCCAAGGCCGCCGCCGAAGTACCCGCGCCCGCAGCGGCGCCCACGGAGCGCCTGGAGCTGGGTTGGGAAGACGTGGCCAGCGTCGATCCGCTGGGCCTGGAAGTGGGTTACCGGCTCATCCCGCTGGTGGACACGCATCAGGGCGGCGAATTGATGGGTCGCATCAAATCCGTGCGTCGCAAGCTGTCGCAGGAACTGGGCTTCCTGGTGCCGGCGGTGCACATCCGCGACAACCTGGATCTGGGTCCCAACACGTATCGCATCACGCTGATGGGCGTACCCATGGGCGAGGCGGAAGTGCACAACGATCGCCTGATGGCGATCAACCCGGGCCGCGTGCAGGACGGCCTGCAAGGCATTCCCACGCGCGATCCGGCGTTCGGCCTCGAAGCCATGTGGATCGAACCCGGCCAGCGCGAGAACGCACAGAGCCTGGGTTACACGGTGGTCGATCCGGCCACGGTCATCGCCACGCATCTGTCGCACATCCTGCAGAGCCACGCGCACGAACTGCTCAGCCACCAGGACGTACAGCAGCTGCTGGATCGTCTCGCCGAGAGCGCACCCAAGCTGGTCGAAGACCTGGTGCCCAAGCGCCTTTCACTGGGCGTGGTGGTCAAGGTCATGCAGAACCTGCTGGCCGAGCGGGTGCCGATCCGCAACATGCGATCCATCGTCGAATCCTTGGCGGAGCACGCAAGCCAGAGTCAGGATCCCGGCGCGCTTACCGCCGCCGTGCGCGTGGCACTGGGTCGCCAGATCGTGCAGGAGATCTCGGGGCTGGGCACGGAGATCCCCGTCATCACGCTCGCACCGGAACTGGAGCAGATCCTGCTTGGTTCCCTCGCAAATGGCGGTGTGGCGGGCGCTGCGGTGGAACCGGGCCTCGCCGACCGCTTGCAGCAGGGTGTTGCCGAGGCGTCGCGCAAGCAGGAAATGAGCGGCGAACCCGCGGTTTTGCTGGTCGCGCCGCAGCTGCGTCCGTGGCTCGCGCGCTTCACTCGTCATGTGGCACAGAACCTGCACGTACTGGCCTACAACGAGGTGCCGGACAACCGCAGAGTGCGTTTGGTCCAGGCGCTGGGTCGCTGAAAAAGCAGCGCAGGCAACGAGTAAAGGACGGGACATGAGGATGGAAAGCGTGACCAACGGAACGTCGAAGCCGGCAACGCGCCGGCAAGCCGACATGTTGCGCATGACTCGCCAGGCATCCGTGTCGTCCCTTCGTCGTCACGAGGGCAAGCAGGCATGAAGATCAAGCGTTTCGTGGCACCGGACATGCGCCAGGCCATGCGCGAAGTGCGCGAGGACCAGGGGCCGGATGCGGTGATCCTTTCCACGCGCCGCATGGATGACGGCATCGAGATCATCGCCGCCGTGGACTACGACGAAGCCCTGGTGCGCGAAGCCGCGCGTCACGGCGCGCCGCTGGAAGTGGAGAACCGTGCAGCGCCCAAGTCCGCACCGGCTGCCGCCGCGGAAGTAAAACCCATCGTCGCGCGTCGCTCTGACGCTGTTCCGCCGCCGCTGCCGACGGCGAACCGTCGTGACGACGAGGGCGTGACGGTATCGCTCTCGCGTCACGCTGCCGCGCCACGCGTGGAACCCGTCGTGGAGGCACCCGTCGCCAGAACGGTTGAAGCGCCGGTGGCGCCGGTCAAGGCGATCGACGAGAAGCGCGTCGAAGAGAAGCCGGCGCCGGTGGAAGCCAGCGCGGCAGAAGTCACCGCATCCATCCATCCCATGCTTGAGCGTGCCATGCAGGACACCGCGCGCGTTCGCGCCGAACTGGGCAGCCTGCGCGATCTTCTGGAAACGCAGCTGTCGAGCCTGATCTGGAACGACATGGAACGCCGCCAGCCGATGCGCGCCCGCGTGCTGCGCGAGATGACGCGCCTGGGCATCGAACCCGATGTCGCGCGCCAGCTGGTGGACGAGCTGCCGGCCAACATCAATGCCGAACAGGCGCGCTATCTGCCGCTGGGCGTGTTGAGCCGCAGCCTGTCGATCAGCCCGCGTGATCATTCCGATCGTCGCGGCGTGATTGCCCTCGTCGGTTCCACCGGTGTGGGCAAGACCACCACCATCGCCAAGCTCGCCGCACGCGCGGTGATGCGCCACGGCGCATCGCAGGTGGCGCTGGTGAGCACCGATCACTACCGCATCGGCGCCGCCGCGCAGCTGGAACACTACGGCCGCCTGCTCGGCGTGCGTGTGTATCCCGCCTATGACGCGGACAGCCTGCGCCAGGTGCTGGAACTGCTACGCGGCTATCACACCGTGCTGGTGGATACCGCCGGCCTGGCGGGTGGCGATCCGCGACTGGCCGAACAGCTGGATGTGCTGCGCCATGGCGGCGACCTGCGCGCCTGCCTGGCGCTGGCGGCGAACGCCAACGCGGCATCGCTTGATGAAGCCGTGCGCGCCTACCTGCCGGTGAAGCCGCACGCCTGCATTCTTACCAAACTCGACGAGGCACCCAGCCTCGGCGGCGCGCTGTCGGTGTTGATCCGTCACCGACTCGCGCTCGACTACGTCACCGACGGCCAGCGCGTGCCGGAAGACATCGCCACCGCGGATGCCCGCGTGCTGGTGTGCCGTGCCGCGCAGGTGCTCAAGGGCACGGCGCCGACGGATGACGTAGTGATGGCGGATCGATTCGGACTAGCGGTGGCGAACGCATGAGCGGTGTATTCGCAATGAACCAGGCGATGGGGTTGGAGAGCATGTTGCGTGCGCTGACCGAACGTCATACCCGGCAAGCGCCGGTGCAAGACCAGGCTTACGGGCTCAGTGGCAGCGCACCGCGCAAGCGTTGTCGCGCCATTGCGGTGGCGGGAGGCAAGGGCGGCGTGGGCAAGACCACCGTGTCGGTGAACCTAGGCATGGCGCTGGCCATGGAAGGTCGCCAGGTGATCCTGCTGGACGCCGACATGAGCCTGGCCAACATCGATGTGCTGCTGGGCCTGTCGCCCACGCGTCACATCGGCCACCTGCTCGACGGCAGCTGTTCCATCGAAGACCTGCTGATGCACGCTCCGCACGGCCTGAAAGTGGTCCCGGCCGGCTCGGGTACTCGCCGCCTGGCACAGCTGGGCTCCGGCGAGCATGCCGCGGTGATCCGCGCGTTCGACGATTTGACGAACCCGCCCGATTACCTGGTGGTGGATACCGCCGCCGGTCTCTCCGACAACGTGGCGATGTTCGCCGCCGCGGCGGACGACGTGGTGGTGGTGGTGTGTGACGAGCCGGCATCGCTCACCGATGCGTATGCCTTGCTCAAGGTGTTGAGCCGCGACTTTGGCGTACGCCGCTTCCGCATGGTGGCGAACATGGTGCGCAACGTGGGCGAGGCCAGGCAGCTGCATCAGAAGCTCGCACGAGTTTGCGACCGCTTCCTCGACGTGGCGCTGGAATTCATGGGGCACGTGCCGAGCGATGAACGGCTCAAGCAGGCCATTCGCCGCCAGAGCGCGGTGGTGGATCTGTGGCCATCCAGTCGTTCGGGATTGGCATTCAAGCAATTGGCAGGTGCGGTCGATACATGGGGTGAACCCGAGCGACTGGGCCTGGATCGCATCGCCTTTTTCAGCAGGCAGGCCGCAGTGGCGACGGGGTGGTGAAAATGAGTGTGGCTTCCGAATATCTGCAGCTGCAGCGGCAGAGTGCCGACGAACTGGTTCGCCAGCATGCTCCCCTGGTGCGAAGGATCGCCTATCACTTGATGGGCCGCCTGCCGCCCAGCGTGGATGTGAGCGACCTGATCCAGGCCGGCATGATCGGTTTGCTGGAGGCCGCGCGCAATTTCACCACCGGCAAGAACGCGAGTTTCGAAACGTTTGCGGGTATCCGCATTCGTGGCGCGATGCTCGACGAATTGCGGCGTACCGACTGGACCCCACGGTCGGTGCATCGAAAAGTGCGCGAAATGGCGGAGGTCGTTCGGCAAATCGAAATTGAAACCGGCTCCGATGCCGACGACGCCGAAGTGATGAAGCGTCTGGGCATGGGTGCCGAGGAATATCACCAGGTGCTGGCCGACGCGGCGAGTGCGCGCCTGCTCAGCCTCTCCGCGCCGGATGACGCGGATGGTGGCGCGGCGTTCGACGTGGCCGACGGCGACAGCCTGAGCCCCGCCGACAGCGTCGAGCACGAAGGCATGCGCGAGGCGTTGGTGGAGGCCATTGGCGGCCTGCCGGAACGCGAGCAGCTGGTGATGTCCCTGTACTACGAGGAAGAACTGAACCTCA
Organism: Dyella sp. C11; assembly: GCF_003121485.1. Classification (GTDB taxonomy): domain Bacteria; phylum Pseudomonadota; class Gammaproteobacteria; order Xanthomonadales; family Rhodanobacteraceae; genus Dyella. The sequence continues at coordinate 57,051 of NZ_QAVX01000002.1, read as the reverse complement.
AGGAGATCGGTGCAGTGCTCGGCGTGACGGAGTCGCGCGTGTGCCAGATCCACGGCCAGGCCATCGTGCGCTTGCGCGCGCGCATGACCGGCTGGCACGAGGGGCAGGAGCAGCAGAGAAAGAAAGGGGCGAGGGGTTAGTAGCGAGGGCGCGACTCTCGACGGTCGCTGCGCCGTGCTCGTCTCTCATCCGTCGCCCCCGATTTACCCCTACACATGCGCAGCGGAGAAAGCGTTTGGACAAGAATATGAAGATCCTCGTGGTGGACGACTTTTCCACCATGCGGCGCATCGTTCGCAACCTGCTGGTCGAGCTGGGTTTCAGCAACACGCTGATCCAGGAGGCCGATGACGGCGAGAACGCGCTGACCATGTTGCGCAACAACAGCTTCGACATGGTGGTGACCGACTGGAACATGCCCAACATGACGGGCATCGACCTGCTGCGCGCCATCCGCGCCGAGCCCTCGCTGAAAGGCCTCCCCGTGCTGATGGTCACCGCGGAAAACAACCGCGACCAGATCATCGCTGCCGCGCAGGCCGGCGTGAACGGCTACATCGTCAAGCCGTTCACCGCCGTCACGCTGCAGGAAAAGCTCGCCAAGATCTTCGAACGCCTGGCCGCATCGGGAGCCGCCGCATGAACGCACAAGTCGCGATGGTCGCGGAGGCCATGCCGCAGGAATTGCACGACCTGCTCAACAGCCCCGATGGCGCCGCGTTCGAGCAGGCGCTCGATTCGCTGGTGCGCCAGCGTGAGCAGCGCATGTTCCGCGCGCTGGGTCTGCTGGCCCGCGAACTGCACGACGCCGTGCGCCGCCTGGGTGGTGACCTGGCGCAGGAAGGTGTGCCGGGCAGCGTGGCCGATGCGCGCCAGCATCTGCAGGACGTACTGGAAATGAGTTCGCAGGCTGCGCACCGCACGCTCGATTTCGCCGAGCGCATGCGCCCGCAGGCCGAAGCACTCGCGGCCAACGCCAAGACTGCCATCGAAGCCAACGCTGCCGACGTCGCACTCGCCACGCAGGCGCAGACCTTCGCCACCGAATGCCGTGATGGCCTCGCCGATTTCGTGGTGGCGCAGTCGTGGCAGGACCTGTCCGGCCAGCGCATCAAGAAGGTCGTGAACTTCATCGGCAGCGTGGAGAACTCGCTGCTCGAACTGGTGAGCCTGACCGGTGCACTGGCATCGGGCGAAGCCGCGGCCGGCCCGGTGAAGGTCACCAGCCAGGACGAGGCGGATCGCCTGTTGAGCGAATTCGGTTTCTAAAAGGTAGCGAGCCGAATGGACCCCACGTTGGACAGCGAGCTGCGCAACGATTTTCTGGTGGAAGCCGGAGAGTTGATGCAGCGCCTGGGCGAGCAGCTGATCGGGCTGGAAACCTCGCCGCGCGACGCCGACCTGTTGAACGCCGTGTTTCGTGCGTTCCACACGGTGAAGGGCGGCGCGGGTTTTCTTGCCATCGAACCGATGGTGCAGTTGTGCCATCACGCCGAAGACCTGCTCAACGTGGCGCGCAACGGGCAGCTTGTGCTCGATGCGAACCGCATGGATGCGCTGCTCGAAGCGCTGGACCTGCTCAACGACATGCTGGCGGCACTGGCTGGCGGCAGCCCCATGGCAATGCCGCCGCCGAGCCTGCTGGCGCGCCTCATGCCCGGTGCGGCGGCCACGCCACCGCCCAAACCCGTGGCGCCCCCGGTGGCACCGCCGCCGAGTGACGGCACCATCGACGATTCGGAATTCGAGGCACTGCTCGACAGCCTCTATGGCACGGGCGGTTCGCCGGGCGCACCTGCTGCGGCGCCGGCTGCTTCCGGCAGCATCAGCGACGATGAATTCGAAGCCTTGCTGGACAACCTGCACGGCAAAGGTGGCGCACCCGTCGCCACGACCAGCGCGCCTGCAGCGTCCTCTGCGTCGGGCTCAATCTCGGACGACGAATTCGAGTCGCTGCTCGACAATCTTCACGGCAAGGGCGCCCCGCCAGGTGCCATCGCGCCGGCACCTGCACCGGTGGCAGCGCCCGCGCCGTCAGCACCTGCCGCCAAGCAGGCCGCGCCCGCACCGGAAAACACCGTGCGCGTGGACACCGCGCGCCTCGATGCGCTGGTGCACCGCGCGGGTGAACTGGTGCTGGTGCGCAATCGCCTGTTGACCCTCGCCGCCAGGACGGGCGACGAAACGCTGGAACTCGCCGCCACCGAACTCGACCGCGTGGCCGATGCGCTGCAGAACGCCGTGCTCGGCATGCGTATGCAGCCGGTGGGCCGTCTGTTCCAGCGCTTTCCGCGCATCGTGCGCGATCTGTCGCGCCAGCTCGGCAAGGAAGTGGAGCTGCTGCAGGAAGGCGAGGACACCGATCTCGACCGCAGCCTGGTCGAAGCGCTCGCCGATCCCATGGTGCACCTGATCCGCAATGCGCTGGATCACGGCCTGGAAATGCCGGAAGAACGCGATCGCGCCGGCAAGCCGCGCAAGGGCAAGGTGACCCTCGCGGCCAGCCAGCGCGGGGAACGCATCATCATCACCGTGTCCGACGACGGACGCGGCATGAACCCGGAAGTGCTTCGCCGCAAGGCGGTGGAGAAGGGTTTGATGGACGAGGCGCAGGCCTCGCGCCTCACCGAAAACGAATGCTACGAAATCATCTTCCGCCCCGGCTTCAGCACGGCGGCCACCGTCTCCGACATCTCCGGTCGCGGCGTGGGCATGGACGTGGTGAAGACGCGCGTGGTGGAGCTGGGCGGCACCTTGTCGGTGCGCTCGCAGCTGGGCAAGGGCAGCACGCTGGAACTGGCGGTACCGCTGACCCTGGCGATCCAGCGCGTGTTGATGGTGCGCGTGGGTGCGCGTCTGCTTGCACTGCCGTTGTCGAACGTGGACGAAGTGTTCGAACTCGCCGCGGGACAGCAGCAACAGCTGGATGGTCGCGCCGTGGCGTCGCATCGCGGCCGAGCGCTGGCGCTGGCCGACCTCGGCGGCTGGGTGGGCGTGGAAGGCCCTGCCGGTCGTCACGTGGTGGTGCTGCACATCGGCCACATGCGCCTGGGCTGCCTGGTGCACGAAGTGCTGGGACGCGAAGACGTGATGGTGAAGCCGCTGGGCCCGCTGTTCCAGGGGGTGCCTGCGGTTGCCGGCGCCACGGTTACTGGCGACGGTCGCCTCGCACTGGTGATGGATCTGGCTGGCCTTTCAGGCAGTGATGGCCAACTACTTTCTTCTTTGACGGTGAGCGGCTGACATGGATCTGGTAAGTCTCATCGGCACGATCCTGGCGTTCATCGTCATCATCGTCGGCACGATTCTCAAGGGTTCCAGCGTGGAAGCGCTGTGGAATCCGGCTGCGTTCGTCATCGTGTTCCTCGGCACCATCGCCGCGTTGCTGGTGCAGAACTCCGGCAAGGTGCTCAAGCACGCCATGTCGATGTTCCCGCTGGTGTACAAGCCACCCCAGCATCAACCGTCGGATCTCATCAGCCGCATCGTGGGTTGGAGTGAAATCTCGCGTCGCCAGGGCCTGCTTAGCCTGGAACCGCAGATCGATTCGGAAAGCGACAACTTCGTACGCAAGGGCCTGCAATTGCTGGTGGACGGCAGCGAGCCCGAAGCGATTCGCGGCGTGCTGGAAGTGGAAGTGGGCGCGCGCGAGCATCACGATCTTGCCGCTGCGAAAGTGTTCGAAAACGCAGGCATCTTCTCGCCCACCATGGGCATCATCGGTGCCGTGATGGGCCTGATGGCGGTGATGCAGAACCTTGCCGACCCGAGCAAGCTCGGCCACGGCATTGCGGCCGCCTTCGTCGCCACCATCTACGGCGTGGCGCTGGCCAACCTGTTGATGATCCCGATGGCCGCGCGGTTGAAGGCGCTGATCCACAAGCAGACGCAGATGCGCGAAATCCTGATTGAAGGCCTGGTGTCGATCGCCGAGGGTGCGAACCCGCGCCAGATCGAAGCCAAGCTTCAGGGCTACCTGGCCTAACGGGAGCGCGCAGTGGCCAGGAAGAAAAAACACCACGAAGACCACGTGAATCACGAGGCATGGGCCATTCCCTATGCCGACCTGATGACGTTGCTGCTCGCCTTCTTCGTGGTGATGTACGCGGTGTCGGTGGTGAACGAAGGCAAATACCGTGTGATGTCCAACTCCATCATCGAGGCGTTCAACGGCTCCAGCCACGTGATCGCGCCGATGCCGCAGACGCGCGTGCAGCCGCACAACATCGACCCGGCCATTGCGGCGCCCGCGAGCCAGCCGGGCGCTGCGAGCATTCCCGTCAGCGTGCCGATTCCGGCCCGTCCGCAACTGGTGCGCGCGGTGGATACGCGTGCACCGTCGGACACGCCCGAGAAGCGCAACCTGGAAGTGATTCGCGACCAGGTGGTGCGCGCCATGCAGCCGCTGATCGACAAGCAGATGGTGATCGTGCGCAAGACCACCTCGTGGCTGGAGATCGAACTGCGCACCGACATCCTGTTCGCCAGCGGCGTAGCCAAGCTGTCGCCCCAGGCGAACGATGTGCTCGATAACATGGCGTCGATCCTCAAGCCGTTCCCCAATGCCGTGCGCATCGAAGGCTATACGGACGATCGCCCGATCAATACGGCGCTGTATCCCTCGAACTGGGAGCTGTCCGCCGCCCGTGCCGCCAGCGTGGCGCGCCTGTTTTCCGAGCAGGGCGTGGAACCCTCGCGCCTGGGCATCATGGGTTGGGGCGAATACAAACCCAGCGCCGACAACGCCACCGAAGACGGCCGCAACCACAATCGCCGCGTGCTGATCGTGGTGCTGAGCGAAGACGACGCGCCCAAGCGCTTCTTCAACGACAACACGCTCACCGCCGGGTCGGACGCCACGCCGGCACCCGCCGCGTCTTCCGCACCGGCAGCGACTGCCGCCATCGCGGCAGCACATGACGCAGCGGGGCAGGCACCGGCACCCACGGTGGAGGTGGTCGCACCGCGACCCACCGCCGATGTGCCGGTGAACAAGGTGATCCTGGCCAGGCCCGAGCGCACCGCGCAGCAGCAGGCAGAGCCGATTCAGGCCCCCGCGTTGCCCGACGTGGCCGCCGGCACCATCACGGCGGGTTCGACGCGTCTCGCGTCGCCTGAGCATGGCCCATGAATTGCATGAACGTGATACCGGCCACCACGGCCACCGCAACGGAGTCGACGCCATGAACTACGCATCGAACGCCGATCACTGGCTTTCCTTCCGCATCGGCGCGCAGCTGTACGCCGCACCGCTGACGCAGGTGAGCGAAGTGCTTCGCGATGGCGAACTGACGCCCGTGCCCGGTTCGGCTTCCGACCTGCTCGGCATTCGCCACCTGCGCGGACGCATCGTGCCGGTGATGGACGGACGGCGTCGTCTTGGCTTGCCCGAGGAAGGCCGTGTGGACCCGTTCCAGGTGCGCCTGGTGATGCTGTCGCACGGCACGCACCTGGTCGGCATCCGCGTGGATGCCATTGGCGACCTGCTTGAAGCCCGTCCCGCCGACATCGCTCCGCCGCTGCCTGGCGGCGCCGCTCGCGACGACGATCCCGTGCACGGCGTGCTGCCGACCAAGGGCGGCTTCGTGGCGCTGCTGGACGTGCGTCGCCTCTGCCGCCTGCCGCTGGAAAGCGAAGCGGCCTGATTCCTTGGCTGCAGGGGACTGACGATCGCGCGAGGAGACTTGGCGCTACGCCACACCAGGCACGGTTGGATACGCAAGAGGCATCGTGGCTGAGCGTCGTTTATTCTTTCAAGGGCCGATCCACACCCAGCGCACGCGTTCCTCATCGACGCCGCTGCCCAATCCAACCGCTGGCAACGTATCGCCAGCTTTCATTTGCACCACCGTGACGCGCTGCAGGTAGTAGCCGGCGTTGGGTACGTCGGTGGGAATGTTGGCGAGCCAGCGGCCGCTCTTGGGGCAGGGCGTTTTGGAACGCGCTTCCACTGTGCTGGCGATATCGGAATCCCATACCCACTGTGTAGGTGTGAACAATGTGCCGTTGCTGTCTTGCTGTTCACCGCTGCCGGGCGTGAAATCGCCCTTGAGTAGGCGGGTGACGAAACGCCCTTGCTGCTCGCCGGCGTTGGGGCGGTAGTAGCCATCCTCCTTGACGATGCCGCCTGCTTTCACTGGCTCGGCCAACATATCTTTGCGGTGCTTGGCCTCGTAGTCGTCCCATTCCTGTGGGGTGGCGGGATAGTCACGGGGAATGGTGATGCGTTTGACGTTTTGAATGCCCGTCCAAAAATCGACATGACCACCCGACCATTCCGGCCCATCGACATGGATGTCGGCATACACGGTCGCCCCAAAGTCATAAGTGCCGTGCGTATATTTGCCGTCCGGTGCCGCGAGGAACGTAATTTCGCTAGTTTCGTGTGGGGGGATAACAATGACGTCATCTGGAAAAGCAGATGCGTTGATGGGAGTTAGTCCAGATAGGTCGAAGATAAAGCCGCCGGAGTTCTCGTTATCGCCGATGTGACGGCTCTGTGGATTTCTACCACCTGCTCGTAGCTGCGCTAGAGGGAGTATTCCAGACCAAAGCGCCGGACTTTTGAATGTGATCGACCGATCTCCAGAATTAACAAAGCGTACCGTGACCAGAAAGTTGTACGGCTGCGACTCGACCTTTGCCTCCACATCCAGTTTCACCACCTTTCGGCCATGCGAGTAGAACGATTTCGCTAGTCGATATTCGATGTCTCGTACCCGATCTCCGATCTCTTTGGGGCACGTGTAAAGCGAACCTTGTACTGCGGTTCCACCGCAAGTTGCGCTGTAGCCCGCCATGGGCATGTTGTTCATTTGGCCACGCCCCATGTCCGAGGGGCTGTTTTGTAGCTGGCTTTGTGAGCGACACAACAAAAGTGCTGCCTCTTGGACATGGGCGCGATCCTCGTCGCTTAACTCGCCATCAAAGACCCCAACGCCCACGAAGTCCTCGAGATTTTCCGTGTCAGTGAGCAGAAGGCGAAAAGTGCCATCGCGGGTAGTGGCACTGAGTCGCCGCACGCCGTAACCCATGCCGCCGCCTATGTCGAAGGATATCGACACCGATTCGTTCGAATGTTCTGCGACCGTGTCTTTTACCGATGTCACCGCACTGCCGAGTATCGCCATCACCATCATCAATCCCCTAGTCCATGCCTTGTTCATGTCGTTAACTTCCATCGCTTGCCCGTCTTACGCGTGAACCAATCGCGGATGCGATAAAGGTAGTACTCAGGGGTTTGCACGGAGTTCTTATAGGCGCCGTAGCCCATCAAGGTATCATCGGTATTCAATTGCCAAACCAATTGGCCTTTGAGTTCATCGCCCTTGGTGAAATCGATTTCTTGTTGTTTGACGTATTGCTGATGAATTGATCCACCGTTGGACCAATACTCGTCTGGCCAGCTGAATAAATGACCTGCTTCATGAGCGCTAATGCATTCGACCGCCGTAGTTACAAATTCATTGCGAAATTTGTCAAAGCTCACGGTCAATTCGCTCCAGCTGCCGGCATCAGCTCTCACCGCTCTCGGGAAAAGATCAATCGAATCGTGAGGCTTGCCCTGTCCTTTGACTCCCGGATCCAAGAAATGAACCACGAATTGCACGGGTACGATGCAGCCACACGCGGCGCCCTGTGCACAATCACTAAGCGTCAGCCGGTAGTTGTTCTGGTTGAGGACACGCTCAATGCGCTGCTTGAGACCAGTGAAGTCCAAGGTGGCCACTGAACGGTTTGCCACGAGAAATTTGGCACGCACTTCTGGAGGGGCGTTACTGCCATTACCAGTGCTGTCGTAGGGCACTCCAATGGGACGCCCCTCCGTGTCGGCTTTTGGCTTGCCTGTTACGGCATCGAGTTCGTACATGTCCTTGAGCTTCACCGCTATTCGCACCGCGGCGGTAAGCACTTTCGCGTCACCATCGAACGCCAGCTCAAAAGGCATGGTCGCTGGCCCGCTGCAAAGCGTGGGCTTGCCATCTCGGTCCAAAACATGTCGCTTGTTTTCGTCCAACTGGTAGTAAGTCGCCGTTTCCATCGGCATGCTGCAGTGGGTTTCCTTGAACGACTTCAGCTTCCAGTCGCACGTCATAGGCGCTGGCGTATGGGGCACGGATGGAGGCGTTGCAGTGTCCTTGGTGGCGTTATTTTCGGACGCTGCTGGTTGATCAGTTGCCTGGGGCGCCATTGATGCTGTGTGCGTATCGTAGCCCTGCGTTCCGGTGGTTCCGCCCTCGGACCATGCTGCGCATGTAAGTGCGATGGGGGCGGTGATAAAGGGGGCTAGCAGGGATTCTGCGAACGCCGCGCCGTGCCAGGCAGCGCCGGTATAAGCACCAGAAGATTGCTGCACGGGGCCCTTGATCAGGATTTTCAGCGCGTCGATGACGATACCGTTGCTATCGATCGTGATGCTTCCGGCCTGGACCTTGATTTCGATGCTCTCACCGGCGTGTAGCTGATAGCGCTGCGTCTGTCGCTCGATGCTTTGACCGGCGCTGAGCTTGTGATGGCCCTGCACGGTCTGCTCGACATGACCGCCGATATCGATGACGTGATTGGCTGTGGTTTTGTCGTGACGGTTATTGCCCACCGTTTCATGGCGATCCTTGCCAATGTTGATGGCGTGATTGCGTTCGATGCTGAGAAACGCGTCCTGGCCGATCTGATGCGTGCGATTTCTGCCGATGGTCACCTGTTCATCGTTGCCCACACTCTCGGTGCGGTCGTGGCCGATGCGGATGGTTTCGTCGTTCTCGACATTCTCTTGGCGGTCATGACCAATACGGGTGGTCTCGTCGTTGTTGACGATGATGTTCTGGTCTTTCTGGGCGTGGACGTAGATTTCTTCCTGGTCTTTCTCGTCCTCAAAACGCAGTTCATTCGAGCCGTTGCCCTTGTGGGTTTGGCTCTTGATGGTCATGCGCGTTTTGTGGCGCGGCAGTTCGTAGGGCGTGGGGTGGGTGGCCGGGTACGTGCGCCCTATAAGAATCGGCTGATCACAGTCGCCATCCAGGTGGCCAATGATCACCTCTTGCCCGATGCGCGGAAGGGCCATGTGACCCCACGCGGCTCCAGCCCAGTTCTGGCTTACGCGTATCCAGCAACTACTGTGCTCGTCGTGATTGCCCTCACGGTCCCAGGGAAACTGGACTTTTACCCGGCCAAACTCATCACAGAAAATCTCCTCCCCTTGGGGACCCACCACGGTGGCGATCTGCGGGCCGTCAATGCGGGGCTTGGGACATAGCGGTGCTTTCCATTCCACCTGGTCCGGGATGATCTCTGCTGTATAGCTGTAGTGGGTGCCGGTGGTGGCATCGCTGCTGTCTTCTTCCTGGCTAATGTTCTGGACGCCGGTATGCACGATGGCGATAGCGCGCCAGCCGGTATTCCACGCCTCACGGGGGTGCCCCTGCAGATCGAACGCCAAGCCCGGTTGCAGGCGCGCATCGTCGCCTTCGACAGTGGCCACTTGCGCATCGCGGCGTAGCGAGAGCAGGCGCGTTTTGGTGAACGGCTTGCCGGCCTCGTCCTGCTTGTAGCGGCCGGGATAGTCGTAGCGTTCGTAGTCCCGCGCCTGGTTGGTAAGGTTGTTGCCATCGCTGGCGTGTTGCTGGTTGTAGCGCGGGTGTTTGAAGGTGTAATCGCGCTGCACTTGACGCGCGGTGCGTACGTTTTCGGTGTAACGGAACGTGTGCAGGCACGGTTCGTCCGAATCGCCGGCGGGCATGGGGTTGTAGGTGACCGGTCCACCGGGAATCACGCCGTGGGTGTAAAGCACATCGCCCTGAATCAGGCGATGGCCGTGGGCGCTGTGTTCGAACGCGTAATAAAGACCCTCTTCGGCGCTCAGGCGTTGAAAGAAATCCAAATCGCTCTCGCCTGGTTGCACGCAGTATTCGCGCGGCAGATGCTCTTTGCTCAATCGCTGCTCGACATCGATAACGCCCGAGCGTTTGAGTACGGTTTGTAGAATCTCTGGCACGGTTTGCTGCTGCGAGATACGCCAGTTGCTGCGGAGGCCCGCACGGGCCATTCGCGGTTCCACTACAACGCTATACCGGGTGCGGCGGAAACCGGTGGTGCCTTGCTCCACGGTCGACACCACACCGTGGACGTATCGAATGGGCTGCTCGCCGCGCCAGATGGTCAGGCAGGCGGGTTGATCCAGCACCTGCCCGAAATCTACCGAAGGGTTGCAGCTACTTAGGTCCACATTCAGCACAAACGGCTGGCTGAGGGACTCCTCCAGCCGAAAGCCGGCCACGTCAAAAGCCACGCTGCTGGCGGATTCGAAGGTGAAGCGAATATCACTGTGGCGTGGCACAAGCGTTTCCTTGGCACAAACGATGGAAGCTGCGCAGCGTGAGGCGCATGAATGCGAGTCGCCAATCAGGTAAAGCCGATACCAGCGACAGGTTTGGCCGTCCATAATGTCGGCGATATCCCGGCCTTGGTCGCTTGCGCGCTCGGCATGGGCGGTGCAACAGGCGATGCACAAGGAACGGTTGCGCCCAGCCGTGCGCCGAATGGTCCGTGTGCGAACCGAACTATCGGCAAAGCCCGACAGTCAGCGTGGTGGGGCTTTGCTACTTTCGGCACGTCACTCGCGCCGTCTTTTACCGGCCTGCGCGAGTGACGGTGGCAGCGATGCCATCAGACGCGGGCCGCAGGTGCTGAAACACCTGCGACCCGCTAACCATCACCAACTAGAGAAGAGTTGATCATGGCTATCCGCGATCATACGGCACGCGCACGCCCGTCGTTTCCCGACGACGACACCCTCACGGAACCTCCCGGCAGCCCGTTTTCACCGGGTTTACCTGTAGAAGCACTCCTTCCCTACGATCCGGTCGACACGGCGCTCGCGGTGTTGACGCTAGTGCGCTTGCGCCGCAACAGCGACCGGTATCGCAAGGCGCGGGTGTGGGGTTTCCCGGTCAAACCTTTGCAGTATCCGCTGTCGGCGGAGGTAACGGCTGCGCTCTCGATAGCCATTCACTGTCTGGAGCGGGCAGCGTTTGGGCACGGCCACGTGCCCACCGTGAACGCTTGACCCCGTCCTTGTGATCGTTCCCCGTGGCGCGACGGCTCTTGGGCTGTTGCGCCACACCTAGGCGAGAACGGACAGGCTCTTTCGGAATAAGCCCACACACTGAAGTGCGCGTGCTGGGGCTGCGTCGCCAGCGCCCTACAGAACATCCACACCCATGCTTCGCTTGCCTGTTCACCCACCACTCCAGATCGTCCAGACGCGGCCGGCTCGCCAGCCCTGCGCGGTGCTCTGGAGGGACTATATGCAGCCCCATTACATGGGCAATTCTCAGTTGGCGCTGTGTACCCGTATCTCACGCATGCATTTGCGTGGGTTCTTTTGGGAGCTGCGTCCCATCTGTGCCGCACAGGCGGTGCGGCAGGCCGCTATGCTGGGTACCAGCTCGCACTATTAGTGGCTGTTGCAAGCCCTGTATGACCTTGTGGCCTGGGGGCTGCTGTGACGCCCGGCGCGGCTTTCGGCGGCACAATGGCGTGTAAAGCTGTATCGCTGGGCGGTTTCGAGCAGGTTGACATCTCCAATGCCCGAGGCGCGGCTATCCTTGCGGCACGCCGGGGCGCAGATCCCGGCGATACCGTGGTGGAGAGGAGAGAGCCCATGTCGTCGCAACCCCCAGCACAGACCGCCGCGACGGCGAGTCAACGTGCCGTCGTCATTGTTGCGTTGGCGTGCGTGCTCGCGCTGCTGTACTTCGGCAGGGAAGTGCTGGTGCCGATCATCCTGGCACTGTTTCTCAGCCTGTTGATGGCGCCGTGGGTGCGCATCTATCGACGCATCGGCTTTGGTCACACCGCGTCGGTGTTGATCGCCGTAGTGGCCCTGGTGGTCATCGTCACCGGCGTGACGACCATGATGGGCACCCAGGTGGTGCACGTGGCGCGCAGCCTGCCGCAGTACGAAGTGACCATCCGTGCCAAGGCGCAGTCGTTGCGCGAGGAAACGCTGGGGCGGCTGGACGTGGTGCGCGGCGAGTTGGGCAAGGTGATTGATGATTCGGGCCAGGACGGCACGCCCGCGCCCAGTGCAACGGCGGCGCAGCCGTTCCTTGCGCCGCCTTATCTCACCAACGCACCGGCAACGCCGAAGCCCTCGACGCAGGCGACCAAGACACCGTCAACGCCCGTGGGCATTCTCACGCGCGTGCTTTCCACCGCGTGGGTGCCGGTGGAGACGGCGGGCATCGTGCTGGTGGTATTGATCTTCGTGTTGCTGGAGCACGAATCCTTGCGTGATCGCTTCATCCGCCTGGCGGGCGGTTCGGACCTTCGCGCCACCACGGCGGCGATCATCGACGCCGGCGAACGACTGTCGCGCTTTTTTCTTTCCACCTTTTCGGTGAATTTTGGCGTAGGCGTGGCGAGCTGGCTGGGGCTGCTGCTGATCGGCGTTCCCAATGCCTTGCTGTGGGGATTGCTTACCGCGGCCATGCGCTTCGTGCCCTATATCGGCGTGTGGCTGGTGGCGGCGCTGGTCAGCGTGTTCGCCGCGGCGGTGGCGCCGGGCTGGTCGTTGCTGTGGATGACGCTGGTGCTCTACCTGGTGGTGGAGATCGTGGTGTCGCAGCTGATCGAGCCGTTCCTCTATGGCCACACCACCGGCCTGTCGCCGCTGGCCGTCGTCGTGGCGGCGATTTTCTGGAGCTGGCTGTGGGGGCCGGTGGGACTGTTGATGTCGACCCCGTTGACCTTGTGCCTGGTTGTCGCAGGACGCCATGTGCAGGCGCTGGACCTGCTCAACATCCTGCTGGGCGACACGCCGGCACTTACCATGCCGCAACGCGTGTACCAGCGCGCGCTGTCGGGTGATTCGAGCGAGATCATCAGCGAGGCGCGCGACTTCCTGAAGCGCAAAAGCTTCGCCGCCTATTGCGATGCCGTGCTGTTGCCCGCGTTGCAGCTGGCACGCATCGACCTGGCCAATGGCGCCATCAGCACGGCGCAGCAACTGTCGGTGAAGCAGGCCATCGTCACCGTGGTCGAGTCGCTCGACAGCCATGAAAGCCGCTGGCTGCGCTGGCGTCGCCGCACGTCGGTGCTTGAAAGCATGACCATCGGCCAGAGCCTGCGTCAGCATCGCGAGGACGCCATGGGCCAGTTCCAGGGTCCGTTGGCGGTGGCGCCGGGATCGATCGTGCTGTGCATGGGCCTGGGCTCGATGGCGGACGATCTTTCCACCGAACTGCTCACGCGCATCCTGCGGGACCTGCATATCGATGCCCGCCACATTTCCATCGCGGATTTCGAATCGTTCGACGCGCAGGCGCACCCGGACCTGACGCCCAAGGCCGTGTCGATGGCTTACGTGGTCAGCACCAGCCCGGTGAAGGAGCGCGATGCCTTCGACGATGCCGTGGCTCTCGTCCATGCCCGCATGTCGCACGCCTGCATCGTCGGCGTGATGTTCCCCGAACCGCTCGCCGCGGCAGAAGTGGCGCCGCCGCTCAACGAAAACGTCAACGAGTTCGTGACGTCGCTGGAGCAGGCCGCCCAGCAAGCCATTGCCCGCTTTCCGGAAGGCGGCAACGCAGCGGTGCCTTCCAGCGCAGCCATCTGAAAGCGCGCGTGGAAGGCGTTGTACGGCGATTCCTTTGCATGATCGAGCGATGTTGCGGGAACGACGTTCTTGCCGCGTTGGAAGGGCGTCGGTTTCCGTAGTTCTACCTAGTCGGCATAGGTGGATTTTCGCTTGTTTGAACCCGGTGATCCGGAGACGCTGCGACCACCTGACGGCGCTTTTTTGCTTCACGTGACGTGCAAGCCGCCGCATCGCTGAGGGTTCGGAGCTGTCATGAAACGAGTCGCGCTATGGGCAGCCTTGCTGGTCGTCTTGGTCGCGTTGCCGCTGCATGCCACGGAGACCGGTGTGGGGCGTTCCATCACGGGTCTGCAAGCCACCTCGTATTCCGGCCTGATCCCGCCCACGCCCGGGCTTACCTGGCAATACGGCTACGCGTACTACGATGGTTCGATCAGCGCTTCCAGGCAGGTGCCTATCGCCGGTGGCGGCACGTCGCTGGGCCTCAAGGCGGAATTCCAGCTGGCCACCATCACGGGCCTGTACATCTGGAATACCAAGCCGTCGTCATGGAACTTTGCCTCGATGATGACGCTGCCGTTCGCGTACGTGGATGCCAACGTCAACGCACGCATCGGGCCTTTCAGCGCGAGCCGCTCGTCACACGTGCTCGGGCCGTACGACATGTTCTTCGCGCCGGTGATTGCCAGCCATCATTTCAGCCAGACGCAGCACGTCTCGTTCTCGCTTTACGTCTACGCCCCCACCGGCGACTACAAGGACGGCCGCCTGGCCAATGCAAGCCTCAACATGTGGACGTTCTCGCCCACGGTGGGCTACACCGGATTGTTCGACAAGGGTTCGCTGGAGTGGAGCGCCACCACGGCGGTGGACTTCTACACCAGGGACAAGGCAACCAACTACCAGAACGGCGCGGTGTATCGATTGGATACCCTGCTGGTGAAGCGCTTTCCCACGGGATGGGGCATCGGTGCGGTAGGTGGCTGGATCTACCAGCTGGAAAACGACACCGGTCCCACGGCGGACCTGCTGGGTGGCTTCAAGGGCCACTCGATTGGCGTTGGCCCCATGGTGAACTACCTGAAGAAGTGGCAGGGCGGGCAGGCGGAATTCTCGCTGCGCTGGCTGCACGAATTCGACGTCACCAATCGCCTGAAGGGCAATCCGGCGATGTTGTCGGCGACGATTTCGCTGTGATGTGAGGTGTCTGTTTCGGTGTGGAACGGGGCGGCTGCTTCGTTATGAAACGAAGCGTCTGCAGCTCGCGAGATAGTTTAATTTCCCTCACCGTCATTCCGGCGAAGGCCGGAATCCAGCGCCTTTGCTCTTGCATCAGGCCCAAAGGGCAAAGGCCCTGGATTCCGGCCTTCGCCGGAATGACGGTGAGGACGTACAACGGGTGAAGCAAGATTTCGGTACTCGCCGCTCTCCGGCGAATACCAGCCAATTACGCACTACCACCCACATAGCGCCGACAATGATCGAGATAGTCGCGCTCATGCATCGCCAGCAATCCGGTCACTGCCGTCCACAACCACGACGGTGCATCCAGCGTGCGCGAATGATTGCGCTTGAGTTCGGCGACCCATGCCTTGCGGGTCGGTGCATCCATCTGCCGTGCATGCGCATGGCCCACGACATGCGCGAGGAATGCCGCAACACGACGTGCCTGTTTACGGCGCAGGCGAGCGATGTCGATCTTCAGATCCTGCGGCAGCAACTCGCGCACGAACACCGGCTTGTCGAGCAGGTGTGCAGCGCGCATGCGATTGCCCAGCGCCGGTGACAGATGCTGCGCAGCCATGACGACGCGCTGCGCCGGATCGCGTGGCATGCGCACATCCTTGGCTCGCGGTGCGATGGAGGGGTGTGCTTCCTTGATGTCGATGAGGCACAGGTCATCGCCTTCGACCACGTTGCCGTCCACATCCAGTAACACCGCATAACGGAGCTTGCCGAGCGAGCTGCATCCCTTGCGCCAGTACGCGGCATCGAGCACTTTCACCTTGCCTTGCGGTTCGCGATGGCGCAGTTGCGTGGCCAGTTCGTCCAGCGCCGTTTCCTTGAAGAGTGACTGGATGGCTTTCTGCTCTTTCGCCGCCAGCGGCCAGAATTCCTTGCCCAGCGGAAATTCCAGGCCCGTGCCCGTGAGGCGTTCATAAGCCAGCGATTTCCAGTTGCGTTGCAGCGCCTGTTTCATCACCAGCTTGATGGTGCTGGGCATCTTGGGTTCGGGATCGTCCACCTCGGGAAACGCGGCTTCGTAACCATCCAGCATGGCTTCCATCATATTGGCGGTGGTGATGCCGGGCAGGTCGGAACCGCGCGCTGCCATGGCCAACGAGAGTGCGAGGCGCACCAGGTCATACGCGGGATTGCCGATCACGCTCTGGTCGAAATCGCGGATCTGGATGTGCACGCGGCCCTTGTCGTCGGCTACCGGGCCGATGTTGCCGATGTGGCAATCGCCGCAGATCCAGATGGAAGGCCCGACAGGGAGACGCGGCGCAGCGCGTGACGCGAGCCATTCGTAGAACTGCGCCGTGTTGCCGCGCACGTAAGCATGCGCTGAGCGAGCCATCTTGGTGTTACGGCGCTCGGTGAGCGCCTGCTGTCGTTTGGCCGGTGGAACGGCGAGCTGTCTGGTGCGTGCCATGGGCGATCCTGTCTGTGCCGGCGCACTGTTGCGGACCGGTCATGAAGGAGGCGTCATGTTTTCGCGCGTGCGCGCAGTGCGTGCAATCGCAGGAATATGCGTTCAGTGGTGCGCGTCGGCCGCGTCGTAGATGCAGGCCATCACGGCGGCCGCTGCCGCGTATAGTGTGGCGGGCACTTCCTGGCGCAGGC
Organism: Dyella sp. C11; assembly: GCF_003121485.1. Lineage (GTDB taxonomy): Bacteria > Pseudomonadota > Gammaproteobacteria > Xanthomonadales > Rhodanobacteraceae > Dyella. Next base: position 40,607 of record NZ_QAVX01000002.1, on the reverse strand, counting down.
GCAGCGAGGCGAGCAGCGCAGCCATTTGCGGATCGTGGTGCAACGGAATGCCGAGTGCACGCGCACGCGCGAGCAAGGTTTCCAGCGATTCGGGCGGCAGGTTCACCGTGTTGGCCGGCGCATCGACGGGACCGCCCGACAGGCGCAGCGTGACGCGTCGACGTGCGGGAGGCAGCGACTGGCTCATGCGGTGGTCCTCAACAGGATGGCGCTGTGCGGATGGTTCGACTGCGGCAGGCCTTGCTGGCAGGAGAGCTGGTCAAGAATCAATCCAGCCGCGGACAGCGCCTGGCGCAGCGCGCCGAACTGTTGTTCCAGGCGATGCACCGTCTCGATGCGCTCGGCCCACAAGCGCACCGACAGCCGCAGGTCGCGCAGTTGCAGTTCGCCCTGGATGGCGCCCAGCGAGGGAAGGTCGATGGCGAAACCGAAGGTCCACGCCGAACCCGACTGGGCATCGCCATGGCGCTGCATCTGCACCTGCAGGATGTCGCGTCCCTCTTCGCCCTGCAGCGGGATTTCGATCATCCACGCCGAGGTAGTGGTGGCCTCCAGCTGCGCCACTTCCACGCGCGCCAGTGCCGCGTGCACCTCACCATGCAGGCGCGCGAGCAGCGCGTCGACATCGTCATCGAGCAGCGAGGTCGGCAGCAGGGCGCGTGGTTGCGCCTGCAGCCCTCGCTGTTGGAGCGGCGGCGGCGTTTCGCTGGAAGAGGACGGCGCACGCCGCGCTGGCAGGTAGTCGTCGAGCAGGCTGGCCAGGCGCAGCAACGCGGCTTTCCAGTCTTCCTGGCTCAGGCCGGCCATGTCGAGGTTCGGCTGGGCCAGTTGCGATTCGAGGAACAGGCCGCTGCGCTTGATGGCTTCTTCCAGCCCTTCGCCGCGGGTGATTTCGGCGGGCGTACGCACGCCATGTTCCAGCAAGGCGAGCGCGGGACGCAGATAGGCCGGCAGCTGGCGCAGGGCCGGGCGTTGCGCGAGCGCATCGAGCGTGGCGAGCAGCGGGGCGTAACCGTTCTGCTGGGGCAGGCGTTCGCGCATGGCCAGCTGCGTGGCGGGCTCGGCAACGGTCTGCGGCATCACGAATTCAAGCTGCGGCTGGGCGCCCAGGGTGAGCACGCGCACCTGGAACTGGGCGGGCAGCTGCTGGCCGGCAGGCGCTTCCATTTCCACGGTGACGGCGCCGATCTGCAGCACCATCATCCCGTCGGGATTGATCCCCAGCGGGCGCGCGGACAGCACGGTACCGATGCGCCAGCTCTCGGCGGCACTGCCGGAAGCAGCGCCGGCCCAGGCGAGGGCTGCGAGGCTGGTGGGTTGAATGATCAATCAAGGCTCCTTGCGCACAGAGCGAGTGTGCGCGCCCGTCCGTGCCCTGATCATCGGCGGGTTTCGGAAAAACTTGAGGGCTCTTTTTCCGGTTCTGTGACCGGCCACCAACACCGCGAAATTCCTAAAGCCGACCGCGGCATGGCCGATAAACCACCCGTAGACGCCCATCGGGTGGGCAGAGGATCAGCGCGATGGGCAGCAAAACCACGGGTGGAGACAAGGGCGGCGCGCGGGTGATCGCGTTGCCGGCCGATTTCCGGCTAGGCAGCGTGGCCGACGTGAAGGCTGAGCTGATCGATGCCTTCGACGCGCCCGCCACGCAGCTGGACGGCGCGGGGGTGGAGCGTGTGGACACCGCCGCGCTGCAACTGCTGGTGGCGTTTCGTCGCGAGGCGACGGCACGCGGCCAGTCGCCCTCGTGGCTGGGCATAAGCGATGTGATACGTGATGCGGCCGGCGTGCTCGGCCTCGCACAGGCTCTGGAATTGCCGGCACCCATGCCGGCCTGAAACTGAGGTGGAAGATGGCAAAGATTCTTGCGGTTGACGATTCGGCTTCGATGCGCGGCATGGTGGCCTTCACCCTGCGCAACGCCGGCCACGATGTGAGCGAGGCGGAAAACGGCCAGCTGGCGCTGGACGCTGCCAAGGGCGGCAGCTGCGACCTCGTGCTGGGGGACGTGAACATGCCGGTAATGGACGGCATCAGCATGGTGCGCGAACTGCGCACGCTGCCGGCCTACAAGGGCGTGCCCATCCTCATGCTGACCACCGAGTCCCACACGGACAAGAAGATGGAAGGCAAGGCCGCCGGTGCCACCGGCTGGCTGGTGAAGCCGTTCGATCCCGAGCAGCTGCTGGCGACTGTGAAGCGCGTGCTGGGTTAAACGCGAGGCCTTTGGCTCGTCATCCCAGCGAAAGCTGGGATCCAGTGTCTTTCAACGCCGCGAAGAAGTCACTGGATCCCTGCTTTCGCAGGGATGACGGTCAAAGGCGAGTTCGCGACGTACCCCGAAGAGTAGAGATCCCCATGAGCAAGGCCGGTCTGGCGCAATTCCAACAGGTGTTCATCGAAGAGAGCCTTGAAGGCCTCGACACGATGGAGTCGTCACTGCTTGCGCTGGACGACGGCGGCGACGCGGAATTGGTGCACACCATTTTCCGCGCTGCTCACTCGATCAAGGGCGGCGCGGCCACCTTCGGTTTTCCGGAGATGTCCTCGTTCACCCACGAGGCCGAGTCCCTGCTTGATGAGGTACGCAGCGGCAAGCGGCCCATCGATGCATCCATCATCGAGCTCATGCTGCGCACGGTGGACTGCCTGCGCGGCATGTTTGCCCGCGCGCAAGCCGGCGAGCCGTTGAACGATGCCGTGGCCGAAGGCTTGCGCAACGAACTGGCCGCCGCCATGGGGCGTGGTACGCCGGTCGCCACGACGGCGCGACGCAACGTGGACCAAGCCGATGCCTGGACCATCCGCTTTCGTCCGCATGCCGGCATGTTGGCCGGTGGCAACGAACCGCTGCGCCTGATCCGCGAGCTCGCGGACCTGGGCGAGCTGGCCGTTGCGCCATCGCTTGATGCATTGCCTGCCTTCGCCGCGCTGGAACCCACCGAGTGCCACATCGGTTGGACTATTGAGCTGAAAGGTCCAGTGAAGCGCGCCGACATTGCCGGCGTATTCGATTGGGTGGAAGGCGAGTGCGATCTGGAGATCGAGGCGAAGCACGTTGTCGCCGACATCGCACCGGCAGCGGCGCCCGTCGCGGCACCTGCCGCGGCACCGGCACCGAACGTTGCCGATGCCGGCACCGCACGCGCGCAGCGCGAAGCGAATGCCGAATCGAGCTCCGTCCGCGTATCCATCGACAAGATCGATGGACTGATCAACCTGGTGGGCGAGCTGGTGATTACCCAGTCCATGCTCGACACCTTCCGCGAAGGCGAACTCGACGCCTCGCGCATCGCCGTGCTCGAACAGGGCCTGGCGCAACTGGCGCGTCACACGCGTGAGTTGCAGGAAAGCGTGATGGGCATTCGCCTGCTGCCCATCGCTTCCGTATTCAACCGATTCCCGCGCATGGTGCGCGACATCAGCCAGAAGCTCGGCAAGCAGGTGAAGCTGGAGCTGATCGGCGAGCAGACCGAACTCGACAAGACCGTGCTGGAAAAGATCGGCGACCCGATGGTGCACCTGGTGCGCAACGCCATCGACCACGGCCTGGAAACACCGGACAAGCGTCGCGCGGCAGGCAAGGGCGACACCGGCACGCTCACGCTGCATGCGTCCCATCGCGGCGGCAACGTGGTGGTGGAAGTCTCCGATGACGGCGCCGGCCTCAACCGCGACGCCATCGTGGCCAAGGCGATCCAGCGCGGCATCATCACCAGCGCCGAAGGCATGAGCGACGACGCCGTGGCGGAACTCATCTTCCAGCCGGGTTTCTCCACCGCTGCCGTTACCACCGACCTTTCGGGTCGTGGCGTGGGCATGGACGTGGTTCGCCGCAACGTGTCCGATCTGGGCGGCACGGTCACCATCCGCAGTACGCAGGGCAAGGGCAGCGTGTTCACCATCACCTTGCCGCTGACGCTGGCGATCATCGACGGCCTCACCGCCGCGGTGGGCGAAGAGCGTTACATCGTGCCGCTGGTATCCATTGTGGAATCGGTGCAGCTGAAGGCCGATGCGGTGCGCAGCGTGGCGGGCGGCGGTGAACTGTTCCGCTTCCGTGGCGAATACCTGCCGGTGATCCGCCTGCACGATGCGTTTGGTTGCGACGGGGCGATCCACGCCATCGACGATGGCCTGATGGTGGTGGTGGAAGGCGACGGCGCGCGTGTCGGCTTGTTCGTGGATGGATTGATCGGCCAGCAGCAGGCCGTGGTGAAGTCGCTGGAAGCCAACTATCGGCGCGTGCAGGGCGTTTCGGGCGCGACCATTCTTGCGGATGGCTCGGTGGCGCTGATCGTCGATATCGCGGGGCTGGTGCGCATGCAGGGGCGTAAGAAGGCGGCGTGAATTCGCCGCGTCGGAGAGCACAAGCTCGTCATCCCAGCGAAAGCTGGGATCCAGTGACTTTTCGCCAGGCTGCCTAAGGCGCTGGATCCCAGCTTGACCAGCTTCGCTGTCGTGGAGCTCCTCGCTGGGATGACAAGCAAACACCAGAAAGGAAAACGAAAAGCCGCGACAGGAAGCCGCGGCGCGCCGGGCTGCGGCCTGGCGTCAGAGCAGTGCAGGGAATGAATCCGGGCAACGGCAAACCGCCCATTTCATTCTGAAGGTGTTTATTCCATGAAGTCTCCACTCGCCACCATCGACCGACTGAGCCTGGCCGCCAAGGTGTGGCTGGTGATTGCCTTCGTGGTCGCGGGGCTCGCCACGATGACCTTCGTGTCGGCGATGGATAGCCGCCGCCTGCAGATGGCTTCGCGCGTGAGCGCGCTGGGCGATGAGGTGGCTACGGCCATCTCGTTGCTGGACAGCTACCACGCGCGCGCTGTCGCCGGTCAGCTCACCGACGAGGAGGCGAAGAAGCAGGCGCTCGCCGCGGTCGCTGCACTTCGTTGGAACAACGGTGCCGGCTACGTGTTCGCGTTCGACTCGAACTTCGTGATGCGCATGCACCCGATCATGCCCCAGCGCGTGGGCATGAGCATCCGCGACGAGGCGGATAGCCAGGGCACGCCGATGTATCGCCAGATGATGGAAGCCGACCAGCGCGACGGCTTCGGCGCCACCGAATACATGTGGCCCATGCCGGGCGGCAAGCAGGACGAACACAAGATCACCTACACCCGCTGGTACAAGCCGTGGGACCTGCACGTGGCGTCGGGCGCGTACTTCGTGGACATCAACGCGCAGTTCCGCCATGCGCTGCTGGTGAGCCTGCTGGAAGCCGGCATCGTGGGTCTGCTGGTGATCGGCGTGGTGTGGCAATCCATGCGCAGCATCCGCAAGAGCATCGGCGGCGAACCGGCATTTGCGCTGGCCATGGCGGCGCGCATCGCCGATGGCGACCTGGTGGCACAGGGTGACACCCAGTTCTCGCCGGACAGCATGCTCGAAGCACTCGAACGCATGCGCAACAAACTCGTTGGCATCGTGCGTGAAGTGCAACAGGGTTCGCAGGTGGTGTCGACGGCGGCGCAGCAGATCTCACGCGGCAACGACGATCTGTCGCATCGCACGCAGGAACAAGCCTCCAGCCTGGAAGAAACCGCCGCGTCGATGGAAGAAATGACCTCCATCGTGCGCCAGAGCGCCGACAACGCCAGTCATGCCGATCAGCTGGCGCGCAGCACGCGCACGCAGGCCGAACGCGGCGGTGAGGTGGCCACGCGCACCAGCCACGCCATGCGTGAGATCGAAGGCGCGAGTCGCCAGATCACCGACATCGTGCAGCTGATCGACGAGATCGCCTTCCAGACCAACCTGCTCGCACTCAATGCGGCGGTGGAAGCAGCGCGCGCGGGCGAACAGGGGCGCGGCTTTGCCGTGGTGGCCGGTGAGGTGCGTAACCTCGCGCAACGCAGCGCCACGGCGGCGAAGGAGATCAAGGCGCTGATCGGCAACACCGTCGAGAAAGTGCAGGTGGGCTCGGCACTGGTGGACGAATCAGGCCTGGTGCTGGCAGACATCGTGGGCAGCGTGAAGCGCGTGACCGACATCGTGGCGGAAATCGCCGCGGCGGCGCAGGAGCAGTCATCGGGCATCGACCAGGTGAATCGCGCGGTGATGCAGATGGACGAAGTGACCCAGCAGAACGCGGCCCTGGTCGAAGAAGCTGCTGCCGCAGCGCGTGCCATGCAGGAACAGGCGGACGAACTGGAGCGGCAGATTCGTTATTTCCGGGTGCAGGGTGGTGAGCCGCTGGCGAAGCCGCGCCCCACAGTCACCCGCACCGTGGCGTCCACGCCGCAGGTGGCTACCGCCGGTGGTTGGAGCGAGTTCTGACGGACTGGCGATGCCTTGTGGGAGCTCACCCTGTGAGCGACAGGCGAGTTGGGATTGTGGGTCAGGCGAGTGCAGGCGCACCTGCGCCTTCATGCACTGAGGCTGTCGCCCACAGGGTGTGCTCCCACAACAAGCGAAAAGAACCGCGAATTCGCGGTTCCTGAAGAAACACCGTTCGCCACGCGAACAAGCCGCGACAGGAAGCCGCGGCCGCCGGCAGGATGTCGGCGCAGGGCAGTGCAGGGAATGAATCCGGGCAATCGCAGAAAACGCCCCCTTTCATTCTGAAGGTTTTTCATGACGTCTCCCCTCACATTCATCGATCGCCTGAGCCTTGCGGCCAAGGTGTGGCTGGTCATCGCGTTCGTCATCGCCGGCCTCGTGACGTTGACCGTCGTGTCGGCGTTCGACAGCCGACGGCTGCAGATGGAGGCGCGCGTGCATGCGCTACGCGACCAGGTCGCCACTGCGATGGCCGTTGCGCAGAATTTCCATGATCGCGCGCAAGCCGGCGAGTTCAGCGAGGAAGAAGCGCAGCACCGTGCCTTCGCCGTCATCCGCACCATGCGCTGGGGCAACGGCTCCGGCTACGTGTTCGCGTTCGATTCCAACTTCATCATGCGCATGCACCCCTTTCTTCCCGAGAAGGAAGGAAAGAACGTGCACGACGACCAGGACCCGACGGGCAAGCCGATCTGGCAGTTGATGGCGCAGGTCGACCGCGCGCAGGGCGCGGGCGTCACCGAATACCAGTGGCCCATGCCGCCGGACAAGAAGATCGAGCCGAAGATCACCTACAGCGCCTGGTTCAAGCCGTGGGATCTGCACATGGGCACGGGTGCCTACTTCGTGGACATCAACGAGCAGTTCCGCCATGCCTTGCTGGTAAGCCTGCTGGAGGCGGGGCTGGTCGGCTTGCTGGTCATCGGCGTGGTGTGGCTGTCCATGCGCAGCATTCGCCGGAGCATCGGCGGTGAACCGGCGTTCGCGCTGGCCATGGCGGCACGCATCGCCGACGGTGACCTGGCGACCGGTGATGGCGGTCACACCTTTGCCCCGGGCAGCATGCTCGATGCCTTGCAGCGCATGCGCACCAAGCTGGTGGAGATCGTGCGCGAGGTGCAGCAAGGCTCGCAGGTGGTCTCGACGGCGGCGCAGCAGATTTCGCGCGGCAACGACGATCTGTCGCATCGCACGCAGGAACAGGCGTCCAGCCTGGAAGAAACCGCCGCGTCGATGGAAGAAATGACCTCCATCGTGCGCCAGAGCGCGGACAACGCCGGCCATGCGGACCAGCTGGCGCGCAGTGCCCGCGCACAGGCCGAGCGTGGTGGCGACGTCGCCTCGCGCACCAGCCACGCCATGCGCGAGATCGAAGGCGCGAGTCGCCAGATCACCGACATCGTGCAGCTGATCGATGAGATCGCGTTCCAGACCAACCTGCTCGCACTCAATGCGGCGGTGGAAGCGGCGCGCGCGGGCGAACAAGGCCGCGGCTTTGCGGTGGTAGCCGGCGAAGTGCGCAACCTTGCGCAGCGAAGTGCCACGGCGGCGAAGGAGATCAAGGCGTTGATCGGCGACACCGTCGACAAGGTGCAGGCCGGCTCTGCGCTGGTGGAAGAGTCGGGCAACGTGCTGGCCGGCATTGCCGACAGCGTGAAGCGCGTGACTGACATCGTGGCGGAAATCGCGGCCGCGGCGCAGGAGCAGTCGTCGGGCATCGACCAGGTGAACCGTGCCGTGATGCAGATGGACGAGGTGACCCAGCAGAACGCGGCGCTGGTGGAAGAGGCGGCCGCGGCAGCGCGGGCCATGCAGGAGCAGGCCGACGAGCTGGAGGCGCAGGTGCGGTTCTTCCGGTTGCAGGAAGGGGCTGTGGCCAGGCGGGCGTCGTCGCCAGCGGCTGCCCCGGTGCCACGCGCCGTCGTTCAGGCCCCCAAGCCGGCCGTCGTCATGGCGGGAGGCTGGAGCGAGTTCTGAATCGCAGAGCTCCGCTTCGTTGTGGGAGCGCACCCTGTGCGCGACAACCGGTCGCCTTGAGGCTCCAAAGGCTCGTCGCTCACAGGGTGAGCTCCCACAAGTGTCGCTTCCGCAGCGCCCAAAAAACCATCTGCCGAAAACGTGCATTTCGCTCAAGTTTCCCCCCGCACCGCCGATCCAGATCCTGATAGGGGGCCTCTCATGCGGCCCTGTCCACGAGGCGAACATGTCCGATAACACCCGGAGCGAGGCGCTCCAGTCGCAGTACCTCACCGTCAACCTCGCCCACGAGGAATACGGCATCGACATTCTGGCGGTCCGCGAAATTCGCGGATGGACGCCGGTGACGCGCATTCCGCAGGCACCGTCGTACGTGCTGGGCGTGCTCAATCTGCGCGGCGCGATCGTGCCGGTGATCGACATGCGCTTGCGCTTCGGCCTGGAACGCGAGGCGTATGGCGTCACCACGGTCACCGTGATCATCACCGTGGCCGGTCGCAATTTCGGTGTGGTGGTGGATGCCGTCTCCGACGTGCTGGACGTGGAAGCGGGCGCCATCCGCCCCGTGCCCGACATGGGCACCACCGTGGATACCGAATACCTCAAGGGGCTGACCTCCGCCGGCGACCGCATGGTGTTGCTGCTGGACGTGGACAAGCTGCTGCAGCCCCAGGACGCACAAATGCTTGAGGCGGCGCTGCCAGCTGCCTCCGATGTGAAAGCCGTGGCCTGAACGACATACGCAGGAAGTGGAATCATCATGAAGAAGTTCGCACTGAAAGCCCCGGAACTCTCCGTTCGAAACCGCCTGCGTGCGGTGCTTGGCCTGCTGGGCCTGATGCTGATCGCCGGCGCCGTGATCGGCATCGGCGGCATGCAGGAACAGAACGACGGCATGGGCAAGATCTATGAAGAAGAGATCGTGCCGACCCAGCTCGTCTCGCAGATCACTGCGCACCAGCTGATGTCGTTCATCCTGCTGGGCGAGTCGGGCTCGCTGGTGGGCAAGCCCGACCAGGTGAAGGCCAAGCTCACCGAATACACCAAGCTTCAGACCGAAATGGAAGGCCTGAAGAAGCAGCTGGCCGCCATCCCGATGGGCCCCGCCGTCAAGAAGCATTACGACGATTGGCACTCCACCGACGCGGACTACAAGGACGCGAAGGATTCGATGGTCGATGCGCTGAACCAGGGCGACACCGGTGCCAGCGAACTGCTGGAAATGCAGGTGCGTCCGCTGCTGATGCAGCGCCAGGAGGCGTTGAGCAAGATGGTTGACGCGCAACGCGCCGACGCCAAGGAAATCTACGATGCACAGGTCGCGCGCTACCACGTGGTGCGCACGATCAGCATCGGCGCGCTGCTGGTGGGCCTGGCCATTGCCTCGGTGATGGCGCTGCTGCTGATGCGCTCGATCCTGAGCACGCTGGGCGTTGCCGTGAAGGTGGCCCATGCCATTGCCGGCGGCAGGCTCGGCCACAAGATCACCACCACCCGCAAGGACGAACTGGGCGAACTGCTGGACGCGTTGCGCACGATGGACGAACGCCTCGTCACCATCGTGGGCGAAGTGCGCCACGGCGCAGGCTCCGTCAGCTCGGCCGCGCAGCAGATCGCTCGCGGCAACGATGACCTGAGCCAGCGCACGCAGGAACAGGCGTCGAGCCTGGAGGAAACCGCCTCGTCGATGGAGGAAATGACCTCCACCGTGAAGCAGCACGCCGAGAACGCCAGCCACGCCAACCAGCTTGCCAGCGCCACGCGCCGTCAGGCCGAGCACGGCGGCGAAGTGGCCGCGCAGGCCAGTTCCGCGATGCGCGACATCAACGCTTCCAGCCGCAAGATCTCCGAAATCGTCAGCCTGATCGACGAGATCGCCTTCCAGACCAACCTGCTGGCGCTCAAGGCCGCCGTGGAAGCGGCCCGTGCGGGCGAACAGGGCCGCGGCTTCGCCGTGGTGGCCACCGAAGTGCGCAACCTCGCGCAGCGCAGCGCGGGTGCGGCGAAGGAGATCAAGGGCCTCATCAACGACAGCGCGGAGAAGGTGCGCGTGGGTTCGTCGCTGGTGGACCAGTCCGGCAAGGCGCTGGCCGACATCGTGGACAGCGTGAAGAAGGTGACGGACATCGTCGCCGAGATCGCCGCTGCGTCGCAGGAACAGTCCGCCGGCATCGACCAGGTGAACCACGCCGTGCTGCAGATGGACGAAATGACCCAGCAGAACGCCGCGCTGGTGGAAGAGGCGGCCGCCGCTGCCCGTGCCATGCACGAGCAGGCCGGCGAACTCGCCCGCCATGTCGGCTTCTTCCAGATGGGCGAAGGCCATGGCGAGGTCGCCACCGAAAAGGCGCGCTCGCAGTCGGTGATGGCGGAGGCCGAAGCCGTGTTCGCCGCGGTGCGCAACTCGGCTGCACCGGCGTCCCGTGCGCCACGCGCCGAAGCGTCTGACGCTGGCTCCTGGAAGGAGTTCTAAGCATGAGCACGGCTGCCACGATCGACAACAACATGGGCGTGGCGGCCACCGGCGGCCCGTCACTCGGCAACACCGAGTTCGAGTTTCTCCGCGCCTTCGTCTACGAGCAGTGCGGCATCTCGCTGGGCGAACACAAGCGCCAGCTGGTGCAAGGCCGTTTGCTGCGTCGCCTGCGTGCACTGAAGCTGCGTGACTTCCAGGCTTACTGCGACCTGTTGCGACGCGATCCGCAGCAGGAGCTGGGCGAGCTGGCCAGCGCGATCAGCACCAACGTCACGGCGTTCTTCCGCGAGTCGCATCACTTCGACCTGCTTACGGACGAACTGCTGCCGCGCTGGATCAATGAAAAGAAGAACGGCGGCCGTTTGCGCATCTGGTCCGCCGGCTGCGCCACGGGCGAAGAGCCGTACACGCTGGCGATGGTGCTGGCCGAGGCGCTGGAAAAACACGGCGCGCAGCAGATGGACGCGAAGATCCTCGCGACCGATCTGTCGCCACAGGCGCTGGAAACCGCACGCAAGGGTGTCTACGCGCTTGAGCGCCTCGAAGGCGTGAGCGTGGAACGTCGGCGCCGCTGGTTCCTGCGCGGCGAAGGCGACTACGCCGATTATGTCTGCGTGAACCCGCGCCTGCGCGAACTGGTGAGCATCCTGCCGCTGAACCTGTTGCACGATTGGCCGATGCAGGGCCCGTTCGACGCCATTTTCTGCCGCAACGTGGTCATTTATTTCGACAAGCCCACCAAGCAGAAACTGTTCCAGCGCTACGCTGGATTGCTGCCCGACGGCGGCTATCTGTTCCTTGGCCATTCGGAGTCCATGTACGGACTCAACGACAGTTTTGACCTGATCGGACGGACGGTCTACCGGAAGCGCAGTGCATGAACGTCGCCGTTGCCAATATCCCCGCAGGCGCAGGGTATGACCCCGCGCGGGTCATCCCGGGGTTCGAACATCTGCGCCGTTTCTGGGATCCCACGCAGTCGTGCATGACGGTGAAGGTGTTGCCGGGCGAGTACTACGTCAGCTCGCAGCCGGAGATGGTATCCACCGTGCTCGGCTCCTGCGTCTCCGCCTGCATCTACGATCGCGTGCGCCACATCGGCGGCATGAACCACTTCATGTTGCCCGAGCCCATCGGTGGTGAACGCGGTGGCTGGGCCGATACGGTGGGCCGCGCGGCGCGCTACGGCAACGACGCGATGGAGCAGTTGATCAACGCCATCCTCAAGGCGGGCGGCCAGCGCGCCAACCTGATCGTGAAGGTGTTCGGCGGCGGCCGCGTGCTGGCCACGATGACCGACATCGGCCAGCGCAATATCGCCTTCGTGCGCCGTTACCTGGAAGCCGAAAGGCTGGAAGTGGCGGCCGAGGACCTGGGCGACGTGCATCCGCGCCACGTGCAGTTCTTCCCCGCCACCGGCAAGGCGCGCGTGCGCCAGCTGCGGGGACGCACCGACACGGTGCTGGTGGATGGCGAGCGCCAGTATCTCAAGCGTTTGGCAAACGATCCGATAAAGGGAGAGGTGGAACTGTTCTGACGCCGCCGCGCGTTTTTACGGTTTTCCCCTTGGCATCAGGCGCCGACACGGGCCGGCGGATGTGGACGAACGCGCCACGCCGCACGACGAAGGCGAGATGAAATCACGATGGAAAGAGTACGTGTCCTGGTGGTCGATGACTCCGCACTGGTGCGGAAGCTGCTGTCGACCATGCTCTCGTGCGATCCGGGCATCGAGGTGGTGGGTACCGCCGCCGATCCGTTGATCGCGCGCGAAAAGATCAAGCAGCTCAATCCGGACGTGCTCACGCTCGACGTCGAAATGCCGCGCATGGACGGCATCACGTTCCTCGAGAACCTGATGCGCCTGCGGCCGATGCCGGTGGTGATGGTGTCCTCGCTGACGCAGGAAGGCGCCGAAGTCACGCTGCGCGCGCTGGAACTGGGCGCCGTGGATTTCTTCACCAAGCCGAGCAACGATCTGGCCGCCACCTTTGCCGAAGGCGCGCAGGAGATCTGCGCCAAGGTAAAGCTGGCCGCGCTCGCGCGCCCGCGCCAGCGCACCGCTGTGCGCAAGCTCGACGTACCGCCGCGCCTCACCGCCGATGCCGTGCTGCCTCGCGCGCAGAGCGCCGGCACGCGCGGTGGCATGCCCATCATCGCCATCGGTGCATCCACCGGCGGCACCGAAGCCATTCGCGTGGTGCTGGAGGCGATGCCGCCGGATGCGCCGCCCATCGTCATCACGCAACACATTCCCGCTGCCTTCAGTGGCCCGTTCGCGCAGCGCATGGACACCTGTTCGGCCATGCGCGTGTGCGAAGCGCGCGACGGTCAGCCGATCCAGGCGGGCCATGCCTACATCGCACCGGGTGGCGAACATCTGCTGGTGATGTGGGACGGCGCCAAGTACGTATGCCGCCTGCACAACGGGCCGCCGGTGAACCGTCACAAGCCGAGCGTGGATGTTCTGTTCCGCTCGATGGCCGCCAGCGTGGGCAAGTCCGCCATCGCGGCGCTGCTCACCGGCATGGGCGACGACGGCGCACGCGGCCTGCTGGAACTCCAGCAGGGCGGTGCCCGCACGCTGGTGCAGGACGAAGAGTCGTCCGTGGTGTGGGGCATGCCCGGCGCTGCGTGGAAGCTCGGTGCCGCCAGCGAAAAGCTGCCGCTCGACCACATTGCCGCGCGTCTGCTCGCGATGGCGCAACAACCTGTTTCCCGCGCCGCTGTGGCGGCCAACTGATCTGCGGATATCCCTATGGACGCTCTTCTTTCCTTCCTGCAAAAACGCCCGGTAATCGGTCTGGGCACCAGCGCCATCGCGCTGGTGTTGACCATGGCCTGGCCGTCCGCGTGGCTTGGCCCCGTGCTGATCGTGCTGCTCACGGCCGCGTGGATCGTCGAGACGCGCCGCGCCGTGCCGGTCGTCGAGCCCGTCATCCAGGCGTCGCTTGAGCACCACGAACCGGTACGCGAAGCACTGGAAGAAGTGCGCAGCTCGCTGGTCGACGAACTCGGTCACGCCACGCGCGAACTGCACCAGGCGATGGACCTGTTGCGCGACGCGGTGACCGAGCTGGGTGGCGGCTTCGACGGCCTGTCGCGCAAGACGGGCATGCAGCAGTCGCTGCTGCGCCAGATCATCGACGGGCAGGGCGAAGGCGTGTCCGTGCAGGATTTCGCGGCGCGCACCAGCGACCTGCTGGAGCATTTCGTGGACATGGTGGTGCAGATGTCGCGCGAAAGCCTGCGCATCGTCTACCGCATCGACGGCATGGCCAAGGAAATGGATGCCGTGTTCGGCCTGCTGAAGAACGTGAACACCATCGCCGAGGAAACCAACCTGCTGGCCCTCAACGCGGCCATCGAGGCAGCGCGTGCGGGTGAATCCGGCCGCGGTTTCGCGGTGGTGGCCGGCGAGATCCGCAACCTCGCCAGCCATTCCAACCAGTTCAACGAGCAGATCGGCAGCCACGTGGAGCGTGCGCGTACCGCGATGGAGCAGCTGCGTGGCCTGGTCGGCACCATGGCGTCGCAGGATCTGAACGTGGCGCTGTCGGCCAAGGGCGGCATTGACGCCATGATGGCGCACGTGACCGAAAGCGACGCACGTACCAGCAAGGTGGCCGACCAGGTGGTGGAGATCAACCGCGGCCTGGGTACCGACGTGGCCACCACGGTTCGCTCGCTGCAGTTCGAGGACATCCTGAGCCAGCTGATCAACCAGACGCGCCAGCGCCTGGTGGAGCTGCAGGACATCACCACCGAATGCACGCGCGACATCCAGGAACTCGCCTGCAATCCCATCGATGCCGAAGCGCTGGCGCAGCGTGCCGAGCGCGTGCGCAGCCGCCTGGCCATTCAGCGCGAGAAGGCACGCATCCGTTCGCGCGGCCCGGCGCTGCAGAATTCGATGGATGCGGGCGAGATCGAACTGTTCTGATTCCGACGGCCGGCAGCGTGCCAAGGCGCGCCGCCGGCTTGCTCAAGCCTGACTTCTGGTCGGGTTTGGCTTCAACAAATCGGGCACGCCGTGCCAGGTTTGCGAGCGGTCCCGGCGGATCGCACTGCCACAGGAAATACCACGATGAGCCTGACCGTCCACCACGATCCCGACCTCGATTGCGTCACGCTGCAGCTGGGCGAGCGTTTCGATTTCACCGTGCATCGCGATTTCCACGATGCCTGTCTCGGCGGCCGTGCCGCGCGCAGCTACGTCATCGATCTGGGCGAAGTGTCCAGCATGGACAGCTCCGCGCTCGGCATGCTGCTTCTGCTGCGCGAACACGCGGGTGCGGACCGTTCGGAGATCCGCATCGTCAACGCCGATACCAGCCTGCGTGGCACGTTGCGCGTGGCGGGATTCGACAAGCTGTTCGTGCTGCACTGAACGACATCACGACAACGATGCCTTCTTGACGCTGGTCGCGGTACCATGTGCCACCGGTGAAGACCGGGTGTCGTTGCCGGTAAGACCATGATGTTGTTTCCGGCCCACTGCCATGAGACCTGATCGACGACATGTGGCAGGCAACGAACCCGGTCTTTGCCGGAACCACGATGCATCAGTGAACGTGGTTCCGGCGCAGCTTCCACGCCGAGGTTTTCTCACGCAGACGACGAAGTGACGCCGGCCTGGCGTCGCAGCCGATGGTCGATATGACACTGCGTGAACGGGTTGCTCAGGCGAAGGATGCGTCCTGTTCTTCGGCGGAGCTCACGCCATTGCGGCCATCGAACTTGGTGCGATACATCGCCTGATCGGCCTGGCGCACCAGGTGCTCGAAGCGTGTTCCATGCCTGGCAATGGCCACGCCAATGCTGGCGGTGACGGGAATGGTGTGTTCCCCCACGCGTGCCTGCGATTCGGCCAGCGCGTGGCGCAAACGCTCCGCCGCCTGCAATCCCTGCGCGAGCGTGGCGCCTGGCAGTGCCACCACGAATTCCTCGCCGCCATAGCGGCTGGCGAGGTAACCCGGCCACTGGATCGACTTGCGCAGCATCTGCGTGACGTGGCGCAGCACGGCATCACCGGCGTCATGCCCCCAACTGTCGTTGATCTGCTTGAAGTGATCGAGGTCGAAGATCATCAGCGCGAACGATTGCCCGCGCTCCAGGCAGTGCTCCAGCGATGCGCGCCCTTCGGCGACGATGGCGCTGCGGTTGAGCAGGCCGGTCAGGCCGTCGGTGCGTGCGGCGCGGCGCAGGTCCACCATCAATCGCTCGGTAATCAACTGCAGCAGCGCGAAATACGACGCCAGCGTGGTGAGGATGCCGATCACGTAGGTAGCCGCCACTGGCAGGCCGGCATGCATCAGGTTCTGGTTGGCGCCCGGGTTGAGTGGCACAAAGGCCCGCCCGAGATAAAACAGGCCGTTGATGGTGAGCAACGCGCCGGCGATGCGGCAACTCTTGCGTATGTCCAATTCGCTGTAGCGCAGCAGCAGGTAAGCGTAGGCAAAGTTGAACGCCATGGCCTGCAGGCTGCCGGCGAGCAGGCGAGCGCCCAGATTGGGCGTGACCAGGGCAAACCACGCGATGGCGCCGGTATACACCACCGCAAGCACGCCGGGCCAACGCCAGCGCAAAGCCAGCCCCAGGTGTTGGACGATGCCTTTGAGCACCAGCACGTTGCCGATCACCAGCAGGCCGTTGCCGATCACGATCGAAATGACGTCGGGAATATGGTTGCGCAGGCCGATCAGGATGATGCCCAGCGTGTTGATCCAGATGCTGGTTACCCAGATGCGCAGCACCCTTTGCGTGTTCAGCACGGCCATCAGCGACGTGAATCCAATCGCCGCGCCGATGCTCATCAGCAGGCTGACTATCGTCAGAGTTGGAATATCTAACTGCATGGCGCTCCCTGCTGCCAGGGCGCCCTCGTGATCGCGGGGAACCCCGGGCCTCGACGAGGCGGTGGGTGGTCATCCAAGCATATCGGACAAAGCCCCGAAAACTTGAACCACGTCACATTTACAGGGTGCGCTCCCCAAAAAAAAGGCCCCGTCAGGGGCCTCAAGTAAAACCAAAACAGAGCCTGCGTACAGGGCTTGTATCAAAGGACTCGTTACCAGGTACGCACGTCGGCCACGCCGACGGTGTACGACTGCATTTCGGGATCGAAGCGGAACAGGCGGCCCAGATCGAAGTCCACCGACTGGCCCGGGCCAATGTTGGTGGTACCGGCCGGCCAGCCCTTCTTGCTCTGGATGACCTTGCCCGACGGGTCCTTCGCATCGATGGTGATCTGCGCAGCGGCAGCTTCAGCGCAATGGTTCACCAGCTGGCCGGTCAGGCTGAGACGTGCAGCGGCGCCGGCGCCGACCAGCTTCATCTTGAAATCCTGCACGGCGAAATCGGTCGGGGCGCAGGCAGCGTGCGAGGCCAGCGGGGCCATCAGGAGCAGGGCGGCAGCGATCAGGGTCTTCTTCATAAGGGGGTCCGTGATGAGAGTCAGGTCAAAGGGTCGACATGACACTGATCGGCACAAACCCCGGATTCTTTAGCGCGCGATGCACGAAGCGTTCAGCGTATGGATTTCAGCTCCGTGTGCTCGATGAACCAAAGGCCCGCAAACAGCTTGGGGTCGATGGAATAGCCCTCGGCGGCGCGCTCGAACAGCCACTGGCCGGCCTTCGCGCGTGGCACTTCGTGCACGATGATGTTTTCGCTCTCGTCACCGCCACCCGGGCCGACCTTTTCCAGATCCCAGGCACGCACGAAGGCGATCATCTCGGTGCTCATGCCGGACGACGACGGGCCTTCGTGCACGAATTCCAGCCGGCCGCAGCGATACCCGGTTTCCTCTTCCAGTTCGCGACCCGCCGCCAGCAAGGCGTCTTCATCGCCATGGTCGTGCAGGTCACCAACGAGGCCTGCGGGCATTTCGATGGTGTTCTTGAGAATGGAGACGCGGTACTGCTCGACGAACAGCACATGGTCATCCGGCGTGACGGCCAGAATGATCACCGCGCCACCCGGGTTGTTGCGCTCGGCATATTCCCAGCGACCGCGCTTGCGCAGGCTCAGCCATTTGCCGACGTAAAGGGTTTCGACGGGCGCGTTGGCGTCGGCGGGAATGCGGCTTTCCGGAGCGGTCATCGAGGAGGCCATGCAGCAGGGGAAGGGCTGCATGTTGCCCCTCCCTCATGTCAGCCACAACCTGCACGCCGCTTTATTCCACCGCCAGCTCCACCGGCCGTGGCTTGATGCGCACGGCCCATGCCACGCCCGCGATCAGCAGCGCCACGCCGGCCAACGTGAGTGCACCGGGTGGATGGCCGCGCAACACGAAGGCATAAGCCAGCGCAGCCAGCGTCTCGAACACGATCAACTGTCCCGCCAGCGCCGTCGGCAGGCGTTGGCTGGCAGCGTTCCAGCACAGCGTGCCCAGCCATGAGGCAAACAGGCCAATGGCGGCCATCAGTCCGACGAAACGCCACGGATGCGGACCGAACGGCATCGCAAACGGATGGTTGGCGACCTTCATCAACGACCACAGCAACGCATAGCCGCCCAACGCGAGCGGCAACGTAGCCAGGCCCTGGGCGGTGGCCCATGTGCGTGGGTTACGGTCGGGATGCCGCCGCAACCAGTCGGCGTTGCGCAGCGGATACCACGTCCAGCAGACCACGGCGCCCAGCGCGAGCAGGCCACCTCGCGCATAGCGCCAGAGATCAGCCGTCGATGGCTGATCCAGCGCGGCGAGC
This sequence comes from Dyella sp. C11, assembly GCF_003121485.1. GTDB lineage: Bacteria > Pseudomonadota > Gammaproteobacteria > Xanthomonadales > Rhodanobacteraceae > Dyella. The sequence goes on along the minus strand of NZ_QAVX01000002.1, from coordinate 22,151 downwards.
TCCGCGCGATTCACGCACGCAATGCCACCGGCGATAAGCACCAAGGACGGCAACAGGGCCAGCCACGGCAGGCGACCATCACGATGGGCATCGCGCAGGTTGGCGCTGATGGCGATGACCACCGGCAGCGTGCCGATGATCATGGTGGGCAGCGGCGCGCCCGCCAGTTGGATGGCACTGGCCAGGCACAGGTAATAAAGCAGGTTGCCCACGGCGGCGAGCTTGAGCGCCTCCATCCAGTCGGCGCGCGCGAGTTGTTGCAGCGCGCGCCTGTCCATCCATGCCAGCGGCAGCGCGATCACGCCAAAGGCGAGATAACGACCCACGGATTGCAGCGCCGCGGGATAGTCCGGCAGCAGCAGCGGGCTGACGAAGACCAGCCCCCACATCAGTCCGGCGGTAAGTGCGTAGAGAATGCCTGTCCACATGGGTGCAGCGTGATGAGTGGAGGCGGTGTCGTCTTGTACGAGATTGCGGTCGTGTCGCCGCTGTCCTGGTGGCTCTATGCCGATAACCATCTCGACAGGCAGCTACCTTTGTGGGAGCGCACCCTGTGCGCGACGGCCCCCCTCAACTCACCGCGAGATTCGTCGCGCACAGGGTGCGCTCCCACAGGTGGAGGGATGCGTCGCTAGAGACGCAACGCGCGCTGATATCGCGCAGGCGTCACGCCATAGCGACGCGCGAAGGCGCGCGTCAAATGCGCCTGATCCGCCAGTCCCACGGCAGCAGCCACCTGCGCGGGCGCCTCACCTCGTGAGAGCTGGCGCTTCGCCTCCGCAAGCCGGAACGCCATCAACATCTGCTGTGGCGTGGCGTGGTGCTGCGCCTGGAACTGACGCAGGAAATGGAACGGGCTCAGGCCGGCGACGGCTGCCAGTTCATCGAGTGTCAGGCGCTGCGAGAGATGCGCGTGGAGGTAATCCACCACCGGCGCGAAGCGCGACGGCGCACCGTCGGAGGCCTTGCGCGGCACCTTCGCATGGCGCCGATAAAGACTCAGCAATTCGTGCAGCAGGCTGTCGAACGCCAGCGGCTCACGTGTCTGCCACAACGCATCGAGCAGCGCGGTAATGCGACGCGCGCTGGGCAGGTCTTCCCGAACCACGTCACTGAACCACCAGCCTGGTTCGCCGGTGACATCCGCGACGACATCCGGCTCGATGTAAGCCATGCGGTAGTGCCAGCCACCTTCGGTTTCGGCGCGCCCGGTATGCAACTCATCGGGGTTCATCATCACCACCGAATCAGCCGGTGCGAGATGATCGGCGCCGCGATAGCGGAAGCGCTCCACGCCCGATTCAATCGCACCCAGGCCGAAGCCGTCATGCGTATGCGGCTCGAACGCATGCCGCACGATGTGCGCGCGATAAAGCTCCACGCCCGGCCTGTGCGCCGCCAGGCGGAATTCGGCGGCATCGCGTTGCGATGGGAAGGTGGAGGGGACGCCTTGCATGGGGCCCATGCTACTGCGGAAAGCCGGTCTCTGTAGGAGCGCACTTGTGCGCGACCGTTGCGCGACAGGCGTATCGTGTCGCTAGCTGGTCGCGCACAAGTGCGCTCCTACAAAAAAACGTCGTGAAATCAGCCTAGCAGTGCCTTCAACCGCGTGCGCGTCAGCGGCCCAAATCGCAACCGTTCGCACAGCGCGTCCATCGCGTCCTGCTCGCCACGCAGCCGTCGCAGCGCGTCCGCTTCCGGTGGCACTGGTGCATCCAGTGCAATGCGCGTGAGACGACGATAAAGCCGTGCCGCTTCCGCATGCTCGCGCAGCTTCACTGCGCAACTGGCTGCGCCACGGATGCGCAGGAACGGCACTTCGTCCACACGTTCCAGCAATGCGTCCAGACTGCCGAAATGCGCCAACAATGCCGCCGCGGTTTTCGCGCCCACACCGGGCACGCCGGGAATGTTGTCCACGGCGTCGCCGCACAGGGCGAGAAAATCCGCCACTTGATGCGGATGCACGCCCATTTTCTCGTGCACGCCGGCCGGACCCCAGCGCAGGTTGCGCGCGTAATCCCACTGCTCGTCGTGTTCGCCGAGCAACTGGCCGAAGTCCTTGTCTGCCGACACGATGACGCTGCGGAAGCCGTGCCCGCGCAGGCTCCACAGCGCGCTGCCGATCAGGTCGTCGGCCTCGAAGGTGTGGTCGATCAGTACCGGTATGCCCAGCGCCAGCGTCACTTCGCGACACAGCACGAACTGGCGTTCCAGATCCGGCGGCGGTAGCTCGCGGTTGGCCTTGTACGCCGGGTAGATCGCGTTGCGAAACGAGGTGGTCAGCGAAGCGTCGAACGCCACGGCCACGTGTTCGGGCTTCACGCGTTCAAGCAGTTCGCAAAGAAAGCGCGTGAAGCCATGCACGGCGTTGACCGGATGGCCGTCCACATCGTGAAACTCGTCCGGCATGGAATGCCAGGCGCGGAATACATAGAGGCTGCCATCGACGAGATGGGCGGCCGGTCGGCTCACGGAGTCCATGTGCTGACCACGTCGGCGAGCCGCGGGCGCTCGCGATCGGGTACGTCGATCTGCGACGTGCCGATGTGCACGAAGCCGATGACCTGCTCGTTGTCCTTCAAGCCCATGATGGCAGCGGCCTCGCGATCATAGGCGGCCCAGCCGGTAAGCCATTGCGCGCCAAAACCCATCGCTTCCGCGGCGAGCAGCAGGTTATAGGCGACGCATCCGGCGGTGAGTTGCTGCTCGATCACCGGCACTTTGCTTTCGTCGTCGGTGCGCGCAATCACCACCACGACAAGCGGTGCGAAGTCGTAGCGGGTTCGGTCTTTCTCGCGCTTGGAATCGGTCATGTGCGGATTCACCCGCAGCGAGAGTTCCGCGAGTTTCTGGCCGAAGGCGAGCTTGTCGTCGCCCTGGATCAACAGCAGGCGAAACGGTTCGAGCTTGCCGTGGTCCGGTACGCGAATCGATGCTTCCAGCATCGCTTTCAGCGTGGCCGCGTCGGGACCGGGTGCGCCCAGTTGGCGGGACGGCACGGAGTGGCGCTGTTCGAGCAGGGAAAGAGGGTGGGACATGGGGAAGTCCGGGGTGGAAAGACCGCGATGCTAACCCAAGGAAGCGCGTGCAAAGATGAGTGGGAAGTGAGGGGCGTCGTGCCAGCCTTTGCTTCCCACTCGCTGCCTGCCTTCAGCTCGCCAGTCGAAACGAACCCGGGAGCAGCGTCTGTACAGTCGTTTCCTGCACGGCGCCGGCGAGATTGCCCAGCCATACCGGCATGGCGTCGTCACACAGTTCGGACATCACCTGGCGGCAGGCACCGCACGGGCTGATGGGACCGGCGGTATCGCCAATCACCGCCAGCGCCGCGAAATCACCGGGACGGCAACCGGCAGCCACGGCGGCGAACAACGCCGTGCGTTCGGCGCAATTGCACAGGCCATAGGAGGCGTTTTCCACATTGCAGCCGGTGAAGTGGCGGCCGTCGCGGGTGACCAGCGCGGCACCGACCAGGAAACGGGAGTAGGGCGCGTACGCGTTTTCACGCGCCTGGCGCGCCAGGTTCAGCAGCACATCGGGAACAACGACATCAGTCATCGGGATCTCCATGGCGGGATCCCCCTCGATACGGTCGCCCAGGGCGCTTTTCGTACCGGTGGCGGGCCAGTTAACTCTCTTGGACACCCGACTGCAAGTGGCTGGTGGCCGGCGTCGCGGGCGCTCAGGTACGATGCCCGGACCTTTCCGCAGGGGATGCACGATGCCGATGACCGTGGCTGCATTGCGCGAAACCGCCGACGGCGAACGCCGTGTGGCGATCACACCGGAAGTGGCCAGGAAACTGCGCAGCAAGGACGTACGCGTATTGCTTGAGCGCGGTGCCGGTGCGGCAGCAGGGTTTCCCGACAGCACGTACACCGACGTCGAATTCGCCGACGCGGACAGCGTACTGGCGCAGGCGGACCTGTTTGCCTGTGTGCTTCCTCCCGACGACAGCGTGTGGGCGCGCCTGCGCGAAGGTGCCGTGGTGGTGGGGCAGTTGCGTCCGTACGGTGCCGCGGCACGCATCGCGGCCATGGGCAAGCGCAAGCTCACGGCGTTCTCGCTGGAGCTTCTTCCACGCACCACGCGTGCGCAGGCGATGGACGTGCTCAGTTCGCAGGCTGCCGTGGCGGGCTATCGCGCCATGCTGATTGCCGCCGAAGCCTCGCCGAAATTCTTTCCCATGCTCACCACGGCGGCGGGCACCATTCGTCCTTCCCGCGTTCTTGTCATCGGCGCCGGCGTGGCGGGCTTGCAGGCTATTGCCACCGCACGTCGCCTGGGCGCGCAAACCGAGGGCTATGACGTACGTCCCGAGACGCGCGAGCAGGTGGAATCGCTGGGCGCGAAGTTCATCGAGCTGGGCGTAAGCGCGGCGGGCAGCGGCGGTTATGCGCGTGAACTCACGGCGGAAGAACGTGCCGCCCAGCAACAGGCATTGGCTGATCACCTCAAAGTGGTCGACGTGATCGTAAGTACGGCGGCGGTGCCAGGGCGTCCGTCGCCGAAGATCCTGACGCGTGCCATGGTGGATGGCATGAAGCCCGGCGCGCTGATCGTCGATCTTGCCGCCGAAGGCGGTGGCAATTGCGAGTTGACTCAGCCCGGCCAACGGGTGGAACACAACGGCGTGGTGATTCTTGGCCCGCTCAACCTGCCTGCCGGCGCACCACTGCACGCATCGGAAATGTACGCGCGCAACGTCTACAACTTTGTCGAACTGCTGGTGCGCGACGGCGCGCTTGCGCCGGATTTCAACGACGAGCTGGTCGCCAAGAGCTGCATCACACGCGAAGGCGAGCCGCATTTCCAGGGTTAAAGGCGTTGATCGGTTGGTGCTGCACGCGCAATGAAAAAAGCCCCGCATAAGCGGGGCTTCTTGTTCAGTGTCGCGGCTTGCCACCTGGCGGTCCCATGGGCGGTCCCATCCCGGGTCCGTCGCGCATTTCCTGATGCCACTGGCGCATCAATTGGTCGCGCTGATCCGGTGACAGCTGCTGGAAGCGCTGAAACGCGGCGTGCAGCTGTGCGCGTTCCTCAGGCGGCAGTTCCTGGAAGCGCTTGCTGTTTTCGCGGGCCTGCTCGCGCTGCTGCGGTGTCATTTTTTGCCACTGGTCGATGCGCTGGCGGATTTCCGCGCGCTGTTCCGGCGGCAGGCTTTTCCACTGCTGCACTCGCTGAAGCATGCGCGACTGATGTTCGGGCGTGAACGAATTCCACTTGTCCGCCAGCGGCGCAAGCATGCTGCGCTCATCGGGTGACAGGTTTTGCCACGAACGCGCGGCCGGCAGCGGTCCTGGCGGCGGCCCCGGAGGGAACGCGCCAGGAGGCGGCGGAAATGCCCCGGGCGGAGGCGGGCCGTGCGGGAAATCTCCCGGCGGCGGACCCGGCGGGAGACTTTGCTGGGCCAGGGCGCTGTGGGCGATGCCGCTGAGTCCGAGGACCAAAAGCAGCGACACGAAAACACGGCATCGACGCATGGTTACCTGCTCGCCTCGCTGTCGCCGTTCTTGGCCAGCCAGCCGTAGAAGTCCATGTTCTGGTACAGCGTCGGATCGGCGGCGGCGGCGTCCGGCGGCAGTTCTTCAACGTCGGCGGCCTGCGTGGCCGTGGTGGGAGCAGCCGTGGGCGTGCGTTGCACCGGCGAGGAAAGGAAAAGGGCGACGAGGGCAATGGCCGCGAACGCACCTGCCGGGAGCAGCAGCTCCAGCAGTCGATGGGCCAATGACGATCCCTTGCCATTGGCGATGGCCTGGTTTCGAGCCGCGCGCAGACGCGCGGCGATGGCCGGGTCGAGTTGGCGCGCCGACTCGCGGTAAAGCTCGCGGGCACGACGTTCGAGGTGGTTTACAGGCGCGTTCATCGCCATTCCTCCAGTTGGTCGCGCAGACGTTGCAGCGCGCGCGACAGATGAGTTTTCACACTCCCTTCCGAACATCCCATGGCCTGCGCGGTTTCCGCCACGTCCAGGCCTTCCAGCACGCGCAGCATGAATGCTTCACGCTGGCGCTGGGGCAGCAGTTTCACGGCCGCTGCCATATCCGCGTACGACTGTGCATCGTTCAACCGTTCCAGCGGTCCCGGCGATGTATCGGCCGGTTCCCAGGCGGGGAGATCCTCGCCGTCTTCGTCACGACCACCCAGCCAGCCCACCATGATCGAGCGCACCTTGCGGCGACGCTGCAGATCCACGATGCGCCGGCGCAGGATGCCCCAGAACAGGGGCGTCCATTCCTGGGCAGGTTTGTCGCTGTAATGCTTGACCAGCCTCAACATGGCGTCCTGGACGGCATCCAGGGCGTCTTCGCGGTGGCCCAGGTTCAGCTCGGCCATGCGGAAAGCCCGGCGCTCGACCTGGGCCAGGAAGGCATTCATGGAAGCCGGGGCTACCCGAACGTCTTCGGCCAGCAGCTCGCTATCCAGCGTGGAGACAGCACTGTTCATGCCGTCCTCATCCGGTTCGTCGGCTCGGCCATCCTGAGACTCCATCGGTACGTCCTTTGTAATCAACGTCCGACGCTCGCACGCGTTGACCCGCAACCGTATAGTGCGGCTTCACCGATGTTCTGGCGGGGAGGGGTCATGATCGACGGTTTCCTGGCGCTTTATATCTTCATGCTGGCCGCTTTCACGGGTTACGAGATCATCGCCCGGGTACCGGTGATTCTCCATACGCCGCTGATGTCCGGCTCCAACTTCATCCACGGCATTGTGCTGGTGGGGGCCATGATAGCGCTAGGGCACGCCCAGACCCCGTTCGAGGTGGGCATTGGTTTCATCGGCGTGCTGCTGGGTGCGGGCAATGCCGCCGGCGGCTACGTGGTGACCGAACGCATGCTGGAGATGTTCAAGGCCAGCAAGCCCGACGCCGGCAAGGAGGCCAAGTAATGGGCCTGCTTCCGGACGTGATCAAGGCCTGTTACTTCCTCGCTGCTCTCCTCTTCATTCTCGGTCTCAAGCGCATGAGTTCACCCCGGTCCGCCCGGGGCGGCATCGTGTGGGCGGGCGTGGGCATGCTGGTGGCGGTGCTTGCCACCTTTGCCCTGCCGGACATGCACAACCGGGGGCTGATCCTGGCAGCCGTACTGATTGGTGTGGCGGCGGCCTGGTGGTCGGGGCGCCGGGTGGCCATGACGGCCATGCCGCAGATGGTGGCGCTCTACAACGGCATGGGTGGTGGTGCGGCTGCCGCCATTGGCGCGGCAGAGCTGTTCAGCTACGCGGGGGCATCCGTGACCTTGCTGGATGGTGGCCAGTTCACCGCCAATGGCGCGAATTCGCCCGGCATCGCCCGGCTGGCGCTGGCCGTGCTGGGTGCGCTGATCGGTTCGGTGAGTTTTTCCGGATCGCTGATCGCCTTCGCCAAGCTGCAGGGCTGGCTGGATCGGCGTTTCGTCTTCCCCGGCCAGCGCGTGGTGAACATGCTGGTGCTGGCCGCGGCCGTGGTGCTGGGCGGCATGATGGTCAGCGGACAGCTCACCGTTCCGGTGATCTCGGCGTTCTTCGTGCTGGCGCTGCTGTTCGGCCTGATGATGACGCTGCCCAGCGGCGGCGCGGACATGCCGGTGGTGATTTCGCTCTACAACGCCTTTACCGGCCTGGCAGTGGCGTTTGAAGGTTTCGTGCTGCAGAACGAGGCGATGATTATTGCCGGCACGGTGGTGGGCGCCGCCGGTACGCTGCTGACGCAGCTGATGGCCAAGGCCATGAACCGTTCGATCGGCAACGTGCTGTTCGGCAATTTCGGCGCCGCTGGTGGAACGGGGCAGGCCATTGCCGGTAGCCAGAAGCCGATCGAGGCGAGCGACGCGGCAGTGATGATGGCCTACGCCGAGCGGGTGGTAATCGTCCCTGGCTACGGCATGGCCGTGGCCCAGGCGCAGCACAAGGTGTGGGAATTCGCCAAGCTGCTGATCGCGCGCGGCGTGAAGGTGAAATTCGCCATCCATCCCGTCGCGGGCCGCATGCCCGGCCATATGAATGTCTTGCTGGCGGAGGCAGGCGTGCCCTACGACCTGATTGCCGACATGGACGACATCAATCCGGAATTTCCGCAGACCGATGTGGCGCTGGTCATCGGCGCCAACGACGTGGTGAATCCGCTGGCCAAGACCGATCCGTCGTCGCCGATCTACGGCATGCCCATCCTGGATGTGGCCGACGCGCGCCAGGTCATCGTGGTCAAGCGCGGCAAGGGCACGGGTTTCGCCGGCATCGAAAACGCGCTGTTCTATGCGGACAACGCACGCATGCTTTATGGCGATGGCCAGGCGGCGGCCAGCGAACTGGTCGCGGCGCTGAAGGCGCTGGACGGCTGAGTTGGCGAACGGCCTTCATCGAGGCCGTTCGTGCTGTCAGTGCTGCCTGGCTGGCGCCGCGTGGCGAAAGGCCACGAAGGCGGCAACGCCCATGCCGGCAACGAACCAGATGTCGTCCGTGGTGGAGCCGGCCAACCGCGAAAGTTCGAGCAGCAAGCCGAGGCCGGCCGTCTTGATGGCATCAACCAATCCCATGCCCATCAGGCCGGCGATGCGGGCCGCGGCCGCCAGCATGTTCACGTAAAGCGCGGCGATGAACATGGCCAGCGCGGCCAACACGGCGGCGTTGCCACCGGCCGGGCGAATCCAGTGGCGGACGGCCTTGCCCAGCAACCAGCCCAGCGGCAATGCCAGCCAGGGCAACGGATGTTGCGAATAAAGCGTGGGCACCATCCACACCGCGCCGGCGGCCATGCCCAGCACCAAGGCACTCACCAACGCGAAAAGCAGGGAAAGCACGGCCCGGATGGTCATGAGAGGCAAGCGACAGGCTGGACTGCGGACACGGTTCTTCCCGGGCGTAAAATGACCATCATAACGCGCTGGGCGAGTCCGCTGTCCCGAACCTTAAGCCCCGGCAGGGCAGGCACGCCCTTGAGTTTGGCCGCTTTCGACCTGATCTGGACGGGCATGGCCGGTCGTCAACCGGCATAATAGACAGCTTGCGTGGCGCATCGCCGCGCCCATCGATGAGATTCAAGCAGGATCGGCATGAGCGGTTTCAGTCTTAGCAGCGAACCTTTCACCCTGGAGCGCGACTGCCAGGCAGTCATGGTGCCCCAGGGCGAGACGGTGAGCCTGCCGGCCGGGCAGATCGGCTACATCACGCAGGCGCTGGGCGGCAGCTTCACCGTCTACGTGGAAGGCAACCTGTTCCGCATTGCCGGCAACGACGCCGATGCACTGGGCAAGGAACCGCCGCCGCCGATCGAGCTGGCCAGCGACGCCACTGATGCCGATGTGGAAGCCCTGGTGTGGCAGCAGCTGCGTACCGTGTTCGATCCGGAAATCCCGATCAACGTGGTGGAGCTGGGCCTGGTCTACGACGTGAGCATGGAGCATCTCATCGAGGACCAGCGCAAGGTCTACGTGAAGATGACCCTGACCGCGCCTGGCTGCGGGATGGGCGACATCCTGGTGGATGACGTGCGTACCAAGCTTGAGCTGATCCCGACCGTCGCCGAAGCCGACGTGGACCTGGTGTTCGATCCGCCGTGGAACCACTCGATGATGTCGGATGCGGCGAAGCTCGAAACCGGCATGCTTTGAAGGCGAAGCCGACGGCCGCCTTGGTGATCGAACATCACGTGGAATGAAGCGAAGGCTGCCGAAGGGCGGCCTTTTTTGTGGCCGACGCATAGGGCTCGCTTGCGCCGGGCACCCACCTTCCTGGCAGTTCGGCAACTCGTGTTCCTTCCCCGCGTCATAGCCTCTTCGAGATGCGCTTGAGCCTCGCCGGCTTTTTTTCGGCGGGATGGCGGTTGTTGTCCACCGCTGGACAATACGACGAAATTTAGCGGCAATTCATTTTTGTGCGGATGGCGTACACATTCGTCAAGATGTTTTGCGCAATATCTTTCGCATTATCTCTGGGCATCGCGAAACGGCGTTGCCGCGACGCGCTAAAACCAAGATCGATATAACTCGCGCCATATAACGATCTGTCTGCTGATTTTCGATATTGAGACGGACGTCACCACTTCGTTCAACATATTGAATAGTGGACGATAAATGCATAGTCCTCTGGGTTGTATGGTTCGCGAAAGGCATCGCAAGAAAAGGCGTTTTCAGGCTCGATTTCGCATTAACTTATCCTCGAGGAGGCGTTTTATACGCCGAGTCGTTTTCATTGACGCTTCGAATTTTCTTGATTAGCGTCAATTAATCCGTGAGCGGGAGGGTTGACGGATGGTCCTTTGGCGGCGCGGGCACCGGCATTCGCCAGGTGTGCGTCGTCTAGCGAGTCTGCGCGTGGGCATGCCGTTCCATGGAATGGCAGGGGGAAAGCAAGTCCGGGCGCCTATCGGATCGCAACACAGTCACGAGGCCTGAAGCCGCCGAATGCGGCGGTGAGTTCATGTGGTGCCGCAGGCACCGCATCGGGTCGGTTCGTCCTCAAAAAACGTCAAGGAGACAAGAATGACTGTTCGTATCGATTTGCGGGGAAAGGCGTTCCGGAAAGCGTTGCTGCCGATGGCGATGTCCTTCGCCATGGCAGGGTCGCTGCATGCGGCCGATAGCGGTTGGGTGGGTGTTCGCACCCAGGCGGCGATGAGCCGCTCGTCGGCACCCGGCACGGCGGCAACCACCGCAGCCACAGGCAACGGCACGTGGACACTGGCCATGCATGGCTCGCCGACGGTGGATGCCGCCACGGTGTCGCCGCTGGAAGCCAGCAAGCCGGTGCACGTGGCGCTGAGCCTCAACCTGCGCAACGTGAATGAGCTGGAAGCGTTCCTGCACGCGGTGAACGACCCGGCCAGTGCGCAGTTCCATCAGTTTCTGACGCCGGCGCAATTCAAGGCGCGTTACGCACCGACGGATGCCCAGGTGGCGCAAGTCATGGCGCACCTGAGCCAGTCCGGTTTCAGCAACGTGCATGTATCGCCCAACAACATGCTGGTCGAGGCGGACGGCAACGCGAACACGGTGAGCACCGCTTTCCGCACCAACATGCGCACCTTCGCATTCGGCGGCAAGCAGCGCATCGCCAACGATTCGGCGGTGCAGGTGCCGGCGGCGCTCGGTGGCATCGTGGATTCGGTGCTGGGCCTGCAGAACCTCAACGTGCCGCACACCATGCATCACATCGCGGGTCCGTCGCACGCGAATGCGAACAGCGTGGGCATCCAGGCGGCGGCTGCGCAGACCTCGCACAGTCCCAAGGATTTCCCGGCAATCTACGACGTGGGCAGCACGCCGACGGCGTCGAGCACCAAGGTCGGCATCATCACCTGGGGTGACATGACCCAGACCATCACCGACCTCAAGACCTTCACCACCGGCGCCGGCATGAGCACGGTGAACACGCAGGTGGTGAAGACCGGCACCAGCGCGTACGCGGACGATCCCAACGGCGACGGCGAATGGAACCTGGACAGCCAGACCATCACCGGTATGTCGGGCGGCGTGAACACGCTGATCTTCTACACCGCGCCGAACTGCGACGCGAACGACAGCTGCCTGACTGATGCCGCCATCACTGCTTCGTACAACCGCGCAGTGACCGACAACATCGCCAAGGTGATTAACGTCTCGCTGGGCGAAGACGAGTCGGCAGCGAACAGCTCCGGTACGCAGGCGGCGGACGACAAGATCTTCGCGCAGGCCGTGGCGCAAGGTCAGACGTTCTCCATCGCATCGGGTGATGCGGGCGTGTACCAGTGGTCGAGCGATCCGACGGAAGGTGCACCGGGCTACGTCGCCAATTCGTCGGGCACGGTGAAGATCACGCTCAGCCACTACTCCGTGAGCGAGCCGGCGAGTTCGCCGAATGTGGTGGCGGTGGGTGGCACTACGCTCAGCACCAGTGGCACCACGTGGAGTGGCGAGACGGTGTGGAACGAAGGCTTGCAGGCCGTCGATCCGAACAGCGGCGACAACAACAAGCGCCTGTGGGCCACCGGTGGCGGCGTGAGCTTGTTCGAAGCAGCACCGAGCTGGCAGACCACCGCGCTGGGTTCCTCCGCAACGATGCGTCAGGTGCCTGACCTTGCGTTCGATGCGGCCGAATCGACCGGCGCCAACATCATCATCCAGGGCCAGAGCTATCAGATCGGCGGCACGAGCCTGGCTTCACCGATCTTTGTCGGCATCTGGGCGCGCATCCTCTCGGCAAACAACAACACGCTGGGTTTGCCGACGCAGAACATGTACGCGCATTTCCCGACCGATGCCTCACCGCTGCATGACGTCACCTCGGGCAACAACGGCTACAACGGTTACGGCTACACGGCGAAGGCCGGCTACGACAACACCACCGGCTGGGGCTCGCTCGACATCGCCAAGTTCAACAGCTACGTGACGCAGTACTGGGGCGGCGGTGGTGGCGGCACCACGGGCGGCACGCCGACGGCGAACTTCAGTTTCGTCACCAATGGCCTGACGGCCAACTTCACCGACAGCTCCACCGACTCGGGCGGCAGCATTACCTCGTATTCGTGGACCTTCGGCGACGGTGGCACCGCGACCACGGCCAGCCCGAGCCACACCTATGCGGCGGCCGGCACGTACAGCGTGACGGAGACGGTGACCGACGGTGCCAGCGGCAAGACGTCGAGCAAGACGTCGTCGGTGACGGTGTCGGGCGGCAGCACGCCCACGCAGCTGATCGTGAATCCGGGCTTCGAGACCGGCACGGCCAGCCCATGGTCGATCAGCTCGGGCGCGCTGTGCAGCAACAGCACGTGCAGCGGTGAGACGGCACACAGCGGCACCTGGTTCGCGTGGCTGGATGGCTACGGTTCCACGCACACCGACACAGTGTCGCAGAAGGTGGCCATTCCCAGCGGCAAGACCTCGGCCAAGCTCACGTTCTACCTGCACATCGACACGGCGGAAACCACCAAATCCACCGCCTACGACAAGCTCACCGTGCAGGTGCTCAACAGCTCGGGCACCGTGTTGAAGACGCTGGCGACGTACTCCAACCTCAACGCTGCATCGGGCTACTCGCTGGCCACCTACGACGTGAGTGCGTACATCGGCCAGACGGTGACGATCAAGTTCACCGGCACGGAAGATTCGTCCGCGCAGACCTCGTTCGTGCTCGACGACGTGAACCTCAACGTGCAGTAAGCGCCATCCGCGTGGCGTAAAACGCAAAAGGCCCGGTCAGGGTGACCGGGCCTTTTGTCATTCGTCCGGGCGAAAGATCAGCCGTTGCTTTCTTCGAAGCGGTTGGCGTCGCGGTTCTTGCGCACCTTCGACGGGTCCCACACGCGGCCATTCATGGTGATGTACACGCCATCGGGCAGCGTCTGCACGGCGGCCACGGCGCAACCGATGTTGAACACGGCATCCGAACCCTGGAAGCGCGCGGGATTGAGCGCGCCGGTAAGCACGATCACCTTGCCCTTGATGTTGGCCAGTTCACGCGCGGTTTCCACCATGGTGTCGGTGCCGTGCGTCACCAGCACGTGGCGATGCGGCTGCGCCTCGATGGTGGAACGCACCAGCGCGCGGTCCTCATCGTTCATGTGCAGGCTGTCCTTGCGCAGGATGGGGATCACGTCGAACTGGAAGGCGACGCCGAGCTGGCTGAGGATGTCGCCGATCTGCGGCGAGCCGATCTTGTAGTCCGACTTGTCGTCGAAGTAGATCTTGTCGATGGTGCCGCCGGTGGTGACGATGGTCAGGTGCTGCATGGTCGGGGTCGCCAGGATGGGGAGGCGGACATTTTAGCGGGTGGGGCGGGTTGGAGCACCCTCGGGTTGTCCAGCCTTCCATGCTTCGCGCTTTTGCTCGCTGCTTTGGCTTTTTGCCCGTCATTCCCGCGAAAGCGGGAATCCAGTGTCGTTGCTCTCCCTAGAGGTTTCCGCGACGTGTAAAGGCACTGGATTCCCGCTTTCGCGGGAATGACGGTGAGGAATCTTCGGGCCTGGCGCCTGGCTGGCGGGTGCTGCCTCAATGCGGCCCGAGCAACAGCGCCGTATCGGTGGCATCCGAAGTGGAAAACCGCGAAAGCCCATGCGCCACGAACCGGCGCAATGCCGCCCCGGCACGCGCGTGGCCGTGCTGCGCACCCCAGGCGTTGTGCCTCGCCAGCAGGGCGGCGGCGGTGGTGCGGGCAAGGGTGAGAGCCAGGCCCCGGGCACCGGCTTCGAGAGTGTCGCGCTGGTTGGCATGCGTCTGCAGATAGGCCGCCGCATCGTGCAGTGCCTTGTGGATGGCCTGGCGTGCCTGCGCATCGATGCTGTCGGCCAGCCAACCCTCGATGGCGATGCACAGGGCGTTGAAATTGTCGCCGGCCAATGCACGCAGGGTGTCGAGCGAAAGCACATTTGTGGTGCCTTCCCAGATGGCATATACCTGCGCATCGCGCAGCAGCTGGGGCAGGCCCGTGTCTTCGATGTAGCCCGCACCGCCGAAGCATTCCAGCGTTTCGGCGCACAGCTTCACGGCCATCTTGCCCGTCCACAGTTTCGCCAGCGGTGTCAGCAGGCGGAGCAGGGCGGCCTCATGCGGTTGCGCCGAACCGTGTTCGACGCGCCCAAGCAAATGCGCCACTTCAAAACTCAGCGCAAACGCGCCTTCGAATTCCGCCTGCATGTCGGCCAGCGTCTGCGCGTGCAGCGGTTGGTCGATCAATCGCTTGCCGAAAGCGCTGCGTCGCGTGGCGTAATCGCGGGCCAGCGAAAGCGCGCGCGCCATGCTGGCGGTGGCGCCCATCGCATTCCATGTGCGCGTGATATTAAGCATCGGCGCCACCTGGCGGACGCCGTTGGCGAGTTCACCCAACGGCCATGCGGGCAGGCCATCCAGGTGAATTTCCGCCGTGGGAAGCTCGTGCGTGCCGAGCTTGTCTTTCAGGCGATCGATGATCAGTTCGGGTTTGCGACGCTCACCATCCATGGTTTCGACGTAGAACAGCGCCAACGCACCGGGACCGCTGCCAGCGCCTTCCGGGCGCGCCAGCCCGAGCGCCATTTCACCGACCACGGCGGAACTGAACCACTTGCGCCCGTACAGGCGCCACTGACCGGAGGCATCCTGTCGCGCCACGGTTTCCGTGTTGCCGACATCCGAACCGCCGGCGTTCTCCGTCATCCACTGTCCGCTGAGCCAGAACGTGGAAGCATCGCGACTGAGCAGATGCGGCAGCGCGCGTTCCATCAACGCCTTGTTGCCGGATGCTTTCAGCGCCGTGGCGGCACCGTCGGTCATCGCCAGCGGACACGAATAGAATTCGCTGGCGACGTGATAGAGATACACGCGTGCAAACTCTTCCAGTCGCGCGTGTTCATGCGCTTCGTGACCGGCAGCCAGCACCGCATGCTGCGTGGTGATATGCGGACCTTCCTGCCACGCCTCGGTGAGTTCGATGCGGTCGACGCGATTGCCCCAGGCATCCCATTGCGTGAGCACGGGCTTGCGGCGGGTGCTGTGATTGGCGCGCTTCCATTCCATCACCGCGTAATCGCCGAGTGCCTGCAGGTCCGGCTCGATGGCGGCAAGACGCGCTGGTGGAAGTGCGCGGCGCAGGGTGGCGCGCAGGAGCGGGTCTTCGCGATACGGGTGGGCGAGTTGCGGCGGATCTTGCAGGAATCCCATGAGCGACTCTCGGCGGACCGGTACCGTCGAGTATAGGGCGCCGGTGACGCAGAGGGACGGTCACGCCGACGCGGGCCGGCGTGACCGTGAAAGGCTTCAGTGCGCTCGCTCGCTGTCCAGGTGCGCCATCTGTGCCGCTGCGTAACGATCACCGGCTGCCGCGCCCCTGGGCACGGCCGCCTCGATGGTGGCGAGATCCTCCGCGCTCAGCGACACGTCGAGAGCGCCCAGCGCTTCCTGCAGCCGGTCACGACGACGTGCACCAACCAGAGGCACGATGTCCTTGCCCTGTGCAGCCACCCACGCGATGGCAAGCTGCGCCACCGACACGTTCTTCGCCTGGGCAATCGTGCGCAGCGCATCGACCAGTGCGAGATTCTGGTCGACATTCCCCGCCTGGAATCGCGGACTCATCGCGCGGAAATCACCTTTGCCCGCGTTGTTCTTATCCCAGTGCCCGCTGATCAGGCCGCGGGATAGCACGCCGTAGGCGGTGATGCCGATGCCCAGCTGGCGACAGGTGTCGAGAATGCCGTCTTCGATGCCGCGCGAGATCAGCGAATACTCGATCTGAAGGTCGGCGATGGGGTGCACGGCGGCGGCGCGGCGAATCGTTTCCGAGCCCACTTCCGAGAGGCCGATGTGACGCACGTAACCGGCCTTCACCATGTCCGCGATGGCGCCGATGGTGTCTTCGATCGGCACGTTGGGGTCCAGGCGTGCGGGACGATAGACATCGATGTAATCCACACCCAGACGCTGCAAGGTGTAAGCGAGGAAATTCTTCAACGCGACCGGGCGCGTGTCGTTGCCACCCCAGCCATTGGCGGGATCGCGCAGCGCACCGAACTTCACGCTGATGATGGTGTTTTCGCGCGGCACGTTCTTCAACGCTTCGCCGATGAGCATCTCGTTGTGGCCCATGCCATAGAAGTCGCCGGTATCGAGCAGGTTGATGCCGGCATCGAGTGCCGCGTGGATGGTGGCGATGCTCTCGGCACGATCGGACGGGCCATACATGCCCGACATGCCCATGCAGCCGAGGCCGAGGGCGGAAACGCTGGGACCCGTGGAACCAAGTTGACGGTGTTGCATGTGCGCATCTCCGAAGGGTAGGGAGGATCGATTCGCAGCGAAGTATGGGGTGGAAGCGGGTGTACGATAATCCGGGCCTATCCACACGACCCGTGCCGGAATCCGCACAATGGAAGAACTTGGCCTTTCCGATATCGAAGCTTTTCTGGCCGTGGCGCGCGCCCGCGGATTTCGTGGTGCGGCGCTGCAGGGGAATGTTTCCGCATCGGCGTTGAGTGCCGCATTGCGGCGCCTGGAATCGCGCCTGGGCGTGCGCCTGCTCAATCGCACCACGCGCAGCGTGACGCCGACCGAAGCCGGCCAGCGGTTGATCGAGCGCCTGACGCCGCTGGTCGGTGAAATCGGCGGTGCGCTCGACAGCATCAACGCGTACCGCGACAGCCCCACCGGCACCTTGCGCCTCAACGTGCCCTCCATCGTGGCGCGCTACGTCTTGCCGCAGATCGCGGCGCGATTCCTGCGCGCTCATCCAGGCATCATGCTGGACGTGGTGACGGACGATGCCTTTGTCGACATGCTGGCCGCCGGCTGCGATGCCGGCATTCGCTACGAGGAGCGTGTGGAGCGCGACATGATCGCCATGCCCATCGGCCCGCGCATGCAGCGTTTCGTGGCGGCGGCGTCGCCGGCGTATCTGGCGGAACGCGGTCGTCCTTCGAAGCCGCAGGATCTGGTGAGCCATGCCTGCATCCGCCATCGCTTTCCCAGTGGCGTCATTGCGGTATGGGAGTTCGAACGTCGCGGAAAAGTGGTGCGCATCCGCCCGGAAGGACCGTTGCTTTCATCCACCACCGAGATGCAGGTGCAAGCGGCGGTGAGTGGGCTCGGCATCATCCACACCTTCGAGGAATTCCTGCAGCCGTCGCTGGCGAGCGGTGCGCTGGTGCCCGTGCTGGATGAGTGGTGCCAGCGCTTCAGCGGCCCGCTGCTGTATTACCCAAGCCGCACGCACATGCCGGCGCCGCTGCGCGCCTTCGTCGATTTCATCAAGAACGAAGGTGCGCAGCGAGGGGACGGTGAAGTGCGCCGGACAAAGTGAAGCGTAGCTGTGAGGCGAGGGCAGGGTTAACCCACCAATAAGAGGCTTAGTCGTTCACTTCTTGCATCGGAATCGATGCGAGGTCACGCGTGTTCTTCTGGACTGCTATGGCAGCAAACAGACTTAGCGCAAAAGCCATTGCATAGAAGCCTTTCTCACTCAGCTGCAGAGTTGCATTCCATAAGCCAACCGCAAGTAGCACGATGGTCAGAATGATGGAAAACCAGGCTAGTCCGAAATAGAGTCCCGTAACGGGTATTCCTTCGGCGCGGTCACGCACACTTTTTTGAATGGAAACGGCTGCAAATAGCCCGAACATAAGCACGGTGAAGTAGTAGCCCTTTTCGTTGAGCGGCATGCCTGCATTCCACAGGCCGAGCAGGTACGCAATAACGCCGAGTAACAGCGCTGCCCATGAGGAGGCAATGAAAGGGCCAGAGGGTTTCTTGGCGGAGGTGTCCATGGACTTTTTCCTAGGATTAAGGTGGCCACCTTGACCTTAGGAGTAAAGCGTTACTGCGTATATCAGATGCATCCTAAGGTTTGTGGAACTTCAAGATGAAGCGGTCCGTGTGTCCCTTGATCGACGGATCGCGAATGCCCTTGGTGTGGTCGTCATCGGGATTGCGCAGCGCGTCGCTCTCGCTGTCGAACTGGAAACCCGCGGCAGCCAGTTCGCTCTTGACGGCAGCCGGGTCGATGCGGTGCAGATCGTTCGTCTTCGATACGCCCGTGCCATCGGCGGCGGCGTGATCCAGCACGATCAGCGTGCCGCCGGGCTTCAGCGCATCGAAAAGCGCCTTGCTCACTTTCGCGATGTCCGCCGGCCCCATGAAGGGGTCGTGCAAGTCGTGCCAGTTCTGCGATGTCCAGATCACGTCGACAGGTTCGGGCAGCTTCAGTTCGTTGACCGGCTGCACCAGCACGCTGACGTTGGCGTATTCGCCTGAGCCAGCAAAGCCGCGCACGCTTTCCAGCCCCTTCGGCGCAGCCTTGTCCATCTCCGAGGGTTGCAGCGCATACACCTTGCCTTTCGGGCCGACCATGCGGCTGAACAGGCGCGTGTAGTAGCCCTTGCCGGGCATCAGATCCACCACGATGTCGCCGGGCTTGATGCCGGTGAAGCCGAGCACCGCAGCGGGATGGCGTTCGTCGTCCAGCGCGCGATCCTCGGCAGGCCTGTTTTTGTCCGCAATGGCCAGGCCCACGAAACTTGGCAATGGATGCGTAGGCGGCGTGGACATCGCGGCGGTGGCGAGCAACAACGTGGACAGCACGAACAGGACAACACGTTTCATGTCTCTTCCTCAGTGCACATAGTTGAGAGCGATGGCCGGCGTGATGGACGACGTCGTGCGATTGCCCGAAGGAATCACGCGCATCCCCACCAGCAGGCCAAGGTTGGGCGACCAGTTGTATTCCACAGCGGGTGCGAAGCCGATGTAACGGTTCGACTTGGCGCCGAGCGCAGGATCGGGTGGAAAGGGATCGGCGTTTGCATATTCCTGGCCACTCACGCGCGTGGAGCTGTTGTGGTTGTAGATCACATCCAGCGCCAGTACCCAGTTTCGCGTAAGGCTGTATTCGGCCGATGCGTTGCCGAACACGTTATCGCCGGGGCGTGCGCGACCGCGAAAGTTTGCGTCGGTGCCGTAGACGCTTGCGCCGTTCACATCCGTGCTGGAGGAGAACGATGCGGACACGTTGAATCGTACGCGCAAGATGCGGCCGTTCGGCATCCATAGATAGGTCTGCGTATTGATGCCGATGGTGGTGGTGTACGCGCCGCTGCCGAGTCCATCGGCGGGGCGATTGCCGAGTCGGTCGTACTTGCCCGAAGGAAACGTTTCCTGCACCTGGATGGCGACGGTCGGTAGCCAGCTGCCCTCATGAAACTGACGCAGGCGGTATTGCGCGGTGAGCGTGATGTCGCCCACCTGCACGCCACTGCTGTTCGGCGCGTTGCTCACGCGGTTGTAGCCGAACACGGGAATCACGCCCATGGTGAAGCGGTCGGCGACGCCGTAGTTGATGTAGGTGCGCGAACCGAAACTGTCGGAACCGCGGCTGGCGACGTCGTAGAGATAGGGCTCCAGCAACATGTGGCCGGGTGGCAGGGTCTCGGCGGAGTTGGCCATCATGGGGCCCGTCCACCAGGCGTTGTCGCGGGTCTGCGGTATTTCCGTGGACGATGCCTCGTCCTGGGCATGAGCACGCTGGCACGTGCCGGGCAAGCAGAGCAGGAACGCCATGCCGAGCACGAAAATCCTTGGGTGCATCAGCGATGTGGGCAGGAATCGCTTCATGGTTGCTGGCTCGTTCGGACGAGCGCAAGCTATGCCCGAAAGTGGTCGGCTGGAATAACCACTTTGGCGCGAGTTTATATAGCCACTCTGGAGCCGTTGCCATGCAGCGCATTCCCGCCGGATTCCTGCCGCCCGTCGCCATGGACGCGGGCAGCGACACGCCCATGTACCAGCAGCTGTCCGACTGGTTTCGCCGCTCCATCAGCAGCGGCCAGCTGCGGCCGGGACAGCGCGTGCCGTCCACGCGGAGCCTTGCCACCGAACTCGGCATTTCGCGCATTCCCGTGCTGGGTGCGTACGAGCAGCTGCAGGCGGAGGGTTTCCTGGAAACCTTCACCGGCGCGGGTACATGTGTGGCGCGTGCCATCCCATCGGATATGACAACCGAGCAAACGAAACGCGTGCGCCCAACGCCTGCCGCATCACCCGGTGGTTCGCGGCGTACGTCCCGTCGTGCTGCCTTGTTGCGATCACCTGAAGCGACATGGCTGGCGAACATGGGGGCTTTCCGCGTGGGCCTGCCTGCGCTGGATGCGTTCCCTTCGGCGTTGTGGTCGAAACTGGTGAGCCGTCATGCACGACACCTGTCGCTGGAATCGATGGGCTACGGCGACCCCATGGGGCATTTGCCGCTGCGCGAGGCTGTTGCCGAATACCTCGGTGCTGCGCGTGCCGTGCGTTGTGATGCGTCGCAGGTGTTGATCACCACTGGTTCGCAACAGGCGCTGCAGATCTGTGCGCATGTGCTGCTGGATGCTGGTGAACGCGTGTGGATGGAAGACCCGGGCTATCCCGGTGCGCACCAGGCCTTGCGCACCGCAGGCGCCGAATTGGTGCCGGTGCCGGTGGATGCCGAAGGCATCGACGTTGCACATGGCGCGCGCGTTGCTGCGGATGCGCGTGCGGTGTACATCTCGCCTTCGCACCAGTTTCCGCTAGGCATGGCGATGAGTGCGTCGCGACGCATGCAGTTATTGCACTGGGCGACACGCAACGACGCATGGATCATCGAGGACGATTACGACAGTGAATACCGCTTCGGCAGTCGCCCCTTGTCGTCGCTGCAAGGTACGGACACGCAGGCGCGCGTGATCTATCTCGGCACCTTCAGCAAGGTGATGTTTCCCGCACTTCGTCTCGGCTACATCGTGGTGCCGAAGGACCTGGTCACGGATTTTTACGCAGGTCGCGATGCCATCGACACGTTCTCGTCGATGCTCTACCAGTCGGTGATGACGGAGTTCATTCGCGAAGGCCATTTCGCGCGGCATATTCGCAGCATGCGCACGCTGTACATGGAGAAACGCATCGCCGTGCATGAGGCGATTGGGCGTTATCTCGGTGGTCGATTGGAAGTGATCGGCACCGAAGCCGGCATGCAGCTGGCGGGTTTGCTGCCCGATGGCGTGGATGATGTGGCGGTGTCGCGCAGGGCGGCAGAAGTGGGTGTTTCGGTGAGGCCGCTGACGCCTTGTTACATCGGAGAGCCGGGGAGGGTTGGGCTCATCCTTGGATATGGTGGCGCGAGTCTGGTGCAGATTGATGAGGGTGTGAGGAAGGTGGCAGGGTGTTTTTAGTTTTTTTTGGGGTGCTCGGCGCTTTGCTTCGTTCTTCGGCCGTCATGCCGCTTTTGCTCACTCTCCCCTTGGGGGGAGAGGGTTGGGGTGAGTCCCGATAAGGGGATAAAGGTCGGGTGCTCGCGGGAATGTTTCTATCCCTCGCCGCCGCCTTTGCGATGACGCCCCTATTCTTCACCACTTTCATCGCAATGATGTTTCTACCCCCACCGCCATTCTTGCGGTGACGTCCCTACCCCTCACCGTCATTCCCGCGAAGGCGGGAATCCAGTGACTTTGCCTTTTCGCTCTTTTGGGTCCTTTCCTCGACCTGGCTCGCCTGCCGCGGGCTTCCGAACTGCTGCCGCAGTCCGGGTCACTTTTCTTTGCTTGCCCAAAGAAAAGTAACCAAAAGAAAAGGCACCCCCACTTGGCGCTGTCTGGGCTTTCAGCCCAGCCAGTCCGTGAGGGGCGGCCGGGCTTTTCGACCGGGCTCCTGCCCGGGCGAAAAGTGCCTGGCGTCCTGCCAGGCACCCCTGCGGGGCCTGCTCGTCCGCCC
>NZ_QAVX01000030.1:55-52395 GCF_003121485.1 Dyella sp. C11 | reverse complement strand
TTTGGGCCAGCAAAAGAAAAGTGACTCGAGCGTCCCACGGGACTAGCTTCGCGTCGTCGGCAGACGATCGAAACGCCTCCGCGGCGTGAGCGGCCAGATCGCGGCAGCGCCCGAAGTTGCGAACAACCAAAACCGCAAAAAGCGTAAGCAAAGTCACTGGACTCCCGCTTTCGCGGGAGTGACGGTGAGGGAACGATGGGGGCTTTCGAAACGCGGAAGCAAGCACGCAAAAACCGGCACCGCCCGAAGAAGCGAGACCCGGCTGCGAGGCACAAACCGGGGGCAAGGTCACCAGATCCCGGCCTCCGCCGCCACGGCGGCAAGGGGCTGAAGGTCAACCTTTCGTCAACCCGTTGCGATTCCCCCCAAATCCGGCAACCCTACGCGCTGTCCCGCTCCGGCGGGCCCGACGTATCCAAGCCGCCCCGGGGCGGTCACCAGGGGACAATCACATGACGGGACGACTCTCGTGAGCGGCAATCTTTCCCAGACCGACAATCGCAAAGAGCTGACCGTCCGCGGTCTCATCCTGGGCGTGATCATCACGGTGGTGTTTACCGCCGCCAACGTGTTCTTTGGCCTGAAGGCCGGCCTGACCTTCGCCACGTCGATTCCGGCGGCGGTGATCTCCATGGCCCTGCTGCGCGGGTTCAAGGATTCCACCATCCAGGAAAACAACGTCGTGCAGACCATCGCGTCGGCGGCGGGCACGTTGTCGTCCATCATCTTCGTGCTGCCCGGCATGATCATGATCGGCTGGTGGGCGGACTTCCCGTTCTGGACCTCCTTCGCGGTTTGCGCGCTGGGCGGCATCCTGGGCGTGATGTATTCCATCCCGCTGCGCCGCGCGCTGGTGACCAATTCCGACCTGCCGTATCCGGAAGGCATCGCCTGCGCGGAAGTGCTGAAGGTCGGCGCCGGTGACGACGCTGATGCCAACAGCGTGGAAGAAGGGCGAGCCGGCCTGCTTGCCGTGCTGTGGGGTTCCATCGTGTCGGCGGTGTTTGCGGTGGTGGTTGCCACGCAGGTTTTCGCCAGCGACTTCGTGCGCTACTTCCGCGTGAACGACAAGGGCGCGGTCAGCGGTTTCGATTTCAGCCTTTCGTTTGCGCTGTTTGCCATCGGTCACCTGGTGGGCCTGTCGGTGGGTATTGCGATGCTCATCGGCGCGATCATCGGCTGGGGCTGGGGCGTGCCGCACTTCTCCGTGCTTGGCGACCTGTCGCAGCCGATTTCCGACCTCGCCAATGCCACATGGAGCCACAAGGTGCGCTTCGTGGGCGCGGGCGCCATCGGCGTGTCGGCCATCTGGACGCTGGCCAAGCTGGTGAAGCCGGTGATCACCGGCCTGACGTCGGCCATGGCCGCTGCACGCGTGCGCAAGGCGGGCAAGGCAGACACGCTGCCGCGCACCGAGCGTGACATTCCGATCGGCATCGTGGGACTGATCACGCTGGCGTGCTTCATTCCCATCGCGTGGCTGCTCGGGTACTTCGGCAACACCGCAGGCCTGGGCGCACACGTGGGCGTCCTGGCCATTGGCGGTGTCGCGTTCGTGGTGCTGATGGGCTTCTTCGTGTCGACCGTGTGCGGGTACATGGCCGGCCTGATCGGCTCGTCCAACAGCCCCTTGTCGGGCGTGGGCATTCTTGTGGTCATCGCCGCTGCATTGTTGCTGGTGGCGTTCGTGAAGCCGTATGTGGGTGCCGACGAAGGCAAGGCGCTGGTGGCGTTCGCACTGTTCATCACCTCGGTGGTGTTTACGGTTGCGGCCATTGCCAACAACAACCTGCAGGATCTGAAGACCGGCCAGCTGGTGGACGCCACGCCGTGGCGCCAGCAGGTGGCGCTGGTGGTGGGTGTGGTGGCTGGCGCGGCGGTGATTCCGCCGGTGCTGGACCTGATCAACAAGGCTTACGGTTTCGTGGGTGTGGCCGGTGCGGGTGCACACGCGCTGCCGGCGCCGCAGGCGGGCCTGATTTCCGCGCTGGCGCAGGGCGTGATCACGGGCAACATCGATTGGAGCCTGATCGAAATCGGTGTGGGCATCGGCGTGGTCATCATCGCCATCGATGAAATCCTGGCACGCACCTCCAAGAGCGCGCGCATTCCTCCGTTGGCCGTGGGCCTGGGCATCTATCTGCCCACGGTCAGCACGCTGATGGTGGTGGTGGGTTCGGTGGTGGGCTGGTATTTCGATCGTCGCGCCGACCGCTCGGCGAAGCCGGAAACCACCAAGCAGCTGGGTGTGCTGCTCGCTTCGGGCCTGATCGTGGGCGAGAGCATCGTGGGCGTGCTGATTGCCGCCATCGTGGCGTTCGCCGACAAGCTGGGCTTCAGCAACCTGCAGGCGCCGTTGGCGCTGGTGGGCGAGAGCTTTGCCGACAAGGCGCAATGGATCGGCGGCATCGCCTTCGCCCTGATCGTGTTCTTCATGTACCGCTGGGTAGCCCGCATGGCTAACGGTATCGGCAACAAATGAGTCCTGGGAGGCTCTGATCCATTCCACGCAGGCGTCACCGATTCTGCCAGGGCGTACAGCTGCGCCCTGGCAGAACCGGCCCTTCGGGTGACTCGCAGAGAGTGTGCAGAGCGCGATGCGCACCTTGCCCAGGCGGCCAGCCTGGGCTGCGTCACGCCTCACACCCTGCACACTCTCTGCGGGTCATGCCGTCTACGTGGAATGGATCAGGGCCTCCCCGGGTCGCGACCTGCCTGAAGCGGGCGCGACCAAATGTCATGCCTGCATGCCACGATCAGACAGGAATGCGCCTTGACCGGCTATCCTAGACGGTCGCAGCGATGGTCCTGCGCGATGGTCATGTGGAGGCGGTAAACGCGTGGTGGAGCAGACAGGGGCGGATGCCCCGATTCCCGGTGAGTTGCTTGCGCGCCCTGGCCTGATGGCCCGGTTGCGCAGGCTCGCCGGTCCGCTGCTTTCGGTGGCCATGCTGTGCCTGGCGCTGTGGGCGCTGCATCGCCTCGCCAGCGAGGTGAGCTACCGCGAGGTGGCCCGCTACGTCCACGGGTTGGAAAATTATCGCCTCGCGCTGGCCGTGCTGCTCACGGCCGGCAGTTACGGCGTGATGATCCTGTACGACTGGTTTGGCCTGAAATACATCGGCAAGCATTTGCCGGGCGCGCAGGTCAGCCTGATCTCCTTCATCAGCTACGCCTTCAGCAATGCGCTGGGCATGGCGCTGCTGATCTCCGGCTCCATCCGCTATCGCTTCTACATCCAGGCCGGGTTGTCCACGGCGGAAGTGGCGAAGGTGGTGGTGTACACCACGCTCAGTTTCTGGCTTGGCTTGTGCGCGCTGACCGGCGTCACGCTGTTGCTGGTGCCGGTGCCGCCCACGCTGCCGCTTGCCAGCTTGCGTATCCCCGTGGCGAGCGTGCTGACGCTGGTGCCGTTGTTGTGGATCGCAGGCAGCCGTCTGCTTGGACGTCCATTGCGCCTGTGGCGCTGGCGTTTGAGCCTGCCGAGCACGCTGGTGGCTTTCCGCCAGGTGCTGGTGGGCGCGGTCGATTGGGGTCTGGCCGCCTACGTGCTGTACCTGCTGATGCCGAACCAGGTGGATACCGGTTTCGGCCACTTCCTCGCCATCTTCGTGCTCGCGCAGATTGCCGGCCTGATCAGCCACGTACCGGGCGGCCTTGGCGTGTTCGAAGCGGTGATGCTGGCCGGCTTCGGCGCCGAAGGTAACCAGGGCCTGGAAGCGCCCATTCTCGGCGCGCTGGCGGCGTATCGCCTTATCTATTACTTCCTGCCGCTCTTTGCGGCGACGGTGGTCGTGCTTTGGCGCGAGGCGCGCGGCCTGCGTCAGAAGGCGCTGCTGGCACCGTGGTTCACGGGACTGCTGCCGCCGTTCTTTGCGGGCTTGACGATGGTGTCGGGCGCCGTGCTGCTGTTCTCCGGCGCCACGTCGGCACTACCCACGCGCATGGCCATCCTGCGCGACGTGTTGCCGCTGGCCGTGCTGGAAGTGTCCCACTTCCTCTCCAGCGTGGTCGGCATGATGTTGCTGATCCTTGCGCGCGGTTTGCAGCGTCGCCTCGATGCCGCCTACGTGCTCACGCTGGTGCTGCTGGTGCTGGGCGCGGTGTTGTCGCTGCTCAAGGGCATCGACTACGAAGAAGCCATTCTGCTGTCGCTGCTTGCGCTTGCCCTGGCGCCTGCGCATCGCCTGTTCTATCGCCGCGCGTCGATGTTCAGCGCGAGCTTCTCGTGGGGATGGATCATCGCCATCGTGGCGGTGTTCGTCTGCGCCGGCTGGCTGGTCGGCTTCAGCTACAAGCACGTGGAATACAGCAACAACCTGTGGTGGGAATTCAGTTTCTATCACGGCGGTGCACCACGCGCATTGCGCGCGCTGGTGGGCGCGGCGGCGGCGGGACTCCTGTTCGCGTTGGCCAGTCTTGTTCGCCCCGCACGTCCGAATTTGCACCTGCCCAGCGAAGCGGACCTGCAGCGCGCGCTGCCGCTGATCAAGCACTTCAACTCCGCGCAGGCGCATCTGGCGCTGATGGGCGACAAGACGCTGCTGTTCGACAACGACAACCGCGCCTTCATCATGTACGACGTGGAAGGGCGCAGTTGGGTGGCGATGGGCGACCCGGTCGGCGAAGACGAAGATGCACGCCGCGAACTGGTGTGGACCTTCCGTGATCAATGCGAGCGCGCTGGCGGCTGGCCGTTGTTCTACCAGGTGCGCCAGGACGATCTGGACCTGTACCTGGAAGTGGGCATGAACTTCCTCAAGATCGGCGAGGAAGCGCGCGTGGAACTGGCCGGCTTCAACCTGGACGGCAAATCCAAGAAGGTGTTGCGCAACACCATCAACAAACTCACCCGCGACGGCATGCGCATGGAGATCGTGCCGGCCGATGCGGTGCCCGCGTTGATGCCCAAGCTCAAGACCATTTCCGATGCGTGGATGCGCGACAAGGGCGTGCGCGAGAAGGGCTTCTCGCTGGGCACGTTCGATCCGCGCTACCTGGAACGCACGCCGATGGCATTGGTGTGGCAGGGCGAGGAGCTGGTGGCGTTCGCCAACCTGTTCCTGACAGACAACAAGGAAGAGGCTTCGCTCGACCTGATGCGGCACCTTCCGGATGGCACCTCCGGCGTGATGGATTTCCTTTTCATCAGCCTGATGCAGTGGTCCAAGCAGGAAGGTTACCGCTGGTTCAACCTTGGCATGGCACCGTTCTCCGGCCTGCAGAACCGCCGCAGCGCGCCGCTGTGGAGCCGCCTGGGTGCCATGCTGTTCGGTCGCGGTGAGCGGTTCTACAACTTCCGCGGGCTACACAAGTACAAGGACAAATTCGATCCCGTGTGGGAGCCTCGTTATCTCGCGGTTCCCAATGGCATCGCTTTGCCGCTGGTGTTCGCCAATGTGGCGAGCCTTATCTCGGGTGGATTGTCTGGCATGGTGCGCCGTTGAAACGACTCTGGAAATGGATGGCCCTCGTTGTGCTGATCGCTGCTGGCGTGAGCCTGTGGGCCTGGCAGCCGTGGCATCACGCCACCATGGACGAATCGCTGGTACAGGTGCCTGCGCAGGCAGGCGTGACGCCGCTGGCCGGGCGCGAAGACGTGGTGGCGATTTTCTATTCCGGTGACGGTGGTTGGCGCGACCTGGACCAGTCGCTGGGCAAGATCATCGCGTCGCACGGCATTCCGGTCGAAGGCGTGAGCCTGCTGCAGTATTACTGGCGCGAGAGGAGCCCGGAAGATTCCGCGGCGGACCTGGACGCGTTGATTTCCCGCGTCGTGGCGCAGCCCGGCAAGAAGCGCGTGTGGCTGATCGGCTTCTCCTTCGGCGCCGATGTGCTTCCCACCATCGTGGGCAAGCTCAGTCCCGAGGGTCGCGCGCGCATCGCGCAGATCGTGCTGCTGTCGCCCAGCCACGACGTGAATTTCGAAATCGAGATGGAAGGCTATATCTCGGCGCGCGAAGGCAAGTGGAAAACCTGGACGCAGGATTTCTTCCAGTGGGTGAACCCGGTCAAGCACTTCGATGCCATGCCGCCGCTTCAAGCGCTGGATAACCATCCGCCGGTGGTGTGCTACTACGGCATCAAGGACAAGGCCGACACCATCTGCGCCGATCCCAAGCTGCCGTCGTGGATCAAGGTCTACGAAAAGACCGGCGACCATCACTTCGACTACAACTACGAAGGTCTCGCGCAGCAGATGATTCACGATCTGCCTGCGGCGCAGTAAGCCTCTCGCGATATATGTGGGAGCGCACCCTGTGCGCGACTCGGTATAACGTTGGCATTCGGTTTCGCCGAGTCGCGCACAGGGTGCGCTCCCACAAGGTCATAGCGATCTTCAGTTCGGCAGCGGCACCGATTGCACATCGAACGGTACCTGCCGCGGAATGCCCGCGTCATCGCCCTTGTGCGCAAACAGCAGGCTGTACTTCGATTCGATGAAATACACGCGGCCATTGGCGATCACGCCTGACGAGGGATCGTTGAGTCCCGCCACCAGCGTCACCAGTTCGCTGGCCTTGTCGCCCTTGATCGTCGCCATCGAGATCTGCCCGCCATAGGGGCCATCGTGTCCGAAGGCGTTGCTTTCGAAGATCACGATACGGCCATGGCCAACCGAACGGATGGCATCGGCGTTCTTCAGCGTGCGGGGCATGTCGATGCGGGTGGCCTTGCCTGCGCTGCCATCCGGCTGCACATCCACGCGCAACAGGTAAGGCTCGGCAGCCACGGTGCTGAGGTAGACGTGGTTGCCGTCGATGGCGATGCCGTTGAGCTTGTATCCGTCGCTGCCGGCGATGAACGCTGCATCTTCCTTCCACACCTCAAGCTGCCTGTCGCCATCGCGCCAGCGGAAGATGCGCGGCTGGAAGGAGTCGGTGACGTAGAGATTGCCGTGTTCGTCTTCCGCCAGGTCGTTGCAGTAACCCTTGTCGGGGAGCTCGTAGCTGGCACGCGGTGCGCCGGTGGCGAGGTCGTAGCTCTTGAGCGCGCTGGGGTTCGTGGGAACGGTGGTGTAGCCCAGCGTGCCCGAGCAGATCCACAGCAGGCCACGGTGCGCATCCACCAACACGCCCTGGCCATTCGAGAGACCGTTGGAGCCTGGCGTTACCAGCACTTGAGGTGCGTCTTCGCCGGGCTGGAGGCGAGCCACCGCACCCTGGCGCCAGCTGCCAACGTAGAACGAGCCGTCCGGCCCCACGGCGATGCTTTCCGGGTACCAGTCGACGGGTAGCGGGCGTGTCGTGGCGGGCGCTTGCCCGGCGTGGCTGGTGGCGGTGAAGGTGAGTGCGAAGGCCAGGGCCAGGTGGCGCAGGCGCGGAAGGGTCTTCATCGTTCGATCTCCCTGTGGGTCGTGGCAGGGATCTTGATTGGCCGCCCATTATTGATAAATGCGGGTAAGCTTCATTCACTCCAAAGCAGGGATTTGGAATGGATCGTCTGACCAGCATGGCGGTGTTCGTTCGCGTGGTGGAGAAGGGCAGCTTTGCCGCCGTGGCCGACGAATTCGACCTGTCCACCACCATGGTGGCCAACCACGTGCGCGCGCTGGAGCAGCAGCTGGGCGCGCAACTGCTGGAACGCACCACGCGGCGCCATCACCTGACGGAGATCGGTGCGGCCTATCTGGAACGCTGCCGCGACGTGCTCAGCAGCGTGCAGGCTGCGGACCAGGTGGCCGAGGCGATGCGCGCAGAACCGCAGGGTACGCTGCGGGTGACGGCACCCGTGACGTGGGGTGCGCATCGGTTGATGCCGGTCATCGGCGCGTACATGGCGGCCTATCCCACCGTGCAGGTGGAGCTGAGCCTCAACGATCGCGTGGTGGACATGCACGAGGAAGGCTTCGATGTGGCCATCCGCTCGGGGCCGATCCACGATGACGCACTCGTCGCGCGCCCGCTGTCGCCGTCGCACATGTTTGCGGTGGCGAGTCCCGCGTATCTGCAATTGCACGGCACGCCGGGCAAGCCGGAAGATCTGTCCGGTCACGCGTGTCTGGGTTTCATGGCATGGGGCGCCCGCCACCATTGGCGCTTCAGCAAGGAAGGTCGCCAGGTGGAAGTACCGGTGAAAGGGCCGTTGATGTGCAACAACGGACAGGCGCTGCTGACGGCCGCGCTGTGCGGTGTTGGCGTGGTGGTGCAGGCCGATGTATTGCTGGCGCCCTCCATTGCATCCGGGCAACTCGTTCGGCTGTTGCCCGATTGGAACTTGCCTACGCGACACATCCAGATCGTCCGGCGGCGTGAGGTTCGACCCACCGCCAAGCTTCGAACGTTTGTCGATTTCGTACTGGAGCGATTGGGATGAAGGAACGGACGTCGGTGAAGGAACACGCTCACACACGCAATGCAGGTATCGACTTGTTGCGTGGCCTGTCGATCCTGCTGGTGGTGCTGCATCACATCGGCTTGCGCATTCCGCTGAAGAAAACCTCGCTCGCCGCGGTGCTGCCGACGAAGGTGATGAGCGCCATCAATTTCAACGGCTACGAAGCGGTCTTCATCTTCTTCGTCATCTCCGGTTTCCTTATCACCAGCAACGCGCTTCACCGCGACGGTGCGCTGTCCCGCATCGATCTGCGTGCCTTCTATGCGCGGCGTTTTTCGCGCATCGCACCCTGCCTGTTGTTGTTGGTTGCCGTGCTGAGCGGGTTACACCTGTTGGGCGTATCTGACTACGTCATCAGTCGGGAAGGGCAATCGCTGCCACGCGCCATCGTGGCAGCGCTGGGTTTTCACCTGAACTGGTACGAAGGCATGACGGGTTACCTGCCCGGCAACTGGGACGTGCTGTGGTCGCTCTCCATCGAGGAAGTGTTCTACCTCGGCTTTCCCCTCGTGTGCCTGCTGACGCGGCGCACATGGGTGCTGGTGCCCATGTTGATCGTATTGGCCCTCTCCCTGCCGTGGACGCGCGCGGCGCTGGCCGACAACGAGATCTGGCAGGAGAAGGCGTACCTGCCAGGCATGGCGGCGATTGCCACGGGCGTGCTGGCGGCGTTGCTGGCATGGCGGTGGAAGAGCGTGCCGCGCGGCGTAACGTGGGCACTAGGTGCGCTCGGCGCGATCAGCCTCTATCTGGTGATGTTCGAAGGCAAGCTGCTGTGGCCGGTGATGCACAACGGCTACATGCTGGTGCTCACGTTCTCGGCCGGCTGCCTTGTGCTGGCCAGCGCGTGGGCGCGTTCGAATGCGGCGGCCGCGCGCGGCCTAGGCTGGCTGCGTTCGTGGGGACGCCTGAGTTACGAGATCTACCTGACCCACATGTTCGTGGTGTTCGGTGTGCTGCGAATCTGGAAGGCGACCGGTGGCGACTTCACTTATGGCTACCTGTGGTACCTGCCTGCGCTGCCGTTGTGCTGGCTGCTGGGCAAGGGCATCGAGCGTTATGTGTCGACGCCGTCGGAGCGGTGGTTGCGGCGGAGGATGTTGATTCAGCCACATGGCGCTGGCGCCATGGTGCAGGTCGCTCCGTTGTAGGAGCGCACCTTGTGCGCGACCGCAGGGTCAGGTCGTTATCGCAGGGTGTGGACGTCGCGCACAGGGTGCGCTCCCACAAGATGCGCGGATACGTGGCTTAGCGAAAGCGGTTGATCTGATCGCGCAGATCGAGTGCTGCTTCACGTGCGGCGTGGGCGAAATCCTCGCCGTTGCCCGCGTAGAGAATGGCGCGCGAGGAGCTGATCATCAGGCCGGTGTTGTCGCTGCTGCGGCCATGCTTCAGCACCGCTTCGACATCGCCGCCCTGCGCACCGATGCCCGGCACCAGCAGCGGCATGTCACCCACCACGGCGCGCACCTTGCCGAGTTCTTCCGGCCAGGTGGCGCCGGTGACCAGTGCGCAGTTGCCGTTCGCGTTCCACTGCCGCGCAATGGTTTCGGCCACGCGCAGGTATAGCGGTTCACCGCCGCAATCGAGTGCCTGGAAATCCGCGCCGCCCGGGTTGGACGTGCGACACAGCAGGATCACGCCCTTGTCGGCACGTTCAAGGAACGGCTGCGCGGAATCGCGGCCCATGTACGGGTTCAGCGTGACGGCGTCGGCCTTGTAGCGATCGAACGCTTCGCTGACGTAATGCTGCGCCGTGCTGCCGATGTCGCCGCGCTTGGCATCGAGGATCACCGGCACGCCGGGATGTTTTTCGTGGATATGCGCGATGAGGCGCTCAAGCGCTTCGTCGGCACGCAGCGCGGCAAAGTGCGCGATCTGCGGCTTGTACGCGCAGACGACGTCGGCGGTTGCGTCGACGATGTCGCGGCAGAACTCGAACACCGCGTCCTTGTGGCTCTTCAGGTGCGCGGGGAATTTGGCGGGCTCGGGATCGAGGCCGACGCAGACGAGGGAGTCATGGTCAGCCCATGCCTGTTGCAGGGATTGCATGAAGTGCATCGTGTTCTCCTCGCTGCTTTTTGTTCCCTCTCCCCTCCGGGGAGAGGGTTAGGGTGAGGGGACAATCTTGCGGTGACGCTGATTTGGAAAGTGGTTCTTTTGAGGAAAGAGGCCAGACCTGGCCCCTCACCCCAGCCCTCTCCCCGGAGGGGAGAGGGAGCAAAGCGGGCGTTACGCCAGCTTCTTGTACTTCACACGATGCGGCTTGGCAGCCTCATCGCCGAGACGACGCTTCTTGTCCGCCTCGTACTCGTTGTAGTTGCCCGGGAAGAACTCCACGTGCGAGTCGCCTTCGAACGCGATGATGTGCGTGGCGATGCGGTCCAGGAACCAGCGGTCATGCGAGATGACCACCGCGCAACCCGGGAATTCCAGCAGCGCGTCTTCGAGTGCGCGCAGCGTTTCCACGTCAAGGTCGTTGGACGGTTCGTCGAGCAGCAGCACGTTGCCGCCCTGTAGCAGGGTCTTGGCCATGTGCAGGCGACCGCGCTCACCACCGGACAGCTGACCGACGATCTTCTGCTGGTCGGTGCCCTTGAAGTTGAAGCGGCCAATGTAGGCGCGCGACTGGATCTCGAAGTTGCCGATGGTAAGGATGTCCGAACCGCCGGACACTTCCTGCCACACGTTGTTCTTCGGATCGAGCGCGTCACGCGACTGGTCGACGTAGGCCAGCTTGACCGTGTGGCCCAGCTTCACTTCGCCCGAGTCGGCCTGTTCCTTGCCCATGATCATTTTCATGAAGGTGGACTTGCCGGCGCCGTTCGGGCCAATCACGCCGACGATGGCACCCGGCGGAATCTTGAACGACAGGTCTTCGATCAGCACGCGATCGCCGAACGACTTGGTGACGTTCTTGAACTCGATCACTTC
This sequence comes from Dyella sp. C11, assembly GCF_003121485.1. Lineage (GTDB taxonomy): Bacteria > Pseudomonadota > Gammaproteobacteria > Xanthomonadales > Rhodanobacteraceae > Dyella. The sequence continues at coordinate 41,124 of NZ_QAVX01000030.1, read as the reverse complement.
CTGGCCCAGGCGTTCGCCCGGCGGAATGAAGATTTCATTGGTTTCGTTGCGGCGCTGGTACTCGACCGAGTTCAGCTCTTCGAAACGGTTCAAGCGCGCCTTGCCCTTGGACTGGCGACCCTTGGCCGCCGAGCGCACCCATTCCAGTTCCTTCTCGATGGCCTTCTGGCGCGACTTTTCCTGCGAGGCTTCCTGCTTGAGGCGGGCGTCCTTCTGCTCCAGCCACTCGGTGTAGTTACCCTTCCACGGAATGCCGCGGCCGCGGTCGAGTTCCAGAATCCACTCGGCGGCGTTGTCCAGGAAGTAGCGGTCATGGGTGACGGCCACGACGGTGCCCGGGTAGTTCTGCAGGAACTGCTCCAGCCAGTCCACCGACTCGGCGTCCAGATGGTTGGTCGGTTCGTCCAGCAGCAACATGTCCGGCTTGGAGAGCAGCAGGCGGCACAGCGCCACGCGGCGCTTTTCACCGCCGGACAGCGGTCCGATCTTGGCGTCCCACGGCGGCAGGCGCAGCGCGTCGGCGGCCACTTCCAGCTGGCGTTCCAGCGCGTGGGCGTCGTTCACCGCCAGGATGTTCTCCAGCTCCTGCTGTTCCTTGGCGAGCTTGTCGAAATCGGCGTTTTCTTCACCGTAGGCGGCATAGACCTCTTCGAGGCGCTTCTGCGCGTCCAGGATCACCGAGACGCCTTCTTCAACGGCTTCGCGAACGGTCTTCTCCGGATCGAGCTCCGGCTCCTGCGCCAGGTAGCCGACCTTGATGCCGGGCTGCGGGCGGGCTTCACCCTGAAAATCCTTGTCCACGCCGGCCATGATGCGAAGCACCGTGGACTTGCCCGCGCCGTTCACGCCCAGCAGGCCGATCTTGGCGCCAGGGAAGAAGCTCAGCGAGATGTCCTTGATGATGTTGCGCTTCGGGGGGACGATCTTGCTGACCCCGTTCATGGTGTAGATGTACTGCATGGAACCTCCGGCGGCGTGCACGGCGCCGGCCGCGAGGGCAGGCGGTGCGATCAGAGTGGGTGTAAACCACTCATTATAGCGGGTTATGGGGGCGGCCCGGTGACGGAACCTGGGCGAGACAACCTATGTGGGAGCGCACCCTGTGCGCGACAAGCCCCGCATGTGGCCGGGCGCCGGGTCGCGCACAGGGTGCGCTCCCACATGGGTCAGGGTTTTGGACGCGCCGTATCGAACAGCGCGCTGACCGTTCGCGTGTGCAGCGACGCCGCGTCGTAGCCCGCGGGCAGCATCCCGGCGATTTCCAGCATCACCGCGCCGTGCAGCGCGGCCCAGATCTGGTGACCGAGGATGGCCGCATCGGCCTCGACGGTGCCTTCGGCGATCATCACGTCCACATGGGCGGCGATGGTGCGCCACATGCGTTCGTGAGCTTGCTGGTAGGCGGGGTCGTCCCGACGTGTTTCCGGGTACTCGAACATCAGTCGATACGTGGCGATGTTGGCGCGGGCGAAGGCGATATAGGCATCGCGTACCGCGCGGCTGCGGGTGCGGCCATCACCGGGCGTATCAAGGGCCTGTTCCAGCGCTTCGGAGAAGCGGTTCAGGCCGCGGGCACGCACGGCCGTGATGATCTCTTCCTTGTTGTCGAAGTAGCGGTAGGGCGTCATGGTGCCCACGCCCAGGTCGGCGGCCAGCCGGCGCATGGTCACGGCGGCGGGGCCTTCATCCACGTAGAGGCGTGCCGCCGCTTCGCAGAGTCGTTCGCGGAAGGCCTCGGTTTCCTGTTCGCTCAGCGCTCGTGGCATGTCAGTCGGTCGTCAGATGAAAGGCCTTGCGGAAGAAAGCCAGCGCATCGGCGTCGATCTGCGCGTGCACCTGCACGCGGTCCACGCCCGCCGGGTCACTGCACAGTTCGGTGATCTGCCTGGCCAGGGTGGGTGTGCACGGGGCAAGAAACACCCAGTGGTCGGCGTTCGGCACTTCCTTCACCCCGGCCAGCGTGTGGATAAGCGGCTGGATGTGGCGCGCGTTGGCGTCCGGTTGCAGCACGTGGTCGTTCTGGCCGTAGTACAGGTAGATCGGGGCGCTTACCTTGTCGAAGCTGTGCGCATCGAAGATCAGGCTGAGCGGAGCCATTACGAAGGCGGCCTTGATGCGCGGGTCGGCAGTATCGCCATAGCGTTGCAGCTGGCTCTGCCGCTGCTGCATCAACTGGCGCAGGTTCAGGCCGGATGCCGCTGCCTCCGTCTGGAATTCGGCCAGCTTGCTGCAGACGTTTTCGTCCTTCGGATAGCGTTCGCAGAAATCCACGAAACGAGTGAAATCAGGCTTGGCGCCCACCGCCATCAGGCTGGTGTAGCCGCCGGCGGAGAAGCCAGCAACGCCGATGCGCGCCGGATCGATCAGGGTTTTCCAGCGGGGATCGGCCAGCAGCGTGGAGATGGTGGACTTCACCTGTACCGGGCGGCCGGCAAGCACCTCGATGTGGCCCACGCCGCTGGTGTCCTCGAAATCGTCCTTCGGGTGATTGAGCGTGGCCACGATAAAGCCGTGGCTGGCCAGGAACACGGCCAGGTCGTGGTGACCCAGGCGAGAGCCGCCGTTGCCGTGCGAGATCACGATCAAGGGTTTGGCACCCGGTACGGCGGGCACGTCGAAATGCGCCGCCACGTCATAGGGTCCCAGGCTGGTCGTGCCGGGCGTGGCGGCGCTGGACGGGTAGAACACGAAGCCGTCCGTCGGCTTGCCGCTGACGGGGTCCGGAATATGGATGGGTGCGATACCGACGCCGGAAATGGCCGGCGCGGCCATCGCCATCGGTGCCAGCAGGAACAGGGCAGTGGCCAGCCAGCGCAGCAGGCGGCTCGTGGTACGCGAGGGTGCGGACGGCATCGGTGAGTCCTCGGAATCGTGGCGTGCTATGTACGGTACGTTGTACGAAATGCAATCGCAAGTGCCCTGAGGTGGCCGCCATAACACATCACAGCTACAATTTCGCGTTCTAGCCCCCTTCTTGCCACCCCCAACGAGGTCAGGATGTTCCCGAAGCACGAGACGATCGCCGGTTACGACAACGAACTGGCCCAGGCCATGGCCGATGAAGCCCGCCGTCAGGAGGATCACGTCGAGCTGATCGCTTCGGAGAACTACGCCAGCCCCCGCGTGATGGAAGCCCAGGGCAGCGTCCTCACCAACAAGTACGCCGAAGGCTATCCGGGCAAGCGCTACTACGGCGGTTGCGAATACGTGGACGTGGCCGAGAAGCTGGCCATCGACCGCCTGAAGCAGCTGTTCGGCGCCACCTACGCCAACGTGCAGCCGCATTCGGGTTCGCAGGCCAACCAGGCCGTGTACCTGGCGCTGCTGAACCCCGGCGACACCATCCTCGGCATGTCGCTGGCCCACGGTGGCCATCTCACGCACGGCGCCAAGGTCAATGTCTCGGGCAAGCTGTTCAACGCCGTGCAGTACGGTGTGAACGAGCAGGGCCTCGTTGATTACGACGAAGTCGAGCGTCTCGCCGTCGAGCACAAGCCGAAGATGATCGTCGCCGGCTTCAGCGCGTACTCGCAGCTGATGGACTGGGCGCGTTTCCGCGCCATCGCCGACAAGGTCGGTGCCTACCTGTTCGTGGACATGGCGCACGTCGCCGGCCTGGTCGCCGCGGGCGTGTATCCGAACCCGCTGCCGCACGCGCACGTCGTCACCTCCACCACGCACAAGACCCTGCGCGGTCCGCGCGGCGGCATCATCGTGGCGAAGGATGCTGGCGAGGAGATCGAGAAGAAGCTGCAGTCCATCGTGTTCCCGGGCATCCAGGGCGGTCCGCTGATGCACGTCATCGCCGCCAAGGCCGTGGCCTTCAAGGAAGCGCTGGAGCCGGAGTTCAAGAGCTACCAGGAACAGGTGGTGAAGAACGCCAAGGCCATGGCCAAGACCTTCATCGAACGCGGCTACAAGATCGTCTCCGGCGGCACCGAAAACCACTTGATGCTGGTCGACCTGATCGGTCGCGACGTCACCGGCAAGGACGCGGAAGAAGCGCTGGGCAAGGCGCACATCACCGTCAACAAGAACGCCGTGCCGAACGATCCCCGCAAGCCCTTCGTCACTTCGGGCCTGCGCGTGGGCACGCCCGCCGTCACCACCCGCGGCTACAAGGAAGCGGACGTGGTCGAACTGACCAACTGGATCTGCGACGTGCTCGATGCACCGAACGATGACGCCGTCATCGCCAAGGTGCGCGAAAAGGTCACCGCGCAGTGCCACCAGTTCCCGGTGTACGGCTGAGCCAGCGGATGAAGGGAAACGGGACATCGAGCAGGGGCGCCATGACCCGTTTCCATCTTCCTGCCATCGGTCACTGACCCATGCATTGCCCTTTCTGCCAGCACGAAGACACGCGCGTGATCGACTCGCGCCTCACCGAAGACGGCGCCACCGTGCGTCGTCGTCGTGAATGCCCCAAGTGCAGCGAGCGCTTCAATACCTTCGAAACCGCCGAACTCAAGCTGCCCACCATCGTGAAGAGTGGTGAGCGCCGGGAGTCGTTCGACGAGCACAAGCTGCGCGTGAGCTTCGAGCGCGCGCTGCAAAAGCGTCCCGTGCCGACCGATTCGGTAGACACCGCCGTGCGCGAGATCGTCAACGACCTGCGCCGCTGCGGCGAACGCGAAGTACCTTCGCGCCAGATCGGCGAACTGGTGATGCGCGAGCTGAAGAAGCTCGATCAGGTGGCCTATGTGCGCTTCGCTTCCGTGTACCGGAAGTTCGAGGACGTGCAGGCGTTCCGCGAAGAAATCGAGAAGCTGGAACGCGACCTGCCCGAACTGGAAGCGCTGCAGCTTTCGCTGCTGGGCGAGTCGGTGGCGCGTCGCAAGAAGTCCTGAACCACTGCGGATCGGTGACTTGTCCTGTAGGAGCGCACTTGTGCGCGACCGCGGCGCCCTGGTGTATCCCTGCCTTCGGGCGGTCGCGCACAAGTGCGCTCCTACAGAAATGCGGCGGAAGCCCATAGACTGAGGGCGTCCCCACACACGGCGGCCATCATGAGCCCTGCCTTCACCGCCATCGACCATACCCACATGGCGCACGCCCTGCGCCTGGCCGAGCGTGGCCTCTACACCACGCATCCCAATCCCCGCGTCGGCTGTGTCATTGCGCAAGGCGAAGCGGTCGTCGGGACCGGTTACCACCAGCGCGCCGGTGAGCCGCACGCCGAGGTCTACGCACTGCGCGAAGCAGGCGAGCAGGCGCGAGGTGCTACCGCTTACGTCACCCTTGAACCCTGCGCCCACCACGGCCGCACGCCGCCTTGCACGGATGCACTGATAGCCGCCGGCGTGACGCGCGTGGTCATCGCGGCGGAAGATCCCTTCCCGCAAGTCGCTGGCCGCGGCATCGGCAAGCTTCGCGATGCGGGCATCACGGTGGACACCGGCTTGATGCGCGATGCGGCACGCGAACTCAACATCGGTTTTTTCAGCCGCATCGAACGCGGTCGCCCTTGGGTGCGCGTGAAACTGGCGATGAGCCTCGACGGCCGCACGGGCCTCGCCAACGGCGAATCCAAATGGATCACCGGCGAAGCAGCACGTGCGGATGTGCAGCGCTGGCGGGCACGCAGTTCGGCCATTCTCACTGCATCCGGCACCGTGTTGGCGGACAACCCGCGTCTCACTGTTCGCCTGCCTGAAGGCGAGGCTTTTACGCCGCCGTGGCGTGTGGTGCTCGACAATCGTTTGCGTACGCCATCCAGCAGTCATGTGCTCGACGGAACCATGCCCACGCTGGTGATGCACAACGAACAGTACGCGCCTGTTGATCCGCGTTTCCAGGCGGTTGAGCTGGCCGTGGTCGCGGAGAAGGGCGGTGCGATGGATCTGCACGCCGCGATGGATGAACTCGCGCGCCGCCAGATCAGCGAGGTGCATGTGGAAGCAGGTCCGAACCTCTGCGGTTCGCTGTTTTCGACAGGGCTGGTGGATGAACTGCTGATCTATGTCGCGCCCGTGTTGCTTGGCGACAGCGCGCAGCCATTGCTGGGATTGCCGTCACTGACCGACATGGCTTCGCGCTGGAAACTGCGCACCATCGACCGACGCGTGCTTGGTGATGATCTGCGTCTGCAGTTGCGTCCCGTTGCGTGAGTGCGGTGCCCTTTGAACGTATGACGATGTGGATGCAGCAATGACGCAAGTCAGTCCTCAAAAAGCTTTTCTCAGCGCCGAAGAACTCGTTTTTTTTCGCGAGCACGGCTACCTGGTCCGCAAGATTCTCGACGACGCGAGTGTTGCGCGTTACGTCCATGCCATTGAAGACGCGCGCCGCGAACGTGGCGACACGCAGCGCATGGGCAATATCCAGTTCCTGCAGCCGGGCAAGGCCATTCGCGGCATCCAGGACATCATCTGCAACGGCGACATTCTTGCTGCATGCCGTGATCTGCTGGGCGAGGGCATCATCGTGGATGGTGCATCGCTGTTCTATGGCGAAGCCGGTGTCGATTACCGGCAGGGCTGGCACCGCGACGTGCTGCAGGTACCCGACGAACAGATCGACCTGAACTGGTTCAGCGCGGACTACCACTACAACTACGTGCAGATGAACATGCCGCTCACCACGGACGGCTGCCTGTGGATCGTGCCCGGCAGCCACCGTCGCCAGCTCGATGCCGAGGAACGCACGGTGTTCGGCAACACCGAGAAGATGGCGCCGGTCGATGCGCCTGAGCTATCGACGGGCAAGCAGATCGTGCTGCAACCCGGCGAGGCGGTGTTCTACAACAACTACGCCGTCCATCGCGGCTGGGGTGGCGTGCTGCAGGACAAGCGCATCACCATCCACATGGGGTTTCATTCCACGCAGCACGCGCCCACGCTGCATTTCGGCGTGCTGGATCACACCGAGTACAGCCTGGAATACCTGTCCTCACTGGAGCCGTGCGTGCGCGAAGCGCTCCGGGCGCACCTGGTGGAGCGGGCGCGCCATCCGGAAGTGAACGTGTATCACGCGTACCACCAGCAGTTCCTCAAGAAGGAGTTCAAGACCACATGACCAAGGCAGCGGTGCGTTGGGGCATCATCGGTTGCGGCAACGTGACCGAGGTGAAGAGCGGCCCGGGCTTCAGCAAAACGCCCCACTCCGCGCTGGTGGCGGTGATGCGTCGCGATGGCGAAAAGGCGCGTGATTACGCCGAACGTCACGGCGTGCCGCGCTGGTACGACGATGCGGCGAAGCTGATCGCCGATCCCGACGTCAACGCGGTCTACGTGGCCACGCCGCCATCCACGCACAAGGAGTACGCGTTGATGAGCATTGCCGCGGGCAAGCCGGTGTACGTGGAAAAGCCGATGGCGATGGACCATGCCGAATGCGAGGCGATCATCCACGCCGGCAGGCAGGCCAACGTGCCGGTGTTCGTGGCGTACTACCGCCGCAGCCTGCCGCGCTTCCAGAAAGTGCGCGAGTTGATCTTCGGCCAGTTGGCGATTGGCAAGCCGCGCATCGTCAACACGGTGCTGTACGAGCCGCACCATCCGCGCTATCACGACGCGTCCAATTTGCCGTGGCACGTGGTGCCAGAGATTTCCGGCGGCGGCGTGTTCATGGATATCGGCTGCCATACGCTGGACATCCTCGACTGGCTGTTCGGGCCCATCACTGAGGTAAAAGGGCAGGCGAGCAACCAGCTGGGCGCCTATGGCGTGGAAGATGGCGTAGCGATGTCGTTCTCGTTCGGCAACGGCATGCTTGGCACGGGCCTGTGGAATTTCGACAGCTTCAAGCGGCACGACCAGATCGAGGTGATCGGCGACAAGGGCCGTATCGCCTTTGCCACTTTTGGCGATGGCCCCATCCATGTGGAGAACGTGGATGGCACGCACGAATACCGCGTGGCCAATCCGCTGCACATCCAGCAACCCCTGATCGAGACCATCGTGGCCGAACTCACCGGCCAGAAGGGCGCGGCCCCGTCCACGGCCGAGAGCGGCGCGCGCACCAGTTGGGTGATGGACCAGGTGCTGCGCGACTATCGCCGCGGCACGGGGCAGGGCATCGGTTTGTAACCCTCGGTGCCGTCCAGGGCACTCACAGGCGGCGACACATTGTTCCCCCGGGCGGACGATCCGTGGCGGGCCTGGTGTCTGGAGGGTGCTAGAATTGCCGGGCCGGTTCGCCGGCCAAACCAAAAAACGACGTCTTCAGGGCGGGGTGCGATTCCCCACCGGCGGTAGGTCCTTCGGGATGAGCCCGCGAGCGCTTCCAGGTCATCGGAAGGTCAGCAGATCCGGTCCAATGCCGGAGCCGACGGTTGGCAGCCAGCGATGGCGGCCAGAAAGTCCGGATGAGAGAAGACGGTACGGTGCGCGCCTTCGCGGGTGCGTGCCTGCCTGACGCCTTGGGGCGTTTTTCGCTTGTTTTTCGACGCGGGAAACGTTTCATGTCCAAGCATCGTTGCAATTCTTTCGCCGCCTCCTGCCAGGAGGTGCGCTGATGTTCACCGGCATCATCCAGAGCGTGGGCCGCATTGCGCGGCTCGAACCGCGTGGCGGTGACGTGCGCCTGCACGTCGATACAGCTGACCTCGACCTCTCGGACGTGCAATTGGGCGACAGCATTGCCGTGTCCGGCGTGTGCCTCACCGCCGTCACGCTGGAGCCGCGCGGATTCAGTGCGGACGTTTCCAACGAAACGCTCTCCCTCACTACGCTGGGCAAGCACAAGGCTGGCGACCCGGTGAACCTGGAGAAGGCACTGCGCCTTGCCGACCGTTTAGGCGGCCATCTGGTTTCGGGTCATGTGGACGGCGTGGGCAAGGTGGTCTCCATCACGCCCGATGGCCGCTCGCTGCGCTGGGTGTTCGAAGTGCCGGCCACGCTGTCGCGTTACATCGCAGCCAAGGGTTCCATCTGCATCGATGGCACCAGCCTTACCGTGAACGAGGTGAACGGTCATCGCTTTGGCGTGAACCTGATTCCGCACACGGTGGAACACACGGCTTTCCACGCTCGCCGCGCGGGTGACGCGGTGAATATCGAGGTGGACGTGGTGGCGCGTTATATCGAGCGGCTGATGGCTTCGGGCGATGCGCCGCGGCTGGATGAAGCCTTCCTCAAGCAACACGGTTTTGCCTAAAGCTCGTCATCCCAGCGAAAGCTGGGATCCAGTGCCTTTTGGCGCTCATTAAAGTCGCTGGATTCCAGCTTTTGCTGGAATGACGGCAAAGACAAACGTTATTGGATTGACCTTCATGAGCTTCAACACCATCCCCGAAATCCTCGAAGACATCCGCGCCGGCCGCATGGTCGTGATTCTCGACGACGAAGATCGCGAGAACGAAGGCGACCTCATCATGGCGGCGCAAATGGTGCGCCCGGAAGACATCAACTTCATGGTGCGCGAGGCGCGCGGCCTCGTGTGCCTCACGCTCACTGAGCAGCGCACGCGCCAGTTGGGCCTGCGGCCGATGGTGGTGGACAACACCTCGCCGTATCAGACCAACTTCACCGTCTCCATCGAGGCGGCCGAAGGCGTCACCACCGGCATTTCCGCGCACGATCGCGCGCGCACCATCCAGGTGGCGGTGAAGTCCGATGCCAAGCCGCAGGACCTCTCACAGCCGGGCCACATCTTTCCGCTGACGGCGCAGCCGGGTGGCGTGCTGACGCGTGCGGGGCATACGGAAGCGGGCTGCGATCTGGCTGCGCTGGCAGGCCTTGAGCCGTCGGCGGTGCTGATCGAAATCCTGCACGAAGACGGCTCGATGGCGCGTCGCCCCGAACTGGAAGTGTTCGCGAAGAAGCACGGCCTGAAAATCGGCACCATCGCCGACCTGATCCGTTATCGCCTGGAAACCGAAAAGACCGTGCAGCGCGTGTACGAAGGCGATGTGGATACGGAATTCGGTCCGTTCCGCCTCGTGGCCTACCGCGACGCGATTCGTCACGGTTTGCATTTCGCGCTGACGCGGGGCGACGTGGACAACGGCCAGCCCGTGCTTACGCGCGTGCATGTGCGCAACACGCTGTCGGACGTGCTTCATCTGCATCGCGATGATCTCGGCCTGACGGTGACGTCCGCACTGCGGCGCATTGCCGACGAAGGGCAGGGGGCGCTGCTGGTGCTCTCGGGCGAAGACACGGCCGACGCACTGCTGCGTCGCCTTAACCGCCAGCCTTCGGCGCAGGCACCGGAAGAAGCGCAGCAGCAGGAGTGGCGTCAGCTGGGCCTGGGCGCGCAGATCCTCGCGGATCTCGGCATTCGCCAGCTGCGCGTGCTCGGCACGCCGCGCAAGATGGTGGGCCTGGGTGGCTTTGGCCTGGAAGTGACCGAGTACGTGTAAACAGCGCTTCATGTAGGAGCGCACTTGTGCGCGACCACCGACGGAGAGGTGAAGATGCCAGCCCGCGGTCGCGCGCAAGCGCGCTCCTACAGAAAAGCGACTCACGCATGCCCGCTCCATGCCATCCCATTGACCCCATACTCAAGGCTTCCCACCAGAAACCTTCTTCCATGACCGCACCAGCCCTCCAGCTCATCGCCCCTTCGGGCTACCCGCACGATCGCGACGCCATGACGCGTGGCGTCCTGCGTCTGCGTGCATCGGGTTGCGTGGTCGAAGGGATGAACGTGCTGGAGCGCACTGAACACCGGTTCGCCGGTCCCGACGAAGCACGCGTGGCCGACCTCAATGCGCTGGCCACCATGGATTCGTTGCCGGATATCGCCCTGTCGGTGCGTGGTGGCTATGGCGCCACGCGATTGCTGGAACACATCCGCTACGACGCCTTGCGCGAACGCCTGGCCGGCTCGCACACGCTGCTGGTCGGCCACAGTGATTTCACCGCCATCCAGATGGCCTTGTATGTGAAGAGCGGCCTCGTCACCTTCGGTGGCCCGATGCTGGGGCCGGATTTCGGTGCGCCTGAGCTCAACAGCCTGATGTGGGAACACTTCTGGCGTGCGGTGAGCGAGCCGGCATCCACCGCTGCATGGGAAACCCCTTCCCGCCACGAGCTGGATGTCGAGGGCCTGCTGTGGGGTGGCAACCTGGCTATGCTGTGCAGCCTGCTGGGAACGCCGTATTTCCCTGCCATCGAGGGCGGCATCCTGTTCGTGGAAGACGTGGGCGAGCCGCCGTTCCGTATCGAACGCCTGCTGTACCAGCTGCACCTGTCCGGTGTGCTCGATCGTCAGAAGGCGCTGGTGCTCGGTCATTTCACGCATTGCCGCCCGCACAGCTACGACAACGGCTACGACACCGAGACCGCTTTCGACCAGATCGCCCGGGTAGCCCGCATTCCCATCGTTCGCGGCATGCCCTTCGGCCACGAGCCCGACAAGTTCACCCTGCCATTCGGCGCACCGGCCCGCCTGCGCGTGGCGGAAGGCCGGGCCAGCCGCGCTTTTCACGGTCATCCCACCCTGTCTGGCGCGGTTTCCCCGCCCGATCCGGGCACGCTTCCTCAAATCCCGTAAAATAGACGGCCCTCCGGGCCCAGACCCCAGGAAATTCGAATCCATGAAGACCATCGAAGGCGATTTCGCCACGCCCAAAGGCCGTTTTGCCATCGTCGCCGGCCGTTTCAACGGCTTTGTCGTCGAGCCCCTGGTGGCCGGCGCACGCGACGTGCTGGTACGCCACGGCGTGAAGGACGACGCCATCGAGCTGATCCGCGTGCCGGGTGCGTGGGAAATCGCGCTGGCTGCCCACAAGGTCGCCAACTCCGGCAAGTACGCTGCCGTGATTGCGCTGGGCGCGGTCATTCGCGGTTCCACCCCGCACTTCGACTACGTGGCCGGCGAATGCGCCAAGGGCCTGGCCCAGGCGGCGTATGCCTCCGGTGTGCCGGTGGCGTTCGGCGTGCTGACCACCGACAACATTGAACAGGCCATCGAGCGTTCCGGCACCAAGGCCGGCAACAAGGGCGCCGACGCCGCGCTCGCCGCGCTCGAAATGGTCAACCTGTACGGAAAGCTGTGATGACGAGCCTGTATTCGTATGCCCAGTACCTCGCGTTGCGCCTGCGTGGCGGCCACAGGGCCGCGCGCGACGCAGCGCTTGACTGGGTGTCAAGTCAAGTCGTGGGCGGCCCTGTGGCCGCCACGCAGGCGCAACCCTTCGGGCCGGATCTGTTTGCCCGCTGGACTGCGTCATCACTCAGTTGTGTATCGACATACACTCCTTCGTTCTTCCTTGCCCAGCGGGCAAACAGCTTCCGGCGCGAGGTGCTGGGCATATGAATACAGGCTCCGGTATCGATCTCGCCGCACGTTCACGCGCACGTCGTCGCGCGCTGCAGGCCATCTACGCATGGCAGATCGGCGGCAGCCGCATGAATGCCGTGATCGACCAGTTCCGTCACGAGCAGGACATGGAAGTGGCCGACCTCGAATACTTCGAGGACCTGCTGCACGGCGTGGAACGCCACGTGGAAGCCATCGACGATGCGCTCAAGCCCTACGTGGACCGTGAAGTGGGCCAGATCGACCCGATCGAACGCGCCGTGCTGCGTCTGGCGGCTTATGAGCTGAAGTACCGCCCGGACGTGCCGTACCGCGTGGTGATCAACGAGGCCATCGAAGTCACCAAGCGCTTTGGCGCCGACCACGGCCACAGCTACGTCAACGGCGTGCTGGACAAGCTGGCCACCGCGCTGCGCGGCACCGAGAAGCGCGGCTGATGGATGGCGCCACGGAACATTCGTCCGTGGTTCCCGTGATCGAAACGGCGCGCCTGCGTTTGCGGGCGCACCGTGCGGATGATCATGCCGAATGCCTTGCCATCTGGTCCGATCCAGACGTGGTGCGCTACATCGGCGGGCGCGCCTTCACTTCCGAGGAAGTGTGGAAGCGCCTGCTGCAATACGTGGGCCTGTGGAGCATCCTCGGCTACGGCTACTGGGCCGTGGAAGAAAAAGCCACGGGACGCTACATCGGCGACATCGGCTTCGCCGATTTCCGCCGCGAGATGGAGCCGTCCATGCACGGCATGCTGGAATTCGGCTGGGTGCTCGCGCCGCACGCGCACGGCCATGGCTATGCCACCGAAGCGGTGAACGCGGCGGTTGCCTGGGGCCAACAGTACTTCGGCGATCTGCGCGCCGTATGCATCATCTCGCCCGAGAACCTGCCTTCCATCCGCGTGGCGGAAAAGGCTGGTTTCAAGCGCTGGCAGGACACCACTTACCACGGCAGCCCGACGATCGTCTTCAGTCGATAAGCCTGCTGTTCCGACGAGGTCGCTCGCCATGGAATTTCGACTGATCGACCGCATCCGCGAACGCACTGCGCAGAACCGCGAAGATGTGAAACTGGGCATTGGCGATGACGCCGCCGTAGTCGCGCCACCTGCGGGGCAGGACGTCGCCATCGCCATCGACACGATGGTCGAGGGCGTGCATTTTCCGCATGGCACCGCCGCGTCGGATATTGGCTGGAAGTCACTGGCGGTGAACCTCTCCGATCTCGCCGCGATGGGCGCCAGCCCGGCGTGGGCATTGCTCGCACTCACGCTGCCGCCGCAGCCGGCGGAGCAATTGCGGGAATTCATCGACGGATACGCCGAAGGCTTCGCGCAGCTGGCGCAACCGCATCGGCTCGCGTTGATTGGTGGCGATACCACGCGTGGTGGGCTGAGCATCAGCGTGGCCGTGCATGGTTTCGTTCCGCCCGGAAAAGCCCTGACACGCAACGGCGCGCGTGCGGGTGATGTCGTGCTGGTCACCGGCACGCTTGGCGACGCGGCTGCTGGCTTGCAGATGCTGCAACGTGGTGCGCGCGTGGATGAGGGCGATGGGCGGGCTGCCTATCTGATCGAGCGGCTCCATCGACCCACGCCACGTCTTGCCGCCGGATTGGCGCTGCGTGAACGCGCCAGCGCCTGCATCGACGTATCCGATGGACTACTCGCCGATCTCGGTCATATTTGCGATGAAAGCGGCCTGGGCGCGGAAATCGAAGCCGAGCTGTTGCCACGCTCGCCGATGCTGATGGCGAGCTTCGACGAACAAACCGTGCGCGACTTCGCCCTCGCCGGTGGTGACGATTACGAACTTTGCTTCACCGTGCCGCCGGCGATGGTGGCCGACGTGCAGACCGATCTGGCACGCATGGGCTGTGGCGCCACGCGTATCGGCCGCATGGTGGAGGGCGGCGGTGTACGCGTGCGCGATGCCTCGGGACAATGGCTGGAAGCCGCACATCGCGGCTGGGACCACTTTGCATGAGCGACAAGAAACTGCTTACCCCAGAACAACGCCAACGCCTGCTCGCCACGCCCGCCGGATGGCTTGCCTGCGGCTTCGGTTCGGGATTGGCGCCCGTAGCCCAAGGAACCTTCGGTTCGCTGGCTGCGGTACTTCCATGGTTGCTCCTGCGCACGTTGCCATTGCAGCTCTACGTCTTCGCCATCACCGTCGCGTTCTTCGTGGGCGTGTGGGCGTGCGGCGTAGCAGGGCGCGCGTTGGGCGTGGATGACCACCGAAGCATCGTGTGGGACGAATTCGTCGGCCTGTGGATCGCGTTGATCCCCGCGCTGATGGCGCCGTGGTGGGCCGTGGTGATCGGGTTTGCGCTGTTTCGATTGTTCGACGTGTGGAAGCCCTGGCCGATCCGGTGGATGGATCGAAAGCTGAAGGGCGGCATGGGTGTGATGGTGGATGACGTGGTCGCCGGGATTTTTGCCGCGATCGTGCTGGGCGCAGTACTCGCGCTTCTGCGCTGAGCCGCCGAGCTCTAGCTCCCTCTCCCCTCCGGGGAGAGGGTTGGGGTGAGGGGCGGGTGCTCGCCATGCGCTCTCATTAATGCCAGACAAGGCGCACCCAAGAACAACGCATAGATATGTTCGTCACTGGCTTCTCCTCAACAGCTAGCGCACACAACGCCACATTTTCGCCACGAACTCCCCAAGGTTCCCCGCGAACAGTGCGCTATAGTCCCTGATCAATTTCGCCCGATGCCTCCCATCGGACGCCGCATGGATGCCAAGGGGAAAAGAGCATGAGCCGATTGCCGGGTCTGGACCTGCTGCGCGCGGCCGCCATCGTCTGGGTGATGATTTTCCACTCGTTCCTTATCGGTGGCTGGGGACACTTCGGCGGCATCGAGAAGAACGGCTGGATCGGCGTGGACCTGTTCTTCGTGCTCAGCGGCTTCCTGATCGGCTCACAGGTGCTCAAGCCCTTGGCGGAGGGCAAGCCATTCGGCTTCAAGGATTTCTACCTGCGGCGCGCGTTCCGCATCCTTCCCGCCTACCTGGTTGTCGTGGCCATCTATTTCATTTGGCCATCCATTCGCGAAGTGGACCCGATCCAGCCGCTGTGGCAGTTCCTTACGTTTACGGTGAACCTGTTCATCGAGGCCCAGTATCACCTGGCGTTCTCGCACGTATGGTCGCTATGCGTGGAGGAGCATTTTTACCTGCTGTTCCCGTTGCTGGCATGGTGGCTGGCGCGGCAACCTTCCGTGCTTCGATTTGCGGTGGTCTGCTCCGGCATCGTGCTCGCCGGGATGCTCGTGCGTGGCGCCATTTGGGTGTGGTGGATGGCCCCATTCAAGGGAATTGACCAAAATTCCTATAACAAAATGTTCCTTGAGGGCGTCTACTATCCCACGTGGTCCCGTTTGGACGGCCTTTTGACGGGCGTGATACTGGCTGCGGCCAGGGTTTACCGGCCCGTTTCCTGGTCCCGATGGGGGCGTCACGCCAACGGCTTTCTGCTCGCAGGGGTAGCGGTAGTCGGCGGCTCGATCTGGTTATTCGGCGATCGGGCCGGCTTCATTCCCACGGTGCTGGGATATCCGCTGCTTTCCTTCGGCCTGGGCCTGCTGGTGTTTGCCGGTGCCCAGTCCACGGGCGTGCTCGCGCGGTTGCGGGTGCCTGGGGCAGGGTGGCTGGCGGCGGTGTCGTACAGCTTGTACCTGTCGCACAAGGCCGTGTTCCATGTGACGGAACGTGTGGCGGGGAGCTGGCTGGACGGCCACGGGATACTGACGTTCGTGGGTTACGCGTCGGCGGTTTTGGGTGTTGGGGCGTTGCTTCATGTCGGGGTGGAGCGCCCATGCCTGAAATGGCGGGAGCGGGTTTTGCATCAGGCGCCGGCTTCGGCGCACGCCACCGGCGTCATGGCCGGGGCCGGCACGGACGCGGCCTGATGCGGATTTAGAGGGAAGTGCACTCGAAGGGGGAATGTCATGTGCAAGCTCATGCGCATTGTTGTGCTCATGCTGTTGCTGTCCGTTGTGCCCTGTTCCGTGTTTGCCGCCACCGCGGCACCGCAGGGACCCTGCCGGATCATCGATCCAGCCACCTGTGCTGACGCCAACCAGTTGGCGCGTGCCAGCGGCTTTGTTACCGCGCTCGGGCATTTCGTCGGCGACAGCAAGGTCAATTATTTCCGCGGCAATCGCTCGATAAGCGAGCAGGCCATCTCGGCGCTCGGCGGCTCGGCAGCATCGGTGCAGGTGTTGTCGCTGGCGGACAAGCACTATCTGTTCTCGGCGTGCCCTGCCCGCGACTGCGGCGGCAGCGCTGCCGCGGTCATCGTCAACGAGTACGGGCAGATCGAAGCGGTGGCCTTTTCCAGCTTCCACTGCGATACCGCGTGCGATGACGTCCGCCACCTGGACTTCTACGTTCGCAAAGATGGGGACAACACGCCCCTGATTGCGGCGCTGAAAGCCTGGGGCACCGGCGACCCGCTCAAGAGCACCGTGTGGCGCCCGGAAGCGGACCAGGGTCTGGATGGACGAATGGACGTCCATACGCTTCCGTAAATCATGCCGTGATTGATCCAGGGCTGCCTGCGGTGGCCCTGGGTTCCGGTGATCGGCAAGGCCGGCCGCTGCGCGGGACGCAGCGAGCCTCCTTGTCTGGCCGCCTCAGGCGGCCTGCGCTTCAAGCACGATGCGGTAGCGCGCCTTGCCATCGATCAGATGCTTGAGCGCGGCATTGGCCTCGGACATGGGGAACATCTCCACCTGCGGGCGGATGTCATGTCGCGTGGCGTAGTCCAGCAACGTGGCGATGTCCACCGGCGAACCGGTCGGTGAACCTGACACCTCCCGCTCGGTCATGATCAACGAGAACGCGGCTACTGGAATGGGTTCCAGCACGGCGCCGACCACGTGCATGCGGCCTCGCGGGGCGAGCGTACCGATCAATGCATTCCAGTCCAGCGGCACGTTGACCGTGACCAGCAGCAGGTCGAGCGACCCTGCGATACCGGCAATGGCATTGGCATCGCGGCTGGAGACCACGTTATGCGCACCGAAGCTGCGGGCCTCATCGGCCTTTGACGCGTTCGACGTGAACGCCGTGACCTCGCAGCCCCAGGCGCGCGCGAACTTCACCGCCATGTGCCCGAGACCGCCAATGCCGACCACGCCCACGCGCGCCGTCGGGCTCACGTTGTAGGCCAGGAACGGCTTGAGCACGGTAATGCCGCCACACAGCAGCGGTCCGGCGCTTGGCAGGTGAATGCCGTCGGGCAGTGGAATGGCCCATGCCCAGTGCGCGCGGACCTTGTCCGAGAAACCGCCTTGATGACCGCCACCAATGGTGGCCTGCGATTGCGCGCAAAGGTTCTGGTGGCCTGAGAGGCACTGGTGACAATGCATGCACGTGCTTGCCGTCCAGCCGATACCCACGCGCTGGCCGATCTTCAAACCCTTCGCATTGGCGCCCATGGCCGTGACCCGGCCCACCACTTCATGCCCCGGCACGAAGGGAAACTTCGACATGCCCCACTGATTCTCGATCATCGAAAGATCGGAGTGGCAGAT
Organism: Dyella sp. C11; assembly: GCF_003121485.1. GTDB lineage: Bacteria > Pseudomonadota > Gammaproteobacteria > Xanthomonadales > Rhodanobacteraceae > Dyella. The sequence continues at coordinate 23,376 of NZ_QAVX01000030.1, read as the reverse complement.
GCCGCAGTAATCCACTGCCACTTCGACTTCTTCCGACCCTAGCGGCCCAAGGTCGAACTCTGAAAGCACCAGCGGCTTACCCGCTTCTTGCACAGCCCAACCTTTCATCGTTGACATGGCAGCGCTCCGACATCCTGAATGCGTGGCCTTTGAGCATAGACGTGGAGATGTGCACAACCGGTGTGGGTACGCCGCCGAGGTTCACAGCATGAGTCGTCCGGTGAAGATGATCCAGCCCAGCAGTGTCGAGACCGCTGCCCAGCAGCAGAGCGTTATCTTCTCTTCGCGGTCGGGAGCGTTGACGCGAAAAGCCATCCAGATCGCGAGTGGAATGATTGCGTAGCGTCCTTCGATAAGCCACGAAGAGCCGAGATAGACGCAAGCGAAGGGGTAGATCAGCCAGCCTTGCGCGTGCAGGAAACGTGTCCGGCTCAGTCCGCAAGCGGCCAATGCGGTAAGCACGGAAAAGAGCCAGCGTGGCCAGCCGCCATGGCGAATGGCTTCGATCATGGCGTTGCGGACATAGTAGTCAGTGAACGCGTAGTTGTCGGGACTGCCTTTGATCTTGCCGCCAAAAGCCAGCAGGAGAGGCAAGAGCACCAGCCACGGCATGCGCTTCACGGAAGCCAGGAAGTCGCGCAGCCCTTTGCATGCCTCCACCGGAAAAAGCAACAGGCAGAGGAAAACGGCGTAGTAGAGGTTGCCTGTGTGGATCGTCAGGTCAGGATGCCCGGCTGCGACATTCCTGGAGAGGGAAATGGAACCATTCCACATCCAGTAGAGGGCAAACAGAAGCACGGGTACGCCGTAGGGCATCGACTTGTGGACAAGTCGCAGTGCCGCAGGCATGCAGCGTGATTCCACCATGGCTTTCAGTTCCGGCCAGAAGGCGATGGCAGGGAGCAAGCCAGCCCAGATGACATTGTTCTGGCGCACGAACACGCTGGCGGTCAACAGGCATGCCGACAGCCAGTGCCTGCTTTTCAGGGTTGACCAAAGCGCCCACAGCACCAGCGCCAGAGACAGGACATCGGTGTAGATCAGGAAGTAGTACGGATATAGAACCGGAAGAAAGAAGAAGAGCGCTGCGCTTCGAATGGCATGTGTGTCTCTCAGGTGCCTTCGAATGCCATAAAAGGCACAGGCCGCAGATAGGCCAAAAAGAACGCCTGTGGCCCTCATTCCTTCGACATCGAGGCCGAGCAAGGCTGCTAACGCCGCTACCAGCAGGTGGTAGCCGGGAAGCATGGCGAGGCCTTGGCGAAGTTCCCAACGTCCTTCCATGAACCACTGGATCTGTGGCAAGTGGGCTACTTCATCGACGACCAGACGATGCGAAGACTGCGCAAAAAACAATGAACACAGGCAAATGCAGCCGGCGATGAACCAGGGCGCCGCGTTTTGCCATTTAAGCCTGGGCAAGTACGTGGTGAAAGTCATATCAACCTCCTTGTTGGCTGCGTGCATGCGACGACGGCATCGTGGAAGCCTTCCAGCTTGTCATCGTTGGCACGACTCCATTTCAAACCCGGGGATATTCGATCCCGAGGCTCCAGTCCGGACATGGACACGTGGTGTGTCGATATTCGGCGCGCCTTTCAAACCATGAACTGGTTGTCGAAGATTCCGTAAACCAGGAACGACGAGATGGCCATCCAGGCAATCAGGCTGATTCTTTCGTCCCGGTCGGGCGAATTGGCGCGAATAGCCATCCATAGCGCCAGGGGAAGGATCGCGTACCGCGTTTCCACAAGCCACGACATGCCGAGATAAAGCGTGGCGAACGGGAAGTACAGCCGGCCGTGCGCCACGGCGAGTTTCGGTCGATACAGGCTGCACGCAGCCATGCTGGTGAGCACCGCGAAGGCTGCGAGTAACCAGCCGCCTTGCTGTACGGCACTCATCACGCCGTTGTGGAGGAAGCGGTCGGGGGAAACGTAGTTGGATGGGCTACCGTGGACTTTGGAGCACGCGATTACAGCGATGGGTATGAGCAGGAGCCAGGGCCTGGTTTTCACCTGCAGGTAGAAGCTGCCCATTCCCCTCCATACGTCCGAAGGAAAAAAGATCAGGTACAGCAGGAGCGCGTAATAAATGTTGCCCGCATGAAGGGTCATGCCCGGGTGCTCCTGGGACGCGGCTGTCGACATGGCCAACGTGCCATTCCATGCCCAGAATGCTGCCAGCACGACCATCGGCAGTGCATAGGCAAATTTCGTCCCGACTACTTTTCCAAATGTCGACCAGGCTCGTTGTTGGAACAGGAGCTTCAAATCGGGCCACGCGGTCAAGGTCGCAAGGAAGAGTGCCCAGACGACATTGTTCTGGCGGACAAGAATCGACATGACCAGAACGATAGCCGACAGGACGTGCTTGTTTTTCAGCGACGCCCACATCGCGAACATGACGAGCGTGACCGACAGCGCGTCTGTATAGATGAGGAAATAGAAGGGAAAAAGGATGGGAAGAAAGAAAAATAGTGCTGCACTGCGAGCGGCGTGGATATCGCCCAGGTGTTTGCGAATGCCGTAGAACGCGTAGGCGCCGCAGAACCCAAAAAACAGGCCGACCGCGCGCAGGCCAGCGACGTTGAGATCGAGGAGTCGGGCGATGCCCGCCATCAACAGGTGATACCCCGGGATTACCGCCAGTCGTTGGTCGACCAGCCAATCGCCGCGATAAAACTTCCCAATCTGGGGCACATAAACGAATTCATCGACAATCAGCTTGTGAGCGGATTGCGCGTACAGCAACGACGCCACGCAAACATAAGCTGCGATACAGATGAACGCGACCTTCGCAATAGCGCGCGAAGCGGTGCTTTGTATGAACGGCATAAACCCCTGTTTCCCCTTGTCGGACGCCGAAGCCCGGGATAACGCCTTGACGTTTCGGAGGATCGGCGCTTCCAGTTTACAGGCACGGGGAACTCGGGGAATGATCGTCGGGTCACGCCAGGGGGACGCACGGCGTGGACTCCACGGCGCCCGCTTGGCATCCTGATTCACCCCCTAATGATCGGAGCGAGTCCCATGCAATATCGACGCCTTGGTACTTCCGGCCTGCAACTTTCCGCCCTTTCGTTTGGCGCATGGGTCACCTTCGGCACGCAGGTGGGGCGCTCGCTGGCGCGCGACCTGCTGGCGATGGCGCATGATCGTGGCGTCAATTTTTTCGACAATGCGGAGACGTACAACAACGGCGTGGCGGAAACCCTGATGGGTGATGTGCTGGCCGATCTTCGCTTTCCGCGAGACAGCTACTGCGTATCGAGCAAGGTCTACTTCGGCGCGGTGGACAACCCGCTGCCCACGCAACGCGGCCTGTCGCGCAAGCACGTCATCGAGGCCTGTCACCAGGCGTTGCAGCGCCTTCGCGTGGAGCATCTGGATCTGTATTTCTGCCATCGCCCCGATCCCGACACGCCGATTGCCGAGACGGTGGCCGCGATGGATACGCTGGTGCGGCAGGGCAAGGTGCTGTACTGGGGCACCAGTGAATGGCCGGCCGAGGCCATCGTGGAAGCGCACCGCGTGGCGAAGGAAAACCATCTTTATGCGCCGGTGATGGAGCAGCCGCAGTACAACCTGTTGCACCGCGAGCGGGTGGAGCAGGAGTACGCGCCGCTCTACAAGGACTACGGCATGGGTACGACCATCTGGTCGCCGCTGGCCTCGGGCTTGTTGAGCGGCAAGTACAACAACGGCGTGCCTTCGGAATCGCGCCTGGCGCAGCCGGGCTATGAGTGGTTGCGTGAAGCCGTGCTTGAGCACGATGCATCGCGTCTGGAAAAGGTGCGTCGCCTTGCGCCCATTGCCGCGGAATTGAACGTTTCCATGGCGCAGCTCGCCATCGCGTGGTGTCTCGCCAATCCGCATGTGTCTACGGTGATGCTGGGCGCGAGCAAGCTGGAGCAGCTGGAGCAGAATCTTTCCGCGCTCGACGTGCTGTCGAAGCTTGACGCCGACGTGCTCAAGCACATCGAGCAAGCCGTGGCCTGAACACGAGGATGCGGAAGCGCCCAGTGTGCTTCCGCGAAGCGATTGCCTTTGTTTTGCCCGGGTTTGCCTCTGGCTGGCCCGATCAGCGTCATCAGCGGCCAAGCGCCGCTGGCATGCTCCATGGACACCATCAAGGGAGTGTCCCCGCATGAAGCTTTTCCATCGCGTTGCATTAGGTGTGTCGATGGCGCTGTGTTTCGGTACGGCAGCCCATGCGGGGCCGCCCGAATGGACGCAACCCGAGAAACCGTTCCGCATTTTCGGCAACACGTATTACGTCGGGACGCACGGGCTGAGCGCCATCCTCATCACTTCACCGGAAGGCATGGTGCTGATCGACGGCACGCTCCAGCAAAATGCCGCGCAGATAGAAGCCAACATCGCGTCGCTCGGGTTCCCGTTGCGCGACGTGAAATTGATCCTCAACACCCATGCGCACTCCGACCATGCCGGGGCCATCGCCACCTTGGCGAAAGACAGCGGGGCACGAGTGGCAGCGAGCGAACCGGGCGCGGCGGAACTGCGCCTCGGCGGCAAATATCCCGACGATCCGCAGTTCGGCGACGCGCCTGAATATCCGCCCGAGGCGAACGTGCAAGTCATCGCCGATGGTGGGGTGGTGCATGTGGGCGATGTCGTGGTCACGGCGCACTACACGCCGGGCCATACGCCGGGAAGTACCAGCTGGACGTGGCAGTCCTGCGAGGGCGGGCGCTGCCTGCACATGGTTTACGCGGACAGCCTGAGCGCGCTGGCTGCGGGCAGTTACCGCTACAGCGATCCTGCGCATCCCGAACGCGTGGCCAACTATCGGCGCAGCCTTGCGACCGTGGCGGCGTTGCCGTGCGACATCCTCATGACGCCGCACCCGGATCAAAGTGACTTCCTGGAGCGTGTCGCGCGCCGCGACAAGGGAGCGAAACCGGACCCCGTGGTCGATACCCAGGCTTGCCGTGCCTACGCCGCCCAGGCCGGCAAGAGGCTCGATGCCCAACTGGCCAAGGAGCGGGCAGGGCGAAGCACCACACCGTAAATCAGAGGGTTGACACTGAAATGAGAATTATTATCATCTGAGTCGTCACCACTCTCCTGCGGAGCTTCACCATGACGACGACGGTTTTGTCCCTCACCCAGGGTGCCGACGCACTGGCGCGCCCGTTCCGTCTGCTCAGCCTCAAGCCTTCGGTGTCTGATTCCTCGGATGCGGCGACCCGACGCGTGTCCAGCCAGGCACTGCTGAAAGGCGAGCGCGAACTGGTCATCCAGCATCAGGGAAGCGAGTACCACCTGCGCCTCACGCGCAACGACAAGCTGATCCTGACCAAGTAAACGCGTTTTGCGGCCCGTGCCCCTCGACACGGGCCCCTGGCGGCTACGCCGTCCCCCCGAGGGAAGCTTCATGGGCAAGGACGCCTTCTTCCCGCCGGCCGCAGGGCCGGGCATTCCCAGGCCTATCGCCACGCGCTTCTCCCCGAACGCCAGCCAGGTCGTTTTTCCTTACCCAGGAGCACGATGATGTTTGGTTGGCTCGCGCATGCCTTCGCCCCGGCACGAACCGCTGACGAAACGGCGGCCTGGACCATCAGCCGCACGTCGGTCTTCATGTCCGGCCCCGAGCTCGTTGCACGCCTTCCGTTGCTTGGCGGCGTGCTGTACCTGCCCGCCTGCGCCTCGTCCCGGCCTGTTCGGCAACTCGCCCCCGGCTGGTTGGTGACCCGCGAAGATCTCGCGCCCCTGCTGCACACCGAAGAACTGCGTACATCGAGCATGATCGGCGCGGACGGTCCGCGCGAATGGATCGATTGCCTCGATGCTTCCGGCGCCTTCTGCGCGCGCCTGCACCTGCTGCCCGATACCGATTACCTGGCCTGGGATGCGCTGCTCTCGCAAGGCACATCGTTGCCGGCGGCGCCCATCTGTCCGGGTGAAGTGGCCTGCAAGGCCGCCATCGCCGAGTTGCTGTGCTTTCGCACCTCGCGCCTGGCGTCGCTGGATGTGCTCGATACGCTGCCGCTCGGCCACCTGTCGTCGCTGGGCCGCGGCATCGCGCGCGACGTGGCCAGGGCGGCAGCGGTGGAGCTGGCACCCGCCCGCGATTGACCGTCCGGATGCTTGTCCGCCTGTCCGTGCCGGTGTCCGCGGACAACTGTCCGCCGAAACGTGGCTATCCCAACTCACTGAAATATAGCGAATAAATCGACGAATCAGGCTTGGCACGCAGATTGCTGACAAGGGTCAGGGGCCGCATTGTCCGCGGCCAGGGACCCATCGATGATTCGCGATACCTCTGCTCAAGACCGTCTGGTCGAGGTCAAACCCAACCGCAAGCGCCGCTTCATGGCGATCGGCATCGGCGTTGCCGTGCTGGCGCTGCTCGCGCTGTTTGGTCCGCGCATTGGCCGCCTGTTCTCGGCCGAGGCCTCGGTCAGCAGCTCGCGTCTTGCCTTTGCCACCGTGGAGCGCGGCCCGTTCGTTCGCGACATCGCCGCCGAAGGCAAGGTGGTCGCCGCGGTGAGCCCCACCTTGTACGCCGTCTATGGCGGCGCGGTGACGCTGAAGGTGCACGCGGGCGATCCGGTGAAGAAGCAGCAGGTGCTAGCCGTCATCGACAGCCCCGAACTCACCAACAAGCTTGCGCAGGAAGAAAGCGCCGCCGACGCCATGCAGGTGGATTACCTGAAGGCGCAGATCGAGGCGCGCAAGACCAAGGGCGAGCTGGAGAAGGCGTACGACAACGCCAACATCGACGAGCAGGGCGCACAGCGCGACCTGGCCCGCTACCAGAAGGCCTTCTCGCAGGGCGCCGTGCCCAGCATGGACGTGGACAAGGCCAAGGACACGCTCGAGAAGATGCGCATCACGCTTGAGCACGCCAAGACGGACCTGGCCACCAACACCGACAGCCTGAATTTCGACATCCAGTCCAAGAAGCTCGCACACGATCGTCAGCTGCTGCTGGTGAAAGACCTGCAGCGCCAGGTGGACGACCTCAACGTGAAGTCGCCGGTGGACGGCCAGGTCGGCCAGCTCTTCATCGCCGAACGCGCCACGGTCGCCAAGGACGCACAGCTGCTCAGCGTCATCGACCTCTCCGCACTCGAAGTGGAAATGAAGGTGCCGGAAAGTTTCGCGCGCGACCTGGGCATCGGCATGACCGGCGAGATCAGCGGCAACGGCAACACGTGGAAGGGCCTGGTCAGCGCCATTTCGCCCGAAGTGGTGAATGGCGAAGTTGCCGCCCGCCTGCGCTTCGACGGCCAGACGCCCAAACAGCTGCGCCAGAACCAACGCCTTTCCGTGCGCATCCTGCTCGACAAGCGCGACAACGTGCTCACCGTGCAGCGCGGCTCGTTCGTCGACGAATCCGGTGGCAGCTATGCCTACCTGGTACGCGACGGCGTGGCGGAAAAGCATCCCATCCGCGTCGGCGCCAGCAGCATCGACAAGGTGGAAATCCTCGATGGCCTGAAGGAAGGCGACAACATCGTGATCTCCGGTACCGACAGCTTCAAGGGCGCACAGCGCGTCGCCATCAGCAACTAAACACCACTAACGAGTGAAGGACACAACCATGCTCAAGATGACCCATCTGTCCAAGGTCTACCGCACCGAAGTGGTGGAGACCTACGCGCTGCGCGACTTCAACATCAACGTGAACGAAGGCGAGTTCGTCGCGGTCACCGGTCCGTCCGGTTCGGGCAAGACCACCTTCCTCACCATCGCCGGCCTGCTGGAAACCTTCACAGGTGGCCAGTACCACCTCGATGGCGTGGAAGTGAGCAACCTCAACGACAACGAGCGCTCGAAGATCCGCAACGAGAAGATCGGCTTCATCTTCCAGGCGTTCAACCTCATTCCCGACCTCAACGTGTTCGACAACGTGGAAGTGCCGCTGCGCTATCGCGGCATGAAGGCGCCGGAGCGCAAGGAGCGCATCATGAATGCGCTGGAGCGCGTGGGCCTGGCCTCGCGCGCCAAGCACTATCCGGCCGAGCTTTCCGGTGGTCAGCAGCAGCGCGTGGCCATTGCCCGCGCACTCGCCGGTTCGCCGCGCCTGCTGCTGGCGGACGAACCCACCGGCAACCTCGATACGCAAATGGCGCGTGGTGTGATGGAGCTGCTGGAAGAGATCCATCGCGAAGGCGCCACCATCGTCATGGTGACGCACGATCCGGAACTCGCCGCCCGCGCCCAGCGCAACGTGCACATCATCGACGGTCAGGTGGTGGATCTGGCGGAAGACCCGCGCTTCCACCAGGCCGTGCACGCTGCCCGCGCCAATTCGCCCGCCTGATATCGACCACCTGGCCTCCCGCCCGTGCGGGAGGCGGTTATCTTCTGCTGAAGGACGACCATGTTCGCCTACTACCTGCAGCTTGGCTTGCGCAGCCTCCGAAAAAATCCGCTGTTGACCCTGCTGATGGTGTTGGCGATCGGCTGTGGCGTGGCCGCCTCCATGACCACCTACTCGGTGTTCCGCGCCACGTCGAACAACCCCATTCCGCAGAAGTCCTCGCAGCTGTACGTGCCGCAGATCGATAACTGGGGCCCGGAATCGAACGAGGACAACAAGGGCGAGCCGCCCAATGCCATGACGTACACCGACGCCATCAACCTGATGCGCGACAAGCGTGCGTCGCACCAGACGGCATTGTTTCCCGCGGCCATGTCCATCGTGCCGACGGACCCGTCCATGCTGCCGTTCCGCGAGACCAGCTACGCCTGGTACGCGGATGCGTTCGGCATGTTCGACATTCCTTTCCTCTACGGCCATGCGTGGACGTCCGGCGAAGACGATTCGCATGCCGCGGTTGCGGTGATCGGCAAGACGCTCAACGACAAGCTGTTCAACGGCACCAACAGCGTGGGCAAGAACATCAACCTCAACGGTCGCGATTACCGCATCGTCGGCGTGACGGAAAAATGGAACCCGGAACCCGTGTTCTACGACGTGATCAATACCAACGGTTTTGACGATCCGATCCAGGTGTTCATTCCGTTCACGCGCGCGGTGGAGCTGCAGACGACGACCAACGGCAACAACAACTGCAATCACGATCCGGGCAAGGGCTGGGATGCGTGGATTCGTTCCGAATGCGTATGGGTGGGTTTCTGGGCCGAATTGCCGACGAAGTCGGAAGCGGGTGCCTATCGCCAGTATCTCAACGGCTATTCCGCCGAACAGCAGCGCTCGGGCCGCTTCCGCTGGGCACCCAATACGCGGCTGCGCAACGTGACCGAGTGGCTGGACTACCAGAAGGTGGTGCCGCAGGAAGCCAAGGTTTCGCTGATGGTGTCGCTGGGTTTCCTGCTGCTCTGCCTGGTGAACACGGTTGGCCTGTTGCTGGCGAAGTTCATGCGCCGCTCGTCGGAAATCGGCGTGCGCCGTGCGCTGGGTGCGACCCGCAAGGAAATCTACATCCAGTTCCTGATCGAAGCCGCTGCGATTGGCCTGGCGGGCGGCGTCGTGGGCCTGGTACTGACCGGCTTCGGCGTGATGGGCGTGTCGCTGGTGTTCGAACCGGACATCGCCAAGCTCGCCACGCTCGATGTGTCGCTGGTGCTGCTGACGATGCTGGTCGCCGTGCTGGCGACGGTGCTGGCAGCCTTCTATCCCACATGGCGTGCTGCGCAGGTGCAGCCGGCATGGCAGCTGAAATCCAACTGAGGCGACGACGATGCTGCAGATCAAACCCATTCTCGCCGCGCTCAAGCGCCACAAGGCAGGCACCATCCTCATCGCGATGCAGATCGCCTTGACGCTGGCCATCGTCTGCAACGCCATTTTCATCATCCATCAGCGACTGGAGCGCGTGCAGCGCCCCACCGGCATGGTGGAAAGTGACCTGCTCGCCATACAGAGCCGCTTCGTGGGCACGCAGGAAACCCAGGCCGGCCCGCTGGTGAAGGCGGACCTGGTGGCCCTGCGCCAGTTGCCGGGCGTGCAGGACGCGGTAGCCATGAACTCCTATCCGTTGCGCGGCGGTGGCTGGTCCACTGGCGTGCGTACGGACGTGGACGCCAAGAATTCCAAGGCACACACCACGCAATACTTCGGCGATGAACACGCACTGGGCACCATGGCGCTCAAGCTGATTGCCGGCCGCAATTTCCGTTCGGACGAGATCGTGGAAGCCGATCCGCAGGCGCTGCCGGACCCGGCGGTGATCATCGTGAGCAAGGCGCTGGCCGACAAGATGTATCCGGACGGTTCGGCGCTGGGCAAGACGATGTACATCGGCGACTCCAAGACGCCGTCGACCATCATCGGCATCGTCGAGCGTCTTCAGGTGCCGTGGAATGGCACGTGGTCCGATTCGTTCTATGAGAACTCGTTGATCCAGCCCGTGCAGCTCACCAGCGCGTTCACCAACTATCTCATCCGCGCGAAGCCGGGGCAGTTGGCTGACCTGGTCAAGGCGGCACCTGCGGCGTTGGTAAAGACGAACCGCATGCGCGTGATCCCGAGCGAGCGTGGCGTGCGTACGTTTGCCGAGGTGCGCGAGTACGCATACAAGGGCGACCGCGGCATGGCCATCCTGATGGGCGTGGTGTGCCTGGTGCTGTTGGGCATTACGGCCGCAGGCATCGTCGGCCTGACCAGCTTCTGGGTGGGCCAGCGTCGCAAGCAGATCGGCGTACGTCGTGCGCTGGGTGCGACCAAGCGCGACATTCTCAGCTATTTCCTCACCGAAAACCTGCTGATTGGCGTGGCGGGCGTGGTCATCGGCGCGCTGCTGGCGGTGGGCATGAACCTGTGGCTGGTGACGCAGTTCGAGATGGCGCGGTTGTCGGTGACGTACGTGTTGATCGGCGTGGTTGCGCTATTGGGCCTGGGCCAGGGCGCCACGCTGGCGCCGGCCATGCGTGCTTCGCGCGTGTCGCCGGTGGAAGCCACGCGTTCGGTGTAAAGGGTTGGTGCGTGCGTCGCGTCGAAGCGGAATGAGGTATCCATGAGCGGCATGTTTGTCCACAACTTGCGACTGGGCGCGGCAAGCCTGAGGCGCAACGTCCTGCTGACGGCATTGATGATCATGTCGATCGGCTTCGGCGTTGCGGCCTCCATGGTGACGTTTGCCGTGTTCCGTGCGGTATCGGGCGATCCCATACCGCAGAAGTCGGCGCAGCTCTTCGTGCCGCAGATCGACAACCGCGGGCCGCAGTACAACCGCAACGGCGAGCCGCCTGAAGCGCTCAACTACACCGATGCCGTGGCACTGATGCGTGCGCACAAAGCCCCGCATCAGACCGTGCTCTACGCCATCGGCCTGTCGGTGATGCCGGCGGACGAACACCGCATGCCGTTCAAGGCACAGGGTTATGCGACGTACAACGATTTCTTCAGCATGTTCGAGGTGCCGTTCCAGTACGGCGGCAGCTGGGGCGGCGCCGAGGATGAGTCGCGCTCGTCCGTCGTGGTGATCAGCCGTTCGCTCAACCAGAAGCTGTTCGCCGGCGCCAACAGCGTCGGACGCGAAATCACCATGGACGACCATGCCTACCGCATTGTCGGCGTCACCGAAGATTGGGATCCCAAGCCGCGCTTCTACGACATGTTCAGCGGCAACGCCTACGCCAATGCCGTGGAGATCTATATCCCGTTCACGCTGGCCATCGACCAGAAAGTCGATACGTACGGCAACAACAACTGCGGCAGCGACGGCAAGCGCGGCGACGCTCACGACGGCTGGGTGCGCGGGGAGTGTGTGTGGATCAGCCCGTGGGTGGAACTGGATAGCGCCGCGCAGGTGCAGGCGTATCGGCAATTCCTGGATGGCTATGCAAAGGAACAGCAGAGCGCCGGGCGCTTCAACTGGGCGCCCAACAACCGCCTGCGCAACGTGCACGAATGGCTCGACTATGAAGGTGCCGTGCCGCCCGAGAGCCGCATCTCGCTGACACTGGCGCTGGGTTTCCTGGTCATCTGCCTGGTCAACACGATTGGCCTGTTGCTGGCCAAGTTCATGCGCCGTGCGCCGGAGATTGGCGTGCGGCGAGCGCTGGGCGCATCGAGGGCGGACATTTACCGGCAGTTCCTTGCCGAGGCGAGCATGGTGGGAGTGGCGGGCGGCTTGCTGGGCGTCGTGCTGACGGCCATCGGCATGCTCGGCGTCGGCCTGGTGTTCGAGCCGCACATTGCGCGCCTGGCGCACCTGGACGTGCCGCTGGTGTTGCTTGCGCTGCTGCTGGCGATTGTTGCGACGGTGCTGGCAGCGTTCTACCCCACCTGGCGGGCGGCGCAAGTGCAGCCCGCCTGGCAGCTGAAATCCAACTGAGGCGGAGGAGGCCATGGATATCAAGCCCATCCTTTCCGCATTGCGACGCCACAAGGCCGGCACGGTGCTCATCGCGCTGCAGATCGCGCTGACGCTGGCCATCGTGTGCAACGCGCTTTTCATCATCCAGCAGCGCCTGGCGCATCTTTCCGAACCCACGGGCGTGGATGAGGCCAATACGTTCGTGATCACCAATGAGTGGGTGGGTTCACCGTCATCGCAACGTGCGGACGCGATGATGCGGGAGGACCTGCGTGTTCTTCGCGAATTGCCGGGCGTCGCCGATGCCACGTCGAGCAATTCCTTCCCCCTGCGTGGTGGCGGCTGGGACGATGGCATCAAGCTCACGCCCGACCAGGTCAAGGACACGAGCGGTGCGGCTGTCTATTTCGGCGACGATCATTTCCTCAACACGCTGGACATCCCTTTGATCGCGGGCCGCAACTTCCGGCCTGAAGAAATCACCGCGATGGATGTCCGCGATCGCCTGGCACCGCCGGTGGCGATCGTCACCAAGCCGCTTGCCGACAAGCTGTTCCCCAACGGTGACGCTGTCGGCAAGACGGTGTACTTCGTCGGCAACCCCACCACGATCATCGGTGAGGTCGAGCTGCTGCAGTCGCAAAGCGTGGAGCGCTGGGCGTCAGCATTCGCGTGGCGTTCCATCATCGTGCCTAAGCGATTGGCGGTCTCGCTGGGCGTGTTCTACATCGTGCGCGCCCAGCCGGGCCAGCTCGATGCCGTGATGCGCGCAGCGCCGGAGGCGCTCTTCAAGTCCAATCCGCGCCGCATCATCAACGACGACGATGGCGTTCAGAGCTACGCGACGATTCGTGCCAAAGCCTATGAAGGGGATCGTGGCATGGCGTTGCTGATGGGTGTGATCTGCCTGGTGCTGCTGGCGATTACGGCGGCGGGCATCGTCGGCTTGACCAGCTTCTGGGTGGGGCAGCGGCGCAAGCAGATCGGTGTGCGGCGTGCACTGGGTGCAACGCAGAAGGACATCCTGCGGTACTTCATGACGGAAAACTTCTTGATCAGCTGTGGCGGCGTGTTGTTCGGCGCATTGCTCGCGATCGCGATCAATCTGTGGATGGTCACTCGCTTCGAGATGCACCGGCTGTCGCTGGCGTATCTGCTTGCAGGCGTGTTGATCCTGTTGTTGCTGGGACAGGGGGCGGTGCTGGCTCCGGCGCTTCGCGCTTCGCGCGTGCCGCCGGTCGAGGCGACACGGTCGGTGTGACCGTCAGCCATCAAGGGAAGGGGAGACGACATGTTTGGCTATTACCTGGATTTGGCGCTACGCAGCCTCAGGCGCAACAAGATCCTGACCGCGCTGATGGTGCTGGCCATTGCGCTGGGCATCGGCGCCAGCATGACCACGCTGACCGTGTTGCACGTGTTGTCGGGCGACCCGCTCCCGGGCACCAGCGACTCGCTGTTCTATCCGCAGGTCGATCCGCGTGACATGGATGGCTACGAAGAGGGCAAACGCCCTGCCGACCAGGTGACCTGGACGGATGGCCTGAACCTGCTGCATGCCAAGCGCGCCGATCGCCAGGCATTGATGACCGGTGGTGCGGTGCCGGTGCAGCCAGCACAGTCCAACATTGATCCGTTCTTCAGCGACGCGCGCTACACCAGCAGCGATTTCTTTCCCATGTTCAAGGTGCCGTTCATGTATGGCCGCCCGTGGACGGAGGGCGAGGACAATTCGCGGGCGCGGGTGGTCGTCATCAGTCGCAAGCTCAACGAAAAGCTGTTCGGCGGCAAGGACAGCACCGGTCAGACGCTGCGCATGAAAGACACGGCGTTCCAGGTGATTGGCGTGCTGGACGAATGGAAGCCGACGCCGCGTTTCTACGACATCTACATGCAGAGCTACGGTTCGGTGGAAGACGTGTTCGTGCCGCTCAGCACATCGCGCGACGTGCACTTCGAACATTCAGGTTCCACCGATTGCTGGGGCACGGGCGGTGGCGATGACGAGCATGCGGAAACCTCGCCGTGCACTTGGTTGCAGTTCTGGGTGCAGATCGATGGCGCGGACAAGGTGAAGGCATATCACGATTACCTTGTGCATTATTCGCAGGAGCAGAAGACGCTGGGCCGATTCCAGCGTCCGCCGAATGTCGCGCTGCCCGGCCTGATGGAATGGATGGACATCAACAAGGTCGTGCCGGGCGACGTGCGCCTGCAGGCATGGCTGGCGTTGGGCTTCCTGCTGGTGTGCCTGGTCAATACGGTCGGGCTGATGCTGGCGAAATTCCTGCGCCGATCGGGCGAGCTGGGCGTGCGCCGCGCGCTGGGTGCATCCAAGCGCGAGGTCTTCATGCAGCTGCTGGTGGAGTCGGGCGTGATCGGCCTGGCCGGCGGTTTCTGCGGATTGCTGCTGGCGTTCGTGGGGCTGTGGCTGGTGCGCAAGCAGCCGTCCGACTACGCCGCGCTCGCGCACATGAGCGTGGGCATGTTGACGTTCACTTTCCTGCTGGCGGTGGGTTCCACCTTGCTGGCTGGTCTTCTGCCGGCCTGGCGCGCCTGCCAGATCACTCCCGCGTTGCAACTGAAGAGCCAATGATCATGGACATTCTTCCCATTCTCTCGACGTTGCGCCGGCACAAGACCACCGCTTTCCTGGTGATCGCGGAAATCGCCCTGACCTGCGCCATCGTGTGCAACGCGGTATTCATCATCAACCAGCGCATCGACCGCATCAACATGGAAAGCGGCGTGGATGAGCAGCACCTGCTGCACATCGCGCTGACCAACATCGGCGTGACCAAGGACGACAAGGCCCGCCGTGCCGAAGACCTGGCCGCGCTTCAGCAGGTGCCGGGCGTGGTGTCGGTGGCGTCGGTGAACCAGGTGCCGTTCGGCAACTCTTCGTCCAACGGCAGCATCAAGCTCGATCCCAAGCAGCGACTCGCCACGGCCAATGCCACGGACTATTTCGGCGAGAACGTAACGCAGACCCTGGGCACGCAACTCATCGCCGGGCGCGAACTGAAGCCGGACGACTACATGGACATGGACCAGGTGGTCACCGCCGCGGCCGCCAAGGATGCCAAGGGCATTCCACATGTCACGGTGATCACGCAGAACCTCGCCCAGCGCCTGTGGCCGGGGCAGTCGGCGCTGGGCAAGCAGATCTACATGTCCGACTACGCGTTCACCGTGGTGGGTGTGGTGAAGGAGCTGATCCGGCCGTCCATCTGGGACGACTCGGCCAAGAGCTACACCATGGTGTTGCCGGTGCGCGTGGCCAACAACGAATACATCGTGCGCGTGGATGACCCGAAGAATCGGGAGCGCGTGCTGAAGGCCGCCGTTGCCAAGCTCAAGGAGATCAACCCTCACCGCATCGTGCTCAAGCAGCATCTGTTGAGCAACATGCGCGAGGACTTCTTCCAGAACGACCGCGCCATGGCAGGCCTGCTGCTGGGCGTGTGCGTGGCGCTGCTGGTCGTGACGGCGCTGGGCATCGTGGGCCTGGGCAGCTTCTGGGTGGCGCAGCGTCGCCGCCAGATTGGTGTGCGTCGCGCATTGGGTGCCACGCGCAGCAACATCCTGCGTTACTTCCAGACGGAAAACTTCCTGCTCGCCACTATCGGCATCGCGGTGGGCATGGTGCTCGCCTACGGCATCAACCTGCTGTTGATGGTGCACTACGAGCTGCCGCGCCTGCCGGCGATCTATTTCCCGGTGGGTGCGCTGTTGCTGTGGACCATTGGGCAATTGGCGGTGCTGGGGCCGGCAATGCGCGCGGCGGCTGTTCCGCCAGTGGTGGCCACGCGGTCGGTGTAACGGGAGGAACAGGGAATGTTCGGTTATTACGTCGACCTGGCTTTCCATAGCCTCCGCCGCAACAAGGTGCTCACGGCGCTGATGGTGCTCGCCATTGCCGTTGGCATCGGTGCCAGCATGACGACGCTGACCGTGGTGCATCTTCTGTCGGGTGATCCGCTGCCTGGGCGAAGCCAGTCCATCTTCTATCCGCAGGTGGATGCGAACCCGAAGAACAAGGACAGCAGCGAGCCGCTGGACATGCTCGATTACCGTTCGGCGGTTGATCTGTGGACGGCCCGCCGCGCCGATCGGCAGGCGCTGGTAGTGCAGAGCACGGTGCGCCTCAATTCAGCCGACGCCGGCAAGCCTGCCGTGATGATGCCGATGCTGTCGGCGACGACGGATTTCTTCAGCATGTTCAACGTGCCGTTCCGTTACGGCGGACCCTGGAGCGAACAGGACGATGCGGCGCGCGCACGCGTGGCCGTGATCACCGATGATCTCAACCAGAAATTGTTCGCTGGTGAGAACAGCGTGGGTCGCGCGCTGCGGCTGCGCAACAGTGATGTGCGCATCGTGGGTGTGCTCAAGCCCTGGCGACCGTCGCCGCAGTTCTACGCTGTGCGCGGCGGCCGTTTCGCCGCGGGCGACACCAGCGATTTCTACGCCAAGCCGGAAGATGTCATCACGCCGTTCTTTACCGGCCTGGATGTGAATGACGGCAATTTCCAGCAGTTCACCTGCTGGTCCATGCCTCCGCGTCCGGGACATCTGCAGGATTCACCCTGTGTGTGGGTGGCGCTGTGGGTACAGCTCAACGATGCCTCACGCGTTGCTTCCTATCGACGATTCGTGGCCGATTACGCTGCGCAGCAGCAGGCGATGGGGCGTTTCACGCACGCCGGCAATACACGCATGCGCAGCCTGATGGAATGGCTTGATTTCAATGGTGTGCTTCCCAGCAACGTGCGATTGCAGGCGTGGCTGGCCGTGGCGTTCCTGGCCATTTGCCTGGTCAACATGGTGGGCCTGCTGCTGGCGAAATTCCTGCGCCGTAGCGGGGAGATCGGCTTGCGCCGAGCGCTCGGTGCAAGTCGTGCCGCGGTGTTCGCGCAATACATGGTGGAGTCGGCCCTGATCGGTTTCATCGGCGGCGTGTGCGGCTGGTTGCTTACGCTTGCAGGGCTTTGGTTTATCCGGCAGCAACCGGTGGCTTATGCGGATATGGCCAGGCTGGACGTATCCATGTTCCTGCTCACGTTCCTTGCGGCGGTCGGCGCCAGCCTGCTTGCCGGCGCGCTTCCGGCGGTGCGGGCATGTCGCGTGATGCCGGCCTGGCAACTGAAGTCGCTATGAGGCCGCATGTGATGCAATTCGCTCCCATTCTTTCCGCCCTGCGCCGCCATCGGCTTGCCACGGCGCTGATTGCGTTTGAAATTGCACTGGCTTGTGCGGTGTTGTGCAACGCGTGTTTTCTTATCGTGCAACAGCTGCGTGCGCTGCATGTCGAGAGCGGCGTGGCCGAGTCCTCGCTGGCCGTGATCAACCTTGGTTGTGACGACTGCAAGGGTGCCGACCTCAATGCGCGGGTTACCACGGCCTTGCGTGCCGTGCCGGGCGTGCAGTCGGTTGCGGTGGTCAATGCGGCGCCGTTCGCCCAGCCCACTGGCTATGCCGGCATCAGTCTTGATCGGGAACACTTCATTGCCGTGCCGCATTTCTACGCGGGTGGACCCGGGGCAGCCGAAACTCTCGGTTTGCAACTCATGGCCGGGCGCGCTTTCCAGGCGGACGATTTTCAGACAGCTGAATCGTGGCTTCCCCAAAACACTTCGGTGTGGGTAACGCGCGCTTTCGCCCAGCGCCTGTGGCCTGGGCAAGATCCGTTGGGCAAGGAGTTCTGGTCCGACAAATACCACTTCCGCGTGATCGGTGTGTTGGCGCACCTGACGCCTCCCGACCCTGGTGGTGGTCACGGCGACAGCGCCGGCGAATGGTCCGTGTTCGCGCCGATGCTTCCTGGGGATTCTTTGCACGGCGTCTATGTCCTGCGTGCCAGCGCCATCGATCTTCCGCGTGTGCTGCGTGAAGCGCGCGTCGCCGCTCAGCGGGCTGCGCCGGAAGCGGTGCTCGATCTGCAGCAGAGTCGCACGTTGCCCGAGCTGCGGGCGGACTTTTTCCGGCAGACGCGCGTGATGGTCGGCACACTTGCCGGTGTCATCGTCGCCTTGTTGCTTGTCACCGCCCTGGGCATCGTGGGTCTTGCCAGTTTCTGGGTGCAGCAGCGTCGCAAGCAGATTGGTATTCGCCGGGCGATGGGTGCGACGCGCGGTGACATCCTGCATTACTTTCAGACGGAAAATTTCCTGATCGTGAGTGCGGGTATCGCCATCGGTATCGTGATGACGTTTGCACTCAACCTTCTGCTGATGAAGTTCTACGAAGTTCCTCGCCTTCCGGTTTATTACCTGCTGGCCGGGGCAGTGGTGTTGTGGGCATTGGGTCAATTGTCGGTATTGGCGCCAGCCATGCGTGCGGCCAACGTGCCGCCGGTGGTGGCGACGCGGTCGGTGTGATCAGGGGCGCAACGCGCAAGGCGCGCGTTGCGATGGGGAAGGGCGAATGGGACAACAGGGTAGGAACGGATGCGTTACAACCTGATGTTGGCGTGGCACGGCTTGAAGCGGTTTCCACGAAGCACGGTATTGGCTGTGGTCACCGTCGCGATGGGGTTGGCGGCGACCATGACGACGCTGGCGTTGTTGCATCAGCTCACCGCCGATCCCCTGCCGGGGCGCAGCAGCCATCTTTATCTGGCGTGGGTGGATACGGTACGCGCCAAGCCAACGCAGAACCAGTCGCTCAACGGCATCACGGTGGATCAGCGCCACCGCATCAAGTTGCGTGATGCGGAGGAGCTTCTGCATGACCACCGCGCCACGTGGCAGGCGCCCATGGCCAGTGTCTTTACGCAATTCAAGAGTGATGGGGACAAGCCTCGCAAGGGAAGCGACTACCTGCTGGCCACCACCAGCGAGTTCCTGCCGATGTTAGGCGTATCGCTTAGAAGTGGCCGCAGCTGGACGCCCGCCGAAGATCAGGCGCATGCTCCGGTGGTCGTGATCGACAGCGAGATGGCGGTTTCCTTGTACGGCACCACCGATGTACTGGGACGCGAATTTCACCTTGGCCATGGTGTGTTCCGCATCATCGGCGTAAGCGCGCCGTTTGCACCACAGCCACATTTCTACGACCTGGCCTCGTTTACCTTCGGCAACTTGCGCCGCGATCAAGCCTTTGTGCCGCTTCGTTCGCTGCTGGATGCCGGCGTGGACCTGGCCGGCGACGATGGCTGCGATGTCGATTCACCGAAGCCGAAAACGCTGTTCACCAGCGACCCCATGTACTGTGCTTCGGTGAGCTATTGGGTGGACTTGCCCGATCGCGCGAAGGCATCCGATTTTCTCGCGTATCTGCAGCGCTATCTCGACAACCAGCAGGCACTGGTCGGCGCTGGACATGCCAGGCCCGCGCAATTGACCCGTGTGGATGCATGGCTGAGCCAGCAGAATGTCGTGCCCGACAACGTACGCCTCAACGCCTGGTTGGCCGGTTCGTTCTTGCTGCTTTGCATGGCCAACGTCGCGGGCCTGCTTGCCGCACGCTTTCTGCGTCGAAGTGCGGAGATCGGCATACGCCGCGCCCTGGGTGCGCCTCAGCGAGCGATCTTTCAGCAACATGTGTTCGAGGCGGCGATGATTTGCCTGCTCGGAGGCTTTCTTGCGCTGCCGTTGACGTTGTTCGGGTTGTGGACGCTGCGGCTTCAGGACAGTGGCTTCACTGATCTGGCCACGCTCGATCCTGCGATGTTTGGTGCGTTGTTCGCGCTTGCCTTTGCGGTAGGCATCATCACGGGGTGGCTGCCGGCGTGGCGCGCGTCGCGCATCGAACCGGGTCTGCAGGTCAAGAGCGCCTGAGGAGAAGAACAATGTCACTTGGCATCATGTTCAAGATACTTCGCCGCCATGCGCTGATGCCCGCGCTGGTGTTGTTTCAGACGGCGCTGGCGTGCGCCATCCTGTGTAACGTGCTTTTTCTGGTTTGGCAGCGCGTGCAGCCGATGGTGGCACCCAGTGGCGTTGCGGAAGACGAGCTGGTGCTGATCGACCAGATGGCGTCGCACGTGCGCCCTTGGACCGCGGCCGAAGTGCGTGCGGGGGAGCTTGCGTTGAGTCACGTGCCTGGCGTGCGTTCCGCCTCTGCGGCACTGGGCTTGCCGATGATCGGCACCACGATCGTCGATTACACGCTGCAATCGCCGCATGGCGCCAAGGTGGGGGTGAACGGTTACTTCGGTGTCGGTCTCGTCCACACGCTGGGTGTGGATCTTGTGGCGGGGCGCGATTTTCTGCCTGAGGAATATCGCGACTTCGGCGTAAGTGAGCACTCCAGCAGCCTGCCCGCGACGTCGACGGCCGAGCCTCTCATCATCACGCAATCCCTGGCCAGGCAGTTGTTTGGTAACCAGCCGGCCGTGGGCAAGATAGTGGACGTTCCTGATGAGCCGGATGGTCATGGCTACATGGTGGTGGGAGTGGTGCGCCACCTGATGCGCAATCAGCTGACGCTCGCCACGGATGGCCGGGCGGATGACACCGTGCTCACTGCCAAGCGCATCGGTGATACGTCGATGCTCAGCTTCGCTGTGCGCATTGATCCGGCCATGCGCGAGGTGGCGCTGCGTGGCATCCGCGCCACCATCAAGAGTCAGTTTGGCGATCAGCTGGTGCAGGACTTCCCGGTGAAGATCTCCACTTATGCCGAACGACGCCACGACGCCCTGGCCAGCGCACGCGCCGCCCTGTGGCTGTTTGCCGGCGTGACGCTCGCGGTGATCGTGGTTACGGCCATCGGCATCATGGGGCTCACCGGTTTCTGGGTGCAGCGGCGCACACGGCACATCGGCATCCAGCGCGCGCTGGGTGCGCGGCGCTCGCAGGTGCTGCGTTATTTCATGCTGGAAAACCTGCTGGTGGCCGGCGGTGGCGTGGTGATCGGCATGGCGCTGGCCTATGTGGCCAATGGCATGCTGATGCACTACTACGAGCTGCCGCACCTGCCCTGGAACTACCTGCCCATTGGCGGCGCGCTAGTGCTGCTGCTGGGCCAGCTGGCCGTGCTGGGGCCGGCCATGCGGGCTGCCGAGGTGCCCCCCGTGGTGGCCACGCGGGCGGTGTAGCTGAACGCGCCCGTGCGGTTCGGCACGGGCACGAAGGCAGTGGGTGTGCAGAATAGGCGTTATCTCAAACCGAGGGTGAACCCATGAAGATTGGACCGCGCATGCTTCTGGCCGGCCTGGCGCTTACCGCCGCCTGTGCCGCCGCGCAGGCCGCCACGGCCGATGTGGCCACGCGCACCAAGGCGCTGAACGACCTGCTGGCCGAGCAGTGGCAGCACAACCTGGAGAATGCGCCGGAGTTCGCCACCATCCTGGGCGATCTGCGCTACAACGATCGCTGGAGCGACCTGTCGTTGGCGCACCAGCAGGCCGAAGTGGCCAAGACGCAGGAATACCTCAAGCGCTTCGAGGCCATCGACACCACGGGCTTCGCCGACGAGGACAAGCTCAACCAGCAGTTGATGGTTCGCCAGTTGCAGGACGCGCTGAAGGCCCACGACCTGAAGCTGGACGAGATGCCGCTGGACCAGATGAACGGCGTGCACCTGCAGCTCGCCGGTTTCATCAGTTCCATCCCGTTCGACAACACCAAGGAATATGACGACTACCTGACGCGCCTGAAGGCGGTGCCTGCCGCGTTCGACCAGGTCATTGGCGTGTCGCAGCAGGGCCTGAAGGACGGCATGATGCCGCCCAAGTACCTGCTGGAAAAAGTTGTCACGCAGATCGACAGCATCGCCAAGCCTGCCGGCATGGACAGCGTGTTTGCCGAACCGCTGAAGCACTTCCCCAAGACGGTCTCCGCCGCCGACCAGAAGCGCCTGCATGACGCGATTCTCGCTGCCATCGACCAGCAGGTGCGCCCGGCGTACCAGAAGCTCGGTACCTTCGTGAAGAACGACTACGCACCGCACGGCCGCGTCGAGCCGGGCGTGTGGTCGCTGCCCAATGGCGACGCGATCTACGCGTTCGACGTGGAGCAGATGACCACCACCAAGGAAAAGCCGGAGCAGATCCACGAGATCGGCCTGTCCGAGGTGAAGCGCATCGAAGGCGAAATGACCGAAGTCGCCAAGCAGCAGGGTTTCAACGACCTGGCCAGCTTCCGTGCCTCGCTGAAGACCAACCCCAAGGTGCATGCCACCTCGCGTGACGACATCCTCAACCGTTATCGCGGCTACCTCGCCGGCATGCAGCCGGAGCTGCCCAAGCTGTTCGGCCTGCTGCCCAAGACCAAGGTGGAAGTGGTGCCGGTGGAAGCCTTCCGCGAGAAGGAGGCGCCCGCCGCCGAATACCACCAGGGCACGCCGGATGGTTCGCGCCCGGGCCAGATCTTCGTCAACACGGGTGACTACCAGAACCGCAGCGTGCTGAGCATCGAGTCGACCGCTTATCACGAAGGCATTCCGGGTCATCACATGCAGATCTCCATCGCGCAGACGCTGCCCGCGCTGCCGCCGTTCCGCCAGCAGGCCGGTTACACCGCCTATATCGAAGGCTGGGCGCTGTACGCCGAACAGCTCGGCAAGGAGCTGGGTTTCTACAAGGACCCGCTCTCGTACTACGGCCGCCTTTCCGACGAACTGCTGCGCGCCGACCGCCTGGTGCTCGACACGGGCGTGCACTACAAGCACTGGACGCGCCAGCAGATGGTGGACTTCTTCCACGCCCACTCCAGCGAGGATGAGCCGGACGTGCAGGCCGAAACCGACCGCTACATCACCTGGCCGGGCCAGGCGCTGGCGTACAAGACCGGCCAGCTGAAGATCGTGGAACTGCGTGCCCACGCGAAGAAGGAACTGGGTGACAAGTTCGACATCCGCGCCTTCCACGACGAAGTGCTGGGTGGCGGTGCGCTGCCGCTGGACGTGCTTGAAGCCCGTATCAACGCCTGGATTGCCGCGGTGAAGTCGGGCAAGGCCCCGGCACACCCGAAGGCGTGATCGAGTGCGGGGCGGCGGGGGGGGGGGGGGGGGGGGGGGGGGGGGGGGGGGGGGGGGGGGGGGGGGGGACACATTGGCCGGAGGCTGTCGGGGCGCGGACCGGGGTGGGGCGTGGGGCGCGGCGCGGGGTGCGGCG
>NZ_QAVX01000029.1 GCF_003121485.1 Dyella sp. C11 | reverse complement strand
CAGTTGTGTATATGAGACAGGTCATGAGGCGATCGGGAAAAACACTGCTGCTTCTGGCGATGCTGGCATCGCCCCTGGCGGCATGGGCAGGTCACTGGGTGTACCAGTCCGACCACACGCTGCGCTGGCACGACGACGGGCGCTATGTGCATCTGGGCTCAGACGACAAGGGCGTCGTCGATGTGCTTGGCCTTACGCCGGCCGGCCTGTGGGGACTGGACCAGGGCGACACCATCGTCCAGGCCGATGGCCACCCCGTGGGCAGTGTCAGTGGCTTGCTGGCCACGCTGCGCACGCATGCCGCCTCGCCGCTGCCGCTGGTCGTTCGCCATGGCGGTGCGGAGCGCAACGTGATGCTGGCCGTCGAGGCGAATGCCCTGGTTGCCGCCCCGGTCGCGCCGGCATCCGCGGCAACCACGGCGGCGCCATCGGGGCCGAGCCGGCTGGTGTTCCAGAGCGACAACAGCCTGCGCTGGCGCAGCGAGGGGCGCCGCGTGCGCCTCGCCACAAGCAAGGACAAGGCCGGCGTCGATGTGGTGGCGGTGGTGCCCGACACCCTCTGGGGCCTGGCCAAGGGCGACGAGATCCTTGCCGTCAACGGCGAGCCGACGCGAAGCGTGGCCCAATTGCTGGAACGCCTGCGTCAACCAGGCGAACAGCCGGTGTCGCTCACGGTTCGCCGTGGCGGAACACAACAGACGGTGACGCTGGCCAACGAAGCACGCGAACTGACCGCGTCCACCCATGCCGCGCCGCCTGCGGCCAGTGGCGAGTGAGTTCGTTTTGAGCGGTCCGCGACGAATCTCGCGAACCATGGCAACCTTTTGGCGTGGAGATGCATCCACGTCTACATGTGCAAGCGACGAATGCGAACCGTACTGATCATCGACGACAACCCGGCCGTGGGCGAGGCGCTTTCACTGGCGCTCTCCCTCCATGAGATCCGCCCGCTCATCGCGCTGACACCCGAGCAGGGCCTGGCCATGCTCGAAACCGAGCGGGTGGACGTGGTGATCCAGGACATGAACTTCACCGCCGATACCACCTCGGGAGAGGAGGGCATCGCGTTGTTCCGCGAGCTGCGGCAGCGCCATACCGACATGCCGGTGATCCTGCTCACCGCATGGACACACCTGGAAACGGCGGTGGAACTGGTGAAGGCTGGCGCAGCCGACTATCTCGCCAAGCCGTGGGACGACGCCAAGCTGCTCGCCACGGTGGAAAACCTGCTGGAGCTGTCCGAGTCCACGCGCGAAGTCACGCGCGCGCGCAACGAACGCCGCAAGCGTCGCGAAGACCTGCAGCGTCGCTACGACCTGGACAACATCGTATTCGCCTCCGAAGCCATGGCGCGCACGCTGGATCTGGCCTGCCAGGTCGCACGTTCCGATGTGCCCGTGCTCATCACCGGGCCCAACGGCGCGGGCAAGGAACGCATTGCCGCCATCGTGCATGCCAATTCGGCGGTGAAGCGTGGCCAGTTCATCGCGGTGAACTGCGGTGCGCTGCCGGGCGAACTGATCGAAGCCGAATTGTTCGGTGCTGAAGCGGGTGCGTATACCGGCGCGAACAAGGCACGCGAAGGCCGTTTCGAACTGGCGGACGGCGGTACCTTGTTCCTCGACGAAATCGGCAACCTGCCGCTGTCCGGCCAAGTGAAGCTGCTGCGCGTCCTGGAAACGGGGCAGTTCGAGCGACTGGGTTCCGGCCGCACGCGCCACGTGAAAGTGCGCGTATTGAGCGCAACGAATGCCGACCTCAAGGCGATGATACGCGCGGGTACGTTCCGCGAGGATTTGTATTACCGACTCAACGTGATCGAAGTGAACCTGCCGCCGCTCTCCGAGCGCGTGGACGACATTCTGCCGCTGGCCGAGTTCTTCCTCGATGGTCGTGCGGAACTCACGGACGCCGCGCGCGATGCGCTGCTGTCGTACGCATGGCCAGGCAACGTGCGTGAACTGAAGAACGCCATCGAACGTGCGGCGTTGCTCGCCGCCGACGGACGCATCACGCCCGAGCAATTGAACCTGCCGCAGGTGGCCAGCGCAGCCGCCCGCAACCTGGACGAGCCCAGTCGCGAATCCGTGGAAGCGGCGCTGGACAAGGCCGGCGGCGTCGTCAGCCGGGCGGCGCAGTCGCTGGGGTTGTCGCGTCAGGCGCTGTATCGGCGCATGGAGCGTTACGGTCTGGCGCAGGCGTAATGTTTTCGCCCGTGTAGGAGCGCACTTGTGCGCGACCGTCATGGCGATAGGGCGAGGTCTCAATGGTCGCGCGCAAGCGCGCTCCCACAGTAACCGGCCCGTCATTTGCGGCCATCGGAAAGGCCGAGGATGATGGTCGACATGCCGAAGGAGTCCGCCATGCGTTATCGCAAACTGCTTCTCGTCATCATCCTGGCCTGCCTGCACAGTGCCGCATGGGCGCAAGCCAGCAACGCCATACCCCAGCCCAACCTTCGCCTGCCCAGCCTGCCGCCGGCGCCGGCGAGCACGGCGGGGCAGGGCTATCGCGACCCCTTGAGCAGCGCGGCCAACGACGCGCAGCGCTTCAACTTCAGCAACTCGGCTCCGAAAGACAACGCGCCTCCGGACCAGACGCCGATCCGCGTGATCATCAACAATGGACACGGGCCCAACGTGAATTGCGTACCCATGGGGCCGGGAGCGGGATGTCACTGATGACGGCACACCACAGGGGAGACATGTAATGCGGCTTGGCCTCCGTTCGCTCGAGTCGCGCATGGTGATGTTGCTTGGCTTTGCCGGCGTGGCCGGCGCGCTCATCTACGCGGGCGTCACGCAGTGGCCGCTGCCGCAGATTCTGGTGTGGATGCGCCACGATCTGGGCATCGACCTGGGTACACCGGCGCATTTCGGTTTCTACGGCGGCATTCTCGTGTCATTCGCGTTCCTGCTGCCGTTGTCGTTGTGGCTCGGGCATCGCGTGATGTCACCCATCACCAAGCTGCTGCGTGCGCTGGAAGGTGCAGTGGCGAGCTATCGCGACGGCGACTTCAGTTTTTCGATTGCCGCCACGCGACGTGACGAACTCGGCGAGTTGATCCGCATGCACAACGCGCTGGGCCAGACGTTGCGCGAGCAGCGCCAGAACCTTGCGCAGCGCGAACTGCTGTTGGACACCGTGGTGCAAAACACGCCAGTGGCGCTGGTGCTCACCGATGCGGGCGGCCGCGTGACCTACGCGAACATTGCGGCCCGTCATCTTTTCAATGAAGGGCGCACGCTGCACGGCCTCAATTTCGTGGACCTCATCAGCGATAGTCCGGAAGCATTGCGCCGCGCCGTTGAGGGTGGCGAGGATGCGTTGCTCACCGTGGAAATGGATGGCGGTGAAGAAACCTTCCACCTTTCGCAGCGCAGCTTTCGCCTGCAAGGCCGCCCGCATCGCCTGCAATTGTGTCGCCGCATGACGCGCGAGTTGTCACGTCAGGAAGTGGCGACGGGGAAGCGGGTGATTCGCGTCATCAGTCACGAACTCAACAACTCGCTGGCGCCGATTTCCTCGCTGGCGCACTCGGGTGCGGAACTGGCGCGACGCGGCGACACCACGCGCCTGCCCGGCGTGTTCGCCACCATCGGCGAGCGTGCGCGCCACCTGCATGGTTTCATCGCCGGCTACGCGAGTTTCGCCAAGCTGCCCGCGCCGCAACCGGTCGCCATCGACTGGAAGCCTTTCCTCGACAATTTGTCGTTGCACTGCAAATTCCAGGTGCGCGGTTCGTTGCCTGAGCAGCCGGGCTGGTTCGATGCCGCACAGATCGAGCAGGTACTGATCAATCTGGTGAAGAATGCCCATGAATCGGGCAGCGCCGAGGACGGCGTGTCGCTGGCCTTGGCCGTCATCGGTCGCGATGTGCGCATTGAAGTCGCCGACCGTGGCCCCGGCATGAGTGAAACGGTGCTCGCGCAGGCGTTGTTGCCGTTCTACTCCACCAAGCGTTCGGGCACGGGTCTTGGCCTTGCGTTGGCGCGAGAGATCGTTGAAGCACACGGTGGCCGCATTGCCCTGGCCAATCGTGAGGAGGGTGGCCTGCGCGTCAGCCTGCTGTTGCCGTTAGGACCTCGTTAGAAAAAAGCTCAGCGCTTTCTTAGCATTGCCCACGTTCCGCCTCGCCTATACTCCGCTCAACTTCATGGAACGGGGGTAAGGCAATGGGACAGCTGTTTGCTCTGGTGTTGATTGTGGTCGTTGTCATCGGCATCGCCAAGCTGGTGCGTATCGTGCCGCAGGGCTACGAATGGACAGTGGAAACCTTCGGTCGTTACACGCGCACGCTGTCCCCCGGCCTGCATTTCCTGATTCCCGTTTATCAGGCCGTCGGCCGCAAGATGAACATGATGGAACAGGTGCTGGATGTTCCCTCGCAGGATGTCATCACCAAGGACAACGCCGTGGTGCGCGTGGATGGCGTGGTGTTCTACCAGGTGCTCGATGCCGCCAAGGCGGCGTATGAAGTGGCTAACCTCGAACAGGCTGCGCTCGCGCTGGTGATGACCAACATCCGCACCGTGCTCGGATCGATGGACCTGGACGAATCGCTCAGCCAGCGCGACGCCATCAACGCCAAGCTGCTCACCGTGGTGGACGAAGCCACGCACCCATGGGGCGTCAAGGTCAATCGCATCGAGATCAAGGACATCGCGCCGCCGCGCGATCTGGTCGATTCGATGGCACGACAGATGAAAGCCGAGCGCGAAAAGCGCGCCAACATCCTCGAAGCCGAAGGTTTCCGCCAGGCTGCCGTGCTCAAGGCCGATGGTGAAAAGCAGTCCGCCATTCTCGCTGCCGAAGGCAAGAAAGAAGCCGCATTCCGCGAAGCCGAAGCGCGCATTCGCCTGGCCGAGGCAGAAGCCGAAGCGACGCGCATGGTGTCCGAGGCCATTGCCAACGGCAACGTCAACGCGCTGAATTATTTCGTGGCCAACAAATACGTCGAAGCGCTGAAGGAAATGGCGCATTCGCCCAACCAGAAAACCCTGCTGATGCCGATGGAAGCCACCGGTATCCTCGGTTCGCTGGCCGGCATTGCCGAGCTCGCGAAGGACGCGATGAGCCAGCAGCCGTCGTCGCCGTCACCCACGGCTCGTCGCACGCCTCCGTCGATAAGCTGAGCATCGGATACCACGACCATGGAACAGATTGCCCTGCATTACCTGTGGTGGATTCTGGCGTTGGTGCTGATCGCCATCGAGGTGATTCTTCCCGGCTATTTCATGTTGTGGATCGGCATTGCCGCGGGCATCACCGGTGTGGCGGTGCTGATGGTGCCTGGCATGTCGATGCTCGCGCAGGCGGTGGTGTTCACCGTGCTCGCGTTTCTATCCTGCGCTGTCTACTGGTACGCGGTGCGTCCACGATTGATGCGGGAAGAGCCGGGTGATGCGCTGCTCAACCGGCGTGGCGAGCAGAAGATCGGGCAGCGATATGTGCTGGCCGAGCCGATTGTCCACGGGCGGGGGAAGGCCAAGGTGGGCGACAGTTTGTGGCTCGTCTCCGGGCCGGACCTGCCGGTGGGGAGCTGTGTCTTATTCACTTCTGACGCTGCCGCCGATCTTA
>NZ_QAVX01000028.1 GCF_003121485.1 Dyella sp. C11 | reverse complement strand
CAGATGTGTATACGAGACAGCCGATACCGGGGCTTGGCCCCCCTACCAACGTTTTGGCCGCCGTTCCCCGTCGTGATGACGCGATGGACGGCGGTTCGTTGTGCGTGGTCCGATAGCTTCACTGCGATCGCGAAGGACCGTGCATGACGATCGATCTCGGACTGCTCCTGGTATGCATCCTGGGCGTGGGCTTTCTTGCCCAATGGCTGGCATGGCGCGTAAAGCTGCCGGCCATCCTGTTCCTGCTGTTGGCCGGCATCCTCATGGGGCCCGTGGCTGGGGTGCTGAAACCGGATGCGTTGCTGGGCCCGCTGTTGTTCCCGGTGGTGTCGCTGGCGGTGGCGGTGATCCTGTTCGAAGGAAGCCTGACGCTGCGCTTCAGCGAACTGCCTGACATCGGTCGCGCCGTGCGCGGCCTGGTGACGTACGGCGCCATCGTTGCGGTGTTCATGCTGGGCGTGGCGGCGCACTACCTCGCCGGTCTCAGTTGGGAAGTGGCGCTGCTGTTTGGTGCGCTCACCTGTGTCACCGGCCCGACGGTGATCGCGCCCATGCTGCGCACCGTGCGCCCCAACGCGCGTATCGCCAACACGCTGCGCTGGGAAGGCATCGTGATCGATCCGTTGGGCGCGTTGTTCGCCGTGCTGGTCTATGAAGCCATCGTGTCGCGACAACAGGGTCATACCGTCGGCGTGTTTCTCGCCGTCATCGCCAGTGGCGTGGTGATCGGTTTGCTCGCTGCGTGGCTGCTCGCGTTCCTGTTGCGCCGCCAGTTGATTCCCGAGTACCTGCAGAATTTCGGCACGCTGGTTGCCGTGCTGCTTGCGTTCTCGCTGTCCAATGCCATCACGCACGAGTCGGGCCTGTTGACTGTGACGGTGATGGGCATCGCGCTGGGCAACATGCGTGGCGTGCATATCGACGACATTCTCGACTTCAAGGAAAACCTCACCACCTTGCTGGTGTCGACCTTGTTCATCCTGCTTGCCGCTCGCCTGAGCTGGCCCTTGCCGGATGGCATGCTGTGGTCGGGCATCGCCATCTTCATCGTGGCGCAGCTGGTGGTGCGTCCGGTCACCGCCGTGTTGGCCAGCATCGGCAGCACGCTGAGCTGGCGCGAGCGTGCGTTGATTGCCTGGGTGGCGCCACGTGGCATCGTGGCGGCTGCGGTGTCGGCGCTGTTCGCCTTGAAGCTTGAAGCCTTGGGCATGGAAGGCGCGAATGAAATCGTGCCACTCGTTTTCATCCTGATCATCGGCACCGTCGTGCTGCAGAGCGCGACGGCCCGCCCGCTGGCGCGATGGCTGAAGGTTGCCGAGCCCGATCCCACGGGCGTGCTGATTTACGGTTCGGATACCGCCGCGCGCGTGGTGGCGCGTGCATTGACCGATGCCGGCTTTCGTGTGGTCGTCGCCGCTGAGCATTGGGATGGCATCAAGCACGCGCGCATGGAAGGGCTGCAGACATTCTTCGGCTATCCCGCGTCGTCGTACGCGGAGCGGCATCTCGATCTCACCGGCATGGGACGTCTTCTCGCAATGTCCACCAACCGCGAACGCAACGCACTGGCCTGCGTCTATTACCGCCAGGAATTCGGGCGCGGCAAGGTCTATCGCCTGAACAACGAGGACACGCATATCACCGGGAGTCGCGTGCAGCTCGGTGGCGATCTTGGCGCCCCCGCGCTGTTCGAGGCCGAGATGACGCATGAGCGCTTCATGGAGCGTCTGGCGGAAGGCTGGCGCATCAAGTCGACGCGACTTACCGCGACTTTCGACTGGCCGAACTTCATCGAACAATACGGATCGCCGACGGTGCTGCTGTTCGGTGTCGAGGAAAAGGGCGCGCTGCGCGTGGCGTCGGTGAAGCGTGAGCTGGAACCCAGGCCGGGCTGGCTGGTGATCGCGCTGGTGCCGCCGGAACAAACACCGTAACGGCGGAGGTGCGTGACACGATCCCTGCGAGCATGCGCGGGGGCGCTGGACAGGGCCGCGCTCCCCACGCACGCGCCGACGTCCTTGTCGGCTCACGCAATGGGATTCAACGTCAGGCGGCGCTGGCCTGACGCGAGGCGTGGAACTGTGCCTCTTCGGTGGAACCCTTGAGCGCGGTGGTGGACGACTGTCCCTGCTGGATCGCTTGCGTCACGGCATCGAAATAACCCGTACCCACTTCGCGCTGATGCTTCACCGCGGTGAAGCCACGCTCGGCAGCGGCGAATTCCTTCTCCTGCAATTCCACGAAGGCGCTCATCTGGCGACGGGCATAACCATAAGCCAGATCGAACATGCCGTAGTTAAGGCTGTGGAAACCGGCCAGCGTAATGAACTGGAACTTGTAACCCATCGCGCCCAGTTCCTTCTGGAATTTGGCGATGGTGGCGTCGTCGAGGTTCTTCTTCCAGTTGAAGCTCGGCGAGCAGTTGTACGCCAGCAGCTTGCCCGGATATTTCGCGTGGATGGCTTCGGCGAACTTGCGTGCTTCTTCCAGGTTCGGCTTGCTGGTCTCGCACCACACGAGATCGGCATACGGCGCGTACGCGAGACCGCGACTGATCGCCTGGTCAAGGCCCGGACGCACGCGGAAGAAACCTTCCACCGTGCGCTCGCCGGTGATGAACGGCTTGTCGTTGTCGTCGATGTCGGAGGTGAGCAAGTCAGCGGCATCCGCATCGGTGCGCGCCACGATCAGCGTTGGCACGCCAGCCACGTCCGCGGCGAGGCGTGCGGCATTGAGTTTGTCCACCGCTTCGCGCGTCGGCACCAGCACCTTGCCACCCATGTGGCCGCACTTCTTCACCGACGCCAGCTGGTCTTCGAAGTGCACGCCGGCGGCGCCTGCCTCGATCATCGCCTTCATCAGCTCGAACGCGTTCAGTACGCCGCCGAAACCCGCTTCCGCATCGGCCACGATGGGCACCATCCAGTCGATGTCGTTCTGGCCTTCCGCGTGATGC
The DNA here is from genome assembly GCF_003121485.1 of Dyella sp. C11. GTDB lineage: Bacteria > Pseudomonadota > Gammaproteobacteria > Xanthomonadales > Rhodanobacteraceae > Dyella. The sequence goes on along the minus strand of NZ_QAVX01000028.1, from coordinate 57,286 downwards.
AGTTGATCGGCACGCAGCAGCGTGTTGTTGATGCGCTTGACCACCGACGGCACCGAGTTGGCCGGATACAGCGACTGGTCGGGATACATTTCGCCGGCCAGGTTCGCGTCGGCAGCCACCTGCCAGCCGCTGAGGTAGATCGCCTGCAAGCCGGCCTTCACCTGCTGCATGGCCTGGTTGCCGGTCAGCGCGCCCAGCGCGTTGACGAAGTCTTCCTTGTGCAGCGATTTCCACAAACGCTCCGCGCCTCGGCGTGCGAGCGAGTGCTCCACGCCCACGGTGCCGCGCAACCTGGCCACGTCGTCCGCGCTGTAGTTGCGCTGGACACCTTCCCAGCGAGGATTGTTCTTCCAGTCGAGCGCGATCTGTTCGGCGGTGGGCAGCGTGTTCTTCATGGTGATGACTCCGTGGCGTTCGCTTATTTCGATGTAGGAGCGCACTTGTGCGCGACCCATGTGCGGTGATGCCCGTGGTCGCGCACAAGTGCGCTCCTACAGGAAGGCGTCGTGATCAATCGATCTGGCGATAGGCCGCCAGGGTGAGGAAGTCGCCGAGTTCCTCGGCGTGCGTGAGCTGCCTGAGCAAGGCTGCGGCCTGTTCCGCGCGATGCGCGTACGGGCCCTGGCTTTCGATCAGGCGATGCGTGTGCTTGGTGAGTGCGTGATCGAACAGGGCAAAATCGATCGGCGCGTGATCGGTGAATTCCAGCGGGCCGCAATGCAGCCATTGCCAGATCTGCGAGCGTGCGATTTCCGCGGTGGCGGCGTCTTCCATCAGGTGATGGATGGGCACGCAGCCCTGCCCGTCCAGCCACGACGCGGTGTAGCGCAAGGCCACTTCCACGTTGTTGTCGAAGCCGGCCCGCGTGATGGTGCCGCTGCACGGTGCGATGAGCTGATTGCGGCCAACGTTGACGTCGCTGCGCGTCACGTTGAGCTGGTTGGGCGAAGGCATGTACTTGTCGAACACTTCCTGCGCCACCGGCACCAGCGCGGGATGCGCCACCCAGGTGCCGTCGTGGCCGGCCTGCACTTCGCGCAGCTTGTCGGCACGCACCTTGGCCAGCGCGGCTTCGTTGGCCACTTCGTCGCCCTTGATCGGAATCTGCGCCGCCATGCCGCCCATGGCGAAGGCGCCGCGGCGATGGCAGGTCTGGATCAACAGCTCCGAGTACGACTTCAGGAAAGGCACCGTCATCAGCACCTGGCTGCGATCCGGCAGCAGGCGATCGCGATGACCGCGGAAGGTCTTGAGGTAGGAAAAGATGTAATCCCAGCGGCCGCAGTTGAGGCCGACCACGCGGCCACGCAGCGCATGCAGGATCTCGTGCATCTGGAATGCGGCCGGCAGCGTCTCGATCAGCACGGTGGCTTTCATGCAGTTGGGCGGCAGGTCGAGCGCGGCTTCGGTCGTGGCCATCACGTCGTCCCACAGCGCGGCTTCTTCCATCGACTGCAGCTTGGGCAGGTAGACATAGGGGCCGCGATCGCGCGCCTGTAGCGTGCGTGCGTTGTGGAAGGCGAACAGGCCGAAATCCACTAGGGCTCCCGACATCGGCTCGTCGTCGACCGTGATGTGGCGTTCCGGCAGATGCCAGCCGCGCGGACGCACCACCAGCACCGCCGGGTTGGCGTTCACGCGGTAAGGCTTGCCCTCGGGCGAGGTGTATTCGATGGCGCCATTCACCGCGTCGCGCAGGTTGATCTGGCCGTCCATCTGGTTGGCGAAGGTAGGCGCCGAGGAATCCTCGAAGTCCGCGATGAACACCTTGGCACCGGAATTGAGCGCGTTGATGATCATCTTGCGTTCGACCGGGCCGGTGATTTCCACGCGGCGGTCGCGCAGGGCCTGCGGGATGGCTGCCACCGTCCACTGGCCGTCGCGGATGGCGACGGTGTCAGTGCGGAAGTCCGGCAGCTCGCCGGCGTCGTATCGCGCCTGTCGCTCGGTGCGGGCCGCCAGCAGTTCCAGGCGCCGGGCGTCGAACTGGCGATGGAGTTCGGCCAGGAAGGCCAGGGCCTCCGGCGTAAGGATGGCCACATGCTCCAGGTGGGTGGCACCGAGCACCTGTGCCGGCGAGGGCACAACGCGTTCCTTGGGGACAGCCATGGCGAATCTCCGTGATGACGATGGGATGACACTAGGTCACGGAAATTGGCTTTGACAAAGCAAATGTTTCAATTTTTGATATTATCTTTCTTAATATCTTTTCTAACCATTTGAGTCATAAGGCTGGAAAATGGCCAGGAAACCGCTGAACAAGCCCCAGAAGAGCCGTTCAACCGGTTCCAGGCGACGTACGCCTGCGAATGGTTTGGCCGAGAAAGACGAGCGGTTCTACTACAAAGGCAACCGCCAGAAGCAGATGCGGGCCTTCGTCTACACGGTGAAACTCGGCACGCTGACGCGCGCCGCGGAGGCCCTTTTCCTGTCTCAGCCCACCGTGAGCCTTCAGCTTCAGGCACTGGAACGGGAGCTGGGCGTGAGCCTGCTGGAGCGTCGCCGCCGCCGTATCAACCTGACCGACGCGGGCGAGGCGCTTTACGAGCTGGCCCGGCCGTTGGTGGAGGGCTGGGAAAACCTGGACCGGGATTTCCAGGCCAAGGTGAAGGGCATGCAGGGCGGCCGGCTCACCATCGCCGCCGGCAGTTCCACCATCCAGTACCTGCTGCCGGATCTGGTGCGCCGCTATCGCGAGCGTTTCCCCGACGTGCAGCTGCAGCTGGCCAACGTGACCGGCAAGGACGGCATGGCGCTGCTGCGCGCCGACGAAGCGGATTTCGCCGTGGGCTCGATGCTCGACGTGCCCAACGACATCGCGTGGGCGCCGGTGCATCACTACGACCCGATGCTGATCATGCCGCCGGATCATCCACTGGCATCGAAAGCCACCATCACGGTGCAGGATCTCTCGCCCTACGGCCTGATCCTGCCGCCGCAGCGCCTTTCCACCTATCGCCTGGTGGACCTGGTGTTCCAGCAGCGACAGGTGCCTTATCGCGTCGCCATCGAAGTAGGCGGCTGGGACGTGATCAAGGAATACGTGGCGATGGGCCTGGGCATTTCCATCGTCACCGGTATCTGCATCACCGACGCCGACCGCGAGCGTTTGGCCGTCCGAAACATGAAGCAGTATTTCCCGCAGCGCAGTTACGGCGTGGTGATGCGCAAGGGCAAGTTTCTGACCCCGGAGGCGCGGGCATTCATCGATCTGGTGAAGCCCGGCTTGCTGACGCATCGCGACTACGACGAGTCGGGGCACTCGGAGCGCTAATGATTCACCTGTAGGAGCGCACTTGTGCGCGACCGTGCGCTTCAGCCGAACGGTCGCGCACAAGTGCGCTCCTACAAAAAGCAGCTCGGACTCAACCGTTCGCGTTGCGATGCTTGCCCTGGTAAGGCGAGAACAGTGGGCGAATCTTCGCCATGTCCGCGTCGTGATCGTCCGTGGCGCGCACGACCGGTCCGAACCGGAACGTCTTGCTCGGATAATCCAGGAACAGCGTCTGGATAGGCACGTTGGCATCGTGCGCAATGCGCAGGAAGCCCGACTTCCAGTGCGTGACCTTCTTGCGCGTGCCTTCGGGCGTAATGCCCAGCCACATGCGGTCCTTTTCCTGGAACCGCTGCACCATCTGGTCGACCACATTGAGGGCCGCACTGCGGTTGATGGGAATCATGCCGATGGGGCGCAGGATGAGGCCCAGCGGGCCGTCCAGCACCTCGCGCTTGATCATGATGTTGATGTCCACGCCAATGCCGATCTTCATCAGCAGGCCGAAATAGCCGTCCCAATACGACGAGTGTGGCGCGCCGATGATGATCAGCTTGGGCTCGTTCGGCAGCTCGCCAAGCAGCTTCCAGCCGGAAAGGCGCAGCAGGCAGCGCGCCAGCCAGGGCCAGAACTTACTCTTGAGCTTGGGAGCTTCGGGGGGGGCAGGGGGGAGCATCGGCGTGCTCATGCACGACTCCAGTCACGCGCCCGTGTTTGCTTGATCTTGCCGCGTTGAGTCTTGCCGGCGAGACGCCGTTCCTTCGAGCCGCGGGTGGGGTTGGTGGCGATGCGCGCCTTGGGTACCACGAGCGCACCGCGGATGATCTCGACCAGGCGTTCGCGTGCATCGTCGCGGTTGCGGCTCTGGTCGCGGAATCGACGCGCCTGGATCACCAGCACGCCGTCGTCGGTGAGGCGACGATCGCGACGGGCCAGCAGCCGCGCGCGCAGCGGTTCCGGCAGCGACGGCGAACGCGCGACATCGAAGCGCAGTTCCACGGCGCTTTCGGTGCGGTTGACGTGCTGGCCACCGGGACCGTCGGCGCGAAGGAAACGCTCGGTCAGCTCGGTCTCGGGCAGAACGATGGATCGACTGATCGTGAGCATGGGGCGAAGTTTAGCGGGCGACCGTGACACCCCGCCACGACGCGCCGCATCACGACGGGGGCAGGGACCAGCCAAAGCGTTCGAGCAGCGCCTGGTAGGCGGCATCCAATGGAGCTTCGATCCGCATGGGCTCCCCGGAAACGGGATGCGCAAAGCTCAGCCGCCAGGCGTGCAGCAGCATGCGATGGCAGCTGAAGTACTGCTTGTACAGGCGGTTGTGGTCGCTGCGGCCGTGCTGGCAGTCACCGATGATCGGGTGATGGATGTGCGCCAGGTGCTTGCGGATCTGGCGGAAGCGGCCGGTATGTGGTTCGGCAAGTACGAAGGCGTAGCGCTGCTGGGGATAGCGTCCCAGTTCGATGGGCACTTCGATGGTGGCGAGCCGGCGATAGCTGGTGCTGGCTTCGCGCCGCGGGCCCGAATCGCGCGAGCCGGGCAGGGCGTAGTCAATCAGTGCTTCTTCCGGCTCCGGCCAGCCGCGCACCACGGCGAGGTATTGCTTGTGCACGTCGCGGCCCATGAACTGCTCGCCCAGCGCGGCGGCGATCTCCGAAGAGCGCGCTACCAGCAGTACGCCACTGGTGGCGCGATCGAGGCGGTGTGCGAGGTATGTCGTGCCGCCGACCTGCTCCCGAAGCAGGTCGATGAGGAATTCCTCGGCGTTGCCCACCATCTTGGAGCGGTGCACGGCGAGGCCCGCGGGCTTGTTCACCGCGATGAGGGCGTCGTCTTGATAGAGGATGTCGAGCATGGGGAGCGTTCGATGAGGGTGTGATTTGCAAGCGACTTCCGAGCTTCCTCACCGTCATTCCGGCGAAGGCCGGAATCCAGTGACTTTGCTCTTTATGCCGTTCGCGAGTACGGACGAAAGTCACTGGATGACCGGCCCTTCGGCCGTTGAAGAGCGCCTCCGGCCTTCGCCGGGATGACGGCGAGGGGGAATTAACGGCGAGGCCAGCCTGCAGCGAAGGCGATCAAACCGACTATTGCTGCGACAGACGCATGCCACATGCCATGCTCCCCATGCTGCGTCCACAACACCGCACTGCCAACCAACAAACTGGCACCCAGCAACCCAAACGACAGCGAGCGCCGCGTGCGCTGTGCCTCGTCACGCTGCTGGGCGAGTTCCGCCGGATCGGCAACGGCGTGTCGTTCGCCCTTGGCCACCTGTCGCAACGCATCGCGCACCAGCTCCGGAAATTGCGGCGCCGCGTGGAACCATTCCGGCAAACGCTTGCGCACTTCGCGCAGCGTTCGGCGCGGACTGTAACGCTCGCGCAGGATGCGCTTGAGCACGGGGTGCGCCACGGCCCAGATGTCGATCTCCGGATCGAGCATGCGGCCCACGCCTTCAATATTGAGCAGCGTCTTTTGCAGCAGGATCAGTTGCGGCTGCAGCGTCAGCTCATAACGTCGCGCCGTCTGGAACAGCTTCACCACCAGTTCGGCCAGCGAAATCTGCGAAAGCGGGCGCGTGAAATACGGCTCGCACACGGTGCGCACGGCGGCGGTGAGTTCGTCAATGCGAACCGTTGAAGGCATCCAGCCGGCATCCACGTGCAGCTGCGCGATGCGCGCGTAGTCGCGCTCGAACAGTGCGATGAAGTTCTGCGCCAGCCAGTACTGGTCCTGTTCCGGCAGCGACCCCATGATGCCGAAATCGAGCGCGATAAAGCGTGCGTCCTCGACGCGCGCCGTATCCACCCAGATGTTGCCGGGATGCGCGTCGGCGTGGAAGAAGTTGTCCCGGAACACCTGTTCGTAGAACAGCCGCACGCCTTTCACGGCGAGTGCCTTGCGATCGATGCCGGCCGCGTCGATGGAGGCGATGTCATCGCAACTCACGCCGTAGACGCGTTCCAGGGTGAGCACGCGTGCGGAGGTCAAATCCCAGTTCACGGCAGGGACGTACAGATCCTGTCCGCTCTCGAAGTTGCGGCGCAGCAGGCTGGCGCTGGCGCCTTCGCGCTGCAGGTCCAGCTCGTTTTCCAGCATCTTCTCGACTTCGGCGACCACGTCGAGCGGGCGGATCTTGTCGGCGTTGGGGTGCCAGCGCTGGGCCAGTTCGCCGAGCGAATGCAGCAACTTGATGTCGCGCTCGATCTGCTTGTCGATGCCCGGGCGCAGCACTTTCACCACCACGGCGCTGCCATCGTGCAAGGTGGCGGCGTGCACCTGGGCGATGGAGGCAGAAGCAAGCGGCGTTTCGTCGCAGCTGGCGTAGAGCGTGGTAATCGGTGCGCGCAATTCCAGTTCGACGATGGCGCGCGCCTGTGCACCGGGGAACGGCGGCACCTGATCCTGCAACTGCGCCAGTTCGTCGGCGATGTCGGCGGGCACCAGGTCGCGGCGGGTGGAGAGGACCTGTCCGGCCTTGACGAAGATGGGCCCAAGTTCCGTGAGTGCCAGGCGCAGGCGCGCGCCACGCGAGAGATTCGTGACGTCGGTGCGCGGGCGCGCCACGAACGGGCGCACCAGCTTCAGCGGACGAAACAGGTGCGCGGCAGCGACAAATTCATCAAGGCGATAGGCGAGCAGCACGGAAGCCACGCGCATCACGCGCGGCACGACCTTCAGGGGTGTGCTCACGCGGCGGGTCCCTTCTTCATGCGTTGTTCCAATCGTGCCAGCCGCGATTCGAGACGTTCGGTGCGTTCGCGCAGATCGTCCACGCCATCGAGAAAACCTTCCACTTCACCCGGCGCCGCCGCCACGCGGGCTTCATCGCGCAACCAGTCGGCGGTGTCGGTGGTGAGATGGCTGGCCGTCTCTTTCGCATGAGCCAGGCCGTTGCGTACGGCTTTGGCCAGCGGCACGCCAATCACATCGCCGAAGGTGCGGGCAAAGGCTTCCTCGAAATCCGGCGCGAATTTGCTGGCGAGTTTTTCCAGGCGTCGGGCGAGATCGGCATCGCCGGCAATCTCCACCTTGCCCGGCGCCACGCCTTCATCGTCACGCTTCACCAGCATGGCGAGCAGGCTGCCCGGCGTGGCGGCAACGCGGAGGTGGTTGTCGTCCTGAGCGGGGCCGACTTTCAGGCGTTCGCCTTCCACCGTCACCGACAGGGCCAGTTCGGGCCCGCGCAGGTGCAGCTGCACGCTGCGGCCGTCGAGCGCCGAGAGACGGCCGACGGTTTCCGGGTCGAGGGATAGCGTATGGTTCAGCGCCGTTTCCAGCGCGCGGCCGGCGAGGGCGCGCAGCGGGCGGGGCAAGAGGGAAGAGGGTGACGTCATGCGGGGATTGTAGCGGGTCGTGTCATGCGGCCAGTGGTGCTCGCTCGAGTGTGGCGGCATCGCAAGCACCCGCCCCCCACCCCAGCCCTCTCCCCGAAGGGGTGAGGGAGCTAAAGCTTCAGGGTGCCGCGCCCACGAAACCCATCTGCCGCCATGCCTCATACACCGCAATGGCCACCGTGTTGGAGAGATTGAGGCTGCGGCTATCCGGTCGCATCGGCAGCCGCAGGCGCCGTGCCTCGGGAATGGCATCGAGCACATCGCCGGGCAACCCGGCGGTTTCGCAGCCGAACAACAAGGCGTCGCCTTCCACGAAGCGCGCATCCACGTGGGCCACGCGCCCGCGCGTGGAGAAGGCGAACACGCGAGGCTGTCCGATGCTTTCCAGGCAACTGGCGAGATCGTCGTGGACGGCCAGTCGCGCGTACTCGTGGTAGTCCAGGCCTGCACGGCGCAGGCGCGCATCGTCCAGCTCGAAGCCCAGGGGTCGGATCAGGTGCAACGAGGCGCCGGTGTTGGCGCACAGCCTGATCGCGTTGCCGGTGTTGGGCGGTATTTCGGGTCGAAAGAGAATGACATGCAGCATCCGGCCATTATCAGGTTTCTCCCATCACCTGCGAAATGGCCGTGCAACGGATGAGCGTCCCTGCTCAGCCGTTGGAGATGCGCGGGCACACCACGCCGTCGGGCGGCAGTGCGCAAGCGGTGGGGGCGATGACCTGGCCAGCGGTGCCGGCGGCGGCGAGGCGAATGGCTTCCGGGGAGGCGTTCACCATGGCACCCAGCACGAGTCCGCAAACCAGCAGGCAAGCAACGAAAAGGCCGCGCAGCATAAAGGCTTCGAATTTCATGATCATGTCTCCGATGATGGGGGTGAGGGTCCTGCGAGATAGATATGGCAAGCCCCGTGCCAAGCCCTGTCTTCTCATCAAGTACTTGTATTTGTTATGGATATTTCCTGGGTTCCGGCGTGCCGTGGCTGTCCGCGGACACCGGCCGGCCAGACCCGGACAGGACGCGGACACCGTCCGGACGGCGGGAATACCTGCGACGTCAGGCTTTTACGTCGAACGAAGCGCGTCGGCTGTGGTCCACCCTGCCATTGGTCATTTGCCAAGGTTCCGGGGCGTGGCTAGCCTCGGTGTGTTCATTCGTCGAAAAACAGGAGTGTCGTGATGGCAAGAAAGCCCCTCGCCCTGCTTGTCGCAGGCGTGCTCAGCATGACGGCTGGCCTCCCCGCGGTTGCGCTGCCCCAGGCTGCCGCCGCTGAGTCCACGCAGGCCGTTCCGGATATCGCCTTTACCCGTTTCACCCTGCCCAACGGCCTGACCGTGGTGGTGCATGAAGACCACAAGGCACCCGTGGTCGCGGTGAGCATCTGGTATCACGTGGGCTCGGCCGATGAACCGACGGGCAAGACGGGCTTCGCGCACTTGTTCGAGCACCTGATGTTCTCCGGCTCGGAGAACCACAAGGGCACGTACTTCCAGCCGTTCGAGCTGGCGGGCGCCACCGACATGAACGGCACCACCTGGTTCGACCGCACCAACTATTTCGAGACCGTGCCGACCACCGCGCTCGACATGGCGCTGTGGATGGAGTCGGACCGCATGGGCCACCTGCTGGGCGCGATCGGGCAGAAGGAGCTCGATACGCAGCGCGGTGTGGTGCAGAACGAAAAGCGCCAGGACGAAAACCGTCCCTACGGCCGCGTCGACCAGAACATCCTCTACAACACGTATCCGTCCAACCACCCGTACCAGCACGAAACCATCGGCTCGATGGAAGACCTGGACAAGGCGTCGCTGGGCGATGTGAAGCAGTGGTTCCACGATTACTACGGCGCAGCCAACACCACCCTGGTGCTGGCCGGCGACATCACCGTCGCGGAAGCGAAGGCCAAGGCCGAGAAGTATTTCGGCGACATTCCGGCAGGTCCGCCGGTGCCGCGCCAGCAGGCGTGGATCACGCCGCTGACCAAGTCCACGCGGGGCGTGCAGCACGACCACGTGGCGCAGCCGCGCATCTATCGCACCTGGGTGGTGCCGCAGCTGGGCACGGATGACGCCATCCAGCTCGACCTTGCCTCCACCGTGCTCGGCGGCGGCAAGACTTCGCGCCTTTATCAGCGCCTGGTCTACCAGGACAAACTGGTCGACGACGTTTCCGCCAGCATTTCGCCGTTCGCGCTGGCCAGCCAGTTCCAGATCCAGGCCGACGTGAAGGAAGGCGTGGACCCGGCCAAGGTGGAAGCCGTCATTGCCGAAGAGCTGAAGAAATTCCTCGCCGACGGCCCGACCGCCGACGAACTGGAGCGCGCCAAGATCGGCAACCGCGCCGGCTTCGTGCGCGGCCTGGAGAAGGTCGGCGGCTTCGGTGGCAAGGCGGTGATCCTGGCCGAAGGTCAGGTCTATCGCGGCGATCCGGGTGCGTACAAGAAGGACCTGGCGCGCGCCAACGCCGCCACGTCGGCGAGCGTGAAGGCCGCATCCGACAAGTGGCTCAGCAAGGGCGATTACCTGTTGACCGTGTTGCCGGCCGGCAATGACTTCAATCCGGATACGGAAGACGCCAAGGTCGTTGCGCTGGGCAAGCAGGAAGGCCGTCCCACCGCCGTCACGCCCGCCAGGCACGACTACACCGTGGGCAAGAACCAGGTGGACCGCAGCAAGGGTGTGCCGCAGGTGGCGCAGTTCCCGGACCTGAAATTCCCCACGCTGGAGCGCGGCAAGCTCAAGAACGGCATCGAAGTGGTGCTGGCGCAGCGCCACACCATTCCGGTGACGCATATCCAGCTGATGTTCGATGCCGGCTACGCGGCCGACCAGGGCCACAAGCTCGGCACCGCCAGCTTCACCACCACGCTGATGAACGAGAGCACCAAGGATCTCGATTCCGTGGAAGTGTCCAAGCGCAAGCAGCGCCTGGGTGCGATCACGCGCATCGGTTGCGGCCTGGACGCATGCTCGGCATCGCTCAATGCGCTGAACGATCAGCTGCAGCCGTCGCTGGCGCTGTTCGCCGACATCGTGCGCAATCCGGCGTTCAAGTCGGATGACATCGAGCGCATTCGCGGCCAGTGGCTGGCCGGTATTGCCCAGGAGAAGACGCAGCCCACCGCGCTCGCCCTGCGCACGCTGCCGCCGCTGCTGTACGGCGCCAACCACGCGTACGGCATTCCGTTCACCGGCTCGGGTACGGAAGAAGCCATCAAGGCCATGCAGGCGTCGGACCTGTCGGCGTTCCAGCGTGACTGGCTGCGCCCGGACAACGTGAAGATCATGGTGGCCGGCGACACCACGCTGCAGCAGATCATCCCGCAGCTCGATGCCGTGTTCGGCGATTGGCAGGCACCGTCCAGCGCCGTGCCGAAGAAGAACATCGCCGTCGTGTCGGCGCAGCCGAAGCCGCGTGTGTTCCTCATCGACAAGCCGGATGCGCCGCAGTCGTTGATCCTTGCCGGCCTGCTGGCACCATCCAGCAAGGCGCCAAACGAGCTGGCCATCGACGTGGCCAACGGCGCGTTCGGTGGCAGCTTCACCTCGCGTCTCAACATGAACCTGCGCGAGGACAAGCGTTGGGCGTATGGCGCCTTCAGCTTCATGCGCGATGCCATCGGCCAGCGGCCGTTCCTGATGTACGCCCCGGTGCAGACCGACAAGACGGCGGAATCGGCGCACGAAGTGGCCAAGGAAGCCAACGAGGTGGTTGCCGGTCGTCCGCTCACCGAGCAGGAAGTGGACAAGATCAAGGACTCCAACGTCCGCGGGCTGCCGGGCAGCTTCGAGACCGCCGCCGAAGTGCTCGGTGCGATGAGCGAGATCGTCCAGTACAACCGTCCGGACGATTACGTGCAGACGCTCAAGGCACGTACCGAAGCGGTCACGCAGCCCGACGCGGAAGGCGCGATCAAGGAGATCATCAAGCCCAACGCACTCACCTGGGTGATCGTGGGCGATCTCAAGAAGATCGAGGCGCCGGTGCGCGCGCTGAACCTGGGCGACGTGCAGGTGATCGACGGCGACGGCAAGCCGGTGGCAGCAAAACCGTCGAAGTAACCTGCGCTTTCGGAGTCTGCAAAGGGGAACTGTTCACATCCCCGGGTTAGGATGGAGGCCGGGCGGGCAACCGCCCGGCCTTTTTCATTTTCATGTCGCGGAGCTATCCATGCGCAAGACCCTGCTGTTGCTCGTTCCCATCGCGCTGCTCGGCGCGTGCACCTATGGCATTACGCTGGACGATGCCGGGAAGAACGTCCGCACGGCCTGGAGCGGCGATGTGTCTTCCTGCCGTGACCTGGGCAAGGTCACGGTGTCGGTGATGGATCACGTCGGCCCGATCGACCGCAACGACATCAAGGTGCGCGACGAGCTGGAAGTCATGGCACGCAACGAAGCGGCCAAGATGCACGCCGACACCATCAAGCCGCTGGGCGACCCCACCGACGGTTCGCAGCCGTGGGGCGCTTATCAGTGTGGCAACGCCAACCTGGCCCCGGCGGGTCGTCCGGCCAACCCGGCGAACCCGAATCCGCCGCCGGCAGGCACGGCGCCTGGCGGTTTCGAAACGTATCCGGTCAAGGGCAACTGATCGGATAGCGCGTGACTGCATCGCCCCGGTTTTGCCGGGGCGAGGGTGGACAACTCGCCAGCACTCCCGAAAGGCGCCCTCGTGGCGCCTTTTTCACGCGCGCAGGTTGAGGCTCTTGCATACCCGTGAGGGCGGGCATAAAATTTACATGTATATATTACATATATGTACTATCTGGGCCGCGTGCCATGAGCAGCTTTCTTCCCACCGAGCAACGCCTGGCGGTTACCCGTCAGCGATATCCCGTGTTTCCGCGGGAGCCGGCGATTCTTGTCCGGCTGATCAAGCACATTTACCGACGCGTGCAGGACGACACCAACGCGTTGCTGCGCCCGTACGGCATCAATCATCCGGAATACAACCTGCTGATGATGCTCTATGGAACGGACGGCTATTCGCTGCATCCCACCGAGCTGGCCGACGCGGCCGGTGAGAAGTCGGCCAATATCACGCGACTCACCAACGAGCTTGCCGACAAAGGTCTGATTGCGCGAAACGCCAGCGAAGAGGATCGTCGCAAGGTCACGCTCACCCTTACCGACGAAGGCTTGGCTCTCATCGAGAACCTGCTGCCGGAGATCTGCGAGCTGCTGAAATGGCAGGTGGATGGGTTGGCCCCGCGCGACATCACGCAGCTTGAGCGCCTGCTCAAGAAATACCTCGACCGATTGGAGCGCGCCTGACTATGTCGGCTGTCCCTACCGACATTTCTGCCTGGCGCAATCCGCCATGGCTGCGCGAGTTCGCGGCGGAAGAATCGCAGGCGTGGATCTTCGTGCTGAAGAGCCTCATCGCGTTCTATCTCGCCGCGTGGATCACCATGGTGTTCCAGCTGGAACAGCCGTCGACCACCATGGTCACGGTATCCATCGTGATGCATCCGCAAAGCGGTACCGTACTGGCGAAAAGCTTCTACCGCGCGCTGGGCACGTGCACGGGCAGCCTGGTTGGCGTGCTGCTGATTGCGGCGTTTCCGCAGCAGCGCGAACTGTTCCTGCTCAGCATGTCGCTATGGGTGGCATTGTGTGCGGGCGGCGCGGTGCTCTACCGCAACTTCATGTCCTACGGCTTCGTGCTGGCAGGCTATACCGCTTTCATCGTGGTGTTGCCGGCCATCGATCACCCCACGGCCGTGTTCGATTCGGCGGTGTCGCGTGTGAGCGAGGTGATGCTTGGCATCATCGTGGCGGGCCTGGTGAGCGACGTGGTGCTGCCGGTGCGCTTGCGACAGGTGCTTCGGCGCATTTCTCGCGAGCACTACAAGCACTTCATCGATTTCGCCCGCGGCAGCCTGGGCGGCGCGATTCCCCGCGCGGAAATGGAGGGCATCCATCTGCGCTTCGTGCGCGCGGCGGTGCAGATCGAAGACCTTCGCTCGTCGGTGATCTTCGAAGATCCCGAGGCGCGTGCGCGCAGCAGTCGCATGCAGTTGCTCAACCTGCGCTACATGGCGGCGGCCACCAGCTTCCAGTCGCTGCATCACCTGATCAACCGCCTGCAACGCAACAATCATCCGCGCACGGCAGCGGCGCTGATCAAGCTGTACGCGCCGGTTGGCGAGGCACTGAGCCCCGATCCTTCCGAAGAGCCCATTCCGCGCTTGCTGGCGACGCGCCTGGAAGCCTGCGAGCCGAAACTGGCCCCGCTGGCGGCAGAGCTGCGCGAAGACCTGCGGCAGGACCCGGAACTGCTGCTGGAATTCGACAGCGGCACCACGCTAATCCGGCGCTTTGCCGCCGAACTTCGCGACTTCACCTCGCTGGAAGCGACGCTGCGCGAGACGCAGGGCGTGCTGGGTCGCTCGGTGGAGCGCGTGGATTTCAAGCGCGCGAACGACTACGCCGCACCGCTCATTGCCATCGTGCGTACCTTCTTCACCATGGCCACGCTGAGTATCTTCTGGGTGGAAACGGGCTGGCCGTTCGGTCTCAGTGCGTTGCTGCTGGCCACGGTATTCAGCGGTCTCCTTGCGTCGTCGCCGTCACCGTTGGCTGCGACGGCCAATACATGGTTTGCCTATCTGGCCGGCCTGATCGCGGCATTCTTCGTGTTGTTCCGGTTGATGCCGGGCAGCGATGGCTTCGTGATGCTGATACTGGTTTCGGCGCCGCTGCTGGCGCTGGGACCGTACCTCACCACGCGTGCGGTGACCTTGCCGGGCGTCGGCGCGGGCTATTCGCTCGGCTTTGCGTACATCCTCGCCTTGAAGAACCCGATGGTGTATTCGCCCGAGCGCTTCCTCAACGACAGCATCGCCGCGTTGCTGGGCCTGATGGCGAGCGGTGCAGCCTTCATGATCATTCCCACGGTGATCGGCACGCAGTGGCTGCGTCGCCGTCAGCTGGTGCAATTGCGTCGACAGGTGGTGTTCGCCGCCACGGCACCCATGGACGGCATCCTTTATCGCTTCGAAAGCGTGAATCGCGACCTGTACCACCAGATCGTGCAGTTCACGCGCCAGGGCAGCGAGGAATCGCACGTGCTGTTCTCGTGGGCGCTTGCCGTGCACGACAGCGGCCGCGCCATCATCGAATTGCGCCAGGACATGGCACACGCGGATCTGCCACCGCCGCTTCTGGAAAGCATGCAGCGTGCCGTCGATGCGCTGGCGCGGCTCTATGACGAACCCGACAAGGTGCGCTGGCAGGCGGCCGACGAAGCCGTCGATCACGCCATCGTGCTGACTACTCAAACGTTGCCGCAATCACGCGCGAGCTGCCAGCCGGCGCTGGCGGACCTGCTGCAATTGCGTACCGCGTTGCGCGACGATGATTCCGCGCTGACACCCTATATCGTCAAGGCACCGGAGACCGGCCATGCCGCGTGAAGTCGCTCTCGCCGATGCCCTCGTGCCGGGCCTGCTGCTCATCTACCTGGGCTGCCTGCTCGTACTGTGGGTTATCGACACCATCATTGGCCGCTACGGTTTGTACCGCTATGTCTGGCATCCCTCCTTGTTCCGCGTCGCGATGTTCTTCGTGCTGTTCGGCGCGGCTGGCCTGATCCTGTACCCATAACCTATGAAACTCGAACCCCAAGCCCTGCTCCGATTCGCCATCACCGCGGTTGTCGTCATCGTGGCCTTGGTGCTCTGCCATGCGCTATGGCGGCATTACCTGTATTCGCCCTGGACACGCGACGGTCGCGTGCGCGCGGAAGTGATACGCATCGCACCGGATGTCTCCGGCCTGGTGACGCGCGTGCCGGTCATCGACAACCAGGAAGTGAAGAAGGGCGACGTGCTCTTCGAGATCGATCCGGAGCGCTACCACATCGCGCTGGCGCAGGCGGAAGCCAACCTCAACGCGGCCAAGGCTGCCGCCATCGCCGCGGGTGCCAATATCGATGCGGTGCTTGCCAGCGCCACCGCGCGCAAGGCCGAGTACGAGATGCGCCAGGAGCAGGCGCAGCGTCGCCAGGAGCTGGCCGACGTGGTGCCGAAGGAAGAACGCACCGACGCCAAGTCCGCTGCCGCTACTGCGCGTGCGGTGTGGGAACAGGCGCAGGCCAGCGGCAACCAGGCACACGCGACGCGCCAGCAGGCCGAAGCCGCCGTGGTACAGGCGCAGGTGGCGGTGGATCGCGCCAAGCTCGATCTGGAGCGCACGGAAGTCCGCGCGCCGGTGGACGGCTATGTCACCAACCTCGACGTGCGCGTGGGCGACTACGCCGCCACCGGCAGTCCGCGTCTGGCGCTGATCGATCGCCACAGCTACTACATCTACGGCTATTTCGAGGAAACCAAGCTCCCGCACCTGCGCGTGGGTGATCCGGTGGATATCCGCATGCTCAGCGGCGGCATCAAGCTCAAGGGCCACATCACCGGCGTGGCGCGCGGCATCACCGATCGCGACAACCCCACCGGCAAGGACCTGCTGGCCGACGTCAATCCCACCTTCAACTGGGTGCGCCTGGCGCAGCGCGTACCGGTGCGCGTGGACATCGATGAGGCGAGCGAGCCGAAGGGGCTGATCCTCTCCGCCGGCATGACGGTGAGCATCGACGTGCAGCCGCGCCGCGTGCTCGACAAGGAACACGCTGCCACGCAGTAAGTCCCTGTCAAAGCACGGCTTGTGCACACGGCGCCGACATCGCCTTGACGGCGTCGGCGCCGAAGCGCCAAGCGTGCGCTCCACCATTCAAGTCCGGTTGATTACCATGTCCGCATGAATCGACCGCTTCCCTCGCCACGCAGCATCGCCCGCCGACTGTTTTCGCCGCGTCGGCGGCGTGCGCTCGACTTGTCCGGCCACGTGAATTTCGCCGTGCCGCCGGAAGCGATCACCACGCTGGAAGGTCCGGCAGCGTTTCGGGAAACCCTGCTCTCGCTGATTGCGCAGGCGCATCGACGCATTGTGCTGGTGGCGCTGTATCTGCAGGACGACGATGCCGGCCGCGAAGTGCTCGAAGCATTGCACGGTGCGCGCAGCGTGCGCCCGGATCTTTCCATCGAGGTGTACGTCGACTGGCATCGCGCGCGTCGCGGGCTTATCGGCAAGGGCACCAGCGAAGGCAATGCGGCGATGTACCGCAAATTCGCCGAGCGCTTCGGCGACGGCGTGGTGATACGCGGCGTGCCCGTGCAGACGCGTGAGCTGTTTGGCGTGCTGCACCTGAAAGGCTTCATCATCGACGACACCGTGCTCTACAGCGGTGCCAGCCTCAACGATGTCTATCTGGCCAAGCACGGCCGCTATCGTCTCGATCGCTATCACGTGATTCGCCACAAGCCGCTGGCGGACAGCATGGCGGCCTATGTGGACGGCCAATTCCAGGGCAGCGACGCCGTGCCGCGCCTGGATCATCTGCCGCAACCGCGTTCGCGCGATCTGCAGGAGCCGATTCGCCGGTTGCGCCAGTCGCTGCAGGAAGCGCAGTACGTGGGCGAAAGCGAAGTGCCGCGCCACGGTGACATCACGGTGATTCCGCTGGCGGGTTTTGGCCGCAACGACAATGCGCTCAACGAAACGCTGCTCGGCTTGCTGCGGCGTGCGCAGAAGCGCGTGATCCTGTTGACGCCGTACTTCAATCTGCCGCGTCCCGTGCGTGCGGTCATCGGCCAGTTGCTTCGTCGCGGTTGCCAGCTGGACATCATGGTGGGCGACAAGACCGCCAACGATTTCTACATTCCGCCGGAGCAGCCTTTCAGCCGCATCGGCTTGCTGCCCTATCTGTACGAAGCCAACCTGCGCCGCTTTGCCCGCTCGCATCAGCGCGCCATCGACCATGGCCAGCTCAACCTGTGGTTGTGGCGCGATGGCGACAACACGTACCACCTCAAGGGCTTGTTCGTGGACGACGAGACCGCGGTGTTGACCGGCAACAACCTCAACCCGCGCGCCTGGGCACTGGATCTGGAAAACGGCCTGCTGCTGCGCGATCCGTGGGGCAAGCTCACCGGACAGCATGAAGCGGAATGGCAGCGGTTGCGTCAATGCGCAACGCGTGTCGCGCATTACCGTGATCTGCCGGGCGCGCGCAGTTATCCGCCGGAAGTACGCAAGCTGCTGAAGCGTTTGCGGCGTGTGCGTCTGGATCGCCTGTTGGGGCGATTGCTCTGACGAGAACATCGCTTTTGCAGGAGCCCACTTGTGGGCGACAACCCAGCGAAGCGTTGAGGTTGAAGGCTGCTGTCGCGCACAGGGTGCGCTCCCACACGGGGAAATGTCAGCTGGCCAGCCGTTCCAGTCGCAGTGACAGCCAGCGCGATACATCGGCCCACTCGCTGTCGATGATGCTGAAGCACACCGTGTTGCGCAGCGTGCCATCGGGGCGTCGCTTGTGGTTGCGCAGTACGCCTTCGCGTTGTGCGCCCAGGCGCTCGATGGCGCGTTGTGAATCGAGGTTGCGGTGGTCGGTATGGAATTCCACCGCCACGCAGCCCAGCGTTTCGAACGCATGCCTGAGCAGCAGGCGCTTGCACGCGGTATTGAGATGGCTTTTCTGCCAGCGTTTCGCGTACCACGTGTAGCCGATCGCCACGCGGCGTGGATCGTTCACGAAGTCGTAGAAGCGTGTGGTGCCGACGATCTCGCCGCTGCTTTTCTCGCGTACGACGAACGGCAGCATCAGGCCGGCCTGGTGGCCGGCCAGCGCCTTGGCGATGTAGCCGGCGGCTTCGCCTGGCGCCGGGGCGCTGGTGAACCACAGGTTCCACAGTTCGCCGTCTGACGCCGCCGCTTCGAGGGCGGGAGCGTGGTCGGACGTCAGGGGTTCGAGGGCGACGAAGGCGTCCTCCAGCACGACAGGCGTCAGCACGGACATCGGCGCTCCGGGAGGGACGTCAGGCGTCCAGGTCGGGGATGAGCTTGCTTTCCAGCCGTGCGATGTGGTCCTTCAGCAGCAGCTTGCGCTTCTTCAGCCGGGTGAGCTGCAGCTCGTCGCGGCTCAGCGATACGGCCAGGTGCTCGATGGCCACATCGAGATCGCGGTGCTCGACCCGCAATTCAGCCAGCATGTGAGCGATCTCGGCTTGGTCCTGAACCTGCATGATGGGGACACGGCGGCGGAAAACCCGGCCAGTGTAGCGCTGTCGGACCCGGGGCGGTCAGGTCGCTACAATAGGGGGCCACTTCGCTCCGAACGATCCATGTCCGCCCAGCCCGACGCCATCCGCAAGCAGCACCACGAGGCCGCCAAGCTGGCCAAGCGCCTGCGCCATCAGGTAGGCCAGGCCGTTGCCGACTTCAACATGATCGAGGACGGCGACAAGGTGATGGTGTGCCTGTCCGGGGGCAAGGATTCCTACACGCTGCTGGATGTCCTGCTGTCGTTGCAGGCCAGGGCGCCCGTGCGCTTCGAGATCGTCGCGGTTAACCTGGACCAGAAGCAGCCAGGGTTCCCCGCCCATGTGCTGCCGGGATACCTCGCCGCGCGCGGCGTGCCGTTCCACATCATCGAGCAGGACACGTATTCCACCGTCACGCGCGTCATTCCGGAAGGAAAGACTATGTGCAGCCTGTGCTCGCGCCTGCGGCGCGGCGCGCTGTACCACTGGGCAGCGGCCAACGGCGTCACCAAGATCGCGCTGGGACATCATCGCGACGACATCCTGGGCACGTTTTTCCTGAACCTGTTCTACCAGGCGCAGCTGAAGGCCATGCCGCCCAAGTTGCGTTCGGACGATGGCCGCCACGTGGTGATCCGCCCGCTGGCGTACTGCAAGGAAAGCGACATCGCCCAATACGCCGAGGCACGCGCATTTCCCATCATTCCGTGCAATCTTTGCGGGTCGCAGGAAAACCTGCAGCGCAAGGCGGTAAAGCGCATGATGGAGGACTGGGAAACCACCCAGCCCGGCCGTGCCGAGAACATCTTCCGCGCGCTGGGCAGCGTGTCACCGTCCCAGCTCGCCGACCGCAACCTGTTTGACTTCGCGTCGCTTGGCGCACGCGAAGGTGTCGCCCGCGCCGCTGCGCACCAGTGGCTTGCCGGTTCGCCGGACGAGTCGTCTCTTTCTCACGAATCAGCCGAGTAACGCCGTGTCTCTCTTTGCATCCGTTGAAATGGTCCCGGGCGATCCGATCCTGGGTCTCACCGAGGCCTTCGTGGCCGATACGCGTCCGAACAAGGTCAACCTGGGCGTGGGCATCTATTACGACGAGCAGGGCCGCATCCCGTTGATGCGCGCCGTGCAGCAGGTGGAGCAGAAGCTCGCGCAGGAAGCCAAGCCGCGCGGCTATCTCCCCATCGACGGCATGCCGGCCTACAACCTCACCACCCAGAAGCTGGTGTTCGGCGAAGACTCGCCGCTGCTGGCCGCCGGTCGCGTGGCGACCTCGCAGACCATCGGTGGCAGCGGCGCGCTGCGCATTGGCGCGGACCTGCTCAAGCAGATCCTGCCCAAGGCCACCATCGCCATCAGCAACCCGAGCTGGGAAAACCACCGCGTGGTGTTCGGCTCTGCCGGTTTCGACGTGGTGACTTACGCCTACTACGACGCCGCCACGCACGGCCTGGATTTCGCCGGCATGCTGGCCGATCTCGGCAAGCTTGAGCCGGGCACCGTGGTGCTGCTGCACGCGTGCTGCCACAACCCGACCGGCGTGGATTTGAACGCCGAGCAGTGGCAGCAGGTGGTGGACCTGGTGAAGGACCGCGGCCTCATGCCCTTCATCGACATGGCCTACCAGGGCTTCGACGTCGGCATCGACGCCGATGCCACCGCCGTTCGCCTGTTCGCGGCCTCCGGCATCGACGCGTTCGTGGTCGCCAATTCGTACTCCAAGTCGTTCTCGCTATACGGCGAGCGCGTGGGCGCCCTGTCCGTGGTGGGCAAGGACCGCCAGGAAACGCTGCGCGTGCAGTCGCTGGTCAAGCGCACCATCCGTTCCAACTACTCCAGCCCCTCCACCCACGGCGGCGCGCTGGTTTCGACCGTGCTCGGCAGCGCCGAACTCAAGGCGATGTGGGAGCAGGAGCTGGGTGAGATGCGCGAGCGCATCCACGCGATGCGTGCCGGCATGGTCGAGAAGCTGGCTGCCGTGGGCGCCTCGCACTTCGGCTTCATCCAGGAGCAGGCGGGCATGTTCTCCTACTCGGGCCTGTCCAAGGAACAGGTGGACCGCCTGCGCGAGGAATACGCCATTTACGCCGTCGGCACCGGCCGCATCTGCGTTGCAGCGCTCAACCGTGCGAATCTGGACACGGTGGTGAATGCGGTGGCGGCGGTGAGTCGCTGATCGCCAAGCCAAAGCCAAAACTTTCCTACTCGTCATCCCGGCGCAGGCCGGGATCCAGGTGCGGGGCACATCGATGATGCAACCCCGCCGCTTCAGGTTCTGAGGCGCTGGATTCCGGCTTGCGCCGGAATGACGGCATAAAGCACAGGTACCGAATGTTCTTCCGCAATCTCACGCTGTTCCGCTTTTCCCCCCACGTTTCCGATGACCTGAACCGCCTGGACGAGGTGTTGGGCGATTACCGCCTGCGCCCCTGCGGTCCCATGGAAATGGGTACCAAGGGTTTCGTGCCGCCGGTGGGTCGTGGCGACGAAGCCGCGCTCACCCACGTGGTGCATGCCTGCACCATGGTCACCGTGGGCAGCGAGGACAAGCTGCTCCCCGGCGCCGTGGTGAACGACGAACTTCACCGCCGTGTGCAGAAAATCGCCGAAGAAGAAGGCCGCAAGGTCGGCGGTCGCGAGCGCAAGCGCCTGAAGGAAGACGTGCTCAACGAACTGGTGCCGCGCGCCTTCATCCGCAGCTCGCGCCAGCGTGCCTACGTGGACAAGAAAAACGGCTGGCTGGTGCTGGACACCTCCAGTCGCAAGTCCGCTGAGAACACGCTCACGCAGATGCGTGAGGCGCTGGGCAGCTTCCCGGCCGTCCCGCTGGCGCCGGAAGAAGGCCCGCGCGTGCTCATGACCGACTGGCTCGCCAACGGCAACCTGCCGGCCGGGCTGGCGCTGGGCGACGAAGTGGAGCTGCGCGACCCCGCCACGGCCACCGGCGCCATCGCCAAGTGTCGCCGCCAGGACCTGGACGGCGAGGAAGTGAAGGAGCACCTTCGCAACGGCAAGCAGGTGTTCCAGTTGGGTCTCACCTTCGATGAGCGCATGAGCTTCGTGCTGGGCGAGGATCGGATCGTCCGCAAGCTGAAGTTCCTGGACGTGGTCACCGAAGAGCTGGGCGACAGCCACCCGGACGCCGCTGCCGAGGCCGATGCCACCTTCGCCCTCCTCACGCTGGAGCTGGAGCGTCTGCTGGGCAAGCTGGAAGAGTGGTTCGGCCTGCCGCGTCCCGCCGAGGCCTGAGCCGGAGCCCTGCTGGCGCCCGTGAGCGCCAGCAGGCTCAGCACCATACGCACAGGGCGTATGGTCGGCGCGTATGGTCATGGGCTCGTCTTGCGAAGCCTGCATGCTCCCCCCACATCTCCTCTGGGACACTGGTTCCCCTTTGGATTTGGTCGGCCTGGACGCCAAGCAGTTAGGGCGGGGACATGACGCAGCACTTAGAAGGCGATTGGCTGGAATTGGCCACCACAAGCGGCAGCACCATTCGTGTGCTCAAGTCCGCCCACCCGCGCGCACGTCGATTGCGTTTGACGGTGACGCCCAAGGGCGCGCGCGTGTCGTATCCGCACGGCACGCATCCGGCGCAGGTGAGTGCGTTCCTTCGTCATCACGCCGACTGGCTCGAACGCAAGCTCGATGAGTTGCACCTCATCGTCAAACCGTTGCCGCCGCTTCGCGTGGGTACGCCCACCGAATTTCCGCTGCGTGGCGAAACCGTGCAGCTCGACTGGGCGGAAGGTCCGTATCCGCGCGTCGAAGCCGGCGAAGGCACGCTGACCTTGATCATTCCGCGTCCGCATACACGCGCGTTACCGGTGGCGCGTGGCTTGCTCGCCTCGTACTTCGAACAGCAGATTCGTCGCGATGTGGCGCGCTGGATCGCCACCTACGTGCCGCAACTGGGCCTGGCGCCGACGGCCTTGCGCGTGCGTCCGATGAAGAGCCTGTGGGGCAGCCTCGATACGCGTGACCGCATCAACCTCGATCTCGCGCTGGCACTGGCTCCGCCGAACGCCTTGAAGTACGTGCTGGCGCATGAGCTGTGCCATCTGAAAGTACGCAGCCACGCGCCACGCTTCTGGCAACAGGTGGAAGGCCTGTTTCCGGAATGGCGCGAACAGCGCGACTGGCTGCGCCTCAACGGCGCCTGGTTGAAGACCGAGCTGGACCGACTCATCGCCGACGTGGCCGATTGAGACACACGCTTTAACCCCATTGGCGCGTTCCCGGCGATCATGGATGTATCGCTCAGGGAAAGGACGCCATGTCGGTTGCCACTGCACTGCCTACGGACTGGTTGCAGGCCTGCGCGCAAGCGCTGGCGCATGTCCAGTCGCAGTTGAACCCTCCGCACGTCGAGCGCATCGCCGAGACTTCGGCGATGACCGATGCCGAATGCATGCAGCGCTATCGCCAGGGCGATGCCCACGCGTTTCGCGTCCTGTACGCCCGCTACCGGGAAAAGCTGCATCGCTACACGCTGCGCCTGGCCGGCAAGGCCAGCGAGGCCGAGGAAGTCTTCCAGGATGTCTGGATGGCCGTGGTGCATGGCAAGGATCGCTACGAACCCAGCGCACCTTTCGCTGCATGGCTGTTCGGCATTGCGCATCGTCGCGCGGCGGATCGCTGGCGCGTGCTGGGTCGCCACGCGCCCGATGCCGTGGATGCATACGACAACAGCGACGATGTGCTGGAGCAACAGGCGGCACCGTTGCTGCACGCGCCCGACCGGCACCTGGACAACGATGCGCTCGGCAAGGCCCTGATCGACGCCGTGCAGGCGCTGCCATTGCCGCAGCGCGAAGCGTTCCTGATGAAGGCCGAGGGCGAGCTCTCGCTCGAGGACATCGCCATGGCCACGGGCACCACCCGCGAAACCGTGAAAAGCCGCCTGCGCTACGCGCAGCAGAAACTGCGCGAGGCCTTGCAGCCATGGCGATGAGCGAGGACATGGACGATCTGCTCGGCGCGTACCGCAAGGCATCGCACGAAGCCCCTTCGCCCATCGTGGATGCACGCATCCTGCGCGCGGCCGACAACGCAGCGTCGTCGCGCCGCTGGTATCGCCGCGCGATGTGGCCTGCCGCCATGGCAGCGTCGGTGCTGCTCTGGGCGGGCACGCACGTTTCATTCGACCGCCCTGCGCCCGCTGGCCACGCCATGGCGGGTTACGACGCCGGCGTAGCCCGCATCGAACTCCTGCGCATGGACGTCACGCCACCACCCAGCGACGTCGACCGCTTCCTGCTCAACGTCACCAGCGAACCGCTTCAGCACACGACAAGGAATGCTCCATGAAGAACCTCTTCGCGACAGCGATGTTGCTCGCCGCCGGGCTTGCGGGTGCCGCACACGCAGCCACGCCTTCCGGCTGGTTCATGTACGTCAACGGTGCGCCTTCCAGCGATTTTGACACCGGTACTGAATCATCCACGCGCACTTCGGGCGCTACCAGCGCGTTCCTTCGCGCCAAGGCCGACAGCGCCGGTTTCGCCACGCTGATGCAGACCATCGATGCGTCCACTTATCAGGGCAAGCGCGTACGCCTCTCGGGTTACCTGCGCACGAAGGATGCCGGCAAGGGCCAGTTGTGGATGCGCGTGGATGGCGCCGACAGGAAGTCGGTGGCCTTCGACAACATGGACGACCGTGCCCCGCAGGGCGACAAGACGTGGCAGCATTTCGACGTGGTGCTGGATGTGCCCGAGCAGGCGCGCGACATCGCCTTTGGCCTGCTGCTGCAGAACAAGGGCGAGGTATGGGCCGACGGACTTGCCTTCGACGTGGTCGACAAGACCGTGCCGACCACCGGCAAACAGCCTCACACGCTGCCCGCTGCGCCAGTGAACATGGATTTCTCGCGCTAAGTTCGCATTCTTGAAAGCTTTGGGCGCGAGAAGGATTTGGTTCGAGCGAAAGCGCTGAGCGCTTTTACTTCCTCTCCCCTTCGGGTCGCCCGCAGGGGAGAGGGAGCTGCACGGTTCCTTTGCTTCTTTCCTGTTTCATTCGGCTGCTTTTGTGGCCAAACGTCTAAGACATGCACAAAGACCGCGTGACGGCTGTCACTTGCCGTCGCGCCGCTCAGACCCGAGTCTTTGGCAATCCATCCACGAGGGGAATGGTCATGGAACTACCGATTGAAGGGATCATCAAGACAGCCTGGCTGGTGTTCGGGCTGTACTGGTTGTGGGGATGGCGGCGCGTGAAAAACGCGCAGCGTGGCGAGAGCGTGTTGCCTCGCATCCTCAAGTACTGGCTGCCGCTGGCCGTCGCGGTGTGGTTGATCGGCCCCGGTCAGTGGTTTCGCGCCTCATGGCTGGGCGAGCGCATGTATCCCGCATGGCTGGAAACGGCGTTGCTCGGCGCACTTGTCACATGGATCGGCGTGGCGTTCGCGTGCTGGGCGCGTTACGTGCTGGGGCGCAACTGGAGCTCCGTGGTGCAGGTGAAGCAGGACCACGAACTGATTCAACGTGGCCCGTATCGCTTCGTGCGCCATCCGATCTACACAGGGCTGTTGCTGGCGTTCTTCGGCACGGCGATGGCCATTGGCGAATGGCGCGGATTGATCTGCGTCGCCATCGTGGCCGCGTCGTTCTGGTTCAAGCTGCGACTGGAAGAGCGCTGGATGCGGGAGAGCTTCGGTGCCGCCTACGAGCAGTACATGCTGCGAACGAAGGCGCTGATTCCGGGCGTGCTGTAACAATGGACGTCACGGGCCGGATGGCTGAACGCCATCCGGCCTGTTGCTTCAGTGCGAAAGGGCGAACTGCGTGATGATGCGCGCCGTCTCGTCCGGCTTCTCGACGATGGGCATGTGGTTGCAGCCCATCAGCATGCTGGTGCTGATGGCGCCGGCGTTCTTCAGGCCGTTGCGCAAGTTGTCCAGCGCGGATACGTCGATGATCTTGTCGTCGTGGCACCACATGCCAAGCACCGGCATCTGCAGTTGGTCAAGGCGATTCTGCAGCGACAGGTACTGCGACGGATCGCGCAGCTCGGTGAACGTGCGGTCGATGAAGGCACGGCTGTCCTGGTTGCGCTTGATCAGCACGTCCTGGAAGCGGCCAGGAATATCCAGCGGCTTCACGAATGCCCACCCCGTGGCCTTCGCAAACTGCTCGCGGTTGTCGAACACGAACGGATTCGTGCCGGACATGGCCAGGCGCGAGAAGTCGTTCTCGTTGTACTTCAGGCCAAACGAATCGAGCAGTGCCAGTTCGGCCACGTGATCGGGATGCTCAGCGGCGTACACGCCGGCAATGGCGCCGCCCATCGAGTGACCGACCAAGATCACCTTGCCCAGATGCAGCGTATCGATGAAGCCCTGCAGGCGTGCCACCTGTGCATCGATGTTGTAGCTGGCGCCATCCACGCGCGTGGATTCGCCCCAGCCCGGGAGATCAGGCGCGATCACGTGGAAATGCGGCGACAGCAGTTCCAGCTGCTTGAGCCACACCTCCTTGCTGGCGGCAAAACCGTGCAGCATCAGGATGGTGGGACCTTCGCCGCCTTCGTAGTACACCCATTTGGTGTCGCCCACCTGCACGGAATGCTTTTCCACGTGCGCGGCCATGGCCTGGCGCTTGAAGTCGGCGGTCATCAGCCACTGCGGCGCGAACAGGTAGGAACCACCCAGCAGGACGACGAGCACAAGCGCCACGACGCCGAGGAATTTCAATCGCCGCAAGGCAAGCCGCTGCCAGAGCGGGCGCGTCGAGGCGGGCGTGGTGACGGTCGTCGATTTCTTGGTGGCCATAAGCAAACCAGTAATGGGGAACGCGGCTATCGATGGCGTCGCGCGCCTCCTTTTGCAAGGAGGCGCGCGTGCGGCTTACTTGCTGCTGTTCTTCTTCGCTTTCTCGAAGATCGACTCGACAGCCTGCTGCGTCAGCGGGTGGTAGCCACTCTTGGCCTTCGCATAAACCTGCTGCGCGTAGGCGAGACCGTCCGGCGTCTTCACGAAGGCCTTGTACAGCGGCAGCGTGAGATACAGGCGGCCAATGCGCGTCATGTGCTCGGCAGCTGCCGGCCACACATCCTTGTCACCCGCGGCGATGGCATGGCTGTACCAGCGCATGCCGATCTCGGCATTCGGCGTGCCGGTGAGATGCCACGCGGCGTCGATCTGCTTGATCTTGTCCAGCGGCGTCACGTCCGGCAGGCCATCGAGGAAGTACATCCATTCCTGCGTGTTCCAGCCCTTCGCATCGAGCTTGTCGGCGGCGAGCGAGCCGGCAAGGAAGGATGTGCGCTCCTTGTCGATCGCGTTGAAGCGCGGCGAATCCGGCAGCGGTGCATCCTTCGGAATGCCCGGGTCGTACACCCACTGCTTCACTTCATCCCAGCTCATCTTGCCCGGGTTCTTGTCGAACAGATTCGCCTTCAGGTAATCGAGCATCTGTTCCGTGGTGATGCTCTGGAACGCGAAGTGCGCGAAATAGCCCTTCAGGTACGCATCGAACGTTTCGCGGCCAAAGCGCTGTTCCAGCGTACGCAGGAACCAGCTGCCCTTGTCGTACGGCACTTCGGAGATCGAGTCGTCGGCGCCGATGCCGGGCGTGGGTGCGAGACGCTGCGCATTTTCCGGAATGGCGTTGTCCTTGATGGACTTCTGCAGGCCGCGCGCGGAAATCAGTGCTTCCTCGTCGGCCAGCGTCTTGCCGTACACCGCTTCCGTGATGCGGCCCTGCACGTAGGTGGTGAAGCCCTCGTTGAGCCAGATGTCGCGCCATGCGCCGCTGGTGACGAGGTTGCCCGACCACGAATGCGCCAGCTCATGCGAGATCACCGACACCAGGCTCTTGTCGCCCACCAGCAGCGTCGGCGTGGCGAACGTCATGTTCGGGTTTTCCATGCCGCCGAACGGGAACGACGGCGGCAGCACCAGCAGGTCGTAGCGACCCCACGCGTACGGGCCGTACAAGGTTTCAGCCGTCTTGATCAGTTTCTCAGTGTCCTCGAATTCCTTCGCCGCCTTGCCGACGATGCTCGGCTCCGCATAGACGGCCGAACGCGGGCCGGTTTCCTTCGCCGCGATGTCGCCCGCCGCGATGGCGAGCAGGTACGAGGGAATCGGGTGCGGCTGGTTGAAGCTGAAGCTGCCATCGAGCGGATGGTTGGCATCATTGAGCGCGCTCATCACTACGCGCACATCCTTCGGTGCGGTGACGCGGGCGTTGTAGGTGAAGCGGATGGCCGGCGAATCCTGCAGCGGCACCCACGAGCGAGCGTGGATGGATTCGGACTGCGAGAACATGAAGGGCAGCTTCTTGTCCGCCGTCTGTTCCGGCGTGAGCCACTGCAGGCCCGATGCCGTCGGTGCGGTGGAGTAGGTGATGCGCACCTGCGCCGGATGCTGCGGCGTGGCAATGGTGAGCTTGCTGCCCAGCTCCTTGTCGCTCGGCGCCAGCGCGTACTTCAGCGCGCTCGCCTTGCCGGCCGCGTCGATGCCTTCGATGCTGGCGATCTTCAGGTCGCGGGTATCGAGCACCAGCGACTGGGCCTTGGGGTCCTTCCAGTCCAGCTTCAGCGTGGCCTGGCCGTCGAGTTCCTTGTGCGGAAAATCGACCTTCAGATCCAGGTCCAGATGAGTCACGCGGACCTGGTCGGGCTGGGCGTAGGAATGCGGATCAGCGGCAAAGGCGCTCAGCGGCAGCGCGAGGGCGCCGAAGGCGAGGACGTGGAACGGGCGCATCGGGGGAACTCCAAAAGCGGGAATCCCGAGTATGCCATTGGTGGGGTGGTGGCCGCGGGTGCGGATGGTCACCCCGCCGGCGCCGCTTTTTGCTCCCTGTCTCCGCCGGGGAGAGGGTTGGGGTGAGGAGTCAACCTAGCCTCACCCTTTCTATTCGTCGTGCCTGCTTTTGCTCCCTCTCCCCTCTGGGGAGAGGGTTGGGGTGAGGGGTCAACCTAGCCTCACCCTTTCTATTCGTCGTGCCTGCTTTTGCTCCCTCTCCCCTCTGGGGAGAGGGTTGGGGTAAGGGGAAGGTGCTCGCGGTCACGTTTCCTGCGCCTACGGCCATTCTTGCGATGACCTCGCTATCCCCTCACTGTCATCCCGGCGTAGGCCGGAGGCGCTTTTCAACGGCCCACAGGCCGGTAATCCAGTGACTTTGCCTTTGGCTTGTCGCTCGATTGCAGCTTCTCCGCAACCTGGCTCGCCTGCCGCGGGCTTCCGACCTCCTGCCGGAGGCCGGGTCACTTTCCCTTGCTTGCCCAAGTCCCACGGGGATTAGCTTCGCGTCAGAAAGTAACCAAAGAGAAGGGCACCCCGGATGACGCGCCTTCCGGCCTTCGGCCTCCAGGTTCGCGTGCGGGTTACGGGGTTTGTCGACAGGGCATCCTGCCCTGACGACAAACTGGCTGGCATCCATGCCAGCCACCCTGCGGGCTGATCCTTCACCCGCCCGCCGCTGTCATACGGGGCCCCCGGGAAAGAGCCAAAGCAAAAAGCGAAAGCGACACTCAGGGCTTGCCCGCGCCTCGATCCATGTCGCCACGTTCCCTTGTAGGAGCGCATCTTGTGCGCGACCGCGCCGTGTCGCTGTATCGCGTTGTGAGGTTGTCGCGCACAGGGTGCGCTCCTACAGAGACGGGAAAGGTATCGCGGGGCTGACCCCTCACCCCAACCCTCTCCCCAGCGGGGAGAGGGAGTTAAGTCGGGCTGCGTGTGTGATGTGCGACTCTCGTTGAGTGCCTCGTCGTGGCGCGCTCGGCGCCAGCAACTCACAGCCTCAATGCGTCGAAGCTGCGGCCGCTGGTTCTGCCGACCGGCCTCGCTGCAACGACTGCACATACTCGATCACATCCTGCTTCGACACCGCGCCGCGATGATTCTTGTCGATGGCGTCGAAGTGCGCGCGGATGAAGGGTACCGGGCCATTCTCGGCTTCCTCCTTCGTCAACAAGCCGTCCTTGTTCTTGTCGGCAATGTCGAAGTTCTTCAGCTGCATCTGCGCCTGGTTGGCGATATTGCCCAGTCCCGACTGCGCATAGGCAGCGGAGGCAGCAAGTGAGGCGAGTGCGGCGAAAAGCAGAGCATGGTGGCGCATGGTGACTCTCTCCCTAGAATGGCGGGCGGAGTATGTCACCGGGCATGTGAGCGGATCGTTCGTGCGAAGTCCCGGCGCCGTGTCGGATCTCGCGCATTTTTCCTTGTGGGAGCGCACCCTGTGCGCGACTGGCCTCACCCTCAGGCAAGGACTGTCGCGCACAGGGTGCGCTCCCACAGAGGGGTTCCGGTTTACACGCCGAGATCCAGCGCGTTGGTCAGGTCGCCGGGCGGCGGGCCACCGGCGGCGATCATGGCCTCTTCGCGCATGGTGAGGCCGGGCAGTTTCTCCAGGCCGAAACGGCGCGTGAGGAAACGCGCAATGGAGCCCGTGTCGTAGATCGTGTGATCCACGTGGCCCTTCTTGGCCAGCGGTGACACGACCAGCGCGGGAATGCGCGAGCCCGGTCCCCAGCGGTCGCCCTTG
The DNA here is from genome assembly GCF_003121485.1 of Dyella sp. C11. GTDB lineage: Bacteria > Pseudomonadota > Gammaproteobacteria > Xanthomonadales > Rhodanobacteraceae > Dyella. Next base: position 27,085 of record NZ_QAVX01000028.1, on the reverse strand, counting down.
GGTGGTGCCACGTGATCCCACCAGCCGCCGTTTTCGTCGACGGTGATGACCAGCAGCGTGTGTTTCCACGAGGGCGATTTCTGCAAGGCGTCGACGATGGCCATGACATGACGGTCGCCCGTATCCACGTCCGAATAACCGGCGTGCATGTTGAGATCGCCCTGCGGCTTGTAGAAGCTCACGGCGGGCAGGCGATTGGCTTCGATATCGGCGATGAAGCGATTCGTCTTCGACGTTTCGCCCACGCCGCCATCGCGCAGGTGCTTTGCACGCGCTTCCGTGCCGGGCGCGAGACTCTTGAAGTAGTTCAGCGGCTGGTGATGGATCTGGAAATTCGGACGTTGCGGGAACTGGTGTTCGTCGCCGTCGCCCTTGCCATCCAGCGCCATCTGCCACGCACCGGCGTACCACGCCCAATCCACGTTCTTGGCGGAAAGCATGTCGCCGATGTTCTTGTGCACCTGCGGCGGCAACGCATTGGGGCTGTCTCCCGCGGCGAGCAGCGGGTTCTTGCCCGATTGCGTGCTGGTCGGCTGGTACGGCGGCATCATGGTGTTCACGGCCCAGAAGTCGGGCGTGAGCTGGCTGCGCGAAGCGAACTTCGGCTTGCCTTCCATCGCACTGGTGGGCGATTCGTGGGAAAGCTTCAGGCGCGGATCGTCCGCCTTGCCGCTTTCGGTCACGGCGATGTTGAACTGCGCAGGGCTCTTGTCCGCATCGGGATAGAACGGCGGTTGCGCAGCTACCAGGTATTGGTGGTTGAGGAACGAGCCACCGAACGTGCCCATGAACCAGTTGTCGCACAGCGTGTACTGGCGCGCGAGCTGCCACAGACGCAGGTTGGATGCGCTGTCGTCGTAGTGGCCCATCACCATGGCGCCGGTATCGCCCCAGGCGACGAAGCCATCGTTCTTGCCGCCGTTGATCTGGCGCTGGTTCTCGTAGAACGCATGCACCAAGTCACGCGTCACCACGCCGTGCGGCAGCGGTTCGCCACTGCCGGTGCGCAGTGCCCACGGCGCGTTCGGCAGGCCGAGCAGATCTTCCTGCATCACCTGGTAGTCGCGGTGGTTCACCGTCTGCTTGTGCGGCGCCATGCCGTGCCAGATCGGCGGCAGGTTTTTCAGCACGGAACCGTCGCGGTCGCGCTGCAGGTATTCCTCGGGCTTGAGCGCGCTGAGCGGCTTTTCCACGCCGGGGAAGTTGGCGAACAGGTTGTTGAAGCTGCGGTTCTCCAGATAGATCACCACCACCTGCTGAACCTGCTTGCGCAGTGCTTCGTCGATGGCGGCGGGCGCGACAGACGACGCCGTGCCCTTGCCAGCGGCGGCGAGAGCTTCGGTGCCACCGATGGCCAGGGCCGCGCCACCCAACGCCAGTCCGCCAAGCAGGCGGCGGCGCGAGGGGTCTTCGGGTGATTGATCGTCGGTATCGGGGGAATGCGGGGGATTGAGCTTACTCACGGTGCGGCATCATCGTAGAAACGGGAAAGGTCGGCCTTCGCTTCTTCCAGCGAAGTCTGATCGAGATAGATCATGTGACCGGAAGGATAAAAGCCGTAAGTGACGTTCTTGCGTTCCGCCGGCTCCAGCCCGAGATGGGTCAGGTCGAACTCGGTCGCGTAGAACGGCGTGGCCAGGTCATAGTAACCGTTCGCGGAAAATACCTTCAGATGCGGGTTGCGGCGCATGGCGTCGCCCAGGTCGTCGCCCACATAGGTGGCCTGCAACCAGCCGCCGTTTTTCTTGCGCTTCCAGTCCCAGTTGCGGCCGATGGCGCCGTAGTTGTTGGGAAGGTAGGCGCGATCGTCGGTGAACTTCAGCTCGTTCGCCGCATATTGATTGAACGCGGCCACGTAGGCGCCCGTGATGGCGTCGCTGGCAGTGTCGCCATCAGGCGTTTCACCGGCGGCGTCAGGGTCGATGCCCTGGAAACGGCCGTCCAGACGTCCGACCGTCAATCGCTGGTCTCGCAGCAGTTCCTTGCGGAATCGGCTGGGATTCACGCGCAGGTTCGCTTCCTTGATGTACTGCGGCGACAGGCCAAGATAGCGACTCATCTGGTTGGCCACGCGATCGGCTTCGGCCGGGTCGATGGCATCGCCCTTGGCCAGTGCCAGCGTGTAGTCACCCGACGCAAAGCGGCGCACCTCGGCAAGGAAGGTTTTGATGTCCGCGGGCTTGTTCGGCACCTTGTTGTGATACCAGGCAATGGCCGCTTCCGTGGGCAGATTGACGACGTAGCCGTGGTCGATGCCGGGCGCCGCCACGGAGAAATCGAGGATGGACGACATCAGCACGACGCCGTTGAACTCCATGCCTGCGTCCTGCAGCGACTTCACCAGCACCGCCGAACGCGTGGTGCCGTAGCTTTCGCCAAACAGGAACTTGGGCGAGTTCCAGCGATTGTTGACGCTGACATAGCGCGTGATGAATTTGGTGAACGCATCCGCGTCCTGGTCCACGCCCCACACATCCTTGCCTTCCGCCTTGCCGACGAGTCGCGAGTAACCCGTGCCCGGCGCATCGATGAAGACGAGGTCGGTCTTGTCGAGCAGGCTCTGGTCGTTCGGCACCCAGTGATAGGGCGCGGGTGGAATCGGCTTGTCACCATCGTTGGCCACGCGTACCGGGCCAAATGAACCCATGTGCAGCCACATGGATGAGGAGCCCGGACCGCCGTTGTAGAAGAACGTGACCGGGCGCTTCTTGTCCTTGCTGCCATCCGCCGTGTACGCGACATAGAAGAAGCTCACCGTCGGCTTGCCCTTCTCATCGCGAATGGTGAGGCGTCCCGCCGTTGCGGTGTAGCTGATGGTGCGGTTGCCTACGCGCACGCTGTGTTTGGTGACGGACGCGTGTTCGGGTGGTGTCGGCTGTGTGTTGTCGTCGGCGCTCTTGTCCTTGTCGCCCTGTTCGGATTTGGGGGCGTCCTTGGGGGTGTCGGCGGCGTGGAGCGGAAGCGTGCCCAGGGCCAGGGTGATGGCGAAGGCGAGTGAGGCGATTGAGATCGTACGCATGTCACTGATTTCCTGAAAACCGTGCCACGAAGCTGGCGATGATGTTGTTGTCCTCACCGTCATTCCCGCGAAGGCGGGAATCCAGTGCCTTTCGTTCAACGCCTCAAGGCGCTGGATCCCCGCCTGCGCGGGGATGACGGCCATGAGAGGCCGTCGAGATGTTCCTGATTACGGATGCACCGTCGCGTCGTAATACCGCGCCAGATCACCCTTGAGCTGCTGCAGCGCTTCGGTGTTGAGGTAAATCATGTGGCCCGACGGGTAGTACAGGAAATGCACGTTGCTGCGAAGCGACGGCTCCAGGTTCATGTGTGCAATGTCGTACTCGGTAATGAAGAACGGCGTCGCAAAGTCGTAGTAGCCGTTGATCGACAGCAACTGCAGGTTGGGATTGGTGCGCATGGCATGTGCGAGATCGCCTGCCACGTAGGCGGTCTGCAGCGGGCGCTTGATGCCGGCTGCCTGGTGTTTCCAGTCCCAGTTCTTGCCGATGTCGCCAAAGGTCGGGCGATAGTCGAGATCGCTGTGGTAGTTGAGCTGGTTGTTCACGTAATCGTTGAACGCGCTGATGAACGCGCCGCTGATACCCGTATCCGATGCATCGTAGTCTGGCGTCTCACCGGCCGCGTCTTCGTCCACGCCTTCGAAGCGCGCGTCGTAGCGACCGATGGTGCGACGTTCATCGCGCAGCAGTTCCTTGCGGAAGCGCGACGGCTCCACACGCAGGTTCGCTTCCTTGATGTACTCCGGTGACATGCCGGTGAAGGCAGCGAGCTGGCGTGCAACGGCATCGGCTTCCGCAGGCGGGACATCCTGGCCCTTGGCGAGTGCGGTGGCATACGGACCACGAGCAAACGCGCGCACCTGGTCGAGATAGGTCTTCAGGTCCGCCGGCTTGTTGGCGAGCTTGTTGTGATACCACGCTGCGGCGGCGTAGCTCGGCACGTAGCCGATGTACATCTCGTCGTAGCCCGGGTTGCGCACGCCGTAGTTGAGGATGGACGACATGATGATCACGCCGTTGAGCGACATGCCCTTGTCCTGCAGCGCATCGGCAAGCGCGCCGGAACGCGTGGTGCCGTAGCTTTCGCCGTAGAGGAACTTCGGCGAATTCCAGCGGTTGTTGATCGTCACGTAGCGCTGGATGGCGCGCGAGAACGCCGACACGTCCTGGTCCACGCCCCAGAAATCCTTGCCTTCGGCCTTGCCGAGCGGGCGCGAATAACCCGTGCCCACCGCATCGATGAAGACCAGGTCGGTCTTGTCGAGCAGGCTGTCGCTGTTGGGCACCAGCTTGTACGGCGCCGGCGCGGTGGCGGCGGGGCTGTCGGTGGCAATGCGCACCGGGCCGAACGAACCCATGTGCAGCCACATGGACGACGAACCCGGACCACCGTTGTAAAGGAACGTCACCGGGCGCTTCTCCGGCTTGCCGTTGTCCACGGTGTAGGCCACATAGAACACGCTGGCCTGCGGCTCGCCCTTGTCGTCGCGGATGATCACCGTGCCTGCCGTGGCCGTGTACGACACCGAACGGCCGTTGACGCTCACGCTGTGCTTGGTGCGCACCGCCGTTTCGGTGGTGGGCGCCTTGATCTCGTCATCCTTGCTGGTGGTGGTTTTCTGGTCGGTTGGCGCGTCCTTGGCCAACGTCATGGAACACGGCGACAGCGCAAGGCTGCCCACCATCAGCAGGGTGAAGAGGTGACGCATGAAAATCCCCGTTGGATCAGGCTCAAAGTCCCGAGTATGCGTACGGGCGTGCTGGGGCGACCGTGACAAAAGTACTGGGTAGCTTGCTTTGTGCTGACGAAAAGCGGGTTACGATGCCGGCAAGTTCATGCGCAAGGATGGCGACGATGACACTATGGAATGCATCGATATGGCTGCTCGTGGCGCTGTTTTCTTCAACCGCACATGCCCAGTCCGAGGATGACGAACTGCGCCGCGTAGCCGTGTCCTGTCCTGCCGCGGCAGCGTGGATACGCGCACACCGCGCGTCTTCGCTGGCGACAAAGCGTGATGACGATCACGCTTTGTCAGCCCCTGCGCTGCGTGACGCGTTGAGCGATCGCGTGAAGAAAGACCAGCAGGCGAGAGATGCATGGATGGCCGCCGGATTGCGCGCCGACAGCAAGGAGGCCGAGGCGGTTGCCAGCGTGGATGCCGCCAATACCTCGTGGCTGAAAGGCGTTGTGGCGCGCGCCGGCTTTCCCTTGCCGACCCAGGTGGGCAAACAGGGTGTGATGGATGCCTGGCTGCTTGTGCAGCACGCCGACCGCGATCCCGCCTTCCAGTCCAGCGTGCTGGCCCAGCTTGAACCACGCGCAAAGGACGGCACCATTCGCCCCTCCGACTACGCCATGCTGGTGGATCGCGTGCGCATCAACCAGGGCAAGCCACAGCTCTACGGCTCGCAGTTCACCGGCGATCCGTCGAAACCCGGCGACATGCACATGGAACCGGTGGAGGACGCGGCGCACCTGGATGAACGGCGCAGTGGCATGGGCCTCATGCCGAGTGGCGATTACGAATGCGCACTTCGCGCCACTTACGCCGTGGAGCCCGCCAGAAACTGAAACCGCCGCTATCCGTGAGGATGCGGCGGTTCGAAATGGAGCGTGTGGCGTTGGATCAAGGCGACGCGGCGGGTGGCTGCTGCGTCGGCTGAGCCACCGGTGCCGAGGTCGTCGCCGGCGCCGGCGTGGGCAGTACCAGGTTCGGGTTGGACTGCACGGCCTCCAGGGCCTTGATCTGCTGCTTCACCGCATCGAGCTGCGCGTTGGTGTTGTGCAGGTCGCTGGAAAGCGACACGGCCTGCTGGCGCGCCTGTTCCTGCTGCGCAGCCACCTGCTGTGCCTGTTGCTGCTGGTTGTTGGCGTCCTGCTGCAAGGCATGCAGCTTGGCCTCGTTCACCGAGATCATGTGCTCGGCGTACTTGTTGCCGGCATCCAGGCGCATGGTGTCGATTTCCACCTGGCCCAGCGTCTGCGTCTGCGACACGAACGTACGATACAGGCTTTCTGCATCGTCGAAGGAGTCGGTCTGCATCACGCGCCAGAACTCCTTGCCGTGGAACAGCACCACGTAATAGCCCAGCGTTTCCGGGCGGAACAGCAGGCTCGCGCCGTAGGTGCTGTTGTACGTGGTGCGCACTTCGGTGAGCTGGTGGTTGTCGATCAGCTGGCGGAGGCTTTCCACCGTGCTCAGCGGCACGCGTGGCTGCGTGGATACCGTTGCAGCCTCGGGCGAGGGCGGCATGGGATTGTTGGTTGTCGCCGGCGCGCTGGCACAGGCCGAGGTGGCCATCAGCACCAGGGTGCCCATCGCGAACAGCACACGACGCGAGCTCGCGTTGCGAGTCAAAACCTTCATCCCGTAATTCCCCATTTGATCGTGACCGGCCCCGGAAACCGCACGTATCCGCGATTCCAGCCCTTGCCTGGACATTCGGGACAGTCTAAGGGTCTCCCCGATGCGGTCAAGGGTCTTGGCCATCCAACTAATAGACCAATTGCACACCATGACATTGCAATGACTGCAGGTTGACCGTGCTCACGCCCAGGTCGATGCCGAGCTCGCTGGTGAGAAATGTCGTCAAGGACTGCCCCAGCGCGTTGAGCGGGGCCTGCAAAAGTTGCGTGGCCAACCCAAGCACAGGGGCCAGCACGTTGGGCTGGGATGTGGTGCCCCCGTTCATGGCGTTCTGGATGAGTGCGATGCAGGCACTCGATGACGCCACGCAGCCCACGGTCAGCAGCGTATTGCCGAGCAGATTGGTTACCCCGCCCAGCACGCCCGTCACGCCCGAAAGCAGGCCGGAAACATTGAGCGTCAACGCGCTGCCTAGGATATCGGTCACCTGCTGCGGGGTGCCTTGCAGGAATGTCTTCAGTGCAGTCGAGTCCGTGTTCAGCTGGCCAAGTGCAGCGTTCAGCTGATTGAGGTTGGGTGTAAGTCCCTTGTTGTACGAAGTGGTGTTCTGCCAAAGATCTGCGGCCAGTGCGCCCGACATCGAATTGGGGGAGCCTGTCGAGGTTTGCAGCACCAGCGCCGGCAACAAGGCATTGAACATGTTGCCAAGCGTCGTGCCGATGTTCAGGGCCGTGCCGTCCGAAGGAATGTTCGCGCTGTCGCCGACCGCCAGTGTGCCGGTGCCGTTGGCAGTCAGTCCGGTGAACGAAAAAGGTTTGCCGGTGGACACCAGCAAGTTATCCACCTTCACCTGCAGCATGGGATTGGTGTTTGTGACGGGTATCTGGCTGCAGCTTCCCGCCGTGCTGAATGCATTGGCCTGGGTGATGCCGCCCACGCACATGTTGAGGATGGACGACGTGACGCCGAATGTTGCGTGCTGGGGCGGCGCTGCGTCCGTGCACAAACTGTTGAGTGTCGCCTTTGCATTCACCAGGTCCACCGCAATGGGAACGTCAAGGCTGATGGACGTATGGGCCAATGTGCTTGCCAGCGTGCCGATCAAGGGAATGCTGTTGGTGGAAAGGGTGACTTCGATGAAGGCGCGGATCTGTGACGTCGACGCGGTGGTACCCACACCACCGATACCGATGGAAGGTGGTTCGACAACGGCGACTGCCGTGTTGATATTGAGCCCGAGAACCGATGCAGGCGTACCCAATGTCAGTTGAGCCGCATGCTGGCCCGTCGCCACACCGATGGCTGTCGCAATGACCTGTAGCGCATCGACCTGCGCGTTCAACGCGGTCTGCGCTGCAGAATCGGGTGCCGTGATCTGCGCGAACAGGCTGCCGGGTGCATTGGCGGTGCCCGTCGAGCCCAGTGTCACCTTGCCTGGCGCCGTACCGAGCTGGGTGGTGAGTGCGTTTACCAGCGTCGCGTTGGTGCTGAGCAGTTGTTGTTGTCCCGCGGCGTTCACTACGGCGTTGAGCACGTCGATAAGTGCATGTGCCTGCACCGACGCAGCGAGCAATTGATTCAGGCCGCCAACCGTGATGTCCGAGGGCACGGCTACGCCCAGTTGCTGCAGCAGGCCCGCGGGGGTGATCTTGGCGGTCGCCAGCCCGTTGTAACCCACCAGTGACACGCCGGACAGCTGGATCCCGATGCCCGCCAGCAATTGGCCCAGCGGGGCGCTTCCATCCACGGTTGCGAGAGTGCTGCCAATGGAGAACACGGCAATGGGCTGCAGGCCAGAGGCGACCGCTTCGGCAGAGACATCAGGGAACGCGCCCGCCATGCCCCAGATGGGAAGCACGGGTCGCTGCGCCAGCACTTTCACCGCGTTGGGCGTACCGCCAGCTGGTGTGGCGCTGAAATGATCGACGATGCCCGCATTGGCCACCGGGTCCCACGTGCCGCATGTGACCGTGAGCGTCTGCGTGAATCCGTTCTCCGTGCGCGCATTGCCGCTGGCCGCCGTATTGCCTTGGTTGCCAGGTACGCACGCATTCAAGTCCTGCGCGCCCGCCAGTGCAGCGAGGTCCGCCACTTTCTGCGTGTCGCGCTTGGCCCAATACAGATAGCCGATCTCCATCAGGCCAAGCATGCCCAGCATGGATACAAGCATCAGCAGCATCGCGAAGCCGGTGGCGCCACGCTGCATGATTGACGACGTCACGTCCGAACGTATCGGACGCATTGCCTCATGCCGGGTCGATGATGGGCGCATGGTGTCAGGGTGCTCCGGAGGAACCAGTCGAACCACTTTGATTTTTTGAAACGGTGCCGTCGAAGAATTGCGGGATCGGGTGATCGAAACTCTTCAGGTAACGCTGGTAGCTCGCCGAGGCTTCCTGGCCGGGAATGGGTAGCTGCTTTCCGGCGCGGGTCCCTTGAGCCTGCATGCTCAACAGCTGATGCGTCACGTCGCCAACGTCCGTTGAGGTATTCGTGTTGTTGCCGGCGTCGGTTGCCTGCGGCACGGCGACGGGTGCTGCTGGTGCCGCTGCCGGTTCCGCCGGCGCCGGTGTGACTGGCGCAAGCATCTGGCCGGTGATGGGCGTTTGCTGTGCATGCAGTGAGCACGTCGCACAGACAAGCAGGGATGCAAGACCAAACCTTCGGTATGCAGTCGTCTTCGAGAAAATCATGGACGTGCCTCGTAAGCGGTGGCATCGGTGGTGAAGCGCTGGAGCATGCTGGCGGGCACGTTGGTGTTGGCGTTGGCCGGCGTGTTTGCCACGTTCATCGGGGCGGCCGTCGGCTGACTGCTCGAAGCGGCTGTGCGTGGTCGGCGCGCTGCCAGTTGCATTGCCAGCTGGCGGACACCGTTCTGTGTTTCCACCGGAAGCTGGCCACGTTGCATGATCGCGTCAGCACGGGTGTTGTCGCCGGTCAGCATGGCCCACAGCGCCAGGTTGGCAATCATCTTCGCATTGGTCGGATCGAGCTCGGCGGCCATGGCCAACGGGTCTTTCGCGGATGCCGTCTCGCCGTTGCACAGGCGTGCGTAACCGAGATCGCTCAGGTAGGCCGCATTTACGGGTTCCAGTTCGCTCGCCTTGAGCAGTGCGACATCCGCGGCAGACGCATTGCCCGACTGGGCCTCCACCAGGCCAAGGCCGTGCCATGCCGCTGCAGCCTGGTCCCCGTTGAGCAGGCCGCGATAGATCGTTCGCGCCGCATCCAGCTGTCCTGTGGCACGGAAGGCATCGGCCTGGCGACGACGCAGCTCCGGCGTATCGCCAAAGCGCTGCCGATAGGCATCGATATGCGCCAGCGACGCGTAGTACGCACCCTGCTGCTGCATCTGGCGAATCAGATCCATGTATACGGTCTTGTCGTCGCGCGCGTTCGCGCCCGGCGCGACCAGCGATGGCGTTGGTGCGCGATTGGGATAGCCGCCCAGTGTCTTGCCGCATGCGGCAAGCAGTAGGCAGCCAACCAGGGCGATGACAAGGCGGGCAGAAGAGGAGCGAGCAAGCATGATCAGTGTCCTTTCAGTTTGCCCATCGAGGTGATCAGCGAAATCACCGCCGGGCCAGCCAGCACGGTCATCAGCGCCGGAATCAGTGTCAGCATCATCACCACGGTCATCTTCACCGAGAGCTTTCCGCTCAGTTCCTTCATGCGCATCTTGCGTTGCTCACGCAGGCGATCACCGAACTGGCGCAACGGTTCCTGCACGGCCCCGCCGTGTTCGTGCACCTGCACCAGGATCTGCACCAGGCTTTTCAAGCCGTCGTTGTCGAATTCGCACAGGCGATGCAGCGACTGCATGCGCGATCGGCCATGCAGGTATTGCGCGTTGGCATCGCGAAGCTCGCGGCTCATCAGTGGCATGGCTTCCTGAAAACGGTCGGACACCATCTGCAGGCTCTGGTCCACGCTGAAGCCCACGCCCTGCAGCAGGCGGAGCAGATCGATCAGCAAGGGAAGTTCGTCGTCGGCCCGCTTGCGCAAGCGTGCAGCAACGTTGCTCAGCACGATCTTGGGCACGATGATGCCCACCGCCATCGCGCCCATGAAAATGACCACGGCACGAAAGCCGGTGGGCGCCATCCACAGCATCACCGGCAGTGGCACCACCATGGCCAGGGCAAGCCGCATGCCGAGAAACACGGCGCGTCCCTGTGCCGTGTTGTGGTTGATTTGTCCCAGCAGCAGGCGGTCTTCCGGCGTGATCAGCGCCTGGCCAATACGCCCCGCCTCGAAGCGCTTGCCCAGGGTGTCGAGCCAGCGCACGAGCAGCCGCCACCCGTGTTCTTCCGGTTCGTCGGCGTCGCCTGCCTCGCGCGGTGCGGGTGGGCCGAGCAGCGCACGGTCCATCACGCGCGCCTCCTGCCGCCGTTGCCGGTAGTGGCGCACGGCTTCACCCGCCAGCAGGAACAGGCCCGAGGCAAGCGCAACAACGGCGGCAATCATGATCCAGCCCACTTCCACGACACACCCCCTGCCCGCGATATGGTTCTTGTCAGAGCGATTTGGCCAGCCGATACAGCAGCAGGCCGCCGGTGACCTCCAGCACACGCGCCACCAGCAAGAATTTGTGCCCGATGGTGGTGAAGAACATCGGCTTGAAGAAGGTCGGATCAATCAGCGTCATGAAAGTCGACACAGCAATGGGAAGGAACGCCAGTACCCAGGCCGACATGCGCGTTTCCGACGTCACTGCCCTCAGTTCGGCCCGCGCAGCCGCGTGATCGCGCATGAAGTCGCCCATGCGTTGAAGGATGTGGTCCGCGCGCCCACCAATGCGCATCCCGATGCCGAACACGGCGTGCAGCAAAGAAAACTCTTCGAGGGCGTACGGACGCGTCGCCATGGCCAGTGCCTGGTCGAGATCCGCACCCGCGTGCATGGACGACAGCGTGCGGTCGAGCACATCCCGCAGTGGCATGGCGACGGATTTGGTGGTGCTCTGGAAAGCCATGGGCAGACTGTTGCCCACGCTCGTCATGCGGATCATGCCGTCGAGGAAATCGGGAAGCTGCGCCAGCATCCGCTGTTGCTGCTGTTCGATGCGATGACGCAGCCACAGCCACAGCACGACCGTGTACAGGCTGGCCATCAGCGGCAGCGACCATGCGCTGCCGATGCGCCACCACGCCAGCAGCGTGAGCAACACGCCGGGACCGATCAGTGCCAGCCAGATCGCGCGGTCCCTGGGCAGGTTGGCGCGCATCAGGAATTCATCCGCCTGCTTGCCCGCCGGGCGGCGCCGTGGCGCGGCCGGTAACGACGGGGGCAATCCCCGCGTGTCTGCCGGCACGCGCGCCACCAGTCGCTGCTCGATGCTTTCCAGGTTGCGACGCTGCTGCAGACGCAAAGCGCTGCCCCACCAAAGCTCCACCGCACCAGCGAGCATCAGCAGCACGAAGCTGGCGAGGGCGAGCGCCTGGATCATGCGAAGGGGCCGTTGGACTCGCGCAGCATCTGGCGGAAGGGTTCGAGCTTCGTGGTATGCGGCTGCAGGCCAAGGCTCATCCAGCGATCGACATCCTTGCCATCGCGATCGACGAAAGGATCATGGCGATACATGTCCTGCGTGGTGATCACGTTGTCGCCCACGCCGGTGACTTCGGTGATGGACGAGATCACGCGGCGACCGTTGCTCAGGCGCGCAATCTGCACGATGAAATCCACCGCGCTGGCAATCTGGCGGCGCAGGCTGTTCTCGCTGCCCTGAAAGCCGGCGAAACCCGCGAGCATTTCCAGGCGATAGAGCGCATCGCGCGCGGAATTGGCATGGATGGTGGACATCGATCCGTCGTGGCCGGTGTTCATCGCCTGCAGCATTTCCAGCACTTCGGTGCCGCGTACCTCACCCACCACGATGCGGTCGGGGCGCATGCGCAGGCTGTTGCGCACCAGGTCGCGAATGCTCACCGCACCTTCGCCATCGAAACTGCCGAGGCGACTTTCCAGTCGCACCACGTGCGGATGGTTGAGCGACAGTTCTGCCGTGTCCTCCACCGTGATCACGCGCTCGTGCGGCGGAATGAAACTGGCCAGCGCGTTGAGCAGCGATGTCTTGCCCGAGCTGGTGCCACCGGAAACGATGATGTTGCAGCGACCCAGCACCATGGCTTCCAGCAGCTTGCGGATGGCGTGGTCGAACGTGCCTTTTTCCTGCAGCTCCTCGGGCGTGAACGGGTCCTTGCGGAATTTGCGGATGGACACGCAGGGACCGGCGACCGAGAGAGGCTCGATGATGGCGTTCAGGCGTCCACCGTTGGGCAGGCGCGCGTCCACCATCGGATTGGAGTCGTCCAGTCGACGGCCCAGCGGCGCAAGGATGCGGCGCACGATGCGCAGCAGATGATGGTTGTCGCTGAAGCGGATGTTCTCGCGGCGAAGCACGCCCTTGCGCGACACGTAGACGTCGTCGTGGCCGTTGATCAGGATGTCTTCGACTTCGGCGTCGAGCAGAAGATCATCCAGTGGCCCGAAGCCGGTCAGTTCCTTCACCAGCGCGCCGGACACCTGCTGCATCTCCGATTCGTTGACCGGAATGCGCCACTCCTGCACGAAGCTGGCGGTTTCCGTCTCCACGTACTTGGTGACCGTGGTACGCGACCACGACGCAATATCGATGCGCTGGTCTTCGATGCGGTTGAGCAGGAATTCGTGCGCGGCCGACAGCACGTCCTGGAACTGCTGCGTCTGGTCGAACGGCAGCTCCGGTCCATCCAGGCGGGCGGACACATCGGCGCGTCGCAGTGCGGCGGCCAGCAATGTGCTTGAGGAATTCAGCGGCGTTTCCATAGGTTGCCCCCCAGTCGGTTGATCAACATCCTCAAGCCGCCCCTGCCGGCGTCGCGCTTCGTGCGCAGCCGGAATCGGTCAAGGAGTGGAGCAAGCGCACGGACGTACAGGTCGTTCGGCGCGGTTTCGTGCAGCAGCGAGCCACGATTTGCGGTGGTGCGCAGCGGTCGCGAGCGTTCCGGCAAGGTAGCCAGCAGCGGCACGCTGAAGCGCTCGGCGATGCGCGCTCCGCTGATGCCGCATGCCTCGTCGTGGCGGTTCACCACCAGCGACACGCGCAGGTCGCGCGCCTGCGCCCGTTCCAGCTGGCGCAGGCAGGCGTCGAGCGCCACCATCGAACCAATCGACTGGTCGGTGACCAGCCAGATTTCGTCGGCCATCTTCAGCAAGGTGTGGGCAACGTCGTCCAGCATGCGGCTGTCGAGGTCGCACAGCACCAGGTCGAACATGGTGAGAAGGCGTTCGAGCAACGGACCGACTTCCGCACCACCCAGGCTGATGTTGCGTTCCCGCGGCTGTCCCAGTACAGCCACGCCGCTGACGTGGCGCGGCACGGCCGTGCGCACCAGCGTGGCGTCGATGCGGTTGGCGTTGCGCAAGGCGTCGTCGAAATGGAAGTCGCCTCCGGTGCCCAGGTAAAGGCTCACATCACCGCTCGAATGCCCCAGGTCCAGCAGCATCACGTTGTTGGCGCTCGCGGGTGCCACGGCCGAAGGCTTGATCGACGCGGCGAGCGCACCCAGGTGGGCGGTGAGCGTGCTGCTGCCCAGGCCGGGCCGCACGCCGCATATGAGCACCAGCTGCCCGCGCTTCACGGCCCGCGCGGGCTGGCCATCCGCCGCCGTGCGCCATTGAACCAGCGCGGTCTTCAGTTGATCGAGTATTTCGTCGTCGCCCGCATCGATGTCGATGAAGTCGCGCAGGCCTGCGCGCATGGCGCACAGCACGCCAGCGCCGCGATCCGACGCCGCCGAACCGATGCCCAGCAGCACAAGCCCCGGATCGAGCGCCATCAACTGGCGCGCGATCTCGGCGGACGCATCGGTGTAACCCTTGGAGAAGTCCAGCAGCACCAGGCGGGCCTGGTGTGCATCCAGCACGCGGCGACTTGCGGAGAACTGGTTGCTGTCGCACCACGACAGCATCACCAGGCTGCGCAGGCGCGCGGAAAAGCGCTGTGCGTTGTTCTCGTCCGGCGAATACAGCAACAGCGTCGAATCGAGCGCCGGCTTGGTCAAGGTCACCACCGTGGGATTTGCCTGCATGGCCATGTCCTCAGCGCGAGAACCCCGGCAATTGATCGGAGCCCACCGGGTTGAGCAGCCACGAGCCCCACACTGGCAGGTTGTTTCGCTGTTCCCGTTCGCCTGGCAGAGGCAGCTTGGTGGCCTTGGCGATCGGCCGCACCAGGTGCGGCGTCACGATCAGCACCAGCTCCTTGTCCTGGCGGCTGTATTTCAGGTCGCGAAAGAACGAGCCGATGATCGGGATGTCACCCAGCAGGGGGATCTTGTCCACCTGGCTGCTGATGTTCTGGCTCACCAGTCCGCCGATGACGAAGGTTTCGCCGTCTCCCAGCTCTACCGTGGTGTCTGCGCGGCGCGTGGTGATCGCCGGTACGGAGACACCGTTGGCCACCACGGCGTTGGTGTAATCCAGGTCGCTCGCTTCCGGTGCCACCTTCAACGCGATGCGATCGGGCGCGAGCACGGTCGGCGTCACGGTGAGGCCGATGCCGAACGGCTTATAGATGATGGTGGTGGTGCCAAGGCCCTGCGGTTCCGGGATCGGCAATTCGCCGCCCGAGAGGAAGCTCGCACTCTGGCCCGACAACGCCACCAGGGTGGGCTCGGCCAGCACGCGCGCCATGCCGTCGGTTTGCAGCAAATCGAGATTGGCATTCCACGAATGGTTGCCGTTGGCGCTGGTGTGACCCATCACCAGGTTGAACGCGGAGGAAAGGGCGCTGCCCGTGGTGGTCGTGCTCGATAACGGCGAGCTGAAGCCATAGCTGAAGCCATTGTTCACGGCCTGGAAGTTGAGGCCGATCTGGCTCATCACCGTCTTGTCGAACTCCACCAATTTCACTTCCACCTGCACCACGCCGCCGCTGGCGACGCTGGACGCGTCGATCACCGCGCCCTTGTCGCCCACGGCATTCGTGGCCGCGGCCACGCCGCGCTCGTGTTCGAGCATGCTGTCGGCCTGGCCGCGCAGCACGGCTTCGTTGTCCTGCACGGAAATCTGCAGGCCGCTGTTGTTCTGCAATGCGGTTTGACCGGCACTGTGTACCTGCACGGCCAGGCGTTGCGGCGTGGTATCGCCACGACGCCACAGCAGCAGCGTGGTTTCGCCGGCATGTTTGCCCACCAGGAGCGCGTCGCGCTGGCCCTTCAGCATCACGATGTCGGTAACGGAAGGATCGGCAATGGCCACGCGCTCAATGTCCGTCGGCACATGCCACGGCCGTTGCTCATGCACCTGCAACACGATGGAGGCGTCGGTGGTGGCGCTGGCGTAACCCGCAAGCAGTGTCATGCCGGCCAGCAGGGCGATGGTGAAGCGATGCGCATGGATCATGGCGTCACCGGCGGCTGGGCGCGCATCGACGAAGCGGTGGTGCCACGGATGATTTCAAGCCCGGGCGGTGCCGTTCGCCGCGGCGTCCAGGGTGGAGCACTGGTCTTGGAACGCCCGATCAGGCCCGGTTCTGCCACGCCTGCATAGGCGCGGTTTTCCGGAAGCGCCAGCCAGCCACGTTGTTCCGCATTGAGATCGTTGCGTGGCGACAGCACCGTGGCCGGCATGGGAAACAGCATGTCGCTGGGCATGCCGTCATCGCCAGGATGACGCAGGGCAAGCGACAGCCGGCCGCTGTGTGCGCCAAGCACGAGCGGATCGATGTCGGCCAGCGGCACGGCGAGCACGGCCATCCTGGCTGGCGGTTCGGCCTGGTCGGTCTTTACGGCTGGTGCGGCGCCGACATGCGGCAGGTCGCGCGCACCGTAGGCAAGCACGCGCAGGCGCGAAGCGATCAGTCGGGTCTGCGACTGATCCTTGGCCAGGTTGTTGGGCATCGGTTCCGCCGTCTTCAGCGTCAGCACCACATCCACGTAGTCACCGGGCTGCACGCGATAGCCGACGCCCGAGATTTCATCGACCGGCACCGCGAGAGCGCGTTCACCGGGACGCAGCTGCATGGCGATGGGGTTGGACAAAAGCGACGCGGTGATCACGGTGCCTTCGGGAATGTTCACGCGTGGCACTTCGCCCACCAGCAATTCGGGCTGGGCAAAACTGCCTTCGGGCATGGAGGGGGCCGGGATTTCGCGCAGCGACGTGGCGCGGATCACTTCCCCTCCCGGGAGCATCTGCGCAGCCACCACCACGCGCGCCACGTTGGCCGGTGGAGCGGGTACAGCCGGCGCCGTGGGTGCTGCGACGGCTTTCATCGCATCGGCTTCCTGATGGCGCCTGCCGAGCGTAAAGGCGACCATGGCCAGCACCGTCGCGAGGACGACCAGCAAGATGGCGGCGATGCGTGACACGTTGTGCATCTGAAAGCGTCTCCGGTTCTCGTTGTCTCGTCAGCTGCCCGAGAGATCCAGCTGCACGGTGGCCGTGCTGCTGAGGTTGGAAGTCATGAGCCAGCCGTACAGCGCGCTGACGCCGGGAACAAACGGGTGCGCGTTGTAATTGAAGGAGGTCACCACGGTGATGCACTGCATCGTTGCGTTGCTGGGGCAGGCCGAAGCCGCCGACACGGCAATGGCTGTATAGGCGCCGCCGGGCGCCGTCGGCGTGCCGCAGTTGGGGGTGTCCCCGGAAAACGCCAGCAGCCACGACATGGAGCGTTGCGCCGCGTAGCAGGCATTGCTTTGCCGCTGTGCCGTGGTGCCGTATTGAAGCGCGGCGCGGGCGCCTTCGGCCGAGGCCAGCGACAGGGATTGCTGGGCGGCGAAAATCATCGCGCCCGTGAAGGAAATCAGCAGCAGCGGCAGCACGCCAAGCAGGAAGATCAGCGCGAACTCGATAGCCGCGACGCCACGCTGGCGTGCCGGGCGGGACGGTGGGTGGCGCCGGTTCACGGCGTCCTCCAGGCCATCAGCTCCGGATGCATCACCACGACCAGCGTGCCAATGCCCAGGTACGCGGCATGTGGCAAGCCCACGCGCCCCTGGCGCGCCAGCATCGAACGCTGCCACAGGGACGACGCATACATATGTTGGCGAATCAGCGACACCGTAGGCCCGTAGGCAAAACGCGGCCGCCGCAACAGCAGCACCGCCACGGCGTGCACGCCGGTCAGCAGGCAGCCGATGATCCAGATAGGGAGCAGGGCTCGCACACCCAGCAGGAAGCCGAGCGTGGCAAACAGCTTTACGTCGCCCGCGCCCATCCAGCGCAAGGCGTAGAAAGGAAGCATGCTTGCCAGGCCGGTCAGCAATCCAGGTATGGACGGCCAAACCGGATGGGTGACACCAGCAAGAAACTGCGCAGCGGCAGCCACGCTGGCAATGCCCAGCGCGGCGATCAGCCAGGCATTGGGTACCCGGCGCGCATACAGGTCACTGGGCACGACCAGCGCGCCAAGCACCGTTGCGAGCATTGGAAGCAGTGCACCCATGACATTCCCCCCGGAAGCCGTGTGGCCGTCCCTGGCCGGCCCCGATGATTCGGTACGTCGCCCTCCGCCACGTATTTCTTAGCCCGTCCCTGTACCCGTGCCGGTTCCTGTCCCGGTGCCCGTTCCGCCGCCGACTGCCGTGGTCAGCTGGCTGAAAATGGTCTGGAACAAGTCGTGTAATGGCGTGGAGAACCCGGCAACAATGGCCGCGGCAACAATGGCCGCGAGCACGCCATATTCAATGGCGGTAACACCGTCTTCTTCGACGAGGAAATTGCGAACCATTGCGTTCATTTTCGTGTCTCCCGTTTTGAGCCTTACGCTCTGATTAAGTCGATTTGAAAAGCCTGCCAGCGGTTATCGACTGGGCGATAAAACGACTAAGCACTTCGTAACTAGTCCATTCGGACTAATCGAACGAATGCACATGCCATGCCTTTCATCGTTCTAATAGGCCGAATGGCTTATTGGATCGAGAAAATAATGGCTGCGGGAGTCCGTCAAATAAGTACTTTCGACGGAAAATCGACGCTGTGAGAAATCGTGATGTTTGTGAATGCCGGTTTCACGACAGTTAATGACGAATAACTGACGCGAACCTTAAAGTCGCGATTTTCGCAGCCCATGAAATCCCCCGTGCATGTACATTCCGGCCTTCCTGGACGGAGTGGTGTACGCCCACAGTCTTGTTCGGGTGTGCGTGATTGCTTGCACAAAAACGGCAGGCGCCAATCCAAATTGTGTGATCTGAATCACAAACTCACGGGTGGCATTTCAGCCAAATCTGGCATTGCCGAATATGTGCATTGGGACGAGGCGTGCAAATTCTTTAATGCACCTTGTCACCGGGGAAAATCGAACAGTGGATTATTGAGTGCATGGATCGGTATGCCTCAGGGGGGCAATCAATGGGTGTCGAGAACGACGTCGGACTGCAGTCGCCCGATCTCGTGACGTTGTGCGGAATTCTTAAGGTCTGTGAGCTGGAGCTGGTATTGCTCGGCAAGCAAGGCCCGAAGGCGCACGTCGACTCGATCGCGTCGGAGCAGGCCATCTATTTCAGTGGCGAGGTGAACTTTGCCTTCCGCGGCCGCTTTACGCTGCCCCAGGGCTGGTGCCTGCTGGGCTATCTTCATCGCACGTCGCAGGAGAGCTGGTGCCACGGCACGTCGCTGGATGCCGGCATGGCCTTTACGGTGTTCCCCGAAGGCATGAGCGAATTCATGCTCAACTCCGGCAGCAGCGTGACGGGCGTGCTGGTGCCGCAGCAGCGCCTGGTGAACAAGTATCTGGAACTCAATCCACACCAGGCTGACGTACCGACGCGTGCCATTTCGCTCTTCATGCTGTCCGACGACGACCGCGCCCGCGCGTTGCGCACCCGGCTCGAGGCCGTGCGTGAGTGCGTGCTTCAGGGGCCGGGCGAGGGTTCGGTGTCGGACATCGACCTGGATGCCCTGCTGGAAACACACCTGATTGCCGCGCTGTCTGCGCGCGCCGAAGACCGGCCGCCGTGTTCGCGCGGCCGGCGCACGCATTACCTGGCCATGCAGCGCGCCGAGGAATTCATGCGGCGCAACCTGCGGCGGGACATCTACATCACCGAGTTGTGCAATGCCGCCGGTGTGAGCGAACGCGCCTTGCGCTATGCCTTCGACGATTTGCTGGGCGTGTCGCCCAACCGTTATCTGTCGATGCTGCGCCTGTGCACCGCCTGCAAGAACCTCACGCTGTCCGATGCCAGCCGCCGTTCGGTGAAGTCGGTGGCACTCAGTTGCGGCCTTTGGGATCTCTCGCGCTTCGCTGATCACTACCGGCGCGTGTTCGGCGAGCGCCCGCGCGATACCTTGATGCGCGCGCCACCCTTCGAGGTGGCCTGAGGCAGGACACAAGGGCGCCGATGGCGCCCTTTGTTTTTCCCGCGGTCCGGCAGTGCGCTTTTTGCGTTGTGCCGGATTTGTGCAGGGTGCTGCCGTATTTGCCCAAGGCATTGCCGGATCGGCATATGTCGTTGCCGGATTGGGACATCTGGCAAGCGCTGCGATCGCTGTAATGAACCCCAAGCGTTGCCGGTTGCACATGAGGTGTGCCGGTAGAGCTCGCATGGACTGTATGCGCGGACACACGACGTGCGCTGCGCCGGCCAAAAGGGGACTTCTCATGAATCGCATCTATCGTCTCGTGTGGTCCGAGTCACGCCGCGCGTGGGTACCGGCCTCGGAACTTTCATCGCAGCGTCAGCGCACAGCGTCCCGCATGGGCTTCCTGTGCTCGACGCGCACCCTGCTGCTGAGTGGCCTGGCGCTCTGCGCGCTGGCCTGGCACCCGGCATCGCACGCGCAAAGCGTGGACGACGCCAAGCTCAATGATCTGCAGGGTCTGCTCGCGAAATACGGTTCGCCTTCGCAGCAGGCCGTGTTGCCCGTCAACGTCAACATCAATGCACCGTCCAGTGCGACGGGTACGTCGAATGCAGGAAGCACGGCAACCACATCCACCACGTCGGCCGCGCGGCGCAAGAGCATGGTCGCCGGCGTCCGCGTCCGGACGTCCATACCGGTGGTACCCACCAGCCAGCAGATGGGCTCGGGTGTCGCCGTATCCGGCGCGCCGGTGCGCACGAACGGTGTCGATGTCGCCGCACTGGGCCAGGGCCTGGTGTCGGCCGTATTGCCTGGTAACAACGACGTTGCCGATCGCAACCGCTCGGTGGTCATTGCTACGCACGCCGCCGTCACCAGTTCGCTGGTGGACAACAACGCGCCCGCGCTTGTGGGGGCGGATGGTCTTGTCCATGTCGGTACGCCGGCCATTCCTGTCGGCACCTCGGGCGCCAGCGTGTCGCCGCTGAATGCCACGGTGGGCGCGAAAGCCGCCGTGCTCGCCAGCAACGGCGACCTGGTGGATGCGCACGCGCACGTCGGGTTGTCGGTACCGGTGCTTTCCAGCAAGCCGCTGGTGAATGCCAATGTGAATGTGCACGTGGGTGGCGAACTGGTGTCGTCGCTGAAGCCGATCACCGGCAGCCTGGGTGCCGGCAATGTGAGCGGTGTGGTGTCCGCGTTGCCCGGTACGGTGGATGGCGTAAGCAGCACCGTGAACGGTGTTGTCGGCGGCGTGACCGCCGGTACACCGCTTGCCGGTGTCACCGGCACGGTGCTGCCGCCGGTGGAGTCCACGCTGCACAACGTGACCGGCACGCTCGCCGGTGCCGGTAGTGGCTCCGGGCTGGGCGGCGTATTGGGAGCGAATGGCCTGGTGTCCACGTTGCCGTCGACTGTCGATGGCGTGAACAATGCAGTGAACGGTGTCGTTGGCGGTGTCACTGCCGGCACGCCGCTCGCCGGTGTCACCGGCACCGTGTTGCCGCCGGTGGAATCGACGCTGCACAACGTGGCGACGACGGTCGCAGGCACGGGAACCAGCGGCGGCCTCGGCGGCGTGCTGGGTTCCACTGGCTTGACGTCCACGCTGCCGGCCACGGTCGATGGCGTGAACGGCGCCGTGAATGGTGTGGTTGCGGGTGTGACCTCAGGTACGCCGCTCGCCGGCGTGACCAGCACGGTGTTGCCACCCGTGGAATCGACACTGCACAACGTGGCAACCACGCTTGCCGGTGCGGGCAACGGTTCGGGCCTCGGCGGCGTGCTGGGTTCCAACGGTCTTGTATCCACATTGCCGGCGACGGTCGATGGCGTGAATGGCGCGGTGAACAGTGTGGTTGGCGGCGTGACCGCTGGAACGCCGGTTGCGGGTGTGACCAGCACCGTGTTGCCGCCGGTGGAATCGACACTGCATGACGTCGCCACGACACTTGCAGGAACAACGACAGGTGCCGGTAACGTCGGCGGCCTGGTGTCTGGTGTGACGTCGACCGTGGGCAGCGTGCTGAACCCGGACACGGGTGGCGCGGGTCTCGGCAATGTCGGTGGCGTGGTTTCCGGTGTGACGTCGACCGTCGGCAGCGTGCTGAATCCGGTCACGGGTGGCACGGGCCTCGGCAATGTCGGTGGCGTGGTTTCCGGTGTGACGTCGACCGTCGGCAGCGTGCTGAACCCGGTCACGGGTGGCACGGGCCTCGGCAACGTCGGTGGCGTGGTTTCCGGTGTGACGTCGACCGTCGGCAGCGTGCTGAACCCGGGCACGGGTGGCACGGGCCTCGGCAACGTCGGTGGGGTGGTTTCCGGTGTGACGTCGACGGTCGGCAGCGTGCTGAGCCCGGCAACGGGTGGCACCGGCCTCGGCAACGTCAGCGGTGTGGTGTCCGGTGTGACATCGACCGTCGGCAGCGTGCTCAATCCGGTGACGGGCGGCACGGGCCTCGGCAATGTCGGTGGTGTGGTATCCGGTGTGACATCGACCGTGGGCAGCGTGCTGAATCCGGTCACGGGTGGCGCCGGTCTCGGCAACTTCGGTGGCGTGGTTTCCGGTGTGACATCGACCGTTGGCAGTGTGCTGAACCCGGCGGCGGGTGGCACCGGCCTCGGCAATATCGGCGCCATCGCTTCCAATCTTCCTGCGGTGGTCTCCGGTGCCACCAACACGGTGTCGAGCGTGGTCAGTGGTGTTACGGCGGGCACGCCGCTCGCGGGTACCGCGACGGGTGTTGTGCAGCCGGTGACTTCGACGATCAACAACGTCGTGGGCAGCGTTGCGAATACCGGTTCGGGCAATGGCCTGGGTGGCCTGGTGGCGGGTGTGACGTCCACGGTGGGCAGCGTGCTGAACCCGGTGGCGGGTGGCACGGGCCTGGGCGGTGTTGGCGGCGTGGTGTCGGGCGTCACCTCGACGGTCGGCAGCGTGCTTGGCTCGGCGACGTCCGGCGGTGCGACGGGCACGGTATCGAATCTTCCTTCCACGGTGAGTGGTGTCACCAATACGGTGACGGGCATCGTGGGTGCGGTGACGGCGGGCACGCCGCTCGCCGGTACGGCCACCGGCGTACTGCAGCCGGTGACGGGCGCGCTCAACAATGTCGTCGGCGCAGTCGCCGGCACGACCTCCGGCGGCCTTGGTGGCGTGCTGGGTTCGGGCAGTTCGTCGTCGCTCGGCAAGGTATTGCCGGATGTGGGCAAGACCGTCGGCAATGTCACTTCGACCGTGGGCGATGTGCTGTCGCAGCCGAACGGCACGGGTCTTACCAATGTGCTCGGGCAGGGCGGCACGGCGTCGTCGCTGCTGGGCAATCTCACCAACACGGTGGCCGATACGGCGAACAGCGTGCCTGGCGTGCAGCTGGGCGCCACCGGCAATGGCCAGTCGTCGGGACAGAACCTGATCAACGCGATTCCGGGCGCATCGAATCTGATCGACAAGGCGCTGCCCGGCGTGGCTTCGGTGCTTGGCGTGTCGTCGGCGACGACATCGGCAAGCGGTGGCACGGGCAGCAGCCCGGCCGGTGTGCCGGTGGTGCCGGGTCCGTCGGCGACGCCCACGGGCATGATCATCAGCAACGGTGGCGTGGTGGGTACGGCGTCGTCATTGCTGGGTACCACCGCAAGTGCGCTGTTCAACAACACCAACGGCTTCGTCACCAGCGGTGGCATGCAGGTGAATGCGGCGAACTTCACGCAGGGCTACGAGACGGTGAGCGTGGCCGGCATTCCCACGGTGAACCTCACGCCGGTGGGCACCGCGCTCACCACGGTGGGTGGAACCGTGCTCGGCGGCACGGGCGACAACTCGCATCTCACGCTGATCGGCTCGGTGAAGTCGGACAGCTACATCACCAACATCAACAACGGTGCGGCCGGTGGCTTGCTGGGCCTGCTGCTGCCGAACAGCTCGCCGGGTTGGGCATCCACCTGCGCCAATGTGCTGGGCGGCGTGGTGCAGGCCTCGTGCTGGGGCGTGAACGCCGCACAGGATTACCAGGTGCTGATGGGCGACGGCGCCACCGCCAACGGCTCGAAGGAAGTGGTGATCGGTACCAACGCCAGCCACACATTGCCGACGGTGACGGCGGCCCAGGCCTTCCCCGGCAACGGCACCAACGATCCGAACGATCCCACCGGCGTGCCGACCGACGACTACGCCGCACGCCTTGGCCACTCCGTGGTGATCGGCGACAGCGCCAGCGGCACGGCGAATGCGCAGACCATCATCGGTGCCAATGCATCGGCCAGCGTGGCCAACAGCGTGGCGCTGGGCTACGCCTCCACCGCCACGCGCGGTGCGCAAACCGGTTACGCGGCGTATGGCCTGAGCACGCCGCAGAACTCCGCGGGTGAAGTGTCCATTGGTTCGCCGGGACAGGAACGCCAGATCACCAACGTTGCGGCAGGCAGTGCGGCAACCGATGCAGTGAACCTGGCACAGCTGGAAGCGGTGTCCTTCGTCGCCGGCAACGCCGTGCAGTACGACGACAACACGCACACCACGGTCACGCTGGACAACACCAGCAGCACGGATGGCGGCGTCACGGGCGGCACCATCATCGCCAACCTGCACCAGGGCGACATCAGCTCCACCAGCACGCAGGCGATCAACGGCGCGCAGATGTGGCACTGGACGCAGGACACCACCAACATCTACAGCAACTACAGCCTGTACAACGACATCCAGAACATCAGCACCGGCGGCAGCACCACGGTCAACAACAACACCAACGCGAAGTACTGGACCGTCAATTCCACGCTGGCCAATTCCACCGCAACCGGCACCAACAGCGTAGCCGCGGGTCCTGCCGCCACGGCGAGCGGCAGCAACACGGTGGCGCTGGGTAACGGTGCGAGTGCCACGGCCGACAACTCCGTCGCCCTGGGTTCGGGCTCGGTCGCCGATCGCGCGAATACCGTCTCCGTGGGCAGCGCCGGCAACGAGCGCCAGATCACCAACGTGGCCGCCGGTACGGCATCCACCGATGCGGTGAACCTGGGCCAGATGCAGGCCAGCATCAACACCTCCACGCAAGGCAACGTGCGCTACGACACCAACAGCGACGGCACCACCAACTACAGCAGCGTCACGCTGGGCAACGGCAGCAGCACGGCCACCACCATCCACAACGTGGCGGCCGGCACGGCCACCACCGATGCGGCAAACGTGGGGCAGTTGAACGCCGGCATCACGCAGGCGCAGAACTGGGCACAGAACTACACCGACCAGCGCTTCAACCAGCTCAACGGCCAGATCCAGAACGTGAGCAATCGCGCGAATGCAGGCATCGCTGCCGGCATGGCGATGGCCGGGTTGCCGCAAGCGTACGAACCCGGCCGCAGCATGGCCGCGGTATCCGTCGGCTCGTTCCGCGGTGAGTCGAGCATTTCGGTCGGCGTCTCCACCATCTCGCAGGGCGGACGCTGGGTCTACAAGCTCAGCGGCAGCGCCGACACGCGCGGCGATGCGGGCGTGGCCATCGGTGCGGGCATGCAGTGGTAATGCCCGCCGCCAACTTCGGATTGCGATCAAGGGGAATCGTCATGCGAAAGAACTTCGGAATGAAGCGGCTGCTTCCTGCCTTGCTGGCAGCAGCCGTTGCCGTAGCAGCCAGTGGTGCCACGCCGGTGCATGCACAAGCGGCGGACGCGGGTCCGGATTTTCCCGATCCGGCGCGCTCCACCATGCCGGAAGGCGCGTTCGTCAACGTGGAAAACCTGCGCAAGCTTGCGCCAGGCATGACCAAGCACCAGCTGTACGACTTGTTGGGCGCACCGCACTTCAGCGAAGGCGTGTTCGGTGTGCGTCGCTGGAACTACATCCTTGCATTCCGCGAAACCGATGGCGGCGTGATCAAGTGCCAGTTCCAGATCCAGTTCGACAGCCATCATCTGGCGCAGGCGTATTACTGGAAGCCGGAGGCATGCAAGAACCTGCTTGCACCGCCGGCTCCGCCACCGTCCCCTGCGCCTGTCGCGCCGATGATGGCTGTCACGCTCTCATCCGATGCCATGTTCGGCTTCGATAGCGCCACGCTCACGCCCGAAGGCCGCGCCAACCTCGACCAGTTGCTCTCGCGCGTGCAGGAAGCCAGCCATATCCAGGACATCCTGATTACCGGCTACACCGACCGCATCGGCAGCGAGCGCTACAACCTCGCCCTGTCGCAGCGACGCGCGGAATCGGTGCGGGATTACCTGGCCTCACGCGGCGTGGCGCCTTCGGCCATGCAGGTCAGTGGACGTGGCGATGCCGACCCTGTCGTGCAATGCAACGACAGGAAGCGTGATGCGTTGATCGCGTGCCTGGCACCCAATCGGCGCGTCGAACTGAAGGGAACCGCCAAGGCGCGGATGTGATGTGACTTGTCGATGAGCCTGTCGTAGTCGGCACCGTGGCGGCCACAAGGAAATCGGTGACCCCTCTACGGCGCGCCCCCCTAGCGCCGACCACCGTCACGGTGCCGACTACGGCAGGTTCCCGACAAGCACGAACAAAAGGAAAGGCGTCGCGCGCAGTGCGCGTCGTCATCAGGAGCAGGAGGATCGTGCGATGAAATCCGTTTACTCCATCTGCGAACGCGAAGGTCGTCAGTGGTGCATCACCATGGGCCAGCATCTGGTGCGCAGCCAGTTGTGCCCGGCGGTGGCGATCAAGCTGGCGCGTCATCTGGCACGCGAACACCACTACGCCACGGGCTTTCCTTCCCGCGTGGAATTTCTTGGCGGCAAGATGACCATCGTGCTGGCCAGCTACGGCGTGCAATAAGCACGCAGCGCGCACAAAAAAAGACCCCCGGACACGACGGCCGGGGGTTTGCGAGAAATCGGCGAGTAGGGTTCGCCGTGCGTGCCCTTCCTGGCCCATCCTGGGCCGTGTTCAGCGTGTAACAAGCGCGCCGGACAACACACGCACCAATCTCACCGTTCCTCACGCAGCTCACCGGGCGGGCAGGGCCGCGTCCTTGCGTGCCGCCCGCCTGGTGAAGCGTGCTTCTTAAAGGTCGATGCCGAAACCGGCGCCCACCGAGGTCTGCGAACCACTGGTGGTGGCGCCCACGCTCATGTGCGCGGTGGTTCCCACCGGCGTGGCATAGCCCACCGACAATGCCGAACGCGAACCCTGGTAGCCCACGCCGGCGGCGAGACGACCGATGCCCGTGGCCCCCGCCGCGTTGATGGCCATCTGCGTGGACGCCGCGCCCATCGCGCCCTGGTCGTTGATGCGCTTGTTGACCTGTGCAAACTGGTCATTCATCTGCGTGCGCAGATCGGAAATGGACTGCGCGTTGCCCATCGCGGCATCGGTGTAGGCCTTGGCGGCGGCGAGCGTGGTTTGCGCGGACGCATCCGTATACGTCTTGGCAGTGGCCAGCG
>NZ_QAVX01000027.1 GCF_003121485.1 Dyella sp. C11 | reverse complement strand
CCCCGCCCCCCCGTCACCCCGCCCACCACCGAACCCCGCCCGGCCGCCTCACGCGCCCTCCATCCCGGGGGGGGGGGCAGCCGGATGGAATGGGCAACAAAAAAGGGCCGCTTTCGCGGCCCTTTTTCACGACACGTCGCAGCTAGAAATTAGCGCTGACGAGCCTTGAAACGCGGGTTGCTCTTGCAGATCACGAACACTTTGCCGCGACGACGCACAACCTTGCAGTCACGGTGCCGCGCCTTGGCGGACTTCAAAGAGGAACGCACCTTCACGGCCAGCTCCTGAAACTATCGAAAGAAAAAATTCAAGACCGCAATCATAAACAGTTTATTGACCTCGCACAAGTCCTTGGATCGACTGCGCAAATCGGTCGTTCATGGAGCCTGAGACGTAAGAAACGGCCTCTGCCTCAATCCGGCTCCATCATCGCGCTTAAAAAGCGACGCACCACGGGGTTCGGGTCGTCCACGCGGCTGGCCAGCGCCAACAGCATGAAGGCGTCAGGGTCTTCCAGGCGCAGGTAGGTGACGCCGGCCAGGCTGACCGAGCGCATGGACGCCGGCACCAGCGCCAGGCCCATGCCGGCGGCTACCAGCACCAGCAGGCCATTGATCTGCTGCGCATGCTGGCGGATCAGCGGGTGGAAATTGGCCTTGGCGGCGATCTGGGCCAGGCGGTCGTACAGGGTGGCTGCCAGTTCGCGGGGCTGGACGACAAAGGCCTCCATGGCCACTTCGCGCAGCCAGATGCTCTCGCGGTCCGCCAGGGGGTGGTTGGAGGGCAGGGCGAGCAGCAGGGGCTCACGATCGATGACGTCAAGCCGGAGGCTCTTTGCCATGCCGGGGTGTTCGGGTTCGTCGCGGACGAAGCCCACATCGACCTCACCGGCCATCAGGGCGGCGTACTGCTGCTCGGTGTACATCTCGCTGAGCATCAGCCGCACCTGCGGCGCAAAGCTGCGATAGCGCAGCAGCGTCTGGGGCAGGGCGGGGTGGAAGGTCACCGAGACCGTATAGGCCAGGCGCAGCTTGCCGCTGAACCCGGTGGCCGCATCCGCCATCTGGGCGCGGGCTTCCTCCGCCTTGTCGAGGATCTGGCGAGCCTGTTCCAGGAACAACTTGCCGGGTTCAGTCAGCGAGACGTTGCGCTTGTTCCGCTCCAGCAGGCGAACCCCGAGGTCGTTCTCAAGTGACTGAATCTGCTGGGAAAGCGGAGGCTGCGAAATGTACAGGCGCTGAGCTGCCCGCGTAAAGCTGAGCTCTTCGGCGACCGTTACAAAGTAACGAAGCTGACGGAAGTCGAACATTTCAGGGCTTTAATACGATTTGCATATAAGTGACGGGGGAAAAATATATTGGTTTCTATAATTAGTCGATCATATTATTTCTTTCGTCCCGCCACCGTCCCCTCCCCCCAGGTGGCGGCGACCCTCGCCCCGCTGCGACGCTATCCCCGCGATGTCTGGTCTTCCTCCCCCCTGACCCACATCGACGCGTCGCCCAGCGGGGCGCTTTCTTTTCTGACAACGCCCGGCCTTGCGCCGGGCGTTGTCGTTTTGCCTAAAGCCCTCCGCCAGGGCTCTTTCTGTGGGAGCGCACCTTGTGCGCGACCGGTATCACCTCGGTCGTCACGCCTTGTGTTGCAAGACCTAACCCTCACCGTCATTCCCGCGGAAGCGGGAATCCAGTGTCTTTCACGCTCGCCGAAACGCCCTCAAAGTCGCTGCATTCCCGCTTTCGCGGGAATGACGGTGAGGGGAGTGGCGATGGCGCAGGACCTGATGATGATTGTTATAGCGTCGCCGCCAACCGCGTGCCCTGATCAATCGCACGCTTCGCATCCAGTTCGGCCGCGACATCCGCGCCGCCGATGACATGGGTCCTGATGCCTGCCGCGATCAATGCGTCAGCCAACGAGCGATTGGGTTCCTGCCCGGCACAGATGATCACATTGTCGACCGGCAGCACCTGCGGCTGGCCGTCCACCGTGATGTGCAGGCCTTCGTCATCGAAGCGTTCGTAGGTGACGCCGCCGAGCATATTCACGCGCTTGGCCTTGAGCGTGGCGCGATGCACCCAGCCCGTGGTCTTGTTGAGGCGCGCTCCCGGACGGCCTTCCGAACGCTGCAGCAGCCACACCTGACGTGCTGGCGCTTCCGGTTGGGGCTTGGCCAGACCGCCACGCGTATCCAGTTGCATGTCCACGCCCCATTCGCGGGTCCAGCGAGAAATATCCAGCGTGGCGGACGGTGCGTGTTCAACCAAAAATTCGGCCACGTCGAAGCCGATGCCGCCGGCGCCGATGATCGCCACGCGCTTACCCACCGGCTTGTTATGGGCAAGCACGTCCAGGTAGTTGAGTACACGCGGATCGTCGCTGCCGGAAAAATGCACGGCACGCGGCGTGATGCCGGTAGCCACTACGACTTCATCGTGACCGTCTGCCGCGAGTGCCGTGGCCTCAGCTCGGTGACCCAGCTTCAGTGCGACGCCAGTGTCCTCGATGCGATGGCTGAAATAGCGCAGCGTTTCGTGGAATTCTTCCTTGCCCGGAATGCGCTTGGCGTAATTGAACTGGCCGCCAATCTCGCTGGCCTGATCGACCAGCGTGACGGCATGACCACGCTCGGCCAGCGTCGTTGCGCAGGCGAGTCCGGCGGGGCCGGCACCGATCACGGCGATGTTCTTGCGCGACGTGGCAGGCTCGATGCGCAACTCGGTTTCATGGCAGGCACGCGGGTTAAGCAGGCAGCTGGCAAGTTGCTGCTTGAATACGTGATCAAGACACGCCTGGTTACACGCGATGCAAGTGTTGATGCGCTCGCTGCGCCCTGCTTGCGCCTTCCTGGGCCACTCTGGATCGGCCAGAAGTGGGCGAGCCATCGACACCATGTCCGCTTCGCCGCTGACGAGAATCTGCTCCGCCACGTCCGGCATGTTGATGCGGTTGGTGGTGATCAGCGGGATCGACACCTCGCCCTTGAGCTTCTTCGTGACCCACGCAAATCCTGCGCGTGGCACGCTGGTGACGATGGTCGGCACGCGCGCTTCATGCCAGCCAATGCCGGTATTGATGATGCTGGCGCCGGCCGCTTCGATGGCCTTGGCCAGCGTGACGATCTCGTTCCAGTCCTGGCCGTTTTCGACGAGATCAAGCATGGACAGGCGATAGATGATGATGAAATCGCGGCCCACCGCTTCGCGCGTGCGACGGACGATTTCCACGGGAAAACGCATGCGTTTCGTTGCATCGCCGCCCCAGGCATCGCTGCGCTGGTTGGTTCGCTCGGTAAGGAACTGGTTGATCAAATAGCCTTCCGAACCCATCACCTCGATGCCGTCGTAACCGGCGTCCTGGGCGAGCCTGGCGCAGCGCACGAAGTCGCGGATGGTGCGCTCCACGCCGCCGGCGGAAAGCGCGCGCGGCGTGAATGGCGTAATCGGTGATTTGATTTTCGACGGCGCCACCGACAGCGGGTGATAGCCGTAGCGGCCGGCATGCAGGATCTGCATGCAGATCTTGCCGCCCTCGGCATGCACCGCACGCGTGAGCTTGCGATGGCGCGCCACGTGCCAGGGCATCGACAGCCGTCCGCCGAACGGTTTCAGCCACCCCTGGATGCGGGGGGCGATGCCGCCGGTCACCATCAGGCCCACGCCGCCGCGCGCGCGTTCCGCGAAATACGCCGCGAGCTTGTCGTAGTCGCTGGATTTGTCCTCGAGCCCCGTATGCATCGAGCCCATCAGGATGCGGTTGGGCAGGGTGGTGTGCCCGAGGTCGAGCGGAGAAAACAGGCGAGGGAAGTTCATGCGGACCGTCGGCGTGGGTCAAACGATCGTATGAATGTGCCTGTTGGGGGCGTGTGAAAGCAAGAGGCCTCGCCGTGACCGGGGCAGGGGGCGATGCGAGCCCACACGCGACCTCACCGTCATCCCAGCGGAAGCTGGGATCCAGTGACTTGTCGCTTGCCTGGCGCCTCAAAGGCGCTGGATGACGGTGTAGAAGGGGGGGGGGGCTCGCAGACCGCGGCCGCAAAGCAGCCGCTTAAGCCAGCAGTTCCTGGACAAGATCGATGTAACGCTGCATGGCCGCCTCTTCGGAAAGGCCGCGCAATTGCGCCCAGGCCTCGTACTTGGCGGTGCCCACGAAATCGAAGAAGCCCGGCTGATCGCCGTGGACATTGCCTTCCGAGCCCTGCTTGTAGAGGGCGTAGAGCTTGAGCAGGGTGTCGTTGTCCGGCCGCTCGCCAAGCCGCTGGATGTCTTCGGCGGCCTGTTCGAATTCGTGGCGCAGATCGGTCATGGTTGAGACGTGCATGGTCATACGGACTGTAAGGATCGGATAGGCAACCCGCGTTCCGTGCGAGGACCAACGCGATAGCATATGCGTTTTCTTTCGCCGCCGTCAGGAGTGCCCATGACCTCGTCATCGTCCGTCCCCGTTCTCACCATCGACGGACCCTCGGGGTCAGGCAAGGGCACCATCAGTCGCATGGTCGCTGAGAAACTGGGCTGGCGCCTGCTGGACTCGGGGGCGCTGTACCGTGCCGTTGGCTATGCGGCGGGCATGGAAGGGCTGGATTTGTCCGATGCCGAGGCGGGCACCCGGTGCGCCCAGACCACCAAGATCCGCTTTGTCGCAGCCACCGACGGCAGCGATACCCGGGTGATGGTCAACGGGCACGACGCCACGGACGAATTGCGCACCGAAACGGCCGGCGGTGCGGCCTCGGCCATCGCCTCGATTCCTTCGGTGCGTCAAGCACTTGTGGACATGCAGCTGGGTTTTCGCAAGGCCCCGGGGCTGGTGGCTGACGGGCGTGACATGGGTACCGTGATCTTCCCGGAGGCACCCTTCAAGGTGTTCCTGACCGCCAGCGCCGCCGAACGGGCGAAAAGGCGCTATAAGCAGTTGAAGGAAAAGGGACTGAGCGTTACACTTGCTACCCTTCAGCGCGAGATCGAAGCGCGTGACGCCCGTGATGCTTCACGGACAGTCGCGCCGCTCAAGCCGGCCGAGGATGCGGTTTTCATCGACACCACCGGCATGGGCATCGACGACGTCGTCGCGAAAGTATTGGCTGTCGTGCAGTCCTGATGGACTGCTGATGGCTTTTGGCGCCTCCGCCCTCAAGCGGAGGATATTGGTCAACGGTGCCAAAGGAACTCCCAGCGAAGGGATGTTCCGCGACACCCATAACCGGTGGGCCGAACGTCCGTGCGCCATACAACAGGTGCGCACAAGGACCTAAGGCCTTTTCTCATTTCTGGAATCAACATGACTGAAAGTTTTGCCGAGCTGTTTGAACAGAGCCAACAGGCCATCTCCAAGCTGAAGCCGGGCGCGATCGTCACGGGTATCGTTGTGGAAATCCGCAACGACGTCGTCGTGATCAACGCTGGCCTCAAGAGCGAAGGCATCGTCCCGATCGAGCAGTTCAAGGACGAGAGCGGAGAGCTGGAAGTGCAGGTGGGCGACGAGGTGAAGGTTGCCCTCGACGCGCTGGAAGACGGCTTCGGCGAGACCAAGCTCTCCCGTGAGAAGGCCAAGCGTTCCATGGTGTGGGACGACCTCGAGCAGGCCTTCGACAAGGAAGAGACCATCACCGGCAAGATCTCCGGCAAGGTCAAGGGCGGTTTCACCGTCGACATCAAGGACGTCCGCGCATTCCTGCCGGGCTCGCTGGTCGACGTCCGTCCGGTCCGCGATCCGGTCTACCTGGAAGGCAAGGACCTCGAGTTCAAGATCATCAAGCTCGACCGCAAGCGCAACAACGTTGTGGTCAGCCGCCGCGCCGTCGTCGAGACCGAGTTCTCCGAAGAGCGCGAGAAGCTGCTTGAGCGCCTCACCGAGGGTGCAGTGGTCAAGGGTACGGTCAAGAACCTCACCGACTACGGCGCGTTCGTGGACCTGGGCGGTATCGACGGCCTGCTGCACATCACCGACATGGCGTGGAAGCGCGTGCGTCACCCGTCCGAAGTCGTCAACGTCGGCGACGAGCTGGACGTCCGCGTGCTGAAGTACGACCGCGAGCGCAACCGCGTGTCGCTGGGCCTGAAGCAGCTGGGCGACGACCCGTGGGTCGCCATCGCTCGCCGCTACCCGGTCGGCAGCCGCCTGTTCGGCAAGGTCTCGAACGTGACCGATTACGGTTGCTTCGTCGAGATCGAGCCGGGCGTGGAAGGCCTGGTCCACGTGTCCGAAATGGACTGGACCAACAAGAACGTCAACCCGGCCAAGGTTGTGCAGGTCGGTGACGAGACCGAAGTGATGGTGCTGGACGTGGATGAAGAGCGTCGCCGCATCTCGCTGGGTATCAAGCAGACCCGCTCGAACCCGTGGGAAGCCTTCGCAGCAATGCACAAGAAGAACGACAAGGTGTCCGGTCAGATCAAGTCGATCACCGACTTCGGCATCTTCATCGGTCTGGACGGTGGCATCGACGGTCTGGTTCACCTGTCCGACATCTCCTGGCAGGCGTCGGGCGAAGACCTCGTTCGCAACTTCAAGAAGGGCGACGAGATCGAAGCCGTGGTGCTGGCCGTTGATCCGGAGCGCGAGCGCATCTCCCTCGGCATCAAGCAGATGGAGCAGGATCCGTTCGGTCAGTTCATGGCCACCAACCCGCGCGGCACCATCGTCAACGGTACCGTGAAGGAAGTGGACGCCAAGGGCGCCGTGATCGATCTGGGCGAAGGCGTCGAGGGTTACCTCCGCGCCAACGACATCGCCAAGGAGCGCATCGACGACGCCACGCAGCACCTGAAGGTGGGCGACAAGGTCGAAGCCAAGTTCACCGGCATGGACCGCAAGGGCCGTCAGCTGCAGCTGTCGATCCGCGCCAAGGACGAAGAAGAACTGAGCGACGCCATGGCTGAGTACTCGTCCGCTTCGGGCGGCACGACCAAGCTTGGCGCACTGCTCAAAGAGCAGCTCAACAAGGCTGACTAAGCAGTAAAAAAGCAGGAATGCGGGGCGGCGCTCAGCCGCCCCGCGGTTTCACGTCACGGACATTGGGGACCCATGACCAAATCCGAATTGATTGAGGCGCTGGCACGGCGTCAGACCCATCTCGCGTTCGCGGACGTGGAGTTGGCGGTCAAAAGCGTGATCGAACAGATGAGCCACGCGCTTTCCAGCGGCGAGCGCATCGAGGTCCGCGGTTTCGGCAGCTTTGCATTGCATTACCGTCCGCCGCGCATGGGCCGCAATCCCAAGACCGGCGACGCAGTGGCTTTGCCGGGCAAGCATGTCCCGCATTTCAAGCCGGGCAAGGAATTGCGCGAGCGCGTCAACTTGAATCTGGATTGACGTCCGGCTTCAGGCAGCACGAAAGAACCTGGAAGGCAGGCGACGATGAGTCGGTCCTGCCTTCTTTTTTTGCGGTACGGCGCGCCAGGCGAGGCTGCCGGAAAGGCCTGTCTCCCCGTTTGTGACGAACGGCCGCGCCCCCGCCTGTGACGGCTCCCGGCAATCGGGTAAAGTCGCGGTATGCGACTGATTGTTACGCTGATCCTCCTGATCTTCATCGCGGCCGGCATCGTGCTCGGCGCACTCAACGCCGATCTGGTCGGTTACGACCTGGGCTTCGTGCGTTTTGAACTGCCCAAGGGCGCAGCCGTTCTGGTTGCGCTGGTGATCGGTTGGCTGCTGGGCGGACTTACCGCGTGGCTGGGCTTGAGCAGCAGGCAGCGCCGTGCGCGTCGCCAAGGTGCGGCTGACGCCCGTGGCAAGGCCAAGACTTCCCCGGCCGGTGCATGAGCCCACTTCTTTACGTATTGATCCTGCTGGTACCCGCAGCGTTCGCCAGTGGCTGGTGGACTGCACGCCGCGCGGGTGTACGTCGTTCCGGCGCACAGGTCAGTGAGCTCTCCTCGGATTACTTTCGCGGCCTGAACTACCTGCTCAACGAGGAGCAGGACAAGGCCATCGAAGTGTTCCTCAAGCTGGCCGAATACAACCGGGACACGGTGGAAACGCACTTAGCGTTGGGCAACCTGTTCCGTCGGCGGGGCGAAGTGGATCGAGCCATTCGACTGCACCAGCATCTTGTTTCGCGCCCGGGTCTCTCGGACGCGATGAAAACCGTCGCCTTGCTGGAGCTGGGCGAGGACTACATGCGTGCAGGCCTGCTTGATCGCGCGGAAACGCTGTTCTCCGATCTTGTGGCCATGGACGCGCATGCGCCATCGGCACTGCGGCATCTCATCGCGATCTACCAGCACGAGCGCGATTGGCACAAGGCGATCGAGCATGCACGTCGCCTCGAGGCGATGACCGGCGAAGACGAGGCCGGCATGATTGCGCAGTTCTATTGCGAGCTGGCCGAGCAGTCGCGTCAGCATGGCGCACGCCAGGAAGCGCGCGAATACCTTCGCCAGGCATTCGCCTGCCAGGCCGACTGCGTGCGCGCCTTCATGCTGACCGGTCGCCTGTACGCGGAAGAGGGCCAGCATGCCGAGGCAGCAAAAGCCTATGAGCATGCCGTGGAGGCGGACATCGCGTTCGTGCCGGAAATCCTGCCTCCCTTGCTCAACAGCTACGCCCGTTCGCAGCAGATGGAGCACGCGGAACACTTTCTGCGCGACATTCTTGAGCGTTACCACGGCATCTCCCCGGTGCTCGCCCTCACGCGGCTGTACCAGCAGCGCGATGGCGAGCGCACGGCCATCGAGTTCCTTACGTCGCAGCTGCGCCAGCGTCCTTCGGTGCGCGGCTTGATGGCGCTGATCGACGCGACCATGGACAAGATGGAAGGCGAGGCGCGGGAAAATTTCCTGATCCTTCGTGACCTCACCAAGAAGCTGCTGGAAGGGCAGGCCATGTACCGCTGCAGCCGTTGCGGCTTCGGCGCCAAGGCCCACCACTGGCAGTGCCCCAGCTGCAAGAGCTGGAGCACGATCCGCCCCATCCATGGCGTGGCCAACGAATGAGGCACGGATGACACACGCTTCGCTGGCGACAGGGATGGTGCTGGCCGCGTTGGTGATTGCGTTGGTGGTCGTCCGAGCTGCGATCGCGTACGCGCATCGCCGCGGCATGATGGACCTGCCGGGGCAACGCCGCTCCCACAGCATTCCCACCCCGCGCGGCGGTGGCATCGGCATCGTCGTCGCGGCGCTGATGACCATGCCTGCAGCTTTGGCTGTGTCGCCCAATGCCTTGTCGACGGTGGTGATTGGCGCGTTGGCCGTGGGGACGGCACTCGTAGCCGCGGTGGGCTGGTGGGACGACCATCGTTCGCTGCCGATCCTGCCCCGGTTCGGCATCCAGTTGCTGTCGGCGGGGATGCTTGCCGTGGCGCTGGCGCTGACCGGCATGTCCTGGTGGAGGGTGCCCGTGCTCGTGCTGGCCGGGGGCTGGAGCATCAACCTGCACAACTTCATGGACGGCATCGATGGCCTGCTCGCCCAGCAGGTGATCTACGTGGGACTGGGGTTGGCGCTGCTGGCCCATGCGGCCATGCAGCCGGCGCTGGCGACGGCGTCTGCCTGTCTGGCGGCGGCGGCCCTGGGATTCTGGTACTTCAACCGGCCACGCGCTCGCATTTTCATGGGGGACGTGGGCAGCGGCACCATGGGCCTGCTGATCTTCGCCCTCACCGTGCTGCTGTGGCGGGTGGATTGGCGACTGGTCTGGCCAGCCCTGATCCTCAGTTCATCTTTTGTAGCAGACGCTACCCTTACTCTCTTGGTCCGTATGGTCAGTGGCCGCCGTTGGTACACTGCCCACCGCGAACACCTGTATCAGTGGCTCGTTCGCAGTGGTTTCACGCATGCCACCGGGGGAGCGTGCTATCTGGCCTGGAACGTGTTGGTAGCGGCGCCTTTGGCGCTGCTCGCATGGGCCAGGCCGATGTGGTCGGTGCCGGCGTTTTTGGGCACCTACCTGATAGCGACCATTGCCTGGATCGCCACGAAGCGCTGGTGCCTGCGGCGCGTTTTGAACAAGGGTCGACATGTCGCTACGTAAATGGATCGGTGTCATTCATCCGCGAACGGCCGTGGTACTCCACGACCTGCTGATGGCTGCACTGGCATGGTGGGTGGCCAAGGCCCTCCGCTACGCGATGATCGACAACGCGGCGATCAGCTTCCATGTGCTGGAATTTCCGCTGGTGCTGCTGGTGCAGGGCGCCGTCCTGAGCTGGACGGGCCTGTACAAGGGCGTGTGGCGCTTCGCGAGCCTGCCGGATCTCTGGAACATCCTGCGTGCCGCCATCATCGGCGCGTTGGCGATTGCCGCGGTGCTGATTCTCTACAACCGGCTGGCCGACGTGCCGCGCTCGGTGCTGCTGCTATACCCCGTGGTGCTGTCGGTGCTGCTGGGCACCCCGCGCCTGGCTTACCGGTTCTGGAAGGACAGTCGGGTCGATCTGTTCCAGGCCAAGCCGGCACAGCGCGTGCTGATCGTGGGCGCCGATCGCGCTGGCGAGGCGTTGTCGCGCGATTTGCACCGCGACAACGGCTTCACCGTGGTCGGTTTCGTCGACGACAAGGAAAGCCTGCGCGGTGCCAGCATCAATGGTCGCCCGGTGCTTGGTCGCATTGACCAGATCCCCGAACTCGCCCGCGAAGTGGCGGCGCAGATGCTGCTCATCGCCATGCCTGGCGCCTCGACGCAAGAGATGCGTCGCGTGGTGGAACTGTGCGACGCGAGTGGCCTGCCTTACCGCACCGTGCCTAAGCTCGAGGACGTGGTGTCCGGCCGCGCCCACTTCAACGAGATCAAGGAGGTCGCGATCGAGGACCTGCTGGGTCGCGACACCGTTGAACTGGATTGGACGGCCATTCGTGTCACGCTGACCGGTCGCCGCGTGCTGGTCACCGGCGGCGGTGGCTCCATCGGCTCGGAGCTTTGCCGCCAGGTGGCGCGCCTCGGTGCACACTCGCTGTGCGTGGTGGACAACTGCGAATTCAATCTCTACCGGATTTCGCAAGAGCTGCGCGCCGAATATCCCGAATTGATCTACGAGGGCGTGCTGGCCGATTGCGGTGATTCCGCTGCCATGCGCAAGCTCTTCAGCGAGTACAAGCCGCAGGTGGTATTCCACGCTGCCGCGTACAAGCACGTGCCGATGTTGCAGGGGCAGCTGCGTGCGGCGTTCCGCAACAACGTGCTGGCGACGCGCAACGTGGCAGACTTGGCAGATCGGCACGATGTCGAGTGCTTCGTGCTGATCTCCACCGACAAGGCCGTGAACCCCACCAGCGTCATGGGCGCCTGCAAGCGCATGGCCGAAATCTGGTGCCAGAACCTCAACGAGCATTCCAACACGCACTTCATCACCGTGCGTTTCGGCAACGTGCTCGATTCGGCCGGTTCGGTGGTGCCGCTGTTCCGTGAGCAGATCCGCAACGGTGGCCCGCTGACCATTACCCATCCGGAAATCTCGCGCTACTTCATGACCATTCCGGAGGCCTGCCAGCTGATCCTGCAGGCGGCCAGCATTGGCAAGGGCGGCGAGATTTTTGCCCTGGACATGGGCGAGCCGATCAAGATCCGCGACCTGGCCGAACAGATGATTCGCCTGGCGGGACGCAAGCCGGGTACGGAAATCCCGATTGTGTACACCGGGCTGCGCTCCGGTGAAAAATTGTTCGAAGAGCTGTTCCATCCTCTCGAGAACTACATCGAGACGACGCACGTGAAGATCTTTCTCGCGCAGCATCGCCCGGTGAAATGGGATCTGCTCAATGTGCAAATGGCCAGGGCGGCAGACGCCGTGGTTGCTTATGACGAGGACATGCTTCGCCAGTGCGTTTCCAACCTGCTGCCGTCGTTCCGCTGGAGCGAGCCGGTGCAGACGGACAACGTGGTGGCGTTGCGACGCAATGAATCAGGAGAGAAGTAAGTGAGCAAGCCGTTGCGCAAGGTCGTGTTTCCCGTGGCCGGTCTCGGCACGCGTTTCCTCCCCGCGACCAAGGTCGTCGCGAAGGAAATGTTGCCGGTGCTGGATCGCCCGCTGATCCAGTACGCGGTGGATGAAGCCGTGGATGCGGGTGCCGATACGCTGGTGTTCGTTACCAATCGCTACAAGCACGCCATCGCCGATTATTTCGACAAGGCGTACGAGCTGGAAGCCAAGCTCCAGGAAAAGGGCAAGGATGAGCTGCTCGCATTGGTGCAGGGCACGCTGCCCAGGCACGTGCGTGCCATCTTCGTCACCCAGCCTGAGGCCCTGGGCCTGGGCCATGCCGTGCTGTGCGCCAAGCCGGTGGTCGGCGACGAGCCGTTCGGCGTGGTGCTTCCCGACGACCTGATCTGGAACAAGGGCAAGGGCGCACTGCGCCAGATGGCCGAGCTGGCGCAATCGCAGAGTGCCGGCGTCATTGCCGTGGAAGAAGTCCCGCAGAGCGACACCGACAAGTACGGCATTGTCGATGCCACGCCCGTGGACGACCGCAGCGCGCAGATTCGCCACATGGTGGAAAAGCCCAAGCCCGCGGATGCGCCGTCGAACCTCGCCGTGGTCGGCCGCTATGTGCTGCCGGGCCGCATTTTCGAGCTCCTGGAGAAGACCACGCCGGGCGCCGGTGGCGAGATCCAGCTGACCGATGCCATCGATGCGCTGCTCAAGGAGCAGGGCAAGGTGCTGGCGTACCGCTTCGAAGGCACGCGCTTCGATTGCGGCAACAAGGCTGGCCTGGTGCGCGCCACCATGCACATGGCCTTGCAGGATCCCAAGCTTGCGCCGGTAGTGCGCGAGATCATCGCGACGCTTTGATGCTCGCCGGGTGCCGGCCCTGGGTCGGCACCCGTTTGACCTTCGTGCCATGCGAAGGGGCGTTTCTTGAAAGGCTGCGGCCGCCCATGCGTCACTGACGCAACCATGCCAGAATTCTTCCCGCGTCACGTCATCTTTGGCGTGCATGCTGTCCGTGGGGTAAGTCAGTGATGTCGGGTCCGCTTCGCAAGAGGCGGGCGTTTTGGCGCACCTGGCTTCGCCCGGACCGGCTCTGCCGTCGTCGTATTCATTGGATGAAAACCGGGAAAGCATCATGGATCTGTTGCGTTTTCTTGTGTCCCTGCCGTTGCGCCTGCTGCGCGGCGTCCTGGCCGTTCTCGCGCTGCTGTTGCGGCCCATCGTCGGCCAGGTGAACTGGTCCGCGCCGGCGTGGATACCCGCCAGCAGCGGCTGGGTGCGCCGTCGCCCTGTGCAGGCAGCCAGCGTGCTGATTGCCGTGCTGGTGGTCGCCGGTGGCGGCTGGTTCGGCTGGGAGTGGTACAAGAACCGACCCAAGCCGGTCGAGCCTTCGCGCATCACCATGACGGTGAACGCGCCGGCCATTACGGATTACACGCAGCCCACGCTGACCTTCAGTCCGCTCACGATCAACTTCTCCGGTTCCGCCGCGCCGATCGATCAGGTGGGCAAGCCGGTGACGGCAGGCATCGTGATGCAGCCCGCCATCAAGGGCCAATGGAGTTGGGCGGACGACCACACCCTGCGCTTTGCGCCAGCGGAAGATTGGCCGGTCGGCAAGCATTTCGAGGTGCGCTTCGACGTGCCGAAGGCGTTCGCCAGTCACGTTTTGATGGACGACGACCATGCCTCGTTTGATACCGTGGCGTTCGAGGCCAAGGTCGAAAACGGCGAGTTCTATCAGGACCCGCAGGACGCCACGGCAAAGAAGGCCATCCAGCCGATCACCTTCAACTATCCGGTCGATGCTGCCGATTTCGAGAAGCGCATCGGCGTGGAGCTGGTGCAATCAGGTAGCAGCAGGGGCAGCCTGAAGTTCACGGTGACCTACGATCAGGCCAGGCTGCATGCGTGGATTCATTCGCAGCCGCTGTCCCTGCCAAGGGATGAAAGCGTGGTGATGTATCGCCTGGCCAAGGGCTTGCGCAGCGTGCGCGGCGGCGACGCCACCAAGGACGAGATCAACGCACAGGTTCGCGTGCCCGGTCTCTACAGTCTGGCGGTAAGCAGCATCGAGCCCACGCTGGTCGACAACGAGAAGTACGAGCCCGAACAGGTGTTGATGGTGAACGTCGGCGGTGCGGTGCGCGACAGCGACGTCGCCGGCCTGATCAAGGCTTGGGTGTTGCCCGCGCGGCGCCCGGGCGTCAGCCAGGGCGATGACGAGGCTCCGTACGAATGGGGCCTGGGCGAAGTCGGTGAATCGACGCTTCGCCAGAGCACGCCACTCAAACTGGAGATGGTGCCCACCGAGAACGATTACGCGGAGCTGCAGAGCTTCAAGTTTCATGCGGACCCCGGACAGCGCATTTACGTGCGCGTGGAGCAGGGCCTGAAGTCGTTCGGTGGCTACATCCTGGGCAAGCCCTATGCTGCGGTCGTCACCGTGCCCAATTATCCGAAGCTGCTTCGCTTCATGGCGGACGGTTCGCTGCTTTCCATGTCCGGCAGCAAGCGGGAGTCGG
Source organism: Dyella sp. C11 (assembly GCF_003121485.1). Classification (GTDB taxonomy): domain Bacteria; phylum Pseudomonadota; class Gammaproteobacteria; order Xanthomonadales; family Rhodanobacteraceae; genus Dyella. The sequence goes on along the minus strand of NZ_QAVX01000027.1, from coordinate 45,992 downwards.
TGGTATCGCGCAATTTGCCCGGCATGAAGGTGGAAATCGGGCGCGTGTTGCCGGATCAAATCCAGCACCTGGTGAGCTTCAATCAGGGAACGTACGCACGCCCGGAGTTGAGCTACGACTTCAGCGAAGACCACATTGTAGAGCGCTTCGAGCAGAAGCGCAGTTTTCCCAATGGCGACCCTGCCAAGGCCCACTACGAGGGCGTAGATCTTGGCCAGTACCTGAAGGAAGGCAAGCGCGGCGTGTTCCTGCTGCATCTGTCCAGCTACAACGCAGCGGCGGAGAAGAAAAAGGAAGACGCGCGCAAGGCGCAGGAAAACCAGCCACAGGCCGCACCGACCAACGCGACATCCGATGACGAGTCGAGTGGCGCGGAAGGTGAGGGCGACATGGCCGACAACGGCGACAGCCAGGACGACGACGCATCGTCGCCGATGGATACGCGTCTTATCGTCGTTACGGACCTTGGCATGTTGGTGAAGCGTTCGCTGGATGGCAGCCAGGACGTATTCGTGCAGTCCATTCGCACGGGGCAGCCCGTCAGCGGTGCGACGGTATCCGTGCTGGCGGTCAATGGCCAGACGCTTTTCAGCGATACGACGTCTGCGGACGGTGCGGTGCATTTCCCGACGCTCAAAGGCCTGGAGCGCGAGAAACAGCCGACGCTGTATCTGGTGAAGAAGGGGGATGACCTGTCGTTCCTGCCTATCGGCGGATCGACCAGCTACGAGCGCAAGCTCGACTTCTCGCGCTTCGACGTGGGTGGCGAGCGCAACGCGCAGAACGACGGCCAGCTTTCCGCTTACCTGTTCTCCGATCGTGGCATTTACCGTCCGGGCGACACGTTCCACGTGGGCCTCATCGTGCGCGCTGCGAGCTGGACGCGCAGCGTGGCGGGCGTGCCGTTGCAGGCGGAAATTGTCGATCCGCGTGGCATCACGGTGAAACAGTTGCCGATGTCGATGGACAACTCTGGTTTTGGGGAACTGGCATACGCGCCTGCGGAAACGGCGCCCACTGGTACGTGGACCGTCAATCTCTACATCGTCAAGGAAGGCAAGGCCGGTGCGCAGATCGGCAGCACCACCGTGCAGGTGAAGGAGTTCCTGCCTGATCGCATGAAGGTGGAAGCCAGGTTGGCCGGGCAGGTGCCCGAGGGCTGGGTGAAGCCCGACCAGGTCAAGGGCATCGTCGACGTGATGAACCTGTTTGGCACGCCGGCGGCGGATCGCCGTGTGGAAGCGTCGCTTACGTTGCGTCCGGCATGGCCTGCATTCCGCAGCTGGCCGGACTACCACTTCTACGACGTGCGCCGCGCCAAAGAAGGCTACGAAGACGCGCTGCAGGATGGCAAGACGGACGACAAGGGCCACGCCGAATTCGATCTGGACTTGAAGAAATACGCCGATGCCACGTACCAGCTCTATTTCCTGGTGAAGGCCTACGAGCCCGAAGGCGGGCGAAGCGTGGCGGCAGCGGCGCAGACACTCGTCTCCAGCAACGACTGGCTGGTGGGTTACAAGGCGGCCGACAGTCTCGATTACATCAATCGCGACACGCCGCGCAGCGTTCACCTGGTGGCCATCGATCACAACGCGAAATCCATGGCGCTGGGCGAGCTCAAGGCGCGGCTGGTGGAACGTCGTTACCTCTCGGTGCTGACCAAGCAGGATTCGGGCGTCTACAAATACCAGTCCAAGCTCAAGGAAGTGCCGATCAGCGAGCAACCGCTCTCGCTGCCGGCCAATGGCATGGATTACACGTTGCCGACTGACAAGCCCGGTGACTACGCGCTGGTCATCGTGCGCGCCGGTGATGGCGTGGAGGTGAATCGCGTCGAATATTCCGTGGCGGGTGCCGCCAATGTCACGCGTTCGCTGGATCGCAATGCCGAGCTGCAGCTCAATCTCAGCAAGCAGGATTATGCGCCCGGTGAGTCGGTGGATATCGCCATCCGTGCGCCGTATGCAGGCAGCGGGCTGATCACCATCGAGCGCGACAAGGTGTATGCGCACGCATGGTTCCACGCCGACACCACCAGCTCCGTGCAGCACATTACCGTGCCGGCGGATTTCGAGGGCAACGGCTACATCAACGTGCAGTACATCCGCGATCCGTCGTCCGACGAGATCTTCATGAGCCCGTTGAGCTATGGCGTGGTGCCGTTCTCCGTGAACCTGGACGCACGTCGAAACGCGATCAAGGTGGAGTCGCCCGCGCTGGTGAAACCGGGAGACACGGTGACATTCAAGCTCACGTCCGCGCAGCCGACGCGTGCGGTGGTGTTCGCCGTCGACGAAGGCATCCTGCAGGTCGCTCGCTACAAGCTGGGCGATCCGCTGAAGTTCTTCTTCCGCAAGCGCATGCTGGAAGTGGGTACGTCGCAGATCCTTGACCTGATCCTGCCGGACTTCGAGAAGCTCATGGCCATGGCAGCGCCCGGCGGCGACGCCGATGCGGCCATTGGGCGCCAACTGAACCCGTTCAAGCGCAAGCGCGACAAACCCGTGGCGTTCTGGTCCGGCATTGTCGACATCAATGGCGAGAAAGACCTGACCTATCAGGTGCCGGATTACTTCAACGGCAAGCTGCGCGTCATGGCTGTTGCCGTGTCTTCCGATCGCGTGGGCACATTCGAAGGTGCCACCACGGTGCGCGGCGATTTCGTGTTGTCGCCCAATGTGCCGACCACATTGGCTCCGGGCGATGAAGTGGAAGTCAGCGTAGGTGTGGCCAACAACCTCACGGGGCTCGGCGGCAAGCAGGTGCCGGTGGCGGTGTCACTGAAAACGGGGCCGCAGTTGCAGGTGGTCGGCGCGCCGACGCAGAACATCAACCTGGGCGAGATGCGCGACGGCGTGGTGACGTTCCGCGTCAAGGCAACTGACAAGCTGGGTTCGGGCAACTTCAGTTTCACGGCGGCGTATGGTGACAAGTCCGCGCACCAGAGCGTGGATGTTTCCGTGCGCCCGGCGTCTGCCTATCGCACGCAGGTCGATGTGGGCCGCGTGGATGCCAGCAGCAAGGCGGATCAAGCGGAACTTCGCCGCTTGTACAGCGAGTACGCCTCGCGCACCACGGCGTTCTCCAATATTCCCGTCGTGTTGAGCAGCGGGCTGGCATCGTACCTGGTGAACTTCGAGCATTTGTGCAGCGAGCAGATCCTGAGCTCTGCGATGCCGCGGCTGGTGCTTTCGAAGTGGCCGCAGGTCAAGGTTTTCGCCGATGCGCTGCAGCCGGCACTGGGCGACAAGAAGCTGACCAACGAACAGGCGCTGTCGCAAATGCTGGATATCCTGCATTCGCGGCAAAACGGGGAGGGTGGCTTCGGACTCTGGACGGCTACGCCGGATGCCAATCCATTCGTGTCGACCTATGCCATGCACTTCATGATCGAAGCGCGAGACCGCAACATGGATGTGCCGCGTGACATGTTCGATGCAGGCAACAAGTACCTGCATCAGCTGGCGAGCGATGACAGCCTCGACGGCATCGACATGCTGCGCCAGCGTGCTTACGCCGTTTACCTGCTCACCCGCCAGGGCAATGTCACCACCAACGACCTGGCATCGGTGCAGAAACGCCTGGAAGAAGCCTATCCCAAGGAGTGGAAGAACGACCTCGCCGCCGCATGGCTGGCAGCGTCCTACCAGTTGCTCAAGCAGGACAAGCCCGCCGCGCAGTTGATTGCTGGCCCGCAGAAACTGCTTGAGCGATCCACCAAGGATGACCGCTACACCTATGGCTATTACTACGATGCGCTGACGCGCGATGCGACCACGCTCTACCTGTTGAGCAAGCACTTCCCGGATCGCGCCAAGTCGCTATCGCCGCGGGTGATGGAAAACATCACCTGGCCGATGGAGCAGGGCTGGTACAACACGCTGTCATCGTCGATGACATTGCTGGCGCTCGATGCGTACGCCACGCAGAACAACCTGGATCTGGACAAGCTCCGCATTGATGAAGTGCACGCGGACGGCTCGGTCAAGGCGATTTCCGCACCACAGGGCAACATGCTGGTGGCTGGCACGTGGGGAAGCGATGCCAGGCGTCTTCGTTTCACCAATGACAGCGCGCTGCCTGCTTGGCGTGTCGTCAGCCAGGGCGGTTACGACCGCGACCAGCCGACCAAGGCCATCAAGGAAGGCCTGGAAGTCACCCGCGATTACACCGACACGAACGGCAAGGCCATCGACAAGGTAACCGTGGGGCAGGAGATCGACGTGCATGTGAAGATCCGCAGCACGGACGGCGGCGATTATGACGATATCGCCATTGTTGATCTGTTGCCGGGTGGCTTCGAGCCGGTCATCCAGCCGCCACCGGCGGTCACGGATCACCAGGAAGACGGTAGCGCGCAGGGCGACGCCGGCGGCGACAGCACGGTCGATGCCAGTGCCTGGCGTTCGCCCATCGGTGTCGGCAAGTCGACATGGCAGCTGGAATACGCCGATATCCGCGAGGATCGCGTGGTGCTCTACGGTACGGCGACGACGAACGTGGGCGAGTTCGTCTACCGCATCAAGGCCACCAATGCCGGCAAGTTCATCGTGCCGCCGGCTTACGGTGAATCGTTGTATGACCGCCGCATCCAGGCACGCACGGCCGGCGGCATGACATTGAACGTCGTTCGCCAGCCTTGAAGGAGTAGCGCGCCAGCGACCCAGGCGCGCTCTTTCCCCGACCTGCATGAAACCCTCTGCCTTGCTCAGTCGCTGTAGCCACGCCATCGCACGCTGGGTCGTGCGTTGGCAGAACTGGCTCGTCGGTGCGGCGATAGTGGCTGCCATTCTGGTGGGGTTTCGCGTGTGGCCGCACCGGCCGCTCAGTAGCTGGCTGCCTTCTTCCACGGCGGTCTACGACGACCGTGGTCGCCTGATACGGCTTACCTTGGCGAATGATCAGCGATATCGACTATGGGTGCCGCTGAAGGATATTTCCCCCGCGCTGGTCGATGGCGTGCTGTTGCACGAGGACCGTTGGTACCGCTGGCATCCCGGCTTCAACCCCTACGGCCTCGCGCGAGGCGCATGGGTAACCTACGTAAGCCATGGCAATCGGCAGGGCGGTTCCACCATCACCATGCAGTTGGCGCGATTGCTGTGGCGCCTCAACACGCGCACGCCGGCGGGAAAGCTCCAGCAGGTCGTACGGGCGGTGCAGCTGGAATTGTTCTATTCGAAGCATCAGATCCTGGAGGCGTACCTGAACTACGCGCCTTACGGTCGCAACGTCGAAGGCGTGGGTGCGGCCAGTCTCGCCTATTTCGACAAGGCTCCTGACGCGTTGAGCTTGCCCGAGGCATTGACGCTGGCGGTCATCCCGCAAGACCCCAGCCGGCGCCTGCAAGCGGGCGGCGACGCACCGGACATGATCGGTGCCCGCTTGAACACATCGCGCAATCGCCTTTACGCGCGATGGAAAACGTTGCATCCACAGGATGCAGCGCTGCAGCCTCTGTTTGCCCTGCCGCTGCACCTGCGTCCGTTGTCCCAGTTGCCGTTCGAGGCACCGCACGCGGTCGACCAGGTACTCGTTGCCCGTCGCTATACCTCCGATACGTCCGACAGCCGCGTGGCCACCACGCTGGACCTGGACGTGCAGCATGTCCTTGAGCGACAGGTGGCGCGCTATATCGAGCGAAACAGTGGGCGAGGCATCCGCAATGCGTCGGCGCTGCTCATCGACACGCGCGACATGGGAATCAAGGCGCTGGTGGGATCGGCGGACTATCGCAACGCGGACATCCAGGGCCAGGTCAACGGCACGCAGGCCAAGCGTTCGCCCGGTTCCACACTCAAGCCCTTCATTTATGCGCTGGGTTTCGACCAAGGTGTGCTGCATCCTCAGACGGTTTTGCGCGACGTCCCCACGGCGTTTGGTCCCTATGCGCCGGAGAATTTTGATGGCCACTTCCTGGGGCCGGTGACCGCTACGGAAGCGCTGGTGCGCAGTCGAAATATTCCTGCCGTGTGGGTGGCATCGCAACTGCAGCAGCCGACGCTTTATCAGTTTCTGCACGATGCCGGCATCAGCCGCATGGCGAGCGAGAAACACTATGGCTTGGCGCTCGTGCTGGGTGGTGGCGAGGTCACCATGCAGGAACTGGGCGGCTTGTACGCCATGTTGGCCAACCGTGGCGAGTTACGGCCTTTGCGTTTGCTCGCCGGCGATGCGCAACGGGAGGGAACGCGCGTACTGAGCGAGGAATCCAGCTTCATGGTGATGGACATGCTTCGCCAGAATCCTCGCCCCGACGAAACCACCGGCGCCCAGCCGGATCGATTGCCGGTGTACTGGAAAACCGGGACGTCCTGGGGTTTTCGCGATGCCTGGACGGCCGGCAGCTTCGGGCCGTATGTGCTGGTGGTGTGGGTGGGCAATTTCGACGGAAGCAGCAATCCCGCGTTCGTGGGCGTGGATGCCGCGGCACCGCTGTTCTTCCAGATGGTCGACGCGCTGCGTGCGGCGCAGCCGCGAATGGTCGAACCGGTGCGCCACATGCCAGCCCGCCTCAAGCGCGTGGAGATCTGCCTTGCCAGCGGGGACCTTCCGAACCAGTGGTGTCCGCAGCGTGGCATGACGTGGTTCATTCCGGGCAAGTCGCCCATCCGGGTAAGCCAGGTACATCGCCCGGTGGTGATCGACGATGCCACCGGCCAGCCCGCATGCCCGCCGTATGACGGCAAGCACACGCATGTCGAGGTCTACGAATACTGGCCGTCGGAACTGCAACGCGTGTTCGTCCAGGCGGGTATTCCACGGCGTGCACCACCGCGGAACGACGCGTGCATGCTCAGTGGCGTCGATGGCGAGGCGCCGGCCATTACGTCACCGTTGCGCGGCAGCATTTACGCGATGCGTTTCAAATCGGCAGGACAGGATCGGATTGCCTTCAACGCCAACGCGGATGCGTCGGTCCATGAGATGTACTGGTTCGTCAACGATGCATTCGTGGGACGCAGTGCACCCGGGGAGTCCCTGTTCTGGCAACCCGGCGCCGCCGGCAACTACGAGGTGCGCGTGGTCGATGATCGCGGTCGCAGCGATACGCGTCCGCTGGGCGTGAGCGTGGTTGACTGAAGGCAACGATCGGCGGTCAACGCTGCGCTATGCTCTCCGGCCTGACCCGAAGCAGGGCAAGTCCAGCGCATGAGTTCGTTACCGGCGACTTCCTATTACCGTGCAACGGCGACGGCGTACCCGTCTTTTGCGCCCTTGCAGGGGCACACGGACGCGCGTGTGGCCATCATCGGCGGTGGCTTTGCGGGTTTGCACACGGCGCTGGGTCTTGCCGAGCGTGGCGTCAGCGATGTAGTGCTGCTCGAACGTGAGCAGGTGGGCTTCGGTGCGTCGGGACGTAACGGCGGTTTCGTTTTCGGCGGCTATTCGCTGGGAGAGCAGTCACTGCTGGACCAGCGCGGGCAAGACGCTGCGCTGACCCTGTTCCGCCACACGACGGACGCTGTCGCCCGCATACGCCGCCGCGTATCGCAGTACGCCATGCCATGCGACATGGTGGACGAAGGTGTCATCTGGGCGAATTGGTTCCGCGATCCGGCCGTGCTTCGCGACCGGCAGGCACTATTGGCCCGTCACTACGGTGTGTCCTGGGAATGGTTGTCACGGGATGATCTGCGCCAGCGCATTCATACGACGCGCTATCACGAGGGGCTTTACGAACGCGATGCGTTGCATCTGCATCCGCTGAACTTTGCCATTGGCCTTGCGCGTGCTGCGGCAGGGCAGGGTGTCCGCGTTCACGAGCATACTGATGTGTGGCGCCTGCGCCGCGAAGGCGCTCGATGGCGCATTGAAACCGCCCAGGGTTCGGTGACTGCCGATCAGGTGGTGCTTGCCTGTGGTGGTTATCTTGCGGGACTGCGGCGACAGGTGGATCGCGCCATCCTGCCCATTGCCACCTACGTGATGGTGACCGAGCCCCTGGGCGATCGCCTCCGTGAATGCCTGGACACGCGTGCGGCCATCTACGATTCGCGCTTCGCTTTCGACTATTACCGGCCGTTGCCCGATGGCCGCCTGTTATGGGGCGGGCGCATCTCCGTACGCGATCGTTCCGCGCGGGCCGTGCAACAGCTCTTGATGCGTGACCTGCTGCGTGTGTTCCCTCAATTGAAAGGCGCGCGAGTCGACTACGCGTGGTCAGGCCTGATGAGCTACGCACGCCATCAGATGCCGCAGATCGGCAGCAGTGGCGACGGATTGTGGTGGGCGCAGGCATTTGGTGGCCACGGCCTGGCACCGACCTGTGCCGCTGGCGAATTGCTGGCGTCCGCCTTGGCAGACGGGGACGATCGCTGGAAACAATTCGCGCCGTATGGCCTTGATCGCACGTACCGCCCCTTCGGATATCTGGGGGCACAGGCCAGTTACTGGTGGCAGCAAAGCAAGGACTGGTTCAAGACGAGGCTGGAAGGATGAACGAAGCAAACCATGGCAACCAGGCTGACATCAGCTGGTCCGATTTCGAGAAGGTGTTGATGGTCGCCGGCACCGTGACACGCGTGGAACCGTTTCCCGAAGCGCGCAAGCCAGCGTGGAAAGTGTGGGTGGATTTCGGACCGTACGGCGAGCGCAAGACCAGTGCGCAGATCGCGGCGTTGTATCAGGCAGAGGACTTGCTGGGCCGCCAGATCGTCGGCGTCATCAACTTTCCCGAAAAACAGATTGGCCCGTTCCGCTCGCAATTTCTGCTGACGGGATTTCCGACGGACGAGGGTGTCGTGCTCACTGCCATCGAACGTCCGGTACCCAACGGTACGCGACTCGCCTGATCAGCCAGCCTGCCATGCGGGCTGTGGATGAGAGCGTCGCTGGATCATCAAGGCGAGCGCAGCCGCGACCAGCCCGGTGATGCCGGCGATGACAAAAGGCTGCATGTAATCGCCGCTGTGCGTTCGCAGTGCACCTGCGAGAAAGGCCGCACTCGCCGCACCGATCTGATGACCGGCGGCCACCCAGCCGAAGACCACCGGCGCATCACGGTCGCCGAATGCATCCGAGGCAAGCCGCAGCGTGGGTGGCACCGTGGCGATCCAGTCGAGGCCGTAGAACATGCCGAACAGCGACAGGCTGGCAAACGAGAAATCGGAATAGGGCAGCCAGATCAGCGACAGTCCGCGCAACGCGTAATACACGAAGAGCAGTTTGCGCGGGTCGTAACGATCGGTAAGCCAGCCTGACATGGTGGTGCCGACCAAGTCGAACGCGCCCATCATGGCCAGCAGGCCTGCCGCGCGCACTTCGGGAATGCCATGGTCGCCACACATCGCGATGAAATGCGTGCCGATCAATCCATTGGTGGTGAAGCCGCAAATGAAGAACGTGGCGAACAGGAACCAGAAGGTGCGCTGTTTCGCGGCAACCGCAAGCGTGCCCAGCGCAATGGCAAGCAGGTTGCGGTTAGGCGCGGTGTTTGTGTCCTCTTCCGTGGCGCCGTAAGGGCGAAGGCCAATATCGGAAGGGCGTTCCGGCAGCAGCCACCACGCCAGTGGAATCAGCAGCGCGCAACCCGCAGCCACGGTCCACACCACCGGGCGCCAGCCGCCGTACTGCGCAATGGCTGCCAGCGCCGGCAGAAACGCCAGCGTGCCGGTCGCCGTGCTGGCCGTGAGCAAGCCCATCATCAAGCCGCGATGCGTCACGAACCAGCGGTTCACCACGGTGGCACCGAGCACGATCGCCACGCAGCCGGAACCGAGACCGGAGAACAGGCCCCAGGTCACCATGAGGTGCCAGGGCTGCGTCATCCACGCGCTGGCCGAAATGGACACGGCCATCAGGGTCAGCGCGCCGATCAAGGTGCGACGAATGCCAACGGCCTGCATCAAGGCGGCGGCAAAGGGACCCACCATGCCGTAGAGAAAGATGCCCAGCGCCGCCGACAGGGAGATCGTGTCGCGGCTCCAGCCAAAGGCATCGCCCAACGGGCGAATCAGCACGCCGGGTGCCGCACGCACGCCAGCAGCGGCAAGCAGGGCAAGGAAAATCACGCCGGCAACGACAAAGGCGTACTTCTGGCCGAAGGGGCGGGTGCGCTGTATAGTCATGTTACCGATCGGTACGGTGAGTGGATGAATGCTACGTACCGATCGGTAACATTGTCAACCGTGATTTGCCATGCCAGCCAAACGTTCCGAATCCAAGCCTCTGGAAACCGCTGCCGATACCAAGCCCAAGGCGGCGGATCGTATCCGCAGCACGGCGCGCGAGTTGTTCTATCGCGAAGGCATCCGCGCCATCGGCGTGGAAGAAATCGTGTCCCGCGCCGGCGTCACCAAGCCCAGCCTCTACCGCAGCTACGCGTCCAAGGATGAACTGGCGGCCGAGTACCTGCGCGATTACGAACTGGCCTTCTGGCAAGTGTTCGAGGCCGGCAAGGAAACGTATCCCGACGATGCGCGTGCGCAACTCATGGCTTACCTGGAAGGCCTGGCCCAGCGCGCCACGCAGATCGGTTACCGGGGCTGCGGCTTGACCAACGCCGTTGTCGAATATCCCGGTGATGACCACCCGGCACGCAAGGTTGCCGAGGAACACAAGCGGAAGTTTCGCGAACGCCTGGTGCAGTTGTCGACGGCCATGGGTGCGAAGCAACCCGACACACTCGCCGATGGTCTGCTGCTGCTGCTTGAAGGCACTTACGCGTCAGGCCAGATGTTTGGCCCGAAAGGTCCCGCAAGCTCGCTGGTGAAAGTGGCCGAGCAGTTGATAGACGCCTCGATGCGTTGAACCTGCGGAATCAGCGGGCGCGTTTGTGCTGACTGTCCAGCCATACGCCCAATCCTTGCGCGTTGAGTTCGATGTCCATGCCGAGAATCTCGAGCAGCTGTTCGCGATCGCCTTCCCAGCCGTGTGCCTGCGCGCGTGACGCATAAAGCTCGGTCAGCGCCGTTTTCATGGCGTCATGCCGTTGCGATGCATCGAGCGATTGTTCCTGTGCGGCGCGCGCGATGTCGACCATGGCGTCGATTTGCACGTGCAAGTCGCCCGCCAGTTTTTCCACGTTGCCGACGCGGTCGTAGTGCGTCAGATACATGGCTGCGGGATTCAACGCCGTCAATCGCCTGATCGATGCGTGCAAAGCCTCGGGATCGAATTGCACGGGCGACGTGGTCGGCAGGATGAAAGGCCCGTTCGCGGTATCGAATTCCCGATACGACAAACCGAAAGTGTCGCCGGTAAAGCAGACCCCGGCGCGTTCGTCGTAAACGGTCAGGTGGTGGCGCGCGTGTCCCGGTGTATCCAGGCAACGCAACGGTCGTCCCGCCAGATCGACGACGAAGTCATCCGGCGCTTCCACGACGCGTTCGGCGGGCACGGGGCGTAGCCGTCCATAGGTCGCCTCCATCACCGCTTCGCCGTATACCGCCGACGCACCGGCCCACAGCTGGCTCGGGTCGATCATGTGACGCGCGCCGCGCGGATGCACGACGAGCCTGGCGTGCGGTAGATGCGCCATCAGTTCGCCGGCACCGCCGGCGTGATCAAGATGCACGTGCGTGAGAATCAGCCAATCGACATGGTCGGTGGTCAGGCCTGCTTGATTGAGTGCATCAAGCATGCGCGGCACGGCATGGTTGGTGCCGCAGTCGATGAAAGCGGCGCGACCGTTTTCGACCAGGAGATACGCCGCATCGAAACGTGGCCGCACGAAACCTGTATCGATGGTGTGGATACCGTGATTCATCGCTGACCTCGCCCGTGGGGATCAGGCGAGGTTAGCAAGGGTGCGGCAGCGGTTCACTCCCACCTTGGTCGTGCAACCGCTGCGCGCCCGCGACGCCCCGTTACGGTGCGCTGTCGACCAGCACCAGCTCGCTGTCTTCCAGTGCCTTCACGGTCAACTTCGTTTCATTGCGGATGGCCGCGCCATCACGCGCATCGAGCGAGACGCCATTGAGCTCGATCTTGCCCGTGGCCGGCACGAGGTACGCGTAGCGGCTCGCGTCGAGCTCGTATTCAGCCGTCTCACCCGCCTTCAGCGATGCACCGAGTACGCGCGCATTCGTGCGCAAGGGCAGGGCATCACCGTCTTCCTTGAAGCCGCTGGCCAGCGTGACAAAGCGGCCCGAGCGATCGCCGATCGGGAAGGGCTTGGTGCCCCACGACGGCGGCTTGCCATGTTGATCCGGGATGATCCAGATCTGGAAGATGCGAGTGGTTTCCGATTCGAGGTTGTACTCCGCATGCGTGATGCCGGAGCCCGCGCTCATCACCTGCACATCGCCCGCGATGGTACGCCCCTTGTTGCCCAGGCTGTCCTGATGCGTGATCGCGCCTTCGCGCACATAGGTGATGATTTCCATCTCCGAATGCGGATGCGGGGGAAACCCGGTCTGCGACGCAATGGTGTCGTCATTCCACACACGCAACGCGCCCCAGCCCATGCGGGAAGCATCGTTATAGTTGGCAAACGAGAAGTGGTGCTTGGCGTCGAGCCAGCCGTGGTTGGCTCCGCCCAGACTATTGAACGGTCGACGGTCGATCATGCTGCACTCCTGTTGATGGTGGAGCGCCCTTGTGGCGCCTGACGACAAGATAAGCCCGCGCGCCGCAGATACCAGTCGCTGCAAATCGGACGGACTGTTGCGCCAGCAACGCGTATACGTGCTCTTGTTGCTGGGGAAGGTGAAACGATGTTTTCCATCGGCTTCGCCCGTGATCCTTCCGGAGGCTGTCGCTGAGGAGAATTGTGAAAAAAAGCCTTCCCAGACTCTTCACAAATGCCGAGGTTCTGCTATTATTTCTGACTCTGATGCGGGAATAGCTCAGTTGGTAGAGCACGACCTTGCCAAGGTCGGGGTCGCGAGTTCGAGTCTCGTTTCCCGCTCCAGTTTTCTGCAAAGCCTCGGAAACCCGAGGTTTTGTTTTATCAGAGGGTGGTAATCCCTTTTTCGGGTTACGATCTCTGTGCAATGGCCTGGTGGCAGAGTGGTCATGCAGCGGCCTGCAAAGCCGTGTACGCCGGTTCGATTCCGACCCAGGCCTCCATTGCACATCGAGAAAAGCGCCTTAAGGGCGCTTTTTTTATGGCCGTAGACCCGCGACAGCCGGGGCGTTCGGCTTCTGCCATTCCTCGCGATCGAATGAGTGTCGGCCGTGCTCATGCGATCGACGCATCTTTCGCAATGTCACCTTTGCCGGAAGGGTTCTTTCCGAGGCGTGCGCGTTCGAGCAAAGGTGTCCCAGCCTCCGCATGCTAGGATTCGCATCCTTCCGCATGGCCCGGATGGCGAAACTGGTAGACGCAAGGGACTTAAAATCCCTCACCCGCAAGGGTATGACGGTTCGATCCCGTCTCCGGGCACCAACGGTTTGAAGCGTTTTGGCTTGCGTGTCCGGGTCCGCAATGCCTCGGTTGGTCCGCCATTCGTAGATAGGGGTGTCTATGCGTTGGTTCGTGGCTCTGGTTCTGGGGTTGGCTGCGGTGACCGCATCTGCGGCCGGGCTGAAGGTCAAGGGGATAACTCTCGGGGCTCCGCCGCCGGCGGAGTTGAGTGGTCGGTTGGCAGGCAGCAACGGTGTGCTTGCCGATACGTACCTGGGGCAGCCTGCTCAGCTGTTCGTCAGGCTCGATCGTGAAGGGAACGTGGGCATGCTCACGTTCCGTGTTCGTGCCGACGCCGTCCACGGCATTGCCTCGGACCTGACCAGGAAGTACGGCGCGCCCCGGGCAACGGCCGGCTCGTTCGCCTGGAATAAAAGCGATACGGAAATTCTGCTTATTCCGACGACGCGCCTTGGCGAAGACGCCCAGCTGACCTTCACCTATGTCGGGGGCCCCAGGCTCGATCCGCGCGATATGTAGTTCTGCTGTTTCATTGAGCTGCGAGCTTTCGTCTAGTAACTTAAATTCCCCCGCCAGCCGTGGTATCCCGGTTCGGGGTATCGCTGGCTTGATCAGTCGCCACATTCGGCGCATCGAGGGATGTCATGCGCGGCATCAGATTTCTCGGACCCTACGATCGCCGTGTCGCGGCGGAACTGCCGGAAGGGTATGTCGTGGGTCACTGCGAAAGTGATTGCCTGATCGCGCAGGGCGCCATCATTGAAGGCGTCTTTCGTCGAGTCGGCGAACAACAGTGGTCTGACGCACGCGGTCAAGTCATCACCGTAGTGGTCGAGGATTTTGATCTCGATGCCGAAGGGCTACGCAACTGGTCAACCGGTGTCGAATAGACTCGTCAGCACTTCCAGGGCGAGCTCTGTAAGGCAATGTCGCAGACGCTCGTAAGAGTGCTTAGTTATCGGATTTTTCTAAGACGTCGGGTGCTTGCATTGGGTTATGTCGCAGCCTATGTTCCCCGGACACACCCAAGGAGGGCGACTGGTGATCAAGGTTGTATTGATTGACGATCACGAGCTGGTGCGTACGGGGTTCAGGATGATCCTGCAGCAGCAGCCGGATATTCAAATCTGCGGCGAGGCAGGAACGGCTGAAGAGGGGCTGAGGCTTATCCGCAGCAAGACGCCGGACATTGCGCTCGTGGATGTCCACATGCCCGGCATGAGCGGAATCGAGCTTACCGAGCGCGTGTCGCGTTCCAAGCTCGCCACGCACATCATCATCGTCACGGTGGTCGATGACGCCCGTTTCCCCAAGCGCCTGCTCGATGCGGGCGCGCTTGGTTATCTCACGAAGGGATGCACGTCAGAGGAATTGCTCGACGCCGTTCACCAGGTGGCTTCGGGAAGGCGGTATCTCGCACCGGTCGTGGCGCAGCAACTCGCGCTTGCGACGCTGGATGGCGAAGGATCACCGTTTGATGCGCTCTCCAGCCGCGAGCTTGAGGTGGCCATGATGCTGGTTCGAGGCAAGGCGCTTACCCTGATTGGCGAGCAGCTCAACCTGAGCCCCAAGACCGTCTCGACCTACAAGCAGCGCTTGATGGAGAAGCTGCAGGTCGATCACGTGATCAGCCTTGCGCACCTTATGACCATCCACGGCTTGCTGGACACCCACAACAACCAGGTGGGCAACAATCTTCCTGGTAATTGACCGCAGACGATGCCAAAAAAAAGCCGGGCAATTGCCCGGCTTTTTTATTTCCTTCCTTGCTGCGTCAGCCGTGCGACGACGCATCCTTCTTCAGGTCTTCAACGCTTTCCTCGGGAGTCGAGGTCGGCACAGCCTCTTCCGATGCCAGGCCGGCATGCGCCAGAAGATCTCCCTGGGCAGGAGGCGTGGCGAGCGTTTCCGATGCCACCGTGACTTCCGCACTCTCCACCGTCGACGTCACCGAATCGGCTGCCGTTACGGATGCCTGGGCCACCTTGGGCGACTCGATCACCGCATCGACCTTGGGTGAGATGTCGACATGCGTGCCGAAATCGACCGTGGTGCTGACCTTCGCCTCGTGCACCTGTTCGGTGACGTGCTGAACGGGCTCCGGCGCATGAGCGGCAGTGGCCGCCACGTTGGTGGTCAGCGGCTGGACATCCTCTTTCACCTCGGCAACGACTTCGGCGGCGTGCTCCTGCGAAGGCGTTTCGTGCACCGCAACCGGGGCAACGGGCGCTTCGACGTGGACGTGCTCCGTCACCACCTCGGCGACGGCTTCCACCGCGGGAATGGGAGGCAGCGTCGGCAGGTTGAACGACGCGGGCGCCACGGCGCTGATGACCTGTTCCGGTGCATGCGTTTCGACGGGCTTCGATGTCGCTTCCACGTCATGATTTGCCGTGGACGGTGCTGCATCGGCCACCGGTGTCTCAGAGGCTGCGTGCGCAACCGCAGCGGCAACAACCGTTGCGGTCACGGCGGCGATCGGTGCAGTCGAAGCCTGCGTCGCCGGGGCCGGAGCGGCGGTGACGGCGGCCGTGCTCTCGGTGCGGTCTTCGTCATCCAGATCGTTCAGATGATCGTCGTCTGCGCCGGCTGCGACCTCGGTACCGGCCTGGGCGGCGTCCTCGTGGCGACGACGGCGGCGACCGCCACGACGACCACGGCGACGGCGCGACTGGCCGCCTTCGGCTTCGGGCGTTCCTGCGGCAGCCGCTGGCGTTGCCACCGAGCCTGCGGCTTCATTGGCGGCCTCAACCGGTGCCACGACATCCTTGATCACATCGACGCCAGGCGCCTGGACGTGGCGCTCAACGGCGGCGTTTGCGGGAGCCTCGGTTGCAATCGGTGTCTGTTGCGTCTGGGCGGGCTGCTGCGGATGGTCGGCGCGCTGCTGGCGCGGTTGCTGCTCCTGACGCGGCTGCTGCTTGCGCTCGTTCTGCGGCTGCTGGCCTTCGGCCTTGGGCTGCTGCTGACGCTGTTCCTGCTTGGCCGACGGCTGTGCCTGCTGCTGGCGCGGCTGTTGCTGCTGGCGGTTGCCCTTGGCTTGCTGCTGGCCCTTCTGGCCTTGCTGCGGCTGCTCACGGCGCTGCTGCTGTTGCTGCTGACGATTGCCCTGCTGGCCACCCTGGCCCTGGCGCTGGCGATCATCGCGACGCTGGTTGTTGCGCGGGGCAGGGGCCGACTCGGCCTTTGCCACCGGAGCGGGCGCCGCCGGGGCTGCCGTGCCGCGGAACCAGCCAAGCAGTCGCGACAGGACGCCGCCGCTCGGCGCTGGTGCTGCGGCAGCCTGGCGTGCGGGCTGGGCCTGCGGAGCCGTGGCAGCCGATGCGGTCTCTTCGCGCACGGGCGCGGGGCTGGACGGCACGATGCCGCTCACGGCGGGCTGCTCGCTGCTGCCCAGGGTCTGGCCCATCTTCGGGACCGGCGAGGCCTCGACGGCCGTTAGGCGCTCGTAGCTGGGCTTGCTGTGCTCGCCCATGTCCGCTTCGCGGATGCGCTGGATTTCGATGTGCGGCGTTTCAAGCTTGTCGTCGGCCACGATGACCACGTGCACCTTGTTGCGCAGCTCGATCTCGACCACGCTGGCACGCTTCTCGTTGAGCATGAAGTTGGCCACGCTCGGCGGGGCCTGCACCAGCACCTGGCCGGTGTTGTCCTTCATGGCGTGCTCTTCGATGAGGCGCAGGGTCGACAGCGCCAGCGATTCCACGCCACGGATGTGGCCGTGGCCTTCGCAGCGGGGGCACACCACCTGGGTGGCTTCGCCCAGCGACGGACGCAGGCGCTGGCGGGACATCTCCAGCAGGCCGAAGCGCGAAATGCGGCCAATCTGCACGCGGGCGCGGTCCAGCTTCAGGGCGTCCTTGAGACGCTCTTCCACTTCACGCTGGTGCTTGGGGCTGTCCATGTCGATGAAGTCGATCACGATCAGGCCGCCGGCATCGCGGATGCGCAGCTGGCGGGCGATTTCCACCGCCGCTTCCAGGTTGGTGTTGAACGCGGTTTCTTCGATGTCGCTGCCCTTGGTGGCCTTCGACGAGTTGATGTCGATGGCGGTAAGGGCTTCGGTCTGGTCGACCACGATCGAGCCGCCGGAGGGCAGGCGGACCTGGCGGTCGAACACGCTCTCAATCTGGGTTTCGATCTGGTAGCGCGAGAACAGCGGGGTCTCGTCGCGGTACATCTTGAGCTTGCGCAGGGCGTTGGGCATCACCTGCTGCATGAACTCGCGCGCGTCGTTATAGAGCGATTCCTCGTCGATGAGGATCTCGCCGATGTCGCTGCGCAGGTAGTCGCGCAGGGCGCGGATGAACAGCTTCGATTCCTGGTAGATCAGGAACGGGGCCTTCTGCGCCTGGGCGGCGCCGGAGATGGCCTTCCACAGCTGCAGCAGGTAATCGAGATCCCACTGCAGTTCTTCGGCGTCGCGGCCGAGGCCGGCGGTGCGCACGATGAGGCCCACGTCGTCAGGGACGTTGAGATGCTCCAAGGCTTCCTTCAAAGCCTGGCGGTCTTCGCCCTCGATGCGACGCGACACGCCACCCGCCTTCGGGTTGTTGGGCATCAGCACCATGTAGCGGCCGGCGAGGCTGATGAAGGTGGTCAGCGCTGCGCCCTTGTTGCCGCGTTCTTCCTTCTCGACCTGCACGACCACTTCGTGACCTTCCTTGATGAGGTCGCGAATGTTGGCTTTGTTGGGGTCCAGGCCCGGCGTGAAGTACTCGCGGGCGATTTCCTTCAGCGGGAGGAAGCCGTGGCGTTCGGCGCCGTAGTCGACGAAACAGGCTTCCAGGGAAGGCTCGACGCGAGTGATGCGGCCCTTGTAGATATTGGCCTTTTTCTGTTCGCGGGAAGGGATTTCGATGTCGAGATCGTAAAGGGTCTGGCCATCGACGATGGCCACGCGCAACTCTTCACGCTGAGTTGCGTTGATCAACATACGTTTCATTGTAATTTTTCCTCGGCTTGCCGCGCGTCGCGTGCCTCGGTGGCGCCAGTCGCTTCGGCGGCCTGCCGGGGATCGCGCCGCTGCGGTTAAGCGGCAAATGACGGCATCGTTCTCGGTGCCGGGATGATTCTTAGGCTTGCGCCGACCGCCCTCCGGAACCCTTCAAGAACCGGACAAACGACAACCCAAACCGTTACGATGTAAGGGAGCAGCAACCGGCTGCCAGAGAGGCGACCGGCGCTATCCTCGCCGACGTCACGGGATGGGCGTCCCGACTCCATCCGAACTTCGGCAGGGCGGGACCAAACGCCGGCCGAGTATCCTATTTCGTCAGGTTTTTTTCAATGCAGACGGCAACTTCCCCCGGCGCACCTCAGGGTGTGCGTCAAGTCGAGATCGGCCCCGAGCGGGACGGTCAGCGTATCGATAACGCACTGATGACCCTGCTCAAAGGCGTTCCGAAGAGCATGATTTACCGCATCCTGCGTACGGGACAGGTGCGCGTGAACGGGAAGCGCGCCAAGCCGGAAACGCGTCTCGCGGCTGGTGACATGCTGCGTATTCCGCCCGTCCGGATGGCCGAGAAGGCGCCGGAAAAGGGTCCGGCAGCCGGCATGGTCTCATCGGTGGTTGAGTCGATCATCTTTGAAGACAAGCACTTTCTGGTCATCGACAAGCCCTCCGGCATCGCCAGCCATGGTGGCAGCGGGGTGAGTCACGGTGCCATCGAGCTGCTTCGTGCGGCCCGTCCCACCGAACACCTGGAATTGGTTCACCGCCTCGACCGCGATACCAGCGGCGTGCTGGTGTTCGCCAAGACGCGAGCCGGGTTGACCGGCTTGCAGGCGGCCATCCGGGACGGTTCGGTGACCAAGCAGTACCTCTGCCTGATGGTGGGTCACCCCGGAAAGGCCAAGTTCAACGTCAATGCGCCGCTGCTGAAGTCGGTGCTGCAGGGCGGCGAACGCATGGTCCGGGTGTCTGACAATGGCAAGCCCTCGCTCACGTTCTTCCAGGAAGCGGAGCAATACCCCGGCGCGCGCCTGATGCAGGCGACCCTGGGAACGGGACGCACCCACCAGATCCGCGTTCATGCCGCGCATATCGGCCACCCGCTGGCGGGCGACCCGAAGTACGGCAACAAGGAAATGAACAAGGCGTTCAAGGAGCTGGGGTTGAATCGCCTGTTCCTGCACGCGTCGCACATGAGTTTCGAGCTGGACGGCCGCTCGTACAGCTTTTCCGCGCCGCTGCCTGACGACTTGAAGGAATTTCTCGACAACTTCGCTGCAAAAAGCCGGAAAGTCCGTCGTTTGTGGGAGCAGCTACAGGAAGAAGCGCGCACTGACCTCGAGTGAGCGCAGCAGGTGGCCGGTAAGTCCGGCCTCGACCAGCAAGGCGCTCGCCGCGTGGGCAAGTGCAATCGGCACCAGTCGGGGCGAGCGCATGAAACACCAGGCCCACCAGAGCTCGGCAAGCAGGCAAAGCTGCATCAGCGACCCATTCGGGGTGTGCAGCAGGCCAAATAACGTGGCCGTGACCACCACCATGGCGGCCCGGGGCAAACCTGTCCGTTCAAGCCGCCCCATCACCAGGGCCAGCATGGCCCACTGCTGGAGCAGGGCCCAGGCCAGGTAGGCCAGGATGTGCCGGGGCTCCAGATGGACCAGGTGGTGCCCATCCGCCAGCATCAGTGCGAGGGCAACCGGCACGGGCACCATGGGAAGCAACCAGTCCCGCCAGTCTTTTCCCCACCAGGACCAGTCCACGGGGCGCCGGCGCCATTCGCTCTGGCCGCCGTAGACAAGCGCGGCCAGGAACGCCACGACGCCTGACAGCGAAGGTTCCGGGCTCCAACGCAGTCCGGCAATGAGCCACAACGGGCCGGCGGCGATGGCCGCTACTTCGATCCATGGCCGCACCACGCCGGGGCGCTGGCGGGCAGCCAGCCAGATCAGCCAGGCAAGGTAGAGACAGCACACCCCCACATCCAGCCACGCCGGCATGTGCGTCGCTGTCGTGATCGGAAGCGCCTGGCCATGCGGCAGGATGATCGCGGCTGGCCAGAACCGCAGCACCCTGTCGCGCGACAGGAGCATGGTCTCCGACGAGGCGCCCTCGGAAAGCCGCACCACCGGGGCCGAGTGCCTTTGTTGCTGCTCGGTGCTGGGCGCCCAGCTCAGGATGGACCCTGTTTCCGGCAGTTGGATGTCAGCGGTCTCATGCCCGATCGTGGCCGGCAGGGATATCGATTCCGGCGATGACAGGGAGGCGGAGTGAAGGCTGAGTGTGGCGGCGGCGGGGAGACTCACCCGCAGGCGCAACATATAAGCGACGACGGCCGGCGCCGCGCAGGGTGCGCCGTCCGAGGTGTGCCAGTGGAGCTTGCGGAGGTCGATGGTGACCGGCGTGTCACCCGTGGGGAGTGATGCCACGCCATCGGCCGAACAAGGCAGGTTGGTTTCGGCGGGCTGATAGATAAGCCCCAGGGCGCCGCTCTTGTTGCCGTGCATGGCCAGCCGAAGCAGGGGCCAGCGTCCCAGGTCGACCGGACCGACAAGCGGCAGGCCGATCTCGAAAGGTGTGCCGTCGCGACTGGTGATCTCCAATCCATCCGGGACGACAGCAAGATCCGCCGCGCCGAAGACGCGGCTCGCGACCACGTCCGATTCCCGGCGCAGGTGCCAGTGCCAGAGGGGCCCCGTGCTGCGCAATGTGGCGACCCGTTCGCTGGCCTCATGAATCAGCTGACCACGCGTGATCCAGCCGGACAGGGCCGCCATGCACCACAACAACAGTGCCACCGTCGCGAGAAAGCCCGCGACTGGCAGGAGTCGGGGCGGGCGGCTCCAGGGGCTCAACGTTCGAGCAGGACGTCGACGCGTGCCGCGCAGATGATGTCGTTCATCGACAAGCCGCCGACATCATGCGTCGACCACAACACCTGGCAATGACCGTAGCCGGCTTCGAGATCCGGGTGGTGATCCTCTTGATTGGCCATGAAGCCAACCGCATTGATGAAGCCCAGCGTGTGATGGAAGTCCGGGAAGGCGAAGTCCTTGATGATGGCCTTGCCGTCATCGGTGACCTTCCAGCCCGGCAGCACGGCGAGCAGTTCCTTGAGCTGGTCCCCAGCGAGCGCGTGTTCCTTGCCCTTGCGCGGCGTGCAGTGCTGGCTGGCGAGTTGGGTAAGGGTCATGACTGTGTCCGAGGCGTGGGAAAGGCTGCGAAGCGTCGAAGCTTGGCGGTGAAAAGTCAAAGCCGGGCAGGCGGATCAAAATAGGACTAAAATGGTGCTGTATTGCCGGCCAGGCCGGAGTTTCAGCTGGAGAAGACATGATCGACATTTCAGAACGCGCGCAGAAGCATTTTTTGCGTTTGCTCTCCCAGCAAGGCATCGACGGGTTGAGCATCCGGCTGCGCGTGACGTCGCCGGGCACACCGGCGGCCAATTGCGAGCTTGAATTTGCGGAACGCGATGAACTGACGGGCCAGGAATGGACCATCGTATGCGAAGGCTTCGATTTTCACGTCGATGGCGATAGTGCTTCCTGGCTGGAAGGCGCCACCATCGACTTCGAGCCGAATGCCACGGGCGGCCAACTCAACATTCGTGCACCGCGCATCAAGGGCGAGATGCCGGGTGAAAGCGCAGGTTTGATCGAGCGCGTGCGCTACGTGCTCGAAGCCGAGGTGAATCCCAAGATTGCTTCCCATGGCGGCCGGGTGAGCCTGCTGGAAGTCGACGCCAACGGCGTGGTGATCCTGCAGTTCGGCGGCGGCTGCCATGGCTGCGGCATGGTGGATGTCACGCTCAAGCACGGCGTGGAAAAGACGCTGCGCGAGCGCGTGCCGGAGATTACCGAGGGTCGCGACGCCACCGACCACAGCGACGGCAGCAATCCGTATTACAGCCGCAAGGAAGGCAAGTCCGCGCTGGGCTGAGCACAGCCGTCTGGACGTCCAAAAGAAAAGGCCCGCATCATGCGGGCCTTTTCTTTTTTCAAGCCGTTGGTCGAACCGGCTTACTTGTCGCCCTGGATATGACCATGCACGGTATCGAGCTTGGTCGGCAGGCTGGAGAAGTAGGCGGCGATGTCCTGGATATCCTGATCCGACAGCTGCGCCACGAAGCCCTTCATGATGGCGTTGTCGCGCTGGCCGGTCTTGTACTCGTTGAGTGCCTGCTGAATGTACATGTTGTACTGGCCAGCCAGGCGCGGGTACTGCGGGTCCACCGCGTTGCCGTCGGTGCCATGGCAGGCGAAACAGGCGGCAGCTTTCTGCTTGCCGTTTTCGATGTCACCCGCAGCCAGCAGCTGGGTGGAAGCGAACGCCAGGACGGCGCCGAATGAAAGCAGGGTCAGTGCACGTTTCATGCGGTGTGGAGTCCTTGGCTTACTTGGCGAGGCTGGAGAGATAGGCGGCGATGTCCTGAATGTCCTGGTCGGACAGACTCTGCGCCTGGGCCATCATCGTCGGATGCTTGCGTTCGCCGCTCTTGTATTCGTGCAGCGCGTTGACGATGTACTGCTCGTTCTGGCCGGCGATGCGCGGCACGGGGTAGTTCGGATAAGCGTTGGCGTAGCCCGGTACGCCATGACAACCATTGCACGTGTAGATCAACTTGCGTCCGGCAGCTTTGTCACCCTCGGCATGCACGCTGGCAGTGGCGAAGAAAGCGGCGGCCACGGTCAGGCCAAGCAGTTGCAGTCGAGTCATCAGGATCGTCCCCACGATTCCGGCTGGTACATGGTGAATGTCACGGCAGTATAGTCGTTGCATTCACGAACGGACAACATGTCGCAAGTCGCTGATTTGCATCACTGACACTTGTTGAGCCCGTCCATTTCATCCTGCCGCGAAGCCGCTCGCGGCATCCCGGAGCGCAAAGGAAATACGCATGCAAAACACGGCCGTTTATGCAGGAAAGGCCTTCATGGGCAAGGTGCTGGGGAGTCTGGTTCTGGTGCTTGCCGCTACAGGCATGACGCCGGTCCAGGCGGCGACCCCTGCGGCAGATTACCGCATCGTCGGTTACGTGGCCGACGCCGATCCGCTGCCGCACGTGAGCGCCAACAAGCTCGATGTCATCAATTACGCGTTCGGACGACTGGATATCAAAGGCAATGTGATCTTCCCGAGCCCCGTTGCGGGCCAGACACTTGCCACGTTGACGGGGCTGCGCAAGATCAATCCCAACCTCAAGATCGTCGTGTCCATCGGTGGCTGGGGAGCGGATTACTTTTCGGATGTGGCGCTGACCGACGCGACGCGCCAGCACATGGCCGACAGCGTGGCCGCGTTCATCGAGAAATACGATGTCGACGGCGTGGACCTGGATTGGGAATACCCCACCTTTCCCGGCGCAGGCATCAGTCATCGTCCGGAAGACCGGCGCAACTTCAGTCTGTTGCTCGAAACCCTGCGCGCGCGCCTCGACAAGCTGGGGCAGGCGCACGACGGAAAGCACTATCTATTGACCATAGCCGCTGCCGATGCCGAATTCGTCGAGGGCATCGAACTGGAGCGCGTCTCGCATTCGCTCGACTGGTTCAACCTGATGACCTACGACTTCCATACCAGCCTGACGCCGACGACCGGCCATCACGCGGGTCTTCATTTGTCCGACGTGGCACCGAAAGACGATCGCGCGGGCGACAAGGCCGTGGCGCAATTCCTGGCGGCCGGCGTACCGGCGAAGAAGCTCAATCTGGGCGTTGCGTTTTATGGCCGCCAGTTCACGGGCGTCGATCCCGCGCACGATGGCTTGCAGCAGAAGTACACCAAGTTCGTGGATGCGCCGACCTGGCGTGACCTGGAGGCCAACTTCATCGACAAGAACGGCTTCGTACGCCACTGGGACGCCAAGGCACAGGCTCCTTATTTGTGGAACGCACAGACGCGCACCTTCATCAGCTATGAAGATCCGCAGTCATTGCGCGCCAAGACCGCCTTCGTGAAAGAGAAGGGCCTGGGCGGCGTGATGTACTGGGAGCACGGACTGGATCGCAACGAGCAGTTGCTGGACGTGCTGGATCAGGGCCTGGGGCGGCACTGAGAAGCGAACCTCGCCCTCTCTCCGCCGGGGAGAGGGCCGGGTGCTCGCCTCAACGCCTCAAGTGAACGCCTTGAACTCATGAAGAACTGGCACAAGTCGTCCCTGGATTGAAAGCCTTGAACTGACGCTCTGCGCCCCTGGCTCAGAACAAGCTCTTGAAGATATGAATCCCGGCGGTGTATTCGCCGATGATCGTGCCGAAGCTGACGAGGAAGAAATTCAGCAGGGTTCGTGCGACACGATTGCGCCACCAGCCACGCCAATGACCGATGTCATCGCGCAGGGTTTCGAAATCCGCCACGCGGGGGCGACGCACCCACGCTTCGACCATCGCGCTGATGCCGCCAGACGGAATACCCGGGCGGAACGGCTTGATCGGTGCGGCGACGAATGCCGCAAGCACGCTCAAGGGATGCGCGCCCGCAATGATGGCGCCGATGGCGGAAAAGCCGCCGGTGTAGAGCACCCAGTCGCGCAGTGCCGCCGTGCCCAGCGAAGGGCTGCGATGGAAGGCAAAGCCGATGGCGACGAACACGGCCAGTACCAGGCCGATGGCGAGCCACTTGGGCCACTGTGCCTTCGGCGGTGCCGCGGCGAGTGTGGCGGCTTCGGCCGCCGGGTCGCCCTGCTGCGTGCGGATCTGCTCGCACAAACCCTTGAGGTGACCCGCGCCGATGACGACGAGTACGCGTCGTCCTTCGCCAAAGCCTGCCTGCGTCGCCTGTTCGCGCAGGCGCGCTGCCATGTAGGCGTCGCGTTCGGCGATCAGTGCGCGATACAGCGGTGCGGAGTTGGTGGCGAACTCGCTGAAGGCGCTTTCCAGCATGTCGCCTTGCTTGAGCTTTTCGATCTCGGCTTCTTCGATGTCCTGGCGCTCGAACACGCTGGCGATCAGGCCGCCCATCAGGCCGAAGCGTTGCCAGAAACCCACGCTGTGCCAGGCGCGGCGCAACGTGATGCCGACTTCGCGGTCCACCAGCCACACCGGCAGCGCCCGCTGTTCGGCGCCGTCCATGCCGGCTTTCATTTCGGCGCCGGGCTGGATGCCGTACTGCTCGGCAAGTCGCTTCTGGAACGAGGACAACACCAGGCTGGCCGCGACCATGCCGGCCTTGCCCTGGCGGATCACCTGGAAGAGATCCATCTGCTTGAACGCATCCGGATCGCGCATGCCCTGCGCGCGGCTGTCGCACAGTTCGACGGCGACCGCGTCGAAGTGTTCGTGCGCAAGCAGCGCTTCCACGGCTTCCACGCTGGTACGGGACACGTGCGCCGTGCCGAGTACCACGTATTCCACGCCGTCGCGCGTCACGCGCTCGATCGGCTGGTCTTGCAGTACGGGTGGCAGGGAATCGGCGAGTTCGGTCTGGCTCATGCGTGTCGTGGTTATCGCGTTGACGGGAACTGCATGGGGATCAAGGCGCCGCGATCCAAGCGGCGCCAAGGTTGTTCAATCGCGGAAGCGCTTGAGCAGGTCGCTGTAGGCGTCGATGCGACGGTCGCGCAGGAACGGCCAGATGCGGCGAACGTGTTCGCTGCGCGCCATGTCCACGTCGACCACCAACAGCTCGCGCTTGTCGGTGCTGGCCTGGGCCAGGAATTCACCCTGCGGGCCGGCCACGAAGCTGGTGCCCCAGAACTGGATGCCGTTGGTGACACCGGCCTTGTCCGCCTCGAAGCCCGTGCGGTTGCACGACAGCAGCGGCAAACCGTTGGCAACGGCGTGGCCGCGCTGCACGGTGACCCAGGCTTCGCGCTGGCGATCCTTTTCCGCCTGGTCGTCCTGCGGGTCCCAGCCGATGGCGGTGGGATAGAGCAGCAGGTCGGCACCGGCCAGCGCCATCAGGCGGGCGGCTTCCGGATACCACTGGTCCCAGCACACCAGCACGCCAAGGCGGCCCACCGAGGTGTCGATGGGATCAAAACCCAGGTCGCCCGGCGTGAAGTAGAACTTCTCGTAGAACGCCGGATCGTCGGGGATATGCATCTTGCGGTACTTGCCCGCGATGGCGGCCGAGCGGTCGAACACCACGGCGGTGTTGTGGTACAGGCCGGTCGCGCGCTTTTCGAACAGCGACGACACGATGACCAGCTTCAGTTCCTCGGCCAGCTTGCCGATGCGGGCGGTGCTGTGGCCGGGAATGGTCTCGGCCAGGTCGAATTCGTCCACGGATTCGCGCTGGCAGAAATACGGGCCGTTGTGCAGCTCCTGCAGCAGCACCAGTTCCACGCCCTGGGCGGCGGCTTCGCGCAGGCCTGCCTCAATGGCGTCGAGATTGGCGTCCCGGCTGCCACGGTCGGTTTCCTGGAGCAGGGCCACTTTGAGGGTCTTGCGGGTCATCGGCGGATTCTCGGATAGGGGCTGCCGGGGAGCAGGCCGCCCAGTCTAGCGGATACAGGTATCCGGCCCCGGTACGGGGCGGATGGTGGTTCACCTATATGGTGTGCATGGCGCCGGATTCCAGCGCCCCGGATCACACGATGCCGGCGGGCAGCTGCATGGTGATGCAGTGCAGGCTGCCGTTCTGCCAGATCAGCGGGCGGCAGGGCACCTGGACGATCTCGCGCCCCGGATGCGCCTCGCCGATGATGCGGGCGGCCTCGTTGTCCCTGACATCGCCATACGCGGGCACCAGCACGGCGTCGTTGACGATCAGGTAATTGGCGTAGGACGCGGCCAGGCGGCGGCCTTCGTCGATGATTGGCTTGGCCCAGGGCAGCGGGTAGAGCGTGTACGGCTTGCCCTCGGGCGTGCGCAGCGCGGCCAGTTCCTCGCCCATCTGCTTGAGCTCGTTGTAGTGCGGATCGCTTTCGTCGTCGCAGGCCTGGTAGACGATGCGCTCGCCCGGCGCAAAACGCGCCAGCGTGTCGATGTGCGCGTCGGTGTCGTCGCCTTCCAGGTAGCCGTAGTCCAGCCACAGCACGCGGCTGGCGTGCAGGCTGTCGCTGAGGATCTCGGTCATCTGCTCGCGCGACTGTTCCGGATGACGCTGGGTCAGGCAGCGCCAGGTGGTGAGCACGGTGCCCACGCCATCGCTTTCGATGCCGCCGCCTTCCAGTGCCCAGTCGATGCGCTTGTGCTTGGCCTTGCCAAACACGCCTTCCTGCACCAGGCCGGCGATGAGTGCGTCGTCCTGTTCTGCGCCGAATTTGCCGCCCCAGCCGGTGAAGCGGAAATCGGTGAGCTGGAACGCGCCTTCGCCCGTCTTCAGCGTGATCGGGCCCGAATCGCGCAGCCAGGTGTCGTCATACGGCAGCTCGACAAAGCGCACCTTGGACAGGTCCACGCCCTCACCGGTGAGCAGCGCCTGCACGCGCAGGCGGAGCTCGGTGCCGGACACCACGATGATCAGCGACTGGAAACGCGTCACGGCAGCGGCAAGCGCCACGTAGGTGGTTTCCACATCGGCGAGGCGATCGGCCCAATCGGTGCCGGCATGCGGCCATGCGATCAGTACGGCCGATTGCGGCTCCCATTCCGCCGGAAGGCGAAGGCTATGGTCGGTCATCGTAGGCGGTTCTCTTGCTGCGGGGATGGTCGCCCAGGGGGTGGGGCAGGCGACGAAAGTCGCAGAGTGTAAAGGATGGCCCGGTCCATTCCACGTGACAGCGGTGCTACGCGGCGGTAACGCGATCCAGGTGGGCTGCAGGGGGGGGCGTCGACGGGTCCACGAGCAACGAACAGGCGAATACGTTCATGTTCCAAGCACCGCCTGTTTCTCCTTCCCGTCATTCCGGCGAAGGCCGGAATCCAGTCACGGTGGCATGTGGTTTTCGCGAACCAATGACATAAGTCCCGTCTCGCAATCGCAACAACCCATCGTCGTGGCCACTGGATTCCGGCCTGCGCCGGAATGACGGTGAGGGGGAGCGTGCGCATCGGCGACGTGGTGGGCGCGCTTCGAAGCGCCGGGGCCAGCAAGGCCGTCGATGCCGCGCAAAAAAAACGCGGCCCGTGTCGCCACGGGCCGCTTCGACAAAACGGTTGGCTGGGCTCAGTTGGCCGATTGCGGGTTGGTGTTGTTGCCCGCCGGCGTATTGAGCACGGAATGGATCACGTGACTGTTTTCGAAATAAACGATGAAGTTCGCGTAATCCCAGCGATTGATCGTGGGGTGCTTGGCGCTGTCGCCACCACGCGGGCTGAGCTTCTTCTGCGGCGCGCCGTACTTCTTCTCCACCTCACCCATGCTCATGCCACGGGTGGGCAGGTCCATCGACTTCTCCTGCTGCACGCGATTGACGAGCAGGCTGTCGGCGGCATGGGCCACCGGCAGGGCGCCCACGCCGGCAAGCAGGGCGATGGACAGGCTGATGCTGAACTTGCTGATTCCGTACTTGTTCACGGGTTCCCCTTTCCGCACAAGGCGTTTGCCGCGTCGTTGTATCAGAACTGGCAGGCCTAATCCACGCGGATCTTTGGCGATTGCGACGCCGTGGGCATTCAAGCTGGGGATTGGCCGGCGGTCGCCGTTATCATGGGCGGCTCAGGGCGGCAGCACGCCCGGTCCGGATACGCGTTCCCCATGATTTCGTTTCGTCGCTTCGCCCTTCGCCGCGGCAGTCGCCTGCTGCTTTCCGATATCGACCTGGTGATCCAGACCGGCTGGCGCCTGGGTGTGGTCGGCCGCAATGGCTGCGGCAAGTCCAGCCTGTTCGCGGCCTTGCAGGGTCAGGTGGAAGCCGACACCGGCGACCTGGACATGCCGGCGAAGATCCGCATGGCTTCCGTGGCCCAGGAAACCCCTGCGCTGCCGGACCCTGCCATCGAATATGTGATGGCTGGTGACGAGGAGCTGGCCAAGGCCCTGCGCGACGAGCTGGACGCCGATGCGCGCGGCGACACCGAGGCCATGGCCCGTGCTCACCATCGCATCGAGGAACTCAACGGTTACGACGCCCGTGCACGGGCGGGTCGCCTGCTGCACGGTCTGGGTTTCGCGCCGGAAACGCACGAGACGCCGGTGAAGGAATTCTCCGGCGGCTGGCGCGTGCGCCTCAACCTGGCGCGCGCGCTGATGTGTCCCTCGGACCTGCTGCTGCTCGACGAGCCCACCAACCACCTGGATCTCGACGCGGTGCTGTGGCTGGAAGAATGGCTGCGTCGCTACCAGGGCACCTTGCTGGTGATCTCGCATGACCGCGAATTCCTCGACGGCGTGATCACCCACACGCTGCACCTCAACGACGGCACCGGCAAGCTCTACACCGGCAACTACAGCACCTTCGAGCGCCTGCGCGCCGAGCAGCTGCGCCAGCAGCAGATTGCCCATGAGCGCGAGCAGGCCGAGCGCGCACACTTGCAGTCGTTCGTCGACCGCTTCAAGGCCAAGGCCAGCAAGGCCAAGCAGGCGCAGTCGCGCGTGAAGCGACTGGAAAAGCTTGCGGGCACCGAAGCGGTGCGTGCCGAGCGTCCGTTCCGCTTCCAGTTTGCCGTGCCGGATCGCCTTCCCGATTCGATGGTGCAGATCGAGGACGGCGACGCCGGTTATCCCGGCGAGAATGGCGCGGCGCCCACTACCATCTTGCGCAACGTGCGTTTCCGCCTTGAAGCCGGTGAGCGCATTGGTTTGCTCGGTCCGAACGGTGCAGGTAAATCCACGCTGGTGAAGACACTGGTCGGTGAGCTGACGCCACTCGCGGGCGAACGCAAGGCGCACAAGGATCTCAAGATCGGTTACTTCGCCCAGCACACGGTGGAAAGCCTGCGCGAAGGCGCCTCGCCGTTCGATCACCTGCAGGACAAGGCGCCCGGCGTCGCTGCGCAGGTGCTGCGCGATTTCCTGGGTGGCTGGAATTTCGCAGGCGATCGCGCCTTCGAATCCGTCGACGGCTTTTCCGGTGGCGAGCGCGCGCGCCTCGCGCTGGCACTGATCGCCTGGGACAAGCCCAACCTGCTGCTGCTCGACGAACCGACCAACCATCTCGACCTCGACATGCGCGAAGCCCTGGCCGATGCGCTGGCGGAATTCGATGGCGCGCTGGTGCTTGTTTCGCACGACCGCCACCTGCTGGGCATGGTCAGCGACAGTTTCTGGCGTGTGGCGGACGGCTGCGTGGAGCCGTTCGATGGCGACCTGGACGACTACGCACGCTGGTTGCGCAGTCGTGGTGCCGAAGCGAAGAAGGCCAAGAAGAAGGAAGCCGCCAAGCCGGTCGAGCGCGTGGAAACGCCGGAAGAGCGCCGCCAGCGCGTGGCGGCGGAGCGCGACAACGACAAGGCGGCGCGCCAACGCGTGAAAAAGATCGAGACGCGTATCGCCACGCTTGAAGGTGAACTGACGGCGATCGAGGCGAAGCTCGCCGATCCCGCCACCTACAACGGCCCCACCGCGGACATGCTGCGCCTGAGCCAGAAGCAGGCCGAGTTGCGCGGCGAAAAGGAAACGCTGGAAGTGGAATGGCTGGGCCTTTACGAAAAGCTTGAGGCATGAGCGAATCCATGGACGCTGCCGCCGACGCGATTGATCTGTGGCTGCCCGACCTGAAGCGTTTTGCGCCGGGACATCCGACGCTTGCGCTGCTGGCCAGGGCCGATCGCCTGACAGACGGTCCGCGTGGCTATCTCGCCGGTGCTGCGCAGCGTTTTGGACTACAGGAAAACTTGCCTGCCGGCGCGTTGACACGCCAACTCATGGCGGGCGATGCGGGCGATGCGAACTGGTTGAGTGCGGACCCGGCATGGGTGCAACCCGATCTCAACGGTGCACGCTTGCTGGCGTGCGGGCAGATGCAGTTGTCGGCCAAGGATGCCGACGAACTGGCGGACGCCTTGAAGCCGCTGTTCGCCGAAGCCGATATGGCGCTTGAGGTTTCTTCGCCCGACCATTGGCACGTGCGCCTGCCTGCCGACACGGCCGTTCCCCCGTTTGCCGCGCCCGAACACGCACTGGGTGAGGACCTGTACTACCACTTGCCGCAAGGCGAAGAGGGTCGCCGTTGGCGCATCCTGCTCAACGACGTGCAAGTGGTGCTGCATCAGCACCCCATCAATGTCGAACGCCGCCAGCGCGGCATGGCGCCCGTCAATCATCTATGGCTATGGGGCGCGGGTCTGTTGCCCGGCGTTGTCACCACGTCGTTGAAGCAGGTGATCAGCGACGATGTCCTGCTGCGCGCGCTTGCCGCCAAGGCGGGCACGCCGGCGATGGCGCGCGATGTGTCGGCAGTGTCAGCGGCTGAGCCGGGCACGCTGGTCGACTTGCAGGATCTCCCGGTCGACGACATCGCCATGCAGTGGACACCTGCGCTGCTTGAGCTTGCGAAGCGCAAGCCGCTGGTGCTGGCTTTCGCCAGCGGCGAACGCTGGCTGCATCGTCCGTGGCATCGCCTGCGTTTCTGGCGCGGAAACGGCCGATGAAACGTATCAACCTGCGCAGGCGCGTGCCGTCGGCCAAGCCTCAAGGCTGGGGCGCGGACGTCCATCCGGTGGTGCAGCACGTCTTTGCCGCCCGCGGTGTCTTTTCGCCGACTGACGCCGAGTACCGGCTTGCACGCCTGCTCTCGCCACAACAGCTTGGCGGTCTCGACAAGGCGATGGCACTGTTGTCGGAGGCCATTCGCGATGACTGGACCATCCTGATCGCCGGCGATTACGACTGCGACGGCGCCACCGGCACGGCAGTCGCCGTACGGGGCCTGCGCATGCTCGGCGCACGGCACGTGGACTACGTGGTGCCCAACCGCTTCATCCATGGCTACGGGCTCAGCCCTGCGCTGGTCGAGTCATTGCAGCCGGCACCGCAGCTCATCGTGACGGTGGACAACGGCGTGGCCAGCGTCGCGGGTGTCGCTGCCGCGCAGGCGCGCGGTATTCGCGTGGTGGTGACCGATCACCATCTGCCTGGCGAACAGTTGCCTGCCGCCGACGCCATGGTGAATCCGAACCTGGGCGGCGATACGTTCCCCAGCAAGTCACTGGCCGGCGTGGGCGTGATGTTCTACCTGCTGCTGGCGCTGCGCGCATCGCTGCGCGAGCAAGGCATGTTTGCCGCGGGCAGCGAACCGGATCTGTCGGTGCTGCTGGACCTGGTGGCCGTTGGCACCGTCGCGGACCTGGTGCCGCTGGACTTCAATAATCGCGTGCTGGTGGAAGCCGGCATGCGGCGCATCCGCGGCGGTCGCGGACACGCGGGCGTGATGGCGCTGGTGGATGCGAGCCAGCGCAGCGCGGCGACGTTATGCGCGAGCGATCTGGGCTACGCGGTGGGGCCGCGACTCAATGCGGCCGGCCGTCTTGAAGACATGCGCATCGGCGTGGAATGCCTGCTGACGGACGATGCGGCACAGGCGCGCCGCTACGCCGAGTTGCTCACGTCGATCAACCAGGAACGCCGTGAATTGCAGGCCGCCATGGTGGCCGAAGCAGAAGTGATGGTCTCGCGCGCTGCCGATGTCGATGCGGTGGGCGTCGCGTTGTTCGAGCCCACCTGGCATGCCGGCGTGGTGGGTCTGGTGGCGTCCAAGCTCAAGGAGCGCCTGCATCGTCCGGTCATCGCCTTCGCGCCCGCCAGCGAAGACATGCAGGACGAACTGCGTGGCTCGGCGCGTTCCATTTCCGGATTCCATATACGCGATGCGCTGGCGATGATCGACGCACGTCATCCCGGATTGATCATGCGCTTCGGCGGCCATGCGATGGCTGCAGGCCTGAGTCTGCGCACGGAGGACTATCCGCGTTTTGCCGAAGCCTTCGACGCCATCGCCCGCGAATGGCTGGACGACGATCACCTGCAAGCCGTGCAACACACCGACGGTGAATTGCCGCCCGGCGCCGCCACGCTGGATCTGGCGCGACAGCTGCGTGCGGCGGGGCCGTGGGGGCAGGCATTCCCGGAGCCGGTGTTCGATAACCTGTTCGAGTGCGCAAGCTGGAAAGTGATGGGACAGACGCATTTGCGCCTGAGCCTGCGCGACCCGCGCGATGGTTCCGTGCACGATGCCGTGATGTTCAACGCCTACGACGGCACACCGCCACCGGTGATGCTGCGCGCCGCCTACGAACTGGTGATCAACGACTGGCAGGGCCGGGAAAGTCCGCGCCTGTTGCTGCGCTACATCGAACCGGCCTGATTCAGGCAGCGCATGCAGCCGGCGAATCGTAGCCGGCAAACGCCTTCTGCACGGTCCAGTCGGGCCGTGTCAGTTCCCACAGGCGATGGATCTTCCCGTCGCGCACGGTGGCCAACAGGATCACCTCGTACTCCACGGCCGCTTCATTGGGGCGCTGGGTGGTGATCCATACACGGGCGGCCACGCGATCGTGATGGGTTACCCACGCCTCGTCGTCATAGCGCACGGCGTAGGTCATGCCCGAGGCATATACGTTCCGATGGCCTTCCAGGAATGCGTGGTAATCCTGCGTCCGGCCGTTGGTTTCAAGCTGGAAATCAGGGTGGTAGTAGCGAGGCAGGGCGCTGAAGTCCCGTTTGATCACCATGTCGTTGAACATGTCGATCAGCAGTTGCTGTGCGGAACGCGGGCTTGTCATGACAGGTCCAGATAGCGAAGCAGTGCGCGTTGGCGAGAGGCCGCCGCGGCAAACGAATGCACGCTGGATGCCGGCGTCGCCTGCCACGCAAAACCGGTGCGCAGGGCCAGCACGGCGGTACGGCCGGCCTTGATGCGGCGACCGAACAACCGGTGCCAGCGACGTTCCATCCACGCAAGCTCGTCGGCCGTACAGCGCAGGTGCTCCTGCATGGAAGGCGACAGGGCGCGTGTGGAACGGAACAAGACCGCAGCAAGGTCGTTGGGGCGTTGCTCGTAGTGCAGCGCCACGCTGGCAGTGAACAGCAGCCAGTCGCGCGTCTGTGCGGCCGAAAGGCTCATGTCGTCGCAGTCCGTACACTCGATGTCGGCGAAGCCCACGTCATTGCCCATGATCTCGATGTGCTCCGCGCTCGCGTGACCAAGGTAGCCGCCCGCGCGATGAAGCTGTGCCATCGCACACGCGGCGCGCCTGACCAGGATGTCCTGCACGAAAGGGCTGTCGATGGCGTCCAGCTGCGCGGCCAGGCTGGTGCCGGTGCCCAGCAGGGAAGCGCTGTCCCCATCGCCATTCGCCGTCACGGGGCGCGGCGCCGGAACTCCCGCTCGCGGGGCAGGCAGCAGGATGTCGCTCAACCAGCTTGCACCACGTCGTGCGGCCGCCTGTTTCCATAGCCGGGCGAGTAGCCGTGAACGCAGGGACGTTCCCGGTTTGCGGGTGCTTTTGACGGTGCGCCGGGCGGTCGGCTTCCGGCGTAAGGCGAGAAACGACTTCATGGGGATCTTCAGCGGAGAGTGGGGAGTGCGCATGCTAGGCGGCAAGGGCCAGCTGCTCTTTTCGTTGCGCCGTCTGCTTTTTCGATTCGCACGATTGACCGTGCTTTGGACGTCTATACGCCCTGGGCCTGCAGCAGGTCGCCGCGCCACTGGCTGGGAGTCTTGCCGGTCAGGCGCTTGAACACTGTGGTGAAGTGCGCCTGCGTGTGGAAGCCGACGTCCAGCGCGATGTCCAGCATGGAGCGGGGCATCTCGGCCATCAGCTGCTTGGCGTGTTCCATCCGGCACAGCAGCAGGTAGTGGTGCGGACGATAGCCGGTGGCGGCGCGGAACTGCGCGGCGAAGTGCATGGGCGACAGGCCTGCGGCGGCCGCCATGTCGTTGAGCGTGATGTGGTCGGCAAGATGTTCCTTCACGTAGTCGTCCACACGCTGCATGCGCCACTGCGGCAGCACGGTCTTGCGGGTGGCGCAGGCACGTGGAGCCGCGGCGGCACGCAGGTGGCGCAGGCGGTCCACGAACAGTTCCATGATCTGCGCAGCCAGCGCGTGCTCACGGCAGTCGCCATGCATTTCCAGCAGGGTGCGGGCGAGCTGCAGCAGCAGCGCGTCGTGTGCCGGGCCCATGGAGAAGCAGGCATGGCTGGCGTCGTCGCTTGCCCAGAACAGCTGCACGGGGACGGCCACATGCAGGGCGCGGCAGGGGCCGGCGGTGTGCACGGTTACCGTCTCGCCGGGACGGCTGACGTAGTAGGAGCCGGCATGGCAGGTGCGCTCTTCCAGGGCGTGGTCGTCGCTGCGCAGCGACAGGCGGGCCTCGTCCAGCAGAAGCAGTACGGCATAGGCGCCGGCCGGCGTGGTGGCTTCCCAGGTGGTCGG
Organism: Dyella sp. C11; assembly: GCF_003121485.1. Lineage (GTDB taxonomy): Bacteria > Pseudomonadota > Gammaproteobacteria > Xanthomonadales > Rhodanobacteraceae > Dyella. The sequence goes on along the minus strand of NZ_QAVX01000027.1, from coordinate 10,527 downwards.
GGCGGCTTCGTCATGGGCCCATACCGCGGCCTTGGCACGGGCAGGGCCATTCACGGGCAGGGCGGTTTCCAGCCAGCGGTTGTCGGCGGCGCAGCGCGCCAGAAGGGAACGGGTGGCCGATTGAGCCTTGGCGGCCAGGTCTTTGTTCAGCGAACGGGTTTTGATGACGGCAGACATGACTTCTCCGTTCCAGTCCATGGCGGGCTGGTTCGAAAAGGGTGGAATGGGGTTTCAGGGAGGCGGCCGGGATGGCCGGGTCCGTGTTTAAGGCTGGGCGGTTCGACGTGCTAGGCGAAAGGCCTGTCTTGTGCGACGCAACAGAGTGTCTGCCTTTCCCGCGTCGAAAGAAAATACCGTTTTGCTATGCGGCCATAACGGGCCGCTATGGCTCGGCATCCACCCACTCGGCGCCCGAGAACGCGGACTGGCCGACCTGGCTGCGCAGGAACCCCAGCAACTGGGCTTCGATGGCGGCAGCGGCCCGTGTCGGCGGCTTGTCACGCGAGGTGATCAGGCAGGCCGTGAGGTAGATGGGCGGCTCGATGGGCGTGGTGGCAATGTCCGGATGGCCGGGCATGTCGGAGAAGTCGCCCTTGGGCAGTACGGCGTGTCCCAGGCCGGTTTCCACGGCCGACAACACCACGTCGAACAGGTCCGATTCGGCCACCGGCTCGGCCTGCAGGCCAGCCGCGGCGAATTCGCGATCGAGCGCCTTGCGCAGCACATTGGTGGGCGTGGGCAGCATCAGCGGAAGCTGCGCCATCTCGGCAAGCGTGGTGGACCGTGCCAGCTTGCCTTCCATGCGGCTCGCCAGATACAGCCGCTGGCGGAACAGTACTTCGCGGGTGAAGCCGGTTTCCGGTGAGTTTTCGAAAACGATGGCCAGGTCGATGGCCTTGGACGCCACCTTCTCGCGTAGCGTTTCGCTGTCGCCGGTAACAAAGCGCAGCGTGACCTTGGGCAAGGTGGCGCGGCAGATTTCCATCATCTTGCCGGTGAGCGCGGGCGCCATGGTGGATGCCATGCCGAAGCACACCACGCCCTGGATGTCGCCCTGCGAGGAGCGCACGATGGCCGGCAGATCATCCACCTGCCGGATCAGCTTCAGCGCTTCCTGGTAAAGCACTTCACCCGCAGCCGTGGGCGTAACGCCGCGCGCGCTGCGATGGAGCAGGGTGACACCGAACTCATCTTCCAGTTCGGCGATCTGCTTGCTCAGCGCAGGCTGGGCAATGTGGATCAGGGCTGCGGCCCGCGAAAAGCTGCCTGCCTCCACGATCCTGGCGAAATAGCGCAAATGCCGGAACTGCAAGGTCACGCTCCTCTCGATCGATGAAGGTTGGGCAACTCCGGCAGGGACGCCGGGCTCAATCCCGGGATTATCAGGGCCCGATGCCGACCGCGCCACCCGATGGGCCTGCGGGATCGTGCGTTTGCGAAATCCGCCGTGCGCTGGCATCAGCTGCAAGGGAACAGCTGGTCGAACGGCGGGTCGGAAATGCCGTAGACGGCTATTTCAATGCCTTCACCGTGGTCGCTGTAGTCGGCAATGTGCACCGACACGGCTTGCACCTGACCTTCCTCGCCCACCACGTAGAGACCCATCAAGACCTGGTCGTCTTCCCGGCAGGCGAGGAAATCCGGCTGCAATGTTTCGTAGTGGTGGGACGCCACGAAGCTGCCGAACGCCGTGGCCTTCATGCGATCGGCGACCTCCAGTCTTGACCAGCCGATAAGCAGGTCGCCGCTGAACACCATGTACCAGCACATACATCGTCCTCGCGCACGTTGGTTGTCGTGCGACGGTGCCATCATGTTCTGGATCGGATGCCTGGGTTTTCAGGTACGCAGCGGTATTTGTCGAAACCCACGCTGGCAGGTACGACGTATGCGTCGTGGCAATCGGCAAAGACATGTTGCCTTTGAAAAGCACGCTCCGACGCCGCGCCTTAGCGTTGCGCCACCTTTCAACGTGGAGTAACTCATGAAGAGAATCCGGAAACGCGCATCCAACGAGCTCACGTTCTTCAGTGAACTCGATGATCGCCTTGGACGACTGAAGATGGATGGCGCGCCACCCGATGTGCTTTGGCAGACGCTGGCGTGCCTGCCCAAGGTGCCGTCGATGCGCGATCGCCTCGCGGATCGGCGTTACTGGTGGTTGCACCTGTACGCCATTCTGGAGCGTCATGGCATGGGTATCCCGAAGGTTCCCGCTTCGGCGTGACGCGTCGCGGATCGTTCGTTTTGAAAGCACGCCGTGCATTTCGACAAGTGTTCCGCCCACCGCACAGGCACGCTATGCATGCACCCACCGCATTCCTGCGTATCGATGCATGCAGGGGCCTTGGCACATGGAAAGGCAGGTCCGCGCGTTCTCCCCCGTGACGACTCCCCAGGGATTTCACCCCGATCCCCATCGTCACCGGTTCGCTTCTGCATGCACGACGGATGGGGCATCGCGTGACGCGTCGAGCGCCCGCGCTGCCGCCAAACTCGCGCCGTGCGACGCATGGTTCACCGATGCTCCTCCCGGCCGTCGGAACATGCGCAGGAATGCGGATGGTGTGCTTCCCCCTTCCTTTGATGTTCTTGCGCGCCACGGCTTGTTCAACAACAGGTTGTTTCCGCGATCCAGCCCCGGCCGCTCCAGACGGCCGGGGCTTTTTTTATGCTTCGCGGGGAGAAGAAAACGCCCGGCCATGTCGCCATGGCCGGGCGTTTGTGTGTCCAGGGAATCGTAACGTGCTGGCTCAGTAGCGGCCGTGCTCGTTGGCGACGTCGGCCGCCAGGCGAAGCTCTTCATTCGCTTCGCTGAGCAGTTCCTTCGCACGGGCGGCATGGCCGCCGAGGTGCGAATCGTTGTCGTACTGCGCATCGCCCACCAGCTGCCAGGCCTGCACGATGTGCTCCTGCGCATTGCGCAGGTTGCCGTGGTGATAACCGATGTCGACATAGGGTGCGCCCTGCTGGGCCATGGTGGCGCAACCGAACGTGCTGGCGGCGCCCAGGATGACGCCGATGAACATTGCCTTCTTCATGGTGATGAACTCTCGCGGGATGTGGGGCCGTTGTGGCTTGGGCTATCGCGAACGAGGCAGCGTGTGCGTCGTTGCGTCGATGACCTTGAAGCACAGGTTAGGCATCTCACGGCGCGCGCGATTTCCTGAGGGCACGCGGTTTTTCCAAATCACACGAGGCGGTGCTTCATTCGCCGTTACGGCCGAACGTAAGGGCGGCATTCGCGCTCAGAGTCTTCTGCAAAGACTCGATGCGCTGGTCGTAGGAACGATTGAGGCACGCGACGTTGCCGGCGCAGACGTTTCGCGCCTGTTGCAGCCACTGGAGCTGCTCCACGCGCAAGTGGTCGTCGAATTCCCGGTAAGCCATGCCGGCCTGCGCAGGCTTCAACTGACGCAACACCTGGACGTACGTCGCCATGACGACATCCTTGCGGCCGAGTACCGGCGATGTGCAGATCGCGCGTTCCGTCGGCGAGCTGGCCTTGGCGCAATCGAAGCTGGCCACCTGGGCGTGGAGCGTGCCTGCCGCGCTCAGGGCGAGCAGGGCGGAGAGGCGAATGGCACAGCGGCTGGGTGTCCGATGGAAGCGGAACATGGGAAGAATCCTCGTCGAGTTGTCCTCATGTTGCCTGCGAGTTGTCGCGCATGGAATGCATCCATGCATGCACGTCGTTCGATTTCGAAAGGCCGCGTGCCAACCGGAAAGCTCCCCTGCGGGCTCTCGTTCAGCATGTGCAGCACGACATCACAGAACTTGCCGCCATGTTGCAGGAATTCGCCAAAACCACGCTGTTCATTCTTGCCAGCCTGCTGCCGATCATCAATCCGCCGGCCGTCGGCTTCATCGTGCTCAGCATGGTGCCGCACGCCACCGATGCCGAACGCGCGGAACTGGCGCGCAACATCACCATCAACAGCGTGATCCTGCTGGCGGTGTCGCTGCTGCTGGGTGCCTATGTGCTCGCTTTCTTCGGCATTTCCATTCCCGTGTTGCGCGTGGCAGGCGGCATCATCGTGGCGGTGGCTGGCTGGAAGCTGTTGCAGTCCAACGACGATGACGACATCCACGATCACGAGCACGGCGACGCCGCGCGCAGTGGCCTGGCACTTCGATCCAAGGCGTTCTATCCACTGACGTTGCCGTTGACCATCGGCCCGGGCGCCATCGCCGTGGCGATTGCGCTGGGAACCGGTTCGCCCAACGAAGGCCCGCTGCCGGTGCATGTCGCGGGCGTGTCGGTGGCCCTGGTGCTGTTGAGCATCGTCATCTACCTGTGCGTGCGCTACGCCTGCCGTGTCCAGCGCTTCCTGGGTGAAGTCGGTACACGCGTGGTGATGCGCCTGTTTGCGTTTGTCATCTTCTGCATCGGCGTGCAGATCTTCTGGCGCGGCCTGTCGGGCCTGTTGAATCCCGCCCACGCTGTTGCGGCCTTGATGCCCTGACCATGAACACGGCTGCCCTGAAACGCATACCCTGGAAGATCGTCGCGGGCCTTGTGCTCGTGATGACGCTGGTGGCTGCCGTCTCGGTGCGCTGGGCGCTGGTCTGGCAGGCCGAACGCAAGCCGCCCATTTTTCTGGTGAAGCTGGATGGTGCTGCGTCCACGCCCGTGTCCGGCCGCCTGCTGCTGTTCGCCACGCCAGCCGCTGCTGCGCGTGCCGCGGCGCCGGGTGGTGTGGTGACCTCGGTCGATGCCGACGCGTGGCACCCCAACAAGGCGTCAGTAGCGGCCCGTGAAATCGCGCGCCTGGCTCCGGGGCAGACAGTGGAGATCGACACGGACGCGCTCGCGTTTCCCCGCGGTTTTTCACAGTTGCCGCCCGGGGAATATCTGGTGCAGGCCGTGCTCGACCAGGACCACAACTACAACTACAGCGGCCGAGACACGGGTGTTCTCATCAGCCCGGTTGTCAGCGTGCATCTCCCTGCCATTACACCGGCGGTGCTGAAGCTGGTGGCCGTGCACTCGCGGCCGGAGCCTTGGTCGCTGCCGTGGGAAAGCGCCGCCGTACGCGCCGATGCGGCCGAGGCCCGCCAGCATGCGGTGAAACTGGATCGCACGAGCGCACTGCTGTCGAATTTCTGGGGCAGGCCTACCGACATGCGGGGTTGGGTGTTGTTGCCGCCAGGCTATGACCCGGCTGCCACACGTCGCTATCCCACGGTGTACTTCACGCACGGTTACGGCGGCGACGAAAACACGCTGGTTGACGATGTAGTGAACGTGCATCTGGCCATGAAGCAGGGCAGCATGCCGCCGATGATCTGGGTGTTCCTCGATCAGGCCACGCCCACAGGCACCCATGAGTTTGCCGATTCGGTGAACAACGGTCCGTGGGGCAGCGCGCTGGTGGACGAACTGATTCCCTACCTTGAATCGCATTACCGCATGGATGCCAATGTGCAGGGGCGCTTTCTCACCGGGCATTCGTCAGGTGGCTGGGCCACGTTGTGGCTGCAGACGCACTATCCGAAAGTGTTCGGCGGTACGTGGTCGACCTCGCCCGATCCGATCGATTTTCACGATTTCTCCGGCGTGAACCTCTATGCGCCGCACGTGAATCTTTATCGGCGGCCCGACGGTACGCCGTGGCCCATCGATCGCGTGCATTTCCACGCGGAAGGTTCCTTCGCGGATGCCGCGCGGCTGGAGCAGGTGCTGGGTCCCTATGGTGGCCAGCTGTCGTCGTACGAGTGGGTTTTCTCGCCGCGCAATGTCGATGGCACGCCGATGAAATTGTTCGATCGCTTTACCGGCGAGGTCGATCCTGCGGTGCGCGATTACTGGATCGAGCACTACGACATCGCGCATTACGTGCAGCAGAACTGGCCTTCGCTGAAAGCCGATCTCGACGGCAAGATCCATATTGCCGTGGGCACGGATGACACGTGGTACCTCGACGGCGCCGTGCACAAATTCCAGGTCGTGCTGCAGAGCCTGCATGCACGCGCCGACATTCGTTTTCTTCCCAACAAGGCGCACATGGATCTGTACGCCCAGGGCAATGACCCGAACGCCTTGCTGAAGCAGATGGCGTGGCAGATGTACGGCCTCGCGCGTCCGGGCACACCGCTTCCCACTTCCACCGAGGTTGCATCCCGATGAAACTTGTCATGGCGTTTCCCCCGCGCCGCCTGTGTTCGTTGTTGCTTGGCGTGGCGTCGCTTCCCTTGAGTGTCGAGGCGTTTGCCGGTCCGCTGCTGGTGCCTCAAGTGCAGATCGATCGTGCCATCGATGCCGTCTATCGCTGCCCCGGTGGCCGCAGCTTCAAGGTGACGTACTTCAATGCACGCAACGGCCAGAGCTTTGCGCTGGTGCCGGTGAAGGGAACGCCGATGCTTCTGGTCGCGGGCATGTCGGCCGACGGTGTGCGCTACCAGGCGGGCTTCGTCACGTGGTGGAGCAAAGGCCAGGGCGGCGATTTGTATGACGCGCGCGTCGATCCCGATCGCCCGGTGCTGAAGGGTTGCACCTCGTCATCCTGATCGGCCATGCAGCAACGAAAAAGGGCGCGTTTCACACGCGCCCTTTTTTGCGGGGTTAAGCAGACTCAGCGCGATGGTGCCTGGCAGGTATTTGGCGCAGGTTGTCCCGCGAAGCGGTCGGCCATCCAGTCCACCGCCTGCACGGCACTGTCGCTGCCGATCCAGCCGTGATTCACGCCCGGCACTTCAAGGTACTCGACGCGACTGCCGGCCGCGCACAGGCGCTGCACGTAGGCTTCCGTCACGGAAGGCAACACCAGGCGGTCCGCCGCTCCCTGCGTGATGAGCACGGGCAGGTCGGCGGGCAAGGTGCCGGCTTCGTTTTGCGCAAGCAGCGACTTCCACGGCTCGATACTGGTGATGTTTTTCACCGCGAGGAATTGTTGTTGCAGTGGGCGTTGCGAATAGTGGCGCTCCACCATGTCGAGCACCGACTCGATGCACTCGTTGGACAGCGCATCGACGGCGGGCATGGCTGCCGGTTCCACCGCCTGGTCGATAGGTGCGCCGTAGACGCGGTTCCACGACCACAGCGTCATCGCTGTCACGTTGCGGCCGCCATCGGTGTCGGCATCTTCCGTCAACAGCGTCTTGAGGTCCGTGGCGGGCGCCGCGGCGGCCACACCGACCAGTTTCAGTTCGGGTGCGTAGCTGGCGCTGAGCATGCCGGTGAACAACGCTGCCTGGCCGCCCTGTGAATGCCCCCACACGGCATAACGGTCACCGGCCTGTGCGTTGGGCACCTGATGGGCGGCGCGCACGATGTCGATAACGGCGCGCGCCTCGCTGGCACCCACCAGATACGGATGCGGTCCTTCCGTGCCCAGGCCGGGGTAATCCGTGGCGGCCACGATGTAGCCGTGACGCACCATGTCACGCAGGCCCATCATGGTCTGGAATACGAAATGTGCTTCCGATGGCGCGCAACGCGGCACGACGCCGGTCGTGGGGTGAGCCCACGCCACGATGGGGCGGCCACCTTCCGGCGCCGGCCCCGCCGGCACCACGATGACGCCCGATACCGCGATGGGTTCGCCGTGCACGCCAATGGAGCGGTAAAGCACGCGATAGGCGCTGGCGCCCAGCGGCGCGCCGTCCATGGGTTCCATGCGAATGATGGAGCCGGGTGATCCGATGGCCTGGTCGGCTTCGACGCCGTAAAAGCCGGCTTCGGCATGCGCATCCGGCATGCCGAAGCCGCTCCACATGCTCAGGCCTGCAAGGCCCAGTACGGACAGTGCGATGGCGCTGGCGATCTTGGCTCGTTTCAGCATGGCGCTCATCCCACCGTCATCGCCCAGGTGATGAAGCCCGTGTTGATCACGGTAAACACCATGCCAACCAGGAAGACGCCGTCGGCGATGTATTCCAGGCGATGGTTGCGCTTGCGGCTGCGCGTGCGCAGGGCCCAGTAGGCCGCGAACGCGGAGATCAGGTAGATCATGGTGTTGATGGTCAGCAGGTCGTCGCCAAGCACGTCCTCGCTGCGCAGCGTCACCACCACGCGCAGGATGCCGACCACGGTCAGGCACACGCCGACCATCACCGACGATGAGGTGAAAATGTGGACGCAGATGTCGTCGTCCAGCGCACGGCGGCGGGCGTCGCTTTGCTCGCGGGCGGCCAGGGCAGGGGATGGCGTGCGTCGGGACATGTTCATGGCATCGGAAACGCAGGGGGAGATGGCCGCACATTGTGGGGATGGCGGCAACACGCCAATTTCCGGTTTGCAGGCGCCCTTTCCAAATCGAACGATGCCGCTGACATCGTTGTTCCGGGGCTGGACTTGGGCGGTCGCATGCATACAATGCAACACAAGATCCATACATTAGACGGGCCGAATGGCAAAGCTACGCACCTTGAGCTGGAAGCCTCGTTTGCCCGCCAATCGCGGGCCGATGTACCTGGCCATTGCCGATGCCATTGGCGAGGACATCCGGTCGGGCCAGCTGGCCCCGGGTGACCGCTTGCCGCCCATGCGCGCCCTGGCCGACTGGCTGGGCATCGACTTCACCACGGTCACCCGCGCCTACGCCGAAGCCGCACGGCGCGAGCTGGTGGACGCGGAAGTGGGGCGCGGCACGTTCGTGCGCAAGCGCGCGCTGCCGCCGCCGCGCACCGTCACGGTGGGTGCGGTGGAAATGAGCATGAACCACCCGCCGGCATTCCACGATCCCGCGTTGCTCGAACGCATGTGGCAAGGCATGCGCGATGTGCAGGCACGTGGCGAAGATCTGCTTATGCGATATCAGCCACCCGGTGGCACGCCCTATGACCGCGAAGTAGGCGCTGGCTGGCTGTCGTCGCACATTCCTGGTGCCGCCGCCGATCGCGTGCTGGTGACGGCGGGCCTGCAAGGTGGCCTGCATTCCGTGTTGAGCATGTTGCTTTCCCCCGGCGACACGCTCGCCGTGGAAGCACTGACTTATCCCGGCGTACGCGCACTCGCTGCACTGTTGCGCCTTCGCCTGGTGCCGGTGGCGATGGACGAACATGGCGTCGATCCGGACGCACTCGATGCCGTGTGTGCGTCTGAATCGCCCAAGGCGTTCTACTGCATGCCCAGCCTGCACAACCCGACCGCCATCACCATGCCGGTCGAGCGTCGCGAAGCGATTGCAGCGGTGATGAAACGCCACAACCTGCCGATTATCGAAGACGACGATTACGGCTCGTTGCCCGCGCAGGTGTTGCCGCCGCTTGCCGTGTTTGCTCCGGCGCTGACGTATCACATCGCGGGACTTTCCAAGTGCCTGTCGCCCTCGTTGGTGGTGGCGTATGTGCTCACGCCGGATGCATGGTCAGCGGCGCGCCTGACGTCGGTGATGCGCGCCACGTCGGGTACGGTGTCGTCCCTGAGTGCAGCGGTAACCTCACGCTGGATCGAGGAAGGCACTGCTGCGCAGGTCGTGCAGGCCATTCGCACGGAAGCCAATGAGCGCCTTGCCATTGCTTCGCGCATGCTGCCGCGCTCGCAGGTGGCGATACCGAAGGATGGCTTTCATCTGTGGCTGCGCCTGCCGGAGCCATGGACCAGCGGCGAGTTCGTCGGCGGCTTGCGAAATGCCGGGCTGGGCATCGTGGGACGCGAGGCGTTCAGCGTAGGCCCGTCGCCGGAGGCAGTGCGTTTGGCGTTGGGCGCGTCGGGAACGCGGGAGCAGTTGCGGGAAGGGCTGGGCATGGTGGCGGATCTGATGACGCAGTCGCCGATGATGCTGTCGCCGGTGGTGGGATGCGTTTTGTCTTTCTATGCCCTTTGCGGAGAGGGTTGGGCGCCGTGATCTTTACGGTCGTGAGAGGCGGGGGGCTTGCGGAATCGCTTCTGGTTTTTTCGCGCGTTCACTTCCCCGCACCTGAAAACCTTAATTCCCCCTCACCGTCATCCCTGCGAAGGCAGGGATCCAGTGACTTTGCTTATGGTTATCGCGTTGCGGTGACTTGCGCCATCGGACTATTCCGCGATCTGGCCGCTCACGCCGCGGTGGCGTTTCGATCGTCTGCCGACGACGCGAAGCTAGTCCCGTGGGACGCTCGAGTCACTTTTCTTTTGCTGGCCCAAAAGATCCCACGGGGACTAGCTTCGCGTCGAAAATAGTCCAAAGAAAATGGCCTTCAGAGCTAGGCCTCGTAGCATTCCGCTGAGATAAGCCCGAACGGCTGAGGTGCGTTGGTACTTGGCAACCTCCGCCGAGACAGAGCGGGTACTTCCACGCGCTTCGCAACGGCCGAGGCCAAGAGGGCTTAAGGCAGGTGGTCGCTACGCTTCCCGACCACTACGATGGATCAAAGCGAACGCTGCGCTTCCCGACCGCTGGGGTGGTGTAAAGCCCACGCTCTGCTTTCCGACCACAGGGGCGATTCAAGAGGCGCGCTTCGCTTTCAGACCGTCATGGGCAATGAACTCCGGTACGCACGACAGGGCGCAACCGCAGCCTTTGCCCCCTCTCCCCTCCGGGGAGAGGGTTGGGGTGAGGGGCCAATCTAGCCTCTCCCTTCCAATCGATCCTTCTTGAAGGC